>NZ_JCBAPH010000001.1:0-1586872 GCF_059818345.1 Mechercharimyces mesophilus | reverse complement strand
GACACGTACCTCGCTGATGTGGAACTTTTTCTTCTTTCCGTTGATGGTCAGCTCATGCCACCCTTGAAGCATCTCGATGATTTTCTTCTTTTCCTCATCTGTGTGACGCTCGATCGGCTGACCAACTACGATCCGAACCGAATTGCCGATCGCACGATTGAACCACCTGTGCACCGCGAACAAAATCCTCATCTTCCCATCAAAATGCGCCTTCGTTCCGCCTTTCGTTGATCCGCCCAGTTCTGACTCCCATCGAGCGAGGCTTCCTGCAAATCCCTTCTTCCCTTCATACTCCCACACCATGTCATCCTCGCCGTGTTGGTTTTTCAGCTTCAGTTCGCGATACTCCCCAATATCGGCGAGGAAGGAGTCGTATCCCGTACTCCCGCCATACACCTTTACCCGCTCGTTCCCACCATCGATGCCCAATATCATGATGCTCGCTCCTCTGATGTTGATACCTTAGTATGACCAAGGGATGAATTTCACTTGTGGGACAATCTTTTTTCATCCCTTGGTCATACCATGATATGCGCCTAAGCTTGGACAATTTACCTAATTAGATAAATAATTTTACCTTATTAGATCAAAGGTTTTGTCCATTTATAAGAGAATAATGACTATAGGTGAGGATATGGGGAAATTAGATTATGTACCGAAGATAAAAGAAATCCGTAAAAAGAAGGGGATTATGGCTAGTTGGGTAGCTGAACAATTAGGGGTTACCAATTCAATGTTTTCGCGTTGGGAAAACGGATCGAACTATCCTTCGCTTCCCTACTTGTACAAACTATCTAAGCTATTGGGCGTGCCACTAGAGGAATTGTATAAAGAGAAGGACAGTGACGATTTGTGAAAGTATGTAGTATTTTCAGTTGATCTTCCCGCTGATATGGTACAAAATAAACTAAGTGTACCATTTGCAAACGGAGGATAATATGACTACTAACTACGGTGTTTATGTCCGGGTATCAACTGATAGGGATGAGCAAGTATCCTCTGTCGAAAACCAAATAGACATATGCAGAAATTGGCTTGAACGCAATGAGTTTGAATGGAATGAGAGCAATGTATATAAGGACGAAGGGATAAGCGGGACGCTGTTACTTGATCGCCCGGCTATACAGTTACTGTTGGGAAAAGCGAAGCAAAAAGAAATCGATACAGTTGTTTTTAAATCTATTAGCCGTTTAGCGAGGGACTTGAAGGATTCATTAGAAATACGTGAAGTATTCATCTCTCACAACGTTCGCATTATCTCTGTAGAAGAGGGCTACGACTCGAACAAGGCAGGGAAAAATGATATGGCTTTTGAGCTGTGGTCGCTTTTCTCTGCACAATATAGCCGTACCTTGTCAGCGGGTATTTCAGCAGCTTTGGCAGCTAAGGTGAGACGTGGAGAACATATAGGGAAAACGCCTTATGGATACGAGAAAAAAGAAGGGCTTCTAGGTCTGCATCCAGAGGAAGCGGATGTGGTTCGTCAAATTTATGCTTGGTACAACCAAGGCTTGGGGTTTAAGAAGATTACATTAGAGTTAAATGCTCGTGGTTACAAGCCAAAAATGAAGAGTAAGTGGCAAGTAACTTCTGTACAGCGCCTCATTCGCAATCCCATTTATTGCGGAGACTTCGTGATGAACAAACATGCAACTATAAAAGTTGGCGGGAAAAAGAAACAGATTCAAAACCCTGAAGATAAATGGGTTCATTTTAGGGATCATCATCCTGCGATTGTCTCAAGGGAGGAGTGGGACCAGGCGAATAAAAAAGAGATTAAGCATTCAAAGAGGAGGATAACTCCTTGGAATGAGTTTCGAGGTCTGATGAAATGCAGTGTGTGCGGATCGAGTATGGTGGTCTCACAAACATGGAGAAAACATGTAGACGGTTCTAAAAAGAGCTGGAAATACTTGAAGTGCAGTCAGAGACGAAGGGCCGGGGAATATGGATGTGTGAATCATGAACCAATCACATACGAAGAATTACGAGAGTTTGTCCTGGAGCAATTAATTAAAGATGGAGGCGGAATCTCTTCATTCAACTTTGATAGTCATTTCGAGGAAAAGAAGGAAAAGGAGGTTTTTGATTTAAATAAACTGGTTGGGCAGTTAGAGAAGAGAAAGAAAGGACTACTTGATTTATTTCTGGATGGACTAATTGATAAGGCCGAGTTTGAAGAAAAGAGAAAGGAAATTGATGCTCAGACTAGAGAGGCAGAGAACAATCTAATTGTTCTTCAGAAGAAGGAGCATTCAGCGGAGAAGATCGAAAATGTCAGGCAAGCGTTTGAGGCGATAACAAATCAGAATCAAGATCTTCATAACGCATTAAAGACGATTATCGAATCCATTGTGATACATCCAGATAAGACAATAGATATCCATCTGACCATTAAAGCGCCGAATTCTAAGTCGTAGCCCGTTTGCAAAAGGTACGCATTACAAATGTAATGCAAAAATTGAATGTGAAAGGACGGTCTCAAGCTGTCGTTGATCTCGTTCGTCTCGGAGAGCTAAAAATCTGACCTTTTCCGCGACAAACCCTACTGCATCGGTAGGGTTTTTTGTATGAAATAGAAATATATAATAGAGGAAAAGGGATATATGGCGAGAAGGGGGTTAATGATTTTACGAACGGATTGATTCCGATCCTTTGCGAGGCAACATAACTCTCTATTATTCGGATTTATAATACAATTCAAGTGAGATAATCGGATAGGGCTTGAGGCGGGTTACACTGTGACATGGATTATGAGGTAACCATCCGCTAGATGGCTATCCGAGTATCTCATAATATACGGGGCGGGTGTTGATGCACCCGTCTCTTTTTGTTAAGTGATTCTCTCCTCAACTGGATACAAATAAAGGGGAGGGTTCAAGTGTTCGATTTGTCGTCGATTTACAGTAGCGTTGTAACTTCGAGGGATCGACGACATGTTATGTAATGTTATTTCAGTGAGGGGAAGGTGAAACGTTGATTGTAGCTGGTTCTTGTGATTTGATAGAGTAGTGAGATTCATATACAATGAAATAGTATATTGCTGATTTGACGGGGATTAATAGGGTTTAGGATGTACCTATAAGGAATTGAAACTGGACAAAGCAATAACAAACTTTCTCTATGACCCTAGTCATTGGCGAATGAGATAGTGGTATGAATCTGCCCATACCCAAAATGGATGTTGAACGAAAAAATGCATAATAATGCCTGAATTACAAATTGGAGTAACCAAAATAGACTAGAAAACCTCTAATATTTGCAAGACAACAAAGCTAGTGCCTCAATATATTGAAGCGCTAGCTTTGTTATTTATGCTATTTTACTTAACTGCTTTTTCAAGTGCTTCTTTCGGTTCCATCCGTTTTGTATAGTCTGGGTTTGCTTCTACGTACTCTACTTTACCTTCTTGATTAATCACGAATGTCGCAGGTACAGGAAGGCTCCATGCGTCTTCTTTCGCATTAAATTGAGTTAAGTCGATACCAAACTTCTCGTATACTTCAATCAGATAGTCTGGTAGATCAAACAGTAATTGATAATCTTTGATCACTTGCTTGGTTGGATCACTTAATACTTCATAAGTTAAATCATGTTTTTGTTGGATAGATACCGTGTGATCTGGCGTTTCAGGACTAATGGCAATGACTTCTACACCTTTTTCCTTAAATTCAGGTGCTAAATCTTGATAGGCTTTCAATTCTAGATTGCAGTAAGGACACCATTCTCCACGATAAAAAACGAGAACAACAGGTCCGTTTTTTAACTTATCGGATAGGGAGACTTCTTTACCTATTGCATTTTTCAACGTGAAATCAGGTGCAGAGTCCCCTACATTTAACCCTTTTCCCATGTCTGAATCGGCTAACTCGTATGTGGCACGTTTCATGACTTCTAAGACTTCTTTCGGTATTTTACTCATACTTTGAGCTACAGCTTGTTCTAAAGTTTCAGCTAAGGTACTCATTTAGTACCCTCCTTATTTTGAATGATGATTTTTACAGTAAAAACTGTACTGTAAGATTTCCATCGCTTCGTTGATCTTGGTTAGTTCTTTCTCAGGAACACCTTCAATATGCCGAAGAAAATTGCTTTTCACATGTGTGAGGTAATTCTCCATAAATGTTTCTCCTGCTTGAGACAGGTGAATATATACTTTTCTTCGATCTTCTTGTGAGGTTTTCTTTTCGATAAGCCCTTTATCTTGTATCTTTTTTAGCTCACGACTTGCATTCGGTAAAGACATATCTAAACAATGACAAAGTTGAGTCACCATAACCGGTTGATTCATCTTTACATATTCGAGCAGACTAAATTGACTAGGCGTCATATCATATTCGATTCCACGTGTAATATCACCTGAAAATAGATTAACAGCATTCACAAGCTTTAAGTAGTTATTAAAGATGGTTTGGAGATCCATCATAACCACCTCACACTTTCATTATAGTATTAACGTTATCAAAATACAACTATCATTTGACAACTATTTAATTATAGCGTAGTCTTGAAGTATCGCACATGCATAAGAAAACGATTAGTAATGTGTATTTTCATTATTTTACCATCTATAAAAGCAATTATCTCTCCTTCATGCGCTTTTGCTTTGTTGTGAATTACATTTTTGGTGGGCAAGCTATTTTCGACAAAGGCAATCATATTTAACAAGGTAAAAGCAGAGCGAACGAAAAACACTTTCTAAGTTCGATTAATCGACATGTTAGTAAAAATAAGGAAATGAAAGGTGCAGTGATGTACACCATGAAAGCCATGACAGTAGAAAAATACGGTTCAGACCAAAAGTTAAGTTTATCAGAGCTACCTACACCTACTATACAAGATGACGAGGTCTTAGTACAAATTCATGCCGCCAGTGTAAACCCGGTGGATTCTTTGTTCAGGGACGGAAAATTTCGTCTGACTGTCAAACATACCTTCCCGCTGACACTCGGAAATGATTTTTCCGGAACCGTTATTCAAACAGGTAAGAAGGTCTCGCGATTTAAAGAAGGGGATCGTGTGTATGGGCGCCCACACCCGCTTAAAGGAACATTTGCAGAATATATTGCTGTGGATCAAAATGAGATTGCGTTAGTACCCAAAAACCTAACATTGGAAGAAGCTACTTCGCTTCCGTTAGTGGGCCTTACCGCATGGCAGGCATTATACGATGTCCTTCAACTAAAAAAAGGGCAAAAAATCCTTATTCATGCGGGTTCAGGAGGGGTAGGCACATTTGCAATACAACTGGCTAAGCATATCGGTGCCTATGTAGCAACGACCACAAGTGATGCCGGTGCAGATTTGGCAAAAGAAATGGGAGCAGACCTCATTATTAACTACAAAAAGGAGAAGTTTGAAGAGGTTATATCAAACTATGATGCTGTGTTAGATACCCTTGGAGGGGAATCCCTTGAGCGATCATTCCAAGTCCTCAGAACAGGTGGTAAAATTGTCTCCGTTGCCGGACCTGTGACCAAGGAACTAGCTGATGTGTTTGACCTCGGGGTCATCATGCGCCTGTTCATTTCACTCGGTTCTAGAAAGATGCGTAAGCTCGCAAAGCAAAACGACAACAGTTACCAATTCTTAGCCATGCAACCAAACGGTAAACAAATGGAGAAGATTACGAAACTCGTTGAGGACGGAGTGATTAAACCACAAATTGATCGTACGTTCAATTTGGAGGATGCTCAAGCAGGGCTTGAATATGTGGAGACAAAGCGTGCTAAAGGAAAAGTAATTATCCAAGTTTCAGATCCATCATAAAAACGTTGGTATTAGGTAGAACGCGGAAAACAAAAACAATTCGAGGTCAAACATGAATTGACCTCGAATTGTTTTACAGATTAATAATTCTTAAATATTAGATAATAAAATCACGCGATATGATGTTTCAAGGAATGAGGATCAGTGATTAGAATGAACATTTTAAGACACAACGCAGTCATGCGCAAGATGCGTAAGGCGCGTTCCGAGTATACATATACACTGGGTAACGAAGAAAAATCGACTATAGAGTAAACCTAATAGGGTTGCTTATCCTTTATAGATATCTCCACGATTTCCAATTGCTCTTACATAGACTATTTTCTCTGAATGGTGAACCTCGTAAATCGCTCTATATATATCTATCCGCAGGCGATAGAGACCGGTATGTCCTTTCATCGGCTTAATGTCTCCTTCAGGTGGACCTTCTCTAGTCCTTTTAAAGCTTGAAGAATCCGTATCTGTGAGGGACGATCTTGTTTTGCCAAGAATTTAGTGGTTGGACGCTTTAACTCAATCTGATAGCTTGAGCTCACGCTTTAAATCCTCCAAAGTAACGGTCGCCTCATCCTGACTGTCTAACTGTTCTTTTTCTTCTTGATTGAATGGAGTATTGTCCGGTTCTAATTGGTCAATGTGGTGGTAAGGATTCTGTTGCTTGTCGATTAAATACCGGAGAAAGTCATAGGCGCTTTTCGTATCCTGTTCGCGCAGACGATCAATCAACCTGTATAGCTCAGATTTTTTGATGCTCACATTTATCCCTCCAATAACCATTGTTTTATACTCTTGTCTCCAGTGTATACAACTTTATTCTTTGGTACAACAAGCGAAAAACCGACTGGGACACACCTAATGGGCTTTGTTTATCAGCTATGACATAGGATGGGGCTACAGTAAATAGTTTGATGGCTTGAGGGGATATATTGTGGATACTATAAAGTTTGAAAAATATAAGAATCACCAACTATCTTTCTCTATCCGTAACATTACTAGTAGATAGCAATTAAACAACATAAATCACTCTTCTTAGGACATCCATCTCACTTAGTTGGATGTCTTTTCATTTCCACTCATGCGATGTACATGCAATTTTCAGTTCAACATTTAAATATAAAGTTTTAATATTCTGCATTAAAAATATACTATAATTCAGTTAGTTTATATGATATCTTTATAGATGAAATTATAAAAAAGGAGTGATTTTTATGATAGTAAACAATGCATGGATGAAAATGAGCACTTATTTTTTTGCTGTTATGATGATATTATCTGTACCTACCACGGGGCAAGTATTTGCTGAGACAAACCCGACATTAGTAAATATTTCTTCTGGTCATGGGGATCCCATAATGAGTAGAGCAAATGCACCCAGTGTAGCAGTGAAGGACGATGGATCAGTCTATGTTGTATTTGAACAGGATGGTCGACTGTTTAATAGCATAGGGAGACTGAATAAGGATACGGGAGACATCAAGTGGGGAGCAATGAGACCGTTAAGATCTGTATCCCCAGGTGAGAATCCGGACCTCGTTTTAACCAATGACGGAAATTTAGCTGTTGTCTATTCAAATGAAGGCGATCTTTACTACAGTATCGGAAGAGTGGGAGCTTCCTCTGTAAATTGGTCCAGCGGGATCAAATATGGAACAGGGACGAATCCAAGTCTTGATATTTCTAGTGAAGGAAAAGTAATCACAGTGCATGAGAACAGTTCCAAGTTGTATTATCAGGTGGCTCAGTATAAAAGTAATCAAATACAAAATTGGAGTCCACATGCTGAAATTTTTCCTATCAATTCAAGTCTACCATCTGTCGCTATGACAGACGATGGCATTGTGATTGAAGCGCACCAAGGGAATGAGTATTATAATATTGGGAAAATGGGAAGTAGTAGAGTGGTTTGGAGCAGACAAAGAAGTGGTTCCGTAAACGACCGTACATACTCTGCGATTGCTCTACATGACGATTTAGTCGTGGAACTGTTTAATAACACTTCCTGGGGTGGGAATCGGCTGGATTATAAAATTGGAAAATTGAATGGAACTTCTGTTGAGTGGTTCAATTCAAAAGGAAATTTAACCGATAAAAGATATGGGCATAACGCAGACATTGCCATTACAGCTGATGGATACGTGGTAGCGGTTAATGAACGCGGATCGGAAGTAGAATCACATGTTTTTAAAATACAGAGGTGACTAACAGAGGAGAGAAGAAAGGAGTAATCACGTCCAACTTATGGAGGTGGTTGCTCCTTCTATATTGGTATGACACGATAGTCGTCCATCTTAATCGTATGATCGAAATTGATTTAGCGATTTCAGGCACCTATAGATGAGTAATGAGGGGAAATGATATCACCTAACGAATATTTTCCATCCATACGCATCTCAAATGTAATGCTAAAATTGAATGTGAAAGGACGGTCTCAAGCTGTCGTTGATCTCGTTCGTCTCGGAGAGATAAAAATCTGACCTTTCCGCAACCCTACTGCATCGATAGGGTTATTTGTGTGAAATAGAATATATAAATCTTGAAAGGTATACATGGCCATAAAGGGAAATCAAGATGAATAAAGACAGTGGAGAGTGAACGACACAGGAAAAGTCCGGAAGTATCTTCTTCCGGGTTTTCCTTATAAGCATAAATCAAGTTCAGGATGGAGTGTCTCTATCCATCCATCTCCCCACCACCAAAACCACGTGGTCCTCTCGGTCCTCTTGGACCGCGTCGCCCTCTCGGACCTTGTGCTCCTGTCGCTCCTGTGGGACCGGTCGGACCCGTTGCTCCCTGAGGACCGGTTGGTCCTGTGGACCCGGTTGTCCCTGTCGCTCCCCTGGCTTGTGGGTGGCCCACTTTGGTAGTAAAGGCAGCACCTGAACCTGCTCTCATACTCTGAAATGCGCCAGGGGTCGTTGGAAAATCAATTGAAGTGGTTGATCCTACGATGTACGCGCTGCTGGAGGAATCCACCACTACACTATTTCCCTGATCGCTTCCTCCACCTCCGAGGTAGGAAGAGAAAATGAGATTTGCTCCAGTGAGGCTTACTAAAGAGACATAAGCATCAATACCTTGATTGTTTGGTTCAAATGCATCCGGGGAAACGGGGAAGTCAGTAGAAGAAGTCACTCCTGTTACCCATGCATTGCCAAAAGGATCAACTCCAATTCCATTTCCTTGTTCAATCGCATTACCACCTAAATATGTGGAATAAAGCAAGCCAGTTCCCGTCGTATTAAGCTTTGTGACGAAAGAGCTTTGAACACCAGGAGCAGTAACTTGGAAGGCCCCTGCTGTCGTAGGGAAATTCGTTGAATCAGTGTCACCCGTTACATAAGCCCGATTCGAAGCATCTACATCAATATCAAATCCATTGTCTGGTGAACTTCCTCCCAGAAATGTGGAGTAAATCAGAGAAGTTCCATCTGTATTTACTTTTGTGACAAAGGCACTCGTACCCCCTGGTAGTACAGTCTGAAAGGCCCCACTGGTGGTAGGGAAATTGGTAGAATTAGTTGATCCCGTTAAGTAGGCTTGGTTAAAGGAATCAAGAGAAACACCTCTTGCTGCATTAGAAGAATTCCCATTACCACCCAGGAAGGTAGAGTAGATCAAATCACTTCCATCTGCAGTCAATTTCGTAATAAAAGCATCTCGTGTACCTTGAAGCATGGACTGAAAAGTGTTAGTAGAGGTAGGGAAATTCGTAGAATTCGTTGAACCAACAATATAGGCATTTCCTATAGCATCCAACGCGAGGTCAATAGAAAGATCTGTTGCACTCCCACCCAAATAGGTAGAGTAGATTAGACTTGATCCTGCTTCATTTAACCCTGTAACAAAGGCACTTGTGCCTCCAGGTTGCATGGTTTGAAAGGCTCCACTGGTCGTGGGAAAGTTCGTGGCACCTGTTTGTCCTGTAATGTAGGCTTGATTCGAAGAATCCACATCAATCCCAAATCCTGAATTGGATACCCCTACAGAGACACTTCCACCAAGGTACGTAGAATAGAGTAGCGAAGTTCCCTTTGCATTGAATTTTGACACGAAAGGCTCTAAAGCGCCTGTGAAAAGGGTACGAAAAGCACCTGTCGTCACTGGGAAGTCGGCAGATGATGTTCCCCCAGTTACGTACACATTTCTCGATTGATCAACCGCAATTGCATTGCCTAAATCATTAGCTGATCCGCCTAAATAAGTAGAAAAGAGGACCAAGGGATCGATAATCAATTCGCGCTCTCTGTCATAGGTTTCGTCCACATGAAATCCGATCCACCCATTCGCATTCACGGTAAAATCAATGGGTACCTGCCACTGTTCGCCATCCTGCACTTGAAAGCCGATCGGCTTTTGTTCCTTTAACCAACCAGTAGGGCTATAAACGACCAGCTCTCCTTGTTCATTCAGTCTTGTCTCTTGCCCACCTTTATAGTAAAAGCGAATCGCTTCGATGTTAGCACCTGGTTGAACAATCACATCATACTTTAACTGTTCTCCCATCGGAGAGAATACGACATCAATTCCTTGCCACACACTTTCGTAGACCACTTGATCGAATGCTTCTTTTTTTTGCCCTCGTCCTTGGGGAGTAACCCCTTCACGCGGTTCCACGAAAGATAACATCAACGCGAACGGTTCACCGATCTGAAATTGGACGCCTTCGGGCAGAAATGTGTACTGGACGCCGTTCCTGTGTGCAACATACATTTTCTTTGTTCCCTTGTGCTCTTTACTTATGAACTGTAATCCATCAGCCTTCTGCGTACTTTCCATCCCATACCCCTCCTTTAAATGGAATCAGG
This sequence comes from Mechercharimyces mesophilus, assembly GCF_059818345.1. NCBI lineage: Bacteria > Bacillati > Bacillota > Bacilli > Caryophanales > Thermoactinomycetaceae > Mechercharimyces > Mechercharimyces mesophilus. The sequence continues at coordinate 1,576,298 of NZ_JCBAPH010000001.1, read as the reverse complement.
ATACTTTATCCTATGTTTTAGACATCCACTTGGATATGGGCACGTTCATTTACTAGCAACCTAGGTACAAAAAATGCTTATTCCAACGGAATAAACCATTTTTTACTGAAATATGAAATGAAAATCTCCTTCTCGATTTCATCCTCTATCCTCTCTCATCAGAAGGAAGGATGAACTTCCACCGCTTTTTAACGAGTAGGGTTTTTTACTAAACGCTATGTACAAACAAATAAATGTTTCAAGGAGGTTTCCTGATCGCTGGATGCTCAACATTATGCACGATTTCTGGTAGTGTAAGTATCTACTCCCCCTCCTTTAGAGGGGGGCTTTTTTTACGTTCATAGCTTACTCATCTTCGCTAAGTGGACCTAAATCAACCAGGGATACAACTTTATCCATCGGGATTATCGCTGTTCGGAGTTCGTCTGGGTCAAATATACTTTCTACTTGGGCTCTTACCAAATTCCCTTCAATGGCGATGCTCTCACCAGCAGCAATAAGCGCTCCACCCGTTGTTAGTGTGATTTCTACTCTATCTCCAAGTTGTTTGGCTCTTACCTTTCTCTTAATCTCCTCGTTAGGCATTTTTGCTAATCCTCCGTTTCATAAAAAGTGAATACCTCCTCTCTATTATTCTATGTATTCACTTCTAATTGGTTCCTAATTACATACAGAATCAAGCAGGATCAACTCCTTTTTAAGTCATTTGATCTCTCTACATAAACATTAGAAATCCTCTCTCCATACTCGTCTCTATTAGCTCATAGCACATCATGTAGATCATTTTCCAATCAAGATTCGGCAAATAATTGCACTACCTCATTCGCTGGATGATGGAGCAAACGAATATTACCTGGTGCTTTTATCCTTTGATGAACATCATGGGTAGCTACAAGACTGGATAGCATCATCCGTGGCGAAGTTGACTGAGGCTGATAAGAGCGATTTGAATGAAAAGCAGATTAAAAGCAGATTAAAAGCAGATGGTAGTGAAGCCTGTCCATAGAGATAGTGGAGAGTGGACGACACAGGAAGAAGCCCGGAAGTATCTTCTCCCGGGTTATCCGCATAGGAATAAATCCTGCTCAGGATGGAGTCTCTTTATCCTTCTATTTCCCCGCCACCCATACCACGCGGTCCTCGTGGCCCTCGTGGTCCTCGTCGCCCTCTCAGACCTTGTGCTCCTGTCGCTCCTGTTGGGCCTGCCGGTCCCGTTGCCCCCAGTGGACCGGTCGCGCCTGTGGAACCGGTTGCCCCGGTCGCTCCAATGGCTTGGGGATTGCCTACTTTGGTAATAAAGACATCACGCAAACCGGCGACCATACTCTGCAACGCGCGAGGGGTCGTTGGAAAGTTGGTGGAATCAGTCGATCCTACGATGTACGCGCTGCTGGTGGAATCCACCACTACACGATTTCCCAATTCGTCTCCATTCCCTCCGAGGTAGGAAGAGAAAATGAGATTTGAACCTGTGAGGCTTACTAAAGAGATAAAAGCATCGTTACCTCCTCGATTGTTCGGTTCAAATGCATCCGGTGTGACGGGAAAGTCAGTAGAAGAAGTCAACCCGGTTACCCAAGCATTACCAAATGGGTCGACTCCGATACCATTCCCTATGTCTGAATCCAACCCCCCTAGGTACGTTGAATAGATTAATCCTGTCCCAGTGGTATTGAGCTTTGTCACAAATCCACATTGATCCACTCCTAGACACATCGTTTGAAAGGCTCCTAATGTGGTAGGGAAATTGGTTGATTGGGTGTCACCTGTCACATACGCTCGATTCGAAGCATCGACATCAATACCCCCACCTCTATCTATCGAATTCCCTCCAAGAAATGTGGAATAGAGAAGAGAGGAACCATTTATACTTACTTTGGTGACAAAGGCACTCGCACTAACTAGTACAGTCTGGAAAGCCCCACTGGTGGTAGGGAAATTGGTGGAACCAGTTTGCCCCGTTAAATAGGCTTGATTAGAGGAATCTAGGGAAACACTAGTTGCCGAATCGAAGGAATTCCCACCCAGGAAGGTAGAGTAAATCAAATTGCTCCCATCCGCATTCAATTTCGTAAGAAAGGCATCTTGTGTGCCACGAAACATGGTTTGAAAAGCGCTAGTAGAGACGGGGAAATCCATAGAACTTGTATTTCCTACAATATAGGCATTTCCAATGGCATCCAACGTGAGATCACTAGCCAACTCTGATGCACTCCCACCTAAATAGGTAGAGTAGATTAGGCTCGAGCCCGTTTCATTTAACCGTGTAACAAAGCCACTTGTGCCTCCGGGTTGCACGGTTTGAAAGGCTCCACTGGTCGTGGGAAAGTTCGTGGCAAATGTGCTACCTGTAACATAGGCTTGATTTGAAGAATTCACATCAATTCCTGTTCCTCTGTTGGATGCTCCTGCAGGAATACTTCCCCCAAGGTACGTGGAATAGAGTAGCGAAGTTCCCTTTGCATTGATTTTTGACACAAAAGGCTCCATAAATCCTGTGAAAAGAGTGCGAAAGGCACCCGTCGTCACCGGGAAGTCAGCAGATGATGTTCCGCCAGTTACGTACACATTTCTCGACGGATCGATTGCGATCGCGTTACCTAAATCAGTGGCTGATCCACCTAAGTAGGTGGAAAAGAGGACCAATGGGTCGATAATCAATTCGCGCTCTCTGTCATAGGTTTCGTCCACACGAAATCCAATCCATCCTTTTGCATTCACGGTAAAATCAATGGGTACTTGCTGCTGTTCACCATCCTGCACTTGAAAGCCGACCGGCTTTTGCTCCTTTAACCAACCGGTAGCGCTATAAACGACAAGTTCTCCCTGTTCATTCAGCTTTGTCTCGTGCCCACCTTCGTAATAAAAGCGAATCGCTTCGATGTTGGCCCCTGGTTGAACAATCACATCGTACTTTAACTGCTCTTCGACTCGAGAGAATACGACATCAATTCCTTGCCACACACTTTCGTAGACAACTTGATTATATGCTCCTTCTCTTTGCCCTCGTCCTTGGGGAGTAACTCCTTCACGCGGTTCCACGAAAGATAACATCAACTCGAACAGTTCACCGATCTGAAATTGGACGCCTTCTGGCAGGAATGTGTATTGGACTCCCTGTCCGTTTGCAAGATACATTCCTGTGGAATATCCCTTCTCATCACATGGATTATGCAGAAATGTATCTATTTTCTTTTCTATTTTCACTTTATACCCTCCAAGCAAATCTTATCCCGGTGTTTTTATCTTATGATGAACATCTTGGGTTGCTACAAGGTCGGGCCAGTCAGGTAGCCACAAGAATGACTCATGCTTTAAATGAGTGTTTTTTAGAAGATCGCATAGTGACAAAGGTCTTACTGGATCATAAAAAGAGCAATCTCCTAGTGATCACACCTAGTAAGAAATACAAGCTTCCCTTATCAGGTAGATGATGTGGATTTGATCAACTAAACGATCATGGGATTATAGGAAGAGGAGCTAGAGGGAAAGAGAGGGTTTTGCTCTGCCTATCTAGAAGTTTTATCGTGGTTTGGGAGGCAGACGAACCCTTTATATCTATCCCAGGGGCCCCTTAGCTTTAAAGATGAAAAGGAGCGCACCACAGGCATTTACCTTCGGTTAAAGAAGGTTACTCCTTGCATTGGATTGGGGAGTTATTTTATTTGAGCGATCTTGAGGGGGAAAGGCTTTGTTTACAAAAATTGCTGATTTCTGCGCGGAATGGAATCGGGAAATCCAAAGAACAAGCACGGTGCTTGAAGCATTAACGGATGATTCTCTCAAACAGAAAGTTGCTCCGGAATGTTGGACACTGGGGGAAATTGCATGGCATTTACCCACAACGATTCACGAGATGCTAACGCGTGCCGGTTTATCGTTTTCACCTCCAGGTGCCTATAGCGAGGTTCCCTCATCGGCTAATCGAATAGTAGACGCTTATAAGCAAGTGGCTTTGGCATCACTAGAGGCAGTTCAAAACACGTGGACTGACGAACGGCTTCGAGAAGTTTCTAGTCCCTATGGAGAGAAGTGGGCTCATGGTCTTACATTGCGCATTCTCATCCAGCATGAAATTCATCATCGAGGACAGATTCTAATTCTGATGAGGCAGGCAGGCTTACGCGTCCCCAGCCTTTATGGTTCGGTTCGGGAAGATTGGGGTGAGCTGGTTCATGAACATGCTCACCCCCGTACTTGATCCTCATCGATCATGTAATTGAATACCAAAATGTTTGAGTAGTAAGGAAGAGAAAGCATGTTCATCATATGCGTGCTTTTTCTTCTCTCCGTATTGGGTAATGATTAATTCTGTCTCTGTTAGCGTAATCCGCCCTTTTTCCGTTGCGCGCGTCACAATGGTTTTTTGTGTGAAGGTAGAGTCCGGACTCGTTTGATTCCAATGACAGACCTCTTCAAAGGAGGAAAAGGGGCGATTGATTGTGTGAAAGCGGAAGAGTATTTTCCATCTTTCATCAACGAACTTTTGCAAATCATAACATGCCTCATCCACTTTTCTGACGCGGTAGCGACTACTTAGGTGCGTCACTTCTTCTCCTGTTAAGGGAAGAGGGATACCTCCCGAATCCCCAAATCCGACATCCACTAAATAACGCTGATTTTGAATGGTTACAAGGTTACTTAAGTGAGTATGCTCTCGTTGCCATCCATCATCTCCTTTTCTGACGGTAGCAGCGATCATTTGGACATCGTAACCAAGGCTTTTTAAGAGCCAATGAAAGAGACCATTTAATTCATAACAGAATCCACCACGTTGGTTTAAAATGACCTTTTGGTAAATCGCAGATAAATCAAGCCGAATGGGGACGTGGCGAAGGACATCTAGATTCTCAAAAGGAATATGGATCTGATGCTCAAAACAAAGCTGTTTCAAAATTTCATAGTCATCACCCGCGAGAGGTGTGTTTATACCGATCCGCTCTAAGTAAGTTTTTTGATCCATTGATTAATCATCTCCCGTTACTTTTGACAGTCTATATGGTTTCTTTATAATAAGATGTTTTATATATTGTTCTGGAAGGTTGACACCGATCACACCCAAGATGATGAGTACACTGCCTATAGCATGATACAAATAAAAAGGCTCGTCCAGAATCCATACTCCAACAACAACGCTAACAATGGTCAGAATGTTCATAAATACGCTTGTTTGAGCAGCTTTTAGATGAGATACAGCGTAATTTGTTAGTAAAAAGGTTAAGATCGAAGCCGCTATGCTCAAATACAGAATGGATATCGTGAAGGATGGATAAGTGAAAAGTGTCAGGTTTACCTTCTCACCGGAGATCCACCCGATAAAGTGAAATAGCACCGTACCGATTCCTAACATGGCATAGGTAATCTCCATAGGAGTGAGTCGATTCGCATATTTGCGAGCACTTACGGTGTAAAGAGCCATGGAGAGTGCAGATAAAAAGATCAGGGTGATTCCGATCAATTGGACACTATTTTCCGCTCCTCTCATGAAACTGATCAAGATCACCCCACTGACAGATAAGAGGACCGATCCTTTTTGCAACCAAGTTGTGTGCTCTTTCAACCATATGGAAGCAAGGAGTAGGACCATAATGGGTACCAGCGCTGTAATCATACCTGCCTCGCTAGTAGTGACGTAGGATAAGCCATATATCTGAAAGCCAAACGCGAACACAGGTTGAAAGAGTGTAATGAGAAGCAAAGGCAACAAGGGTTTCCTCCGATAATTTACCTTAATAAGCCCGGATAAGAGAAGAATGGTCATCACGATAAAAGCAATGGTGAATCGAATGGACAAGACTTGCAGTTCGCTAGCTACATTTAGCTCAACAATGATTTTTAAGAATAAGAAGCTAAATCCACCTAGTACAGAAGCGGTAACCCCAGCGAGAATGGGTAGTATGAACGGTTTTTTCATTGCGATAGCCCCTTATGTTTTCTCTTGCTTCTATTGTAGGGGCTTTTTTTGCATGGCACATCGGTGTGAGGAAGGGAACCCCACTACGACTTTTGACGTAGTGGGGTTGACGGCGAGGGGATGACTAGACTTAGGCAGGAAATTGTGTCTATCTCACGAGATGGGACCGCGATGAAGTAGAAACGGAGGAGCTAAGAGAGTATACGTCCTGACGAAGAGTAGTCGTCAGGAAGAAGGATCTTCGTTGAAAGCTCTTTCTAACGTTTCGATATCCAACTTCTTCATTGGTAAGTAGGATTGTGTTACGCGAGCACGTTGCTCCGGGGTACCATGAGTGAGCATTTTGTCTAGAGAAGCAGGTAAGATTTGCCACGAGATGCCGTATGGGTCTTTAAGCCAACCGCATTGTCCGGCTTCAGGCACAGCGGAAAGCTGTTCCCAATAGTAGTCGATTTCCTCTTGTGTGTCGCAAAAGATCTTGAGCGAAGTCGCCTCGTTGAAGTTGAAGCGGTGATCTAGCGCACTATCTAATGCCACAAACCACGTGTTCTCCAGCATAAAGTCAGAGAACATGATGGTCCCCTCTTTTTCGGGTTCTTGTCCTGCGGGATAGCGCAGAAGAGAACCCGCTTTCGCATGGCGGAAAACGGACAGATAAAAGGCACGAGCTTCTTCCGCCTTGCCACAATTTTCTCTTACGAACAGGAAGGAGGGGATAATGGTGGGGCGTGATTCTCCCTCTGGATTCGTCAACATGAGTTGCCACGAGACACCGTACTTATCCTCAATCCAGCCATACCATTCGCTGAAGGGGTATTTATCCAATGGCATAAGTGCTGTACCGCCGATGGATAACTGATTCCATACTTCGCTTAGCTTCTCTTTGGCATGCTGATCACGGGAGGGGTCAAAATTAACCATAAAAGAGATAGATGAATTAAAACTAGCGATCGGCTCTGTGAAGATAGCATGGAATGGATGCCCCCAGATGGTAAACGAAATATGTTCCAGATTATGGGGTAAGGTGGTTTTGTTCAATATTTTTGAATCGGGGAAGATGGAGCAGTAAAAGTCGGCAGCTTCTCTTGATTCCGTGTTGAACCAGAGTTGTGGAGTGATGGGATGGCTGAGTGATTTATCTGATAATTTAGCGTGAACGGTTTCCTGTGTGTTCGACTCCTTATCCATCTTACTGGAATGACTCATTCTTTTTCCTCCTTTTTAGATACAGGCGCTTCTTCAAATATATCACAGGAAGTGTAACAGTTACAAATTTTATATTTGATTATTTGATATATTCACTGCCTGTGAACCCCAGGAATTAAGAGAGAAATGATCTCCTGTGGCTGAGAAGGATGGCTAGAAACAAGTACAAGAGTCCCGCGTCTGAGACAAGACGATGGAATCATAGGATTGAATAGGATGTTTTTAACTGGAGGAGAACGTAGGGACATTAGAAGGATAAGGAGGAATACGGGATGAGGGGCAGAGCACAAGGGATAAAGCAGAGACTTACGTTTCAACAGTTCGGTGAAGAAAGAAGTGAAAAGCGGTTTGTTGCCAGGCTGAGTGAGAAGGGTTGCATTACTTTTCAGACAGATTGTGTCTCATTTAATCTAGAGGGGTCTGCGCTTGTTCTCCGATTTTTACAGATGAGTGGGGATGTGTCGCTTCAAGGAAGAAAAGCGGAGAGAGACGATGAAAGGGGAAATATCTCGAATCCTAGCTGTGAAAGAATCATCTATCAAGGGGCATGGCCTGGGATTGATATCCTCTTCTATGGAGAGGAAGAGAAATTGAAATACGATTGTGTTGTACAACCGGGTGCTTGTATCGATGATATCCGCTTCCTCTACGAAGGCGGAGAAGAAATTGGTTTAAGTGAAACAGGAGAGCTGTTCGTAGTTGCCAAAGGGGGAGTCCTCTATGAGAAAGCTCCCTATAGTTATCAATGGGAGAAGGGGAAACGAACCACGGTTTCCACCCGCTTTCATTTATATGTGGATGGATCGGTCGGATTTGATGTGGGAGAGAACTATGATTCGACTCGGGAATTGGTGATTGACCCCGTTGTCTTTTATTCCACCTATCTTGGAGGGTCTGAATTGGATAGTGGGAATGGCATGGTGGTAGATCAGGCTGGAAATGCTTATGTGACTGGGCTAACGTTTTCGGCAAATTTTCCTGTGACCTCAGGAGCATTTCAAACGATAGGGGGAACGAGTGGAGATGCGATGGTTTCGAAGTTAAGTGCAACAGGAAGCACACTTTTCTATTCCACCTACTTGGGCGGAGAGGAGAGTGATCAAGGAAACGGGATTGCCCTCGATGCTTCACGTCATGCTTATGTAACAGGGACAACGGAATCATCGGATTTCCCTACAACCTCAGGTGCTTTCCAGACCACGATGAGGGACGGTGTGGCCGCATTTGTGACGAAGTTGAGTGTAGATGGCTCTTCGCTCGTCTACTCCACCTTTTTAGGTGCACCTACCTTAGATGGAAACACAGCCAATGGCAACGATATTGCCGTGGATGAAGATGGCTTTTCCTATATCACCGGTGTGACGACAAGCAATTTTCCGGTTACGACAGGTGCTTTTCAGACCATATTTGGTGGTGCAAGCGGAAGTCTCAATGTTTTTGTTTCCAAGTTGGATGTGGCAGGGTCCGCTCTCGTGTACTCCACCTTCCTAGGAGGCAGAATTGTGGACACGGGTTATGGGATCGTGCTTGATTCAAGTAAAGAAGCCTATGTGACCGGAAATGCGTTTTCTACAAACTTTCCTGTAACGATGGGTTCGTTTCAGACGGTATTAAAAGGAGGGCCTAGCGCTTTTATTTCCAAACTTAATGCAACGGGATCTGCTCTTATTTATTCCACTTACCTGGGTGGAACAAGAGACGATCAAGCCAATCGCATTGCTCTTGATGGAGGAAATCAAGCATATGTTATCGGAACGACGGAGTCAGATGATTTTCCGACTACTCCGAATGCTCTTCAAACCACTTTTCCTGGCGGATTTCAAAGTGCTTTTGTAACCAAGATGGACGAGGAGGGAACGAGTCTAGTCTATTCCACCTTTTTAGGAGGCAGCGGTAAAGAAGAAGGGAATGGCATTGGGGTGGATGCATTTGGAGCGGCCTGGGTGACAGGGGTAACCGCATCCACTGATTTTCCGGTGACGGATAACGCGTTCCAGGTGAATAAAGGGGATGGGACAGATGTCTATGTGACACAACTAAGTTTTTCCGGACAGGGACTCTCTTTTTCCTCTTTTCTGGGTGGGAGAAGTGTGGATAGAGGCATGGATCTTGCTGTTGATTTGTTAGGGAATGCGTATGTTACAGGAACGACCAACTCAAATAACTTTCCTGTCACATTTGATGCCTTTCAGCAAAGAAATGAGGGGCAATTTGATGTTTTTATCACAAAAGTGGGATCTCCTGCGGTGAAGGGAGCGACGGGTCCCAGGGGAGCACAAGGGGCGAGGGGACCGCGGGGTCCACGTGGGCCTCGAGGAAAGTCTGGGGGAGAGCTAGAGGGGTAAGGGCCAATACTTTAGTGTATTTAAGAAGCTTGATGAGGTTTATAATAGTGTGTTGCATAAAAGGGAGTAAGTGGATTTTTCGCTTCACAAAAGAGGCATCTATCAGATCTTTAAGGTGCGGACATTCTGATTTCAATCGAAAGGAGAAAAAAGATGTATGTTGACAGAAAGGTTGTCGAGAGGCAAAAGCGGGTCAGGCTTGGCAAAGGGAAAAATGAGAACTCGTCTGGTATAACGGAAGAAATCAGAGGGAGACAGGTGACCTATTTGTCGGATGGCGTGCAACTCTCTTTTCATAAAGATGTTCTGAAACTTTGCATGAAAGGAGCACAAGAGCTTGCGCCTCCACTTATAAGAAAGCCAGAAGGGCGATTCGCATATGCTGATGGTTTTGAACATGTTATCTATCCAGGGGTATGGAAGGGGATTGACCTTGTTTTTAGAAGCAACGCTACGCAATTGAAATATGACGTGTACATTTATCCGGGAGCTCACTTAGAAGAGGTTCGTTTGCAGTATGAAGGCGGGAATGAGGTATTTGTTGGCGAGCAGGGGGATTTGTTTATATGCACCTCGCACGGGGTGCTCATGGAAGAGAAACCTGTTAGTTTTCAGTTTGATGGTGAGAAGAAGAGGGCCATATCGACAAGATTTGAGGTGTACGCAGATCATTCCATTGGGTTTGTGATCGATAAAGAAGCATATGATCCAAGGCAGTTACTCGTGATCGATCCGACCGTCTTCTATATCAGCTATTTTGGAGGGTCCGGCTTGGATATCGGATTGAGTATGGCGATCGATTTGGAGCGAAATCTCTATCTGACGGGAGAGACGAGTTCAACAGATTTTCCTGTAACGAGTGGCTCTTTTCAGACGATGGGGGGCGGTAGAAATGTATTTGTAAGCAAGTTTCACAGCGGTGGTGGTTCTCTTTTTTACTCCACTTTTTTAGGAGGAAGCTCCGCCGAGGTGGGTAACGGGATTGCGGTTGATGAGAAAGGAAATGCCTATGTAGCCGGTCAGACAACCTCTACCAACTTTCCGACTACCTCAGGTGTTATTCAAACCGTACTGCTAGGATCAGACGATGCGTTTGTAGCCAAGCTGAATGCCACAGGATCGGCACTTGAGTATTCCACCTATTTAGGGGAGGAAGGAGCCACTGTAGGCGTAGGAATCTGCTTAGATGGAAGAAGTAACGCTTATATAACCGGATTTACGACAGCCACCGATTTTCCGACGACTCCGAGTGCTTTTCAGACGAAGATTGGTGGAATGATCGATGCGTTTGTTACGAAACTAAACATGACAGGCAGTTCGTTGGTCTATTCCACTTTCTTAGGTGGAGAAGGGAATGATATTGGGAATGGAATTGTGTGTGATGATTCTAATCAGGTATATGTGGTCGGCCAAACAAACTCGCTTAACTTTCCTACAACAGTAGGATCTTTCCAGACGGTGAGTAAGGGAATACCTGATGCGTTTGTCACGAAGATTAATGAGGAAGGTTCTGCACTGATTTACTCCACTTATATAGGGGGAAAGCAGTCAGACTCTGGCTTATCTATCGATCTGGATCGTATCGGTCATGCGTATATAACAGGAGATACAAGTTCGACCGATTTTCCCACTACCCCGCATGCTTTTGCAACGATCTTGCAGGGAGAGCAGAGTGCATTTGTTACCAAGATCAACCCTTCTGGAAGTACGCTCGTCTACTCGACCTACTTAGGAGGAAGAAGAGGTCGGCAGGGAGCGTTTGGAATTGCTGTAGACTCTTTCGGGGAAGCATGGGTAATAGGCGAAGTGAACTCGACGCAGTTTCCTCTTACTGCGGATGCCTTTCAAGACCATTTGGCAGGATCGTTTGATGCCTTTGTCACGCAAATAAGTTATTCAGGTGAGGGAATCTCTTTTTCTTCTTATCTAGGAGGAATGGACTTTGACTCGGGTGGCGATGTAGTAGTAGATGATCAAAATGATGCCTATTTTTCCGGTGTATCCACTTCGAGGAACTTTCCTGTTACGTATAATGCCTTTCAGAATAAGAATCCTTCTCCGGGTGTAAACAGTCTTTTTATCGCGAAAATCGGGAACTTTTCTATAATGGGTCCACAAGGTCCAACGGGAGTGACAGGACCACGAGGTCCACGAGGGGCAAGGGGAACGCGTGGTATGGGAGAAGGGGAGAAAGAATTGTAGGGCAAATGCATGGAAAGGTGGATCGGGTAAAGGCAGAGGGGTGCTCTTATCGAGGTTGGATCATTGCATAAACCAATGGGATGATATGCGAAGGGAGAGATTCAGGATGAAAGAGCGACAAAGAGTTTTACCCGGCTCTTACGGGTTCAAACCATGCGAAGGTCATAGTAACAAGGGTTTTTATATAGAGAAAAATAGCGGAATTCAGTTATTTTTTTTATCCAGCGGCGTGCGGATTACGCTAGATGAATCCTGCGAGTTGATGCTACGGTTTGTTGGTATGCGTGAGGCGACATTGCCCCGGAAAGTGATCGACGGATCGATGCAGATCCTTCTCTATGAAGGGGTGTGGAAGGGGATCGACGTGGTTTTTTATGAGCTGGAAGATGCCTTGAAGTATGACATACATGTCCACCCCGACGCGTCTGTTGAAGATATCTGCCTGGCTTATGAAGGGGACGGTGAAGTTCTACTAAGCAAGCAGGGGAAATTGCTTGTTCAAACATCCCAAGGGGTAATTTGTGAGGAGAAGCCGGTCAGTTATCAGGTGGTCGGTGGAGAAAGAAGAGAGGTTCGGTCGCGGTTTAAACTGATTGACAGACGAACATTTGGTTTTGAGGTGGGCGTTATAGACGAAAACTGCGAGTTGTTGGTGATTGATCCCGTGGTTTTCTACTCCACCTATCTAGGGGGACGCCGGCTGGATATGGGCAATAGCATAGCGGTGGACGATCAGTATTGTGCGTATGTGACAGGTCTTACTTCATCTCCTAACTTTCCAATAACCCCAGGTTCTTTTGAGACAATTTATTTAGGGGCAAGTGATGCTTTTGTCAGCAAACTAAACCAGTCAGGCTCTTCGTTGATTTATTCGACTTATGTTGGTGGAAGCCGATTTGATGTGGGGAACGGTATTGCAGTAGATGAGAATGCCAATGCTTATGTGACAGGTGCGACTCGCTCCGTTGATTTTCCTATCACTTCAGATGCCTTTCAGACACAATTGGCAGGAGATTTTGATGCGATGGTGTTTAAGTTAAATCCAACCGGATCGACCTTGATCTACTCGACTTACTTAGGTGGAAGTAGGTTTGACGTTGGGAATGGCATCGCCTTGGATCAAGGGAGAAATGTGTTTGTAACGGGAGGGACTTCTTCTACTGATTTTCCAATTAGTACGGGTGCCTTTCAGACCACGCTATCTGGTGTCCGAAATGCTTTTGTAACCAAGCTCAATACAACTGGGTCTGCCCTTCTTTATTCGACCTACTTAGGAGGGACTCGGTTTGAAGAAGCGTTCGGTATTGGATTGGATGGAGAGAATGCCTATGTAACGGGTCGGACGGATTCAGACGACTTTCCGGTAACGACTGGCGCCTTTCAGACACGATTTGGTGGAGTCGCAGATGCTTTTATCACGAAGTTAAATGAGATGGGGACGTCACTTGTCTATTCGACTTACTTAGGGGGAACCGGATTTGATATAGGACTAGGTCTTGCTTTAGATGAGGGGACCAATGTGTATGTAACAGGGCCAACCGAATCAACAAATTTCCCAACAACACCAACTGCTTTTCAAACCATCTTTGGAGGAGGCTCAGAGGCTGTCTTTGTTACCAAGTTGAACTCGGCGTTAGGCACTTTGGTGTATTCGACTTACATCCATGGGAGTCGTAGTGAAAGAGGGGAAGGAATGGATGTAGATTCCCTAGGAGCAGCTTGGATAACAGGTAGGACACAATCGACAAACTATCCGGTAACATCGGATGCTTTTCAAGACTCTTTAGCGGGTGTACAGAATGCTTTTGTGACGCAATTAAATTTCTCTGGTCAAGGACTTTCTTTTTCTTCGTATCTAGGAGGAGATACTGAAGAACTTGGAATTAGCGTTGTGGTGGATGACGTGGACCGTGCCTACTTCACTGGGTTTACTGCCTCCAATAACTTTCCTGTTACTTTCAACGCCTTGCAAAAACAATTTGGTGGAGAGGTGGACGCTTATATCACCAAAGTAGGATCGCTGGTCGGAGCGACCGGGCCTATGGGAGCGACGGGGCTTGCTGGTCCGCGTGGACCGAGAGGAGCAAGAGGTGCACCCGGTACACGCGAAGGAGAGTTTAGCTGAATTCTTCTGAGTAAAGTAGATGAATAAGGCGCGCGTGCTGACTTTCTTCCGTGTGACTTTAGGAAAGAAGCAAAACTAGGTACGGAAATGCTTGATCTCAATATATGAAAGTGTACGTGTACAGGCTAAAAAAAAGATGGTCACATCATAGGTTCATGATTAGGGCAATGAAAAGGAGAGGTGTGGCATGAATGTGAAGAGTGTTAGGTCAACACCATTATTGTTTATGGAATGTTATGACAAAAGAGGGTTCGTTACGGCAGACCAGAGGGGACAATTCTCATTTCTGCCGGAAGGAGTACGGCTGGAGCTAGTGAAATCTTCTCCGTTACTGTTACGGTTTGTGAATGTATGTAAGAAAGTGATTCCTAAAGGAGTAGAGAAAAGCGGACGAGGTTTTGAGCGCGTCGTGTACGAAGGGGTATGGCCCGGAATCGACCTCGTCTTTTCAGGAGATGGGAGGCAGTTGAAGTATGATGTGGTGGTGCATCCTGGGGCATGTTTCGCAGGTAGGCGTTTGAAATATGAAGGGGCGATCGGGAAGGAGATCAGTACACAAGGGGAGCTGTTGGTCTATACTACTGGCGGAATTCTTCGGGAAGGAAAGCCAATCAGTTACCAGCAAGAGGGAGGGGAATCGCTTGAAACCCATTTCATCCTTGATCCTGACGGCAGCTTTGGTTTTCGAATCGAAGGAGACTATGATAAAAAAGAGATCTTGATCATTGATCCCAATATCATCTACTCCACCTATGTAGGGGGATCAGGGGGGGACAGTGCCAGTGGCATTTCAGTCGACACCTCAGGAAACGCTTATATAACAGGCATTACAAGTTCTGCCGATTTTCCTGTGACCAGTGGCGTATTCCAGGCTACTCTTGCAGGGTTTGTGAATGCTTTTGTCACCAAGCTGAATGCAGAGGGAAGTTCCCTGCTCTATTCCACCTATTTAGGTGGGTCATTTCTTGACAATGGGTTCGGTATTGATATCAATTCGTCAAATGAGGTGTTTGTAACAGGACAGACTCAATCCACTGATTTCCCAGTGACCAGTGGCGCATTCCAATCCACCCTACAGGGAGGAATTTGTGCTTTTGTGACAAGGTTGAATGGTTCTGGATCTACTTTGCTCTATTCTACCTACTTAGGTGCGATGGCAGGGGGGAATAAACTAGCCCTTGATGAAGCGGATAATGCTTATATCGTGGGGTTGACAAATTCGAGCAACTTTCCTGTGACGACAGGGGCCTTTCAGACCATTTTTGGTGGCGTAAGTGATGCCTTTCTGACGAAGCTTAATTCCCAAGGGTCTGCCCTTCTTTTTTCCACATTTTTAGGAGGAAATGCCAACGATGTTGGCACAGGGGTTACCCTTGATGATCTGAACAATGCCTATATAACAGGCGGTACATCATCCAATAACTTCCCCACAACGATGGGGGCTTTTCAAGTTACCCTCTTTGGGCTTCGAAGTGCTTTTGTGACGAAGTTGAATGCTCAGGGATCTTCTCTCCTCTATTCCACGTATCTTGGTGGTACAACGTCTGATAGTGGGAACGAGATTGTCGTGGATTCGTTTCGTCTAGCCTACGTGGTAGGGTCCACTCAATCTACTGATTTCCCCACGACGAACACAGCCTTTCAGACACAATTTGGTGGAGGGACGTTCGATGCGTTTGTTAGCAAGTTGAATGAGACGGGATCGTCTCTTCTCTTCTCCACTTATTATGGAGGAAGTGATGACGATACAGGCAACTCTCTTTCCCTCGATTCGTTTTTCAATGTGTGGCTGACTGGACGAACATGTTCGACAGATCTGCCCCTTACTTCCGATGCGTACCAAGCAAATTATGGGGGACCAGTAGGAAGTAGTAATAGCGACATTTTTGTCACGCAGCTCGCTTCCTCGGGGAGAGGAATTCAGTACGCTACCTACTTAGGTGGAAGGAATGCAGGTGACTCTGGCTTAGGCATTAAAGTGGATCAGAATAACCGCAATGATGTGTATGTTGCGGGATTTGCTGCAGATGATTTTCCCACTTTGCCGGGAGCTTTTCAGTCCATGAACCCAGGGAGTACGAGTGCCTTTGTCTTAAAGCTATCCCCCTTAACAGGGATTGGTGCGACAGGTCCTACTGGATCTACAGGAGCAGTAGGTCCACAAGGACCGAGGGGAAGACGTGGACCAAGAGGGCCGAGGGGGCCTCGTGGTACTGGGGAAGGAGAGATGGGAGTGTAGAATGGCGGGAATAAGAGAAGTGAAAGGGGGAGCGGGTTCGTTTCAAATCGGTAGGAGGATAAGGGAGAGATTAACAAGAAGATTTGCTTTCATGAGAGGTTAATCATTGCGGACGAGTGACTGGCAAAAATCAGTGAAATTGAAGGGGATCACTTGTTTGTAAGGTGGAGGAGGCAGTTGGGCATTTAGGTTGGTCTGGATAGGCCGATCGATGAGTTGTCCGCGACAATCTCGTTGTTTGGATAAAATACTGACAGCATGACGTCCCACTTCTCTACCGAGTGCGAGTCCTTGTATATTATCAATCGGGAAATGAACACCTGCAAATAAACGTGAGACAGAACATTCTATTGCGAGGGCACGTAAACGCTCACTCTCGCCCGGAAAGAAATAGCTAAGGACAACTTGCATGCTACCGGCAATGGCGGAGTGTCCAGATGCATAGGTGGGAAAACGGGGAGTGCAGACGACTGTTGCTAAAGTGCGGTCCATTTGGTTGGGACGCGCGACGTCATACAAATACTTGTAAAACCAAGAGACGACGTAAGCATCATTGGCTGCAGCTTGGGCTGCATTGATGATCCTTCCCGAATAGGGGGGAGTG
Source organism: Mechercharimyces mesophilus (assembly GCF_059818345.1). Taxonomy (NCBI): domain Bacteria; kingdom Bacillati; phylum Bacillota; class Bacilli; order Caryophanales; family Thermoactinomycetaceae; genus Mechercharimyces; species Mechercharimyces mesophilus. The sequence continues at coordinate 1,559,663 of NZ_JCBAPH010000001.1, read as the reverse complement.
ACTATTGGGTCCGCTAATCTAAAGTTTGAATAGGTGTCGATGAGTATGTCGATTAGGGGATTCCATTGTTTTTGCGCAACACCGGTTCCCCAATACTTTGCGAGGGTGATTTGCGCTGGCGTTATGTTTTTTAGTACCTGTTGAACGGCTACTAATTGAGCTGCCCAGTCGATGGTATTGGGATCTCTTAAACCTTTTAAGGGCCTCCCATTGGCGCCGATAAATTGGTTCCATTTATTGCGACGGATAAAGTTCAGGGGCCATGAACCGGCAAAGGGGCTCTCCGGATTTTTAGGTGGTGTTGATTCTCCGGCATAGGGGACCTGTGACCATCTTTCATACGTGAATTTCCTAAATTTCCTTAATGTTTGAGGGCATAGGGTGCTTCCTTTTGTTTTCCTCCTTCTATTGGGAGTGTAATTTCCCATACTCATTCATCCTTTCCCAACAAAGATAGTAGCAGACTTAGATTGCATATATCTCATAACCATTATTAACATACTCTGAATTTTCGGTATTTGCGTGAGATAAATAGCCCCTGTGTAAAATAAATAGATGGCTATAACGAAGGAGAATATCACTATGTAATAAAAAATGAAGCGTCTGTCCCACTTGGTAAAAATTAGTTTCGTTAAACGAAAAATTCACCATAGAAGATAAGGGTGAAAGCTCATTCTAAGAATGGTTGAAAGATGACGCCACCATCAACCACGCACCGAGAGAACCTGATCATCCCATGTTGCTGTTTTCATCCGGGGCGTGTGGAGTAGACCATGAGTGTTTTTGATAAAAGGACCGCTAGGACAGTTAGAGTGCCAGGATTGGCGCGTACCACGAGGGGAAAGGGAGTGCGTGGTTAAGGTAGTGGAAGAGGGCTTAGTGAAGCCGAACCTCAATCATCATCATGTTGTTGACGACCAAGCCTTATCTTCACTCACATATTGCTGGGTGAGGTTGATAAATTCTCGTACAGCAAAGGGAATGTATTTATTTTTCTTGGTAATCATCGTGAGTTCTAGTCGTGCAGTGGAGTTGACCAATGGAATGGACTTGATGTTGGGGTTGATGATTTCACTTGCTACCCTACTGGGCAATAAGGCGATCCCCAATTTGGCTTCCACCATCTGAAGCATAAAATCTCGTTGTGAGCTGTGGCAGACTACATTGGGGTAAAAGCCATTTCTGGTACAATCATCGACAATGCGATCATGGAGAGTAAAATCTTCTCCGAATAGAATAAAAGGCTCATTCTCCAATTCCTTTAAGTCGATAAAGGGGCTGGAGGATAAATGATTCTTGTGGTGAACCATCACATTTAAGGGGTCATTGGTCATTTTTATCATTTCGAAGCGGTTTTTATCAGGGGTGTTACAGACGAGTCCAATATCCAAGGAACCCTCTGCTACTCCCTGTTTAATCCGTTTTGAACCCACTTCGCTTAACAACAAGTTGACAAGGGGGTATTTTTCGATGTAGAGACTAATCAATGTTGAAAAGAAAGAGGCACCAATAATAGGGGGGACACCAATCTTGATTTCTCCTTTTTTTAAACCGATGACCTCATCCAATTCAGAATTAAGGTTGTCGAAAGCACTGAGAACTTCTTTGGCGTTGGTCAATACAGCCTGCCCGGCATCGGTTAGTTCCAGTGTTTTCGAGCGGTAAAACAAAGGAACCCCTAGCTTCTCTTCCAATTGTTTTACCGCTTTACTAAGAGAGGGTTGGGAAACATGGAGGGCCATGGCCGCTTTTGTGAAGCTGAGTCGTTTGGCTACCTCTGAGAAATACTCTAGTTGTCTGATATCCATCGCGATCACTCCCGAATCTATTATAATATAGTATTCTATTTTTGCATAACACAAATTCGATATATGTATTTTTATAATGAATCCAGGTATTATATGATGATTAAAGTAAGGCATGCAGGAAACAGGGCGACATCTAGAAGATGGCCCGAATCATGAGGGGGAGGACTTTGTGAAAAACTATAAAACGTTCGGCAACATTCAGGTGAACCCTACCTTCGTTGAGTTCATTGAAAATGAGGCTCTGCCAAACAGTGGCGTCTCAAGTGAAACATTTTGGTCTGGGTTGGATGAGATCATTCATGACTTGGCTCCTAAAAACAAAGCGCTACTAGATAAAAGAGAACAGATTCAGGAAAATATGAATAAATGGTATAAAACAAATGACAAAATGGATCATGATTCTTATAAAGCCTTTCTCAAAGAATTAAATTATATCGAGCCGGAAGTAGAAGACTTTCAAATCGGTACGCAAAACATTGATGACGAAATTGCACTGAAACCAGGTCCGCAGTTGGTCGTCCCTGCCAGCAATGCCCGCTATGCCATTAATGCGGCGAACGCACGGTGGGGAAGCCTTTATGATGCATTGTATGGCACGGATGTGATTAGTGAGGAAGATGGCGCAGAAGCGGGCGCGAAGTATAATCCTGTTCGAGGGAAAAAAGTGATCCAGTATGCCAAAGAGCTACTTGATCGGATCTTCCCATTAGCAGAAGGATCTCACAAAGAAGTGGAGTCCTATCGCATCGTAGCGGGTTCGTTGTCTGCCCAGTTAAAAGGTGGAGCGATCACCGGTTTGCAAGAGAACAATCAACTAGCAGGCTATAATGGTGCAGAAGAAAAACCGGAGAACATCTTGTTCGTTAATCATGGTATTCACGTCGAGGTTCAAATCGATCCCAATCATCCGATTGGAAAGACTGATTTAGCTGGAGTGAAGGATCTGTTGGTTGAATCGGCCATTACGACGATCATGGACTTTGAAGATTCGGTGGCGGCAGTGGATGCAGCAGATAAAGTGGCTGTTTATCGCAATTGCTTGGGACTGTTAAAAGGAGACCTCTCTGTCACCTTTACCAAGGGGGATAAAACGGTGACGCGCCGGATGAATCCAGATCGGACGTATACGAAGCCGAATGGAGAGAAGCTCACCTTATCTGGTCGTTCGCTTATGTTCATTCGAAATGTGGGTCATCTGATGACGACTGATGCCGTACTCGACCAGCAGGGGCAAGAGGTACCGGAAGGGATTTTGGATGCGGTTGTAACCGGTCTCATCGCGAAGCAAGACACCTTGCAGAATGGGCCGTACCAAAACTCTGCGAAAGGTTCCATCTACATCGTGAAGCCCAAAATGCATGGCTCAGAAGAAGTGGCGTTTGCCAATGAACTATTTAACCGGACCGAAGACCTCTTTTCCTATCCACGCCACACCATCAAAATTGGTGTAATGGATGAAGAACGACGCACTTCGCTTAATCTGAAAGCATGCATTAAGCAGGTGAAGGATCGAGTTGCTTTTATCAACACCGGTTTCCTTGATCGTACAGGGGATGAAATGCATACCTCAATGGAAGTGGGACCTGTAATTCGAAAAGCAGATATGAAAGGCTCCACTTGGTTTACCAGTTATGAAAAGTCCAATGTCCAGTCGGGCCTTGCTACTGGTTTTTATAAAAAAGCGCAGATTGGCAAAGGCATGTGGCCAATGCCGGATCTCATGGCTGAGATGGTACGTACCAAGGTAGGACATCTAAAAGCAGGGGCCAACACGGCATGGGTTCCGTCGCCAACGGCTGCGACGCTGCATGCTCTTCACTACCTTGAGGTAGATGTAATGGAGATTCAACAGGAATTGGTGCAAGACGATTCCAACTACCTCGACGACATGTTGCAGTTGCCGATGGCAAGTGAGCGAAAGTGGACACCGGAAGAAATTCAGGAGGAGCTAGATAACAATGCACAGGGTATTCTAGGTTATGTTGTCCGCTGGATTGACCAAGGAATCGGTTGTTCCAAAGTTCCTAATCTCAATCATGTGGAATTGATGGAAGACCGCGCGACATTAAGAATTTCGAGTCAACACATTACGAACTGGCTTTACCATGGCGTTGTATCCAAAGAGCAAGTAATGGAAGCGTTCCAACGGATGGCCAAATTGGTAGACGAGCAAAACGCGGGTGACCCGAATTACCGGCCTATGTCCAGTAATTACGATCAATCGATTGCGTTCCAAGCGTCCTGCAATCTCGTTTTCAACGGTCGTGAGCAACCCAATGGATATACGGAACCCATCTTGCATCGTCGCCGGAAGGAAGCGAAAGCAAAAGGAATCGCAAATTAAGTAGAAATCTTGGGCGGTTTATATAAGTTGAGTGAGAAGTAGCATGAACCCCTCATCCTGTCTTCTACTAGGTTCTAGTGATGACATGGTTGAGGGCGCTGCCACTCAACTTGATAGATGCTCATAAAATAAGCTAATTGGGGGATCTCACCTTGAGTACAGACAATATCAAAGCAGATGTAGTGGTCATCGGCGGGGGGTCAGCTGGCGTGGGTGCAGCGATTGCCGCGGCCAGAAAAGGGCTTAAAACTTACCTAATCGAACCCACTGATTTACTGGGTGGCATTGTTGCCAAAACGTTAGGGATGCCAGTAGATGGTGCCTATCCCAAAGGCAAATCCATTGGTGGAATCTGTGAAGAGTGGTTGGAATCGCTCTACAACCATGAACCTTCAGCTGCGGTGAGAAGAGAGTGCCTGCTACCGGGATTTGAAGATGGACTAGCACGAGAAGTCATGTATGATCCTGATATAGCCGTGCACAAGCTATTTGAAATGGTAGAAGAGGCTGGAGTTCATTTGTTGCTCAATACCATGGCTGTTGATGTCACCATGGATGAGAACAAAGTGAAAAGCGTCACCTATTATGACCGAAAAGGGCAACATCAAATGGATGCCAAAGTCGTGATTGACACCTCAGGTGATGGCGACATTGCTTATAAAGCAGGAATTCCTTTTGAAATGGGTGACGAAAAAGGCGATATGATGGGTGCAACGCTCACCTTCCTCATGCAAAATGTAGATGTTGATCAAGCGTTTGATGGAGTGGAAGACCCATTCAGAAGAGAGTTAGTCAAAAAAGGGATTGAAGAAAAAAGGCTTAATGAGGACATGTACAACATCTATATGATGCCTGGTTTCCGTCCGGGGACAGTTTATTTTAATAGTGTTCACATCAAAGGAATCGATGGAACCAATCCGGATGAAGTACAAAAAGGGACCATTGAGGCGAGAAAGCAAGCGTATGAATTGATCAAGTTTGTGAAAGAAGAAGTTCCTGGCTTTGAAAAAGCGGAATTGGAGCAAATGGCGCCAACACTAGGGATCCGTGAAACACGGAGACTAGAAGGAATGTATACCTTGACAAAGGATGACATCTTAAGCGGTGCGAAATTTGAAGATGGAATCGCTTGTTGTGATTGTACGATTGATGATGTGGTTCGTGGTGAAGGAAAAGATAGTAAAGTGACCCACGTTTCCCTTATCGATAGAGGGGTTTACTACCACGTTCCTTATCGTTCTCTCTGTCCGCAGGAAGTAGAGAATGTCTTGTTTGCAGGTAGGTGCTTCTCTGCTGATACACAAGCTTTTGCTTCCGCACGTGGGATTTCAACCAGCATCATCATGGGACAAGCATGTGGTACCGCGGCTTATTTGGCCATTAAAGGCAACACCACAGTACAAGAGATTGATTTTAAAGAACTGACAAGTGATTTGACCGCTCAGGGAGTGAATGGCATTGGAGATCATGCTCTCTAATGCGTAAGGATGACTCTTTTTGGCTGGAGTCCCTGGCGAATCTGGATTCCAGCCACCTTGTAAAGGGTGGAACGAAACTCATGGAGGTGTTTTTTACTTGCTAGAATTCAATCAGGTAACGAAGGTGTACGGCGGGAACAAAAAAGCTGTCGATGGATTATCTTTAAAGATTGATAAAGGCGAGTTTGTTGTTTTTATTGGACCAAGTGGTTGTGGTAAAACCACTACGATGAAGATGGTGAATCGCTTAATCGAAACAAGTGAAGGCCGTATTACGATTGAAGGCGAAGATATCGTTCAGAAAGACATAGTCGAACTAAGGCGCTCGATCGGTTATGTGATTCAGCAAATCGGCTTGTTCCCACATATGACGATCTATGAGAATATTACGCTTGTACCGAAACTATTGAAATGGCCAGAAGAGAAGCGTAAAGAGAGAGCACAAGAATTGCTTGAGCTGGTTGAGATGGATGCCAGCTACATGGAGAAATACCCCCACGAATTAAGTGGTGGTCAGCAACAACGCATCGGGGTTTTACGGGCATTGGCGGCCAATCCTCCACTAATCTTGATGGATGAGCCTTTTGGCGCTTTGGATCCGATTACTAGGGATTCACTACAACAAGAGTTTAAGGCGCTACAAAAATCGCTCGGTAAGACCATAGTCTTTGTTACGCATGATATGGATGAAGCCATTAAGCTAGCAGATCGAATTGTTATCATGCGAGAGGGCCAAATTGTTCAAGTCGGAACGCCGAGTGAAATCTTAAGAAACCCAGCAGATGAATTTGTAAAAGAATTTGTCGGCAAAGAGCGGTTAATCGAAAGCGATCCGAGTGATCAGACGGTTGAACAGATCATGAGTACCGATGCGGTTACCGTTGCGGAAAACCAGCTACTGGCAGATGCAATCAAAGTAGTGAAGGAGCATCGTGTGGATACCGCGCTCGTCGTAGGCGCCGATCGCAAGCTCAAAGGATTTATTGATATTGATACCATTAATAAACATCATAAAGAGAATCCTGAAGTCGGCAATGTAGTAAAAGAGATTCCTTATGTAGCAGAAGAAGGGACTCCAATTGCAGAGGTTATTCGTAAATTGATCATTAGTGAAGTGAAGTATGTACCGGTTATTGATAAGGAGGAACACCTCTTAGGGATCATCACGGGTGCAAGCCTGGCTGATGTTGTTTATGAAAAGATTTGGGGAGAAGAGAATGGCCCTCAAGGCACTCTGAATGAAAAGGAGAAGATGGCCTAAATTACGCATTAGAGAGGAGGCAGATCATTGATCGAATTTATTCATGCCAATGGGAGCGAGTTGCTCCTCAAAACATGGGAACACTTTTATATTTCCTTATTGGCGATGCTCAGCGGGGTCATTGTGGCTGTGCCACTCGGCGTCGCTTTAACCCGCACACCCAAAATAGCTGGCTTTGTGATTGGGATTGCGGGTGTAGTCCAGACATTTCCCAGCCTTGCGATCCTTGCGTTCTTCATTCCGATTTTAGGAGTAGGTCAGGTGCCTGCTATTACCGCTTTGTTCTTTTACTCAGTGCTACCGATTTTAAGAAATACCTATACAGGAGTGAAAGATGTGAACAAGGACTTGCTGGAGGCAGGAAGAGGAATGGGCATGAGCAGTTGGGAGCGAATCATCGGTGTGGAAATCCCACTGGCAATGCCGATTATCATGGCAGGGATTCGTGTAGCAACCGTATACCTCATTGGTTGGGCAACACTTGCTTCCTTTATTGGTGCGGGTGGACTGGGAGATTACATTTTTCTCGGGTTAAACTTGTATCGCCCTGACTATATCATTGCGGGTGCGGTTCCAGTGACGATCCTCGCTTTAATCACCGATTTCTTGTTAGGGAAGCTAGAGTTTCGATTGATTCCAAAAGGCATCCGTCGTTCACAAAAAGCGACATCGTAAGGGGGGATAAAACGGTGCTAAAAAAGAGTATAACCAGTATCATTGCTTGTTTGATCGTCGTAACCATGCTGAGTGGCTGTTCGCTACCAGGACTTAGTGGACCAGCAGATAAAACCATCAAGGTAGGGACCTTTGACTTTGCGGAAGCCTCCATTATGGGGAGAATGGTAAAGCAGATGATCGAACATCATTCCGATCTGAGTGTGGAGATGGTGGATGGGCTAGGTTCCTCTATTGTCCAGCATAAAGCGATGGAGGGCGGAGATATTGATATTTCGGCTACTCGCTATACAGGCTCCGAGTTAGCGGGCACCCTCGGGATGGACTTAGTCAAAGATCCGGAGGAAGCGATGAACATTGTGCAGACGGAATTTGACAAGCAGTTTGACCAAGTATGGTTCGATTCCTTTGGTTTTGCCAATTCCTATGCATTTACTGTTACAGAGGAATTAGCAGAAAAAGAAAACCTAAAAACCGTATCCGATTTGGAGCCACTCGCTTCTTCCTTGAAGCTCGGAGTGGACAGTGACTGGATCAAACGGCCCGGTGTCGGTTATGAAGCATTTAAAGAAACCTATGGCTTTGAATATGAAAAGGCCTATCCGATGCAAATTGGTTTGGTCTATGAAGCGGTAGACAACGGCAAAATGGATGTTGTTCTCGCTTATACAACGGATGGCCGTCTAGAAGCGTTTGGTCTGACAGCATTAGAAGATGATAAACAACTGTTCCCACCCTACGATGCGTCTCCGGTCGTGCGGGGAGAGACATTAGAGGAACATCCAGAGATTCGTGATATCCTGGAGAAAATGAGTGGGCAGATCAGTACAGAAGAGATGCGGAAAATGAACTACGAGTCAGATGTGAAGATGAAAGAACCGGCTGTTGTAGCTAAAGAGTTCTTAGAGGAGAACAATTACTTCGAAGATCAGTAAATAGGAGGTGGTATTATTTTGGAGACAATCGAACAATTCGTTCACTATTACTCGCTTAACTGGGAATATGTTTTGGAGCAGTTTTTCCGTCACTTTCTCATGTCTTTCTATGGAGTTCTCTTTGCTGCATTGGTGGCAATTCCAATAGGAATCTACATTGCCAGGCATCGTAAATTGAGTCCATGGGTCTTCTCCCTTACCAACGTGATTCAGACCATTCCTGCGCTAGCGATGCTCGCGGTTCTGATGCTCGTGATGGGATTAGGCGCAAATACGGTTGTGTTCGCTTTATTTCTCTATTCCTTGCTACCCATCCTAAGAAATACCTACGCCGGTATTACCAATGTGGATCGTGCACTTATCGAGTCCGGCAGAGGAATGGGCATGACCAAAAATCAATTACTGCGGATGGTCGAATTGCCCCTAGCCATGTCTGTAATTCTAGCAGGTTTGCGGACGGCAGTTGTGATTGCGATTGGTATTACGACCATGGGTACCTTTATTGGTGCAGGTGGTCTGGGTGATGTTATCGTTAGAGGAACCAATGCTGCGAGCGGCATGCCCATTATTCTGGCGGGAGCGATACCGACAGCTATCATGGCGATTGGTGCCGATGTGATCCTGGGTGCGTTAGAGAAGTGGCTATCACCAAATAAAAGCCATTCTGACAATCAAGTGAAAACAACAGCTTAACTTTGGTTACAGTCGGAAAGAGGCAATGGGCATTGGGTCCGTTGTCTCTTTTTTGTTTTCATCCGACTCTTATAGAGGCATATGAGCCATTCTTAAAAGATCTACCATCTGAAACTGTCCATCTTTTGCTAAGGGAGGTACCCAATCGGGTTGTCTCTGTAAATAGGATAACGGATCTTCTTGTAGCAGTCCGATCAGTACCTCTGCTACGATGCGTCCTCCTACAGGGCCCAATATTCTTCCTTTTCGCAAAACGTGTGCTTCTCGTAAGATATAAAACCATAAGGGTGTACAACCGGCAAACCCTATCCGTGAGAGATCAGCTAAGTGATGTTTGGATAGAGGGCGAACAGACATCGCTTTGGCAACATTTTCGCCCGAAGGGGAGCCGAATACAAGACCTCGTAACAGGTTTCGCTGAGCAAGGGACTGGAAGGAGGGTAAGGGCAATTGGAAGAGGGGATGGGGGAGGGTTGTGTCGATTTTTTTTGCTGTTTGAGGAGGCGTGTCCATGAGCTTGAAAAGATGCCTCCACTCTACATAGCGCCGCGGGGCTCTTTTGCCACCAGATAAGTCAGGGGGATCAGGGTCATGAGGCGAAATATCTGGATCGAAAAGTGGAGCGGTAAATTCATCATTGACGGTGTAGCTGGAACGAAGTTGACTATGCCCAAAGCGATAAGCTGCTACGGAGAATTCTATGGGGATATAGGGTTTGTTCTGAGGCAAATAAAACTGACGACCATATTGAAGAATATCATCTACGATGCGTTTTCCAACAATGAGAGGCAAGAATTCGTGTAAGACGATCCATTGATAATGCCAACGCACCAGACGCTGTGCTTTGGAGAAGATTTGATGTGAGTCTGTCCCACCCTCTTCTATACGATCCACCATGGCATTATGGAACTTGAGGAAAGCCAGGTGAAGTTGAGAGATAATCAAATTCTCATCATTGCGTGGATCGCCAATCAAAGCTACATTTTTACTATTTCTGGGTAAATCACTCAATGGCCGTAAATCAGGTTGCAGGGACTCGATAAGAAATTTGCGATTATGCGTTGCAGGGTCATAAAGATGCGGAGAGATATGAGGTCCACCAGCATAAAGACTATCCAAATCCAAGGCGGGGGTACGGAAGTTGCGGATTTTTGGGAGAGAAACCGGTTGAGTGAGTGTAGATAGAGGGTCAAAGGTGATATCGTGATCAATAAATTGTCCCAGAAAAGTGATTCCAGCAGGAGTTTCTGGGTTATCTAGATCATATTCAGAGCGGTCCATCATTCCGCCTTTTTTTCCGATTGCGAGTAGTTTCTCGCGAACGATCGTTGTATCTTTTGCAAAAGGAGGGAGTTGGCAAAATATGCGACCAAAATCCCTTCTATTCATTCTTGAACAGGGAGGTTGATTGAACAGTGTAGATTCCTCCTTTCATATTTAATACTATTTTCTATATTCTATATATAAATGTTGCATATTGTTCTAGGGTAATGGTGGAAAGAAAGAGAGCCAGTCATATTTGATGAAAATCACTCGTACTAAGATCTCGAGATTGGCCGGCTGGGGAGGGGATTGGTTGTTAGTAGAGAGTGAATGAAGAATAAGGGTGAGGGATGAAAGAATCTTTGAGGTGAAGAAGTATGAGAACCACGTGATGTCATCGAAACTGATTTTACAAGGTATGTTCTTGTGGCTCTCTTTTCTATATGCCGCGGATAGTTGAGGTGGTCGAAGAATTACTTCTCCTGTTCACCTTCGGTATAGATTTGAAAAGTGACGCCAAACTTGTCCTTGACGAGGCCATAAGCTGGGCTAAAGCTAGTTTCCTGTAGAGGCATTTCTACACTACCTTCTTCTTGCAAGGTGGCGAAAATACGCTTAGATCTCTCTAAATCATCGGTTGAAATACAGATGGATACTTGGTTCCCTGATTGAAGGGGCTGACCAGGGAAGGTATCGGAAAACATGAGAGTGGCATCACCGATAGAGATCATAGCATGTGCGATAAGATCTTTGGTTTCCTCTGAAGTCGGACAGTTGGGGTCCTCTGGCATTTCTCCAAATGTGATGGAAGAGACAGTATCGGCATCGAAGGTCTTTTCATAAAACGAAATCGCTTCTTTTGCATTGCCGTCCATCGTGAGATAGGGAATCAAAGAAAAAGACATGGTGAACCCACCTTTTCGCTTGAATTGTCTGTCTCTATGAGTATATCACATTTGATTTAGAGTGAAAATTGCGATTCTGTTAGGTTGATGTGGACGTTGTGCAATTCTATAGACTAGCATGCAAGCTCTTAAAAAAATCTTGGGTATCATTCAAAAAAAGACCAATCTATTAAATATATGAATAGGACAGCAGAGGATTTTTGATGTCAAAAGGTTGTTTTCCTTATCGATTGAGAGTGATTTCTCATAGAATGGAATATCTAAGGTGGATGGAGGGTGTGTTGGGAATGAGCATGGACAGGAGAAGGGTAAGTGGAAGAGGGCGTTCTACTCCGCTTCCTATAGCAAAAAAAGAGGGGGAAGGATTCAATATTCGCTTAGAAGGAAAAGAAATACAGTTGAGATTTCATCCCCAAGGTGTTTGCTATAAATGGAGTCAGACGGAGTCACTGATGCTTTGTTTTAAAAACGGAAATACCGAGATCAATCCCGAATGGGTGGGGAGTATAGCAGGTTTGGCTTCGTATTCTCAAGCTTACCAATCTGTGGTTTACACAGAGGTGTGGCCGGGAATTGATGTTTTATTTTCGTCATCAGAGGGATATTTCAAATACGATATGCTCCTCAGACCTGGAGCGCAAGTAGAGGACATCCGATTATGCTATGAAGGGGCAAAGGGTATTAGATTAGGTGAAGAAGGCGATCTGCACGTTTACACCTCAAATGGTTTTTTGAGTGAAAAGAAGCCTATGAGCATGCAGGTCTTGAAAGATGAGCAGGTGGAGATTCCTACACGATTCATCTTGTATGAGGATCAGACGATTGGTTTCTCCTTAGAAGCGTCGCATGACCCTTCGCTTCCCTTAACGATCGATCCACTTCTTCTTTTCTCCACTTATTTAGGGGGGAGAGGAGATGATATGGGTCAAGCTGTCGCCGTCAGTACTGCGAACGAGGCCTACGTGACAGGAATTACCTTTTCGGATAATTTTCCTGTTACATCGGGCGTTTTTCAAAGTATGAAGAGAGGGATTAATAATGTCTTTGTGACGCGGTTTAATGCAACGGGGACTTCGCTGATTTACTCCACTTACTTGGGAGGAAGCATGGGGGACTTTGGCTGTGGAGTGGATGTTGATCAAGAAGGCAATGCGTATGTATCAGGGACAACCATATCTCAGGACTTTCCTGTCACGTCGGGAGCTGCGCAGACGGTGTTCTCAGGAACGGAAAGTGATATTTTTATAACCAAAATCGATGCGTCAGGCTCTTCATTAATTTACTCTACTTTGCTTGGTGGAAGACAAAATGATGAAGGAAATGCCTTAGCCATTGACAGCGAGGGGAGTGCTTATGTTACAGGGAGTACGTGTTCAAGAGGATTTCCAGTAACATCAAATGCTTTTCAACGCACCCTCATGGGAGAGCCTTCTGCCTTTGTAACAAAGGTGAGTCCAGATGGGTCGTCATTCGCCTATTCGACTTTCCTAGGAGGCGATCTGGAGGATGGAGGATTTGGGATAGCGGTGGACTCTGATGGCTGTGCTTTTGTAACCGGGTCGACCTTTTCCTTCAACTTTCCTGTCACCAGTGGAGCCTTTCAAACGCAGCTAGCCGGGCTTTCAGATGCGTTTTTGTCGAAATTTAATGCGGAAGGCTCTACCCTTATTTTTTCAACCTATCTCGGCGGTCGTGGTGGTGATGTGGCAAGGGGGGTTACGCTTGATCAAGATGATGACGCCTATATTGTAGGGAATACCGAATCAACGAATTTTCCTGTGACTGCTGGAGCCTTTCAGACGCAAGCACCGGGAGGGGCTCCGTTTGTTACCAAGATGAATGAAACAGGAACTGCACTCGTCTACTCCACCTTTCTGGGAAGTGGGCTGAGTTTCGGAATTGCGGTTGATCCATTTGGGAATGCGTGGGTGACAGGCGAAACAAGCTCCTTGCAATTTCCTGTAACCCCTAATGCGTTTTCCCCTCGATTTAATGGAGGATCAAGTGATGCCTTTCTTTCGCAATTAAGTTTAACGGGTGCCAATCTCCTCTTTTCTTCCTACCTAGGAGGCTCAGATCGAGATAGTGGTTGTGGTGTAGCGGTAGATCAAATGGGTAGTGCTTATGTTGCGGGGGAAACGGAATCCATTGATTTTCCAACAACCCCTGGCGCTTTTCAACGAGCTCTTGCGGGTGGATGTGATGTTTTCACGAGTAAAGTGGGTCAAGTTGGACAAAGAGGTGCGACTGGCCCAACCGGTGCAACGGGAGCCAGAGGTCCTCGTGGACCTCGTGGAGCTAGAGGTCCCCAAGGTGGCGGTGAGCTAAGAGGGAGTTAGAGCTTCTTATTTTGAGTAGACGAAAGAATCGGCTACGCCAGTTTGCTAGGGAGGGCTATCCGATGAGCGATTATTGGTACTCAAGGCGTTTCTTTATTCAGGATCGCGAGAATTTGGTGGTCTTCCCACTTCCCATTGATCTTCACATTTTCTTTTGCGATTCCTTCCTTATGAAAACCAGCTTTTTCTAACAGGCGTATAGAAGCCGGATTACGAGGCATAACTCCTGCTTCAACGCGATGCAACTCCAGATTATGAAAAGCATAGGAGACGGCTAACCGGACGGCTTCGGTCATGTATCCTTTTCCATTATGAGACTTGTCCAGAAAATACCCAATCCAGCAACTTTGCAGAGGGCCCCTTACGACTTCGGATAGAGTTACCGTTCCGATTAAAGTAGGGGTGTTTCTCATGTAGATACCCAATAAATAGTAGTGATCTTTTTGATTTTGTGAGATTCTTTGCTGTTGACCGAGAAGTGTAAAGAACTCCGTTGTCCGTAGGGGGGCATAGGTTTGAAAAAAGGTGCGGTTATGTTGCTCTAATTGCAGTAAGTCCACAGCATCGGCTTCTGTTAGCAGTTGGATGCTAATATGGTTTCCATGTAGGGTCATTATTCTCTCCTTCTATGTTTTGAATTACATATATAGAGCGATTATACCTCGATAGAGAGAAGAGTAGAAATATTTTCTGGGCACATGCCCTGAAGGAATAGGAAAGCAAGATCCATGATTGTCGATGTGTTTGTTATATGGTAGTTTTAGTAGATCGAAGAAGAAAGGGTTGAGGGCGGTGCCATTGGATAAACAGGGGACGCTATATACAGCGTTAGCATATACACTTTGGGGGCTCTTGCCTGCCTATTGGAAGTGGATCGACCATGTCTCCTCGATGGAGATTCTTGCTCATCGTTTTGTGTGGTCATTTGTATTTGTGCTGATCTTAATTGGAGTGACGAGTGGGAAGACGCAACTTTATCAAGTAGTGAAGCAGGTGATGAAAGAGCCACGAACCCTGTTTTATCTCTTCCTTGCCTCTGTATTTATTGGTGTGAACTGGTTTGTTTTTATTTGGGCAGTAACCCATGAAGCCATCTTGGAGACGAGTTTAGGGTATTATATGAATCCACTGATGAGCGTCCTTCTTGGCTTTCTCTTCTTTAAGGAGAGAATGACGATATTACAAACTGTGGCTACCGTGATTGCAGGGGTGGCTGTTCTCTATTCCACCTTTCAACATGGAGAAGTACCGTGGATAGCCCTGCTACTGGCTTTATCATTTGCTTTATATGGGCTAGCGAAAAAATTGCTCCAAGTGAGGCCCCTTCATGGGCTTATGCTTGAGACTTTATTCCTCTTACCGTTAGCCATTGCTTATCTCTTCTATCTTGCCTTTGTTGATCGTATCCAGTTTATAGATGGAAATGGGATGACCACCGTCCTATTGATTGGAGCGGGTGTGGTCACAGCGGTGCCTTTGCTGTTGTTTGCCAAAGGTGCACAGCGTATTCCGATGTATATGATAGGATTTCTGCAATATATTGCTCCATCACTCGCCTTTGTGCTAGGTGTGTTCGTCTACCATGAGCCTTTCACATCGATCCAGGTGGTCACCTTTAGTCTGATCTGGATGGCGGTTGCTCTCTTTACATTTAGTTATACGAAATGGGCGAGGAATAGGCGATGGCGGCAGATGCCGGTGAAATAATTTACGATGAAATAAATGATAGATGCAAAGTGTTTCGCCCGGTCTAATAGACAGGTATTCCTAACCTATTAGACCGGGTATTGCTTTTTTACGGGGTATTCGAAGCAGAGTGCTAACTAGCGTGAAGGGTTTCTTCGGTTGCAGACTTGCGCTGTGCCTGGTGGCCTAATAGAAAGAAGAGAATCCCCGATAAGGAGATCAGACCAATGCACCAAAAGAGAAAGCTCCCGCCGAGAAAGTGGAGCAGTGATCCACCTAGGGTAGGCCCCATGAAAAAACCGATGGAGCGAAAGGAACTGGCACCGAAGTAAGCACCGCGCAAATGGGAAGGTGCCAGCTGATCAATGAATGCACTGCTGGTAGGGAAAAGTAGAATTTCCCCCAGTGTAATCCAGAACATTCCCAGCCAAAAAAATGCCCAATGTCCGCCGATGGCAAAACAGCTAAAACCGACTGCAAAGAGAATGAGGCCGATATTCATATTGCGTAAAAGAGGTCTTTTTTCTGCCCAGCGCGTAACGGGGAGTTGTAAGCTGACGACCAGAAGTGCGTTACTTGTTAAGAGCACCGGATAGAGCCACTTTTCCGTGGGTAATAACTCACTCAGGTATAAAGGTAAGTTGGACTCGATTTGCGAATAGCCGATGTTGACAAGGATCATTCCTAGCAGGAAGTATAACAGAGCCTGATCGCGCCGTACGACGGCAAATGAGGAGCGCAAGGTGATCGGTTGCAGTGCTTCTTGCTCATCTACTTGGTAGCGGTTCATCATGATGAGCAAGACAAGGAGGTAGATGAGGTAGATCAGACCTGTTAGGAGAAAAGCGATCCCTCCAGATGTGAGGGCAAGATAAGCCCCAAGAATCGGTCCAGTGGATGCCCCCACATTGATAGCGAAGTAGCGATAACCAAATACGCGTACGCGTTTTTCTTTCGGAGTGATGTCGGCCATCAATGCTTGACTGGTTGGTTCAAAGAAAGAACGGCATAAACCGTTGAGTGCATTTAATAGGATAAATACGTAAATGTGTTGCGCGAGCGCAAATCCGATAAATACACCAGTCCACACCAAAAGAGTAGAAAGCATCACTTTTTTTCTGCCCCATCGGTCGGAGAGATGTCCTCCTAGAAAGCCCCCAAATGCACCTGTGAGCGGGCCAACTCCGATGGCGATTCCAATCCAAAGAGGAGAGAGGTTTGTCTGCTGTTGTAAATAGAGAGCTAAGAAGGGCAGGCTCATGAAGGCCGCAGCGCGGGCAAATGCCGTTCCTAGTAACAGCACCCACACGAGGGGATGATACTGCGAGATAGTCTGTTGGATTCTATTCATCTGGTTATCTCCTCTACTTTAAGCGAACGGGGGAACACAGGGTAATTATTTGCTTTTACATGTTTTTATACCAATATATCAAAAATGATTACTTCTCTTGATAGATATACTAACTATACGCGTTCATAACTATAATATCTTACATTAATTACATAAACGATGGCAAGAAGTAGTATTGTTCAATCATCCTTTAGTAGGAGTTTGCGAAAAAAGACCGATCAGTGAATCTTCACTGATCGGTCTTTTTACTATTTCACTCCAGTCCATGCCTATTACTTTAGCGGTTGCATCCCCTCTTTAATCCAATCTTCTCGCGTAGGACCATAGATACTAGGAACGTGTAACCCCGCTTGTCGCATAAGAACAGTCATCTGCCCGCGATGGTGAATTTCATGCTGAATGGTAATGCGAAGGGTAAGACCATTGGGCCATTCCTCACCATATAGGTTCACCATAGTGAATAAGTCCTTGTCAGACCATTGTGTTTGAACCGCTTCCAGCATCGCTTTGGATGTGCGTGTATAGGCTTCTTGTATTTGTTTCGCTGAAGATGGAGCTTCATCATAGGAACCAGGGGCTGGGAAGGTAAGTCCGGTTTTAGATAGCATCTCATAAAGCGTCGTTGGAAGATGCCAAGCTAGAAAGCCCAATGTTCGATGCTGAGGAGTGATTTCTTGTGCGAGTGAATCGTCTGTTAGTGCCTGGAGTACTTTCTCTGTGTTCTGCGATTCCTTCTGCCATTCCTTTGCAAAATCTTCGATTCTGGTAAACATCATACCGCCTCCATGTAAGTGAGATGAAAAAGGATGCTTTCTTCTATGACTATAAAGCAGTATTACTGACAACATAGTGTCAGTAATACTTGGATTGTTTGAATATGTGTTTTGGGGGCTATGAAAAACCTCTTTACTCAACATGTGCCGATTGAGAATGTTTCATACCCTAGAGGACCGCGTGGTGTAGGGGGAGGAGAGTGTAGCGGATAGAAAAAGCGTGGTATAGCAGGGTGTAGATGGGAAGAAAGAATGGAGCAACCGTCGAAGGTGGTTGCTCCATTCCAATATGGTTACTTCTCTTTTCTTTAAAAGCGGATTTAATTTATTGGTGAAGTGGGTATTCATATAGATTTATCCGCCGATTTCCCCGCCACTTCCTCCACGTGGCCCTCGAGCTCCACGTGGTCCACGGGGACCTTGCGCACCGGTAGGACCCGTAGGTCCTTGAGCCGTGAGTGACCCCAGTTTAAAGACATAAACTTGTTCGTTAAGAAGGTTGATGGGACCAAACTGTTTTTGAAAGGCGTTGAAACTTAAAGGGAAGTTGGCGGAAAACGTACGCCCTGTAATGTAAGCATTTTGTTGCGAATCCAAGGCGACTGCTCTTCCGTCGTCCGAACTATTCCCTCCTAGATACGATGAGAATACGAGACCACGTCCGGAATAGCTGACTTGTGTGATAAAGGCATCTGAGATGCCCCCCCCGGCGGGATTGCCTAATCGGGCTTGGAAAGCATCGGATGTAACCGGAAAATTGCTGGAGGGAGTGCAACCGGTCACCCAGGCGGAACCAAATTTGTCGACCGCAATTCCGAAACCCTCCGTCCCTGCTCCACTTAGAAAGGTGGAGTAGTTAAGACTGCTTCCCTCGGCATTCAGGTTGGTGATAAAGGCGGAGAGGTTTTGACCACCTATCATCGTTTGAAAGGCTCCGGAGGAAATTGGAAAGTCAGAGGATCTTGTAAATCCTGTTACATAAGCGTTGTTATTTCCATCAAGGGCAATGGCATTACTAGCATCATCGCTATTTCCGCCAAGGAAGGTAGAGTAAACAAGTGAAGTGCCGGTGGTGTTGAATTTGGTAATGAACGCGTCACTGAGTAGAATTACTGGACTCGTGGGGAGTATGGTTTGAAACGCGCCGGGTGTCGTAGGGAAATTGGTTGAAAAGGTTGTTCCTGTTACATAAGATTGGTTGCTTTCATCCAAGGCAATCCCATTTGCACAATCTGCCTGTACCCCACCTAAGTACGATGAGTAGATGAGCGCCGTTCCGGTCGCATTGAGTTTGGTCACAAACCCATCCGTAAGCCCGCCACCATATTGCGTCTGAAAAGCTCCTGATGTAACTGGAAAATCAGAGGAACAGGTGAATCCAGATATATACGCATTTTCACTCGAATCCAATACAATACCCGTACCTTGTGTTTCTAACCCTCCTGAACCACCTAAGTAGGTGGAGTAGAGAAGGGAGCTTCCTGTGGCATTTAATTTGGTTACAAATGCATTGCCATCTCCTCTGATCACGGGTTGAAAGGCTCCGGAAGTAACGGGATAGGTATCGGATGTGGTCGTTCCCGTAATATAGGCATTTTGCTCCGTGTCTAAGGTTATGGCGTTCCCTAAATCGACACCGTCGCCGACGATTAATGTCGAATAGATTAGTGCGCTACCCGAAGGGTTGAATTTGGTTACAAAGACACTTTCATTAAAATTAATCGTCTGAAAGGCACCGGTCGTCACAGGGAAATTGGTTGATCTGGTAAGTCCAGTCACATAGGAATTTCCAGCAGAATCTACAGCAATCCCGCATGGAATATCCCTACTAAATCCCCCGAGAAAAGTAGAGAAGAAGACAATGGGGTCGATGACCAGAAGCTTTTCCGGATCATACTCTTCCTCTATTTCGAACCCGATCGTGTGGTCGGGATAAAGGCGAAAGGAAGTAGGGATCTCTATTCGCTCCTGTTGCTTCCACTGAAAGCTGATCGGCTTTTTCTCGTATAGCACTCCAGATGATGTATGGAGAAGTAAACCTCCATTTTCACCAATAGTCAGTCCTTCTCCGCCTTCGTAAGTAAAGCGAATATTTTTAATTGAAGCCCCAGGATGAACCATAAGGTCATACTTTAATTGTTGTTGGTTTCCCGAGAAGACGAGGTCGATTCCTGGCCATACCTCTTGATAGACTACTTTATGATAACGGTGCTGATGCGGATTCTTTTGATCTTGAATCCAGCCTTCCTGTCCTTCTTCATCAGCGCTTAGGACCATCTTCTCACTGGTGTTTAGCAAACGGAGCAGGAGGGGTGAGACACTTTCATTTAAGGAGTCGAGCGTAAATAGGACTCCCTCTGGAAGGAAGGTAAAACGAATTCCCTGCCCCTCAGCAACATAACTTGCTTTGCTTCCCTTGCATGTCTCTACCTGTCTTCTCCTCACCTGCTCGAGAAAACATGGATTCAAATCTACTGACAAATTATCCGTTCTTCTCACTTAACAACCCCCTCAATCACAAGTATGGCAATTTGCTTTATTTTATGGTTTGTGTGATCTATGAGTTACACTT
Organism: Mechercharimyces mesophilus; assembly: GCF_059818345.1. NCBI lineage: Bacteria > Bacillati > Bacillota > Bacilli > Caryophanales > Thermoactinomycetaceae > Mechercharimyces > Mechercharimyces mesophilus. The sequence continues at coordinate 1,539,580 of NZ_JCBAPH010000001.1, read as the reverse complement.
TTAGGTTTGAATGTACGATAGCCTGTGTGAGGGGGATAATGGTGAAGGAGATCGATCCCTCTATTCAATTGTATTAGGTGAGAAATGGAACATAGACTCTACGGTTAATGTCAGGTCATGTCCTCATATATCTCCGCTATTTTGAGCGCCTGGTGTCGTAGTCTCTGGGCGACCTCTTTGGGCTCCTCTACTACGACATCCGTTCCATAACTAAGAAGTTGGTTGTACAACCAGGGTTCATCGGGTTGATTTGCCGTGACAAGCAAGGTTCCGTCTTGCTCCAACTGGATCTGCTCTTCCCGATATTGATCCATCACTTTCCCCCTCGCTGCGGGCTGAAAACGAAGGATGAGGGAGATCATATGGGTGCCCTGCTTGGAAAACTGAGAATAAAGAAGGCGATCAATGGAGTGATCGCGCCGCTCGAATCGCGTATTTCTCACAGAAAAATTTCGCATTCGTGACAAGCGAAAGAGACGAAAGTCTTCTCGGAAGTGGCAATACCCATACATATACCATCTATATCCCTTGAGGATCACACTCATCGGTTCACATGAACGAGCCCATTCTTCTCCTTTCGAGTTGGTGTAGGTGAAGGTGACCAGATGAGAGTCACGAATAGCCTGGCGAATTTGAGTAAGCCGTTTTTTTGTCTCTTCATCTTCTACCCAAGGGTGGGTATCGATGATCAATTCCTGCCCATTGTTTGAGGGAGATTGCTCAGAACGAGTCATCAACGCTCCCACTTTTTCTAAAACACTGTCGATACTCTCATCTTCCAGCGATCCGTGAATCCCTCTGAGTGCAACCAGAATGGATTGCAATTCGTTTAGGGAGAGGTATTGTCGTTCCAAGCGGTAGTTTTCCATGATTTCGTACCCGCCCTCGGTGCCAGCATAGGAGATGATGGGAATGCCCGCTTCATTGATCGCTTCCATATCACGGTAAATGGTCCGTAGCGAGACCTCAAAGCGATTTGCCAGTTCCTGTGCCCCGACCCGCTTTCGGTTAAGAAGAATCATGGTGATCGCTAGTAATCTCACTAGTTTCATTGGATCTCCTCCGTGTGGGGTTCTTTTTTTCTAGTATAACGTATGTAAATGGAGAAGAAGGGATAAACAAAAGCGATTGTGAAGAAGAACAACTCTTTTACCACGGAAGAACGATCGGTGGTGGCAGGAACGAAATAACTATCTGAAGAATAAGGGAGAGAAAGTGTGATTAAGGGTCGCACAAAAGTATCTTCTTGAATGGATGTAGTTTTCAAAACTATAAGTGGGCTTTTCCAATATGGTGGAATCAAATCTGATACCTCGTCGTTTGGCATGGGTGAAGTAGAAAGCCTGAAGAGAGGTGTTTCTGTATGGCTGCGAGTAGGAGAAATCCGAAAGTAGACGGGTTTTTAAGGAAAGAGAAGAAGTGGAAGCTAGAATTTGAGAAGTTACGAGAGATCGTCCTTAACTTTGAATTGGACGAAGAATTTAAGTGGATGCACCCGTGCTATACTCTGGATAAGAAAAATATCGTATTGATGCATGGTTTTAAAGAATATTGTGCGCTCCTTTTTCACAAAGGTGCCTTACTACAGGATACGCAAGGGATTCTCGTTCAACAAACGAAGAATGTCCAAGTTGCGCGCCAGCTCCGCTTTACCAATGTGCAAGAGATTGTGAACAAAGAGAGCATGATAAAAGATTATGTTGAGGAAGCCATTCAGGTTGAAAAAAAAGGTTTTAAAGTAGAAAAAAGGTTAGAAATCGTAATTCCTGAAGAACTGACGAACAAATTTATGGAGAGTCCAGAGTTGAAGACGGCTTTTGAAGCATTGACACCAGGGAGACAAAGGGCATACAGTCTTTATTTCTCGAGTGCTAAGAGAGCAACGACGAGAGAATCAAGGGTGGAAAAATACATTCAGCACATTCTTGATGGCAAGGGATTGAATGACTAGCTTTGTTTCTTGATGTTGAAGGAAGAGGAATACGGATGAACAAACTTCACCCGTAGTAGTGAGATGAATACTTGCGAAAATTTAGGAGGGAAATAGATGATTCATAAGGTTGGCCAGATTATGTTGTATGTAAGTGATCAAGAAGAGGCAGTGAAATTTTGGACAGAAAAAGTAGGGTTTAGAGTGATTACTGAAGAAGGCGACGGCCAAGGGATGAAGTGGATTGAACTGGCGCCAACAATGGATGCCCAAACGAGTATCGTTCTTCATGATAAAGAAACGATTTCGCAATTGGAACCTGATTTGAATTTGGGGACACCATCCATCATGTTCTTCGCAGAAAACATCGAGAAGCTGTATCAGGATCTATCTGCGAAAAATGTTACAGTCGGTGACATTGTTCACCTGCCTTCAGGCAGCCTATTTAATTTTGCAGATAATGAAGACAACTACTTTGCTGTGATGGAAACGAATAGATAGACTAGATTAGGAAGCGAATTGCGTCATACTGTATTAAGTGCTATGCACACTTGTGAGCGCTAAGTATCGATAAACCGCAATAAAGGGAGAGGATAGAATGAGCCAATCTGTGTTGGATATGTACAACTATCATGTGTGGGCCAACGAAAAGATCTTTGAACGATTACATGAACTTCCCGGAGAGATCTATCAGCGAGAACTAGAATTTGGTGGATACTCTTCCGTCTCTCAAGTTTTGGATCATATTCAATCAGTGGATCGTGTTTGGTTGAATATTATGCAAGGAATAAGCATGAAGGAGGTATTGGAAGGGGCAGAGAAGCAACGTGAGCAGGAGAAAGAAACAAGCATGGAAGATATGGCTAAAAAGTTTTCTGCTCTGGCAGAAGAAATCCAAACCTTCCTGGTCAGTCAAAGCGACCTAAAAAAGCCCATAGAAATCGATAATCCTTATGCTGGTTTACTTGTTACGAATATTTCAGAAATCGTCATGCAAATGGTTACACACGGGTCGTATCATCGAGGCAATATCGCAACCATGTTACGGCAAATGGGTCAGACTTCTACTATGCAGGATTATATATTTTATCTCCATGTGAAGTGAACGGTCTACCTCCACACGCCTCGGATGAAAGTGGACTACCTGAGAGTGTCGGTTCTTTCAATGCCTGGTTGATGGGCGGCGGCATCTCCTATTGCTGCCTGATCCACGGCTCAGAGTCTCTCAAGGAGAAACCGCGCGCCCATCTTCCAACCACTCTTAGGGAGAGCTTTCACCTTTATCTTCAACATTAGTTCTTCTATATATTTACATAAATTTTTCTGAAGAGAACTTTCGCAGAAAAGAGAGGAAAAGAACGATGTCGCATCAGAAAAAATGTCCCATATGTGGTCAGGATAATGATTGTGGAATGATGAAAGGGGAGAGGTCTACCTGTTGGTGCTACGGTCTACAGTGGTCGGAAGAACTATTACGGTTGATTCCAAAAGAGCAAGTTGGACGCGCCTGTATTTGTCAGGAGTGTTGGGAGAAAGTTGCTTCCCAGATGAAATCTAGCGATATCAAAGAAAAAGATCAAAATGGATAGGGAGACAAAAGCCTAGAATCTATTAACGGTTACTATGTATCCGAGAAAGGAAAAAAGGAAGAAGAGGAAGGGTAGTGAAGAATGGGTGTTGATTCATGGTAGAAGATATTTTTATAGCAATGGTTGCCCCCTGATTATCTAAGCGACATCACTTGCGCATAGATGGTCAGGGGTTTTTGTTTAACGAAAGAGAGGAAGACTTTCAAGATTAAAACTACTTGTAAGGTGATTGACAAGAGAAAAGGAGAAGTCGTATACTACTGAAGTAATTAATACTGATAATCATTATCAATTAAATGTAGATTCCTATGACATGGGAGGCGAAAACATGGTACGCCTATATACGCAAGACTTGAGTGTTTATTATGGTGAGAAAGCGGTCCTAGAGAATCTTTCGATTGAGATACCTGATAAAAAAGTGACCACGATTATCGGTCCAAATGGTTGCGGGAAATCGACATTGCTCAAAACACTGACACGAATTATCGCCCATCAGAAGGGCACAGTTGTGTTGGATGGTAATCAAATTGCAAATGAGAAGACCAAAAAGCTAGCTAGGAAAATGGCCATCCTTCCACAGACGACGGAGAGTGCAAAAGGGCTGACGGTGAGTGAACTCGTATCCTATGGTCGTTTTCCTTATCAAAAGGGATTTGGTCATCTATCCAAAAAAGATCGGATAGTGATCGACTGGGCTCTTGAAGTGACAGGGACTTCCTCTTACTCGTATCAGTCGGTTGATTCCTTATCAGGTGGTCAACGGCAGAAGGTATGGATAGCCATGGCTTTGGCGCAAGAAACAGAAATGATTTTTCTTGATGAACCAACGACCTACCTTGATATGGCACATCAATTGGAGGTACTGGAGTTGTTGCAGAAGTTGAATCAAGCAGAAGAACGCACCATCGTTATGGTTCTGCATGATTTAAATCAAGCGGCTCGCTTTGCAGACTACTTGATAGCCATGAAGGACGGTCAAGTGATTCGATCTGGAACCAGTCAAGAAGTAATCAATCCGGATGTGTTAAAAAAAGTGTTTCATATTGATGCTGAGATTGGCCTGGACCCACGGACCAAGAAGCCGATGTGTGTTACATACAATCTACTAAAGGGAGCAGAAAATGATGCTAAAAATGAAAAAGTTTCTACCCATTCTCGTGTTCGTCGTATTGCTCGTTAGTGCATGTAGTTCTACACCAGAAAGCGAAGAGAAAAACGCTGAAAAACAAGAGACGAAGACCAGGACCTACCAATCTGAGGATGGTCCGATCGAAGTACCAGCTAATCCGCAACGTGTGGTTACGGTTAGCAGTTATGCAGGGAATGTCATGGCGCTAGATGTTAATCTGGTTGGAGTCGATTCATGGAGCAAGATGAATCCACGTTTTGCTAATCATTTAGAAAATGTAGAAGAGATTTCTGAAGAAAATCTGGAAAAAATTATTGAGCTGGAACCCGACTTAATTATTGGACTGTCAACAGCGAAGAATGTTGATAAGTTAAAAGAAATTGCTCCTACTGTCACCTATACATACGACAAGCTGGACTTTTTGGAGCAACATATTGAAATTGGTAAATTATTAAACAAAGAAGAAGAAGCCACCCAATGGGTTGAAGATTTTAAGCATCGCTCGCAAGAATTAGGCAAAGAGATTAAAGCTGAGATTGGGGAAGAGGCGACGGTCTCCGTTTTTGAAAGCTTTGAGAAGCAGCTATACGTCTTCGGAGATAATTGGGGAAGAGGAACAGAAATTTTGTATCAACAGATGGACCTGAAGATGCCGGAGGCCGTAAAAGAGGCGGCGCTGGAACCCGGTTATTATGCTCTCTCTCCAGAGGCTCTTCCTGAGTATGCGGGAGATTACATCATCCTTAGTAAGCAGGATGGTGCCGATCTGACCTTCCAAGAAACAGAAACGTACAAAAATGTTCCTGCAGTAAAAAATGATCGTGTATTCGAAGCAAATGCTCAAGAGTTCTACTTTAACGATCCGATAACATTGGACTACCAATTGGCTTTCTTTGAAGAATCATTTCTAGGTAAGGAATAGATAGAGGAGGAGAGGAGAGAGATACTTGCGGGATCATTTCTCTCCTCTTATTTTTTTGATGATGGAAGAGATGAGGAGAGTATATGGAGAAAACAAGAAAATCACTATCCCAACTCCTACTATTTTTATGCGGTCTTTGTGTTTGCGTCGTCTCATTTCTCTTCTCAATAAGGGTGGGAGTGGCAGAGACTACTTTCGTGGAGGTTTGGCATGCGATTGCTCATACATCAAACAGTGACTCGGTGTTACTTATTCGTGAATTGCGCCTGCCTCGAGAAGTAGGTGCACTTATTGTCGGGGCTGCCTTAGCGGTGTCTGGTGCAGTCATGCAAGGAATCACCCGCAATCCGTTGGCTGACCCTGGATTGCTTGGACTAACAGCTGGAGCCAATGCTGCACTCGCGTTGATCATCGCACTTGTTCCTTCCGCTCATTATACTCTCATTATGATCGCTTGCTTTATTGGTGCGGGAGTAGGGGCGTTACTGGTTTTTGGAGTGGCTTCCCTTCGTCGTGGAGGATTTTCTCCTCTCCGCTTGGTTCTGGCAGGTGCTGCGATATCGGCTTTTTTATTCGCAGTAGCAGATGGGACAGGTCTACTATTCAAAGTATCAAAAGATGTGTCGATGTGGACAGCAGGAGGACTGGTGGGGGTGACGTGGGAACAATTAAGAATGATCACCCCGTTTATCGTGGTTGGGATACTCCTCTCTTTGATCTTATCAAGGCATTTGACGATCATCAGTTTAGATGAAGATGTAGCAATCGGATTAGGACAGCGCGTGGCTTTCATTAAAGGGATGTTACTACTCGTTGTCATCCTACTGGCAGGAGCTTCAGTCGCCTTAATAGGGAACATGGTCTTCATTGGTCTTATGATTCCCCATATTGTGCGAGCGGTGGTTGGGACCGATTATCGTGTGATTTTGCCCATGTCAGCAGTGGTCGGTGCAACCTTTATGGTGTTAGCGGATACAGCTGGACGGACCATGTTTGCCCCTTTTGAAATACCGGTGGCGGCAATTGTAGCTGTCATTGGACTTCCATTCTTTCTATTCATTGTTCGGAAGGGAGGGCATGCGTTCACATGATCCATCCGGATGTTATTAGAAAGCAACGACAAGTACTTCTAGGTACCGGTGTCTTCTTATGCCTTACGATCGTATTGGGATTAGGTTTTGGATATGCTTCACTCTCTTTTGATCGTCTATTGCCGACGATACTTGGTCAAGGAACGTTTAAAGAGGAGTATGTCTTTTATTCAATCAGGTTGCCTCGGATAGTGATCACACTGTTAGCGGGAATGGCGCTAGCGGTTTCTGGAGCCATTCTCCAAGGGGTGACTCGCAATGATCTTGCTGATCCTGGGATCATCGGAATTAATGCAGGTGCTGGTGTAGCGATTACGCTATTCTTTCTCTATTTTCCTCTAGAGGGAGGAAGGTTTTCTTACCTCATTCCTGTTATTGGGTTTTTAGGGTCGCTAGTTACAGCCTCTTTGATTTATATTTTTTCGTATCAGAAGGGAAAAGGAATTCAGCCCGTGCGGCTTGTTCTAGTGGGTATCGGGTTTTCCATGGCCTTATCGGGAGCGATGATTATTCTTATTTCCTCTGCTCCGCGCATGAAGGTTGAGTTTATTGCGAAATGGTTGGCGGGGAATATCTGGGGAGCGGACTGGCCTTTTGTATGGGCACTGCTTCCTTGGCTTCTCATTTTGCTACCGTTAGTCGTTTACAAAGCATATCGTTTGGATCTCTTGTCCTTAAATGAGCCCGTTGCCATCGGGTTGGGTATCTCGCTTGAAAGGGAAAGGTTGTTTTTGCTGTTTATCGCAGTGGCACTAGCGGCATCAGCCGTGTCGGTTACGGGAGGGATTGCCTTTGTCGGGCTCATGGCTCCTCACATTGCTAAAGCCCTTGTAGGTCCACGACATCAGCTTTTTCTTCCCGTCGCTATGTTAATGGGGGGATGGCTTCTCTTATTGGCGGATACGATTGGCAGAAATTTAGTAGAGCCAGATGGGATCGCTGCCGGGATTATGATTGCTTTTATTGGAGCACCCTATTTCATTTACCTTTTGGTCAGGAAGACAGATTAGAAGATTGGTAAAAAGCATCGTACATCGCGATGCTTTTTCGTCGTGTAGTGTCTAATTTGATTCTCTATCCGGAAATAGAGAAAGGTTGAAAATTATATAGAAGCGTGATCATCCGAAGATTTGTGGAATGTCTGATCAATTTTTTCTCGATCATAGTCTAAAATCCAGTCATTGTAGTCCTGATACAGGGACTGCAAAGAATCTTTGGAAGAGGAAATGACATCGCAACCACGATCGTCATAAATGTGGAAGATGGTATGTCGTGTTCGATTAATAAAAAATACTCTTTGGAAAGTATATGGCTTAAGACTAGGAAAGTCTTTGTTACAGATCGATTGGATCAACGAAGGGTAGCGGATATCTTGTACTTTACAAGGAAGGAAATACCGATGGGTCACTACATCGTCTCCGTCGTAGTAATCAGCGAATACATAGGGAACGACCTGGTAACGCAATCGATAAAGAACCTCTTTCGAATAAATATTTTCACTGAATATCTTTAACCGCCTGCGCTTTAATATATTTTCTTCTCCTGCATGATGGGCGTGAACGAGGAGAACGAGCTCATCTTCGTTCGAGTGAAGATGTTTAAATAAGGCAATTGCCCGTTGATAAGTACCTTCTAGGTATTGGTCAATACGATCTTCATCCGGATCACCTAATTCAAAACGGATGCCAATATCCGATTGATAGAAGAGTGCGGGCCCCAGAAGAACATTTGGAAAGTGTAGTTGCAAGTAAGGTGCTATATTCATGGGAAGACTCCAATCTGTTGTGTTTCATTAATGATAGGTTTCATACTTTTCAAGAATAAGAAAAGTGAACAACAGAGGTGTCGACAGATGCTTCTGTTCTTAACCTTCTCAACATCTCTGATGGAGAAAGCACCCGTTTAATTATTGGGATAAGAAATCTCAATATTTCCGGAAGAGTCTTTATCTTTCGACATTCCTGCATCGATCAGTAAGAGCAGCGCGGTAGATAAATGAAGGACCCATCCTAGAATGGGTATCCATCCTAATATAGCAGTAACCAAGCCGAGTATACTCCCATGTACTCCTGAATTTTTTTGTATGGCTAAGATCAAGGTCACAAGATGAAGAATGAACATGATACCTAGGGGTGCATAACCGAACCCTATAACAATAAGACCACCGAAAACAGGGATAGCGAGTACGGCTTCTAATCCACCGGTAACCCACTTTAATATACGAGCCGTTGACAAGTTGACCTCCACCTTTCTATATCAGTAAGGAAACGTATATAAAAGTCGAAATATAATTAACATCTCCATATTATCTTGTAACATTATGATAATCAAGGTAGAATTTTTACATGTGGTGATGTGGATGAGGTATTACTGGTAGAAAGCAACGGTTGTCGCGCAATTGAAATAACGTTAAAATGATCACAATTGAAGAGACTAGGGAGTAATAAAGTGAGAAGGAAGGGATTCTACATATGGATCAACAACGGAAACAGCCCTCTGATGAGTGGGTGGCAGATATTGAGCAATTACTAAGAGAAATTAGTGTAGTAGTAAAAAGGAAAGGAAGGGAAATCCTTAATCACTTTCCTATTACGCCACCTCAGTTTACGGCTCTGCTATGGTTGGATGAAAAAGGAGACATGACCATTGGCGAGCTGAGTCAGAAGATGTTCTTAGCTTGTAGCACCATGACAGACCTGATTGACCGCATGGAAAAAAACGAGGTGGTCGAACGTGTGCGAGACGAGCGTGACCGGAGGGTTGTCCGCATTCATCTCTTAGAGAAAGGAGCGAAGATCATTAAAGAGGTGATGGCGGCTCGTCAAAAATATCTAGCTGAAATCCTTTCTCATCTTTCTCCTACAGAAATTGAAGATATTCAAAAAAGCTTAACCATCCTTAATGTAGAGATGAAGAAGTAATGTTAAGCAGGGAAGTGGAGAGGGAACAGTCTCCTGTGTAAGGATCATATCACATCTCCCTTCATCTGGGTATAATATACAACTATGACGAAAAAAGAACGCCTCTTTGCCCAGCACACGTTCTTTGGTACAATAGCAACAAAATTCATTTTGGGTAATACCAAAGGATTGTTGGCTTCATATGATATTGAAACGAGCGTATCTCTGAGCCAAAGACGGTAAGTACAAAGCTTACCGCAAGAAAAAGCGATCATTATAAGGTATATTTTTTATTTAATAGTGATTTTTAAGAAAAATAACAGGTGCTTCACAAAATAGTTTTATAGTTAGGGATAATCCGTCCCGTGGACACAACGAGAAATGAATAAAGGACTGGGTACGAAGTGATAATGAATCGGGAGAGTCGTCAAGCGATTGGAATTTTAGATTCCGGTGTCGGTGGATTAACTGTAGCCAAAGAAGTGATTCGCCAATTGCCACGGGAGCATATCTTGTATTTTGGTGATACCAGCCGTTGCCCCTATGGACCACGAAAGCCACGTGAAGTGGTTAAATTTACGCAGGAAATCGTTCATTTTTTATCGCAGTTTCCTTTGAAGGCATTGGTGATTGCATGTAATACGGCGACGGCGGTCGCGTTGGATTTGGTTAAGGAAGAATTAGATATTCCTGTTTTGGGTGTGGTTGACCCAGGTGCTCGGGCAGCGATTAAAATGTCTCCTTCCGGACGCATCGGGGTTATTGGAACACAAGGAACCGTCAAAAGCGCGGCTTATGAACGAGCGTTAAAAGTGATTCATCCTGGAGTAACGGTATATTCTCACGCGTGTCCGACCTTGGTGCCTCTAGTGGAAGGTGGCTTTAAGGATTCAGCAGAAGCTCGTCGCATTGTACACTCTGCTCTGACCCCTATGCATCAGCATGAACTTGATTCGTTGATCTTGGGATGTACACATTACCCTCTCTTATCTGATTATATTGGAGAAGTGATGGGAGATGATGTTACCTTAATCAGTTCTGCGGAAGAAACGGCACGCGAGCTGAGCACCGTCCTTCATCACAAAGGACTATTGGATCGTGATCCCGGAAGCTTGCACATTATTCGTCATCGGTTTTTTACGAGTGGAGATCCTCGTGTGTTTCACGAAATAGCCGAAGAGTGGCTCGATCACCCATTAGAAGTGGAGCAAGTCAATTTAGAAAAAGCATTAGTCAGAGTATCAGGCTAAAACGAAAAGCACAGATTTCACCCGCTAGTTTCGGGGAAATCTGTGCTTTTTATTTTTAAATGCGAGTGATAATTCCTTGGAGGGCTCGTATACATATAGAGAAAAGTTGTCCAAGGAGGGAAAAAGGATGGGTGTACGTGTTTATGCGATGCGAATCGTAGGAATGGTTCTGATGCTGGCGCTTATCATTAGTGGTTGTTCATTGGGAGCAAAAGATAATGGAGAAGTGAAGTCGATCGATCCTCCGCCGGGGGTTTCGGAACCACAAGAAAAAGAGGATGCTGAGGAACAGTCATCGGATCCGGAAGCGAAAGAGACGAGTGGGATTGAACTCTACTTCCTCGATGAGTATGGATATGTCGTTCCTTATGCACTGGGTGTTCCCAAAGTAGAAGGGATTGCGAAAGAAGCTCTTCAGTATATGGTGGCAGGTGGACCTGGAGAGAAAGAAGTGCCTGCCGGCTTTCGTCCGATCTTGCCTAAAGGGACGCAAGTAAAAGGATTAAACATTGATGAGCATGTGGCAACAGTGGACCTTTCGAAAGAGTTCTTAACCTATCAACCAGAGATGGAAGAGAAAATCCTGAGTGCGCTCACCTGGACGCTTACAGGGTTTGAGTCAGTCACAGAGGTGAATATTTGGGTAGAAGGGAAGCCACTGGCGGAAATGCCACAGAAAAAATCACCCGCACAAAAACTAGCGCGCTCAAGTGGCATCAACGTGGAAGTGAATAAAGGAATTGATGTGACACAAAGCATGCCAGTCACGCTTTACTTCCTTGGTCAAACGAATGAGAACCAGCTTTATTATGTTCCTGTGACGCGTATGGTGGATCGTGAAGAGAATCCGGTAGCCAAAACCTTAGAAGAATTAATTCAAGGCCCTACTTATGACTCTGCATTGACGAGTGCATTATCTACTTCGACGAAGGTGAATCAAGTGGATGTGACGGATGAATTAATCACAGCAGACTTCGGCGAAGAGTTGCTTGATTATGCTAACAGTGAATCTGCATCGAAGGAAGCCATCCAATCCATTGTTCTTTCATTAACTGAAAATGCGAGTGCGCAAAAAGTAAAGATCACCGTCAATGGTGAAACGGAAGTGAAGGCCGACAGTGAAGTGTTAGGAAAACCTGTTTCTCGCCCGAAACAAGTTAATCCGCATGCGCTTTAATCCCATAGGCCCGCTACACCCCTCCTGCCGAATCGGAAGGAGGAATTTTTTCTTTTTCGCTTCTGTGTTATGATGAGAAAATGAAAGAAAGTTGGAGGGAAGCCATGTGCGAGTAGATGGACGAGCGCAGGATGAATTGCGACCTGTAGAGATAATCAGGCATTATACCAAACATGCAGAAGGATCCGTGTACATAAAAGTTGGAGATACCCATGTCTTATGTAATGCTTCTGTGGAAGAACGTGTTCCTCCGTTTTTGCGCGGAAGTGGGAAAGGTTGGATCACAGCAGAGTATGCGATGCTACCTCGCGCGACTCAATCACGAACCATTCGTGAGGCAAGTAAAGGAAAAATTAGTGGGCGGACAATGGAAATTCAACGTTTGATTGGACGTTCCTTACGTTCGGTTGTTGATCTGAACAAGCTAGGAGAGCGTACGTTGTGGGTGGATTGTGATGTGATTCAAGCGGATGGCGGTACGCGCACAGCTTCCATTACAGGGGCATTTGTGGCGGTTGTCGATGCTCTTCATGGTTTGGTTCAGAAGAAAGTGTTATCCAATATACCGATCCGTGACTACTTAGCTGCTACGAGTGTGGGTATCTTACATCAAAAACCACTCTTGGATCTCTGTTATAAGGAAGATTCGAGTGCGCAAGTGGATATGAATCTCATTATGACTGGACAGGGGAAGTTTGTGGAGCTACAAGGAACAGGAGAAGAGTCGCCTTTTTCTCCACAAGAGTTAACGCAGTTACTGGAGTTAGGTGAGAAGGGGATTTCACAGTTAATTTCCTATCAGCGGGAAGCGTTACAAGAGGTTGGCGCTCGTATTGGAGGCGACAGAGATGGTGACCAAGCAGCATCCGAGGAAATGGAATCGCCTCATTCTCGCGACACGGAATCCCAATAAAGTTCGCGAACTGAATGCGATCATGCAACGTGAGCTAGGAATTTCGGTAGTGGGGCTGGAAGAGTTTGTAGGATTACCGGAAGTAGTAGAAGATGGTGATACTTTTCAAGCCAATGCGGAGAAAAAAGCGGAAACGATAGCAGGTATCCTGCAACAGCCGGTACTGGCGGATGATTCGGGATTGGTTGTGGATGCTTTGGAGGGTGCTCCAGGAGTTTATTCGGCTCGCTACGCCGGTGAAAATGCGAGTGATCAGGAAAACGTAGAGAAGCTTATTCAAGACTTACGCGGGGTGCCTTCAGAAAAACGCACCGCTCGTTTTGTGTGCGTCCTCTCTTTCGCTGGTCCTGGTCTAACCACGATTTCTGTAGAAGGAAGTTGCGAAGGAGCGATTACGAAGCAACCAACGGGTGAAGGTGGATTTGGTTATGACCCGGTCTTCTATCTTCCTTCTCATTTGAAAACGATGGCTGAAGTGGGCACCGAAGTGAAGAACCAAGTGAGTCATCGGGCTGTTGCTTCGCGTAAAATGGTGTCTCAATTAAGAACTTCATTTACCTTTTCATGAGGAAGTGGGGACGAGAATGCGAATTTTGGTTGTCAGTGACTCTCATGGCGACAGTGAGCGTTTAAACAACGTCATGCGGCAAGTGCCATGTGACCATGTGATTCACTGTGGGGACTTCTGTACCGATGAAGAAGCCTTACCTCAAACTTCTCTCACCGTCGTTCGTGGCAATTGTGATTGGGAAAAGCCGCCGGAGGAACGCTTGTTGGTGATGAGTAACTTTCGCATTCTGGTCACGCATGGGCATCGCTACCAGGTGAACCGCTCTCTTTTAATGCTTACTTATCACGCACAGGAAGTGGGAGCGGATATTGTCTGCTTCGGACATACCCACTTCCCGCTGTGTGAACAGACGGAGACTCTCCTGCTTCTTAACCCCGGTAGCTTAAGCAAACCGAGAGGAGTCCCTTTGCCTAGCTTTGCAGTAATAACCCTCAGGGGAGAGCGAAGTGTCAGTGTGAACTATTACGATCCACAGGGAGAACCCTTCCCCGATTGGGGAGGAAAGTTTGTACTGTAGAGGATTGTCGATCCGACTTCTAGCAGGTCGATTGTCTTTTAAGATGCGAGGAGCGAACCAAAATCTACTTATTCTACCTACTTAGTAGGAAGGGGTAGCTAGATCGTCATTTGGCCGGAAAGAGGCTAGGATAATTCCGCATATCCCTTGACAGTTCATCGAAGTTTAGCATATAATATCCTAAGTGTTTTGCCTCGTATGTCCCAGTAGCACAGGGGATAGTGCAACGGTCTTCTAAACCGTAGGTCGGGGGTTCGAATCCCTCCTGGGACGCCATGATTGTCTTTATATGGACATGAAAAGTTACAGTGACCATCCAGAGAAAGGATGGTCCCATTTATGTAAATAGAGCTTGGAGGGAACGTTTGATGAGCGCCAAATGGGAAAAAACAGAAACAAATAAAGGGATCTTAACCGTTGAGGTCGAAGCAGAAAAAGTAAACGAAGCACTGGATCAAGCATTTACGAAAGTGGTTAAAAAAGTGAATGTACCTGGTTTCCGTAAAGGAAAGGTGCCACGTCCAGTTTTTGAAAAGCGCTTTGGTGTTGAATCGCTTTATCAAGATGCTTTGGATATTATTTTGCCAACTGCCTATGGCTCCGCGATTGATGAAACAGGAATTGAGCCTGTGGATCAGCCAGAAATCGATCTCGACCAAATGGAAAAAGGCGTGCCACTGATCTTTAAAGCGACTGTGACCGTTAAGCCAGAAGTAAAATTGGGCGAATACAAAGGACTTGAGGTCGAAGAGAAAGACTTCAGCATCTCTGATGAAGATGTGGATGCCGAGTTAAAGAAAATGCAAGAACAACAAGGACAATTGGATGCCGTTGAAGAAGGAACGGTTGAAGAGGGTGACCGTGTCATTCTTGATTTCGACGGCAAAGTGGATGGAGAACAATTTGAAGGTGGTCAAGCAGAACAGTACAACCTTGAAATTGGATCGGGTCAGTTCATCCCTGGCTTTGAAGAGCAGATGATCGGCATGAAAGTAGAAGAAGAAAAAGACGTTGTGGTTACTTTCCCTGAAGAGTACCACGCTGAAAATTTAGCGGGTAAAGAAGCTACCTTCCACGTGAAGTTGCATGAAATCAAGCGCTTGACTTTGCCTGAGTTAGATGATGAGTTTGTACAAGATGTGAGCGAATTTGATACATTAGACGAACTAAAAGAAGATATCCGTAATAACCTGGTAGAGAAGGCAAAGCGTGAACAAGAAGAGTATGTGCGTAATACGCTAGTAGAAAAAGCAGCGGAAAATGCGGAAATTGAACTACCTGAAGTGATGACGGAACAACAGATCAACCAGATGGTAGAACAGTTTGACCAACAACTGCGTTACCAAGGAATTACCTTAGACCAGTATAAGCAACTGGTAGGGCAAGACGATGACGCCATTCGTGAACAGTTCCGTGAAGATGCGGAGAAGAAAGTTCGCACGGACCTCGTGCTTGAACAGATTGGTAAAGAAGAAGCAGTGGAAGTAACAGACGAAGATGTGGAAGAGGAATTGAAAGTATTGGCAAGTGACATGGATCGCGAACTCGAAGAGATTCGTCAAATCCTACAAATGCAAGGGAATATTGATGCATTTAAAGAGCAAGTTAAGACCAAGAAAACAATTGACCTACTTGTATCCAACAGTAAAAATGCGGCATAATGGAACTAAGGAATGAAATCAGGGCACGTGTATCTGCGCGTGCCTTCTTTGTCAAAGTTAGCGGGAGGTGATTCCCTTCTTCATAGGTTGCTTTGAAGGCATGTTAGAATGAAGAAATCTTCACCGATCTGTACATAATTACCTTTGCCACAAAATTATTCGCGCCAAGGTGGTTGGGCTGCGGGTATGGGATCACCTGCTTGCGGCTGATGCTCTCATTCACGATGGGGAGTAGCTTGTCATATGGGCAACGACAGGCCAACCGCTAGCGTCAAACTCTAGCGCGGCGATGCGCGCAATCCTTAAGGGTGCACCAAAAACCAAAGCGTATGGCTTGGTCGATGTAGTGATCACCCGGCCAGACCTTCATAAGGGGTGATTCGCATGTTTAAGTTTAACGAAGAAAAAGGACAGCTGAAGTGTTCTTTCTGTGGAAAATCGCAGGATCAGGTGAGAAAGTTGGTCGCAGGTCCTGGCGTTTACATTTGTGATGAATGTATTGAACTCTGCAATGAGATTGTAGAAGAGGAGCTTGGTGGCGACGAAGAGATGGATTTGCAGAATCTGCCTAAGCCCCAAGAGATTATGTCCGTTCTCAACGACTATGTCATTGGACAGGATGCAGCGAAAAAAGCTCTCGCTGTTGCTGTCTATAACCACTACAAGCGTGTTAATTCGACGGTCAAAGGGGAAGATGTGGAACTCTCTAAGAGTAACATTATCATGATCGGACCGACGGGAAGCGGGAAAACGTTGCTCGCGCAAACGATGGCACGTATTCTCAATGTACCGTTTGCGATTGCGGACGCAACCTCTCTTACTGAAGCGGGGTACGTCGGGGAAGATGTGGAGAACATCTTACTCAAGTTGATCCAAGCGGCAGATTATGATGTGGAGAAGGCCGAGCGTGGCATTATATACATCGATGAAATCGACAAAGTGGCTCGTAAATCGGAAAATCCTTCGATCACACGAGATGTTTCGGGTGAGGGAGTACAGCAAGCGCTTCTTAAAATTCTTGAAGGAAGTGTAGCAAGTGTGCCTCCGCAAGGGGGAAGAAAGCATCCGCATCAAGAGTTCATCCAAATTGATACAAGCAATATCTTGTTTGTCTGTGGCGGTGCTTTCGATGGTTTGGAGCAGATCATCAAACGCCGTATTGGCAAAAAAGTGATTGGCTTTGGTACGGATAGTGAAAGTGCAGATCTGAAGCATGGGGAATACCTGAAAATGGCCTTGCCAGAAGACTTGCTTCGTTTCGGACTTATTCCGGAATTTGTTGGTCGTCTACCCGTATTGTCTACTCTGGAGCCATTGGATGAAGAAGCACTGGTTCGCATTCTAACGGAACCGAAAAATGCCCTTTCAAAACAGTACCAGAAACTGTTTGAGATGGACGATGTGGAACTTGCTTTTGAAGATGAAGCACTAAAAGCGATTGCCAATGAGGCCATTCGCCGTAAAACAGGAGCACGTGGTCTACGGGCGATTATCGAATCGATTATGCTGGATGTCATGTACGAATTACCATCAAGAGATGATGTGACCAAGTGTATCGTGACGAAAGACACCGTTCTCAATGAAGTGGCTCCTCGTTTGAATACCACCAAGCGAAACCGTGATAAAAAAGAAGAGAGCGCATAACGAGCGCTACTATCTAACAGGATGATCCTAGCGCACTTGCTTAAATTAGCAAGTGTCTTTTTTTATTGAGTTGAGAGACGTGATGCTTCCACGTTGGCTGCTTTCCTCCGAGGCGTGAGGTAGAGGCCATGCAGGTTTTCTATGTTCACACAAGAAAGTTATGTTAAAATAGAGACGTTGACTCGCACAATCATTCCTCTGTTTTACACGAATATTTATTTAAATCTAGGAGAAAGTGGAGTGTACGAAAGATATGTTGAAGATATCTCAAGTGGATTCATCCATCTATCAAACATTTATTAGCGATCATTCTGCAAATTTCATGCAAAATCCCGTTTGGGCACAAGTGAAATCCGAATGGACCCATGATTGCATCGGGTGGAGAACAGAAGAAGACAAATTGGTTGGTGTCGCATTGATTTTATACCGGAAGATGCCCGGTTTTAAGAAACATTTAGCTTACATACCGCGTGGCCCTGTGATTGATTGGAAGTCAAGGAATTTAGAAGACTGGTTTCAACCCTTGTTTTCTTATCTAAAAGAACAAAATGTATTTACAGTAAAGATGGACCCTCCGGTGGTGCGTTCCAAGTGGCGTACCCATACGATTGAAGCTTATCTGGATCATATTAAGGAATATGGTTTAAAAGAAAAAAGACTTCGGGAGGTTTCTGTGGATGAATTGGATCCACAGTCGGAATTTATTCAACAATCACTGAAAGAGATGGGTTGGACACGGAAAAATGAAGGGGAAGGCGTCTCCACGGTCCAGCCGATCCACACCTTTCGACTTCCGCTTCAAGGACGAACGTTGGACCAAGTGTATGAAGGGTTAGACGAGAATTGGAAGCAGATGATTACGCAGGCGAAGGAAGAGGGAATCCAGATTGCTGTTGGTAAGCAAGACGACCTTCCTTCTTTTTATGGCCTTCTGAAACAACAAGCAGAGCGCGAACAAGTGGGAGTGCGGGAATACCCCTACTTCGAACGTCTGTACAAAAAACTAGCTGCTTATGATGGAGATTCTATTCGACTCTACTTAGCGAAGAATAAGAACGGAGAAATACAGGCGGCCACGCTGATGGTCATGACAGAGGAACAAGCGTGGAGCTTATATGCGGCTGATGGTGAGAGTCGATTCGCACGGTACGCCATCCATTGGCAGATGATGAAAGATGCTCATGCCCTAGGGAAGAGCACATTTGGTTTCCGCGGAGTAGATCCTTCCCTTGATCTAGAGCATCCGAAGTTTTCTCACCTCGCCTTTCAATTGGGTGTTGGGGGAGAAGCGGTTGAGTTTATCGGTGAGTGGGATTATCCGATTCACCCCATGTTGCATTGGGCTTTTGAAATGTATATGAAGAAGAGATAATTGTTGCGTCAGCGAAAGGGGCAGTAGCAGAATAGGAAAGGCGTTCCTGTCTGTGTTTTAATTGCATGAGCAAGTGAAGAGTAGGTCCAGCGATCTCCGGTCATACTTTGAGTAAAAGGTGTCAGGGTAAAACGGAGGGCGAAACGGATGAATATCACAGGACTATTACTTCTCTTGCAGATTTTTTTCTCGATCGTTATTGGTTTGTATTTTTGGAACTTATTCCGAAATCAGCAGTCCAGCCGGCACGCGGTTGATCGGGAATCGAAAAAAGAGTTAGAAAAGCTGAATCAGTTGCGTATGATTTCACTGACGGAACCCTTAGCAGAAAAAACGCGCCCCGCTTCTTTTGATGACATTGTCGGACAGGAAGAGGGTTTGAAAGCCTTGAAGGCGGCGTTGTGTAGCCCTAACCCGCAACACGTGATTATTTATGGGCCTCCAGGTGTGGGGAAGACAGCTGCAGCACGTGTCGTATTGGAGGAGGCAAAGAAAAATCCCGACTCCCCTTTTAATGCGTCTTCTCGCTTTGTGGAATTGGACGCCACCACCGCTCGTTTTGATGAACGGGGCATTGCCGATCCGCTCATTGGCTCTGTGCACGATCCGATCTACCAGGGAGCCGGAGCGATGGGGGTTGCTGGTATCCCACAGCCAAAGCAGGGTGCAGTAACAAAAGCTCATGGAGGCATCCTTTTCATCGATGAAATTGGGGAATTGCATCCTGTGCAGATGAACAAGCTGTTAAAAGTATTGGAAGATCGGAAGGTTTTCTTGGAGAGTGCTTATTACAGCGCCGAAGATCCGCAGACACCGAAACACATCCATGATATTTTTCAAAATGGGCTTCCAGCAGACTTTCGTTTGGTGGGAGCGACGACGCGAACGGCAGACGAGATTCCACCTGCCATTCGGTCACGTTGCATGGAAATTTTCTTCCGACCCTTAATGCCCCGGGAAATTGGGCTGGTCGCTAAAAAATCGTTGGCACGTGTTGGTTTTGTGTTTGCTGAGGAAGCGGTCGAGGTGATGAAGAGATATGCCACCAATGGACGGGAAGTAATCAATATCGTACAAACCGCTGTGGGCATTGCGATGATGGAGAAACGAAAGAAGCTGGAAGTGGCGGACGTCGAGTGGGTCATTCACAGTAGTCAACTAACCCCCCGACCGGACAAGCAAATCCCTGCCTGTCCGCAAGTGGGGCTTGTAAATGGACTGGCCGTGTACGGTCCCAATATCGGAGCTCTCTTAGAAATTGAAGTGACAGCCTTTCCGGCAACAGAAAAAGGGCGAGGTAAGTTAAACATCACAGGCTTAGTGGAAGAGGAAGAATTGGGCACCTCATCCCGTAAGTTGCGTAGAAAGAGTATGGCGCGCGGATCGGTGGAAAACGTACTTACGGTATTAGCACGTATGGATGTGAATCCTTATCATTATGATCTGCATGTTAATTTCCCCGGAGGGATTCCTTTGGATGGACCATCCGCAGGCATTACCATGGCGACGGCTGTCTACTCTGCGATAAAAGGGGAGCCCATAGATAATCGTTTGGCAATGACAGGAGAAGTAAGCATTCATGGGTTGGTGAAGCCTGTTGGAGGTGTGGTAGCGAAGGTGAAAGCAGCCAAACAGGCGGGTGCCACGCGGGTGATGATTCCCAATGACAATATGCAGAAAGTCCTACATGAAATCGAGGGAATCGAAGTGATCCCTGTTTCTCGAGTAGAAGAAGTGCTTAAAAGAGCCCTAATTCATGAAGAAGATAATCAAGAACAACGGGTACCGGCCACGGTGGAGATCCTCACAGCCTCTTCAGCCCCCGTTTAACGCTTGAAAGGATAATTTGACCGGTACCAAAAATGGTACCGGTCTACGATCATGGACAAAAGGATGCGAATAAGATAAAATCGTACAAAGCTAAACGAAACCCAAGTAGTAAGTATTGGAGGTGGATTCATGGCAGATAAAGAAGAGAAGCGTTCGTTGCCTCTTCTTCCGCTCCGGGGTATTTTGGTTTTCCCTAGTATGGTGATCCATCTTGATGTGGGGCGGGAACGTTCGATCAAAGCACTGGATCAGGCGATGGTGGACGACAATCTGATCATGCTCTCGACACAAAAAGAAGTTGACATAGAAGAACCGACGGAAGATGAGATCTACCAGATGGGTACGGTAGCAAAAGTAAGGCAGATGCTGAAACTGCCGAATGGCACGATTCGTGTATTAGTGGAAGGCCTTCATCGTGCGGAAATTTTAGATTATCAAGAAGAAGAGCCTCACTATACAGTAGAAGTAAATGAAATGGTCCATGGGGAAGAAGAGGTTCCCTTGGATGAAGAAGCTCTCATGCGCACGGTACTGGATCATTTTGAAGAGTACCTACGCTTATCGAAAAAAGTTTCTCCCGAAACCCATTCCGCTGTGGCGGATATTGATGAACCCGGGCGTTTAGCCGATGTGATCGCAGCCCATTTGCCACTTAAAATCCCAGAAAAACAAAAAATCTTAGAGACCTTACCGGTACAAGAGCGCTTGGAACTGCTCTTGGACATCTTAAATGATGAACGAGAAGTATTGGAACTTGAGAAAAAAATCAGCCAACGTGTGAAGAAGCAGATGGAGAAGACACAGAAAGAATACTATCTGCGCGAACAGATGAAAGCGATTCAGCGCGAGCTGGGAGAGAAAGAGGGACGAAGTGGCGAAGTAGAGGAATTACGCGAGCAACTAGAAGAACTAAAAGCTCCCGAAGAAGTGAAAGAAAAGGTAGAGAAGGAGATTGTACGCCTCGAAAAAACACCGACCAGCTCGGCAGAGGGCGGTGTGATACGAAGTTATGTAGAGTGGCTCCTCAGTCTGCCTTGGAGTGAAGAGACCAAAGATGATCTTGATTTAAACAAAGCGGAAACCATTTTAAATGAAGATCACTATGGCCTAGAAAAAGCGAAAGAACGTGTGTTGGAATATTTAGCAGTACAAAGCATGGTGGCAGAACAAAAAGGTCCCATTCTTTGTTTGACAGGCCCTCCCGGCGTGGGGAAAACCTCATTGGCACGCTCAGTCGCGCGGTCATTGGGTCGTGAATTTGTCCGAATTTCGTTGGGTGGAGTAAGAGACGAAGCAGAAATCAGAGGCCATCGACGCACGTATGTGGGAGCGATGCCTGGTCGGATTATTCAGGGAATGAAGACAGCAGGTAAGGCTAACCCTGTCTTTTTATTGGATGAGATCGATAAAATGGCGATGGATTTCCGAGGCGATCCTGCCTCTGCTTTATTAGAGGTATTGGATCCGGAACAAAACAAATCATTTAGCGATCACTATGTGGAGCTTCCATTCGATCTATCCAAAGTGATGTTTATTACAACGGCTAATGTCGTGCACAATATTCCTCGCCCCCTACTTGACCGTATGGAAGTCTTGTCGATCTCGGGATATACCGAGTTAGAGAAAGAGAAGATCGCGAAGGAATACTTATTACCGAAACAATTAAAAGAGCATGGCCTATCGAAAGAGAAATTCCAACTGCAAGGAGAAGCCATCCTCAAGATAATCCGGCGCTACACTCGAGAAGCGGGCGTACGTAACTTGGAGCGGACGATTGGCAAGCTGTGCCGTAAGGGAGTCAAGTTGTTGGTTGCTGGCGAAAAGAAACGGGTTGTCGTTACTGCCAAAAATCTAGCTCACTTCTTGGGACCCGAGAAGTATCGCTATGGTATAGCTGAGAAGACGAATCAGGTCGGAGTAGCGACAGGACTGGCATGGACGGAAGTAGGAGGAGATACTCTTAGCATTGAAGTCACTCTCCTTCCCGGAAAAGGTAAGCTCACCTTAACGGGGAAATTGGGCGATGTCATGAAAGAGTCGGCCCAAGCTGCCTTTAGCTATATTCGTTCCCGCTCGGACAAACTTAAACTGGATGAAGATTTTCATGAGAAACAAGATATTCATATCCATGTTCCCGAAGGAGCTATTCCCAAAGATGGTCCTTCAGCGGGGATTACGATGGCAACGTCTCTCTTATCGGCACTGACAGGAATCCCTGTAAGTAAAGATGTGGCGATGACCGGAGAGATTACGCTTAGAGGGCGTGTATTACCGATTGGTGGACTGAAAGAGAAAGCACTCAGTGCACACCGAGCAGGTATTTTACGTGTTGTTATTCCGAAAGATAATGAAAAAGACTTAGTCGATATTCCAGAAAGTGTACGGCAAGATCTAACCTTCATTCCCGTAAGTCATATGGATGAAGTGCTTGAGATTGCCTTAGTGGAGGATCCTTATGAGCAAAGTAACAGCTGAGTTTATCATCAGTGCGGTGAGCCCACAGCAGTACCCAGAAGATGCCCTGCCAGAAGTTGCTCTGGCCGGGCGTTCCAATGTAGGGAAGTCATCGCTCATCAATAAATTGATTCATCGTAAAAATTTAGCACGAACCAGTTCCAAGCCAGGAAAAACCCAGACGATTAACTTTTATTTAATCCAAGACCAATTTTACTTTGCCGATATGCCAGGATACGGATTTGCGAAAGTGTCCAAATCGATTCGCGCCGAATGGGGAAAGATGGTGGAGCGCTATCTTCGCGAGCGCAACGATTGCCGTGGTGTCATCCAATTGGTAGATGTTCGTCATCCGCCGACGCGGGATGATAAACAAATGTATGAGTGGCTTAAATATTATGAGAAACCAACGATTGTTGTTGCAACCAAGGTCGATAAAATATCGCGCAATCACCGACAGAAACATTTGAAAGTGGTTCGTGAAGAGCTATCACTGGACCCGCGGGATGAATTGATTCTGTTCTCAGCGGAAACAGGTGAGGGAAAAGACCAACTTTGGAACGCAATCCATCAGATGGTTGTAAAATAACAGTAACGGCTTTGCGATAAAGGTGGGAGAGATAGTGGACAAGAAAATTCGGGTAGCGGTATTGTTTGGTGGAAAGTCTGGTGAACACGAGGTTTCTTTGCATTCGGCAGCTTCGGTGATGAAGGCAATGGATCCTGATCGCTATGAGGTGACACCCATTGCCATCACGAAAGCAGGGGAATGGCGAATGGGAAAAGATGCGATATCGGTGTTAGAAGGAACCATGAAAGTGCAAGAACTAAGTACACTCAAAGAAAGTTTAGCTGAGGAAGAGCACAAGGTTCTTGCCTCTTCGCTCTCCAGCGATATCTTATCGTTTGTAAGAGACGAAGTAGATGTGGTCTTCCCTGTATTGCACGGCACGTATGGTGAAGATGGAACCATGCAAGGACTGTTAGAGATTACGGATATTCCTTACGTGGGAGCGGGTGTGCTGGCATCGGCTGTTGGGATGGATAAGGTATTGATGAAAAAGATCTTTGCCCAAGAAGGACTACCGCAAGGGGAATTCACTTTCTTTCTACGTCATCAAATTGAGAAAGAGATGGACGTGGTCATGGATCAAGTGGAGAAGCAGTTTTCCTATCCTTGTTTTATAAAACCAGCCAACCTAGGTTCAAGTGTAGGGATTTCCAAAGCGGTCGATCGGAGCTCGCTACAAGAAGGGCTGAGAGAAGCCATTCGCTTTGATCGCAAGGTAGTGGTCGAGGAGTTTATCGATGCGAGTGAAGTAGAAGTGGCGGTTATGGGAAATGATGAACCGCAGGCGTCTGTACCGGGGGAAATCGTTTCTTCCAATGACTTTTACGATTATCGTGCCAAATATATCGATGGCAAGTCTGAGATGCAAATTCCGGCCAATCTACCGAAGGAGACATTAGAAGAAATCCGACAATATGCGATTCAATGTTATCAATCGATCGATTGTACGGGGTTAGCGCGCGTCGATTTCTTTGTGCGTAACGGAAATCAACAAGTGCTCGTCAACGAAATTAATACCATGCCTGGCTTTACACCTTATAGCATGTATGCGAACTTGTGGAAGCATTCAGGGATTAGCTATCCGGAAGTCGTAAATAAGTTGATTGAATTGGCCTTAGAGCGATATGAAGAGAAGAAAAAGACAGTGACGACCTTTGACATGAATTAATTACGAAGACGAAAAGAAGCGAAGCCTTACCTTTTATGGAGAGGCTTCGCTTTCTTTTGTTCTGCTTTTTATATACAACTGCTTTGCACCTACTTTTTCTCTGCCACGGAGTGATGAAGATAGGCGGTGCTCCCATCCGTTAGCTGTACTTGGTACCATCTTTGACCGGACCCTAAAAGAGTGAGACGTTCTCCCTTTTCTTGCGAGCCACTAACGGCAGCTGATAAAGAAGGAGAAGTGCGTAAGTTTGCCTGATTGGCTGTGATGGATACCTCTCCTCCTTCTTTATGGATGGTTTCTCCGCTGTGGATTGTGACCGATGTTCCATGGGGGACTTGCTGAAACAGTTCGATGACATCGCTATTCAACATGCGAATGCATCCACCAGAAGCATAAGTTCCAATAGAAGAGGGTTGATTGGTCCCATGTATGCCGTACGTACGACCCTGATCTCCGTCTACTTGGAGTCCGAGCCAACGTTCACCCAATGGATTTTCGGGTATGCCTCCTGGGGTATCCTTCCACATGGGTTGGACAAACTTTGTGGTAATGATATAGGTGCCTTCTGGAGTCAAGTCCGAAGTGCGTCCGGTGGCAATAGGATAATGATGGATTACGGTACCTTCTTTGAGCAAGGTAAGTTGATTGCTTGACTTGTCAATGGAGATATAATAAGGACTCGTAGCGGCTGTTGTCTCAGGAATAAAGAAGAAAGAGAGTAAGCCAATCATGACGAAACTGAGAATGACACGCCAATGAGACATTTTTTCGCCCCTTTCATAAAGGAAGCTTGTTAGCGAGGGAATCTCGTCTAACAAGCTTTTTTCGTGTTTTTATATCAAAGAACGCTACGAACGATCAATTTACAAAAAATGATTCAATCTACTATCTATTAATCTATTATACTATCCCTAGGCTAAAAAGAAAAGAGACTCACTGCTGTGAATCCCCTAGTTGCGTCAGCAGTTGTGGTCCTTTTTTGGTAATGGCAATGGTGTGTTCATACTGAGCAGCTAAACTGCCATCACTGGTGCGAGCCGTCCAGCCATCGCGTACGTCTACTTCGACTTCCTCGCTTCCTATGGTGAGCATAGGCTCAATCGTGATAACCATACCGGGCTGTAGACGTGGACCTTTCCCTGGCCCACCAAAGTGAGGGACGGGTGGCTCTTCATGAATACGCTGACCAATTCCGTGACCGACAAACTGCCGTACGACACCGTATCCTTTTCCTTCGGCAAATGTTTGAATCGCATGAGAGATATCTCCAATGCGGTTACCCACTACGGCCTGCTCAATACCGACGAATAAGGCTTTTTTGGTTGTCTTTAAGAGTGATTCCGCTTGGTCCGAGATGGGACCGATGGCATAGGACCAAGCGGAATCAGCTAGCCAACCATTCAGATTGACAACCATATCGATTGTTACGATATCTCCTTTTTTTAAAGGAGTAGGGCTAGGAAATCCATGGCAAACACATTCGTTAACGGAAGCACAGGTGGCATAGGGATAGCCCATATATCCTTTTTGTTCTGGGGTGGCTTTATGCTTTGCTAAAAAGTTCTCTACGAACTGATCGATGTTCTTTGTGGAGATACCAGGGCGAATACGGCGTTTGATTTCTTGATGGCAACGGGCCAATAATTGCCCCGCTTCTTTCATCGCGGCGATTTCATCTGTGGATTTCAACCTAATCATGTATGGATCACTCTTTCTAATTTTTTCGCCATATAAGAAAGATTCCAAAACCGATGAGGGCTAGAGACCAATACTGAACAAGAAATTGCCGGATATCTGAGATAAAAGGAAACTGGCTGGCTTGTGGCCACCAGATGAAGGCAAACAGAATCATGATTAATCCAGCTCGGCTATAAGGTTTAATCTTTTGAATCAGACCAACGGCCAATAGGGCGATCCCTATCAAAAGTAGATAGGCGCTCCAATGATCCGGCCAGCTAGAAACATGTTCTTTCCCCAAAAAATGAAGACCAAACAGCGATAGGAGGGCTCCATAGATCATGGTTTTCTTATAAGGGGGGCGAATGGAGAGAAGCCAGATCGTAACCCCGACGATGAGTAAAATAAGTGGCCAAGTAAGCCAATCTTGTAAAAATGCCCATTGTTGCTGTTGCATAAAAAAGAGAGTTCCTGCGATGATAAGAGCGATACCGACAACTTTTCCGCGCATATTTACCTCCTTCATTGTTTGCAATGGTGGGTAGAATGACTGATTCTGACTAACTACCCTCTAATGGTATCACAAACCGGAAGGAGAGAAATCTTTACCTGCGGAGATGTTGCTGAAGTCTATTTTCCAACCAGGCAATCGCCTGATACATGACCGTGGCTAAGATTGCAACCAGAATGAGGCTGAGCATGACCAGACTCAAGTTAAATACCTGAAAACCATAAATCATGAGGTGACCCAAGCCTGATTCCGAGACAAGAAACTCTCCGACGATGACCCCTACCCAAGCGAGGCCCACATTTACTTTTAAGGCTGAGATCATATCTGGAATCGCATGGGGGAAGATAATAAGACGAAAAATCGTGAATCGCGAAGCCCCTAAGCTACGAGCAAGTCGAATGGGTTCAGGAGGGACACTCTGAAAGCTGGTGTAGATCACAAGAATCGTAATAATGATTGTAATCGCGACGGCCATCGCTACGATCGAGCCAAATCCGGCTCCCATGGTGACAATAAAAAGAGGACCGAGAGCCACTTTGGGCATACTATTGCCGATGACAAGATAAGGGTCCAGTACACGTGCGAGCAGAGGAGAGGCCCAGATCAAGATGGCGAACAAAATTCCGCCCCCTGTTCCAAGAACAAAGCCCGTGATGGTTTCGAAAGAGGTTACTCCTATGTGGTAGAAGAGGTCACCGCTTTTCATCATCTGGAGGAAATTAACCCATATTCGGCTGGGGCTACTGAAGAGAAATGGATCGATCCAGCGAAAGCGTGCCCCGAGCTCCCATAATCCGAGGAAGAAGAGCAGGATGGTTACTTGTAAAGCCAGAACCGTAAGGGTTTGCAAACGCTTGCGACGTAGGAAAAGGGCATGTTCTCCCGATTGTGCTCCACGTTCCAACCAATGCTTCATGATGCTTCCCCCTTGAGTTCTTGCCAGAGGCTTTCAAAGAGAAGGCGAAAGTGCGGATGTCCTCGTGCTTTGAGGGGAGGAGAAGCGCGTAAATCGTCAGGGAGGATGAGCTCACGCTGAATTTTACTCGGCTTCCCGCCCATAACGAGTATACGATCTGAAAGAGCGAGTGCTTCTTCCAGGTCGTGTGTCACCAGGAGCGCTGTTTGTCCCTGTTGTTGCAAGATAGTCGTTAAGAGCGCCTCCAATTCACATTTCGTTTGAAAGTCAACGGAGGAGAACGGTTCATCGAGTAAAAGGATCGCTGGAGAGAGTGCTAGAGTACGGACGAGCGCAATGCGTTGACGCATACCACCGGATAGTTGAGCCGGATAGTATGTGGCTACTTGTTCCATTCCAAGATCGCTAAGAATAGCTTGTGCGTGGGAGATGGATTGAGAAGAGAGTTGTTTGCGAATTTGCAGACCAAGTAGGATATTTTCTTCCACCGTACGCTAGGGTAAAAGGCAATCTTGTTGCATCATGTATCCAATCGTGCGGGGAGGAGAGCGAACTTCTTTCCCTTGTACGTACAATTGGCCAGAGCTTTTCTGTTCCAGGCCAGCAATCATGGAGAGAACGGTACTTTTTCCACAGCCACTGGGACCTACCAGACTGACAAATTCCCCTGGTGTAACGGAAAAGGTGACGGAGGAGACAGCAGTATAAATTTCCTTTTGGCTTAGGTAGGTTTTAGAAACATTTTCTAATGAAATGGCGGGCTGAGTCTGTTTCATGAAGGGGTTCCTCCTCGCTCTCATGATGTTTAATCGAGTTAAAAGTGATCGTTCATCCTTCTACTATGGGAAGAGAGGGTCCGTTCTCTCGTCCGTGATGGAATACCCAGATGCATTTTCCTTAGCGGTTGTGCGAGAATCGTTGACAAGGTCGTCTCCCCAAGAGATTCCCCTCTATCTGAAGGAGTAACTTTCCACTTATAGGGAAGGATTCCATCGAACACGGGAGGGGGCATTCTTCTAAAGGACTAGGGATTTTCTTGCATAACTTCTTCGGCCAACTTCATGTCGGTGACGGTTTCGTAAGGGACGTCTTGTGGTAGTTCGCCTGCTTCTTCAAGGATTTGAAGCAAACGCTGGTATTCGCTTTTCTCGATGAGGGGGTCCGAAGACCAGGAGGATTGTGCTTGATAACGTTCCAATACTTTCTGGAGGATGGCTTCATCCGTATCAGGGAAATGAGGGGACATAACCGAGACGAGTTGTTCGGGAGATTGTTGCTCGGTCCACTGCTGTGCTTTGTACAGTGCACGGACAAATCTTTTGGCGAGTTCAGGGTTTTCTTCTAGCCACGTTTGCTTGGTGAGATAGACAGTGTAGGGTAGATCGCCACTTTCTTCACCAAAAGAGGCGACGACATATCCCTTGCCTTCGGCCTCTATCTGGGAGGCGACTGGCTCAAAGAGTTGTGCGTAGTCTCCAGTGCCTGAGGCAAAGGCGGTACCTAGATTTTGAAAGTCGACATTTTGAATGATGGATACCTCTTCATGAGGAATCAAGCCGTTGTTTCTTTGTACATACTCACTCACCATTTGAGGCATCCCTCCCTTGCGCTGTCCAAGGAGTGTTTGCCCTTGAAGGTCATTCCAAGTAAAATCGGGTTGTGGCTGGCGCGAGACGAGAAAGCTACCATCTCGCTGGGTTAGCTGGGCAAAGGCGACGACGGGTTGGTTAGCTTCACGGGCAGTGACATAGATCGCTCCTTCCTGCCCCATGAGGATCATGTCGGCTTCGCCGGCCAATAAAGTGGTCATGGTCTTATCTCCACCCGCACCATTGATCAGTTCGATTTCAATGCCCTCTTCAGCAAAAAAACCGTTCTCCATCGCCACATATTGTGGCGCATAGAAGAGGGAGTGTGTAACCTCCACTAAGCGAATGGTGTCCTTTGCTTCCTCTGAAGTTTCTTTCCCGCATGCTGTGACAGAAAAGATAAGTAAGAATGTGATTATCACGGTGAATACGAGTCGGATGTTTGGCATCATAAGAGAAAATTCCCCTCCTGCATAAAATGAATGATAGGCTCAATTATCCTATGCGGGAGCTTCAAAATCTGTTCACATGAGTATGGATCGTAGGAAATGGTGCTTATGTTATAATGGACAAGATGATAGTAGCGAGACGTGCTAGTGTTCTTGATGGTTATTTACTAAAAAGTTCACTAGATAGATTGAGGTGAATAATGATGTATATCATGGTGGCAGGAATCAATCATCAAACGGCGCCGGTGGAACTCCGCGAGCGGATGTCTTTTTCTGCGGACGAAATCGGAGAAGCTGTTACGCGCTTACAAGAACAGAAAGGCATCCTGGAATGTGTTGTGCTCAGCACATGCAACCGTATGGAATTGTATGCGGTTTGTGATCAGCTGCACACGGGTGCTTATTATTTACGTTCTTTTTTAGCAGATTGGTTCGGATTACGCACACAAGATTTTGATGATCATCTCTATCTGAAGCACCAACAAGACGCTGTTTCCCATCTTCTGCACGTGGTTTGTGGTCTCGATTCCCTGATTCCTGGGGAGACACAAATTTTGGGACAGGTTAAAACCGCGTTTTTTACTGCGCAGGAGCAAGGAACGACCGGCAGTTTATTTAATCGCTTGTTTCAACAAGCAGTCACTTTTGGGAAACGGGTGCACGCAGAGACAGAGATCGGACAGAACGCGGTTTCAGTTAGTTATGCCGCTGTGGAGTTAGGGAAGAAAATGTTCACCTCCTTTAGCGATAAAACCGTCCTGTTGGTCGGCGCGGGGGAAACAGGCGAACTGACGGCTCAACATTTGCAAAGCAATGGGGCGAAGCAGATTGTGGTTCTGAATCGCACGGTGGAGAAAGCGGAGAAAGTAGCGGCGCGCTTTCAAGGACAAGCTGCTTCCTTAACCGAATTACCCATATGGCTGGCCGAGGCGGATATTGTGATCAGTTCGACGGGGGCGAGTGACACGGTGATCACACGGGAAATGGTGGAGCCGGTCATCCGTACCAAGCCGATGCCACTCTTCTTTATTGATATTGCGATGCCACGGGATGTGGATCCCGGTGTCCATCAATTAGACAACGCGTATTTATACGATATCGATGACCTGCAAGGAATCGTCGAAAGCAATGTTAGCCTACGTAAACAAGAAGCGAAGAAAATTACTCTGTGGATTAGTGATGAAGTGGTGCAATTTGAAGAATGGATGGCTACACTCGGTGTGGTTCCACTTATTAACGCCCTGCGTGAGAAAGCGATCACGATTCAAGAAGAGGCGATGGATCGAATTGAACGTAAGTTGCCTGATTTAACGGAACGAGAGAAGCGCATGATTCGCAAACAGACGAAAAGCATTATTAATCAGATGGTGCGCGATCCAATTGTTCGTATAAAAGAGAATTCAAGTGGATCGGATCGGGAACAATGGTTGGATATGTTTGTTCATCTGTTTGCGTTAGAAGATCAAGTGAAAGAGCTAGAGAAAGAACAGCCAATGAAGAAAGAAGCGCGATGTCCGACGGCGATGTCCTTTCAAACGAAGTGGGCGTCGAAAGACATATCGATTCGATCCTAGTGTGAGGGGGCAATAGGTAATGGCAACGCATTGGGTGTCTGACTTTATTATTTATTCCTATGCACTTAGTCTTTTGTTCGCCTTTTCAAACCTTATGCACAAAAACCCCCTTTCCAAACGGATGGCGCAAGGGTTGTTGCTGTTGGTGTGGCTTTTGCAATCGGTATTTTTAACGATGCGTGTTTTTGCACTTTCACCGATCTTAACCCCATTTGACTCTCTCTTCTTTTATTCTTGGGTATTGGTTACGTTTACGTTGATAATCAATGCCCTTTATAAAATGGATATTCTTGTGTTCTTGGCTAATGTTGTAGCCTTTACCGTAGCGGCTTCGAGCCTCTTTTTTGTGAGTGACGATACAGGTTTGTCAGGTCCGCTACTTAATGAACTGGTGTTTGTCCATGTAACGATGGCGTTGACGGCATACGCTTCCTTCTCGCTTTCCGCGATTGCGTCTGCGCTGTACTTATTGGTTAATTTCTTATTAAAGAAAAAGAAATGGGAATTACTGCGCCGTCTGCCCAGCTTGGATCAACTTTATGGTTTTTCCCATCGCTTGGTGGTCATCGGTGTTCCTTTTTTATTAACAGCACTTATTCTGGGAACGATGTGGGCGTATCAGAGCATGGGTGCGCTTTTCTGGTATGATCCGAAAATAGGAGGATCGTTGTTGGTACTGGTGGTGTATGGATTTCATCTGTATCAACGGATGTCGAAGCGTTGGCCTGCTCGGCAATTAGCGTGGTGGAATCTAGGGGCTTTTCTCACCATCTGGTTAAACTATTGGATTTCCAATACCGGATATTCATTTCATCAGTGGTTGTAATAGAACATGAGGTTAAAGGAGTTTTGACGGTGCGGACAGTGATTGCAGGGACAAGAAAAAGTGCATTAGCGCTAACTCAGACGGAGTGGGTAATGGAGCAATTAAAACCGGTTACCCCTTCATGGCAGGTAGAGACAGAGAAGATTGTGACCAAAGGAGATAAAATCCTGGATGTTACGTTGTCTAAAGTGGGCGGTAAGGGATTGTTTGTGAAAGAAATTGAACAAGCGCTCCTTGATGAGCGAGTTGATTTTGCGGTGCATAGCATGAAAGATTTGCCTGGTGTCATGCCTGAAGGGTTGACGATCGCAGCGGTTACCAAACGTGAAGATCCGCATGATGTGCTTGTATCGCAGAAGTATGCTTCACTGAAGGAACTTCCCGAGGGAGCTCGCCTTGGTACCAGTAGTTTGCGCAGGCAGGCCCAAGTTTTGGTGGCTCGCCCTGACCTGGTAGTGGAGCCGGTACGAGGCAATATTAATACACGGCTTCGCAAGTTGGAGGAAGGTCAGTTTGACGCCATTGTGTTAGCGGCGGCTGGGTTGAAGCGCATGGGATGGGAAGAGCGCATTACCGAAGCCATCTCGGCTGACGTGATGCTACCCGCAGTGGGGCAAGGAGCATTGGCGATTCAATGCCGTTCTACCGATGATGAAATGATTGCAGCGCTGAATCACTTAAATGATCGGGCCACGGAGCGATGTGTACGGGCAGAGCGCGCTTTCTTGCATGCATTTGAGGGAGGCTGTCACCTGCCTATTGCTGGCTATGCCACGATTTCGGAAGAAGATCAAGTAATCCTTGCCGGATTGGTCGCGTCACCTGATGGAGAAAAAGTGTTTAAAGGTCGCGTGGTAGGAACGGATGAAGAATCTTTAGGGAAACAGTTGGCAGAGCAGTTACGTGCAGAAGGTGCAGGGAAGCTGTTGGAGGAAGTGCGTGAGGAGCTTCGGTCGTGAGTTCTCTCCCGCTCTCCGGACTACGAATCCTGGTAACCCAACCGCGAGAGAAAAACCGAGGATTGATTGAGCAAATTGAGACGCAAGGGGGAGAGGCGGTCGCTTTTCCGGCGATCCGCATCCAACCTGCTTCTGATCCTGATCCCTTGGACGATGCATTGCAGCAGCTGTCCTCGTATGATTGGCTTCTATTCACAAGTGCCAATGGTGTTCATTTTTTTCAGCAACGTCTTCAAGATTTGAAATTGGACCATGGCATCATGGAGCGAATTCAGATTGCTGTTGTCGGTAAGAAAACGAAGGTAGCTGTTGAAGAAGCGGGATGGGCGGTCTCTCTGTGTCCGCAGGAAAAATTCCGTCAAGAGGGACTGTTACATGCACTTGCTCCCCAATTGAAGCCGGAACAGCGAGTGCTTTTTCCGCGAGCTGCGCTTGCCCGAACCTGGATTGTAGATGAATTGAGGAGTTTGGGCCATCACGTGAGCGATGTGATCACTTATGAGACGGTGCCTGGAGATGGCGATGTGGAGCAAGTGGTGCGTCTCTTGCGTGCACAGGAGTTACATATTCTTACTTTTACGAGTCCATCAACGGTACGCAATGTGCTCAAAGCGATTACCGAGCATACTTCAGGGGAGAATTCGCTATTTCAAACAGCGAAGGTAGCTTGCATTGGTCCACTGACAGCAAAATATGCCAAGCAACGTGGGCTTGCCGTGGAGATCGTGGCGAAGGAGTCTACATTAGAAGGTTTGATAGAGGCCATAATCGAGCGTGAGGGATCATCCAGTGAAATTCGAGTCGAACGGACAGACTCAAAGAGGTTGTGTAGTGAATCGAGTAACGATGACGAAAGGAGCAAGAATGATGGAGAAATTTAAACGTCACCGCCGGCTACGCGCAAGTGATTCGATTCGTGGCATGGTGCGTGAACATACCTTGCAGTTGCCGGATTTGATTTATCCACTTTTTGTTGTAGAAGGGGAAAATGTAAAGGAAGAGATTCCTTCGATGCCAGGAGTCTACCATTTCTCATTGGACCGGTTGGATCAAGAGGTGGACGAAGTGGTTCAACTTGGTCTTCGCTCGGTTCTCCTCTTCGGCGTTCCGCAAGAGAAAGACCCCTTTGGTAGTGCAGCCGATGATGAGCTGGGTATTGTGCAACGGGCGACGCAGCGTATCAAAAAACGTCACCCATCCTTGTACGTGATTGCAGATACCTGTTTGTGTCAGTATACAGACCATGGTCATTGTGGATTAGTGGAAAATGGAGTCGTGCTAAATGATGCTTCGCTGGAACGATTGGCACAGACGGCTGTGGCACAAGCGAGGGCAGGAGCAGATATGATCGCACCGTCCAATATGATGGATGGGTTTGTAACGGCAATACGTGAGGGATTGGATCAAGAAGGTTACTCCCACATCCCGATCATGTCGTACGCGGTTAAATACGCTTCTAGCTTCTATGGTCCGTTCCGCGATGCGGCGCACTCGACTCCCCAGTTTGGCGATCGGCGGACATACCAGATGGATCCGGCTAATGCCCGTGAGGCCTTACGTGAAGCGGCTTCTGACGTGGAAGAGGGAGCAGACCTCTTGATGGTGAAGCCGGGGCTCGCTTATATGGATATCGTGTTGCGTCTCAAAGAGCGATTTGATTTACCGATAGCGGTTTATAATGTGAGTGGAGAGTACTCCATGATTAAAGCAGCAGCTCAAAATGGTTGGATCGATGAGCAAAAAGTGGTTATGGAGATGCTGACAGGCATGAAACGAGCAGGAGCAGACATCATTCTTACCTACCATGCGAAAGATGTTGCGATGTGGTTGAAAAGATAGAGAGGGCAACTAGAAAGAAGCGCATTATGAGGAAGAGGGAAGTTCGGGCTTGGACTAGTAGAAGCTATCTGAGGAAATGATAGGCGCTAGCAGAAAACATTGATCGCTGGTGAAAAGCTCTTATGGGTAGAAGGGGTCATCCCCTCTATCTATAAGAGCTTCTTTCATTAGAGTAGCAAAATGAAGTGCGAAGGAATGTGGATTTTTTCCCCTTATCTGTCGCATGAAAGAAAAGATTGAGGATACTCTAACGAGAAGAAAAACAGGATGACCGTCACGGAAACTTAGCGAAATTGAGATTGATCATGTGCTCATTGGTTCTTGTTCTATGGTAGAATCCATGATTTACAGATTTCCGCGGAAATCATCAAAGGCAAGAGAATCTCAGATAGGGTAAGTATGGATATTAATCCAGGTAGTCAGAACATTTATAGACAGGCTGAATCGCAACCTCTTGGGTGCTTTTTCAAAAGTGAACAAAGAAATTTATCTATCTAGTCCCGCAGTGGCTGCTGCATCCGCATTGACGGGTCGAATGACAGATCCAAGGAAATTTTAGGTGAAAGGAGAATAAAGGCACATGCTGGTGAAAGGAAATGCGTTTACATACGGCGATTACATTGATACGGGACATATCGTTCCAGCTAAATTCCTAAACACAGCATCCCTCAGGAACTGGCGAAACACTGTATGGAAGGGATCGACAAAACCCTTGTCTCTTTTGTAAAACCAAATGATTTCATCGTTGCGGGACGAAACTTTGGGATGGGCTCATCACGAGAGCATGCCTCCCTTTCTCTCAAAACGGTGGGAATTGCCTGTATCATTGCCTTTTCTCACAAGCGAAGAGGCATCTGTCGATGTTGAGCGAGGCAACCAGATAGAGATAGATACGGAGACAGGAATGATCATGAATCTGACCAAAAACAAAGTTTACTCTTCGGAGCCCATTCCTTTAGAAATAAAAGAGTTATCACGAAACGGCCTGATTCCCTACTCCCTGCAAAGTTTTTGAAGTCGCAACTACTTAAAATATCGATCCCATCCCCTTTGTATGATCACAAGGGCGATGGGTTCTTCACTATTTACTCATAAACCTGCCACTAATCTGCGCGCGCGTTCCCCGGCTTCTTTTAATAGTGCCTCTTCATCTATGGTGGTTAGATTCCGATTTTGCATAAGTACTTGTCCATTGACAATGGTGGTATCTACATCGGCTCCTGTGGCTGCATAAGCAAGGAGGGAGTAGAGGTCATGCCTTGGGGTGAGGTGAGGCTGATTCAAGTCTACTAAGATGAGATCCGCTTTCTTTCCTACCTCTAGGGTTCCAACCTGCTGATCAATTGCCAGCAATTTAGCACCTTCCGACGTTGCCATACGAAGAGTCGCACGGGCATCGATGGTTACTGGATCGAAAGTGAGTGCTTTTTGTAGACCGGAAGCCAGCTTCATTTCTTTAAAGAGGTCAAGAGACGATGCACTTCCCGCACCATCCGTCCCGAGACCGACAGGAATGCCGCGACGGTGGTAGGCTGTTAACGGCGCAATCCCGCACCCCAACTTCAGATTACTCATGGGATTGTGAGCAATCCCTCCCCTCATGTTTGCTAGCAAAGAAATCTCCTCCTCACTCACATGAATGGCGTGGGCTAGTAAAACATGAAACTCCTCACTTAACATTCCGAGCTCATATAAGTAACGAGTGGGGGTAAGCTGATACTTTCTTTTCATTCGATCGATCTCTTCCTTGGTTTCTGCTAAGTGAATATGAATCGGAACGTTCATCTCTTGCGCTAGTTGCATCACCCGTTGGAGTGATTGTGGATCACAAGTGTAGGGGGCATGTGGACCCAACATGGTGGTAATGCGACCTTGTGCTTGTCCGGACCACTGCTGGATAAGATGGATTCCTTCTTGCAGACGTTCTTCGGCACGAGCATCTCCATTAAAGATCAGTCCGCGGGTAAGCGAGGCGCGAATGCCTGTTGTTGCGACAGCTTTAGCAACCTGATCCATATGCATGTACATATCGGCAAACGTGGTTGTTCCCGATTTAATCATCTCGGCTATGCCCAGGAGAGCACCGCAATAGACATCTGTGGGAGTCAAACGGGCTTCAGCGGGAAGAATTTTTCGATCCAGCCAATCCATTAACCGCAGGTCGTCACTAAAAGAACGAAAGAGTGACATGGGTGAATGTTGGTGGGCATTGATGAGACCGGGGAGTGCAACCATTCCTTCGGCATGAATGATGGACAGGTCTGAGGAGTGTTCATGTGAAGAGACATCCCCTATGGATACGATGGTGTCCTCTTCGATATAAATATCCCCTGGTGAAAGTGGCTCCTCTCCTGATAGAGTCAAGAGATGAGCATTTTGAATGAGTAGACTCATATACAATCGGCTCCTTTGATTGAATTTTCCATTTCTAATCGAGGATGAACTATTTGTACGAAAGCTCCCATCACATGAGGAGCTTCTATTAAAGGGTAGTGCTTGACGCGACGGAAAGGTCAAGCAGGCAATTGAAAAGGAAGAATCCTTCTATTGTAGGGGATCGGCTTTCCTTTAATTTGTAGATGCATACTCTCTTTTTCCTTTATTAGTAACATTATTCTATTAAAAGAATATAATAGATTAAATAAATGAAAAAGAAGAGGAGAGGAGAAAATGGTGTATGCACTGCGGGACAAATCGGTCCAAGCCAAAGCGTTACAACGTGACGCGCTTACTAGAAAGCACTTTCCTAAAACGATGAGGCTGAGCACCAAAAATCTACGAAAAATGTGGAAGAAATATCAGACGGTTTATATTAAATCGACAGGGGGGTATGGAGGAAAAAATATTTTTGTTGTTCGACGTGGATTAAAAAGGGCTGCTTTGATGACCCCAAATAGTAAGCGAGCAATTTCTTTTCATAGTGAGAAAGAACTCTATCTTGCTTTAAAGCCTCTTTTGAAAGGGGCATATGTTATCCAAGAGGGAATAAAGAGTCGAACCAGGCAAGGCTATCCGTGTGATATTCGTGTACACACGGTTCGCTATAAAAATAGATGGCGCTTAGGGGGAATGGCGGGGAGAGTGATATTTGCTCGTTCGGAAATCATTAATCCTACCACGGTGGGAAGCGTTTTTGAGATTAACGAATTCTTATCTAACTACCTAGGAATGAATAAACAAGAGAGATCAAAGATGATTGGGAAGTTACTGGACTTGTCACTGCATGCTTCACACGTGATGAGTAAATGGTACCCGACGCGCGACCAACATGGTGTGGATATAGGAGTGGATAAAAACGGGAAGCTATGGATCTTTGAAGTAAATGTGGCTCGTCCCAATTATTATCCTTTTAAAGTAATTGATCCACAAGCATATAAACGGATTACCTATTACGGTGCCATGGCGAAAAAAGAACGTATGAAGCTGGTACGATAACCTTTTTGAATGGTTCGTTCTCATTATTAAATGTGGGACGATCCTATTAGATGGAATTTAGTTTTTACCTGATTCCCCACCAGTCCAGCGTGCGAAAGCTACGTTTGTTTCCTGTCTGCACAGGTATGGTTTTAACAGCATAGCATAATTTATACCATACTTATGCGGACTAAAGGGAGTAGGTTGATCGTGCAAAATAAAATGGGTAGTCTCAAAAGCGTGAAGGGTCTCCTTCCCCAAAGAGACTCTTTTCACTTAACTTATCAGAAAGACGGGTTGCTTTTTGAGAAACAGCCTCACGGTGAAGACACTGGTAGCGTGAAGTTGTCTTTTTGTCGTGCGCTTCCAGATGTTCAAATTCAAATGGTCCAAGAGAGAGGACATGCTCACTATCTAGGTGTATGGCCGGGTATCGATGCTGTTTTTTATCAACATAAAGAGGGATTGAAGTACGAATTTGTCGTACATCCTGGTGCTGATCCGAAAGAGATTCGGCTCACTTATGAAGGCAACAACAAGCTGAATATTCGAGAATCAGGAGAGTTGTGGGTGCATATGCTCTCTTTCCTCCTCGTGGAGAAACAGCCGGTCAGCTTTCAAGGCGATCGAGAAATTCCCACCCGATTTGAGCTAAGAGATGATGGTACGTTTGGTTATCAACTTTTAGAGGAGTACGATTCGAGCTTGCCTCTGATTATTGACCCACTGGTCGTCCTTTATTCCTCCTATTTGGGTGGGAATGATGAGGATTTTGGTATAGGCATCACCGTGGATGCGAAGCAACAAGCCTATGTAGTGGGGGCGACTCAATCGACCAACTTCCCTATTACTACAGGATCTTTCCAGACCCAATCTGGTCGACAGATTGATGTTTTTGTGACGAAGTTGAGTTCGGATGGATCTTCACTCGTCTACTCTACTTTCCTTGGGGGATCAGATGTGGATGAGGGAGCGAGTGTGGCGATTGATACAGATGGGAATGCCTATCTAACAGGTATCACGAGCTCGACCAATTTCCCCATAAAAAATGCGTTTCAATCTATCTTTGCTGGCGGGGTGGTAGATATCTTTGTGACGAAGTTGAGTCCGGATGGTTCGTCTCTCGTCTACTCTACCTATTTTGGTGGCAATAGAGATGATATGGGACTTAGCATTGCTCTCGATGACACGACATCTGCCTATCTCACTGGAAATACCTCTTCGACTGATTTTCCTGTTACCTCTGGTTCGTTTCAGACCATCCCACCAGTAGATATAAATGCCTTTGTAACGAAATTTAGCCCGACGGGTACCTCGCTTGTTTACTCCACTTATCTTGGTGGGAAATCTCGAGATCTTGGGAGAGGAATTGCGGTTGATTCTGCCAATCAAGCATTTGTGGTGGGAGATACAGAATCAAGCAATTTTCCTGTTACGATCGGTGCTTTTCAAACGGTTTATAGTGGATTAGGAAAAGCCTTTGTGACGAAATTGAATGATGCAGGCTCCGCACTTATTTATTCTACCTACCTGGGCGGGAAGAGTAGCTCTAGCCTGGAACAAGGAGCGGCTATAACGATCGACTCCTTTGGTTCTGCTTATGTGACGGGCCAGACGGGCTCGACTGACTTCCCTGTTTCGAATGGTGCTTTCCAAACGCAGCTGGCTCCCGCGCTTAACAAGGCATATGTGACAAAGTTCACCCCACAAGGAAATGGTCTTGTTTTTTCTACTTACCTAGGTGGGAATATACGGGACTTTGGAAATGCCATCGCATTGGATTCTTTCTTTAATCCTTGGGTAGTGGGTACGACAACTTCGATGGACTTTCCCGTTACGTCAGATGCCTTTCAGCGAAATCTGAGAGGACTGTCTGACGCGTTTTTGACACAAGTCAGTTTTGCTGGGACGGGGCTTTTATACTCTACCTATTTTGGTGGGAGCTTAGCAGATACGGGACGGGGAGTAGCGGTCGGATTTCAAAATCGACTGTTTGCGACAGGGTTTACCTTTTCAAGTGATCTTCCGACAACTCCAGGTGCTTTCCAATCCGTATTTGGGGGTGAAATTGATGCATATCTCCTCAGTATTGGAAAGTTAAGCGTGACAGGAGCAACCGGCCCTACGGGTGCGACAGGATCTCGTGGACCTCGTGGTCCTCGGGGAGCGAGAGGACCACGCGGGTTCGGAGAGGGTGAATCAGGTTAATGATGGACAAAGAGGGGGGTGGTGTATCCACCTCTTTGTATTTTAGATAAGAAAGGAAATGGGTAGATAAATGGTAATGAAAGATGTCACTTGTTTTTCGGTGTACGATTTCCGTTTGTTTGCGGTACAATACCGAGAGAAGGGGTGAAGAATCATGCATAAGGGATATAAACAATCCGCGCTGAATTATGAAAAAGCGTGTCAAGTGATTCCAGGGGGAGTCAATAGTCCCGTTCGGGCTTTTAAGTCGGTGGGAATGACCCCAGTATACATAGAACGAGGCGAAGGTTCGCGTGTCTTTGATGTGGACGGCAACGAATACATTGATTATGTTTGCTCCTGGGGACCGCTTATCTTGGGGCATGCTCATCCGAAAGTGGTGAATGCGGTGCAGACGATGGCAGCCAAAGGGACAAGCTTTGGTGCACCAACGGAGATCGAGACGGAGATTGCCCATCAAGTAAGTGAACGGGTAGCCTCGGTGGATGTTGTACGGATGGTTAACTCGGGAACCGAGGCCACGATGAGTGCCTTACGACTAGCACGCGCGTACACCAAGCGGAATAAAATCTTGAAATTTGAAGGCTGTTACCATGGTCATTCCGATAGCCTTCTTATTAAAGCGGGCTCTGGTGTGGCCACGTTGGGACTACCGGATAGTCCTGGTGTACCAGAAAATACGGGACAGCATACCTTAACCGTACCGTATAATGACTTGGAAAGCTTGAAGCTGGCCTTCCAAAAGTACGGTCATGATATAGCTGCTGTCATTATCGAGCCGGTTGCTGGAAATATGGGTGTTGTGCCACCACAGCCTGGTTTCTTAGAAGGTGTAAGAACGATTTGCTCGCGTTACGATTCCCTCCTCATCTTTGATGAAGTGATGACAGGTTTCCGTGTCGATAAGCACTGTGCGCAAGGGCTGTATGGGGTTACTCCTGATTTAACTACATTTGGTAAAGTGATTGGCGGAGGACTTCCTGTTGGCGCTTATGGAGGCAAACAGGAAATTATGGCGATGATGGCACCAGTAGGACCGGTTTACCAAGCAGGAACCTTGTCTGGTAATCCGTTAGCGATGGCAGCAGGTCATGCCACCTTGGAAGAGCTAGACCGTCCTGGTGTTTATGAACAGCTAGAAGAAAAGGCGGAGCGTCTTGAAAAAGGACTACGAAAGAATGCGCTAGAAGTAGGTATTCCGCATCATATCAACCGGGTAGGATCGATGGTCTGTCTCTTCTTTACAGA
Organism: Mechercharimyces mesophilus; assembly: GCF_059818345.1. Lineage (NCBI taxonomy): Bacteria > Bacillati > Bacillota > Bacilli > Caryophanales > Thermoactinomycetaceae > Mechercharimyces > Mechercharimyces mesophilus. The sequence continues at coordinate 1,497,681 of NZ_JCBAPH010000001.1, read as the reverse complement.
TGAAGAGGTACACTCTTATGAGCAGGCGAAGAACGCAGATACGAAGAAGTTTGCTACCTACTTTAAGCATATGATGGAACAGGGGATCTCCATTGCCCCCTCTCAATATGAGGGCATGTTCGTCTCGACGGCTCATACAGACGAAGATATTGATCGGACGATCGAAGCAAGTCGTCAGGCGATGGCCAAGTTATAAACGGCAAGAGGAAAAGCGAATAGGGAAAGAAAAAGACCTTCTCAGGAAAGAGAGGGTCTTTTTGTGAGGCAGGATCGGTCCTCCTAATTATTTTTGTACGATTGAAGGATTCTTTTCGAGCAAGAGAGACATAAGATCGTCTTCATTTTCTGGCGAGATAAGAAGTTGTTTGGTTTTTGGCTTCGAATGGGGTGATTTTAGAATAGAAGCGCCGATGTTGTGTACGTCTAGGGTTCACGGCGAATCTCCGGGTTTTTGCTTTGTAACTGGGAAAAGAATTGATCGATCTCTTGTGGAAGACGGATCACATGCTTCTTCTCTTTTTGATTTGGATAATCCTTGAGATAAGAAATCTCTAACGCTTGTCCGAAAGGTTTGATCATTATCGGGTTAACTTGCATCGATTTAATCGTATGATAAGGGATTTCTCGTTTTAGAAAGGCGATACGAATGATGAGTGCATGATCAGCTAAGTGATACGTCGTTTTAAGCAATGCCGATATAGAGAGTCCATTACAGAGGATGATGGGAATGAGTAAGAGTAACATGTAGGAATTGAAGTGGTTGAGTGTTATGAGGACTAGGCCAATACTAGAAAGGATTAAGAGAGAGAATACCAATGTTCCACTCTTCCTTGTTGGAGTAAAAACTTCTTTTGGGGGCATAGAATTTACTTATCTCCCTTCTTTTTCTCTACTTTCTTAATCATAGCATAACTTATGTGACGATAAGAATGACTTGTAAACATATTGACACTTTTCCTTTGTTCCAGAAGGAGCACGTGCCGTCTATTTTCATGAGGCACCTACCTTGAGGCATCTTCATATCGGCTGCTTCCCTTCGGACAGGGTATATCCGCTCATCGCACGCATATAGATACAGTACAGTCGAAAATCTCTGATGTTTGCGAAGCGGATTTTCGAATGAAATTTCGAAGTGAGGAGGGAGCACAGTGGCGGGCAACGAGTACAAACAACTACGTTTTGATATCTCCGAAAAAGTGCGACTTCACCCCCACCAACCGGGGATGGATACCCTCCTGGAACTGGACCTTTATCCTGATGTCGAAATTGAAGAACAGGATACGCACTTAAAAATCCATGGCTATTTACGCCTCAATGGATCTTATCGCAGCAACGAAATGAATCCGACAGAGTCAGAGGTTCAGTCAGAGACGGGTGCCAGTAGTCAAGAAGAGATTGCTTATGTCATTCCAGTTGAGATTTCCTTACCCACTGACAAAGCGGACTTGGAGCAACTTGCGGCAGAAGTGGAAGCATTCGATTATCAGGTGCTTTCCCCATTTGAATTGCAAATCGAAGCTTTACTTACCATTGACGGACTGATTGAGGATTCGAATGAGGCATCGACAGCAGACAGAGAAGAACCATCCTATGAAGAATTACCCGAAGCATCGTTTTCAGGGGCTCAAGAGGAGAAAGGGTTATCGGTATCGCAGTCAGTGGAAGAAGGGTACGATCCAGAGTCACAAATTCAATCCGTTGAGACGGGTGAAGAGTATCATCAACCGCATGAAGAATATCGGGAAACGCAAGAATACGGTACACATGAGGATTATCAAATTTCCTCCAGTGATCATCCATCATCAGCCGGGTACTCCCCTTCGGCAAGCAGTTGGAATCCTTATGGATATGATGGAGAACAGGAACAGCAAGAAAGAGAAAGGCAAGCATACTCCTATCAGCAACGTGAACAAGCGGAGGAGGAGCGGATCAACGACCTTTCTTCGCGGGATGAAAGAGAATATTCCACATCTCAACAGCAGACAGATGAATTCGCATCGCATCAAGGAGAATCTGCTTATTCTTTTAACGAAGGGCAACGTTGGAGTGAAAAAAGAAATGAAGGAGATCCAACGGACGCATCATTCTCTACAAATGACAATAAAGATGTAGAAAGCAATGTCTATCCTCTCTATCCTCAACCATCGGAAGAGGAACGTCTGTCGCCAGCGAAATCTTTCACACGAGAATTGGATGATTCCGAGCAAGCGTCGATTCATGAGGAGCAGGAAGAAAAAGAAGAAAAAAGTCGTTCAGCATCCGATTGGGCGAAAAGATTGGTCTCCGAGGACGAACCGCGTTTTGTTCGCATGAGGATGGTGATTGCGCAAAAAGAAGATTCGGTAGATTCGATTGCCGATCGTTATAACTTGCCATCGAGTAAAATTAAGCAGTTAAATCGACTGGAAAGTTCCAGTCTAGATGAAGGACAGGTGGTTTACATTCCACGCGAAGGATAGCAATTGGGGAGGATTTAGGAGAGAGGGGATAGGACAGAAGGTCGATCCTCTCTCCCCGTTTACCTGCAGAGGGGGAAGGAAAGGTGAAACAGCAGACCATTAACCGCCAAGAATTACAACAAGTATTTACTGAGTACGGGTGGGCACCCCATAAAGTAACACAGATTAAAAGAATCTTCCGCGTAGAAACCAGTCAAGGTACATACGCTCTGAAGTGGACCAAACAACCAGCAGAAAAATTGATGATGCTCCACGATGTAATCTCTCACGCGTGGGAACAAGGATATGCACATGTACTACCTTGGGTGAAGACACCGGCAGATGAAGTGTATGTGATGACGAAGAATGGGAATTGGTATGTCACTCCTTGGGTGGAGTCGAAAGAGAATACGATCTATGAACCGCCTCGCGATGCTTTGTTACAATCATTGGCTCAATTTCATCGCTTGGTAGAGCCGGTGGTAGATCATTACACGAAATTTCGTAACCAACTGAATCAGCCTTTCATCGAAAGATGGAGGGATCGAAAAGCAAAAACGGCTGAACTGTACTATTTGGCGCAAGAGCGTGATATTCCCTCCCCGATGGATCAGTCTTTCCTGGAACAGGCGGGCTTTCTCGAAAAGGCGTTTGATTTCGCTATCCGTGGGGTTGAGCGATATCTAGAATCGCAAGGAGGGAAAGCACCACGGTATACCTTGTGCCATGCACGTACTCATCCTGGAAAACTTTTGATGAGCGAACAAGGATGGTATTGGGTTGATTTTGATCAGGCTGTAGTGGATTCGCCTGTGCGGGATATTGCCACTTTTTATCGTCAGTTTGGAGATCCAGATCATGAGGAGATTTCCACCTATCTAGGCTACTATGAAGAGGAATTTGCACTAAAACGCATCGAGGAGAAGCTGTTAGCTGTATACCTGGCTTATCCTCTACGCCCCTATCAAATATTGAAAGCGTATTATACACAAGAAACCAACACCAATGAAATCGATGCTGTCCGCCAGTTTGAACGAGCGATTGAGCAGTTGGAACAATTCCAGCAAGTTATTCAACAATTATGGCAAAAAAGAGAAAAAATAGAGCTTAAAAAAGGGAAGAAGAAGCGTCCGGATCGCTTTCAAGAGGATTTAGAGGACGAAGTGGGACCTTTGGATGAGTCGGTGCAGTTTCCGATTTTTCCTCATGCTCCCCAGGATTAAGAAAGAAGATTCGGCTGGTGGAGAAGCTCTCTCTTCCAGCTTTTTTTTTATTTAAGTTCAAGAATTTGTATCGCTTAAGAAAAATGTGTGGAAAAAGACTGGACAAGTGTAAGTGAAAAGAGCAGAATAGATAAGAGACTTGTGTGTTGAGACAGGGAGGTTTTTGCCTGTGAGCGCGATGAAGTCAATGGCGAAGAGCATGTATCGTGGTTTTTTCTTTCTATTATTACTAAGTTTGCTATTGATGGGTGCTACGCTTTTGTTGGCCACCTTGGCCGATCCGCCACTGATGTATGATAGTGTTCAAAAAGCATTTGGGATGAATTAAGACTGGGTTATATGAAACAAGGTAGAAGAGAACTTAGGCTCTCTCTACTGGGGAAAAGACAACAGGTGCCTCGAGTTGACCTGTTGTCTTTTCCATTGTACAATATGAAAAACATGACATGGATTAGTGAAAAGAAGCGATGACAGGGAAAAGTAGTTGGACCTTCACTTTCAGAGAGAAGTGCTCAGGGCTGAAAAGCACTTTAGTTGAACCCAATGAACCGTCCCCCTCGAGCTATCTGTCTGAATGATGGAGTAGGACAGGTCGCCTCCTTGCGTTAACAGGATGGAGGGCACGTATCGACGAAAAGCAGATACGTGAACAAAGGTGGTACCGCGAAGATGCTTCTTTCGTCCTTTGGATGAAAGGGCTTTTTTTATGCTGATAAGGAGATGAATATTATGGTAGAAAATACAGGATTGCCTTCTGCTTATGATCCGAAGAAAGCGGAGGAGAAGTGGTACGATTACTGGATGGCCAAAGGTTTTTTCAAAGCGGGACAAGACCCGAACAAAACACCTTATACCATCGTGATTCCTCCGCCCAATGTAACGGGTAATTTGCATATTGGGCATGCCCTCAACAATACATTGCAGGACCTCTTGATTCGATTTAAAAGAATGCAAGGCTATGATGCACTCTGGCTACCGGGGACGGATCATGCGGGGATTGCCACGCAGACAAAAGTGGAACAACGTTTGCGCGAGGAAGGGCTTACCCGCCATGATCTGGGGCGTGAAGCATTTTTAGAGAAAGTATGGGAATGGAAAGAGAAATATGCCGAAGTGATCCATCATCAGTGGAAGAAAATGGGCCTTTCATTGGACTATTCGCGGGAACGTTTCACGATGGATGAAGGGCTGTCTAAGGCCGTGCGTGAAGTGTTTGTGCGGCTTTATGAAAAGGGCCTCATTTATAGAGGGAAATACATTATCAACTGGGACCCAGCAGCACGTACGGCACTTTCGGACATCGAAGTGATATACAAAGATGTGCAAGGTGCACTCTACCACATGGAATATCCACTCCAAGATGGATCGGGCTCCATCCGGGTGGCAACCACACGTCCCGAAACGATGTTGGGCGATACGGGGATTGCCGTTCATCCAGAGGATGAGCGATATCAAGGGCTCATTGGTAAGAAAGCGGTCTTGCCGATCATCGGTCGTGAAATTACGATTGTAGCGGATGAACACGTCGATCCTGAGTTTGGCAGTGGGGCTGTAAAAATTACGCCAGCACATGATCCCAATGACTTTGAGATCGGGGAGCGTCATGGGCTAGCTCAAGTGTTGATTATGGATGAAAGTGGCGTCATGAATGACCAAGCGGGTCCCTATCAAGGAATGGACCGCTTTGACTGTCGGAAAAAGATTGTCAAAGATCTGAAGGAATCGGGAGTACTAATCGAAATCGAAGAACATATGCATTCTGTGGGGCACAGTGAACGTTCAGGTGCGGTGGTGGAACCTTACCTGTCGACACAGTGGTTTGTCAGCATGAAACCATTGGCAGAACAAGCGATTGCGGATACCCAGAGTGGAGAAGGCGCGCAGTTTGTACCGGATCGCTTCGAGAAGATTTACTTGCACTGGATCGAAAACATTCGTGACTGGTGTATATCTCGCCAATTGTGGTGGGGACACCGGATTCCGGCTTGGTATTGTGAAGGGTGCGGGGAAGTCATTGTGGAACGAGAAGATCCGTCCACCTGTCCGCATTGTCAAAGCGAAAACCTCAGACAAGAGGACGATGTTTTAGATACCTGGTTTAGCTCAGCATTGTGGCCCTTTTCTACCTTAGGCTGGCCGGCAGAGAGCGAGGATATGAAACGCTTTTTCCCGACAGATGTGTTGGTTACTGGCTATGATATCATCTACTTCTGGGTGGCACGCATGATCTTCACCTCACTGGAGTTTACGGGGCAGAAGCCGTTTGCTGACGTCCTCATTACGGGTTTGGTTCGTGATGCAGAAGGACGGAAAATGTCGAAGTCATTGGGGAATGGCGTGGATCCGCTGGAAGTAATTGATCAGTATGGTGTGGATGCGATGCGGTTTATGCTTTCCACTGGTTGTACCCCAGGAAATGATCAGCGCTTCCGCTGGGAACGCGTAGAGGCAGCCCGAAATTTCTCCAATAAGATTTGGAATGCCTCCCGCTTTGCTCTGATGCATCTTGAAGGGGTAAAACCAGAGGGATTGACATTGGATAAAGAACAACTGGACCAGTTGTCTACCGCGGATCGGTGGATTCTACACCGTCTGAACGAGACGATTGAGGATGTTACCCGCCTCTTGGAACGTTATGACTTTGGGGAAGTGGGACGTCTCTTATATAACTTCATCTGGGATGAGCTTTGTGACTGGTACATTGAGTTTGCCAAGTTGCCTCTATATGGAGAGGATGAAGAGGCGAAAAATCAGACACGAGCCGTGTTGGTGCATGTGCTAGACCAGTCGCTTCGTTTGCTTCATCCTTTTATGCCATTTGTAACAGAAGAGATTTGGCAACACCTGCCGCTCGAGGGAGGCGAAAGCATCACCGTCGCGCCATGGCCAGTTAAAAATGATTCTTTCTCCTATCCCAAAGCCGTGTCGGATATGCAACTACTGATCGACTTGATTCGGTCGGTACGAAATATCCGTGCAGAAGAAGAGGTGGAGCCCGGTCATAAAGTGGATTTGCTGATTAAGACGGATGCCACTGCTTTGGATACGATTAAAGGAAGTCAAGAGGCGATCCAGCGTTTGTGTAACACCAATAAGCTGGAGATTGGAACGGATGTAAAGCAACCCGCACGAGCGATGAGTGCAGTAGTGGCAGGAGCTGAGGTGTTCCTCCCGCTGGAAGGGTTGATCGATATTGAACAGACGATCGAACGTCTCCAGGCGGAGAAAAAGAAGTTGGATAAAGAAGTAGAGCGGGTAGAGAAGAAATTAGCCAATGAAGGGTTCGTGAAGAAAGCACCTGCGCATGTCGTTGAGGAAGAGAAGCGAAAAGGGGAAGAATACCAAGAGATGCGCAAGAAAGTGATCGCAAGATTGGAAGACTTGCAGAAATCATAAAGCACGTTTAAACGTTAAAAATAGCAAGGAGAGCATAGAAGCGTTGCCTTCTGGTAGAGAAGGCAACGTTGCTATGCGTAAAAAGGTGTAAGTGATGGAAAAGGAGAGCCGAATCATGATAGCACACGAGTCATTTCATTCCACAGAGGATGTATTTCAATGGATGGATTCGTATTGCCAGAATAAGATCCAACCGGGCTTGGATCGTATGCAAAACGTACTTACAGCACTGGGTCATCCGGAGCGACGACTAAAGTGTATCCATATCGCCGGAACCAATGGCAAAGGCTCCACCGCAGCGATGGTGGCCTCTTCCTTACAGCAAGCCGGGTATCCGGTTGGATTGTTTACTTCTCCCTACATTACCCATTGGAGCGACCGCATTGTCGTCGATGGAGAACCCATAGCAGATGAATCTTTGGTCAAATGGGCGAATCACCTCCTGCCCTATCTGAGGCAATTAGAAGAGGAAACGGGGGAGCGGCCCTCACCTTTTGAATTTTGGACGTTGGTTGCGATTTGTTACTTTGTATACGAAGCGTGTCCCTGGTTTGTCGTGTGGGAAACCGGACTTGGAGGACGCTGGGATGCCACCAATGTGGTTCATCCTTTGGTGTCGGTCATTCCACATATCGGAATGGACCATACCCAATACTTGGGTGAGTCACTGGAATTGATCGCACGCGAAAAAGCAGGAATTATTAAAGCGGGCGTACCAGTGGTGGTCGGCCCCTTGGAAACGACGGCACTTGCTGTGGTAGAGGAAACTTGTCGTACGAAAAAAAGCCGTCTTTATCAGTGGGGCAAAGATTTTCATATGCAGGATAGCGAAGGCGTGCTACAATTTGCAAGTCCATTCCGTACGGTGGAGCAGGTGAAAGTTCCCTTGCTAGGTGACCATCAAGTGAGGAATGCTGCAACCGCGTTAATGACACTAGAAGTTCTGAGGCAATATTATGCGACGGTATTAGAAGAAGAGGAAGTACGCCAAGGATTGGCAGAAACGAAATGGCCGGGTCGCTTGGAAGTCATCACGAGGAATCCTACCTGTGTTATCGATGGAGCTCATAATGAAGCAGGGGCAGAATCGCTAGCGCAAGCGATTTCAAAACATTTCTCTTACGACCGTCTTTATCTCATGCTGGCTTTCCTTAAGGATAAAGAGGTGGAAGCAATTTTAAAGCCTCTTCTTCCGTTGGCAGACGGTGTATTTGTTACTGAGGTGGATGATTCGCGCGCCTTGCCACAAGCGGAATTGGCACGCCAGGTAGAAGCACTTGCTCCTCAGTTAGACGTTAAAGTGATGAAAAGTGATGAGGAAAGTATGCGACAGATCATGCAGGGGATGGGAAAAGAAGATCTGCTGGTTGTGACGGGATCGCTTTATTTGGTTTCTGACGTAAGAGCTATTCTTAAATAGAAGAGTGAAAGATATTGAAAGGGAGTGAGTCTGATGAAAGCAAATGAACATATTCATTTTATCGGAATTGGTGGGTATGGCATGAGTGCCATTGCTCGCGTATTGTTAGAAATGGGGTATCAGGTGACGGGCTCTGATCTTTCTGCGAATAAGCTGACGGAAAGCTTGGCGGCTCGCGGAGCGGATGTGTATTATAGTCATGATGTAAAGTGGATTGAAGGAGTGGACCGCGTCGTCTACTCATCCAGTATTCCTGCCCATAATGTAGAGATGGTAGCCGCACGTGAACAAGGAATTACGGTCATGCACCGCTCCGAGATGTTAGCCCTTCTTCTAAATGATCAGAAAGGGATTGCCGTGGCGGGTGCGCATGGCAAAACAACTACCTCGTCGATGATCGCACAAGCGATGGAAATGTGTGAAGCCGATCCTACCTATATTATCGGAGGAGAAGTGGTTGGACTGGATGGCAATGCCAAAGCTGGCCAAAGTGAGTATGTGGTAGCTGAAGCAGATGAGAGTGATGGCACCTTTCTCGAGTACTTTCCTTACATAGGAATTGTGACCAATATTGAACCGGATCACTTGGAGAATTATGAAGGGGATTTTGAAAAACTAAAGGATGCTTATAAACAGTTTTTGTCCCAGATACAAAAGCAAGGCTCAGCGATCCTCTCGGTTGACGACCCTTACCTGCGTGAATTAAAGGATAAAGTGGATGCCGATGTGATCACCTTTGCTTTGGATCAGGAGGCGGATTATCGAGCGACCAACATTCGTGCACATGAGCGGGAAGTAGAGTTTACGGTGGAGAAGGCGGGAGATGCCATTGGGGATATCCACTTATATGTTCCTGGACGCCATAATGTATCCAATGCGCTGGCTGCGGTGATTGTGTGTTTAGAGATCGGGTTACCGTTTGCTCAAGTAGCGGAAGCACTTACCCATTTTCGCGGGGCCAAACGTCGCTTTCAAGTGATTGGTGAAGTGAATGAGATTTTGGTCGTGGACGATTATGCACATCACCCTACGGAAATTCAGGCGACGATCCAAGGGGTAAAGGCGATGAATAAACGAATCGTGACGATTTTCCAACCGCAACGATATTCTCGTACGCACCTATTGATGGACGAATTTAGTCAATCGTTTGGGGAGGCAGATGAGGTCGTCATCACGCGTATTTACTCACCGGCAGGAGAGAAGCCGATTGAAGGCGTAACGGCAGAGAGACTGACTCAATTGATTAAGGAGAACGGTCAAGATCATGTGCGTTACTGTGAAACACAGGAGGATGCGAAGAATTACCTAGTCGAAATCCTTCAAGCAGGAGACTTGGTGCTGACGATGGGAGCAGGCGATATCTGGCGTTTGGCTCACGCGCTTATTCCAGAGCTGGAAAATCGCTCATAGGGACTCGTTTAGAATGACCGTTTGGTGAAAGAGAATCTAAAAACCCACCTAGGTTACAGATTAAAACCTAGGTGGGTTTTTGTATTTAGACATAATAGGAGACTAGTGAGCAGGACTACATATCATCCAAGCGTCATTTAATCTGAAAGTAACTTTTTCACCACATAACGCTCGATCCACTCCCAGGGAAGGAGGGCTTTGGATCTGAGGGCCATCCTTGCCTCTTTGCCAATGGGATAGCGGAGCTTAGGCCGTTTTTGTCCCGTCACTTTAATAATTAGATCGACCACTTCTTGAGGATCAGCCGCCGTTTCGGCTATCTGTTTGGCTTCCTTCATGAGGGTCTCAACTTCCTTTTGATAAACGACCGGCTTACTTTCATCGATCTGGGCGAAACTTTTTGCCCAGATATTTGTTTTGTACGATCCCGGTTCAATTAAGGAGACATAAATGTTGTAGGGAAGCAATTCTAACCGAAGCGTTTCGCTAAACCCTTCGAGGGCAAATTTTGAAGAAGTGTAGGGGCTAAAACCGGGAAAGCCAAAGCGTCCGCTCACACTGCTAAGGTTGATAATTTTCCCACTCTTGCGTTGGCGCATGGAGGGGAGGACGGCCTGTGTCACGGCAATGAGACCAAAGAAGTTGGTTTCAAATTGACGGCGAAAGGCTTCGACAGAAACCTCTTCTGCATAACCTGTTTCGGCATAGCCAGCGTTATTAATGAGGACATCAATTTTTTCATACTGGCGAAGAACCTCGTCAATGGTCGTGTGGATGGTCTCTGGTTGGGTTACATCCAATGGTTGAATTTCAATAGATTTCAGTTTTCTTTCCGCGATGGCTTCCTGTAAAACTTGGCTACGATTGGTGTCGCGCATGGTCGCTATGACATGGTAGCCATGCTCCGCCAAAGCGAGGCTTGTAAGTAGTCCAAAGCCACTGGAAGCACCGGTGATGAGCGCGATAGGTTTATTCATGGTTTTGTCTCCTTTGTTGTGGAGTGATTGCTTCTATGGAAGTAGATATTGGTGAAGCCTAATGTTACGAAGGGAAATGATTCCCCTTGAAAATAAGGGTGAAAGCTCTCCCGAGAATGGTTGGAAGATGGGTGCAGGGTGCTGGCACTGTTCTCTTGCAACCGCTTCGGAAAAAGGTTCTTGGTATTACCACGACAATGTGAGGGAACCAGGTATTCCCTGTAGTCAGCTTTCATCCGGGGCTTGTGGCACCAACCATGGGAGTTTTCTATGAAAGTTTACACTTCGTGAAATAATATTTCGTTATAAAGAGAAACCCACCTTCTGATAAAGGGTGAAAGCTCACCCTAAGAGTGATTGGAAGATGGGCGAGCGGTTTCTCCTTGAGAGACTCTGAGCCGTGGATCATGGAACGAAAGGAGATGCCGCCACCCATCAACCACGCTACGAGAGAACCTGAAACTCCCATGCTGGTTGTTTTCATTCGGGGATGTGTATAGACCATGGTGGTTTTCTATAAGTGAAAATCTTATGCATGAGAAGATCGATAAGTGAGAGCTCCTTTCGTTATGCTCCTTATAATGGGGCTGACATACGCCATATCGAAAGAGGCTTCACTATGTCACTTAACCATATGACGCTTGGGAAGCCAATAGAAGCTGAGGAGATAGCTGAACACGAGACCACATCCGCCTAAAGCGAGTGTATGCAGGACTGCCTGCTCATTCTTAAGTAGAATCAACCCTAATAATACAAGCGATTGAGCACCCATCAAAACCAAGCTGAACCAAGCAAAACTCTTCCTTTTTTCTTCCACTGGGATGGGATACAGGTGAATGATGATTTGTTGGCGATGGGGACGGATGACGGTAGGTACATGCAGACTGGTCGCGAAAATACTGGCAAGATAGATTCCCAAAACGACAGAGGGAAGGTCAATCCACCATAAAAGCAAGGCGGAGACAATCAGTAAGCGCACGTACATGTCCCATAATTCGTTGGTGCGGAAGAAGGTCCGGATGTATAGGTATAGATAGGGACGCTTAAAGAGTGGAATTCTCCGTAACAATAGAATGAGCCAGGTGCGCTCTTTTACTTTGGCATGAACGTGTGGGATATCGACAAAAAGATTGGCAATGCTGTAGTTGCGTGCTTGGGCTTTCTCTTCTTTTTGTAAAAGGGTGCGCCATGGAAACTGTTTGCTTTTCCGTTTTACCTCCAGCCAGTTTAGAAGAACGAAGAGGAAGATCGCTGCAATGAGCACCCATTTATGTCGATAAAATAGAGCAGTTGTAAAGAGTACATTGATCCCTGCTCGTTGGAGAAATGAGAACATCGACGACTGCACATGCATCAAAGATTCTCCACGATAGATGATATTCCACCCTTTTAATACGACCATCCATCCAAAAGTAAGCCAGATGGACCAATCATTTGCGATGTGAAGCAAATATAAGGGCCACAAAAGGGCAAACAGAATGATGGTTGCGATCATCTGAAACAATGCACTATAGCGAATGCTACTGCGGTAATAGTGTAGCATATGGTCCTCTGCTGGCAATAAAAAGGAGAGGTCTGGCTTTTGCAAAAAAGTGCGGATAGGTGCATAGAGAAGCCATAGCGAAAAAAGTGTCGTTAAAAATAAAGGGACAGAGATGAAACTGGGAAAGAGATCGGGTATATAGAGGACGGGATGCTTCTCAGGAAGGGAGAATAAGAGTAGCAAGCCAAGGATTAAAACGCCCATTCCTTGTGCGATTAAACGGAAGTACCCCAATCGCTTGCCCCATGCATCTGAAAGCCGATCTCGAAATAATGTAGCAATATTCATAGCTTCTTCTCACCCTTTGTCGCATATAGAAATAGGTCATCAAGGCTAGCTCCTGATAAATTAGCTTGTGTGCGCATTTGGGCGAGTGTGCCGTGAAGTTGAATATGTCCATCGTGCAAAATGACAAAGCGATCACAATATTTCTCTGCCGTTGCGAGAATATGAGTAGAGAGTAAAATCCCTGACCCTTGGCTTTTCATGTCGGTGAAGTGATCCAGTAATGCTTGCGTGGCGAGAGGGTCCAATCCAACAAAGGGTTCATCTGCAATGAGAAGTGAAGGCTGAACCAAGAACGCACACAAGATCATCACCTTTTGCTGCATGCCCTTGGAAAAGACGGTAGGAAACCACTTTGCTTGCTTTTGCATGCGAAACGTTTCCAAGAGTGGTCCGATCCGCTCTTCAAAGGTTTTTTGATCAATTTGGTATGCTTGCGCTGTTAATTCCAAATGCTCCATTAGCGTAAGCTCATCATATAGTTGCGGTGTTTCGGGAATATAGGCCATCTTGGATCGGTAACGGACAGGATCTTGTGCCAGTGATACCTCATCCAACGCGATGTCGCCGGAGGCAGGCGTAAGCAGGCCCAAAATGTGCTTAATGGTCGTGCTTTTCCCCGCTCCATTCAACCCGATCAACCCGACGATTTCATGTGGGTTTACATCGAAGGAGATATCATGGATAACGGGCTTATGTATTTGATAGCCTCCTATGAGTTCGTTCACGCGTAACATATTATGCATCCTCTCTATCTTTGTGGGAACAGATTCCATTCTTTATTCATTGTAGTCGAATGGAAGAGGGCTTGTCTAGGTAAGTTTGAACCCATTAAAAGGGTCCACCAGCTGACTTCATTTGAGTTAGTCTGCATCGGGATTCGGAATGCGAAAGATGGGGATAGAACGCCCATCAATATCCGTAAAATGATACTCCTGTGCTAGTTGCCCTACTGGCCATACGCGTCCGCTCTTGTGGATGACATGAGGATCGGATGCGAGGGCGGCGGTAGCTCGTCCAATGTAATGAGGAGTTTCACTATCTTTGAGTGCGTCGTGCTCGTGCCAATGGTTTTCATCAGTGTGGAAATGTTGCAAGACCAGTTCGGTTCGCATAAAGCCGGGAGAGATAGCCAGTACAGCAATATGGTCGTTTTTCAATTCTAGTGAGAGTCCATAGGCCATGCGATTGAGCGCATTTTTTGCTAAATCGTAGTAGAAGTGACCGGTGTATTTTCCTTCATCCCAGAACGTGGTATGGACAATGAGGCCCCCTTTTTGTGCACGCATGAGGGGAATGGCAAAGTGATTGGTTACCAATTGGGCGCGTACTCCAGCAGTAAACATGGTTTCCCAATGATCTAAAGGAATTTCCCAGAATGGTAGTGGTTCAATTGCTCGTTCGTTTCCACCCCATACATTATTGACGAGAATGTCTAGTTTTCCGTGCTCTTGATGAATGCGCTGAAACAATGCTTTTACTTCTTCATCTTTTGTGTGATCACATTGAATGGGGATGCCGATTCCGCCGGCTTCCTCAATGAGAGCGGCCGTTTCATCTAGTGTACCAGGGAAGCGGGTAGGTGTTTCGCCGTGAAGACTTCTACCGGTAATGTATACGGTTGCGCTCGCTTTTGCTAATTCGATGGCAATTCCACGACCGGCTCCACGGCTCGCCCCTGTAACAAGGGCGATCTTTCCATGTAATGAAGGCATCATGCACATCCTCTCGATCATGAGTTTTTACGTTGGGATTCATTCGTTTGGTACTCTGAGATCTCGTTATGACAGTGTATATTTGCTAGTACCTTTTATTATCATGGCTTCCGCTACGTGATTTCTTCCACTGTTTTGAAAGCAAATAGTACCGATCGAATACCGCTTGCTGAGGTTTGTGTCGACTCCATTATCTACGACGACATAGGGAAATATGTTGTGGAAACTGGAGAAGTCCTCGACACACTCGGTGAATAAAGCTCATCGAGGAGATCCACTCTATACTCGTGTTCAGGAATGGCGCACGGGAGGTGTCGGAGTGATGAAACTGTGGATTCACGTGCAGCAAAAACACAAGAAGGGAAGCGTTTCGATCTTTAACATTTGATGTGATAAAGCAAACTTAAAGCCGGGTGAACAGACGCCATTTCCTTTTATCCAAAACCAAACTCTCCTCCATTCCCTCTTGGTCCTCGGGGACCTCGAGGACCTCTTCTTCCCTGTGGTCCACGAGGACCTCGAGGACCAGTGAACCCTGCTGTTCCAGTGGGTCCTGTCGGTCCGGTAGGGCCAACGGAGGATGACCTACCCATTTTGAAAATAAAGGAGTCTTGTGCCCCGCTTAATAAAGTTTGATATGCCGCAAAGGTGGTAGGAAAATTAGTGGAGGAGGTGAGTCCGGTGGTATAAGCATTTTGTAATGCATCAACTGCGATAGCTAAGCCTTCGTCACTTCTATCTCCGCCCAAATACGATGAGAAAGAAAGTCCTTGCCCTGAGTAACTTATTTGGGTGATAAAAGCGTCATTACTCCCCCCGATCTGCCGTTGAAAGGCATCGGAAGTAAGAGGAAAGTCCGTAGAGAACGTGCATCCTGTTACCCAAGCTGATCCAAAATCATCTACCGCAATCCCTTCGCCTTGATCCAAATCGCTCCCACCTAAATACGTGGAATATACAAGCACACTTCCCTGTCTATTCAGCTTTGAAACGAAGGCTGATCGGGCGCCTTTAAGAGTAGTTTGAAAGGCATTATTTGTTACAGGGAAGTTAGTAGATTCTGTTATACCTGCAATATATGCATTGGAAGCACCATCAATATCAATGGCCATTCCAAACTCGAATCCATTTCCACCTAAGTAGGTGGAATAGAGAAGAGAAGTTCCAACAGAATGGATAGTAGTAATAATTGCGTCAGACAAACCTCTTAATATTGTTTGAAAAGCATTGCCCGTTGTAGGAAAGTTCGTTGAGATCGTAAAACCTGTCACATAAGATTGATTATCACCATCAATGGTTAACCCATTACCAACATCCTGATCCTTTCCGCCTATGAAAGTTGAAAATACAAGACTACTTCCAGTCGAATTGAATCTAGTAACAAAAATATCTGAAGCTCCCCCACCATATACCGTTTGAAAGCTATCTGAGGTGGTGGGGAAATCAGTAGCATTGGTGCTTCCTGTCACATAGGCGTTTTCAGATTCATCAACGGCAATCCCCATGCCTCTGCTGAAAGAGAATACTCCAGTCCCCTTTTGCCCTCCCAAATAGGTGGAGTAAATTAGCGAAGTGCCATCTGTGTTCAATTTCGAGACAAAGGCATCCTCGTCTCCCTGTTTATTAGTTTGAAGTACTCCTGATGTAACAGGGAAGTCAGACGATTGGGTTATTCCTGTCACATAGGCATTATTGGAAGAGTCTAGGGCGATATCGAAGCCAAAATCTGCATTGCTTCCACCGATAAATGTTGAATACAGAAGAGTGGTTCCACCACTATTTAATTTTGAAACAAATACATCGGTTGAACCGGAAAGAATGGTTGCAAAGGCTCCTGAAGTGATTGGGAAGTTGGTTGAAGACGAAGAGCCTGCAACATAAGCATTCCTTCTGTCATCAACCGTAATCCCCACTCCCTCATCAAGATCTGATCCACCTAGGTAAGTTGAATAGAAGATGATGGGATCGATGACCAGTGCTTTCGTTGGATCAAACCCTTCGTTTAGTTTGAAGCCGAAGGATTGATCTGAAAAGATCTGAAAACACGTCGAGAGATACGTCCGCCCCCGGTCGGATTCTTGAAAACTGATTGGTTTTTTTTCATAAAACACTCCATCAGAAGAAGATACGATGAGGTCCCCCTGTTTGTTTAAATGAACTTCCTTTGCATTTTCATAATAAAGACGCACATCCTCCATGTTGGCGCCAGGATAAACAATGGCATCGTACTTGATTTTTTTACCATATTTATAAAAGTGAATGTCAATTCCTTCCCATACATTTGTGTAAATGACCTTCTTATAGATAACTTGATCTTCATTTTTCATCAAGACCTTGTCAGACATATTTTTAAATTGGAGCATGATTTCACAGCCGGGACTTCGAGTGAACAGTACGCCTTCAGGTAGAAAGGTAATATGGACATCCTGTTTTCGTATGGGTGTGAAGGACGTTGAATTTATTAACATTTACTAGTATATCTCCTTTCCAAAAAGCCTGGATAAATTAAAATATGCTCTTTTGTCCTCATCGGTATGGGTATTAGCGGAAGTGTATATAACTACGATGAAATTCTTTCTTTTCTTAAACAAGGTTATAAAAGAAAAAATAGACTGTCGAGAAAGTCTCGACAGTCTAACCGTCCAATATTGTAACCGTAGAAGGTGGAGCTAAGGGGTGACGGCAATCCCTTGACCGCCGTTCCCGCCCGACATTGGAGTAGCTATGATTGTATTATCGGAGGTTCGCAGTACGTCGATTTGATCAGGATCTTGATTGGAGACGTAAACCCTTGTACCATCGGTATTAATGGCTAGTTGTTGTGGGCTTGCACCTTGGAGATCCACTTGCTGGACGAGAGAGAGATTGGGTCCATTAATGACATTAAGAGTAGGAAAAGCTAAGAAGACTTGATTGTTGATGGTGTAAACAAGGTTGGATGTAGGTGATACAACAATATCAAGTGTAAAGTTTGCTCGTGGAATTTCTACACTTCCGAGGATACTATTATCTAAAGTTCGAATAACCACGACGAATTGGGTATTACCTACAACATAAAGAAATGCTCCATCGTTTGATATCGCTAAGTTTTGTGGAGAAATGGTCCCCACTCCAAAGCTGTCAAATATTGTTTGGTCGGAGAGTCTGATAACAGTTAACGTATTACCTCCAACCGATTGTACATAGGCGAATGAACTATCTGGGGAGCTTACGATGGAAAGCGGACTAGTGGCTACATTTAGTGTGGTGCTTACTGAATTGGTCAATGTATTAATAATCGAAACGGTATTGTCATTGGTGTTCGCTACCAATACAAATTGGCCATCAGCTGTGATATGAATGTTTTTAAATGTGTTAAAAGGATTCCCTCTGCCGATAGGTATTTCTTTGATGACTGAATTATCAACTGTACGAATGACAGATACGACCATGGCATCGATACAGTAGACGTATACAAATTGGCTATCTGGTGTGATCACAAGATTTTGGGGTCCTCCTCTTACAGATACGTTTGTAATAAATGAGTTATCCACTACACGGATAACAGTTACAGAAGCACTGTTGAAATTAGTTATATAGGCAAATTGAGCATCTGGAGTGATCTTTACGCGAAAAGGATTTCTTTGCGCGGGGATTGTTGTAATAAGTGTATTTGTTTGTCCGTTAAATGCGGATACGTTTGCAGACTCGGAATTTGTAAGATAGATGGTTTCAGGCTCAGCTATACACTCTGCAATAGTGAATTGAGTAACGGACAGCGGCAAATTATCTACCTCTGAACTAGCCATAACGGTAATAACTGTTTGAAGTGTAGAGGGCTCTGCCGAGATAGTTGCAGTATAATTCCCAGATTGATCGGTAGTTACGGGATTAGGTGTAAAACTAATGATTCGCGGCTCTGAGCTGTTAAAACGGACAACAGCTGGATTCACTCCGTCAGTCGTTACCGTCCCACTAATGGTTGCTTGACAGTTAAATTCCATTGGTAAGTTGAGAGTGATGGTTGGTGTGGAACTGGATGTGGTTTCTAAAGGTCCGGTTGGATTTAAAGGACCTTCTGCTGCCTGAATCGGTACTTCTGTAATTTTAGATGGATCGGAGTGCCTGCTTTGGACGGCGAAAGGCAACCCTGGTTTAGTCCCCGCATTGTACTTTTCCTCAGAAAAGGGAGAACAGGAGATTTCGTCAATCAAGACGCTTACTTGATTTTCAGGACATTTAGTAATGGTTATGCGGCCTTGTACGGCTTCCTTCGGAGCAGTGGTACTCTTATGCTGGATGAGAGTAAATGATGGAGCCCCTCCACGTGATCGAAACTCTTCCGTGATGTCTTTGTCGATTCCTATAGCAACCGTTTCACCCTTGTCATTTAGAAAGTCTAATTTAATACGAATGACGGGTTGTAAGCGGGTGATCCTATTCACTAATCTTATATGGATGAGGTAGCTCTCCTCTGATTGAATCGGCATTTCTTGGGAAAGTAACGAGCTCCTGTTTTCTCCAAAAAGGTAAGCACAGTACGTCGTCACTTTCCCTTTACTGTGGACAGGCAGAACAGAGGCATTTTGTTTGTGCCAATGATCCAGTTTTCCACTTTGAAAATCTCCATTTTGAAGTATATTAAATGTATTTAGCATATAAGTATCCCTCCCTCTCCCTATATATTCAAAAAATTAACTATTATTACGCAGGTTCTCATTAATGAAGTAGAAAAGAATAAGTAATGAGGCTATGAGTAGTGGTGAAGATACATTTGAACGGAAAGGGGGAGTTGAGGGAATGATTGTTGAGTGGTCTTGGGAAAGAAAAATGCCTTCCTCTTTCTCGCTTTCTCCTTCATAGGAAAATTAAAAAGACCGGACATGGGTACATTATACCCCTCTGTCCGGTCTCTCCGTTGGATGATTTGGTCTCGGTATCTCTATCAGGCTCTGTTCTCGATCAATGGTTTCCATTCTACTATGGATAGAAACCATATTCTAGTGGTATAGTGAAGTGGATTGTGTGAAAAGGAAATTTTACAATCGGACCTTATATAGCGTGTGATCGGTCAGAAGAGCGAAGGATGCTGTCACGATCGTAGTAGAGTGGGGGAAATGGATGGATAGCCTAAGTATTGAAATGCTTTTATTTCTAATCGCAGCTGGTTTTATAGCAGCCTTTGTGGATAGCGTGGTTGGGGGTGGAGGATTGGTATCTATTCCCGCTTTATTATTTACCGGTCTCTCGCCATCTATGGCATTGGGGACCAATAAATTGGCTAGTACGATGGGAGCCTTGACCAGTACGCTCTCCTTTCTCAAATCAGGGAAAATCAATAAGAGGCTCGTACTCCTATTATTCCCCTTGTCGGTAGGTGGGTCTGCCATTGGCGTGTATGTCGTACAATTAATAGCACCGGAAGTATTAAAGCCACTCATCATGGTGCTACTGATTGCTGTAACCATTTATACCGTGACAAAGAAGAGCTGGGGAGAAGTGTCTACCTTTACTGCGATGACAGCCAAATTAGGAATGTTCATTGCGCTAGCGGCATTTTTCATCGGCTTTTACGATGGATTTCTCGGAGCGGGAACGGGTTCTTTTCTCATTTTCGCTTTTTTGTTGCTCGGCTTTGATTTTGTTGAGTCAGCTGGTAATGCCAAGGTACTCAATTTTGGTAGCAACATAGCAGCCCTGGTCGCTTTTATCTACTTTGACTCTGTTCATTTTTCCTATGGCCTTCCGATGGGACTAGCCATGGTGGCGGGTGCGATGGTAGGGTCCAAGTTAGCGATTCGGAAAGGAACCGCTTATGTGAAAGTTCTTTTTGTTGCCGTAACCGTTGTGTTGGTAGGAAAAGGGGTGTGGGATTATATTGGAGGGCTCTAACTTAACTGAAAGAGGAGAGAACGTTGATGGTGATAACGGTGCAAACATTGATCGATCAGATACTCAATCATGCTAATCATAAACAGAAAACCCTCATGGTTGGTATTGATGGCTGTGGCGGTGCAGGAAAGAGCTCGTTAGCAAGGAAGATGAAGGAAGTGTTACCTGATAAGGTGACTGTTGTTCATAAGGATGATTTCTATCTCCCTTCTACAGAACGAAGAAATATGGAGAGTAGCCAACCAGGTGCTAATTTTGACTGGAATCGTGTGATTAATCAAGTATTGAAGCCGCTAAGTCAAGAGAAAGAAACCCATTATCAGCGTTACGATTGGGAGCAGGATCAATTGGTAGATTGGATTCATATTCCAATAGGTGGAATAGTGGTGGTAGAGGGAGTCTATAGTACACGACAGTCGCTTGCTCACTATTATGATTACCGTATTTGGATTGATACTCCATATAATCTCCGTCTGGAGCGAGGTCTTGCACGGGATGGTGAAGAGGCGCGCCATTTGTGGGAGAAAGAGTGGATGCCGGAAGAAGAAGCCTATATACGCGCCGAAATGCCATATAAACAGGCACATGTCATCCTTGATGGTACTGGAAAAGAGGCAAATAAGGAAGTGGGAGAGTGGCAGATGCTAGAGGTGACTGATCGCTAGAACGAGGAGGAAAATATCATGCCCATTATTTGCTTGGAAGGGGCGAGTGCAGTCGGGAAAACAACCGTTAGCCGCGTGATAGCAGAGGAGCAGGGTGCTTTTGTGATCCCGGAAGTCAACCTGCTCTTTGAACGACCGAAGCTGGAATGGGAAACGTGGTATCTTGATGTCATTCACTTTGATAACCTCATGAGCACGTCAGTTCGTTGACATGCTCATGAGGTTTTTAATGTGAGACGGAGTGAAGAACTTTGATTTAACGCTTAAGTTTTACTCCTCCTTGTCTTCTTGGTTCTCCTCCCAAAACAAATCATCCAATGTTTTAGAGAGCGCTTTGCTGATAGCAATGCATAATTTTAGACTGGGATTGTATTTCCCTAGCTCAATTAAGCCAATGGTTTGTCTTGACACCCCAACAATGTGTGCCAATTCTGCTTGAGATAAGTCTTTCTCTACCCTTGCTAACTTTAGTTTCAAATTTTTCATTGGACACTGTCATCGTCCTGATCAATCATGGTAACCTTGCTTACACGCTCACTCTTCTTTTGTGCGAAAGCGTGTAGAAGGAATGTTAAAGCAATGGATATTGGAATAAATATGAGCGAGCAAAAGAAAAACACTTTAGTGAAATACCATATTTCTTGCCCATTTGCTTCAGGGTGTAGCACGGTGTTACGGATACCGAACAACAATCCAATAGCAATCCCTCCGGTAATTCCTCCGAAAATATTCTTGGTGGCCATCTTCCTTGTGTTTGATCGATCATGCATCTCAATTTCCTCAGAGTACAAGCCTAGTCTGCTGGAGCGCATAATTAGGTAGAGAGAGGATAGAGCAATAATGAGGAACTCCGTGATAGTATTTTGACCAAGAATGAGTTTAATTACTAGAAAGACAGTGACGAGTAGCATGATGAGATAGTACGTTTCTTTAAAAAGTTGGTTTTTAAGATTTACGATTCGTTCGTCCAGGGTCGCTTCTTTTTTGTTAAAGAACACTCTTATCTCTCCTTCTATCAGAAAAAGCATACTATCCATGATTGTCCAATTTCTAAATAAATATAACATATAGAAGTCATTTAGACAAATATATATTGCATTTCTCCTTTTCCTTAACAAACATTACCGATATTTGATATCATGACTGCTAGGACGAGGAGGAAATCGCCATGCCCATTATTTGCTTGGAAGGAGCGAGTGCAGTAGGGAAAACGACCGTTAGTCGCGTGATAGCAGAGGAGCAGGGTGCTTTTGTTATCCCGGAAGTCAACCTGCTCTTTGAACGACCGAAGCTGGAATCGGAAACGTGGTATCTTGATTGTCAAATAGAGCGTTGGCGAATTGCGCAAGCGAAAAAGGAAGTTTACGATCTTGTTATTTTGGATGGTGACCCCTTGCAACCATTATGGTATAGCTGGATCTACCCTCATTCGTATTCTTTTGACTCCATTGAAGCGTATTATCGTCGGAATTGTAAAGAAGATCGAATGGGATTTCCAGATTCCTATTTTGTCTTGTTGAGTGATGAGACGGAGCTGAGAAGGCGGAAAGAACAAGATGATACACGCTTACGCCGTAACTTCGAAGAGCATTTGCACATGAATAAGCCACATCGAAGGTACTTTGAGAGGGTGAGCTTACTTAAATCTGAACTTGTTCACTTTATAGAATCTTCTTGTGTTCATGAAGTGGCAGAATCGATCACGCGGGAGGTGACCAAATCTTCCCTCCCTGATTCACAGGATAATCCGTTTCTGTGGTTGGAAGAGATGGTGAATTGGATGAAGAAGGATACGAGCCAATAATCATTTACTTCTGAGCAAGATGGAGGAGAAGGTTCTTTTATAGCGAAAGAATGGTTAGTACCCTTGTTGGCAAGCGATCCACGACCTGAGAATTCCAACTTTTTATATTTGTTGCGTTTCAACAGCCAGGAATTTCAATGTCAGAGAGAATTTTTAATGGAAAAGGAGAATAGGCATCCATGATCGATTACAGTCAATACAACAGTGGAACCGAGGCCAATTGGTATGAGATCGACCCTACCATGAAGCACTATTTCCATCGCTACCTTCCCCATCTACGTGAGTGGGGAGAAGAGCGCTTAGCCCAATGGGGGGCTTATTGCGCGGAAACGATGGAGGAGAGGGCACGACATACGGATCGCGAAGGAGCTCCCAGACTGATTCGCTATGATCGCACAGGCGAGGAGATTAGTCATATTTGGTACAACGAAGGTTACCGTCAATCCATAGCGGATTGCTATGAATCAGGCGTGGTGGGCTGGCGCTATGACTCAAATGCTCCTGCACCCATTCCCTTTTTTTATACGCAACTTCTCTTTATGCTCATGTCAGAAGCAGAGACGGGACTAACCTGTCCGATCACCTTGACCACGTCGGTTGCTTTCGTGCTTGAGAAATTTGGTACGAAGGAGCAACAAGAGAAGTATCTCCCGCTTCTTGCCAGTATGGATCGAACGACTTTACAAGAGGGAGCTACCTTTCTCACGGAAATTCAGGGAGGATCGGACGTGGGTGCGATTGAGACCAAAGCGGTACGAAAGGGGGACCACTATTACCTTACCGGGGAGAAGTGGTTTGCTAGTAACTGTGACGCAGGGGTATCCATCATCTTGGCACGTACGGGTGAGGAAGCAGGGACCAAAGGATTAAGTTTGTTCCTGATGCCACGAAAGCTGCCCACTGGTGAGAAGAATCGCATCACGATTCGGCGTCTAAAAGATAAATTAGGAGTACGTGCGGTTGCTAGTGGAGAACTGATTCTTGATGAGGCTGAGGGGTATCTGATTGGGAAAGAGAATGAAGGGTTTAAAATCATGGCGGAAGCTTTAAACATCTCGCGTATGTGTACGGCTTCCGGTTCGCTCGCCATTTCGCGCCGTGCTTTTTTAGAAGCGGCCGTCTATACGTCGCAGCGCAATGCCTTTGGGAAAACACTGGACCGTTTTCCGATGGTACAAAAGAGTCTCATTGACATCATGACTGATATCGAGGCGAGTTGGGCGCTACATGCGGAGATGCTCCAAACGATGGATCATGTGCATACCAACCAACAGGGAGAAGAAGATAGCAGCTGGTTACGGATGCTATTGGTCATGAGTAAGTATCGGAACAGTGAGAATGGAGTGAAACACGCACGAAGTGCTTTAGAGCTGCATGGTGGCAATGGTTATATAGAAGATTATGCAACCCCACGACTTTTACGAGATGCCCAAGTACATACCGTATGGGAAGGGACGTCCAATATCATGGGGCTGGAGTGGATGAAAATCCTAGCTCGTGATACCAGTGGTAAGCAAGCGCGTGAGTCGAGTCTGGTTCAGCGTTTGGAAGAGAAGATCGAACAACTTGATCAACCAGAAGTAAGAGAAATGGTTGGATTATTAAGAGAGGAAGTAAGGGGAGTGATCGAAGATGGGGAGTATCTCTTTGCCTCAGATTCCTACGTGCAACAGGCTCATGCCCGTACCTTTTTACATCGGTGTACCGAGCTTTCATGTGCGGTCTTCTTATTGGAAGAAGCGCAATATGCTTTAAAAGAAAAAAGATCAACGCGCTTGCTTACCGTAGCAAAAGGTTTTGTGTATCGTCTACTCTCGACATCAAACGAGGGACTGCGCCATCAACCCATTCCGAGTGAGGAAGAGTATCGGGCTGTGGTTTGTTATGAGGGGATGTAGAGATCTCCCGGATATCGATATCTTGGAAATGAATGGATAGAAGGAATCCCCAGTCACCTATAGGATGATTGGGGATTTCGTAATGAGTGAAAGGATGAAAGCGATTGCAAAAAAGCAGTGTTAAAAAATAGGGATTAGCGCTTTGCTGAGATTGGTTTATATAGGGATCATCATGGATCGTAAGCGAGGGTTGATGATCGTCCTCGATATATAGTAACTCAAGGAATTCTCAGGCCTCACTTATTTGTTGGGCAATTTTATTCCATACCTCTCTTTCCGTAAGAGGCTCGAATGAAGGTTTGGAAAATTCCTCTTTACATAATGCATAGATAGCACGATTGTACGGAGCACTTATCCCTGCTTGATCGGCTAATTGGACGATGTAACCATTGATCGTATCCAGTTCGGTGTCTGTACTGCGTCTCTGTAGGAGATCTTGCCCCATACTGCTAAGCACCATTTTGGACAGATTTTTACGAAAGATGCTATCCGTTAGGAAATGAGGCAGAAGAGTGGTCATTTTCATGGTGCGCCAAGAGGGCATGCCACCTAAGCGACATTCTTGGTATCCGTTGGCTTGCACAATCTCTACTCCTTCGACGAGTAGATTCGTAAGAATTTTTTTGAACAAGCGGAAGTCGGTGATTTCCCGGTACTTATGACCAACCAAGGTAGTAAAGGAATTGGTTAAATTAATAATAATTTTTGAGTGAACCGCATCTTGGAGGTGTGAAGTGATGATGGTTTCCACCCCTGCTTGAAAGTAAGAAGCGACCTCAGACAGCTCGGTTTGCATATCGTTATCTGGAGTACCCAGGATAAAGGGACCTTTCTTTTGATAGCCGATGACTGCGGGTTCGTCTAACCAAGCATTATAGCCGATAACCCCATAGAGCACACGCTTGAAGTACTTGGGCACAATGGATTGGTTTTCGATGCCATTTTGCAGTGCCACGATGATGGGTTCGCCGGATATCTTCTCTTGTATCGAGGACATGACGGCATCCAAGCTGTAATTCTTGACGGCGACGATGAGGATATCGATGGAATCGAGCTGATCCAGTTCGTCGATGGTTTTTACTTGAACCGTTTGCTTCCGCTCTTCTTCTCCCCCAAGATAAGTGGTAATACCATTTTGTTTAATGGTGGTTGCGACTTCGCCTCGATCGAGTACGTACGTGGAAGGGTGGTGTGGACCAATCCAAGCGGCCAGGGTTCCTCCGATGGCTCCAGCTCCTAGTATGACGATGTTTTTCTCCATGATTGTTTGTTCTCGCTCCTTCTTTGGTGGGATAAATCCTGACTTCTTTGATTATATCGTAATCAAGCGAATCCATCACCCGCGAAGAGGGTTTTAAAAAAATAAAGAGGGTAAAAAGGGACTGCAACTTCCTCTCATATTGGAGCGTCTAACTAGATAAAGAAGTTTAGACTTATGACAAGACAAAGATACGAACAGGGGACTCTATTGGTCTATCTTTTGTATGAACGAAAAATTTCCAGTTTGCTATTTTCCTTTGAACCTTTATCTAGTAAAGTAGAGGAATAAGGGAATCTTCTGGAAAGGAGTACAGTGATGCCAGTTGGATCCCTGATGGTATCTTTACTTACAGGAGCTGTGGCAGGACTTCTCATTCCAAGGTTGACCTTGCTTGTGTTACAATCACCAAAGTGGGGCGAAGTGTGCCCTTTTTGCCGAGCTTCACTTACCCCCATTGGGATATTTGCAAGGCTTTTCCCTTGTGTTATCTGTTCGCCCAAGCAGTACTTTCGGATGGGACGGATTCTTGCTGTTACCATGGGTGGTTTTTTACTCATCTATGGGGAAGTAGGATTGACGTCGGAATGGATGGTTGCTGGTTTGTTAACCATCTATCTGATTGTTTGCGGGACAGCAGATACCTGGACAGGTCTCATTCCTAACCGCTTAACGGGCAGCGCCTTCATTCTATTAGGAGGGGCCCGCTTGTGGGTAATCGACTCAAGCTGGCTTCCTTATATAGGAGGAGCGTGTGTTGGATTCAGTATGATCGCTCTTATTATTCTATTGAGCCGAGGCGGAATGGGATGGGGTGATGCCAAAATGATGGCAGCATCTGGGGTGGTTCTTGGTTGGCCATCCATTGTCCTTGCTTTTTTCTTAGCAATCCTTAGTGGAGGGCTGTGGAGTGGATTCTTATTAATGAGTCAATGCAAAGCAATTCGATCTGCGATTCCATTTGGCCCTCATCTTAGCTTGGGTTGTTTTGTCTCCTATTTGTGGGGAGAAGCTCTTATGCAGGCATATCTTTCCCTCTTGTAGGGAGCGATGCCAATTCATATTAGAAGGAGTACGAGCATGGGGTGGTTCTCGCGCAACATGCTAGCAATGGAGATTACCGATTCGTTTATCAAACTAGCAGAAGTAAAAGTGAAGAGAAAGCGCCATAAGTCACGGTTACGTGAATATATGGTACATCCCTCTCCGCAAGGTTGGATAGAGGGAGGGACGGTCGTCGAGCGGGACGCATTTATCCAAATGGTGCGCGAAGTGATGAAGACGAAAAAGTTTAAAACGCGTAAGGTGGTATTGGCTCTGCATAGCACCGATGTACATATGGTGAAAAAGAGCATTCCTGAGATGAGGAACCGCCGCCTACGCAAATGGTTTTCCAAAGAAATCTTGCCTGAGCTGGATCTTCCGTTTGACGATGCTGTTTATGATTTTCATCGCATGGGTCATGTTTGGGAAGATGGGGGAGAACAAGAGGCGATGTTTGCGCTCGCTTCACGTGAGAAAATCAATGACTGGATGGAGCTTTTGGGCTGGCTCGGTTTGGAGCCGGTTGGTATTCATCTGGCCCCTCTTGCCCTGTACCGCTGGTTGGATTTTCAAGAAGAACCTGCTTCGAAACTAGCAACGATCCAGATAGTGAAGTCAGGGGTAGAGATTGCTTTCTATTTTCAAGGAAATCTAATGGAGTGGGTTTCTATCCCGCTTTCGATGGAGCGGCATTGCACAAATGGTGACCGTCCGCAAATGGATCCGCTCAAACCGATTCTAGTGGAAGCTGGGGAAGTTGCTGCCTATGGCGAGGAACTTCTGCCATTGGTGGCACAAACCCTGGCTACATTTGAAGAAAAGCATGGATTCATAGCAGAGGAATGGGCATTTAGTGGAGATCACATCAACTTTCATCGGTTGAAAGAGTGGCTTGAAAGACAGGTGGACAAAAAAATCACGATCAGTTCGTCACCAGAAGTGTGGATGACGAAGAAGTTACACAAGAGACATTCTTCGTGGTTGGGTCCTGCTTTGTCGGTTCCGCTAGGAATGGCGCTGGAAAGGAGGAAGAGAGTTTGAAAATAAACCTCTTGCCTTCTATTCCACTGGCTCGCCGTTATTATCGACTATGGGTTTTTCTGATCCTATTGTTTTTTAGTAGTCTGTTCGCTCTAGGGGGATGGATCTACTATGAACAAAGAGTCGCGCTGCTGTTAGTGAAGCAACAGGTGAGTGCGATCGATCGATCGTATACAGAGCTTCGCGCCAAGGTGAACACGGAAGAAGGGATCACCAGTAACCCCAGCTATCGCTATGCGGAACGAGTCGCTCAATTGGCGGATTCGAGGTTGAAGTGGAGTCAGGGAATGGATTTGGTGAAATCTTCTCTTCCTTCTGGAGCAGAACTTTTTCAAGTAACAGTGACAGATCGTGAGATGAGAGGATGGGTTGCTCTTCATTCCTATCAAGATGCAGCAGCTTTTACGGATGAAATGAATCAGCAGTCTTCAGTTTCTTCCTTCTCACTGGATTCCGTAGAAGTATCAGCTGTGTACCAACTGCTAAACATTGATCCGAATGAGGCAAAAGTGGTGCGCTTTCATTTTCAGTTTCATCCTGACGCGGAAGAAGCAGAGGGATTGACGGAGGAGGGAAGTACACCATGATGGCTCGTATTCGCAATCGGCACCCACTATGGTGGAAATCGGCTGGATTTTTGATGTCGTTTCTTTTCATCGGAACCCTCGTCGTTTTGGGGAGCTTGTTGCTGATTCTCTATCAACAGAAAGGCACGCTTGACCGAGCGGAGAGTCAGTACAGTGAGATGGGTCGCTTTATTATTGAACATGATCAATTGGCTGGAGAAGATTATGAGCTTCCGGATTTGCCAGAAGAGGAGGACCTGATTCAGGCGCAAGAACAAGTGCCTCTTGAAAAGGAATTGCCTTATCTGCTGGTGGAACTGGAACAACAGGCGAAGGCTTCTGGCGGGACATTGACAGGAGTCCGCTTTGCTGATGATCCCTCTGGGTTGGAAAAAATGATATTGGAGTCACAAGCAGAAGGGGAGAAGGAAAAAGAAGAGGAAGCGACACCCTTTTTCGTCACCTTTCCTACAGGTATGAAAGCCTTATGGGCAGATGTATTTGTAAAGGCGGATCAAGAGGAACTAGAGGATCTCTTAGACGGACTACATGGTTCAATGGAACGGTTGGTCTCCGTTCAGGGATGGGAATACCTCCTGGAAAGTAAGGAAGAGCAAGGGCATGGAAATGTTCGCATTCGTCTCGCTTACTTTGTCTATGAAGATGATCAGTTGCCGGCATTGCCAGCAGTAGATTTGCCTGAAATCTCTTCTGACGGTGGGACCGCTATTACAGTGGAAAGAAAGGAAGAAGAGATAGAAGGGGACGAAACACAAAAGGAAGAAAAAAAGAAGAAAGAGGATGACGAGGCCTCGCCATTGGAGAACCGTTCTGAGAGGGAAGAGATAACCGATGACCTTGAGGAAACGGAATCCTCCAACTAACGAAGCTGTGCAGATCACTGCACAGCTTTTTTGGTTCTATCCACTCTATCAAATCATATAGATGAATTAAAAGATGATAGAAGGAGAGAATCAATGTGCCTCAGCCAAAGATCACGGTAGGTTCAAAAGGAAAGCGCGTCAAAACCTTTGAGAAAGATGATGTTAGAGAGAGAGAGGAAGCAGAAAAAAAGAATCTCCCTTCCTCCCAGGTGAAATCCGAGATAAAAATATCCGAGATGAAAGATGAACTTCCATTTCCACGTGTTTATCCGAAAAAAGAAGGGTCATTTTCTGAGGAAGTAGATTGGGGAGCTCCGCGAGGAAGTTATGCTTATCCTAAGAAAAGAACCTCTTTCCAACAGCCTTTGTTCACCTTACTCCTCGCCATTGGCAGTGCCATTTTGTTGGGAGTACTCTTAGGCTACTCTGTTCTTACTATTTTTTTCTCTGATACGACCCTTCCCTCCTCGCAAAGTATTGACGCTCATCTGAAAGAACCCCCAAAAGAGAACAAAGGAGGGGAGGAGAAAGGGGCTACCTCCTTACCCACCATGAAGATGACACTACTTCAAGCGGGGTCCTACAATGAAGTAGAGGGTGCAAGGGACAAAATCGAGGGGTTGCGGAGCCGAGGATGGGCAGCTGTCATGACAGAGGAAGCACCTTATCGGATTTACTTAGGGATCTCTAGCAATCGAGATCACGCCTTGCAACTATCTTCTTTTTATCAAGAGGAAGAGACGGATGTTTACTTAAAAGATTTGCAAGTGACGGGAGGCTCTCTACCAGAAGAAGCAACAGAACAAATGACTTCTTATATGGAAACGGCGGCCTCTCTTATGGGTTCATTAGAAGAAACGACCATTACAGGGCTGAGTGGCAAGACAGACGAAGCTGCTTCGGGGATGGATGAAGCGACTCTTCAAAAAAACTATCAACAATTGTTAAAGCAACAAGAAACAGCTACAGGCGTACTCAAAGAAGAGCAAAACGCACAATTAACAGAAATGACACAAGCATTGGATCAAGCGGTACAGTCGGCAGTTGTATTTAAGAAAACACCGAGCGAAGCGATTTTGTGGCAGGTTCAAGAAGGTTTGTTGCGGTACGCCCTGGCCTATGAGCAATTTGTTCAGTTAGCAAAATAAACCTACATTTGCTTGTTTGCATCTACTCTGTTTTGCTAGAATGGAGATAGAAGTTTCTGTTTCATGGGTAGCAGGTGATTTCAAGGTGCATAGTAACCTTTCACTTCCTGCTTTTGTTATGCGAACTTTCTGTAAAAAATCGGCTATAAGGTCGCTTTCCTCTGTGTGCTTCTCGACTTCGTAGAAGTTGATCTTTATGGTCCTCTGAGGAGGAAAAGGAATGCCCCATAGGGATGAGCCGATCATGGTGCGCGATTTGCCAGAAGAGGAACGTCCTCGAGAGCGTATTCTGGCATTGGGTGCGAGCCAAGTGGCTCCTGCCGATCTTATTTCCATTCTCTTGCGAACAGGTACGGGCAGGGAGTCCGTGATGACATTGGCGGATCGCGTCCTTGCACAAGCGGAGGGGATTCGTGGCTTAGCAGATATGACATTGGACGAGCTGATGCAGATTCGTGGAATTGGTCCAGCCAAAGCGATGCAACTTCTAGCAGGAATTGAATTAGGGCGAAGAATTTCTCGTGTTCATCCGGAAGAGCGGGTGAAAATTCGAAGCCCACGCGATGCTGCTGAGTATGTAATGGAAGAGATGCGCTATTTAAAGCAGGAGCACTTTGTCTGTCTCCTATTGGATACGAAGCATCAAGTACTTGCTAAGAAGACGGTCTTTGTAGGCAGTCTCAATGCTTCCATCGTTCATCCACGGGAGGTTTTTCGGGAGGCGATTCGGCGCGGTGTGGCAGCGATGATCTGTCTTCACAATCATCCGAGTGGCGATCCTCAGCCGAGCCGAGAGGATGTCCAGATGACCCAACGTTTAGCACAAGCGGGGGAAATCGTGGGGATTCCATTGCTTGATCATGTGATTATTGGTGACCAAAATTACTATAGTATGCAAGAAAAAGGGATGTTGTAATCATAAGAGGGGCGCGCCCTTTTATTTTTTTGTGGAGGAAATGAGGAAATGATAGAGAATACCTTTGTGAGGCGGGGTGAACGCATATGGGACAAGTGTTAAAGCCAGCAGTGATGATCAAAGGAACGAAAGAGGGCCTTTATTTTCTGCTGGATGAATCACGACCTTTCCCTTCAATTATAGAAGAATTAAGATATAAATTAGAGAATAGCGCCAATTTATGGGATGGCCCCGACATGCATGTCATGATCAAACTAGGACGGCGGCAAATTACAAGGGAGGAAGAGGCGGAATTACGTTCGCTGTTCGCAATACGTAAAAACTTAATCATCCATTCTATCGAGTCGCAAGGTCGTCCCTATTTAGTAGAGCCCGGAGGCGGTATTCATGTGATGACAGGAACCGTGCGCTCCGGTCAATTGCTTGAACATCATGGAGATGTTCTGTTATTAGGTGATGTGAACCCTGGTGGGAGCATTCAGGCAGAAGGGAGTATCTTTATATTGGGTGCACTTCGTGGCTTGGCACATGCAGGAATGCGGGGAGATACTGCTGCTGTTATTGCTGCCTCGCAACTACATCCGACGCAACTACGCATTGCTGATGTGATCTCTAGACCCCCTGATCAATGGGGAGATACGGAATCAGGAATGCACTTTGCTCACTTGAAGGGGGAGCAAATCTCCGTAGAAAAGACCTCACATCTGGCACGGTTGCGCCCGGATTGGGAATGGAAAGAAAGCCACTTTCGACGTAAATAAATAAAGGTTTAAGGGAAAGGGGGACGGAAAGTATGGGTGAAGCCATCGTCATTACATCGGGTAAAGGTGGTGTGGGGAAGACGACTACTACCGCCAATATTGGCACAGCATTGGCTCTTATGGGTAAAAGCGTTTGTCTAGTGGATACGGATATTGGGCTACGGAACTTGGATGTATTGATGGGATTAGAAAACCGCATTATTTATGACATTGTGGATGTATTGGAGAAAAAATGCGAGACACAGCAAGCGCTCATTCGTGACAAACGGTGCGAAAACCTGTATCTTTTACCGGCAGCTCAATCAAAGGATAAGTCTGCCGTTAGCTCCAGTCAGCTCCGCTGGTTAAATGGTGAGCTGAAAGAGCAATTTGACTTTGTTTTCATTGATTGCCCGGCAGGAATCGAAAGTGGATTTCAAAATGCGGTTTCAGGAGTGGATCAAGCGATTGTGGTTGCCACTCCAGAGAATGCTTCTGTAAGGGATGCCGATCGCGTCATCGGGTTATTGGAAAAGGAGAGTGTGCAACCTCCTAAGCTGATTATTAACCGCTTTCGTGCACACATGGCGAAAGACGGTGGGATGATGAGTGTAGACGAAGTGGTTTCCGTTTTAGCGGTAGATCTTCTTGGGGTGGTTCCCGATGATGAAAACATTATCCGTGCGGGTAATCTAGGGGAACCGGTCGTATTAAGGCCAGGTGGCTTGTCCACGCGCGCCTATCAGAATATCGCTCGCCGTATCCAAGGTGAGACGGTACCTTTATTGGTACTGGAAAAGCGAAAGAAAATGGTGTCACGTGTGAAGAAGTGGCTCGGGTTTGCTTAGAGGATAAAACAATGTAAGTGGATGAAGGTTGCCTGAAGGGCACGAATAGAAAATGACGCCATGGTGAGAAAGCAGAAGATGATTAAGAGAGAACTTACTTACATGTAGGATCGATGGATACCATAAGGAATAGAGAACAATATCCCCTTAAGTAGACAGTGAGAAAGTGGAATGCGTCTACTTAAGGGGATATTTATTTGTTAGACACGCCGGCTAGAGATCCTGCTGGAAAGCCAATGGTAGAGTAGCAGAGGTCACGCTGTCATACCACTTCTCGTACAAGCATAAGGTTGTATAAAAGTGGGACAGGGTGGTGAACAAGCGATGAGTGAATTTGGTGAAGGGGTGCGAAAACGTAGAGAAGAAAAAATCCAACGTATCCAGCGAGGAGGCGCCAGTCGTTATCCGGAAGAGCGTTGGGACAGCCGGTGGGATGCTCATGGGACAAAGCACGAGATTGCCCCGTGGAATCGTTCTCCATCATCAGGAGGCTGGATGGAAAAAGAGAAGAAGATAGGAAAGAAGCGCTTTCTCATCCAGTGTATTGCTTCCTTTATGCTATTTCTGTTGACCTATCTCGTTTTTACCATGCAATCCCCTGTGACAACGCCTGCACAAGCTTTTATCGTGGATTCTCTACAACGGGAATTTCATTTTAACCAGGTGGCTGCTTGGTACCAAGAGAATTTAGCCGGTAATTCCTCTTTTATTCCAGCTTTCTCTACGAAAGAGAAAGAGAAGGAGGAAGCGAAAGCGAGTTTGGCATGGAGCGCTCCTGTCACGGGCGAAGTCGTGCGGTCCTTTAGTAAGGAGGAACCCATGATTATTATCCGGGCACAGAAAGAGAAGACCATTGGAGCGTCAGAAAGAGGATGGGTTATCTTTGCTGGGGAAAAAGAGGGGCTCGGAAAGACCGTTATTTTGCGTCACTTAGATGGAGAAGAGACGTGGTATGGGTGGTTAAATGAGGTTGTCGTGCAGGAGAAAGATTGGGTAGAGAAAGAGCAATCCATTGGGGATATAGGGGGGGAAGAGGGAGATCCACTCCTGTATTTTGGGTATCGTAAAGCGGATCAATTTCAAAACCCTGTAGGTGTGATCCCTTTTGAATAAGTGGCCATGGAGTCAAATACGCATCCGTATTCACTTTTTGTTCTGGGTTGTTATTATTTCTAGTGTGCTCACAGGACGATTCTTGGAGATCATCACGTTGTTTGTGTTGGTCTTGATTCATGAGTTGGGTCATCTGACGGCGGCATGGTCCTTTGGCTGGCGGATGGATTCTTTGGAACTCTTGCCGTTTGGTGGGGTGGCTAAAACAGATGAATGGGGCACGGTCTCCTCACAAGAGGAGATGATCGTGGCGTTAGCGGGCCCCTTTCACAATGTGATGATGGTGTTAGTCGGTTCGATCTTTTATTATGCGGGCTGGTGGTCTCCTGAATGGACGGCTTATTTTGTACAATGCAATGCTTGGTTGGCCGGATTTAATCTGTTACCGATTTACCCTTTAGATGGTGGGCGGGTACTACAAGCACTGCTTAGCTTTGTTTTCCCTTATCGGCAGGCAATTATCTATACGCTGGTCCTCAGCTTTCTCTTCTCCTTGCTTCTCTTTGGGGTGAGTTTGACCTACACGGGTGGCATTCATCTCAACTTGTTGGCAGTCTCTCTCTTTCTCTGTGTGTCCAACTGGATGGCTTATCGGCAGAAGGATTTCCAATTTATCCGATACTTGATGAACCGGCATCATCGACGAGCCGAAGAGGATGTGCCACTGGTCTGGGTGGATGTTCATTTGGACGAGCGCTTATTAACGGTGGTAAAGAGGTGGAGGAAAGAAGGATATCATTGGATGCGTGTCGTGGATGCTCCGCCTTCTGCGAACGCAATGGTTTCAGAAGAAGTGCTTCTCCGCCACTACTTTGAGGTAAAGAAGCCACAAGCGACGATGCGGGAGCTGGTGCGGGGCTGAGAGGAGGCACTCATCATTTATTTTTGATTAATCATTCTTTTCGGTTAATCATGTGGTATATTGGGATTAAAGAGGAGGTGGGCTAACATGCATGCGCTTTTTGGAACGATCCATCTTCATCTGCAAACCATTTTCGTTATCATCGTCATGCAGTTTTTTATTCTGCCTGTGTGGATCTTGAAAATATATTACTCCTTTAAAGGGATGATTCAGTTTTTTATTGATTTACTTTAACGGCGATTGCAGATTCTCTGTAGCTTCCTCTTCCTGCATGGTTTAGACTCCCACTTATATAAGTGGGCTTTTTTGATTGGGTGGGGTCAAAACGCTCCGGATACTCCAATGACCCAATTATTTTTTTAAATTTACTGAATATATTTTGAGAACCCCCATATATATCGTATTGCTGGTGAAAAACAGCAAACTTTTGATTCAGGGGGATGTTATGAGAGCTTTTATTGTTGTAATCGCATTGCTGATGACTTTTTCTATTTGGGTAGCTCCTTTGCATGGTCCGTCCACAGTCAACGCAGAGAATGAGATGGTGGATTCCATGCTTCAAGGAAAAATGAAGAACCTAACGCAGAATGAAAAAATACCGGTTATCATCACAACAAAGGGACGAAACCATGAGTCAAATCAAAGGAAACTGCAAGAAAAAGTGCATGCTATGCAGGTAGATCACACATTCCAACATCTCCCGTTTGTCACGGCTAAATTGACGAAAGAACAGATTGCCGAAGCCCAATCATCCGGAGTGGTATCCAAAATTGAGCTGGATCAAAAGGTTACCGCCATGCATGAAGGCAACTACATTACTTGGTATGGTGGGTTAAAAGCAAGGAATGAATTTGGACTGACAGGGGATCGTGATGGGGACAAAAATCATTACTCCAAAGAAGATGTCACGATTGCCATTATTGATACGGGGATTGATGCTCAGCACGTTAGCCTGGATGAAGGTAAGGTTATTGGTTTTTACAATTATTTTAATCCGGGAAACAGTACCCCAATAGATGATCAGGGACATGGAACGCACGTTGCAGGAATTGCCGCAGGGGATGGAAATGGTGGAACGAGCAGTGTTGGTTATGGAGTGGCGCAAGATGCAGCGCTTGTCGGAGTGAAAGTACTAAATCAATTCGGAAGCGGGTCCTATAGTAGTGTCTTAGCTGGTATTGATTGGGTAATTGCAAATAAAGAAGAGTACGGCATCGATATTCTCAATATGAGCTTAGGCAGCAGCGCCCCATCGAATGGAACAGATGCGATTTCCCTAGCAGTTAATCAAGCGGTAGATGTAGGGATTGTGGCTGCCGTTTCCGCAGGAAACAGTGGGTCCAATCATGGGACGATTGGGTCACCGGCAGCTGCAGCGAATGCGATTACGGTGGGAGCGGCATCGGATCCAAAGGTAGGCGGATTTTTCTTAGCGGAATTTTCAAGTAGAGGACCGACAGTCGACGGTCGTGTGAAACCTGATATTACCGGACCAGGTTGGCAAATTATTGCGCCCGCGGCGAACACGGGGGATGGCTTTACAACCAAAAGCGGTACCAGTATGTCCTCACCGTATGTGGCGGGTTCGGCAGCGCTCATGCTAACAGCCAACCCCGACTTATCTCCTGGAGAAGTAAAAGCGATGATGATGGCTTCTGCGCGAGATTGGGGTGCTTCTGGTCTGGATGTTGAGTATGGCGCTGGCTTGATCGATACATGGGAAGCCGTTAAGCTCGCGGGAGATTATGATGCGGGTGGACGACACATGGTTAATCATCGTTGGAAAAGCGAGGATATCACATCCGGAGAGGATGTATGGACGTTCAATATTCATAAAGTCCATGCGCCGATTGCAGTCACATTATTGGCATCAAATGCAGGAGAGGATTTTGATGTGGAGCTATACGATCCAGAAGGCGAGTTAGTAGCTACCTCAAGTGATTATCGCCGACAAGAAACACTCTCTCATGCTCCGGTTACGATGGAAGGAGAGTATACACTGGTGGTAAAATCCTCAACGACAGGTGAGTACTCATTTGATCTCAGTGGCTATACGCACGATCTGCAATTGCAGGAGGATCATTGAGTGGGTGAAGGCGGTACAAAATAATTCAATAACATTTCGGTAATAGTTTGATAGATAAGGTCTTTGAGGACGCTGAGCAATCAGCGTTCTTTTTTTCTTTAACTCTGCTTGGTCATTTTTTCTATTATCCAAAGATAAAAAATATATACAGCAAAATAATCCATATCAGAATATAAAGTCTATTTTTCGAGCGCTTAACCTTACAGGTTTTTTACAAGATGATCGAGTTATTTTTGAAGAATGGTAGAGAGGTATCCCCAAGATCAAGGATTTTTTGTCATTGAATTCCCTCTTTAATCTATTAAAATAAATCCATGTGACTATTTTCAGAAGAAGGGGTTTTGTGGATGTATCGTAATAGAAAACGACGATGGATACATAAGAGTTTCATCAGTTTATTTGTTTTTATTTTTCTTTTTACAAGTATTGTTCCTGTACCCGCAGCGATCGCAGCGGGAAACAACACGAGCGTAGCGTTTAGCGATGAGAAGGTACCATCGCTTCGCAGTATCTTTCTGCCTTTGTGGCAATCCACCCAATCTACGGGGAAGGAGATGGTTGAAGGGCTAAAGAGCCTCGTTGCGGATGACGAGGACGAGAAAGAAGAAGGAGATTCCTCTGAATCGAAAGAGGAAGCGGAAAAAACTGAGGAAAAAGAAAAGAAGGACCCGCCCAAGAAAGTGAAAGAATTGACGGAAGAGCGGGACACCCATACGAAAGTCTATGAACTGGACGATGGACGCCTGCAAAAGGAAGTGACGGCTACGCCGGTTCACTATGAAGATGAAGAGGGGGAGATGCAAGAGATTGATGTCGAAGTGGAGAAAACGAACGAAGAATCCTTCGTCTTTTCCAACGAATCCAATACCTTTCAAACCCATTTCGGTCAAACAGCTGAACAAATCATGCGATTTGACCAGGGGAACTACCGCATCGAGATGGGCGCCATCGATGCGCACGATGTGACCCCGGAAGCCAAAGAGAATCGGGTCACCTACAAAGGACTGTGGGAAGAGACGGATCTCCTCTACGATATTGGATCGGATTCCCTTAAGGAAACGATTCGTCTCCATGAGGTACCCAAAGATCCCACCTACACGTTCCACTTAAACGTGAAAAACCTCGAAGCGGTGAAAAAGGACGATGGCTCCATCGTTTTCTATAGCAAAAGCGACGAGCGGATTGTCTACACGCTTCCCAAGCCGTTTATGATGGACAGCCAGGAAGACCCGGATTCCCCATACGGTTATGCTTACAGTGAAAAGGTGACGCAATCGGTTGAGCAAGAAGGCGATACGGTTACCGTGACCATCGAAGCGGATCCAGAGTGGTTGGAGGCGAAGGAAAGATCCTACCCTGTCCATATTGATCCCACCATTGTGGTGGCACCCACACCGACTCAGAGTCAGGACGTCTATATTACCGATCACGATCCGACGGGAACCTACAACCAGACGTGGGAGATGAAAGTGGCCACTGGTGAAGGAACCAAATACCGTGGTTTGGTGAAATTCGACCTTTCCAATGTGCCGGAAGGGGTGCGCTTGGATGAGGCGAAGCTTTCTCTTTACTATGATCGGTACTTTCATACCAACGCGAACAATGTTCCGATTTCCGTCCATCAAGTGACCAAATCTTGGGACCCAAACAGTGTGACCTGGAACCGGGCCTCGGATGATGTGGATTGGAAAAATGGAGGAGAATATAGCTCCACGGTACTCGATACCGAGACGAAAAAAGATCACATCTACAACACCTGGCATCACTTCAAGGTGACGTCGCTGGTACAGAAGTGGCTGAATGGATCGGCGACCAACCATGGTTTCCTCCTAAAGACCAAAACGGACAGTTCGAAGCAAGGCGGTCCCATCTATACAGCGAGCGAAAACTACGATGAACATGAAGTGCGCCCCAAGTTGACCTTAATCTACGGGGAGCCTGGCGTGACACTGAAAACCCCGACCGTGCTCCACGGAAACGGGGCCGAATTGAACTGGTCGTACTACAAGGGAGACGACTTTTTAGAGTATCAAGTGCACCGCAGTGTGTATCAGCAATTTACACCGGATGAAACGACCTTGATTGCGCCCATTGAGGACAAAAAACAGGTTCACTTTACCGATACCACGGCCAAGCCCACCCCCGCGGATGACCCGCGCCGAGTAGGAGATGCCTACTATTACATGGTGGCGGTAAAAACGAAGAGTGGGGAATTGCTTCCAGCAGGAACGGCATTGGCCCGGTTACCAAAGGCCGGTATGACCAAGGTGATTTTCTCGGGAGCAAGGAATGACACCACCATTTCTAGTAAGACAAATGAAAATATGAACCACATAGACGACACGCACTTTGAACACCCCTGGCTGTCTGTGGGAAACAACAGTCCTACTTATGGTCGGACACGATCTCTACTCAATTTTGACCTCTCCAGCATCCCAGCGGATGCGCAAGTGGTCGATGCGGAATTGGGGCTGTGGGCCTTTCTTCTAAATCGTGACAGTAATGCTAAGAAAGACGCCACTTATCGCATTCACGAGCTTACTAAAAGCTTTAGTGAAACCAGTGCAAACTGGGATGACTATGCGGGTAGCTATCATTCGACGGTCATTGACGAAACTGGCCCCCTCACGAACGATCCCAAGTGGCGGGATTTTGATGTGACGAGCCTTGTCGGCGACTGGGTATCGGGAGCCAAAGGGCAACATGGTTTCATGGTGAAGATGGAGAAAGATAGTGATTCGAATGAGGGTTCCGAGCGAGCGATCTTTCTGAGCAGTGAAGCCAGAGAGACCAACTTACGCCCGGAGTTACGGGTGATCTACACGACGCCTACATCGGAAAATACGTATGATTCTACCGACCTGCCTCAAGAAATGGAGAGTGGGGAGTCGTATGAAATCGATGTTACCTTGACGAATACCACGGATCGGGTGTGGAAGAAAGATCAACAATCCCTTGCTTATCGTTGGGCAGACATCCAAGTGCCCCAAGGGGAAGAACGGGTCGATCTTCCGAAAGATGTGAAGCCCGGTGACTCCATTCGCTTGAAAGCGGAAGTGCATGCGCCTCAGCTGAAGGGTAAAGGGGCTTACCGCGAATCACGGATGGTCGAATGGGACCTCCTCGATCACAATGGCCAGTGGTTATCTGAAAATGCCCAAGGCATTCCGGCCCTTCAGCAAGCAGTCGTCGTTGAATCCAAACCGGATGCGAAGAAGCTGGGCTTTGAGCCGGATCAAGGCTTGATTAGTGAGCCAACCGGGGGCGGAACCGCGTTGGTGGCCAACCTGTTCGAAGGCAACACCATGTTTGACTACACGCCGTTCGCCAACCCCTCACGTGGGTTTGATACAGCGCCGCAGATGACCTATAACAGCCGCGACTTCTCCGACTCGATTATCGGACCCGGTTGGTCGTTTGCGCTCACCAACATGATGCGTTTGGGGACCCCCTCCAACAGCAAAGGGGTCAAATTTGTTAATGGGAAAATGGTGTCCGGAAAAGTCTTCATGATTGACGGGGATGGGACCCAATACTCCTTTACGTATAACAAAGACAAAAAGAAATTTGTTGGACCGAAAGGAATTCACTTATCGCTCAAACTGAATTCCATGAAAGACAAGGCCCGCATGTGGAAAATCACCGCCAAAGACGGTTCCAAATACTACTTTGATAACAAGGGGTATGTGACGGAAACCATGGACCGGAACGGC
Source organism: Mechercharimyces mesophilus (assembly GCF_059818345.1). Classification (NCBI taxonomy): domain Bacteria; kingdom Bacillati; phylum Bacillota; class Bacilli; order Caryophanales; family Thermoactinomycetaceae; genus Mechercharimyces; species Mechercharimyces mesophilus. The sequence continues at coordinate 1,456,817 of NZ_JCBAPH010000001.1, read as the reverse complement.
ATCAAGCTGAAATATGCTTATGAGAGCCGCCGCATCGGGAACCACAATGTGAAGCTCTTGCGCTACCTGACGGATACCGAAGGGCGCCGTACCGTCAAGGTGGAGTACTATGAGAGCAAAGAGACCCCCAACAAACAGATTCAGAATCAGATCAAACGCTTGACGGATATCTCTGGTTACCAAGTGGCGTTTGCCTATGACGATGAAGGACGTTTGATTAAGATTACCGAAGGGGCCAATACATCGGATCAGAAGGTGTACAAGCTCTCGTATGAGTATAACCTTCTGCGGACCATTACCGATCCCAAAGGAAACACGACGCAAGCGTATTACGATGATTACGGTCATCTTACCAGTATGGTGGACCGACAAGGGGAAGAGACGACGATCGATTACCGTTCCACCTTTGAAGAAGAGCTGGCGCTCACCTTGGTGACGGACCCCCTCGGGAAGAAAACCGCCACCACCTTTAATGACGACGGAAAACCGATTAAAGTCCATAACGCCTTAGATGAGACCACCACCTACGAGTGGGACGAAGACCTCAATATGGTGAAGCGGGTGGCTCCCAATGGCGCTACCTCGACTTGGACCTATGACGACAACGGCAATGTGTTGACAGAGAAAAGTCCGGAGTACAACGAACAGCAAGCACAAGAAGCACAGGAAGCGAAAGACGCCAATGTGCTCGAAAAAGCAGCAGGTACCGTTAGCGGTTGGATGGAAAAAGCCCCACTGGTAGGAGAGGATTCCACGGACGGGAAAGGGTATACCCAATACGTCTACGACTACCGCGAGGACGGGCAAGTGGCGGATTTGGTGCAAACGATCTCGCCGGAAGGGCGCGCCACGACGTATGAGTACGATAAAGAAGGCAACCTGATTAAGGTGAACGCCCCTCAAGGAAATGAAATTCAATCGTATGATGACGAGAAAAAGCGTTATAAGATCCAAACGAGTGGGGAGTATACCACGACGTATAGCTACCACACGGGTGAGCTCGTCGGATTGCTGGCTTCCGTCAAAAACGCCAAGGGGCAAGTGACGAAGTACAGTAGCCACGACGCCAATGGGCAACCGCAAAAAATTACGGACCCCGCGGGCAATGTGACGAAGATCACCTACGGAAAGCGCGGGGAAGTCTTAAAGGTAACCGATGCTGAAGGCAACACAAGCACGTACACCTACGACACCTACCTGCGTCCCTTGACGAGTAAGGTACCGAAAGACACCGACGCGGGCGAATACATTACGGTACCCGCACCGAAGTATGACAAAAACGACAACCTCTTGGAGTCGGTTTCGCCCAATGGTGCCACTGTCACCTACGACTACAACAAGAACGATTGGGTAACCGCAGCCTCCTTGCCGGAAGATACGAAGGATGGCGAGCCACGCCTCATGACCTATCGTTATGATGCGATGGGCAACGTGATCCAAGAAACGGAACCTCTGGGCAATGTGCGCGACGATGTGATCATCTTGGATAACCAAGATAAAGCTCATGAGGCAGTCGGCGCATGGGAAGCGTCCAGCGAAGTGGCTGGTTTTTACCGAGAAGATTATCACTACAATTTTGCTGGTACGGGTGAGGACACGTTTACCTGGAACTTCAATCTGCCGGAAGAAGGCACGTACCGTGTTTCGCTCTACTACACGGAATCGCAAAATCGACCGACCGATGCCCCCTATACGATTCTTACGACAGAGGGCGAAGTAACAAAAAGGGTGGACCAGACAAAAAATGGTTCCACTTGGGTAGATATCGGTACCTATAACTTCACCAGCGGTGCCAACCAAATTGTGCAATCCGATGACGTGGCAGAGGGCTTTGTCATTGCAGATAGCATCCGCTTGGAGAAGGTGGAAGAGGTTATCACGTTAGATAACCAAGATGCTGAACATAAAGCGAAGGGAGATTGGGGCTCTTCCACCAGTATCACAGGCTACCACGGCAAAGATTATCAATGGAATGACTCTGGGTCTGGAGCTGACACGTTTACCTGGAACTTCGACTTGCCGGAGAAAGGGCAGTACCGTGTGTCGGTCTACTATACCGAGTCGAGTGGTCGAGCCACGGATGCGCCCTACACCTTGTATACCCGAGAGGGTGAAGTGACCAAACGCGTGGATCAGACGCAGAAAGGTTCCACTTGGGTGGATATTGGTACGTATACCTTTAACCAAGGAGACAACCGCATTGTGCAGTCGGACGATGCATCTGGAAATCAGGTGATTGCCGATGGGCTTCGTTTGGACAAGGTAGAGGAACCGATCGTGAGCGATCATACCACCCGGTATGGCTACGATCGCCTCAATCGAGTGAAGGAAATCATCAACAGCCAAGGTCACCGCGTCACATATGAGTACAATGATGTGGGTCAAGTGGCAAAAGTGACCGAGCCAAAAGGACAGAACACGGACGATCCAGATGACTTTTCTACCACGTATGAATATGATCTAAATGGACGTGCGATCAAAGAGACTGATGCACTCGGAAACAGCATTCAGTTTGGTTATAGTCCCGATGGGCTTTTAACCCGAGTGACCGATGAAGTGGGTGCTACGACCACAGCTATCTATGGCAAGAATGGTCAACTTCTCGAAATGAGCACCCCTCATGAAGACGGATCGGAGAAGGTGACCCAGTACCAATACGATGTGCTTGGGAACTTGACGGAGACGATTACGCCACGTGGGGTAGCCACGGACAAGGAAGGGGATTTCACCCACAAGACCGTCTACGATGAGCTCAACCGTGTCAAAGAAGTGATCTATCCACGTGATCCGAATAGTAACGATCCTCGGGAGCGAGAAGAGCAGAAGCTCCTGTATGATTACGACAAGTTGGGACGAATTACCGAGATTAGTGCGCCAGCATCCGAAGGGCAATTGATCCGTAACAATACCCAACTGGAATACTTTGATAATGGCTGGATCAAAAAAACGACCGATCCGCACAGTATTCAAACGCGTTATGAGTACAATGACCTCGGTCAAACCACCAAGCGGACATTGAAAGGCGAAGGTGGGAACATTACCCGCGAGATGACGTGGGACTACTTTCCGGATGGGAAACTCAAAGCGGAAGAAGACATCGGAACGACACAAGATGTGATCGTGGTGGAAGCCACCGATGCGAAAGTGGAGGCCAACGGCCACTGGAAAGATTCACAGGAATGCCGGTGGAACGTGAAAGACTTCCAAGATGGCACGAATGATCATGCCGAAATTTATCTGAAGAAGACGACTAACGATGCACGGCAAGCTGCGGTTACCTTCTATCAGAAAAACGGAAGTGAATGGGAAGAGATCGGGAAAGATCCCGCCTTCTTTGATGCAAGTAAGGTCTTTTCTGCTCAAGGGGAAGTAAAGGCCGTGATCAGTGGACCTCCAGGTTCAGAAGTGAACTATGAGATGTGGGAATCTGATCCTCCTGGCGACGATCATGAAAAAATTGGGGAGTGTACCGTGGATCCCTCTTACCAGAGCGAAGCGGGGAATGGAGAGGAAACCTTTACGTGGAATCTAACGATCCCACAAACGGGTGAGTATGATGTGTATGTTCAATACCTCTCCGGTGACAAACGGGCGACGAACGCTCCGTATACCCTTTCTTTTGCAGGCGGTACGGAAGTGAAGAAAGTGAACCAACGCGAAAGCGGTAGTCAATGGGTTCATCTGGGCACGTATCCCTTTGCAGAGGAACAGGCTGGCAAGATCACGCTGTCCAACGATGCCAATGGGACCGTCAGTGCCGAAAGCGTCCGTCTGGTGCGTCGAGGGGAAAAAGAGGCGTTGCTCTTTGATGACAACGAGAAAGCGACATCCTCAGTAGATGCCACCACTGCAGTAGAAGAGCTGACCACCGTCTGTACCTGGGAAAATGCAGGGCAGTTTGTAGACGGTCCCAATCAAGAAGCCGAATTGTACTTGGAGAAGGGATCTAGCGATGGATTCTCTTCCAAAGCGGTTTTCTATCGTGGAGTCAACGGAAACTGGAGTAAAATCGGCGAAGACGAAGGTTTTACACAGGAGAGTAAGCGTGTCAGCTTCCCTTCGACAGGGGAGTTAAAAGTGGAGATCACGCAACCGGTGGGAGGCGAGACGTTCTTCCAACTACTAGAGGACGATCCTGACGGAGATGAAAGTGAAACGGTTGGATCTTGTGAAGTGGATACGAAGGCACCTGCACGGCAATGGTCTTCTTCGGATGAAGTGACCACTGAATGGATCTTTACCAACGCAGATGAGTTCAAAGATGGAACGAACCAACAAGCCGAATTCTTCTTGACGAAATCCGAAGACGATGGAGTTGCCACGAAGGCAGTCTTCTATGAAGGAAGTGTAGGAAACTGGAAGAAAATCGGGGAAGATACCGGCTTTACGAAGAACAGTAAGAAGGTTTACTACACTCCAGGTGGATCGCTGAGAGTGGTAGTGACGCAACCCATTGCGGGCAAATCGGTTTTCCATCTCATCGAAGATGATACCGAAGGTTACGAAGATGTCTTCGTGGGAAAACGGGAAGTCCCCCACGCCCTTGGAAAAACGATTACCAGTAAAGGACGGGGCACCGGGGAAGGCACCTTCACGTGGAATGTGGATGTCACTGAAAAGGGCGAGTACACGGTTTATGCCAAAGCCGTTGGAGGCAAATTTAGTGCAACCAACGCGCCGTATACGATCCACCATGCTGAGGGGAAAGAGACCGTACGCATGAACCAACGGGATGCGGATGATCAATGGGTTAAATTGGGCACCTATTCCTTTGCTTCCGGGTCCGATGCCAAAGTGGTGTTATCCGATGATGCGAATGGCCATGTAACCGCCGATGGCATCAAGCTTGTCTGGGCAGGTCCCAATGGAGCGGTTATCGACAATCACGAGGAAAGCAACGTGAACGTCCAAGGAGATTGGACGGTACGCGAAGATGTGACGACCGAATGCGTATGGGACATTGAAGCTTACCGCGATGGTGAAAACAAGCAGGCGGAGTTGTATGTAGTAAAAGATCAAACCGACCATTCCTCGTCGGCTGTCATCTATGAAGGCGAGAATGGAGAATGGAAGAAGGTCGGGGAAGATCTAGATTTCCTCGAACGAAGTGAAGTAATTGCAGTCGATGATCAAGAGGCAAAAGTGGAATTAACTCAACCGATCATCGATGGGGCGACACGATACACCTTGTACGAAGATGATCCAGCAGATAATGCAGATGGGGATGAAAAGATTGGTTCCTGTCAGGCGCAAGTGCCGGAAGGAAACAACTTTGCGCAAATGGAAGCCGGAGACGGTGAAGACTCCTTCACATGGAACCTCGATTTAGCGAAAAGTGGCGCGTATGCGGTTTATGTTAAAGCCGCCAAACACAGCTCTTACGCGACCGATGCGCCGTTTACGCTTCATCATGCGAATGGAGAAGACACGGTAGAGGTGAATCAGCGTGAAAAAGGCGACCAATGGGTCTTACTGGGGACTTATGCCTTTAACAAAGACGAAGAGCCACGTGTGACCTTATCCAACAAAGCGGACGGCATCGTCGCAGCGGATAGCGTCAAAGTGGTTCGTGCAGAACCGACGGAAATCGTTTTTGACAACGCGGATGCTACTTCTAAAGCAGGAGGCAGCGGATGGACGGAATCATCCAATGTTGCAGGACACTATGGAAAGAACTATCTGTGGAACGAAGAAGGCTCAGGGAGTGATACGTTCACCTGGAAGCTGAACGTTCCAAAATCCACGGAGTACACGGTCTATGCACGCTACCTTTCCTATAAAGACCGTGCCACCGATGCACCGTATACGATTACGCATGCCAACGGACAAGATACGGTTGAGGTGAATCAGCAGGAGAATGGAAGCGAATGGGTCGAATTAGGGACCTATGCGTTCCAGAAAGGAACCGGTCAGAAGGTGGTTCTTACGGACAAAGCCAATGGTGTCGTCATCGCAGACAGCATCCAGCTGGTAGAGAAAGCACCGACCAAGACCGATAAGAAAGCTTTCACCTACGACTACGACCGCAACGGCAACTTGATTGAAGTAAACGATCAGAGCAACGGAGCCGAAGTGGATGCCTACCGCATCGACTACAACGAACTGGGTCAGGTGGATGCGCTCAAGAAAATCGTGGGCGAAGAAATCACGCAATCGATTGGCTACCAGTACGATCTTAACGGCAACTTGACCGGACGCTCCTACGAAGGGAATACGCAATCGTATACCTACACCGAGCGCAACATGCTGGAAACCATCGAGGATCAATCCAGTATGGCAAGTGACCTCCCACGCACGTGGTCGTATGCATACACCAAGCGCGGTCAAGTCGCTCAAGAGACGAAGCCGAATGGGAACGTCACGAATTATGATTACTACATGGATGGGATGCTGAAACAGCAGACCACCAAGAAGAGCGATGACACCCTCGTCAACCAACACGGATTGACGTACAATGAAAATGGACACCGCATCGAAGAAGCGCTAAAACTACTGGATGCGGACGGCAACACGGTGGAGAGTACCACCCAGTACGAATACGATGCACGCGATCGCGTCACGTCGATGGTGAAAACGGGTGACAACCCGCTCAGTGAATCGGTCGTCTTGGATGCGAACAGCAACATCGTCTCCCATAACCAAGAGGGGAAAACGAAAACGTACACCTACGACCGCAACCGTATGGTGACACAGACAGCGGAAGGGCAGACGAAGAGCTACAGCTATGACAGCACCGGACGTCTTCACACCGTGGCCCAAGGAAGTCAGGTAGAAGAACGCTACACCTACGATGGCTTCGACCGTTTGCTGAAGCACAGCAAGCGCCAAGAAGACGGCACCCTAAACACGTCACAGTACACGTACGATGCCTTTGACCGTACAATGAGCAAGACGGGCAAGGTGGGGACGGAAGAAGAGGAAACGACGATCTTTAAATACTTAGGAGCGTCAGAAGACATTCTAAGTGAGGAAATAGCTGGGGAGTCCGTTCGTTCATATACTTATGCTTTTGGCGCAAGACTCTCGATGATGCATGAAGAGAAGGGCGAAACCTCTTATTATGGATACAGCTCTCGTGGTGACGTGGAAATGTTGTATGATGAGAATGGGGGTGTACGCGCGACCTATGGCTACACGATGTACGGGGAAGATCAAGAGAGTGCCTTTACGGGTGTAGATGAATCGAATCAGGAGATGTACAACCCGTATCGCTATACAGCAAAGCGTTGGGACGCAGATACGAACAGTTATGATTTGGGCTTTCGAAACTACAACCCAAGTCTTGGACGTTTCCATACGCGAGATATGTACAGCGATGCTTCGCAGGATATAGGACTGGCGATGAGAATAGCGACAAATAGTCGTTATGGATTTACCGGGGGAAATCCGATATCTTTAAGCGATTTGGATGGTCATATTGATCTAATGGGTGGCGTACATCAAACGAATCCTGTAGGGGATTACACCAAAGCTACAGGAAATTATTACAGCCCCACCAAAAAGAAACCTAGAAAGTACAATGGCTATGTAACTGAAAAGTATAGTTGGGAGAAGGGTTATGATCCTAATTATCAGGTGCATACGAAGACCAAAAAGAAAAGAAACCTGTACAAGAAGAAAAAAGGTGGGAATCAAGGGAAATCAAATAAATCATCAGGTAGCAATAGTGGCTCTACTTCAGTAAATAAAGCACAAGCGGCCATCGTTGAGTTTTTTACTGGCTCTGATGTACATGCGGCAGATAAACATTTTTTAGGTGGAGGAGGGGCACCAGGAGGACCTAGCTTTACTCCACCACCTAGAGTTGGTAGCGGAGGCGGAGGTGGATCAACATCTACTACGACTCAGGGTTCTATAGGAAGTGTGAAAAATGGTAGTCTTGGTGGATATCAATTAGGTCCTACAAGAAGTGGATCACGTGGAGTAGATATTGAAGGGCCTTATTTCTCGAAACATGTGCTGGTAAGAATGAGACAAGACAAATTCGCTTACCATAACTTTCCTTCATCTTTTGATAAAAAGATTCTTTCTCAACGCCCTGCTCTGATGAGAACCGATGGGAGTGGGAGAGGTGAATATCTTTTAAAAGGTTCTATCAATGGAATCAGTGGAGTGTATCATATTACTCTTAAAAACGGGTATAGAATGATACATCGGTCATTTATTCCAAAAAAGGATTGGTCAAGATATTCAGGGAATCATGATCTCCCTAAGTGGGATGTACTAGAATAAAAAGAAGAAGCGATTCCGCTTCTTCTTTAATCAAGGAGAGGTTATTTTTGTTAAATGTTGAGATAAGTGCAGAAGTATCGGAGTCGGTATTAGATAAATGCAAGCTTTATTATAATCATAAATTAATATTTGATGGATATATAGATGATTTAATAACTTCGATAAATGGTTATGTGGAAATAAGATTGAATCAATTTCTTGAAAATGAGTCATTGCGAATAATACCTAAAAGAATAGTAAATCACTTTATTTGGATGCCAGTAAAAGAAAAGCCGTTTAACTGGACTCAAGAGGGGTTAATTATACTAGATTTACAAGGTATGGAGAGGTTATGGTCTTTGTTAGGGTATGACTTTTCGATGGATAGCTCTGATTTCCTATATTGTACAGAACAGGACTTTGAATATTTGTGGATTCTAAATAGTGGAGTATTAGTATCTGCTAATTTTTCTAAGAGGACAATTGATGATTTGAAATTTCACTTCTCCCATGAGGAAAATCATAGGTTAGTTAAAGTTTATAAATGGCTTATGTCAATAGAAAAAATAAACCATTATAGTGAAATTGTAAAGATTAAACAGGGGCAAATAAAGGAACGTCTCATTGTCTATTTGGATGATGGGAACCTGTATGAGTGGCATTCCCTTATAGAAGATAAAAATAGCGAAATCTATATACATTTTGGAGATAATTGGGTCAGTAAATTGACTAACTACGAGATATAGTGACCTCGTCAAGCAAATCTGTAAAGACATCGTCTCCCATAACCAAGAGGGGAAAACGAAAACGTACACCTACGACCGCAACCGCATGGTGACACAGACGGTGGAAGGCCAGACGAAGGCTACAGCTATGACAGCATCGGACCCATACCGTAGCCCAAGGAAGTCAGGTAGAAGAACGCTACACCTACGATGGCTTCGACCGCTTGCTGGAGCACAGCAAGCGTCAAGAAGACGGTACCCTAAACACGTCACAGTACACGTACGATGCCTTTGACCGTACAATGAGCAAGACAGGCAAGATGGGAACGGAAGAAGAGGAAACGACGACGTTCAACTACCTCGGCTTGTCGGATGATATCCTGAGTGAAGAAGTGGCAGGCAAGACCACGCGCTCCTACACGTATGCCCCATGGGGCGAGCGTCTGTCGATGACGCACCATGAAGAGGAGGAAACCTCCTACTATGGATTCAATACCCGTGGCGACGTGGAAATGCTGTATGATGAGAATGAAGACGTACGTGGCACCTACGGTTACACGATGTACGGAGAGGATCAAAAGAGCGCCTTTACCGGTGTCGATCAGATCGATTCCAACAACCCGGATAAGGAAATGTATAACCCGTATCGCTACACCGGAAAACGCTGGGATGCGGATACGAACAGCTATGACATGGGCTTTCGAAACTACAACCCAAGCCTAGGCCGCTTCCATTCGCGGGATATGTACAGTGATGCTTCGCAGGATATGGGGCTGGCGCTGAGTCTGACGAATAATAACCGCTATGCCTTTACGGGTGGGAACCCGATCAGCAATGTTGAGATAGACGGTCATGCCTACTTGGAATATGGTGGTGGCGCCAAAGCGAATTGTACGAAGAATTATTGTGACATTTGGGGATCGAAGAAGGATGGAGTAAATGGACGTTGGGATGTAAAAACAGGGGGACCGTATGTACCACCACCGAAGCCTCAACCAATAGTAGTGAAGAAAAACAATTGGAGTGGAGCTGTCTCTCCCACGAAGAGGTTAGTTAATACGAGAACAACAAAAAGCGAAGTTGGGGGGCAAACGAAGAGAACTCAAGACCTACCTGATATCAGCTTCTCTACAATGGGACATTTCGCTCTTGATGTCATTGGGCTAATTCCAGGAGCAGAATTTGCTGATTTAACTAACGGTGCCTGGTATACAGCTGAAGGAAACTATGTAGATGCCGGATTTTCTTACGCAGCAGCTGTTCCAGGAGCAGGTTGGTTTTCGACAGGCACAAAGTGGACTAAAAATGGTTCGAAAGCGTTAGATGCGGCTCCTAGTATGTGTTTTGTCGCTGGAACGAAAGTTCTAACTGTTGAAGGAGAAAAGCCCATTGAAGAGATCGAAGTGGGTGACAAAGTCCTCTCCAAGAACGAAGAAACGGGAGAGATGGAGTACAAAGAAGTGACCCAACTCTTCCAGCGTGAAGTGGATGAGATTTATGAAGTCCATGTGGATGGAGAAAAGATTGAAACCACGGATGAACATCCTTTCTGGGTGAAAGGTCGGGGCTGGGTGAAAGCGAAGGACCTTGAAGCGGGAGATGAGTTGGAGACCAGTGATGGAAAGATTCTGCCTGTTGAACAAGTACTTCGTAAGAAGCAGGAAACCCCCGTCAAGGTGTATAACTTTGAAGTAGAGGATTTTCACACGTATTTTGTTTCGGGTATGCACATCTTTGTGCATAATATGTGTAGAGAAATTATAGCCACTGGCGGGAAAAATTTCTCTAGTTACAATGATTTAGCAAAAAATGTCACTCCTAAGAAGTTGATTCAAGATCTCAAAAATGAAGGTTGGACACACACTATTGAAAAAGGTGGAGGGGCAAGTGGGCCTGCAAATATTTTACTGAATCCCAGTACTGGGACAAAGATGAGGATTCATGTGAACCCTAGAAACAATCAACCTTATTTTAGGGTTCAGAATAGTGGTGGAAACTATCTTGGAGCAGATGGAACATTTCCAAGTAACGCATCCAAGCAAGAGCTTCGGGATCTAACACACTTCAACTTTTCTAAATGAGGTAAGATCCTCTCCCCCAACAGGGGAGAGGATCATCTAAAATATACCTAGGAGGATAAATATGATTATTTCTGATGACATCAACTTTATATCGGAGGAGCTTGGATTCACGGATAGTATTATTTGCGAGCTAAAGTTGGGGGAAAACCTAACAGATTTAGAGATGGTAATAGATTATTTTTGGGGTAAAAATAAAGAAACAAAGATATTAAAACTAGTGTTTAAAAATTGCCTTAAAATCAATTTTAGCTATAGTGATATCGTACATCAAAATTACAAAAGAGAATTACCACCAGCTCAAATATATAGTTGGTTTACAATTATATCCTTTGAAACAGGAGAGTTCAAAAGCGATGATATGTTTGGGGAAGATCCTGACAGATCACTTTATTTTGCGAAAATATATACTCTAGACTTAGAGAAGTCTTGGTTAGAGGTTGTTTTTAGTAGTGCTGTTTTATTAGAGATGTCTAACTAGTGATTATCGTTGTGTATGGCAAAATGAAAATACAGAGTTCGGCAACCGAAAAATGCAGGTCGCTAAAACCGATGAATTGCGTTTTTTTGTAGTCCCTGTACGGAGTTGAAGCTGATCGAGAATATAAGTTAGGTAGCCCTGCTCCCCTATTAGTTGAGAGCACCACGGAGTACGCATACGATGCCCGCGATCGCGTCACCTCGATGGTGAAAACGGGCGACAACCCGCTCCCCGAATCGGTTGTTTTGGATGCGAACAGCAACATCGTCTCCCATACGCAGGACGGGAAGACCAAGACGTACACCTACGATCGCAACCGCATGATGACGCAGACCCGCAGAAGGCAAGACGAAGAACTACAGCTACGACAGCATCGGACGTCTGCATACGGTGACGCAAGGAAGTCAGGTGGAAGAACGGTATACCTACGATGGCTTCGACCGCTTGATGAAGCACACCAAGCGTCAAGAGGACGGCACGCTGAACACGTCCCAGTATACGTACGATGCCTTTGACCGGACGATGAGTAAGACAGGCAAGGTGGGGACGGAAGACGAGGAAACGACGACCTTCCACTACCTCGGCTTGACAGACGACATCCTGAGTGAAGAAGTAACAGGCAAGATCACCTGCTCCTACACGTACGCCCCATGGGGAGAGCGTTTGTCCATGACGTACCAGGAAAAAGGAGAGACCTCCTACTACGGAACCAACACCCGCGGTGACGTGGAGATGTTGTACGATGAGAAGGGAGACGTACGCGGGACCTACGACTACACGATGTACGGGGAAGGTCAGGAGAGTGCGTTCACAGGTGTTGATCAGGTTGATCTGGATCAGGAGATGTACAACCCGTATCGCTATACCGGGAAGCGTTGGGATGCAGATACGAACAGCTACGACTTAGGCTTTCGAAACTATAACCCAAGCCTGGGTCGCTTCCATTCGCGGGATATGTACAGTGATGCGGCTCAGGATATGGGGCTGGGCTGGCGCTGAGTCTGACGAATAATAACCGTTATGCCTTTACAGGTGGAAACCCCATAAGTAACATTGAGATCGATGGACACGGATGGGCAGAGCCCAGTGGTACCATGTCCAACAAAGAGATCTTCGATGCACATGAAGCAGCTTATGGCGAGACGTTTACCCAGACGTATAATAAGAGCCAGAAAAAATTCAGGCAAAAAAGTAGTCCCGGTGGCGGCGGAGGTTCAGGATCGAAAGGCAATAAGGGTTCAATAAAAAGTACCTGGAGTAAAGTTACGAGCATCGCTAAGCGTGTAGAGAAAAAAGCGAGGAAGCATGTTCCGAAAGATGTCGTTGAGTTTTTCCTTGGAGCTAGCGATGGAGCAATGGAAAGCATAACTTTGGGGTTGATTTCTCCGGATGATCACGATAATACCGCGTATTTAGTTGGGAAATTAGCAGGAGATACCCTAGTTATGGGTGCGGGATTATATTTATTTGTTGGAGGCACAGTAGCTACTCCACTTCTTGCTGTAACAGGTGTAGGTGTAGCAGTCACCCCTGTAAGTGCGACAGCAGCAGCTGCAGGTGCTTGGGGTACTATGGGTGGTGCAAAGAGCCTAGGTGAAGATCTTGGGGCGTTGTGGAATAAGTTTTCTAATAGATCACAGCACTCTTTACAATGGGGAAGTGAAGGAAGGCCTACCGGTCCTGCCTTTAACGATGCTCAGAGGGCTAGAGATTCCGATATTTTAATTCAGGAAGACGGTAGATGGGTAGTCATTGGTAAAAATTCTAGAGCTCATATATTTGAACCAGAAGGTCAGCTTGTAACTTCGTTTACTAATCGGAAAGGGAATACAAATCAAAGAATTTCTGATGGAAGGTGGAGTAGACCTACAGAAAGTGAGCTTGAAGCATTTAAAAAAATATTTAAGTAAAGGAATTGAAACCTATGGATTATCTCGGTCACAAGGAAATAGCTAGTGTCATCTTGTTTGATTTACGGTTGTCTGAGTCTGAGTTGATGGTTTATGAGGACTGTATAGATTATGTAATAAAAAATTGCCCAGAAGAAAGTATTTATGAGGTTACTGGCTGCGAAAACAGAGAGCAACTTTCTCATTTTCAGACTGAACTAAAGGAGATGATAAAGAGGTATGTATTGAGTGAGTTTTTACCAGACAAATATAAATAAACTCATGTTTGTTACGCATGTTCATTCTTATATGGATGGACATGTGTTTTTTATGAAAAAGTTAGAATTAATACTATTAAAATAACAACTCGGAAGGTCAGAAGGGAGCGTTCACAGGTTTCGATAAACCCGATCAGGACAAATCAAACCAGGAGATGTACAATCCGTATCGTTATACATAGAGCGTTGGGATCCGGATACGAACAGCTATGACATGGGCTTTCGAAACTACAACCCAAGTCTTGACCGCTTCCATTCACGGGATATGTACAGTAATGCTGTGCAGGACATGGGGCTGGCGCTGAGTCTGACGAATAATAACCGCTATGCCTTTACGGGTGGGAACCCCATAAGTAACATTGAGATCGATGGACACGGATGGGCAGAACCAAGTGGTGCCATGTCCAACAAAGAGATCTTCGATGCATATGAAGCAGCTTATGGCGAGACGTTTACCCAGACGTATAATAAAAGCCAGAAAAAATTCAGGCAAAAAAGTAGTACCGGTGGCGGAGGAGGTTCAGGTACATCAGGCTATCACTATAGTAGTAAGGAGAAGGTAGGAGTCATCCATACGTATGGATGACCAGGAACCCCACCGCCAGGAGGTTGTGGCAAAAATAAATGTGGCTTTACCATACCGCCCTTGTCGGAAGAAACCCAAATGTGGATAGCGAGTATATCTTTTGCATTAGCGGTTATAGAGCCAACGGTGTTAGGAGAAGCGGTATTTGCTGCAGTGTTTGGGGCGGGTATGCTTCGGAGTATGAGTTCTAGATTAATAAGTGGTGGAACAACTAAGATTGCAACTACTGAAACAGCAACTGTTGCTACGAGTAATTCTGTTAAGTATACTCCGCATAATCCAGGTCCCCTTGATGCAAGAACAGATGCTACTTTTAGATCTGCAACTTATGAAGCGACAGTTCTGGAGAGCGACACCGTATTGTACAGAAGTTATGGTGGTAATGTGGGACCTATAGGGAGTTATTGGAGTAGAACACCGCAATTAGGTGGAATGCAATCGAGAATTGACAGTGCCATCTTACCTGAATGGGGTAATCTGCTGGATAAAACCGTTGCTATAAACGTACCCAAGGGAACTACTGTGTATGAGGGAGCAGCAGCACCGCAGGTGAATATGCTGGGATCTTATATGGGTGGTGGAAATCAAGTATTTATTAAAGAGGTGAATCCATCTTGGATCATAAAGTAGACTGCATATGTGATGTTTTAGAGGAGATCGATGGATTTAGAGGTTGGAATGAATTTAACAAGTTCTTAAGATACATTGATGATCAAGTGCGGAACGGTAATTTGAAGGAAATCAGTAATGAAAAAAAATACGTTGGGATGTCAGAGGAAAATTGGTTCGAATGTACAAGATGTAAACAACCGTGGAGACTAGTACATCCTGATCCTCCTTTTAGAGGCTTTTGGGAAAGGGAGGAATAATAAGTTCAGCCTCAAGAGAACAGTTTGTTTTCTTGAGGCATTTTTGTGCGCCCGGCAGTAATGCATACCTTTGGTATGCAATTCTTCATAAAAAATGGGGAATGCCCCTCGGATTCGGTTTACAGGAACAGGCTTCAATCCACCTCAAGCTGCATGGGTAAAGAGCCTAGAGACCGGAGAAACGGAATACAACGAAGTGACTCAACTCTTCCAGCGTGAAGTGGACGTGATTTACGAAGTCCATGTCGATGGAGAGAACCACGGATGAACATTCATTCTGGATGAAGGGTAAAGGATGGGTGAAAGCGAAAGATCTCCAGTTGGGAGATGAGCTATAAACCAGTGAGGGAAAAATCCTTCCGGTAGAACAAGTGGTTCACTAGAAGAAGGAAAACCTCGTCAAAGTGTATAACTTTGAGGTACGAATTTTCACACGTATTTTGTTTCGGATTTACACATTTTTGTGCATAATAGTTGCACAAAACTTAAAGACTCAGGAACTATTAATTTTAGTCAGAATACGGTAGGGGCACAGTTTAGTGATGGTTCGAGCCTAAAAGGCCTTACTGCAAGGCTTAAGTCAGATCCAAACTATGCAAGTAGTATAAACCTATACGTACAATAATATACCAGTATTTACCTGTTGATGTGAAAGGAAAGCTTGCTTCGCAAGGTGTTGGAGAATATACGGTGTTCACATTAGACAATAGACGTCTATTTGCAGCTAGAATGGCAAATGTAAATGTAAATACTCGTTGGGCAACATCAGAGGAGATATTAGAGTTCGCTACAACAAGGAGATTCTCAACAACAAACGGTGGAGGACTTCCCCGAGTTAAATAAAGGGAGTGGATTATGAACAAACATGTTCCTGTAGTTACTGAGTTAGGAATAATCGATGGAAGAGATGGTATATTTTTAGATTCGGTAGAACAGAGATTTTCTCCAAATCAACTAATATTCATTGGCGAAATCAATGGCGAACTTTGTGAGAATAATTATTTGGGATATGAATGGTACCCCTATGAATTGACATTTAACCGTGTACAGGCTTATGAGTGTAGAGAGCTTGAAACATGTAAAATAAGGGTGATATCAAGTTTTGATGAGGTAGCCGATTCTCAATTGATAAGAGAGTTAAAGGTAAGTTCCGACAAGTACCGCCATTTCATTTTTGCTACGTATGACTATATATACAGCATAGTAGCAGGTGATTATGAACTATCTCTGATTGTAGAACGAAACTGATATCCATCAAAGATGACTGTTTGTTTTATTGCCCGCATCACCTATGTGTGAAAGCGGGCTTTTATAATTTGGACGATATCCAGAGTGAAGTGTTGTATGATGAGGAGTGGTACGCGCTACTTACGGCTACGATATACGGGGACGATTATGAGAGTGCCTTTACGGGTGTGGATGAATCAAATCAGGAGATGTACAACCCGTATCGTTATACAAATAAGCGTTGGGATCCGGATACGAACAGCTATAACATGGGCTTTCGAAACTACAACCCAAGTCTGGGTCGCTTCCATTCGCGGGATATGTACAGTGATGCTGTACAGGATATGGGACTGGCGATGAGTTTGGCAACGAATAGTCGCTATGCGTTTGCTGGGGGAAATCCCATTACGTTTAGTGAACTGGACGGGCATGGTCCGCGGGCTCATGCTAGACAAACCAACCCAGTAGGGGATTATACAAAGGCAACGGGACATCTATATACTCCCAGAGGAGACGGGAAAAAGTACAATGGTTGGGTGGCGCAGAGCTATAGCTGGGAAAAGAACTATGATCCCAACCTTCGTTCATACAAAGACAGGGAAGAAAAGAAATCTAAGAGATAAGAAGTCGAGCGGAAGCCATTCTCACTCTGGTGGTTCCAGTAGCAGTGGAAGTGGCAAAGCCAAGTCAGATGAAAGTAAGAAAGATAAGACCAAAGATTACTTGAAGGCTACGGCTACTACGATCTCAGCTAGTTTGCAAACGGCTACGCTAAGCGCCTCCGATGGGTTTGCTAGAAATGCCTATTCCCTTGGAGCGGGAGTGTTTAGAGACTGGACGGGTGCTTCGATTGAGAGTGAAGGAATGAAGCTAGGTTGGGACATATGGTCAGGAGTGGACCATGCTCTAGGTTTGAAGGATCATTTCAAATCCTTTAAGGAAATGCGAGGTACTGCTCGTAATGTATTTAATGGTGGTTCGCAAGGGGCAAGTGGTCTGTTTTCAAAAGCAGGCAATTTCTTTAAGGGTGTTACTAAATCTCCTGGGTTTAATGCGATACAGAAAGTAGGTGGGAAAGCACTTGGTGGTTTTGGAGCCGCCATCAGTGGTGTGGAATTCGTCTATAATGCTGTGAATGGCAATTGGGAAGATGCGGCTATGAACATCGGCGAGGGGATGATGTCAGCTTCGCTATTTCTAGCAGCTTCTGGGGCAGGAGCACCGCTCGCAGCGGGTATCGCTGTTGGTGGAGCTGCCATTTATGGTGGTGCCCTAGCAACCAAAGCATACAGATCAAGTAGAGAAGAATAAAATGATGGTCCCCACGGATTTGCAAGTCTTACATCCGTGGGACTATTTCTTTGATGGAGAGTGATTTTCTGATGGATATACTCAAGACATTCTTATTTGGTAATAAAGTACCATTACCTGAAGAAGTAATAGATAGGATGAGAGAATATCAGGAAAAGGGTGAAATAACAGATCACTTTTTTTGTAAGATTATGATGAATGAAGACGGCTATTATGAAATTACTTATAGTGATCCTAAAGATCCGTCAGCAATAGCCAAACTTATCGTAAGAGAAGATGGTACCATTCCTTCTGTGAAGGAAATTTGTCGTGATAATTTCAAAGATGTAGTATGGATTTCCACAGGGACAGATAATGCGGGCGCTTTTTTTGAAAAAAAAGCGAAAAAGTGGTCTAAGTACCCAATGTATCCTTACGAGAGAATAATCAAATTGTTATCACGTGTTAATGATGTTAACTGGTATGAATTTCCGATAGATACAAAAGAAGAATGGGAATCTTTTAATCAAGTTGCGACGGAATATATCAATAAACAGAAAAAAATTCGAGAAGGTTATGAAAAAGGAATAAAAGTCCTTGATGGACTCTTTAAGACACATATAGCTACTTTGGAGGATTGTGATAAACTTGACTTTTATTATACTGTAATGGTTCGTTCTGCATACGATCAAAATGATATTCAATTGAAAACGTATGAGGATCGTAAGAAGTTCCTCCGATACTTGCTTTCTCATACGAAGTGGTTTCAAATTGGTCGCTGGATAACAATATTTGAGTTGTTTTATCACCACAGTAGATTATTAAATGAGAAAAAATTGACCAAAGAAGATCATGTGGCTATTGAAAAAACATATGAGGTTTTAATTAATAACTCGAGGTTGTACCATGGTGATTTCTATTCTGATATTCGCTTAGCATTACGAAATCCTAAAGATGTGACGTGATTTGGTGGTGTACCTATTTTACCTACGTTTCCCATTCCTAATGGGCGGATGCGTACTGCACTATATTGAATTGAAACGACCGAAGCATCGTGGCAAGCAAAACGGCTACTAATATCACGGCGGACGTAGCGATCATAAACCCTTCAATCGGACTTCAATCAACACTCTAAAGACAGGGCAAATTTAGCATAGCGATCAAGGAGATCAGTTTACTTTCAAAGCGTTTGTCCGGTTCTGTGAGAAAAACGAGGTTCAACAAAGCATGAGTCAGGCAGGATGCCCATACGATAATGCACCCATGGAGTCCTTTTTCGGCAAACTAAAAAATGAACACCTTCATCATTTCGTCATCAGAGACGATGAACATCTCAACGTTCTCATCACGGATTATATCTTTCGTTATTACCATCATGTAAGACCTCACAGTGCTCTAGGTGGAAAAACCCCTATGGAGGCACGTTCATCTTAATCTTATTCTACTCACCGTTACAACTTTGCTTGACCAGGTCAGTTCCATTAGAGCAGATTTACTCGGGTGATAGTGGGGTGAAAATTGAGTTTGATGATGAGCAAGACGAAAGGTATATGATTCATTTCAAACCATTTCAAGGGGTGAAAGTGACAACCAGAGATTGCTTTAATATGCTCAGTATTCAAGTTAACGGTAGATTTAAAAGATGCCTCTTAGTAAATGAGAACTCCAATTGGATAGAAGCCCTTAAAAATGATTTAAAGCTAAATGATCCTTCTGCAGGTTTTCTAAATCAGGCGCATCATTACATTCTTCCATTAGGGGACAATATTGTGGAAATCGTTTCTTGGGATAATTTCACTTTAAAGAAAGTGTCAGAATGATATTATAGATGAGCCATCTCCCCGCCTCCTTTTTTGACAAAATCCGCGGGTTATGCTAGAATTCATTTGTTATTGTATCTAGAGACTGTCTAGACATTAGCTGCACCAGGGATACCCGGGGCATATAACCGCTCAGTCAAGGTTGCAAGAGGAATATTCCCACCTAGGGGCTGGCGAGACTGGACAAGAAGGAGGGACCCGGATGATGTACGCACTAATTCAAACCGGCGGCAAGCAGTACCGTGTTCAAGAAGGAGATACTCTCTATATTGAAAAGCTAACCGCTGATGCTGAAGAAACCATTACCTTTGACCAAGTACTATTGGTAGGAAACGATGGAGAAACCAAAGTAGGTAGCCCATTGCTCGATGGTGCGAAAGTTTCTGCTAAAGTAGTAGAACATGGCAAAGGCAAGAAAATCACGGTATTTAAGTACAAGCCGAAGAAGAACTATAAACGGAAAAAAGGCCATCGCCAACCGTATACCAAAGTACGGATTGAGTCGATCGAGGCGTAATTTCCATGATACAAATAACGGTGTATCATGATCAACAGAATCGTCTTCAACGGGTAGTTGTGACCGGACATGCTGACTATGCGGAGTACGGAAGTGACATCGTGTGCGCAGCGGTCTCAGCGGTCACGATTGGACTTGCCAACGCCTCAGAGGAACTCTTGGGTGTGCAAGTTCATCAAGATACCGATGGAGAAGGACATGTTGATTGTCGAATACCGACAGAGATGGAGCAAGAGCAGGAAGATCGAGTCCGCTTGTTGCTGGAGGCGATGGTGTCATCGCTCACTTCGATTGCTGCCTCTTATCCATCCTATATCCAGCTTATTCATCAACCATCGTAGGAGGTGGATACCATGCTAAAACTGAATCTCCAGTTGTTCGCTCAGAAAAAAGGAGTGGGCTCGACAAAGAACGGTCGGGACAGTATCTCCAAGCGTCTGGGTGCGAAACGTGCAGACGGGCAAACCGTTACCGCAGGGAGCATCTTGGTACGTCAACGCGGAACCAAGATTCACCCAGGCGTAGGCGTGGGCCGTGGTGGCGACGACACCTTGTTCGCAAAAGCGGATGGCGTTGTACGCTTCGAGCGTTTGGGTCGCGATAAAAAACAAGTAAGTGTGTACCCTGTAAGCGTTGCTGTAGAAGCTTAATTCCTGCTTCGAAGGAGCGAAATCCCCGGAACTTGACCGGGGATTTTTTATTAAGATGAAGTGTGGGAAGAGGAGGGAGCTTATTTGATGGGGATAGGTTGGAAAAGATGGGGTGCGATTATGGGTCCTATCTGGTTCTTCCTTGTTTTATTGTGTGTGCAGGACTGGGGAATCGTGGCGCAAGGGGCGATTGCGTGTGCGCTGGCAGGGAGCATTCTCTGGAGCTGGTGGCTACTAAGGCGATACATAAAACATGATCAAGGTGTGGAACAATCGGAAAAAGCGGTTTCGCTCATTCGCCGTTTGCGCCATGATTGGATGAATCATATTCAGGTATTGATGGGGTATACTTCGCTTAATAAAATGGAGCGCATTCTTCCCTATCTCCAGCGGTTAGCTGGACAGGCTATGGAAGAACGTGAGATCCGGCGTGCCTCCTACCCGCCTTTGGTGTTGTTTTTGATGGGGATGAATGAAGCGTTTTCTACGTGGCGTTGGTGTGTGGAAATCGACCCGGACTTTACCCTTAAAAGGGAGAAAGAAGGGGAATGGCTCTTGCAGGTGATCCAGGAGACGTCGATTTTCTTGTCGGAGCAACCCATGGAGGGATTTGAACATCCCCATCTCTTCCTGCACATAAAAAGAGAAGACGAAACGCATCCACTTGTCCTCTTTTCTCTTCACGAAACACATTTTGATGCTCTTGGATGGACGGAGAAGGATCGGAAAAAGCTATTACAGAGACTAAAAAGAAAAAGAGCAAGGTTAGAATGGCAACAAACGGCGCGGGAGATTCGTATAACTCCCTTATAAATTGAAGATGGATAGGTAAGGTGGCGAGAAGCATGTTTGTCGATAAGGTGAAAGTCTATGTGCGAGCGGGCTCTGGTGGAAATGGAAGTGTTGCCTTCCGGCGAGAGAAGTATGTGCCCAATGGTGGACCAGCGGGTGGCGATGGCGGACGAGGAGCCGATGTTGTCTTTCGGGTAGAAGAAGGCCTACGCACCTTGATGGACTTTCGGTACAAAAAGCATTTTAAAGCAGAACATGGAGAGCATGGACGGAGTAAAGGGCAACATGGGAAAGGACAAGAACCGTTAGTGGTGCTCGTCCCTCCCGGAACCGTGGTGCGAGATGCAGAAACGGGAGAGAAAGTGGCAGACTTAACCAAGCACGAGGAAGAGCAAGTAGTGGCGCGCGGTGGGAAGGGTGGACGAGGCAATATCCGCTTTGCTACCCCTAGGAATCCGGCACCTGAAATTGCAGAGAACGGGGAGCCAGGACAAGAGCGCACCCTGGAACTGGAATTAAAGCTCTTAGCGGATGTTGGCCTAGTGGGCTATCCCAGTGTAGGGAAATCCACATTGTTGGCATCCGTCACCGCAGCAAAACCAAAGATTGGGGCGTATCACTTTACCACCCTCGCTCCTAACTTGGGTGTGGTGGAGGTAGAAGATGGGCGTAGCTTTGTGATGGCCGATTTGCCTGGTCTGATTGAAGGGGCGCATGAGGGAGTTGGACTGGGACATCAGTTTTTGCGGCATGTGGAGCGGACACGCGTCATTGTGCATGTGGTGGATATGTCAGGGTCGGAAGGGCGCGATCCGTACGAAGACTGGGTGCAGATTAACAAAGAGTTACGCCTCTACAACGAGAAGTTAGCCAATCGTCCACAGATTGTGGCGGCCAATAAAATGGATTTGCCTGATGCAGAAGATCAGATGGAGTTGTTTCGCGAGCAAGTAGGGGAAGACGTAAAAGTGATCCCCATCTCGTCTGCTACCCGGCAGGGATTGCGGGAGCTCTTGTATCAAGTGGCGGATGTCTTGGATCAAGCGCCGGACCTTGCGGGCGAGGAGACAGAGGAAGTGGATCACAAGTTGTATCGTACGCCGATGGAGGAAGAAGCCTCCTTTACGATTCGCCGTGATAATGATGTTTATGTGGTCGAGGGAGAAAAAGTGGAACATCTCTTGGCGCGGACCAATTTTCATTATTACGATGCGCAATTGCGGTTTGCTCGTATCTTGAAGAAGATCGGGGTAGAGGATGCCTTGCGTGAACAAGGAGCTGTCGAAGGAGATACCGTTCGGATTGGTGAAATGGAATTTGAATTTATGACGTAAGGAAAGGATCGCCTGTGGGAAGGCGATCCTTTGTTTGCGTATTATATCCCTTCCTGTTCACGGATTTTTTGTAACAGTTGTTTGGAGGCACTGTCTACTAACTGGTATACCTCTTCGAAATTACCGGTAAAGTAGGGATCTGGAACTTCGGTATAAGTGGTGCCAGGTATGAAATCGGTTAAGCGGTGAAGTCCCGTAATGGGGTCTGTCAGTTTTTTTAAGTTGGTGATGTTGCTCTCATCCATAGCGATAACATAGTCAAAAGTATGAAGGTCCTTGGTTTGGACTTGACGTGCGCGTATGCCTGTATACGAAATTTTTCGTTCGGTGAGTAAGGAAGCGGTACCGTGGTGTGGGGGTTCATCAATATGCCAGTCGCCGGTGCCGGCAGAATCAATGTGAATCTGTTCACTTAACCCCGCTGTATGGACATGATGACGAAAAACGGCTTCTGCCATAGGGGAACGACAAATATTTCCCAGACAGACGAATAGAACAGATACCATATTTATCTCTCCTTCTATATGTGTATGAAAGTGCCATAACCTTCACTATCATAAACGATTCCCTGATGGGAGAACAAGCAAACTGTGGTATAATGGCGCAAAATAAAGCTTTCTTGTCCATAGATACGTGTGCTTGTCTGCGGTTGTAAAACTGAACCAATAAGTGTGTTTTATAGGAATTTTGCATTTCATAAGGAGGATCGCGCATGAGTGAGTATGAAGAGACGTATTATTTAGTACGGGCAGATTGCTTACCTGAAGCCATGAAAAAAACAGCGGAGGTGAAGCAGCGTTTACTAACAGATGAGGTTGCCTCTGTGCAAGAGATCGTACAAGAAGTAGGCATTAGCCGGAGCTCTTTCTATAAGTATCGTGAAGCCATTTTTCCTTTTAATGCAATGATGAAGGAGAAAATCTTGACGCTGTCGATCTGGCTAGAACATCGGGCAGGCTTGCTCTCACAGGTGTTGTCATCTACAGCACAATCCGGAGCCAATGTCCTTACGATTCATCAGACGATTCCCTTACAAGGTATGGCCAGCGTCGTTCTTGCAGTAGATACAACTTCTTTGCGAAAGGAGACGATGGGGTTTATTCACATGCTAAAAGAATTGGAGGGAGTTTATCGGGTGGAGATTATTGGACAGAGTAACATCTAAGAGAATGGATTGGGTCTTTTTTCGGAAGAATGGCAGCAAACATTTATCATATGCATAAGATAGAGGAAGTGCTTCTTTTGAGGAGGGAAAAATGTGAAGATTCACATTGCACAAGAGAAAGAATCGATGTGGAAGATAGCAGATAGGTACGAAGTCTCTGTTCAAAAATTAATGGAAGCCAATCCAAATGTGGAGGACCCGGATGACTTGGGTGAAGGGACAAAGATTCGTGTACCGAGTGGAAAAGTGCGGATCAATGTGTCAAAAGAGAAAGAGGTAGCTCCTGATGAGCAACATGATGTTACCCGCTTCATGCAGCCACAAGGCCCAACTTTTCCGACCAATATGATGGGTGATTTACCTCCTGTACCCGATATGCCGATTCCCCAGCCACCGACGGGATACGAGGGTTATCCATCCGCGCAAGGAGAAGCCCCTGCTCCTCCTGTTTGGACGGAGCCAACAGACGAAGCGGCATGGTTAGAGGAGATGGGATGGGCTCCTCCGCACGGCCCTGCAAGACCGGCTTCCGATTGTTGTGGCGGGGGGCAAGGGAGCGCGGCAGGTCCTTATCCTCCTGCTGGATCCACTATTTATCCAGGAATGGATGATCATTTAGCGAGTGAGCGTCCTTATCCGGAATATGGAGGGATGCCGTGGAATCATTATGCTCACTATGGGTTTCAGCGGGGGCCGGATATCTACCCTGAAGCAAGTGGTTACCCGGGGTATGGATATTCTCCGGAGAGCCATGGATACCAGAGGTTTTCGATGCCACCCGGAGGTGCGTCTCCTTCTGGGTATGGTATGTACCCCGGTGTCCATCCATATGGATTTGCACCACAAGGAGGCTATCCTTATCCTCCTCATCAGGGGGCGATTCAGGCTTATCCCCCTTATCCACAGACGGGAACGTATGCGAGCAACCAGCAAGCGATGCCTTATCCAGGTTATGGAGCAATGCCCTGGAGAGAAACGCATGCTGAACCCAGTTTTACTCCAGGAAACAACCCTTCTCCTTCTGCTTTTACGCCATCTTATCACTCGAATCAAAGTGAGACAGCAGGAAATCCATTCGCTCAGCCGCCAACCGATGCTTTCACAGGTTCCGCTCCAGTAGCCTCATTCTCACAAGGGCCTTCTCCATCTCTTTCAAGTGCACACATGGAGGAAGAGGATTATTCCTTTACCATCAATGTAGATAGCAATTGGGAAAGCAGTTCAGCAGCAGATGAATGGTAAAGCGTGAATCCTGCTCTTATTGCACATTGGGAGCATTTGATCGGGTCTTCTATTTTTCAACTGATGCAGCATGGAAAGTACCCGATAATACGTAGTTACCATGGAGATTGGCTGGTCAAAGAGATTCGCGCTCCACAGCACAGTCGTTGGTGGATGCAGGTAGATAGGGAAATGCGCATGCGTGGGTTTGACTGGATCCCACAAGTGGTATCGGATCATCAGAGGTGGCAACTCTCGCGCTGGATTGAAGGGAGAAAGGCAGACTACACGCAAGTAGAAGATGTGGAACAATCCATAGTCAGGTTGGCTCATTTTCATCGGCAGGGACAAAGGTTGACCACAGCGTGGAGGTATCCGCTGGAGCAGGATCTCTTTCATCAACGACTCCACCGCCGCATCCATGACTTTCGGTGTGTACTGGGAAAGCGAGACAAGATCCCTGGTAAGCCGGGGGAAATTTTGCGTGAACAAGGTTTGCTCCTTTATACACAAGGGCTTCATGTACTGAAAAGGTTGGAAGAAGAAGATCTTGCTTCCGCAGTGATGGAGGAAAGAGTAAACAAAAGCCTGGCCCACCGGGACTTAGCGAATCATAATTGGATCATCAACGCTCGAGGAGCTTGGTTGATTGACAACGATACCGCCAGTTATGACTTTCAAGTCGGGGATGTATGGCAATTCCTTGCCCGGGTGATGTCGGAGAATAACTGGAATCAGGGGCTATGGGAGCGGTTGTTGGGTCATTATGTGCGTATTCGCCCCATGACACAGCGCGAATGGAAGTTTCTATTCTTATTATGCGCTTTCCCCAATGAGTTTTACCGTGAAATGGTGGGTCTTGTGGAGAGAAAGAGTGGCTACCGACCGGAGAAGACGATTCCTTACCTTGAGCAGCTGGTACAGCTCCTTCCTCATTGGCGTCGCTTTCTACAGCGTGTTCCCCGCTGGTAAGCGAGGAGAAGCTTGTGGTATGATAAATAGACAAATAGGAAACTACTTTTTATCGTGATGAGGCAGGGGAATTCCCCGCGGGATAGTACATATCGATCACGATAGGAAACGAGGAATCCAACATGGAAATAGTTGAAGATATGTTAAAACAAGCTTCTTTTTTACGATTAGATGAGGAAAGAACCGTTAACCACCTAGCTGAAGAGTTGAAGAAGGCGATGGAGAAGGCTGGCTTTACACGAGCGATAGTTGGTTTATCTGGCGGGATCGATTCCGCACTAACCCTTTTCTTGACGGTTCGAGCGCTAGGTAAGAAAAATGTTGTCGCAGTTCGTATGCCCTACAAACATAGTAGCGCAAGCAGCTTGGAAGATGCACAAAAAGCGATTGATGAATTGGGAGTGGAGTCGCTCACGGTGGATATCACGCCACAAATTGATGCGTATTTTGCGAACTTCCCGGATGCGTCTGCTCTGCGTAGAGGAAATAAAATGGCGCGTGAGCGGATGAGTGTCTTGTACGACCTGTCTGCACAAGAGGAAGCGTTGGTGATCGGGACAGGAAATAAATCCGAATGCTTCCTGGGTTATGGAACGCAGTTTGGTGATCTCGCGTGTGCGATCAATCCCTTAGCGGATCTCTACAAAACGCAAGTTCGTCAATTGGCTGTTTACCTGGGTATTCCCGCTTCCATCATCACCAAAGCACCCAGTGCAGACTTGTGGCAAGATCAAACGGATGAGGGTGAGCTGGGCTATTCCTACTTGGAAGCAGATCGCCTCATGCATTTTATGATTGATCGCCGTTTTTCTAAGGAAGAATTGTTGAACGAAGGATTTCAATCTGAACTTATCGAATCCGTTATTAAGCGGATTAAGCAAAATCATTTTAAACGCTTGTTGCCAGTAACCATCCCTATTAGCGAGCGTACCATGACGGTTGACTATGAATATTTGCGTGGGCTAGGCCTGTAGAGAAGGTCCGTTATTTGATCATGTTCACTTCAATTATATAGGCAATATCGATATTCCGGCATGGGCTCAAGGGTGAATCGCAGTACGACTCTCCCTTGAGAGAACGATGCCGGTTTTTCTTGTAGTACAAATGGGATAGGAAGAGGGGATACCCGATGGCAGGTCATTCAAAATGGAAAAATATCCAGCATCGCAAAGGGCGGCAGGATGCGATTCGGGGAAAGTTATTTGCTAAGTTCGCACGCGAGATTTTTGTCGCGGCTCGGCAAGGAGGAAGCGACCCGGAAACCAATCACAATTTAAGACTGGCGATTAGCCGTGCAAAAGCAAATAATATGCCCAATGACAACATTGATCGAGCGATAAAGAAAGCAGCGGGTGCACAAGGTGGAGACGAATATGAAAGAATCGTCTATGAAGGTTACTCTCCAGGAGGAGCTGCAGTGATGGTAGAAGCACTAACCGATAACCGCAATCGTACAGCGGCAGATATGCGCCATATTTTCTCGAAAAGGGGAGGAAACTTAGGCGAAGCCGGTTGTGTTTCGTGGATGTTTGAACGGAAAGGACGCTTGACGGCTAAATGCGATCAAGTAAACCTCGATGAGGAGGAGATGATGCTCTTAGCCATTGAGTGTGGGGCAGAGGATATGGAGACCGAGGAGGATGTATACGAGCTACGGACGACACCGGAAGCCTTCTTGGAAGTAAAAAAACGGCTAGAGGAAGAGGGCATTGAGTGGGTTGAGCAGGAAGTGACCATGATTCCGCAAAACTTTCTTGTGCTACAAGGAGAAGAGGCAGAAAAAAGCATCGATCTGATGGAGGCATTAGAAGATCATGACGATGTACAGCAGGTGTATGCCAACTTTGATCTAGCGGATGAGGAGATGGAGTAAGTGAGTGAGATGAAAAACCTATTATGGGGAGAGAAGGTGCGTTTGACGGCGATTACGGAGGCCGATTGTGCGATGATCGCGCAATGGTTTGATAACCCCCATTTTTGGCGTTACTATGACGCCGTCGCCTATCCGCGAACGGAGGCACAATGCAAGAAATGGCTCCTGGCAGAGCAAGAGAAGAGCAATGGCTTTCTCTTCGCGATTCGTTCGATCGAAGAGGATCGCTTGTTGGGTATGGTGGAGTTGGATGGGATCTTGTGGCCACATCGGAGTGCGTGGGTGGCGATCGGGATCGGGGAAGAAGCCAATCACCATCACGGACTGGGGACGGAAGCTCTCCAATTACTGATGGCATTTGCTTTTCAAGAGTTAAACTTAATTCGTTTGCAACTCAATGTGTTTTCATTTAATGAAAGCGCGATTGCCCTCTACGATAAACTAGGGTTTACACGTGAGGGAACGTACCGCAGTTTTATTGAACGCGATGGCAAGCGCTATGATGCGTACCTCTATGGGTTATTGCGTGAAGAATGGGAAGCGCAAGCATGAACGAGGGACAGTAGAGAAAATCAGGGAAAAGAGAGAAGAGCCCCCGTTGTGAAAAGAAACTTTTCACAACGGGGGCTCTCTGCTTAATTTTCTTGCTGGAACTGTTCTCGAATCGCCTCCATCCGCTTTCGATTGACACCCATGTCGGAATAACCTACACGGGAAGACGAACGAAAGTGGATAAGTTTCTTCTCCTCATCGATCCAGAACTGAACATCATCAATGTAACGCATGATGAGGGAGGTGCATTCGGCGTGAATGTACTGCTCCTCTTGTGTCATGATCTTCGTGCGATCCATCGAGTTTAAAATGGCGAGCAATTTCTCTTTTGCTTCGCTAGCGGAAACAGAATAGGGAATGGGCTCAATAGCATGTGTCTCATCCTCTGCTTGTGTGGAAACACAGTTCGGCTTGTTGGGACAAGGAGCAAACTGTCCCTCTTCGACACCCAAATTTGTCGGGCGTGTTCCCATTCCTGTTTGCATTAGAATCAGCCAAGCTACCGCCAGCGCAAGAACCGCGATGATAATAAATGTGCTCACTTTCTTTCCTCCTCTACGCATGAAAGTGGCGAGGCTATTCCGTAACTTCATCCGCTATATAGCCCCATTTGAGTGAGTAGGCAGAACCATAAGGGTGACGGATGATGTCCATAACATTGCGGCGAACAACATAAGATTCCCCAACATGGTAAAGCGGGATCACAGCAGAATCCTCTTTGATTAACTTAATTTCGGCTTTTTCGATGAGGGCCAATTGGTCATCACCTGTGCTGGCATACGCTTTTCCGATCAATTGGTTAAATTCATCACTTTGATATCGCCCAAAATTCATGGTACTGTCTTTGGTCCAGATATCCAAGAAGGTCATGGGGTTGTTGTAGAAGGCGAACCAGCCGGACAAAGTAAGGTCGAACTCTCCATTCGCTTCTTTTTCAATTTTTTGTTCACGCGGGAGCGCGTTGAGTTGGACATTAAGTCCTAGGTTTTCTTGGAGCATCGTTTTGATTCCGACAGCCATCTCTTTGCGTTCATCATCGTAGCATAGCATCGTAATGCGAGTAGGGATATCGCTTTCGCTCATATTTAATTCTGCTAACCCTTTTTCTAAGTACTCTTGTGCCTTGTCATTGGCATTCTTGGGAATCAATTGCTCGTCGGCATATTGGCGGTAACTCTTGTCGTTGTAGGTGGTAACCGTTGGTGGTACCAATCCATCAGCCACGACGGACCCATTATTTAGCGATTCGATGAGGCGCTGTCGGTCGATCGCATAGCTAATCGCTTTGCGGATATTGGCATTTTGGAAAAAGGGTTTATCACTGTGATTGACCTGAATAAACTCAGTGGCAGCAATTTGTGTAGAGTCAAACTCAGAGGTGTCCTCAAAGGCTTCAACGAAATCACTGCTAAGGCGTGTGATATCTACATCACCCGCATTAAATTGGTTAACCCCAGCGGCAGTATCTTTTTCTACTTGAACGTCCACGCTGTCTAAATGAACCGCCTGGCTATCCCAGTATTGATCATTTTTCTTTAGTTTGACCACTTTGTTCTGCGAGATGTCCGTGAGAACAAAGGGTCCGTTATAGACCATTTTGTCTGCGCTTTTCGCATAATCCGCTTTATGATTTTCTACAATATCTTGTCGTAGAGGGGCAAAAGTGGGCAAAGTAATCCGACTGAGAAAGTCTGAGACGGGTCGATCCAAATCGACTTGTAACGTACGTTCATCGACGGCCGTAATTCCTACATTTTCAGCATTGGCTTGTCCAGTATGGTAGGCTAGAGCATTTTTAATAGGGAAGAAGACGAAAGCCATCTTGGAGTCGGTCTCCGGATTTAAGGCGCGTTTCCATGCATATTCGAAATCTTGAGCGGTAACGGCTTTTCCGTCACTCCATTTTGCGTCACGTAATTTAAAGGTATATGACCTATTGTCATCGCTTACATTATACGATTCAGCGATGCCGTAGGTTGGACGGTTATCCTTGTCCAGTCGCAATAAACCTTCAAATGAGTTATTAAGGATACTAATCGATAAGGTATCACGAGATGTGGACAAATCTAGATCGGAGATAGCGGCTGGGACGTTAATCACAATGTGGTTATCTTGTGCACCCTTTCCGCCCTCTTCATTTTTGCTGTCCTCACCAAAAATGCCGCAGGCGGTAGTAGAGATGAGGAGAGCAAAAACAAGTATAAAAGAAGATAGTTTACGAGTGTAATGCATGAATGGTCCTCCTTGAGAATGCGTATAAGATTGAGAAAAATACACGTGTTTTAATTCTACATAGAATGAATAAAACCCTCTTTCTTGCTTTCTCCAATCTTTTCAACTAGCTTCATTATAGCATAATGTCAATGAAAGAGTGAGGGTGAACGACGATCCATGAGGTCATAAACAACAGGAATAATCACAAGGGTTAATAGGGTGCTACTCAGTAAACCACCAATTACGGTAATGGCAAGGGGTTGTTGAATTTCGGTTCCTTCTCCCCAGCCGAGTGAGAGTGGGATCAATCCCAGAATGGTGGTTGTCGCTGTCATCACAATGGGACGAAAGCGGGTCAGGGCAGCTTGAATGACCGCTTCACGGGCAGGTTGGCCCGCTCGGTTTTGTTGGTTGGTATAGTCTACGAGGACGATTCCATTGTTTACGACGATTCCAGCAAGTACGATGAAACCGATCATAGCCGTCACACCAATGGGGGTGTGGGTAAGAAATAATGTGAGTGCTACGCCAACAAAGGTAAGGGGGAGGGTAAACAAGATGACAAATGGGTATTTGTAAGACTCGAACTGCCCAGCCATGACAAAAAAGACGAACAAGAGAGCCAAGATACCAGCGAGGAGAAAGTCAGAGGTGGTATCGGCGAGCAGTTCGGAAGCGCCAATAAAGGAGACATGGAGGGCAGTGGGCAAAGCAACTTCGTCCAAGCAATGACGTACTTGCTTTTGATACTCTCCAAAGCTGGTATCGCGATAACGGAGGGTAAATTGAATAGAGTCTTCTTGATTGCGCCGGTTTAAGGTGATCGGTCCGTCCGCGATATGAAGGGAAGCTACTTCATGCAATTCGATTTCTCCTGTTTGTGTGGTCAGAGGGAGTTTCTCCAGGTCATCGGGTGAGGAAAGGTAGGAAGAAGGGTACTGAATCCGCACCTCGATCTTTTCTCCATTTGCCTCCTCCAGTTGGATACCATGGTTACCACGTGTTGCCTGAGCGACCGTTCCACCGATATGAGCCGGTGTTACTCCGTATGTCCGCGCTTTGTCTGCATCGATTCTTACTTCTAATTCCGGACGGATTTTTTCTTCTGACGTTGTGACTTGAGAAGTTGAAGGCAAGGATTCCAAAGCTGTTTTTATCTCTTCCTTGTGACCATCGAGGAGATCGCGATTGCCACTTAACACAAACTCCAGAGTATGAGGAGCCCCTAAGGTTTCGAAGGAGGACTGTTCTTTTATTTTAATTTTTGCATGGGGGTCGATTGTCTGTAGAGGAGAACGCAAGCGTTGGATGATTTCAGAAGTGGATTGCTTTCGTTTGTTTGCATCGACGGCGGTGACATAAAGCTGGGCGATATGACGTCCACTCTCTCCGGAGAATGCTCGCTCATCTTGTGCACTTCCGATAAACGCTTGATAGGACGCTACCATCTCTTCTTTCGCTAAAAGCTCCTCTGCTTGTTCGGAGACTTGTGTGGTTTTTTTGAGTCCGGTTCCTGGTGGCATCTCAATTTTCACGGTGAAAACCCCTTCGTCCGAAGCAGGAAGAAACTCCGTTCCCACTCGAGGGAGTAAAGCGATCCCACCAACGAAAAGAAGAAGGGATAAGAGTAGGACCCACAAGCGATGAGAGAGAGACCACGTTAAGAGTGAACGATAAATAGCATAGGTGCGGGGGGAAGTATGAACAGAGGGTGAGCGTGGCGGACGGTGCTTCATGATAAGGACGAAGAGTACGGGAATGATGGTGAGCGAAACCAGTAGAGAGGCAAGCAGGCTAAAGGAGACGGTTAGAGCGAATTCACGGAAGAGATTGCCGATCAAACCTCGGACAAAGATGACGGGGAGGAAAACAGCCACGGTGGTTAGAGACGAGGCAGTAATCGCTCCTGCCACTTCCGTGGCTCCATCGATGGCGGCTGTTTGGATGGGTTTATTTTCTTGATAATGACGGTGAATATTTTCGATGACCACAATGGAATTGTCTACCAACATGCCTACGCCTAAGGTAAGTGCCCCGAGCGTCATGATATTTAAGGTGAAGTTTGAGAAAAAGAGCAACACGAAGGTAGCCATCAGCGAAGTGGGAATGGCTAGTCCGATAAGGAGTGGACTACGCACAGAGCGTAAGAAGAGGAAGAGAACCAGCATGGCCAATGCTCCACCTGTGATCAAGGTGAAACCCACATTTTGAATCGATCGTTTGACATACGTTCCCTGATCAAAAATAGGAATAAGATGAATGCCTGATTCCTGGTTAAAGCGATCTAGTTTTTGATGAATCGCAGTGGACACCTCTGCCGTGTTTGCTCCGGATTCTTTAAATATATCCACACTGATACTGGGCTTTTGATTGGTCCGGGTTATGGTGCTTTTCTTTTCACGAACGGAGGCGATTTCAGCCACCTCTGAAAGGAGGACTTCTTTACCTGTTTGGGGATCGATGGTGATGGGAAGAGACTGGAGCTCCTCTACTCCATCCAGTTGAGCAACCAGACGGGTGGTAAGGTCTTGCTCTCCTTTCGCCACGATGCCACCGGGTAAGTGAACCTGACTGGCCTCAATCTTTTGTTGAATCATCGTTTGTGTAAGCTGATAGTCACGCAACTTATCTGGATGTAAGGTAATCTCAATTTCTTTTCCGCTGAGTCCGCTCTCATTTACACTGGCTACACCATCAATACGGGCCAGAGATTGCGTTATCTTTTCCACCCAATCCGCTGTTTGTGTGGCTGTCCCGTTTTGGAGAATAGCCACCTGCATGATGGGGAGGGCGACTGGATCAAAACGAAGAAAAGTAGGAGCTCCTACTTCCTCGGGAAGAGATGTTTGATTGATACGGGCAAGGATATCTTGTTGCAAGGCGACGATATCTTCCGTCCACTCAAACTCCAAGATGATCAAAGCAGCTTCTTCTTTGGTCTGGGATTGCATGGTTTTTAAGGCAGGTAGGGTCCCCAGTTGCTTCTCCAGTGACTTGGTCACTTCTTCTACTATTTCTTGCGGACCGACCCCTGGATAAGAGGCAATGACAGCTCCGACAGGTGGCTCAATTTTGGGAAGGAGGTCCAATTGCAAGCGCGTTACGGAAACTAGCCCCAGTATGAGGATAAGAAAGAGAAAGACAGTGGTGAAGACAGGACGCTGGACACTCATACGAGAGAGATTCATGATGGATCTCCTTATACGGTTGATATGAAATCTAGATGGGGTTGGAGAAGATTCCAATATAGGATTAGTCTGTCCGATGGATCGACAAAAGATGAGTGAATAAGGCGTGAAAAATAGTGTTTTTGCACGGCTGGTAAGGGTTTCTGATGAAAATCTACTATTCTTTTATCCCTCTTTGTGATAGATATGATAGAATGAGCTGAATAGAGAAGAGTTATATACATAGGACAAAGGTGTCTTTAGTGCATTTCGTACAGTTACGATATAAATCCTCAATGATTAAAGAAATTTTATTTATAAGGGGTCGAGCGGATGCAATGGATAAATAAGTTGGGGCTGTTTCTAGTCATTACGATGCTTATCAGTAGTTGCCAAATAGAAGATGGGTCCAATCCCTCCCATGTGAAGGAGGATCAACAGGCTGAGTCTCCCTCCTCCGATACAGCTGTAACGGAGCAAGAGCAAGAGTCTAGTATACCAGCAGAAGAAGCTGAGGATAGCGAGAACGGAGAAAAGGAAGACGAGCAATCGGCTGATGAAAATAAGCAAGAGGAAGGGGAAACCTTACCTGCTTCAGACTCGTCTTCTCAACCAGCAACGGAGAAAGATGAGAAGGTAGAAGAAGAGAAGAAGCAAGAGGAGGAAGAGAAGCAAGGAGAGCCGAAGCCAAAGAAAGAGACCATTATTCATTATAATGGAAACACCGCGAGACAAGAGGTGGCGCTCACTTTTGATGACGGTCCCGATCACATTTATACAGAGCAGATTTTGAAAATCCTGAAAGAAAAGAATGTCCGTGCCACCTTTTATATTGTGGGAAGCAAAGCAAAGGCCTATCCTGAGATGGTGAAGCGCATCCAACAAGAAGGGCATGTGATTGCGAATCATTCTTGGAATCATGCGGATTTTCGGGAGTTATCTGACAAAGAAATAATGAAGCAGATCGAGCAGACCAATCAAATTTTGCAAGATATCACGGGAGAGTCTCCAAGCCTCTTTCGCCCACCTTACGGTGCCCTTCATTCAGAGCAAGCGAAGCGAATCCATAAGGAAGGGTATATCATCACCAATTGGAGTGTGGACACACGTGACTGGTCAGGGATTACCAGCCAGCAAATTGTGCAAAAGGTAAAAGAGCAGACGAGATCGGGTGGCATCGTGCTCCAACACTTTGGTGGAGGAGATCGCTCGGCAACCGTAAAAGCCTTGCCACAGATTATTGATTATCTACGTGGTCAGGGGTATGAGTTGACGACTGTTCCTGATCTACTAGAGCAATAAACAAAGGATTACCAATTAGAGACGACGGAAACGTCGTCTTTTTTTAGTTAGAGGCAGAAGGTATTACGGGCGCTCAATGGTTTTCCAATCGACTTTGCCGGAGTTTTCTTGGCCTAAGCGTTCATAGTTCTCTTTGCTGATGTAACCGCCCTTTTTGAGACTGTAAGTTTGTTTATAGTCTTTTACTTTCCACTCGCCGTCTCGATATTGAAGGCTTACTTTGTAATCCCGTTTATCGGGGCGATGAATGAGAAAGGTTTTACTGTAACCTGTCTGGACATCGATCGGAGATAAAGCGATTTTAATGGAGGTATTGTTGGGTGGATCATTTTTTGTTTCTTCCACTCGCCAAGATAATTCCTCTACTTGCTCGTTTTCCATGAGTTGCGCACTTGCGTGTTCGAGATCCCCTTCTACCCATGTTGCTTTATAAAATCGAATGGCTTCTGCTTCTGCAGCGGATGTACTTCCTCCACACCCTGCCAAGAGACTGGCTAAGGGGAATAATATCAACAATGCTGCAACGACATGACGACGATAGATTTTCTCCATGGGAAATAATCATCCCTCTCCCGTAAAGTTCATGGTATAAAACTAGGCTTTACGTTGGGAAGGAATTTCATACATCTTTTTATGCTTTTTTGTCATGATCCCCCATAATAAGACCAGGATGAAAATGAGATAAATAGTAAAGGCAAACAAGGGCCAGGTAGTGCTGGCAAAGCGGATAACTTCCACCACATTCTCATGTAGATAGTTGCTCATCGCCCACACTAAGAATGCCAAGGGAATGAGCACAGAGTGATAACTTGGACGCTTGGAGATATATTGTAAGCCGTGACAAGCAACCAGGTAGGCGAGGGTCATCTTGATGAAGATTCCCGTCATCCAGATAAGTCCAAAAAAGATTTCAACCCGTTCAAACACGCGACCAGCCGAAATATCCCTCATAATGGTGTAGGTAGGGTATGTATAGCGTTGAATCATAAAAGCTCCTTCCTCACCGATGGTGGCGATGATGGTTATCAATAAAATGACTCCCCCAGCGATGATCCCAAAGAAAAAAGAGCGGATCACTTTTTTACGTGGTTTCTTAAAGGTGACCAGTGCGCTTAAGATGAAGATCTCCAAAAAAGGGAATCCAAGCGGGGCATAGATTCCCTTCCATACGGGGGCCCAACCATTTTCTAAAATGGGTTTCAGGTTACTTAGTTCAATCTTATTTATAAGGAGGAGCACCCCGCCAAAAAGAGAGAGGATGATGATGGGGGCCATCCATTCATTGACGCGTCCAATATTGGTGAGTCCTTTACTGGAGGAATAGACGACGAGAAGGAGAATCATCGTTTGGGATAACCACGGATGCGTTTCTTCGATCATATAAGTGATGAGAAAGTCACTAATATCCCGTACGACCAATGCGCATATATAGGTTGCATAGAAAGTGAGTAGGAGGTTGAGGAGATTGCCCAGCCACCTTCCACATACGGCTTCCATCACGAAGAAGATGGAAGGATAGCGATACAGACGGAGCAGATAAAGCCATAAGCAATTGAGAAGAAGTCCGATAACTGTACTGAGCATCATAGATATCCAGGCATCTTGCTGGGCAACGGAAGAGACCATGGCAGGTGCGATAAGTAATGAGGGTCCTAAAGTGAAGGTGAAGACGAGCAAAGTGAACTGTCTGTTGTTTAAGGATTCAACCATGCTGTTCTCCTTTCATTCGTTGGTCCTTAGCCCCCTCCCATGATCAGATGATAGAGAGGGGAATACAGTTGTTCAAGCAGGGACGTAAATTTAAAAGCAGGAAGTCTCTTGAGGTAGCCAACCACATAGAGAAGGGAAAATCCCCAAAATGCATAGAGAAACCAAGTGGACGAGGGAGGATAGCTAGTTGCTTTCTTCTTTTTCTTCTTCTTCATGGACACTTTGGATCCGCTCCTCTGTCGATTCTAGTGTCATGTTCACATCAATCGAAAAAGTTGCCTGGGAAAAAACCTCTTTCCAATTGTCTTCTACCTTTTTCCATGTGTTAGGATCGTCCTTTCGTAAGATTTCCCCAAAACCAAAGACGTCACTTTGTATGTCTTGTGCTTTGTGGATGGCACTCTCCATCTGATCTTCTAATTTACTGCCCACCAATTCTTCAATCTGTTGAATGACACGTGGATCCTCAATTTTAGCGGGGCAAGTGATTTCTTTTAAGTTGATTCGTCCTCTCGTGTGAATCGTGTAATGAGGGCGGGAGCCGTTCATACTTGTTTTGGTCGTGGTTTTCATCTCTTTAATGAGGATACCAATATTCCCGCTCTCATTTAAATTTTCTCCTTCGTCTTTCTCTAGACATTTGTGCAAGTTATAAACAAATTCTTGATCGATTCGGTCGGTGATGATGGTCCATGCCTGTGACTGGGGAATGTCAAACCAATCGATGAGCTCATCTCCACAGAATATAGGGAATCCTGTTAGTTCATAACTTGCGGGATTAGCATTGATGTTGTTCATCACTTGATCGATGGAAGAGCGATTGGTTCCCTTTTGTAGTGGTCCTGTTCCGAGAGCAAGAGCTTCTTGTCCCTTTGCATAGCGCCATTTAATGGTGTCGGTTAAGGTGATCCCCTCCATGCTCCCCAGCGATCCAGAGGTGATACGGGCACGGTTTAGTACAGCTAGACCCGGGTTTTTTTCCAAGGGGTCATAAGATTGTAGGAGATCTCTGGCTGGACTATCTTTGGTAACAAAGATGAGTGTCCCACTACGCAACTCTGGATCACGCTCTAGCAAGTCAAAGAGAAGAGGCAATCCTTTTGCACGAGCAAACTCTTCACTGACAGCAAAATAAAATACGTGAGAGAAGAACATTTTACGTGGAAGGATGTTGCGAGCATGCCCATAAGCATCTAAGAGGGTTCTGCCCGAAGTGGAATAGGTATAGACGGCGCTTTTTTCCCCTCCACTGGATCCACTTCCTTGTGAGGAAGTATTTCCTCCGGGATTAACAATCTGAAAATGGACTTCAACACAATGATCTCCCTTTTTGTCAATACCGATTGCCGTAACGATGGCCAATTGGTTGATTTCGTTTTTTCCTGCGCAACCGCTTAAAAAGGACAGAGAGAGGATGAGAAGAAGCGTGAAAGACTTTCTCATTTATGGCACCAGCTTTCGGAGGCTCTTCAGCGGATGGTTCTTTTTCCACCACAGAGGAAAGCGGAAGAGGGTATCCTTTTGTTTTTGCAATCGGAAAGGAGCCATGGGTGCGAAGTAAGGTTGACCGACTGATTCTAGAGAACAGAGATGAATCAGGATGCCGAGAAGAAAAAACATCATGCCAAATAGCCCAATGGTTGCTGCAAAGCTAATCATGGCAAAGCGTAAAAGGCGAGCGGCGTTAGATAACTCGTAATAGGGAGAGACGAAGCTGGAAATCGCCGTTAAGGCAACGACCATGACCATAGCAGGCGAGACGAGCCCCGCGTTGACGGCGGACTCGCCGATGACAATCGCGCCTACGATGGAAATCGCTGGCCCAATGGGGCGAGGCATACGAACGCCCGCTTCTCGTAACATCTCAAAGATTAATTCCATCATGAGGGCTTCCAATAAGGCTGGAAAGGGCACCCCTTCTCGTTGCGCCGCTAAGCTAATTAGAAGCCCGGTCTCAATCACTTCTTGATGGTAGGTTGTGATTGCGACATAAAAGGAAGGCAGGGTGAGTGTGATGAAGAAAGCCACCACCCGTAGAAAGCGGACAAAAGTAGACATATCAAAGTGCTGATAGTAATCTTCTGCGGATTGAAAGAAGGAGAAAAAAGTAACCGGCAGAATCAAGCAGAAGGGAGTGCCTTCGGTTAAGATGACCACCTTGCCTTCCAGGATTTCAGCTGCCACCACGTCGGGGCGTTCGGATGCTTGAGATCGCGGGAAAGGAGAGTAACTAGGGGTCTGAATGAGTTCTTCTACCATATTGCTTTCAATGATCTTATTGGTGTTGATCTTCTGAATTCGTTTAACCACTTCGTTGAGCAGAGAGGGTTTCACCATTCCCTCAAGATAGACCACCCTCAGCTCGACTTGTGTGTGTTTTCCTACGTGGTATCCTTGAATGCGCAAAGCGGGATGATGGATTCGTTCGCGTATAAGAGAAATATTGGTATTTAAGTTTTCTACAAACCCATCCCGCGGTCCTCGAATCATGGTTTGCGTTTGCGGTTCACTTACTTGGCGTTTCGCCCCTGCGAAGAGAGGGAGGAGATAGGCTTCGGTCATTCCTTGAATAAAGAGGGCGACACTGCCATCTGCCATCTTGCTTAAGAGCGCATCATAAGAAGTAGCGCTATTTACTTGAGATAGCTCAATATGGGCTATGATATCTTGGGGTAATAGCTTGGATGTTGTGGTCTTGTCTTGGGTTTGCCACTTCAAAATAGGAGAGATGACCGACAGATTTAGCGACTCCTTATCGACGAGATCATCAATGTAGTAGACGGCAAACGGGACAGGAATATTCTCAAAAGCACGACCGGCGATGTCACTGCTATCGCCCATGATTTCTTTAAGTTGCTCAATATTGATCGACAACTCGGGGGAGATGGGTAAGTCTTGATAGGAGGGAAATCCTCCTCCTCCCTGTTGTTGCTGTATAAATGGCCCAGGCGGTGCCATAGGATGGGCTCCCTCCTTTTTAAAAGGTAGTGAGGATGTTGGATGTGAAGGAGAGAGACTGTACGCTTTATCTCCAACATCCTACAAGCGGTATCTATACGTATTATTGGAAATCTCGTCTGACAATATGTATGCCAATGAAAAAGGATATCGATGAATAGAGAAGGCAAATGGTTAATAAGCGGACTATGATATAATCGGTAAGAATAAATGTTCGAATGAGGAGAGAGAAGATGCGTGTTTTTGGAATTGATCCTGGATTTGCTATCGTCGGTTTTGGCATAGTGGATAAAGCAGGAAGCCAACTAAAGCCCATTCAGTATGGAAGTATTGAAACGGAAGCGGGATTGCCCCTACCGACGCGGATTAAACAAATATATGATGCTTGCACGAAGTTGTTCGCAGAGTATCAGCCCGATGTGGTAGCCATCGAGAAATTGTTTTTTAACCGTAACGTGACGACCGCCTTAAAGGTGGCCGAAGCGCGTGGCGTCATGGTACTCGCGGCAGAAGCGGCCGGGATACCGATTGTCGAATATACACCTTTGCAAGTGAAGATGGCGGTGGTCGGTTATGGACAAGCAGAAAAAAAGCAAGTACAAGAAATGGTGCGAATGTTATTGTCTTTACAGAAAGTTCCTAAACCAGATGATGTGGCGGATGCGTTAGCGATTGCAATCTGTGAAGCTCATGCTGGCTCAGTAGAGCGAAGGGGTCAAATAGGAGGGGAAAAATTGTGATCGAGTTTGTAAGGGGAAGTATTTTTTACATAACGGAAGAGTACGCTGCGGTAGACTCTGGTTCACTGGGGTATCAGGTGTTTTGCAAAAATCCTTATCGTTTCGCAGAAGGAGAGTCGGTTTTGTTTTATACCCATTATGTGGTCCGGGAAGATGCCCACCTTTTATATGGTTTTGTCGCAAGGGAAGAACGAGATTTGTTTCGCTTATTATTAGAAGTGTCTCGTATTGGACCCAAGGCGGCATTAGGCATTCTATCAGGAGGGTCGCCACAAGAAGTGGTCGCTGCGATTGAGGGAGAAGATATTGCTTTCCTCACGCGCCTGCCGGGCATAGGGAAGAAGACGGCACAACGCATGATCCTCGATCTGAAAGATAAGTTAGAGAAAGAAGGATGGACCAGTCAGCTTCTTCCACCGACAGAGAGGGAAGATAAAAAACCTGCGTCAGCGAAGCAAGGCGGTGCTATGGATGCGATTGAAGCCTTAAAAGCACTCGGATATAATGAAGGGGAAGCCAAACAGGCGGTGACAGAAGTTGGCCGTCACTTAGCTGATCCCGATATCAGTGTGGATGAATGGATTCGTAAGTCACTTGCAGTTTTAATGAAGGGATAAGGAGGGATGCAGGTGGATGATCGTGTGATTTCCGCCCAGATGGCAACAGAAGATGAGGCGGTCGAGTACAACTTGCGCCCTCGCTATTTACGAGAATATATTGGGCAAAACAATGTAAAAGAGAATCTGAGTATCTACATAGAAGCGGCGAAAGGGCGCGGAGAAGCACTGGATCATGTGCTCCTCTATGGACCACCAGGACTAGGGAAAACGACGTTATCGTGCATCATCGCCAACGAATTGGGTGTCAATATTCGTACGACCTCGGGTCCAGCGATTGAGCGCGCGGGGGATTTAGCTGCGATTTTGACCAACTTGCAAGAGGGAGAATTGCTTTTTATCGATGAAATCCATCGCCTGACCCGCTCGGTGGAAGAGATTTTATATTCTGCGATGGAAGACTTTGCCCTCGATATTATGATCGGAAAAGGACCGAGCGCCCGCTCCGTACGACTGGATCTCCCTCCTTTTACTTTGGTGGGGGCAACGACGCGCGCGGGCTCTCTTTCTTCCCCACTGCGTGACCGTTTTGGGGTCGTCAGCCGTCTAGAGTATTATAGCCCTGAAGATCTCATCTTGATTGTCCAGCGTGCGGCCGACTTGCTGGGAGTGGGGATCTATGAAGAAGGAGCGACTGAAATCGCTTCGCGGGCACGGGGAACGCCACGTGTCGCCAATCGCCTCCTGAAAAGGGTGCGCGATTTTGTACAGGTACAAGGGGACGGTGTGATTACCGGAGAAGCGGCGCGCGACGCATTGGACCGCATTCAGGTGGATAAACTGGGGTTGGATCAGGTAGACCAGCAGATGTTGCATGCTATTATGGAAAACTACCGAGGTGGCCCCGTTGGTTTAGAAACGATTGCAGCGACGATCGGAGAGGAAGCACATACCATCGAAGACGTATATGAACCCTTTCTTTTGCAGATTGGGTTTCTGCAACGAACCCCACGTGGCCGTCAGTTAACTCAACGTTGCTATGACCATTTTGGATGGGAGCGACCATCATGAACCCGATGGCGAAAATCCTCATCGCGGGAGGAGTCCTTCTTATTGCAGCGGGTATCATTTGGCAAGTGGGCGGTCGCTGGCTTGGGAGGCTCCCGGGGGACATTCTCATCGAGCGAGAGAATGTGAAGGTCTACATCCCCATTGTAACCTCGATCATCATCAGTGTGATTCTTTCGCTCCTCTTTTACTTGGTTAGCTTGTTCCGATAAAGTGGAACGTTTTCTGCTAACCTAGTCGTCTACTTTTTACGATCGACGAAAGGGAACATGAAGCCAAGGAGAAGGTTAGCTTCTAACTTCGTAACTTATAAATGCTGTTTAACCGTAGGACACACGGGGTTCACTTGGCGATCTTGTCAGTAGACTCGGATCCCTTTGAATCCCCCGCTGTTAGGCGAGGAAAGTGTCAAAAACGTATTGGTTGATAGATTGGAGAAGAGAATGGACGTATCTTTATTTGATTTTCATCTTCCTGAAGAACTGATTGCCCAGACTCCGATAGAAGACCGCGCTAGCTCACGGATGCTGGTCCTTCATCGTCAGACGGGAGAATTGGAACACAAGCAATTCCACGATCTGCTTCACTACCTCCAGCCCAATGATGTCCTGGTACTTAATGACTCACGTGTGCGTCCGGCACGCTTGTTGGGAAGTAAGGAGGAGACGGGAGCCAAGATGGAGCTCCTTCTCTTGAAGCCATTGGGAGAAGATCGCTGGGAAGCGTTAGTGAAGCCAGCGAAACGAGTGAAACAGGGGACTGTTATACAATTTGGAGAAGGCGCATTGCGTGCGATTGCGGAAGCACCTGCAGACATGGCTGGCGGTTGGACTTTTCGCCTGCAATATGAAGCGAATAATTTAGAAAAATTATTGGAACAGCTCGGTCAAATGCCTCTTCCCCCCTATATTCGGGAACGACTGGATGAGTCGGAGCGCTACCAAACCGTGTACGCCAAACAAGTGGGGTCCGCTGCGGCACCAACAGCCGGCCTTCACTTCACACCCCACTTATTGAAAGAAATCGAGCACAAGGGTGTGCATATTGCTCCGCTTACTTTGCATGTGGGACTCGGCACTTTTCGACCAGTGACTGCTGAACAAGTGGAGCAACATACCATGCATGCGGAGTATTATGAATTAGGAGAAGAAGCGGCTGAGACGATTCGTGTGGCGAAAGCGGCTGGTGGAAGAGTGATCGCTGTCGGTACCACCTCTGTGCGAACGTTGGAGAGCATCATGCAACAAAAGGGGCAACTAAAGGCGTGTAGTGGGTGGACGGATATCTTCATGTATCCTGGCTATCGCTTTCAAGCAGTGGAGGGAATGGTAACCAACTTTCACTTGCCGCGCTCTACCTTATTAATGCTCATTAGTGCGTTTGCTTCACGTGAGCAAGTAATAGAGGCCTATCAGGAAGCGGTCCGTGAGCGATATCGTTTCTTTAGCTTCGGCGATGCGATGCTCATCTTATAATCAAACACCAAGAAGGAGTTTCTCTATGACTCATGGGGAAGCTCCTTCTGTTATGACTGAACCTTTTCTTTCTTCTCTCATACGCTATAGAAAAAGGGACATCGCTTGATCCACACGCTTTAGAAGGGAGCGTGGGGAGATCCAAGGAAGGCTGGAAAATGCGTGGGTGAAGAAAGAGAGGATTCGTATGCTTCTTTTATACTCTAGCTTCTTAGGAGGAATGGATGCAGAGGATGGACGCGGGATTGTCGTTGATGATGAAGGAAGTGCTTATGTGACGGGAGTGACAGCCTCAGCTAACTTTCCTGTCACCTCGGGTGCCTTTCAGACAGAGAGGGTCGGGTCGCGTGATGTGTTTATTGCCAAAGTGAATGTGACGGGCTCGTCCCTTCTGTATTCCACTTATGTGGGTGGAATAGGGGTGAATGAAGGAAATGCGATTGCTGTTCAATCGACAGGAGAAGTGCTGGTAACGGGGGTGACAGGGTCAACGGATTTTCCTGTGACATCAGGTGTTTTTCAGACACAGTTGGCGGGATCTACGGATGCCTTTGTTACGAAAGTGGACGCGACCGGTTCTTCGGTGCTCTATTCTACTTACCTCGGCGGTGCGGACCCAGATGTAGGTTTGGGGATTGCCGTGGATCAAGCGGGCCAGGCGTATGTAGGTGGGGTGACGGAATCACTCAATTTTCCTGTGACCACGGGTGTGTTTCAGACGGTGCGCCAGGGAGAACGTGCGGGATTTGTGACAAAGGTAAGCACGGATGGAGGGGAGCTCGTTTTCTCCACTTATGTGGGTGGAGGAGGGATAGGGGTGCGTACGGACATCAACGGGATTGCTATCGATGCGGGCGCAACGGCTTATGTGGTGGGGACGACGACTTCAGCCAACTTTCCGGTTACTTCAGGAGCCTTTCAGACGGTCCTACGAGGCATCTCAGATGCTCTTGTCGTTAAGTTGAATCAGACGGCCACTTCCTTGGTGTATGCTACCTATTTAGGTGGGAATGCCACAGAAGAAGGAAATGCGATTTTTGTTGACGTCGATGGCGAGGCGACTGTT
The DNA here is from genome assembly GCF_059818345.1 of Mechercharimyces mesophilus. Classification (NCBI taxonomy): domain Bacteria; kingdom Bacillati; phylum Bacillota; class Bacilli; order Caryophanales; family Thermoactinomycetaceae; genus Mechercharimyces; species Mechercharimyces mesophilus. Next base: position 1,412,030 of record NZ_JCBAPH010000001.1, on the reverse strand, counting down.
GCGGGGACAACCTTTTCTACTGATTTTCCCATTAAAAGAACGGCTTTTCAAACAATCATGAAGGGGGGCTCGGATGCGTTTATTACGAAGGTAAATGAAGAAGGGGGAGGGCTTGTTACTTCCACTTTCTTGGGAGGAAGTAGAGGCGATTTTGGCAACGGGCTAACAATCGACCCTTTCGGTAATGCTTGGGTCACAGGGGAAACAAACTCGACTGATTTTCCAACGACCCCCAATGCATTTTCTCCACAATTTATTGGTGGAGCAGATATTTTTGTGTCACAGCTCAGTTTAACGGGTTCCAACTTGCTCTTTTCTTCCTACTTAGGAGGGTTTGCTTTATCAATAGGTAAAGGAGTAGCGGCTGCACCTACAAGTACTGCGTATATCATTGGGCAAACCAACTCTCCTGACTTCCCTGTCACCCCTGCTGTCTTTCAGTCGGTCATCGGAGGTGGAACCGATGCGATCGTTGCAAAAATCGGTTCTCCTCAAGAGCGAGGCAGAAGGGGAGCGACGGGTCCACCAGGTCCCCGTGGTCCGCGCGGTCCACGCGGGGCAAGAGGAGCGCGGGGTGGAAGAGGAGAGGGAAGTTCGTGAAGCTTATACAAACCTTCTTTTCTTGCAATTGGCCTTCAGAAATTCGTTGCGCTCACAAATCATGCCCCACTTCCAGCCCATCTTGTGGCCAAAGTGGGGCATGATTTTCTGACTTGGTTAGCGCAATCGCAGCAACCGAAGCTGTGTAAAGACTTGTACCAACTTCTGCCCTTTCGGTAACATCAAGAGCTCTTTTTCTCCGAGCGCTCCCGACCGTAGTAAACAGATGAGGTAGACGCCACCCCCTAGGAGGGTTAATCCGATGCTAATCCATGCATAGGCCAGTCGATCAAAGGTTTCAATAGCAAACAGCCATTCTGCGCCGACCAATGAACCGTACAAGAAAATACCCATCACAACGGTACTGAGGAGTGGTTTAACCAGCAACTTGAAAGGAAAAGCGGTGTGCGTCTTCTTGGTTACCATCCAAACATTAAGTAAGCAGATGACGAGATAGGCGCTGATGAGCGCATAAGCGGCACCTTTTAGTCCGAAGAGTGGGATGAGCATAATATTGCCACACACCTTTACCAGCGCACCGATAAAAAGGTGGCGAACAGGCAAGCGATTGTATCCCATTCCTTGTAAGATAGCAGAACTTGAAACGGCCAGGGTACTAAAGAGGGCAGAGACGCCAAAGAGTGCGAGCACCCATGTTCCTTGAGAGAGTGCAGCTTCCGCTGTGATCCCTTCTTGGTTTGAGTGGGCATACATCATGGCATTGATGGGCTGGGCCAGTAGGATAAGACCTGTACACGCAGGGAGACTGACGACGACAGTCATGAGCCAGGCTTGTTTGGTTTTTTGATGGATGGAATCCCATTCGTTTCGTGTCATATGTGTCGAGATGGCTGGGATCAAGGCTAGAGCGAGTGCAGATGAAAAAGTAGCAATTAAATTGATGTAAGGATTCCCCCGACTATAGATTCCAAACAGAATGGTTGCCTGATCTTTGGTATAGTTGGCCCCTTCGAGGAAACGGGGGATGGTCGTTGTATCCAAGAGATGAATAAGGGGGATTACCAAGGTTCCTAGTGAAATCGGGATGGCATATAGGATCATCCGTTTTCCCAAGGATGAAAAGGATTCTTTTGACTGTCGCCGACTGGGCATCGTATCTTCGTTTAGTGGAAGTGAAGGAGATAATGCTTTTTGCTTACGATCTCGTGCAAGATAAAGAAGTACGACAATCAACCCACCGATGGCACCGATTACCGCCCCTAAAGTGGCACTCGCAGCCACTTCTGCATGCGTATTGCCTGCACGTACCAGTAAATAAATGAAGATAAGAGCAGTAAAAACACGTAATATCTGCTCGATGACTTGCGACAATGCCGTGGGAATCATCTGTTGATGACCTTGAAAATATCCACGAATAACGGCCATACCAGGGACAATTAAGAGGGCAAAGGCCAACACCTGAATGGATTGCTTCGTTTCGGGGTTATCAATCATGACGGACGAAATCCAGTCACTACCGAAGTAGAGAAGGGAGAAGCCAAAGAGGCCCGTCATCGATAAGATGACCAGTCCGGTACGCAAAACATGTTGCGCTCCGCGCTGATCTCCATAGGAAAGTTTCTCTGACACAAACTTAGAGACGGTGATCGGAATACCAGCAATCGATACCATCAATAAGATCGAATAGTAAGGAAAAGCTTCCATGTATATTCCCATCACTTTATCTCCAGCCAGGTTCTGAAGAGGAATGGTAAAGATCGTACCGAGAATCTTAGAGAGAAAAGCAGCTGCGCTTAAGATTAATGTGCCTTTAATTAACGTATTTTTACTCATTGTTTCTAACATCCTTCAACTTATATAATGAGAAACCAAAAGATGAACGGTTTTGCAAAAAATGCGCCTCTTCTATTCTAGCAGGTTGTCTCCTTTTACGCATGCATGAATTTACCTGAGTAAGTAGGGGAGGTAGCTGGATAGTGGACAGGAAGGGATGCTTCTTTTAAAATAAAGCCATGGATACTCGAATTGTAAGTATGACAGGATATGGACGTGGAGAATCGGTCGAGGATGGCAGAAGTTATGTGGTGGAAATGCGTTCAGTAAACCATCGTTACTTGGATTTGTCCGTCCGCCTGCCCTCTGGCTGGTTGGCACTAGAAGAGAAAGTGAAAGCTTATCTGAAGGAACGCTTACAGCGTGGACGGGTGGAAGTTTTCGTCTCTACGCACGGAGAGCAAGGGCATAAGCGCAAGGCTGTCATTGAATGGAACGTGGTGCAATCCTTGCAACAACAGCTTCACTTGTTTCCGCAAGGGGAGATGGAAGCGGCAAAACTCACCCCTGCGGAGTGGTTGCAACTCCCGGGTGTATGGACCGTGGAGGAGGAACAGGTGGATCTGGACCTTCATCGAAGACCGCTATTGGAAGCGGTGCAGCAAGCTACTGACGCACTGGTACATATGAGGAAGAGCGAAGGGAAGGCCCTCCAACAAGACCTGGAAAAGCAACTGACGCTACTTGAACATGAAGTGGAAGCGATGGAAAGACGTGTACCGGAAGTCGGATTGGAGTTGCGTGCGCGCTTGCAGAAGAGAATACAGGAGGAGCTCGGGCAACTGGAGGTTCCCACAGAACGATTACTGACGGAGGTGGCGTTATGGGTGGATCGTGCAGATATTAGTGAAGAGCTGACACGCCTTCATAGCCACATCGGTCAATTTAAGCAAAACATAGAGATGAGTAGCCCTGTTGGGCGCCGTCTCGATTTCTTACTACAGGAGATGAACCGCGAAGTGAACACGATCGGGTCCAAGGCGAGTGATGCTCAACTGGGAGCCAAGGTTGTGGAAGCGAAGAGTCTGCTGGAAAAAATGCGAGAACAAGTGCAAAACATCGAGTGAAGAGGTTATAATGGAAAGGCGCGTTAAAATCCACGGTCTAACATAGGGATCTTCTTATATAGAGAGAATGATAGGGATAGATCGTTTTGGTGGAAAGGATTGGTTGTTTTTGCATCAAGAGAAGGAAGGCGTTTTATTTGTACTTTCCGGCCCCTCAGGAGCAGGGAAGGGGACGGTTTGTACAGCATTACGAGAACATCTGCCGGAGCTGACCATTTCCATTTCGGCAACGACTCGTGCCCCGCGTGTAGGAGAAGAAGATGGGGTGAACTACTTTTTTAAGAGTCGGGATCAATTTGAAGAAATGATCCGCAATGATGAGGTCTTGGAATGGGCAGAATATGTTGGGAACTACTATGGAACCCCACGGCGGTTTGTTGAAGAGCGCCTGGCTCAGGGAAAAGATGTGTTACTGGAGATTGAAGTGCAAGGAGCGTTGCAGGTGAAAAAGAAATTTCCAGAGGCGGTCTTTCTCTTTTTGATGCCACCCTCTTTGGATACCCTGCGAGAACGCATTCAAGAACGTGGAACGGAAGATGAAGAAGGGCTGACGCATCGATTGGAAGCGGCGCGAGGTGAGATGAACCACATCCAAGAGTATGATTACGCGGTGGTGAACGATGAAGTAGCCGATGCTTGTAGAAAGATTGAGGCGATTATGATTGCAGAAAGATGCCGCGTCCGACGTTAGAGGATGCGCCCCTCTCTTTTTAATCGTTCTTTTACTATTTGCTAGTAAGAAATGAGGAGGATGAAAAGATGTTGTATCCGTCGATTGACGAACTGATGACCAAAGCAGACAGCAAGTACACCCTGGTATCCTTAGCATCGAAGAGAGCACGCAAATTGTTGGAAGGGGCTACACCAAAGTTGACGCCTCACTCTAACAAATATGTCGGGGTTGCACTCGAAGAGTTGGCTAGTGGTGCGATTGATCCCGTTCTCAACACAGATCCAGATAAAAAATAACAACCTGCAGGTTGTTATTTTTTCTTAATAGAGAGGAAGGAAGTCACATGCGGGGGAAAAAGATTATCGTTGGAATCACTGGTGGCATCGCGGCTTTCAAAACCGCTTCGCTGGTAAGCAAATTAGCACAAGCAGGAGCAGACGTGCACGTGATTATGTCGCGCGCAGCAACACAATTTGTGACACCGCTTACCTTTCAAGCTTTGTCTCATCATGAAGTGTATACGGATATCTTTGATGAGCATAACTCCGATGGTGTGAGCCATATTGATCTGGCAGATGAGGCGGATTTGGTCGTCGTAGCTCCAACAACCGCCCATTTATTAGCCAAAATGGCACATGGCATGGCAGATGATATGCTCTCCACCACGATGTTGGCTACCCGTGCCCCCATTTTGCTTGCACCTGCGATGAATGGCCATATGTATGCCCAGGAGATCGTACAAGAGAATCGGGCAAAAGTGTTGGAGCTAGGCGTGCACTTTATTGAGCCAGCGGAAGGACAATTAGCATGTGGCTATGTGGGCAAAGGGCGAATGGTGGAGCCGGAGGAGATTTTTGAACGCATCCAAACATTCTTTCAAGAGCCAGTGCTTAAAGGGAAACATCTGTTGGTGACGGCAGGACCGACGAGGGAATCGATGGACCCTGTACGCTACTTTACCAACCACTCTTCCGGAAAGATGGGTTATGCGATTGCGCAAGCTGCCCAAGAAGCAGGGGCAGAAGTGACCCTGATTAGTGGTCCAACAGCATTAGAAACGCCGATTGGCGTAAAGCGAGTAGATGTCGTCTCAGCTGAGGAAATGAAAGAGGCGGTCTTCGCCACCTTGCCACAAGTGGATATCGTCGTGAAAGCAGCAGCCGTAGCGGACTACCGTCCCCAACAAACCTATGAGCAAAAAATGAAAAAGCAAAAGGACGAGCTCGTGGTGAAGATGGAGCGGACGCCGGACATTGCCAAGCTGATCGGAGAACGAGAGCAGAAGCCTTTTTTTGTTGGCTTCGCCGCGGAAACGCATCACGTTGCTGACTTTGCTATAGACAAACTGACGCGTAAAAACATGGACTTGATCGTGGCCAATCAGGTGAACATTCCTGATTCTGGATTTGAGTCGGATTATAATACCGTGAATATATATGATCAAACCGGTGAGGTCGCTTCTTTTCCCAAAATGGAGAAAAAGCAAGTGGCTCACGCCTTGATTAAGCTGATCGGTGAGCGGATTTTATGATCGAAGAGTCCTTTATTGCTGCTGTCATGGTGGATGTACCAACCAAGCAAACGGATCGGCCCTTTGACTACCTGATACCAGAAGAGCTTGAGCAAGAAGTTCAAGTGGGAAGCCGGGTCCATGTCCCTTTTGGTCGGCGCCAGTTGCTTGGGTACGTAGTAGGCGTGAATAGTCATTCGACTGTGGATCGTAAAAAACTAAAGCCGATCACCGATGTAATGGATGTGATTCCTCCCCTTACGCCCGAGCTGGTACGGCTTGCACAATGGATGGCGGATGTCTATATCTGTCCCACCATCCTCGCTTTGCATGCGATGGTTCCCGCCGTTCTAAAAGGAAAATATGAGCGTTGGATTCGCCTTCATCCTGCGATGGAGGACAGGGAACTGTGGACGGAGGTAGCTCCTGAAGCGGCCCAGCAATTACTTACTCTCCTTGTGAAGAAGGGAGATTTGCGTGAAAAAGAAGTGCTAGAAAGAGGAGTGACACGTACGCAGCTGCGACAGTGGTCGCAGAAGCAGTGGCTCCTTGTGACAGAGGAAGTGGGCGATCGCATCACGCGCAAAAAAGTGACCTGGGTGAAGCCACAGGTCACCAAAGAGGTTCTGCGAGATGTGTGGGAGAGCACGGCGGCACAGGCTGTAAAGCAAAGGGAAGTGCTGGAGTATTTTATAAAAGAGGAGCAGGAAATTCCCTTATCCGAGCTCATGACAAAACTGACAGCGAGTCGTTCGACTATCACCAGCCTCGTCAAGAAGGAATGGTTGCTACTAGAAGAACGAGAAGAGAAACGAGATCCTTATGAAGGGCGCAGCTTTAAAAGAAGTACGCCTCTTCCACTAACAGAGGAGCAACAACAAGCGTATGAAGCGATTGTTCGCCCTTTGAAGCGGAACACGGAACATACGATACTCCTGCAAGGGGCTACAGGAAGCGGAAAAACGGAAATTTACCTACAAGCGATCGAGACGGCGTTGGAAGCAGGGCGCGAAGCAATCGTGTTGGTACCGGAAATTTCGTTGACGCCACAAATGGTTAGCCGCTTCAAAAGCCGCTTTGGTTCAAGGGTGGCTGTTTTACACAGTGGGTTGTCCAATGGAGAAAGATATGATGAGTGGCGGAAGATCAGGGGAGGAGAGGTCGAGGTGGCGATTGGAGCCCGCTCCGCAATCTTCGCCCCTTTTCAACAGTTGGGTCTTATTATTATTGATGAGGAACATGAGAGCTCTTACAAACAAGAAGAAAGCCCACGTTACCATGCGCGTGAAGTGGCGCGGATACGTGCGCGCGAACATGGAGCCGTCGTGGTGCTAGGAACAGCAACGCCCGCTGTTCCAACCTACTATGATGCGCGGGTGGGGAAGTATGAATGGGTAGAGCTTAAGGAGCGCGTGCACGGGCGTCCTTTCCCGACGGTTCATGTCGTCGACATGAGAGAGGAATTACGTGAGGGCAACCGCTCCATGTTTAGTCAGCCCTTAAGTAAGAAGCTAGAAGCTTGCATCGAGCGAGGAGAGCAAGCGGTCTTGTTTTTGAATAGGCGTGGCTATTCCACTTTTGTGATGTGCCGAGATTGCGGAGAAGTGGTGGAATGTCCTGCGTGCGATATCTCCCTTACCTATCATCATACCAATCAAAGCTTGCGTTGCCATTATTGTGGTTTTGGGATGCGCGTTCCCTCCTCTTGTCCGCAGTGTGAGAGTGAGCACATTCGCTACTTTGGTACCGGAACACAGCGGGTAGAGCAAGAGTTGGCGAAGCGTTTTCCGGGGATGCGTGTCATACGTATGGATGTGGATACTACCAGCCGCAAAGGGTCACATGAACGCTTATTGACACAATTTGGTCGGGGTGAGGCAGATATCTTATTGGGGACACAGATGATTGCGAAAGGTCTCGATTTCCCGCGCGTTACCTTGGTTGGAGTCATTGCTGCGGACACGTTGCTTCGCTTACCCGACTACCAGGCAGCGGAACGAACGTACCAATTGTTGACACAAGTTAGTGGCCGCGCGGGTCGCCATGAAGCACCAGGAGAAGTGGTGGTGCAGACCTATACACCCGATCACTATAGTATCGAGATGGCTTCGCAGTATGAAGTGGAGGCTTTTTATCGAACGGAATGCTTGGCCCGAAAAGCACATGCTTATCCTCCTTTTTGTGGACTATTTACCTTACGATTTAGTCATCCTGATCAACTTCATGTGCTTAAAGTCGGGCAACAAGCGGTGCAAGCGATCTCCAATCAGCTACCCACTCATGTCAAAGTGCTGGGTCCTGTCCCAGCTCCTATTCCACGTATCAAAGAACGGTACCGCATGAATGTGATGATCAAGTGTGAACGAGATGAAAAAGTAGAGCAACAGGTACGAGAACAGTTGCGTATGATGCAACAAGAGTGGGAGGACCCCCAATTACGAGTATGTATCGATTTTCATCATTAAAGTAAAGGAGGGATGCGCTGATGGCGCTCCGTCGTATTGTACAGTATCCAGATCCCATACTAAAGAAGAAATCGAGAGAGGTAACCAAATTTCATGAGCGGCTGCATAAACTCATGGACGACATGGCAGAAACGATGTATGATGCCCCTGGTGTCGGTCTAGCCGCTCCCCAAGTTGCGATATTAAAGCGGGTGATCGTGGTCGATATTGGGGAAGGGCTGATGGAAGCGGTCAATCCAGAACTATACGATCTAGAAGGAGAGCAGTTCTCGCCACCAGAAGGGTGCCTCAGTATTCCGGGTCTTTTGGGAACGGTTCGTCGAGCAGAGCGTTTGACACTTAAGGCACAAGATCGATATGGTAAGCCCTTTGAATTGCAAGCAGATGGGTACCTCGCGCGGGCTATTCAACACGAAGTGGATCACCTTAATGGCGTACTCTTCCTAGACATTGCCGATCATGTATTTAAACCGGAGGAGGGAGAAGATGAGTAGGAAACCACGTATTGTCTTTATGGGCACCCCAACTTTTGCGGTGCCTTCCTTACGCGCATTGGTGGAAGCGGGGTATGATGTTGTGGCGGTCGTTACCCAACCGGATCGTCCCAAAGGGCGAAAAAGAGTTCTGACCCCTCCTCCTATCAAAGAGGAAGCGCTTCATCATGGAATAGATGTTCTGCAACCGGAGAAACTACGTGATCCGGAGGCAGTGGAGGAAGTGTTGGCTTATCGCCCTGACCTGGTGGTGACTGCGGCTTATGGCCAATTATTGCCGAGAAAGCTGTTGGAGTCTCCCACGTATGGATGCATCAATGTTCATGCCTCGTTGCTTCCCAAATATCGTGGAGGAGCACCTATTCACCATGCACTTATCAACGGAGAAGAAGAAACGGGCATTACGATTATGTATATGGTGAAAGCCTTGGATGCAGGGGATATCTTGACGCAAGAAGCGATTGCCATTGAGAGAACAGACCATGTGGGGACGCTTCATGATCGCTTGAGTCAAGTAGGAGCTAAACTGTTGCTCTCCACTTTACCCTCCTTATTGGCGGGAGAATTGACACCGCGCCCGCAGGCGGAAGAAGAGGTTACCTACTCTCCTAATATTCGGCGCGAGGATGAAGAAGTAAACTGGCAGCAAAGTGCGCATGCCATTTACAATCAGATTCGAGGACTCCATCCATGGCCAGTAGCTTTTACCCAATGGCAAGGAAAGCCATTGAAGCTTTGGTGGGCAGAAGTGAACACAAGCGTGGAGAAGTCAAGAGAAGTTCCTGGTACGATCGTCAACGTTGAAGAAGAAGGGGTTCATGTGGCGTGCGGTTCGGGTGTGCTTGTATTAAAAGAAGTCCAACCAGCGGGCAGGAAACGGATGGATATTGCGTCGTTTATCCGCGGGTCCAAGATTGAGTCAGGTGAGAAGCTAGGGGATGAGTAAATGAAGAAAGTAACGAGTGCGCGTGAAGTTGCCCTCGATGTGCTGGTCGGGGTAGAGGAAAAGGGCGCATATAGTAACCTTTTATTAAATGATCGACTGCAAAAAGAAGGCTTGTCTGCTCGTGACCGTGGGCTGGCGACCGAGTTGGTGTATGGGACGATTGGCCGTCTGAATACATTGGATTGGCTCCTTGATCACTATGTGAAAAAAGGAGTTTCATCACTAGAAGGCTGGGTACGTCAACTCTTACGGATGGGGATGTATCAGCTGCACTTTCTGGAGCGTATACCGGATCGAGCAGCAGTAAATGAGACGGTCAACTTGGCGAAGAAGCGGGGTCACAAAGGGATTGCCGGCCTTGTCAATGGCGTACTGCGTGCGTACATACGAAAAAAGCCAGATACGACCCGTCTCGACGATCCACAGACGGTAGCGGACTGGGCGATAGCCACATCGCATCCAGAATGGTTGGTGCGGCGCTTGCAAAAGGTATATGGTGACAAAAAGACAGCGCAGATCCTCACCAGCAACAACCGACCCGCAGCAGTAGGGATTCGTGTCAATACACTTAAAATGGAACGCGATGAGCTACTTCGTCAGCTACAAGAAAGCTATCCCGAAGCAACGATTGCTCCCACTCCTCTTTCCGAGCAGGGCTTAACCTTTTCTGGAGGGGGCAATCCAGCATATAGTCGTTGGTTTGAAGAAGGGTATTGTACCATCCAAAACCCCAGCTCCATGCTGGTTTCAGAACTTCTCGCTCCTACTCCAGGGCAAGTCGGCTGGGATGCCTGTGCTGCTCCGGGAGGCAAGACGACACATATTGCGGAGAAGATGAAAGGGGAAGGGACCCTTTATGCAACCGATCCATACAAACATAAAGTAGGATTGATTAAAAGAAATGCTGCTCGCTTAGGTTTGCAAAACATTGAGGCTTGGCAAGCGGATGCACGCTCACTGCCATCGGGGTTGCCCCAACCATTTGACTTTATTTTGCTGGATGCCCCTTGTTCGGGAATAGGTGTCATTCGGCGTAAGCCGGACTTAAAGTGGCAAAAGAATGGAGAGATTGAAGAGCTGGTTCATTTGCAAAGAGAACTGTTAGAGCAAGCGGCCGAGCGCCTTCGTCCAGGTGGTGTGCTCGTTTATAGTACATGTACGCTTGAGCCTCGTGAAAATGAAGAGCAAGTCGATCGGTTCCTGAAGGAACATCCCTCCTTCGCATTGGATGCACAGTTGGAGGAGAAACTGCCTTCTGTTCTAAAAGTGGAAGAAAACCTTATCCAACCTGGGATGGTACGTATTTTGCCTCATCAGTTTGAGAGCGACGGATTTTTCATTGCACGCATGGTGAAGAAGTAGCACAAAAGAAGAAGGACAGACCCGAGGGCCCGCCCTTCTTCTTCTACTCCACCTATCTAGGAGGAAGGGGAGGGAAGATTTCTCTTCCATCCCGCTTCTTGGTTTCATTATATGCAGGTGCGCCTTCTTTATGTGCATCAGGATAAGAAGAAATTTTTGCTCTTCCCCCAATGGACTTTGTCATAATCATGGCAGACAGACATATTTTACAGCGAAAGCATATGAGGGGGAATAGTGGATGGATGAGCGTTTGCTGGAGCAACTGGGTGTGCCGTTCTCGTTTGTTCCAAATCAGGGACAGAGAAAATCGAATTGTCTTTTTTATTCACTAGGGGAGTTTGCTTCTTCCTTTTCTTTTTATCCAGATGGGGTGCTATTTTCTGTCTTTAAGCCCATTGAGATCGACGACGAGGAAGAAGAAGAGAGCACAGGGATTACCGGGTATTCCGTTAAGCTTTGCTTGGTCGATTGTTCCCCACATGTAAAAGTGGAGGGGAGAAAGGAGAGTGAGGAGCGGTTACACTATTATCGGGGCAGAGATGATAGCAACTGGATTCAGAATGTTCCTACTTATGATGTGATTACCTATCAAGATGTGTGGGATGGCGTCTCAGCGGTCTTCAAACGACAGCAAGAACGATTAAAATACGAGTTTCATGTGGAGCAAGCTGCCTCTACTGCCTCGGTCCGTCTCCGATATGAAGGGGCTGAGCGATTAATGTTAGATGAAAAGGGCAATTTGGAGATTCATACACCCTCTGGTATCTTAGTCGAAGAAAAGCCGATCAGCTTCCAAGAGACAGAGCAGGGGAGAGAGGAGCTACTCACTTCCTTTCAATTATATGACAATATGGAGATCGGTTTTTGTGTAGAGGGTGCAAACGAGGATGCCCCCATCATCATCGATCCGCTTCTCCTTTATTCCAGCTACATTGGTGAAGGGCATGATTCGGAAGGAACGGCGCTTGATCTTGATGGAGAGGGAAATATTTATGTGGGTGGATATGTGAGCCAGTGGGAGATTCCCGATGGTAGCGGTCCGTTTTCCTTAGAAGAAGGAGAACATAAAGATGCGTTTGTCACCAAGCTGAATGAAGAAGGTGTGCGTCAATTTACAGCCTATATGGGAGGAGAAGATGCTAGCTTTGCCAACGGGCTGGTAGCTGATCAGAAAGGAAATACGTATGTGGTAGGACAGACTTACGCTACCCATTTTCCAATGACCGCGGGTGCCTTGAAAAGAGAAACAACAGGGGAGTTTAGTGGTTTCATTACACAAATCGATGCTTCAGGCGCATTGATCTATTCTTCTTATATCGGTGGAGAGGGAGGCACCTACTGCAATGCGGTTACGTTTGATGAATGTAGCAACCTTGTGCTCACTGGCGGAACCGATTGTGAGGATTTTCCTACTACCCAACATGCCGTACAAAGAGAGCTAAGAGGAGAACAGAATGCTTTTATCCTTAAACTAGAAAAAGAAAAGAAAACCCTGCTTTATTCTTCTTTTTTCGGTGGGGAAGGCGTAGATGATGGAAACCAGCTGGTCGTGGATAAAGAAGGGTGTGTTTACTTAACGGGTTCAACCGATTCTGCTGATTTTCCTGTCTCGGCTCGTGCGATTCAGGCAGAATTAAAGGGAGAGTGCAGTGCGTTTGTCGCTAAGTTAGACCCTACCGGTTCGAGAATAGTGTTTGCCACTTTTCTTGGTGGGAGTGAGTCCGATATGGGGCATGCCATTTCCGTAGGGAAAAGTGGGCATGTCTATGTTGTGGGAGAGACGACTTCTACCGATTTCCCTGTTACCAAAGGCGCCTATCGGAAAAAAGGAAAAGGACTTCATCACGCTTTTGTTACCAAGATTCATCGCTCTGGTAGCCACTTTCTCTATTCTACCTTGTTAGGAGGAAGTGCTTCCGATCTGGCTTTCGCTGTACAGGTGGATGCGCTGGGCCATGCGTGGGTAGCGGGAGAAACCTACTCTGTGGACTTTCCAACAACGGCAAGCGCTATGGAAACCCGTCGTACGGGTTACAAGAAGGCTTTTGTCACGCAAATCAACCTGAATGGGACCGATGCTCTCTATTCTACTTACTTGGGGGGGAATGTTGGGGAATCTGCGAACGCTCTTGCCCTGGACGCAGGAGGGCGGGTTTACATTGCTGGTACGACGGAGTCGGAGAATTATCCTGTCGTAGAAGGAGCGTATCAAGAACAGCTATATGGGCAAACGGCAGGGTTTGTAGGTATATTGGGAGAGTAAACAAGGTTATTAGTTGCGGCTATCTTTACCTCATTTTGAAAAAGAACCGACCTGCACAGGTCGGTTCTTCTGCTTTTATTGCTTAGGAGGATGTGATTTTTTGATATTGTCCGATCGTAGTGGAGCCATTTTTGGGTACAAAGACAAGAAACTGCTGGCCGGTGTCAGGTACATCAATGCAGAAGCGCAAAACACTACTTTGATCATCAGCAATTGTTTTGATGGAACCACTGGTTGAGGAATCGAGACTGAGAGGAGCTCGTAGGAAATCCAGCTCTGCCTCATAGGTCACTCCCATATCCACATCAATAAAAGTACCCGCTCCAGATAACACCAAGACATTGCTGCTGGTTTTTGTCGCATTTATCTGGCGATTATTCGCTAGGAAAGCATAGTTTGTTCCTAAAATATTAAAGCTTATAATCAAAGGTCCTCCAACGACTGTTCCGGAAGGAGAAGGAAAGAACAAATCTCCGACGATATTGATCGTAGCGGAATTGCCATTACTACTACCAGAAAACGATGTGGGAGGTGAAAAAAAGCGAGCTCGTAATGTTGTAGTCATAAATCGGTTTCCCACCTTTCTTTGTGGTATGAAACTTCATAAATCAACTGTTAATAAGTTCTGAATAGACCGATATCGGTCGATCCAGCGTTTCTCCGTACATGCACAAGAAAATCTTCCAACGTATCCGGTACAGTAATAAAGAAACGGAAAACACTAACTTCGTCAAGGGCAATTGTTCGCATCACACCGTTGCCAGTTGGATCGATAAGGGGGATGCGTAGAAAATCGAGTGTAGCGTCATTTGCTTCTCCTGTCCCTACATTGATGAGTGTTCCTGATCCGGATAAGACCAAGATATTGTTACTGGTTACTGTTGCAGATAATCCACCATCAGTAGAAAGGAAGTTATAGTTGGTAGTGTTGATTGTAAAGGAAATGACCAGTGGTCCCCCAGTAGGGGTTGAACCAGCAGTAGTATTAAAAAACAAATCTCCAACGACGTTTATATTTACGGCTGTTCCATCCCTTTCGACACCTGAAAATGATGTGGGTGGCGTAAAAAAACGAGCTTCAAACTGGCTAGACATATTTTTCCTCCTTTCTCTATCTAATCTATTATATGAGATTAGTTTTTAATAGTTTCTTAAATTGTATTAAAAGGAAAATACACATCGATCAAGGTATGAGAGTGCATAGGATGGGGCACGGTAAAGTCAGGGTGATAACAGATGGCAAAAGGCTTTATTCGTCCCAAAAAGGTGAAAGAAAAGAAAAAGAAAGAACAACTTCAAAAGCGGTATGAACAAAAGTTGGACCAAAAAGTAAGCGAGAAGAAGATCTCGAAGAACATCGAAGAAAACACGCAATTTGTTACTACTTTATTGGGAGATGGAGCGGATGTGATCCTCCGTTCCTTCACAATTCAGTATCAACCGGATCGGAAAGCAGCGCTTTTGTACCTGGATGGAATGGCAGATGTGCCCCTATTGGACAAGTTTGTCCTGAGTACATTAATGATGGGCGCCGAAAAGATGGAATCAAAAGAAGAAGACTTACAAAAGTTGATTGAAGAAAGCTTGGTGCAAACAGGGGAAACACAATCTACAACGAAGCTGAAAGACCTGGTAGACGGGATCTTATCAGGAGATGGAGCTCTTCTGATTGATGGTTATGATAAAGGCATTGTGATCGGCTCCAAAGGTTTTCCCTATCGCTCCGTATCCGAGCCATCGACCGAATCCGTGGTTCGTGGTCCGCGGGAGGCGTTCAGCGAAAGCATTCGTGTCAATACAGCCTTAGTACGTCGTCGACTCAAAGATCCGGACCTGCGTATTAAGGACTTAAAGGTAGGGAAACGAACACAAACCAACGTGGAGCTCTTGTACCTCCATGGGGTGACGGACAAAGGGCTTCTAGATGAAGTGACGAAGCGGATCAAAGAGATTCACATTGATGGTATTTTAGAGAGCGGCTATATCGAAGAGATGATTCAAGATAATATTTGGACCCCCTTTCCACAATTGCAAAACACCCAACGCCCGGATGGAGTAGTTAGTCATTTGTTGGAGGGAAAGGTGGCCATCTTAGTCGATGGAACGCCTCATGCTTTGATTGCCCCGGCGGTTTTTTCTCAGTTTTACTATAGTCCAGAAGACTATTATGAGCGCTACCTCATTTCTTCCTTCCTAAGGGGATTGCGCCTCTTGAGCCTCTTCATTGCCTTGCTATTACCCTCTCTGTATATCGCTTTCGTTTCCTTTCATCCTGAGATGATCCCGACACGCCTAGGGATTGCTATGGCGGCCGGTCGAGCCACGGTCCCCTTTCCCTCCATTGTGGAAGCACTTGCGATGGAGTTGAGTGTGGAAATTTTACGCGAGGCGAGTATTCGCTTACCCGGACCGATTGGTCCGACGATTGGCATTGTGGGGGCGTTGGTTATTGGTGATGCAGCGGTGTCGGCAGGAGTAGTGAGTCCCATTATGGTCATCGTGGTTGGTTTGACCACGATTAGTTCCTATGCGAATCCGAGTTACAATGCAGCGATTTCTGTGCGTCTGCTTCGCTTTCCGTTTATGTTGGCTGCGGCTGTGTTGGGTTTATATGGGATTATCCTGGCCTTGCTGTTGGTCTTGCTTCACCTTGTCAAGTTGCGTTCGTTTGGTGTGCCGTATACAGCTCCTTTCGCTCCCTTCCGTTGGAATGATGTAAAGGATACCTTGATTCGGGTCCCTTGGCCCTGGATGAAAGAGCGACCCAGTCTATTTAAGCCACAGGACAACAAAAGAGAAGGAGGGCCAGTCGAATGAGAGGACACCCGAACTTACGAGAGGCGGGAGGCGCTTCCATCTCTGGTTATCAGGCATTTGCCCTGATGTTTAATTCCATATTGGGGGTATACATTTTCCTTCTGCCAGCTATCATGGTTCATTACACGAGAGAAGACGGGATCTGGGCGATTCTTCTTGGTGGCGTGCTCATTCTTGTCGTTGTGTCTATCATCACATTACTTTGTGCGCGTTTCCCTAGAAAGAACTTGGTTCAGTTCACGGAAGAGATATTAGGAACAAAATCACTCCCCTGGTTAGGAGTAGTATTGGGTTCGGTCGTCTTTCTTTCCTTTGCTGTCTTCTGGCTTACTTCCGCCGGCTTCGCTGCTCGATTGTTCGGAGAGGTCGTGGTTAGTTCCATCTATGTGCAAACCCCGCTTTCTCTCATTACGGGAACGTTGATATTAGGTGCGGTTTTGGTCGTGGCAAATCCTCCGCATGTGGTGGCTCGCTTTAACGAGTTTATCTTGTTGATTTCCTTTATTCCGGTGCCATTGACGGTGGCGACAGGGTTTCAAAAGGGTGAGATCAACAATTTACTTCCCCTCTTTCAGGTATCTGGCAACAACATGCTTCATGGCTTGGTGGCGGCAGGGGTCATGTTTGGTGGCTATTCGGTTATATTGATGTTTAGTGCCTACTACCAAGAGCCAAAGCGCTCTTGGCGCGTGCATTTCGGTGTGATCATCATGATGACGTTTCTTTATCTTCTCACCTTTTTATCCACTCTGGCCGTCTTCGGCTCTAATGAAATCGCCCATTTAATGTGGCCGGTATTGGAATTGGTCAAGGCGGCAGAGTTTAAAGTACTCATCTTTGAACGACTGGAATCGCTGGTGATCACGATTTGGGTGACCACGGTGTTTACAACATTGATTAATTATATGACTGCGTTTATTGCACTCGTGATTTCTCTATTTCGGCTGAAAGCTCGTTATCGCAGAGGGATTGCATGGGTATGCGCGCCGGTGCTGTTTGGTATTGCTGCTTGGCCAAGTAACATTCAGGATATCTTACTGTATTCAAAATGGATTGGTGTGCTGGGATTGGTAATGACAGTGGTCTTTCCTTTGCTATTACTCTTGATTTCCCTTGTGCGAAAACAAGGGAAAAAACGGGGGGATCAGCATGCCACCCAGCAGTAAGAAGTACATTTTTCTTCTTCTTTGTTGCGTGTTCCTGTTAAGTGGCTGTTGGGATGCACGTGAATTAGAAGAACGCACTACGGTCATGGCCATTGGGTTTGATAAGTTCGAAGAGGGATATGAGATTACTGTACAAGTTCCCGTTCCTACGATGATAGGTGGCTCTGATGGAGGAGGGGGTGGAGGAGGGGCGGCCGTACAGATATTTAAAGGACAGGGAGACACCCTGAACACGGCCTTAAGTAGTGTGCAAAAGCAGACCAACCAAGAAGTCTTTCTCGGCCATACACAGGTGATTGTATTTAGTGAAGAGCTCGCACAAGAGGGACTACAAGACCTGATGGATGGTCTGAGGCGTCAGCCTAGCCTTCGCCGTCGTTTGTGGCCTTTGGTAGTCAAGGGGAAAGCAAGCGAAGCATTAATGTTTAAACCGAAATTGGACCTCCTGCCTGCTATGTATATTCGTGACCTTATCGAAAACGGCTTGAAAGATGGATGGTTGCCTGATGCGACACTGGGCACGGTTTTTAATAAAATTTCTAACCCAGCAACCAATCCCTTGATTAATTTGATAGAAGTAAAGGAAGAAAAGATCGAATGGAAAGGATTAGCACTCTTTGATAAAGAAACGAAAATGATTGGTTCGGTTGACGCGGAAAAGAGTGCCATATTGGAACAAATTGATGGGAAACGGGCAGGAGAAGTGGTTCAAGCCTCTGTTCAAGGAGGAAAGGTGATTTTTCGACCCGATAACATTAAGAGCAAGGTGAAAGTGGAGTTAAAGGGATCTCAAGTAGTGATTCAAAACCCCATTAAGATACAAGGAACGATCATTGAGAAGATGGGGACATTTAATCTTTCCCAATCGGAAGTTTTACAAGAGGTGGAGAAAGCGGTTGCCAGTAAATACAAACAAAACAGCAACGAGTTGTTACAGATATTGCAACAAGAGTATCGCAATGATGGATACATTTATGGGGATGATATTCGTGCACGTTACCCTGCGATCTGGAAAGCGATTGATTGGGAGGATCAAGCTTTTGTAAAGGCGCAAATTGATGTCCAATTCGATGTAAAGGTGAAGCGGATTGGGCTGGAGAATCGTTAGTCCATGGAAGAAGAGCAGGGGATGCTTTTCATTGGTCGGGTTGCTTGATATAATAAGGAAAGTTTTGAAGGGGATTTTTGAATTTATTTATACTAAGAGAGTTGTGGTACCATGCGTTTGGCATACGATTATCGGCATCAAGACTGGTATGCCTGGATGAAAGAAAACAAGCAGCCTTCCTTTCGGGCTGATCAGATGATGAATTGGCTTTATCAACAACGGGTCTCCTCTTTTGATGAGATGACCAATCTCCCGAAAAAGATGCGGGAAGTGCTCCAGGAGACATTTACTTTAAAGCCATTAGAGGTTTTAACGAAGCAGACGTCGCAGGATGGGACGATCAAATTTTTGTTCTCCCTTCACGATGGGCATGCCATCGAAACAGTTCTCATGCGGCATAATTATGGGGTGAGTGTCTGCGTCACCACACAAGTAGGTTGCCGTGTGGGGTGTACTTTTTGTGCCTCCACTTTGGGCGGTCTAAAACGCAACTTGTCAGCCGGAGAGATTGTGGCTCAAGTGGTAGAAGCCCAACGAGCGCTGGATGAATTGGGTGATGAGCGCGTTAAATCGATCGTCATCATGGGGATTGGTGAACCGTTTGAAAATTATGAGCCGACACTTCAATTCTTGCGCATCATGAATGAAGAAGAGGGTCTTCATATCGGTCAGCGCCACATCACGGTCTCGACCAGTGGGATCGTACCGTCGATTTATAAGTTTGCTGACGAAAAGCTTCAAGTAGGTTTGGCGATCTCCCTGCACGCACCCAATCAAGAATTGCGTAAGAAGCTGATGCCGGTGAGCTATCGCTATCCCTTGAGCGAGTTGATGGAAGCATGTCACTACTATATTGAGACGACAGGACGCCGTTTAACCTTTGAGTACCTCCTGATTAAAGAAAAAAATGATCGGGATGAGCATGCACACCAACTGGGTCAACTTCTGACCAAGATGAATTGCCTTGTCAATCTTATTCCCATTAATAACGTGATGGAACGCGATATGCAGCGAACACCGCGCAATCAGATATTCCAATTCCAGCGTATATTAGAGACCTATGGGGTAAATGCAACCATACGCCGCGAACACGGGACGGATATTGACGCCGCTTGTGGGCAGTTGCGTGCGAAGCATAACGAAAAGACGGGTCAGACGTCTTAGAGGTAGGGGAAATGAGACAACTGATCTCCTACTCCATGGTGGGAGTAGGAGATTAACTTTTCTTCGCAAGGGAATCTGCTATTTTGGTGGCTAACGGACACAAACTCAACGTATAATAGTGGTACAGTAGAGTAGAGACGCACTGGTTATGGGAAAGGGGAGCGCTGTATGGAAATGGCCTGGCGAACGCACACGGGCAAAGTGCGTGATCACAATGAAGATCGAGTGGGTCTATTTGAAACAGGTAAGGGCTTGTTGTTAGCCATTGTAGCGGATGGCATGGGAGGCCATCAGGCTGGGGAAATTGCGAGTCAACAAGTCGTAGATGTGGTTCAGCGTGAGCTGAATAAGCTGGCGACGGATACCGCGACGGATCAAATCCAGCGTGAACTGAAGAAAGCGGTAAAATTGGCCAACCGTGAAGTGTATCAGATGGCAGAGAAAGACCCTTCCTTGCATGGTATGGGAACAACGGTTGTGGCTGCTGTGATACGTGAGGGAGAGATTGTGCTCGCTCATGTAGGAGATAGCCGAGGCTACTTGCTTCACCGAGGAGGGTTGTATCAACTGACTGAGGACCACACTTTGGTGAACGAATTAAAGAAACATGGGGAAATTACAGAAGAAGAAGCACTCCATCATCCGCAAAAAAATATCATCGTAAAGGCGATTGGGACGGATAGTGAAGTGGAACCTGATGTGATTACGACTCCATGGGCAGATGGGGATACATTGTTAATCTGTTCGGATGGACTGGTAGATATGGTGAAGGTTAATCAGATTGGGCGAACGCTTACGTCGGATCGTTCCATTGCTGCCCAAGCGGATCACCTCTTGGAGGAAGCCTTGGCGGCAGGTGGAGTAGATAATATCTCCCTAGTATTGGTTAACTACAAAGAGAACTCCGAACGGAGGGAGGAGATAAACCGATGATTGGGAAGAAATTAGGGGATCGTTATGAAGTTGTCAGCCGAGTAGGCGGGGGCGGGATGGCGGTTGTTTATAAAGCGAAAGATATTATGCTCAATCGTTATATTGCCCTTAAAGTACTTAATGAATCACTTAGCAATGATCGTGAATTTTTACGACGGTTTAGTCGCGAAGCACAAGCAGCAGCGAGTCTCTCGCATCCCAATGTGGTAAGTGTATATGACGTTGGACGAGATGGCTATACCCATTATATCGTGATGGAATATGTGGAAGGTCCTACCTTAAAAGAGATGATTGAGGAACATGGACCGGTTCCCCCAACGGAAGCGGCCCACTTAACTGCGCAGATTTGCGATGGATTGGCCCACGCACATGATAATGGCATCGTGCACCGTGATATTAAACCTCATAATATTTTAATCGGGGCCGTCGGACGGGTAAAAGTAACAGACTTTGGGATCGCCCGCGCCACGACCTCGTCTACCATTACCCAGACGGGTTCAGTGATGGGATCTGTTCACTACTTCTCACCTGAACAAGCCCGCGGTGGTTATATTGGACAAAAGTCGGACATTTATTCATTGGGTGTCGTCTTGTATGAGATGGCAACGGGGCAATTGCCTTTTGATGGTGAATCGGCCATTAGCATTGCGTTGAAGCACTTGCAAGAAGATCCAGTTGATCCGGCGAAGTTGAATCCTGAGATTCCGGAGAATCTACGCCAGATTATCTTACGCGCGATGTCCAAAGAGCCGGACGAACGCTTTGGTTCGGCACGGGAGATGATGAAAGAGATCCGTGCTGCCTTCCCACCTCAATGGGGAGAGGAACCACAGTGGACTCCGATGCAGAAGCATTTTGTAAGAGAAGAGCAACACCCTACCTTGCCACCGCGCTCGACGACGCGTGAATTTGTCAGCGCTGCCTCACAGGACAAGAGAGAGCAAACAGGGGAAGGGGCCACTTCTTCCGCACCTAGATATGAAGAGCAGGCCGCTTCTAGTAGGCAAAACACGGTGGGGCAAGATACGATGACCCGCTTGGAGCGCTTAAAAAATGTTCCAGCGGACAAGGATAAAACCGTGTTTCAGAAGACCGTCGTCTGGCTGGAAAATGCACAGGCCAACATGCCCTTCTGGCAAAAAGCGATGTTTGGTCTGTTTACAGTTAGTGTAATCATTATTCTGGCTTTTGGATTGTTTAATTTCTTACTCGGAGTTCCTAATATGCTTGAAAGAGACTCCGCCGAATCTCCAGCTGGTGAGGAGCGTGGCGGGGAAGCAATAGAACTAATCAATTTTGAAGGGAAGTCTAGGGCTGAAGCGGAGAATTGGTTAGAGGATAAGGGATTAAAAGCCCAGATTGAAGAAGAACAGAATGGTGATTTTGGTTCCGGTGAAGTGCATGGTCAGAAGCCGGAACCTGGCGCCAGTGTGGACGCGGGAGAGACCGTGACACTGTACGCCAATTCGGATGGAGACATGGTGGAGGTTCCGAATTTCGTAGGTTACTATGAAAAGTCGGATAGAGGAGCAGAGTATGGTATAGAGCAGTGGGCTAACAAGTATGATCATTTGGATTTAAAAAAGGAGAGAGTTTACGAGGGTAATGGGGAAATGTGGACTGTGGTTGATCAGAGTCCTAAGCCTGGAGAAATGGTTGGGAAGGGAACTGAGGTTACTGTTTTTATACGATCCAGGTAAAGATAAAATAAATTCCTACCCCAAGGAGGGATGATATGCCAGAGGGCCAGATTGTGTGCGCCATCAGTGGTTTTTACTATGTGCGTACACCGGAGGCAGAGAAAGATATTCAGTGCCGTGCGCGGGGAGTTTTTAAGAAGAGGAAACTCTCTCCGCTTGTCGGTGACCGGGTGATGTATGAGGAGACGACGCCGGGTGAAGGTGTGGTGACGGAGGTTTATCCGCGCCAGACACAGTTGGTTCGCCCTCCCATTGCCAATGTGGAACAGGCGATTGTGGTGTGTTCACTCCGGGAGCCTGATTTCCAATCGACGCTACTGGATCGCTTTCTTGTCCACTGTGAGCGAGAAGGATTACGTATCGTGATTTGCTTGACGAAGCGTGACTTATTGACCGAGGATGATGAGGGAGAAGTAGAGCAGATTCGTACGCGCTACCAACAGGCAGGCTACCCCATCGTCGTAGTAAGTACAAAAGAGGAAAAAGGTGCGACCGAGCTCATCCCTTACTTAGAAGGGGTGCTTTCTGTGTTTGCGGGTCAATCGGGAGTGGGTAAATCCTCTTTACTTAATCTTCTTATGCCACAGTGGCAGCTAGAGACGGGAGAGGTGAGTCACAAAGGCGGGCGTGGTCGCCACACGACACGCCAGGTGCGCATCTTGGACCTAGCGGTAGGTGGACAAGTAGCGGATACCCCCGGCTTTAGCCAACTGGACTTTACCGGAATGGAAGCAGAGCAACTGAGCCCTTGCTTTCCCGAGTTGGATGCCCTCTCGGCATCTTGTCGCTTTCGTGGATGTCTGCATCACCAAGAACCGGGTTGTGCCGTACGCACGGCGGAAGCTACGGGTGAACTGAGCTCGGAACGTTACGCACACTATATTCAATTTCTTGAAGAAATCCAAGAACTATGGAGGTATAAGAAATGGTAAAACTGGCCCCGTCGATCTTATCGGCGGATTTTGCTTGTCTGCAGAGTGAAATCCGCGAGGTAGAAGAAGCAGGAGCAGATTGGATTCATGTAGATGTGATGGATGGTCATTTCGTTCCTAATATTACGTTAGGCCCCTTGATCGTAGAAGCGATTCGTCCACATACCAACCTGCCGTTGGATGTTCATCTGATGATCGAGAATCCGGATGCCCTGATCCCGGCTTTCGCCAAAAGCGGTGCGGACTACATAACCGTTCATCAAGAGGCGTGTCCTCATCTGGCACGTACGGTATCTCTCATCAAAGAACATGGCGCAAAAGCGGGTGTGGTATTAAATCCTGCTACGCCAGCTCTCATGTTAGAGCCGATCCTAAAGGAGTTAGACCTGGTGCTGTTAATGACCGTCAACCCTGGCTTTGGCGGACAAGCTTTCTTGCCAGGCGTGTTACCCAAGATTAAAGAGGTGCGTCAGATGTGCGTCGAGCAAGGACTGCCCGATATTCACATTGAGGTGGATGGTGGTGTCTCCCCTGCGACGGCGGGGGAAGTGGTGCGACATGGGGCAGATGTGTTGGTGGCGGGTTCAGCCATTTTTGCCCAGAAAGATCGGCAAGGGGCGATGAATCAACTGCGTAAGGCAGCTGAGACGATGGACTAAGGATGGGAAGTGAGACGGATGGAGACGCCACATGAAAAGTTGTTTGCCTCGCTACAGGAGAAAAAGCGACTGGTGGTGGTGGCAGGAGGAGAAGTATCCCCGTCAGATTGGGAGATCGTAGAGGAAACAGACGGGCTGATTGCCGTGGACAGTGGGACATGGGCCGCGGGGGAGGTAGGAATAAGACCCGACCTTGTCGTGGGAGACTTCGACAGTGCGGGAGCTTCTTTGGTGCCGTTATTGAAAGAAAAGCAAATTCCTTATAGGCATTTACCAGCCGAAAAAGATCGCACGGATACCCATTAT
This sequence comes from Mechercharimyces mesophilus, assembly GCF_059818345.1. Classification (NCBI taxonomy): domain Bacteria; kingdom Bacillati; phylum Bacillota; class Bacilli; order Caryophanales; family Thermoactinomycetaceae; genus Mechercharimyces; species Mechercharimyces mesophilus. The sequence continues at coordinate 1,388,071 of NZ_JCBAPH010000001.1, read as the reverse complement.
GCTTTGGAGTGGGCTGTCCGTCTCGCTCCGGAAGAAGTGGTGATACTGGGGGCACTTGGTGGTGGGCGGTTGGATCATGCCCTCGCCAACCTCTCGCTTTTGGAGTGGCTAGCCAACCATAATCAGAAGGGGCGACTGGTTCATGTGACCAATCAGGTGCGCTTGCTGGTGGGGCAGTCGACTCTTACCGTCGAAAAGCTTCATCCCTACCTCTCGTTACTTCCCGTGACCGAAGAGGTGACGGGTGTTACGCTGACGGGCTTTCGCTATCCCTTGACCCATGCCACCTTACAGCGTTCTCACCCGTTAGCAATCAGCAATGAACTGATCGGAGAAAGTGGAAAGATTGAGTTAATGACAGGGAAGTTATTGGTCGTTGAAAGTAGAGATTAAGTGAACAAGAGACGACTGGGGAAGGGGAACTTGACTCTTTTCCCTTTTTGTCTCGGCTTTTACCCAAGAAAATATGTGAGAAATGACCCTGAGTGAATAAAAAAGGCAAGAGTATATTTGCGGATCGGGTAATAGGCACCCTTTTTCTCCTATAGAATATAAATAACGATAGGGCCTAATGATCCATTATTTCTAAAAGAGATTGGGCTACTTGAGACTTATAGGGGCAAGGAGGAGGGGTAGGGGTGAGATTTTATACGATAAAGCTCCCGAAGTTCCTCGGCGGAGTCGTAAAAGCTTTTCTTAGTACCAATAACAAAAAAGAGCGTGCTGTAAAGAAGGAAAAAGGGGAAAAAACAAAAAAATAAGCTTATATGGGAAAAACCCGCGATCATTAGACGCGGGTTACTTTTCCGGATTTTAATGCTTTGGTGCTAACATAGACGCGCTTTGGTTTGCCATCGACTAGGATACGTACCTTTTGTACGTTGGCACCCCATTTGCGGCGTGTTTTCCGGTTGGAGTGGCTGACTTTGTTGCCAGCATGCCCTTTCTTACCGGTTACATAACACTTACGGGCCATAGGTATAACCTCCTCTAAAACAACCTGCAACTTTCTTGAAGGAAAAACGATCTCAAGAAATGACTACATCATTCTAGCATATCCCGGTAGGGCTTGCAAGAATGATGGGCGCTTTAGTAAGATTACCTTGGGTCACCTTTTTTTCTTGATGGGGATGTTGTACAATAGCCCTAATACAGAGGCAAGAGGTTAGAAGCAGGAGAAAGTGTCCCAGCCTTTATCCTCCGCATGTTGTCTCGTGATTTATACCCTATCACAGGGAGGCAGAAGTGATGAGCTTAGAGATTACAAGCACGCTTGGCCAAATTGATGTTTCCAATGAAGTAATTGCCAACATTGCCGGAGTAGCAGCGATGGATTGCTATGGTCTGGTAGGCATGGCTTCACGGAGTCAGTTGAAAGATGGAATTAGCGAGCTGTTAAAGAGAGAGAATTGGAGTAAAGGCATCGAGGTTCGTTCGGTGGATGAGGATATCGTGCTCGATATGTATATTATCGTCGGCTATGGAACGAAGATTTCGGAAGTTGCCTCCAATGTGCAGTCAAAAGTGAAATACACACTGGATCAAATGATTGGTTTAAAGGTTAAGGAAGTTAATATCATAGTTCAAGGTGTTCGAATGGTGAACGAAGAGTAAGGAGGAGCACTGTTGGCACACCAGCAGATCGATGGAAAACAATTAACGGAAATGATGCAGACGGGTTCTCATAACTTAAGTAAGAACGTGGAAATGGTAAATGCACTAAATGTATTTCCTGTTCCAGATGGGGATACCGGTACCAACATGAATTTGACACTTACTTCTGGCGTAGAAGAAATGAAGAAGAATGCTTCTCACCACATTGGCGAGAGCGCTGCTGCTTTCGCCAAGGGGTTATTGATGGGGGCACGCGGAAATTCCGGTGTCATCCTATCACAACTCTTTCGTGGCTTCTCTAAGAGAATGCAAGGAGAAGATGTGATTACGGCGAAGAAATTAGCAGACGCTTTCCAAAAGGGTGTTGACACCGCGTATAAAGCAGTGATGAAGCCTGTTGAAGGAACGGTGTTGACGGTGGCGCGCGAAGCAGCGGAGAAGGCAATCGAAACCGCTAAATGGACCGACGATGTAATTACTGTCATGGAAGCGGTCTTGGAAGAAGGCGAAGCTTCGCTGGCACGAACCCCAAAGCTACTGCCCGTGCTCGCTCAAGCGGGTGTGGTAGATGCAGGAGGCAAGGGCTTGCTGGTTATTTATGAAGGGATGCTCGCTGCCTTGAAAGGCGAACCGCTAAAAGTAACCACAACCCCGTCGGGTCAAAGTGCATCCATTTCTATGGAATCGCTTTCAAAAACGGCCCATGAACACGTGGGAGCTCATATGGACCCGGCAGATATTGAGTTTGGTTACTGTACGGAATTTATGGTGCTCTTAAATTCAGAGCGTCGTGAGACGAAGGCTTTTCATGAGCAAGATTTCCGTGAGCGGATGAGTAAAATGGGTGATTCCCTCTTGGTGGTATCGGATGAGGACTTGGTGAAAGTTCATGTACATGCCGAATACCCTGGGGATGCGCTTAATGTTGCCAGTGAATATGGAGATTTGACACGCATTAAGATTGATAATATGCGTGAACAACATAGCGAAATTGTTCGTAAAGAAGGCGAAGCGGCGCAGCAAAACGTAGCCACCCCAGCTCCAGCGGTCGAACAAGCACCCGAGGAAGAGAAAAAATACGGCATTGTGGCCGTCGTCAGTGGAAGTGGTGTCGCTGAGATCTTCCGCAGTATCGGAGTGGACAAGGTGATTGAGGGCGGTCAGACGATGAACCCGAGCACCGAAGACATTGTCAAAGCTGTCGAAGAGTTACACTGTGAGCATGTCTTGATCCTACCGAACAATAAGAACATCATCTTGTCGGCAGAGCAAGTGGCCCATGTAGTGGAAAGGCCGATTACTGTTCTACCAACGAAGACGATTCCCCAAGGATTGTCTGCGATGCTTTCTTTCCGTCCGGAGGCAGAGCCAGAGGAAAACAAAGAGCAGATGTTGGAAAGCCTCTCCCATGTGCGCTCCGGAGAAATCACCTATGCGGTACGCGACTCGCAGTACAATGGGTTTGAGATCAAAGAAGGGGATTTTCTCGGTATCGAAGAGGGGAAAATCGAGACCGTCGGTCCTGACCTCTTGGAAACGGCCAAAGAACTCTTATCCAATATGTTGGATGAAGATGTAGAAATCGTGACGGTGATTACGGGCGAAGATGCAACAGAAGAACAAGTAACCGCTCTCAGCACCTTCTTGGAGGAAACGTATCCGGAAGTGGAAATCGAAGTTCATCAAGGAAAACAGCCGTTGTATTTCTTCATCTTTGCAGTTGAATGAGTCAGGAGGGATGAGGGTGGCCCAGGTACGGATTGTCACTGATAGTACATCCGATATACCGCAGGAGATGATTGAAGAGCTGGGGATCGGAGTCGTTCCCCTCAAAGTGCACTTTGGCGAAGAGACCTATTTGGATAAGGAAACCATCTCGCCAAAAGCGTTTTACCAAAAGTTACAGGAAAGCGATGTACTACCCACAACTTCTCAACCATCCCCTCTGGACTTTGTAGAGGCTTATCGCAAAGCCGCAGCCGATGGAGCAACGAAGATCTTATCTATTCATTTATCTTCTGCGATGAGCGGGACGTATCAATCAGCGATGTTGGCGAAGTCCATGGTGGAAGAAGAAATTGAAATCGAAGTGATCGATTCCAAGAAGCCTTCTTATGTATTTGGGATGATGGTGGTGGCGGTAGCACGTGCGGCCAAAGAAGGCAAGTCATTAACCGAATGTGTGGAACTTGCTTATCGCATGCGTGATCATGTAAAAGTTTATTTTTTGGTGGATACGTTGGAGTATCTTCAGAAGAATGGACGGATCGCAAAAGCGTCTGCCCTGGTAGGAACACTGCTTAATATTAAACCGATCTTATCCGTCAATGATGAGGGTGAGGTGTGTCCGGTGGAAAAAGTACGCGGGAAAAACCGGGCTACGAATCGGATTATGGAGCTCCTGAAAGAAGATCTTTCTTCTCCTATTACCGTGGCGGTCATTCACGCGGATGATGATGAACAAGCAGATAAGTTCGAAGGAAAGTTAAACGATGCTTTCGACGTTACCGAGTTAATCCGAACGTATGTCGGTCCTGTGATCGGAGCTCACGCGGGACCGAAAGCCATTGCCATTGCGGCCATTGAGCACGAGAAAGTACGGGGGGAGTAAGATGAAGTTTCGGTCCGTATTTGATATTATCGGCCCCGTCATGATTGGACCGTCGAGCTCGCATACAGCGGGTGCAGCACGCATTGGTCGTGCGGCCCGCTCCCTTTTTGGGCGAAAGCCGACGAAAGCGGTCATTACCTTTTATGGTTCATTTGCGAAAACGTACCGCGGTCATGGCACCGATGTTGCTATCGTAGGCGGAATCTTAAACTTTGATACCTTTGATAAACGAATTGTACAATCTTTGGATTTAGCGGAGCAAGCGGGAATGGAGATTGAGATATCGGAGTCAGAAGAGATTCCTGATCATCCCAATACGGCTCGTTTGCGACTGGAAGATGACAGAGGGACGTTGGAAATTGTGGGGATTTCCATTGGGGGTGGCAAGATGGAAATTACCGAACTGGATGGCTTTGATTTAAAGTTGTCGGGGAGTGCTCCGGCCTTATTGGTGATGCATCAAGACCAACATGGAGCGATTGCCCGTGTAGCTACCGTCTTGGCAAAACATGAGATCAATGTGAGCTATATGCAAGTTTCGCGAAAGAATAAAGGTTCACAGGCTCTGATGACGATCGAAACGGATCAGACGGTGAAAGAAAAAGTAAAGGACGAGATCACTCAACTAGAGGGGATCACGGGAGTGACCATCCTCTAAATGGAAAGGAGCGTTTCCATTGCAATTTCGCACGATCGCAGAATTAGTGGAATTAGCAGAATCAGAAGGCATCGCCATTTCTGAGGTGATGATTCAGGCAGAGATGGCCTCATCTGAGAAGACGAGAGAAGAAGTATATGCGGAGATGGAGCGCAACTGGGAAGTGATGGAAGAAGCCGTAGAGCGGGGGATATCCGAAGATATCCGTTCCCATAGCGGTCTTACAGGAGGAGACGCACGAAAGATAGAAACGTATCGGCAAACCGCTGATGTGTTACTCTCTGGGTCCAACGTATTAGAAGCGGTGGCAAGAGCGACCGCTGTCTCTGAAGTAAATGCGGCGATGGGGACGATTGTGGCTACCCCAACTGCAGGCGCATGTGGCATATTGCCTGGAACCGTCTCATCGGCCGGGGAACGCTTGCAAGCGAAGCAAGAGACGAAGGTGCGTGCCTTGTTTGTCGCGGGAGCGATGGGATACTGCATTGCCAATAATGCCTTTATCTCAGGTGCCGCTGGCGGTTGCCAAGCGGAAGTGGGCTCAGCAACAGCGATGGCTGCTGCGGCCGTCGTGGAAATGGCAGGAGGAACACCCTCACAATCCGCACAGGCATTGGCGATTGCCTTAAAGAATATGCTGGGCTTAGTATGCGATCCGGTAGCTGGCTTGGTAGAAGCTCCTTGTGTGAAACGGAATGCCATGGGATCTGCTATTGCCATGGTAGCGGCCGATATGGCTCTTGCTGGTGTGGAGAGCGTGATCCCGCCTGACGAAGTGGTGGAAGCGATGTACCGCGTTGGACGCGATATGCCGGTTTCTCTGCGCGAAACTGCCCTGGGTGGCTTAGCAGACACGCCTACGGCTCGTGCACTGGAAAGAGAAATATTTCAAAAGCAAACTCCCTGTAGCAGGCGAACAGATGAAACTTGATACGATTCCCATAACCAGCTTGTCAGGAGTGGGCGAAGCAAGGGCCCAGGACTTAGCTCACATGGGGATTCATTCGGTAATGGACCTCATGCTGTACTTTCCTTACCGGTACGAAGATTATCGCGTACAACCCTTACATGAGTTGGAGCATGAACAACGTGCCACCTTGGCAGGGAAAGTGGTGGGACCCATCAGCTTAGCCTGGTTTGGTAAAAAGAAATCACGGTTGAGCGCAAAATTGGAAGTAGAAGGGGCTTTGCTCTCTCTTGTCTGGTTTAATCAACCTTATCTTAAGAATAAGATCCAAGCGGGGATGATGGTGGTCCTCGTGGGGAAATGGGATCGGCACCGGTTGCAGTTGACCGTCGAACGCACGTTTTTATCTCCAGCAGAACAAAAACGTGTCCAAGGTCAATTGGAACCGGTGTATTCGGTTGCGGGCTCGATCAAAAATCATGCCCTGCGCAAATGGATTCAGCAGGCGTTTGTCCAATATGGTCGCCAAGTAGAAGAAATTCTGCCGGTAGAGTTGGTGGAGCGTTATCACTTGTTGGGGAGAGCGGAGGCGATGTATCGCTTACACTTCCCCAAAGATCGCCACGTGGGCGCTCTGAGCCGGCGACGGATGGTTTATGAGGAGCTCTTTCTCTATCAATTGAAGTTACTTGCTTGGAGAGAAGAAAAGCGAGCACGCACGCAAGGAATAGAGCACCACTTCTCCGAAGAACAGGTGATGAACTTTCAAGAGCAACTACCCTTTCCTCTTACAGGAGCGCAAGAGCGCGTGGTGAGCGAGATTCTTTCTGATATGAAGGTGGCCGGTGCCATGAATCGCTTGGTTCAAGGAGATGTGGGCTCCGGTAAGACCGTGGTGGCGGCCATTGCTTTGTATGCCAACTATATAAGTGGTTATCAAGGAGCGATGATGGTTCCCACTGAGATTTTGGCGGAACAACATCACGACTCGTTGACGCAGATGCTGACACCGCTAGGGCTCAGCATGGTCTCCTTGACTGGACGAATGACGGCTCGCGAGAAGCGAGAGGCTTTGGAGAGAGTAGAGCAAGGACTTGCCGATATTGTAGTGGGGACACATGCTCTCATCCAAGAAGGGGTAGCATATGCCAACTTGGGGCTGGTCATCACGGATGAACAACACCGCTTTGGGGTGAAACAGCGGGCTACCTTACGGGCGAAGGGAAAGGAACCGGATGTGCTATCTATGACTGCTACGCCCATTCCACGGACATTGGCCATTTCGGCTTTTGGCGATATGGATGTTTCCACCATCGATGAAATGCCGCAAGGAAGAAAACCGGTGGAAACGCATTGGGTGAAGCCGGAGGCATGGGAGAAGGTCATGGGTTATATTGATCAAGCGGCTCGTGCCCAGCATCAGGCATACGTGATCTGTCCTTTGATAGAAGAGTCAGAGAAGGTGGATCTTGCCAATGCTCATGAGATTTTTGAACAATTGACAACGGCCCTTCCGCACCACCGTGTCGGTCTCTTACATGGTAAAATGCCAACAGAAGAGAAAGAAGAAGTGATGCGCGCTTTTGCTGAGAATAAGGTGCAAATCCTAGTTTCTACCACAGTAGTAGAAGTGGGGGTCAATGTGCCTAATGCCACCGTGATGGCGATCTATGATGCGCATCGTTTTGGTTTGGCGCAATTGCACCAATTACGTGGACGGGTGGGCCGAGGAAGTGCCGAAGCGACCTGTATTTTGGTGGCAAGCCCGACTTCCGAAAATGGTGTCGAACGCATGCGCGTCATGACAGAGACGACGGACGGCTTTGAGATTGCTCGCCGTGATCTGGCATTGCGCGGACCGGGTGACTTTTTTGGCTTCAAGCAAAGTGGCTTACCTGACTTTCGCGTTGCTGATCTGGCCGAGGATGTTCACATACTGGAAACCGCTCGTCAGGACGCCTCCTTGTTATTGCAGGAAGGGTTTTGGGAAAGACAGGACGTACATTCTCTACAAGCTTGGTTGCAGAAAGAACAACAAAACCAGAAAAATATTGACTAGACGAGTCGAAATTTGTGAGGACAAGTTTTTAATTTCCTTTGATTGGCATAGCATAGGTGATGTGACGGAAAAAACCTAGAGGAGCCTCCTCTAGGTTTGTGGCGAATGGGCCCTCCTTAGAAGGGGGCTTTTTTTCTGCCTTGACGTTTGACACGCCTACCGTATTTGTGAAAGAGTTGTGATAACGTTTCGACCAGCCTTACTACCGTTGAGAAGAGGAGTATCCATTTCTCCACGCTCGTCCCCCCCTTTCACTAGATGCTGACGACGTCGAGTTGTAGTCAGGTCACGTTCGTCATCCATGGATGTCCACTTGGAAGAGCGTGCTGACAGGCTGGTCGAAGAAAATGGGTGTGAGAAGTCTTGATAGGAGTGGGGCCAATCGATAAGTAGACGGAATAGAGTGAATATAGATGAAGGGGCAGTTAGTACAGAGAGGGAATAAAGAAGGGTATGGCCTACCCTTAATATACCAAATATAAATGGACGTGTAAATAGAAGGGGAGAGATTTTATTGAGAAAATGCCAATCATTCAGTAAAAAAATAAGTTTTTTGTAAGGAAGAGAATAAATAACCTTGTCAGAACTGGAAAGAGTGCACGTTGGCTTGTCTGATCTGTTTCCCTTCTTATTTTCAATTTTGATCACCAAAAATGCCGTGGAAACTGAGGTGTTAAATGGGATATTGGTATTGAAATGAAAGTGAAAATAAAATAAGGGAGAGGGATAGGTGAAAATGCACCCAAATGGTGTTATTACGATGGAGTGGACAGAAAGCAAGAAGGAGAAGCATGCATGGTATAGGATGAACCAAGGGAGTGGAGAAGTGCGATCTTAATATGGAATAGGCAACCTTTGTAGCCACCCCCTCTAAATGCTACTTTCCCACTGATGGCTTTGATTAATGGCGAAAATACCCACTTAAATATAGGTGAAAGCTAAATCTAGAATAATTAGAAGGTAAATGAGCGGTCTCCCCTTGAGAAACGCTGAGCTGTGGATCAAGAAGCAAGAAGAAATTCCGCCACCCTTCAACCACGATTCGAGAGATCTTGATACTACCAAGCTATCTGATTTCATCTAGGGGTGTGTGCACGGGCTGTGGTGATCCGTAGGAGAATGAATGGTACCTTTTCCTCTGTCTCTGCATATATTGATGAGAGTAGCTAGAGGAGAGGAAGGGTAGGATGAGGTACAGTCAGCAACACCAACAACAATATAGTGAATTGGTACAGGTGATTAATCAAACTTTGGGAAGGAAAGCCGTTACGGAAGAGATGTTGCGGAAGTTGATAGAAGAAGCCAAGCAGGTAAAACGGACAAGGGGCATGCCCGGATTGATTCAGTTTGCTCGGAGCATGGGCGACCGCCTTTTCACACCAGAGGAACTAGAAAAGTTAGAGAATTCTCCATACCGTAGGGAATATGGTCACCGAATGGTGGATTTGCTGGTGGCAGAACGCGTCATTACGCCGATCCAGGGCATGTGGATGAAGCGGTCAATCTGATTAAACATAAAAAAGGACCCGCTCGCTTTGGCGGGTCTATGTACCTGCATGAAAGGAAGCAGATACTGAATGGGAGAGGAGAAACCGGAGGAAGAGCTTATGGGGAAACGTAAGTCTTCTCCGCGGTTCGACAACATCCGTTCAATGGATGCTGTCTAATGCTATTTTCTCCTTTATGGATATTTTTATTCATATTATGATAAAAATGTTATATAGCCTATAGTAGAAGGTAAACAATGGATTCAACCCAACGAGAGGGATGTTGGTTTGGATCTTTTTTTGTTTATGGTAGGATGATATAGATATAGAGGAAGGAGGAGGAGCCGATGCGTGTGATTGCGGGGAAGTGGAAAGGGACACGCCTGACACCTGTTCGGGGAAACCGAGTACGTCCCACGACGGATCGTGTGAAAGAGTCGCTCTTTTCCATGATCGGTCCGTATTTTGAGGAACAGCGGGTATTGGATTTGTTTGCCGGTACGGGTGGACTAGGGATCGAAGCCCTGAGTCGTGGGGCAACGGAAGCCGTCTTTGTCGATGTCTCCAATCAAAGTTTAAGTGTAGTGAAAAAGAACTTACAAAGTGTGGGAGAAGCCAATCAGCGCTTGCTTCGTGGTGATGCTCGTATCGTGTTGCGCAAGCTTGGGCAAGAAGGAAAACCTTTTGACTTGGTTTTTGTCGATCCGCCTTATACAGAAGAGATTATTCCTGACTTACTGGAAATTATCGATCAATATGGGTTGCTATCGCCAAACGGGTTGGTGGTTGTAGAACAGCCTACGAAGCGTTTACTTCCTGATGTTCAAGGAAAGATCACCCGCTTTGAGCAACGTACTTATGGTGATACGACCATTCACTTCTATCAAGGACAAGACGAAAAGGAGAATGCCAGATGAAGGTCGCTGTTTATTCAGGGAGTTTTGATCCAATTACATATGGCCACCTCGACCTGATTGAAAGAGGGGCACACGTTTTTGATCGACTCATCATAGCGGTTTTTCATAATGCTGAAAAGAAGCCCCTCTTCTCGGTAGAGGAACGAAAATCGCTTATATTAGAAGCCACTTCGCACCTTTCTCATGTGGAGGTGGATTCCTTTGATGGTTTGGTCGTGGAATATATGCGCGAACGGCAAGTCAATGTCATTTTACGAGGCTTAAGAGCCATTTCCGACTTTGAGTATGAGTTGCAGATTGCCTCTATCAACAGAAAAATGGCTCCTGACATTGAAACGATGTTCTTAATGACCAATAATAATCACTCTTTTATTAGTTCACGCATGGTAAAAGAAGTGGCACGTCATGGTGCAGATGTTTCCGAGTTGGTGCCACCTGTCGTGGAAGATGAATTAAAGAAAAAGTATTTCGGCTCTTCCCATTAATGGGAGTCAGGAAGCAGAAGAAAGTCGCTGATCAAAGAGTTTATTACGCGCTCTGTGATTGTTTCGTTATGCTTCTAGTCAAAACGCCTAAGCCGCCAGGTAAGACGCCGCATACCATGAAGGAAAAGAGAAAGTAGAAGGAGTCCGAGAAAGAGGGACAACAGCGTCAGCGATAGAAATTGCCACCAATTCCATGGTTGATACCCACCCTCGCCCATGACAGGAAGATAGACAGGGAGGATGGTAGGCGTGGTCGCTATCCATTGGTTGAGAGGCTTCCACAGAAGAAAGGTGAGTCCGCCTGCGAGGCAAGCATGAAGCATACGAGCGAACAGATAAGGGGTATAGCGAATGTCAGTACGACTAAGAATACTAGCCACTTGCGCATGAACGGACAACCCGCTCCAAGCGATGATGCCACTCACAATCATGGCTTGATAGAGAAGAGGCGTTTGCGCGGAGACCGTGGAAGCAATTTGTGATCCCAGAGTGATTTCAAAGGAACCCGCAATCAAGGAAGGGGCGAGGACTTCCGGTAACTGCATGGCACTAAGTAGGGCAGCAATGAGCGGTGTGAAAAAGGCGGCGATTCCACTTTGCTGAATTAACTCAATTAATACGGAAAACAAGATAATAAAGCCACCGATCATCAATAAAGACTGAATCGATGTGGTTACGGCATCGCCCATCAATTTGCCTACGTTCCGATTATCGCGCAGGCGCGCATGGTGCATCGCTTTTAACGCTCGGAGAAGCAGGAAGGAATCCTCTCCCCTGGCCGGGGTGGGAGTGGCCTCTCCCTTGCGATCATGAAAACGCATGAGAAAGCCGAGAAGGAAACTAGCGAGATAATGAATGATGGTTAGGATAATCCCTAGTTTGACATCATGAAAAAAACCGACGGCCACAGCCCCGATGATAAACAGCGGGTCTGCTGTATTGGCAAAGGAAACGAGGCGCTCTCCTTCTGAGCGGGTGATCAGGTTTTGTTCGCGTAAACGAGCCGTGAGTTGGGCTCCGATGGGGTAACCGGAGGCAAGTCCCATGGACAATACGAAGCCACCGGTGCCTGGAATGCGAAAGAAGGGGCGCATCAAGGGTTCCAGTAAGACTCCGAGCAGGTGAACGACCCCGAATCCCATTAAGATTTCAGCGGCGACGAAAAAAGGAAGAAGGGCGGGGAAGACGACTTCCCACCATATTTTTAATCCTTTCAACGAAGATTGGAAAGCGGGTTCAGGAAAGAGGATGAGGGAAATGGCGAATAAGAGAGAGGCCAGTCCAAATCCTGCCGTTTGTAAACGAGCGGAAGATAGTGAAGTTGATTGGCGCATGGAAAGAGCCCTCCTGCTTAGCTGATCTTGCTGTCATATGTACGCATGCTTTGTCCAAATTAGACCGCACAAAGGAGAGAAAGAAGTGGGTCGACCAAAAGTAGGGCTAGCTTTAGGAGCTGGAGGAGCAAGAGGATTGGCGCATATCGGGGTGCTCAAAGTTTTTCAACAAGCAGGTATCCCGATCGATTACATGGCAGGAAGTAGTATGGGAAGCTTTGTTGGCTGTGTGTATGCAAGTGGTTTTCCGCTTGATATGGCCGAGCACTTGGCTGTTTATCTAAAACGTAAGAGTTGGCTTGATTTCTCTATCCCCCGTAAAGGTTTTCTCAAGGGAGATAAGGTACGGGAGTTGGCTCGGTTACTGACGAAGCAAAAGAAGATGGAAGAACTGGATATTCCCATGGCTGTGGTGGCGACTGATTTAGCACACGGGAAGCGAGTGGTTTTTCGCGAAGGGGCCATTGACGAAGCGGTACGAGCCAGCGTCGCTATTCCAGGTATTTTTGAACCGCTCATTCTAGGAGATCAGGTATTGGTAGATGGTGGGGTGATCGACCGTGTGCCGATTTCTGTGGTTCGTGAAATGGGAGCAGACATCGTCATTGCGGTGGATGTGAACCCACGAGCCCCCTCTCCCCAGATTGAATCGATCTTTGATGTGATTTTGGAAACGATAAGCTTAATGGAACGTGAAATATTAAGTAGCCACATCCTGGATGCAGATATCTTAATTCATCCCGATACGGATGGGATTAGTGCCAGTGCTTTTCAACAGGCGCAGGCTTGTATCGAGCGTGGCGAAGAAGCAGCGAAATTGCAAGTGGATCGCATTCGCACACTAATACAGGACTGGGAAGGGGGTTCGCCTAATGAAATGGACGAGAAGGATTCCATATAAGAGCATACTCATGGTTTTCTTCCTAAGTCTATTTCTGTTGGTGCCGGTTCCCTATTATTTAATGCAACCCGGCTCGGCTCAAGAAGTGGGACCGATGGTGGAGGTTAGCGAGTCAGAGGAGACGAGCGGACACTTTTACCTTACGACGATCTCCTTGGTGCAAGGCAATGTCTTTTGGTATCTTTATGGTAATCTAAGTGAAGAAGTGGAACTTCTCCCTGAAGAGGAAGTGTTGATGGGAGGAGAAGATCCGAAAGAGTATCAAATAAGGCAACAAGAAATGATGGAGTCATCACAGGAAGATGCGATTATTGCTGCTTATCAGTATGCCAACGCCAATGTTACGGTAACCAATGAAGGGGTCAAAGTGTTGCGTGTCTTACCCGGCATGGGAGCGAATGGCATACTGGAAACGGGGGATATCATCACCCAATTGGATGGAGCAGAAATGGCCACGACGGAAGAACTTGTTGCGCAATTGGAGGGGAAAAAAGCGGGAGATCAGGTTCAGGTGACATTTGTGCGAGCAGAAAAGAAACAAGTGAAAGAAATTCACCTGCAATCTTTGGAAGGGACTGTCGGTGAGCGTGTAGGTTTAGGAATCGTTCCGGCGACCGAGCGCACCCTTGAAACCCATCCGCAAGTGAAGATTCAGGTAGATGAAATTGGTGGTCCTTCTGCGGGGCTGTTGTTCGCCTTAACCATGGTTGACTTATTAACTGAGGGTGATTTGTCCCAGGGATATAAAATTGCCGGAACAGGTACGCTATCCTCAACAGGGGAAGTGGGTCAAATTGGAGGGGCTCGTTACAAAGTGATTGCTGCCGATAGAGCAGGTGCGGACTATTTCTTTGTTCCGAAAGATCAAAAACCCGACGATGTGAATACGAAAGACGCACAAGCATCCATTGAAGAGCACGACTTGGAGATGAAAGTGATTCCTGTTGCCACATTAGAAGAAGCGATTCAGTTTTTAGAAACGCTCTCTGAAAAGCGACAAGCTAAAAACCTTGACACAAGTCCTGCTCTTATTTTATAATGTTTTTTGTTTTGAAGGAGTGAACATGTTGCGGATTTCCTTAACACAGCTTCATCAAATGACCGAACCGCGCGTTTGGAATGAGACGATTACGTTACCCAAGGAAGATTGGCATCACGTGAAACAGCTAAAAGAACTGAAGCCGATTGAGGTAGAGGTGGAAGCCGATCGGGATGGAGACGTCTTTCGCTTGATGGGTAAGCAACAAACAGAGGCGAAGTTTCTCTGTTCGCGTTGTTTGGAACCCTACACCACCTCTCTTTCGATGGATTGGATGCAACTTGTGACCGATCGGTCGAATCGGGCAGACGAAGAAGCAGAACCTGAGATTCATTATATCGCAGGGGATGCCATCGATACGCTTCCTTACATTCGTGAAGCATTCGTGCTGGGTTTGCCGTTGGCTCCGATATGTGAAGCCGATTGCCAAGGCTTATGTCCGGAGTGTGGAACGAATCGGAATGAGCATCCTTGTCAATGTAATACGGAACGTATCGACCCGCGCCTAAGGGATCTTGAACTCCTTCTCAAAAAGGACAACGAGTAAATAAGGCAAGAAACGTCTCCTGTATACGAGCAGAAGACGGAAATTGCCATTTTCGCTTCTATTAGAAGGGGTATAAGAAGTCTTTATGCCCCTGTCATGCCCCTTATTTTCGGCAAAGCCTATGTGCTTACATGATTATATGGTAGAATAGAAGCACTGTGTCTTTGACAGAAGCGATTGTATATATTAGAGGGGGTGAAAACATGGCAGTACCATTTAGACGTACATCGAAAACACGGAAAAACAAGCGTCGTACTCACTACAAGCTCTCCGTACCAGGTATGGTTCGTTGCCCACAATGTGATGCGATGAAGCTGGCCCACCGTGTCTGCAAGGAATGCGGATATTACAAGGGTCAAGAAGTTGTAAATAACGACTAATCAAAAAAACAAGAGCCGAAGCAAATTTCGGTTCTTGTTTTTTTGATTCAGCTCCGTTATACTCATTTTAAGACTAGGTATTAATAGGTGGTCATAATACTAAAGAGAGCAAGTGAAAAAGGGGGTAGATGCCGCCGTGCGACCGTCGAAAAAGGAACGCCAACAGCGTCTCGTTACGCGGCTCACCTCAAATCCGTTTCTAACGGATGAGGAATTGGCTCGTTCGTTTCAAGTCAGCATTCAAACGATCCGCTTGGATCGGCTAGAATTAAAGATCCCAGAATTGAGAGAACGGATTAAGCAGGTGGCAGAAGAATCACTAGAAGAGGTTCGTTCCTTGGATCCCGAAGAAGTGATCGGTGAGATGGTAGAGATCGAGCTAGATGTGCGAGGCACCTCACTGTTTGAAGTGAAGCGCGAGCATGTTTTCTCACGCACTCATATTGCACGTGGGCACCATTTATTTGCTCAGGCAAATTCCCTGGCTGTTGCGATCATGGACGCAGATGTGGCGCTGACGGCGACTGCTGGGATCTCCTTCGTACGCCCGGTACGTTTGGGAGAGAAGTGCATTGCGCGTGCGCATGTGGTGAAAGAGACCGCGACTCGTACGCAAGTAGATGTGATAACGGTGGTTGAAGATGAAACCGTTTTCCAAGGAGTATTTGATCTCTATCAATCGGATGATCGGGAAGCATGGGAAAAAGGGAGAGGAAAAGAGTGAGGATTGCATTGGATGCGATGGGAGGCGACCATGCTCCACTAGAAGTAGTGAAAGCGACACTAGCCGCGGCCCGTAGGTGGCCGGATACGACTTTTATCTTGATAGGAACAGAAGAGAATGTAGCTCCGTTGGTCAAGAAGGAACCTCTTCCCAATGTGGAGTGGGCGGAGGCAACTGAGACGATTGAGGCAACGGATGAGCCGGTGCGTTCTGTACGTAGAAAGAAGGACTCTTCCATGGTGATCGGTTGTAAGAAAGTACGTGCAGGAGAGGTGGATGCCTTTATCAGCGCTGGTAATACAGGTGCGCTGATGGCAGCAGGACTCTTTTATACCGGTCGCCTGAAAGGAATCGATCGTCCGGCTTTAGCTCCTATGTTCCCGACAGTGGATGGAAGGGGCACCTTGGTACTGGATGTCGGGGCCAATGTGGATGCCCGTCCCCAACACTTACATCAGTATGCCCTGATGGGCAGTATCTACATGGAGAAAACACGCGGAATCAAGCGTCCTCGGATCGGGCTACTCAATATTGGATCGGAGACCGGTAAGGGAAATGAATTGACCAAGCAAACCTATCAATTGCTTGAACAAGAGGAAAAGATTCATTTCGTAGGGAACGTCGAGGCGCGTGATGTATTGAAAGGCCCATGTGATGTGGTTGTGTGTGATGGATTTAGCGGGAATATCTTGCTTAAAAGTGCGGAAGGAATGGGCTCCGTCCTATTGGGTGGAATCAAAGAAACCTTTACACGTACACCGCTAACCAAATTAGCCGCCCTCATGTTGAAAAAAGGGTTAAAGGAATTTCTGAAGGAAATGGATTATAGAGAGTACAATGGAGCCATGTTGATGGGACTAAAGGGCGTGGTAGTCAAATCCCATGGCTCCTCGGATGCCCATGAAATCGAAATTGCCATTCGACGAACCCGACAAATGGTCGAGGGAAATGTAACGAAGCAAATGGCGGATGTGCTGGGTACGTAAGAGAGGGGTTATATGAGATGAGATCAGTCAGTATCATCGGAACCGGCTCCCACCTTCCAGAGAAGGTTCTAACCAATGCCGATTTGGAGAAAATAGTAGATACGAGTGATGAGTGGATTGTTAGTCGAACAGGAATTCGCGAGCGACGGGTTTGCAGTAGCGAGGAAGCTTCCTCTGATTTGGCGGTACGTGCGGCAGAAAAAGCGATTGCGGCGGCCGGAATTGAGGCAGAAAAGATCGATTTGGTGATTGTGGCGACGGTTACTCCGGATATGATGTTTCCTGCGACGGCTTGCCTAGTGCAAGATCGACTAGGGATTCCGCAAGCTGCTACTTTCGATTTATCTGCAGCTTGCACGGGGTTTCTTTATGGACTGGCGTCAGCTTCACAATTTATTGCGAGTGGTATCTACCGCTATGCCTTGGTTATCGGTGTGGAATGTCTCTCTAAACTGACCAATTGGGAAGACCGTAATACGTGTGTCTTGTTTGGTGATGGTGCTGGAGCGGCCGTTCTGGGACCTGTCGAGGAAGGTGGATTTCGCTCGTTTGAATTGGGAGGCGATGGTTCCGGTGGCGATCATCTGAAGTTACCTGCAGGAGGCTCTCGCTTACCGACTTCACAACAAACGTTGGATCAGCAATTGCACACGATTCACATGTCGGGGCGAGAAGTGTTTAAGTTTGCCGTGCGTGTGATGGCAAATGCTACGGACGCTGTATTGGCCAAGGCAGGTCTTTCGCGGGACGATCTCAACTTTCTCGTACCCCATCAAGCCAACATCCGCATTATTGAGTCAGCGGCCAAACGGCTAGAGCTTCCACGTGAGAAGTTTATTATTAACCTCGATCGCTATGGTAATATGTCTTCTGCTTCCATCCCTGTTGCCTTGGATGAAGCTGTTCGTGCGGGGAGAGTGCAAAAAGGAGATCAGATGGTGCTGGTCGGTTTTGGTGGTGGATTAACGTGGGGAGCTTGTGTGTTGGAATGGACGATGGAATAGGGAGGTAGAAACCGATGAGTAAGCGAATAGCCTTTCTCTTCCCTGGACAAGGGGCGCAAAAAGTAGGAATGGGGAAGGAACTTGCCGAAAGCAGTCTGCGTGCCAGAGAGATTTTTCAACAGGCGGATGACGCACTAGGATTTTCCCTGTCGAAATTGATGTTTGAAGGTCCGCAAGAGGAGCTAACTTTGACGTATCACGCGCAACCGGCTATTCTTACGGCGAGCTATGCCCTCTACAGCGAGTGGAAGGAAAGTGGCATGGCTCCGATGGTGATGGCAGGTCATAGCTTGGGTGAATATACAGCCTTGGTGGCTAGTGGAGCACTTTCCTTTACTGACGCCATCAGAACGGTTTATCACCGTGGTTTGTACATGGAAGAAGCCGTTCCTGAAGGTTTGGGAGCGATGGCTGCGGTGATTGGAATGGAACGTTCCGTAATCGAGGAGATTTGCCAGCGTGTGTCACGGGCCGATTTCGTCGTGGAACCAGCCAACTTTAATGCCCCTGACCAAATTGTGCTTTCCGGTCATCGGGAGGCAGTGGAGGAAGCGGGTAAGCTAGCGAAAGAAGAAGGAGCGCGTCGCGTCCTGCCATTAGAAGTGAGCGGTCCCTTTCACTCTCGTCTGATGCAACCGGCGGCGGAGCGCCTGTCATTGCAATTAGAGGCTGTTTCCCTCTTTGCCCCACCGATTCCTGTGGTAAGCAATGTGAATGCGAAGCCGACGACTTCTGCCGAAGAAGTAAGGGTTTCCCTGGTCGAACAAGTGGCATCACCTGTTCGGTGGGAGGAATCCATTCGTTGGATGATGGGGCAAGGCGTGGATACATTTGTTGAGATGGGGCCGGGGAAAGTACTATCCGGGTTGGTCCGTAAGGTGGATCGGCGGGTCAAGACCCTCTCTATCCAGGACCCCCAGTCGCTTTTGGAGGCACGAGAAACCGTGGGTTCCATCCACTAATCCACTAAGAGGAGGTAGATCGGATGCTAGAGGGGAAGAAAGCCATTGTTACGGGAGGCTCCCGTGGCATTGGTCGCGCGATCGCACTCACGTTGGCACGGGCGGGTGCGGATGTGGCTGTGGTCTACGCAGGCAACCATGAAGCGGCGGAAAAGACGATAACCGACCTGAAAGCAGTAGGGCGACAAGGGATGCTGATTCAAGCGAATGTGGCAGAGCCGAATGAAGTGAATCATGCGATCAAGCAAGTGCTGGACACTTTCGGTCAAGTGGATATTCTGGTTAACAACGCCGGAATTACTCGTGACAATCTGATCTTACGCTTAAAAGAAGAGGAATGGGATCAGGTATTGGATACCAACCTCAAAGGAGCCTTTCTCTTCACCAAAGCGGTGATGAGACCGATGATCAAACAACGAGCTGGACGCATTATCAATATCAGCTCGGTGGTGGGTCTGATCGGAAATCCTGGACAAACCAACTATGTGGCAGCCAAATCGGGCCTGATTGGACTGACCAAATCGACCGCAAAAGAAGTTGCTAGTCGCAACATCACGGTGAATGCCATTGCTCCGGGTTTTATTGAGACGGAGATGACGGCCGTACTGGGTGAAAGTGTTCGTTCCGGTTTATTGGAACAAATTCCGCTCAAACGCTTAGGGTCCCCAGAAGATGTTGCGCAGGCTGTGTTATTCCTCGCATCCGATCATGCCAGTTACATCACAGGGCAGACCTTGAATGTGGATGGCGGCATGGTTCCCTCATAAATATTTTGCTGAAATGGAACAATAGGGGACTTGATTGCATGAATTGGTTTCGTTCCTAGTATTTTTCATATTGATTTCGTATAATGACGGAGGGGAGGTGAACGTCGATGGCAGAAACATTAGAGCGCATTCAGCGCATCATCGTCGATCGCTTGGATGTTGATGCGTCTGAAGTGACGATGGAAGCATCTGTTAAAGATGATTTGGGCGCAGATTCCTTGGATATTACTGATCTGATGCTTGAGTTGGAAGATGAATTTGGTTTGGAAATCTCCGATGATGAAGCGGAGAAGATTGAAACCGTAGGCGATATCGTGAAATATATCAATGAGAAAGTAAAGTAAACAAGCATGAGAAGTCCCGTGATGAAAGCGGGACTTTCTCCACATTCCCCACTATTTTGTTTGGAGAAGGGCGGTGCACCTTTTGACGCAGCGAGTGGTTATTACAGGAACGGGAGTTGTCTCTCCCATTGGCAATGACACAACGCAGTTTTGGAAGTCGTTAACGGAAGGAAAGTCAGGAGTTGGCCCCATCACCCACTTTGATACTAGTGGTTATTCAACCACGATTGCATCTGAGGTGAAGGAGTTTGACCCACTTTCCTATATGGAAAAGAAAGAGGCACGCCGCATGGATCGGTTTGTTCAGTTTGCGGTGGCCGCATCCCAAATGGCACTAGAAGATGCGAATGTGACGATGGATGAATTGGATCCTCATCGAGTGGGTGTCTATATTGGCTCTGGTATTGGGGGGCTGGGAACACTGGAGCAACAGCACAAAACCTTATTAGAGCGTGGCCCGCGTCGCGTCAGTCCCTTTTTCATCCCCATGATGATTGCCAACATCGCTTCTGGACAGGTCTCCATCTTAACGGGAGCGAAGGGACCGAACAGTGCTCCTGTTTCTGCCTGTGCAACAGGAACACATGCCATTGGTGATGCTTGTCGCATGATTCAGCGAGGCGAGGCAGATATCATGATCGCTGGAGGGACAGAAGCAACCGTCACTCCTGTAGCGGTAGCTGGCTTTGCTGCGATGCATGCACTCTCCAAACGAAATGATGATCCTCAAAAAGCGAGCCGTCCTTTCGACCAAGACAGAGATGGTTTCGTGATGGGGGAAGGGTCGGGTATTCTTATCCTTGAATCCCTTGAGCATGCCCAGAAGCGTGGTGCTACTATTTTAGCTGAGGTAAGTGGATATGGCATGACGGCAGATGCTTACCATTTGACGAGCCCTTCACCGGAAGGAGAAGGAGCCGCGCGTGCGATGACATTGGCACTCAAGGATGCGGGACTCGCGCCAGAGGATGTGGATTACATCAATGCTCATGGTACTTCCACCGAATTAAATGATAAATTTGAAACCCAAGCGATAAAATCGGCGTTTGGTGAATATGCATATAAACTAGCGGTTAGTTCGAATAAGTCGATGATTGGCCATCTGTTAGGCGCAGCGGGTGGAGTGGAGGCGGTGGCAACTGCCTTGACCATTAAGAATCAGTTGATTCCACCAACGATTAACTATGAAAATCCAGATCCTGCTTGCGATTTGGACTATGTTCCAAATGAAGCTCGCCACGCACAAGTGCGAGCGGCGCTTTCCAACTCGCTTGGTTTTGGTGGGCATAATGCGACGATCGCGCTAACAGAATATAAGGATGGATAAATGACTGGGGGTGATGGGGGATGGATTTTTCCGGATTAGAACAACAAATCAGTCAAGCGCTTCATAATCAAGAGCTGTACACCCAAGCTTTTACACATACTTCCTATGTGCATGAAAACAAGGGGAAGCAAGTACAACTGGATAATGAGCGTCTGGAGTATCTTGGAGATGCTGTACTGGAACTGATTGTTTCGGAACATTTATATCATCGTTTTCCCCATATGAGTGAAGGAGAATTAACCCGATTGCGCTCGCGCATTGTCTGCGAGCCTTCGCTCGCCTCTTTTGCCAAGGAACTTCATTTTGGGGATTTTGTTTTTTTGGGCAAAGGAGAGGAGATGGCAGGTGGGCGCAATCGACCCGCTCTGTTAGCGGATGTTTTTGAAGCGTTTATCGGAGCGCTCTTTCTCGATAAAGGGATTGAAGCGGCCAAACAGTTTTTAGAGAAAGTGGTCTTCCCGCATGTGGATGATGAGAACTGGATTGTACAGATAACGGATGCCAAAAGCATGCTACAAGAAGTGGTGCAACAGAAGGGGCAAGGGATCGTCGAGTATCGGATCGTGGACGTGAAAGGTCCTGCCCATGATCGGCAATTCGACGCGGAAGTCTGGTTGCAAGATCGTCGCATGGGTCATGGTACCGGGCGTTCAAAGAAGGAAGCGGAACAATCTGCGGCCGCGATGGCATTGAAGCAGTTGCAATAGTAGGGGAAGCTCTGTTGCGGAAAGTATAGAGAAACCACCGGTTGCTGGTCTACCGGTGGTTTTGCGTAGAGGGGAATGATGGCCAATCCTTCATTTTGGCTCTCGGTCTACTGAACCTTCTTCCTATGTATAGGATAACAAGGTTCGAGTGATCCATTTTTATAGTTGATACAATTCTTTTACATGGTCAATATCGAGATTACTTAATTGGACTTTCTTTTCCGCATACGGTTTGTGTATTAGATGATTAAACCCTTTGTACATGATGGATTTGGTGTCATCAGTATGATCCAATCCCAAGACATGGCCCAATTCATGGATAACCGTAAAGAGGTAGCTCCACCCTGTAATCGTAAAATCATCCTTACCTATAAATTTTTTGAGTCCATCTACATCAACTTTAGCATGTGGGATTGAACTCACGCTATTGACTGCATGTTGAACAAGCATTTCTGAGTATTTTTTATCTAGAGCGAAAAAATTGACTTTTACTTCTCCGTTGTTTATGGGAAAGGGGAATTTACTTGGAGTTGGAGAAAGTGGTGATGGAGCAGGATGATACACATCGAGCTGTTCATTTTTAAACCACTTACGAGTATCACCCATCAAGAGAGGCTCTTTTGGAAAGATTAAGGGGTAGACCACGATATTGTTATCACCAATAGCACAGTCATAGGCGCCTCTATTATTTTGCGGTATAGGAGCCCTTATTTCAAATGCTTTTACACCAAGTTTTGTATTCCAATGCGCGACAGCTTCTTTTGTGATACTTTCAAGTGTGCTTTCAAGGTCACTATAATTAATTTTGAAGTTGCCAGCTTTGTAAATCGATTTTAAGGTAGCAGAGAACGATGCAATGGTGATTCCAATTGGGAATTTGCCTACTTTTGTTCCGTCAAATGTTGGTCCTGTCATAGAAACCATCTCCTTTATTTCTTGTGATTTTGCTTACAAGTTAATAATATACAATGAGTGTGTCATAAATGAGTCAGAAATATATCAAAAGAATAAAATTTCCTTCATTGACTTATCCCTATAAAGAAATGCGGAATTGGGCTATTCCCGAAGAAGCCTGACATTCTCATCACAGGGGAGACAAAGACTTTCAAGATGAACACATCAAGAAGTGTTGCCCATCATGAGACCCGCTGAATTTCGGATCAAGCACCGTTGTAATGGTTACCGTTGTTTACTTGCACCGAATAAAAAAACGCTACAACGGTGTTGTTGACAGACCTTAGTGACGCATCAACCCCTCATCACACAGTGAGAGGGGTTGATGCCAATTCTTCATTTTGACGTGCTGGCTACTGAACCTTCTTCCTATGTATAGGATAACAAGTTCGAGTGATCCATTTTTATAGTTGATACAATTCTTTTACATGGTCAATATCGAGATTACTTAATTCAACTTTCTTTTCCGAAAACGGTTTGTGCACGAGATGATTGAATCCTTTGTACATGAGGGAGTGTGTGTCATCGGTATGATCCAAGCCCAATACATGCCCCAATTCATGGGTAACAGCATAGAGATAGCTCAAATCATTGATGATGAAGTCATCTTTACCTATATTTTTTTTGATTCCTGCTACATCAACTGTAGTGTTTGGGATTAACTTCGCACTATTTATTGAATGTTGAGCAAGCATTTCGGAGAATTTTTTGTTTAGAGAATAAAAATTGATTCTTACTACCCCATTGTTAATTGGAAAAGGGGATTTGAGTGGGGTTGGAGAGAAACGGGATGGACCGGGAGTGTACAGATCTTGATATTTGTTTGTAAACCACCGAGTTGTTCCTCCTACATCAAGTGGGAAATCTGGATTTATATAGGGGTATACTACGATGTTGTTTTCACCTAGGACGCAGTCATAGGCACCTCTAGTATTTTGAGGTACAGGAACCCGTGTTTCAAATACCTTCACACCTAGCTTCTTGTTCCAATTCTCTACCGCTTCTTTTGTAATATTTTTGAGTAAATCATCCATTTTGTTGTAGTCAAAGCTATAGTTTCTTTTTTGATATTCATCTTTAAAGAATGCAGATAGCGGAGAAACGGTTATTCCAATCGGTAATTTACCTATTATGGTTCCATCAAATGTGGGCCCTACCATAGAAACATCCCCTTTTTATGTAATGTTGCTTGCGTAGTAATCATATTTGACTAATATTACAGAAATATGTCATAAGTATAACATATAGAATAAAATTTTTTCGAATCACATAATAAGAAAATTTGTGACACATGTGACTTTACTTTTTAAATCGCAGATTATGAGTGGATCTCTCATAGATATTTCCCTTTAATCAATTGTGTTAAAATAGAAGGGTTCAACTTTCGAGAAAGAAGGGAGGGTGAGACGATGTATTTAAAGCGTTTGGAGATGATCGGCTTTAAATCATTTGCCGACCGTACGGAAATGGCGTTTACAAATGGGGTGAGCGGTGTTGTAGGCCCCAATGGCAGTGGCAAGAGTAATGTAACGGATGCCATCCGCTGGGTGTTGGGTGAGCAAAGCGCAAAGTCACTACGTGGGGTGAAGATGGAGGATGTGATCTTTGCCGGTAGTGATACACGTAAACCGATTGGGTACTGTGAAGTTTCGCTTACCTTGGATAACACCGATCAGGCACTTCCATTGGAATACGATGAAGTGCGCATTTCACGTCGTGTCTATCGTAGTGGAGACAGTCAATACTACCTTAATAACCAGGCGTGTCGCCTACGTGACGTAAACGAGTTATTCATGGATACCGGGATTGGGAAAGATGCCTACTCCATGATTGGACAAGGGCGCATAGATGAGATCCTCAGTACGAAATCGGAGGATCGGCGTGCCATTTTCGAAGAAGCGGCCGGGATCGTCAAATACAAGACCCGTAAGCGAGAAGCAGAGAAGAAGCTGGAAGCAACAGAGCAAAACCTTGAGCGAATCTATGATTTGATCCTGGAGATTAAAGATCAAATTGAACCGCTAGTGGAACAGGCGGAGAGCGCAAGAAAGTACAAAACATACAAAGAACAACTGACTACCGTGGAAATTGGTTTGTACGTACATAAGATTGGGCGCCTACATGAAGAGTGGAAACAAGCAGCACAAGGCATCGATACCTTAAAAGATGACTATGCCGGCTTTTCTGCCGAAGTACGTGGACAAGAAGCAGACTTAGAAACCTTTGTCTTAGAACTGAATGAAAAAGAACGACTGGTGGAGACTTTGCAAACAGGCCTCTTGGAAGTGAGTGAAGAGGTGGAAAAAGCGGAAGGGCAGAAAGATGTGCTCCTCGAGCGGATTCAGCATAAAGAGAAGTGGGTGCAAGAATCGTTCGAGCGGCAAGCGGAACTGGAAGAATCCCGCGATCGTCTGATCACAGAAGTTGCCAGCCTAACTGAGAAGAAACAGACAGAAGAAGAAAAACAACAAGAAATTATGGTCAGTCTGGAAGCGTGTGAAGAGCGACTCCAACTGACTGGAGAGAATGCTTCTGCTCACTTGGAGGAAGAAAGAGAAAAGTGGCAGTCGGTGACCAATCAGCTGGCGGCATTGGAAAGTGAAATCCGTCTTTTTGCGGAACAACGTCAGCAACTGCTTACCGCTCGTGAAGGGGTTCAGCAACAACTTCAATCGGTGCGTGAACGAACGGAGATCGCTGTCACCAAAGAGAAAGAATTGCATCAGGAAAAAGAGGAATTGGATCAGCTACAAACAGAAATAGAAAAGCAAGTACTGATCAGTAGAGAACAGTTAAAGTCAGAAAGCGAATCCTTTCAAAAGAGGGAACAATACCTGCGTGAACAGGAGCAGAAACAACAGAAGTTACACTCCCGTCGGGATTTCATTAAAGAGATGGAAGCCGAACACGCTGGGTTTTTCCAAGGAGTAAAGGTGCTCTTAAAAGCGCGTGACCGTGGAGAAAAGGCAGTATTGGGAATTCATGGTGCAGTTGCTCAGCTCATCCGTGTTCCTGAACGAATAGAAGCGGCGGTGGAGACAGCACTAGGCGGCGCCATGCAACACTTGATTGTGGATAGCGAAGCAACAGGACGTGCCAGCATTCAGTGGTTGAAAAAGCAACGTGCCGGTCGGGCTACCTTCCTTCCGCTCGATGTGGTACGGCCCCGTCACTTTCCATCCACGGATTATGAACGGATTAAAGATCACCCAGGACTAGTGGGGATTGCCTCTGAATTGGTGTCTGCTGATGCTACTTATCTTCCCGTCATCAACTATTTATTAGGGAATGTCGTGGTGGCGCACCAACTGGAACAGGCCAATGAATTGGCGTCCGTGCTACGTTATCGTTATCGCATTGTTACGCTGGAAGGGGATGTTGTAAACCCCGGTGGCTCCATGTCGGGAGGAAGCCGCGGACAGACGAAGAATGCTCTTCTCAGTCGTACACGTGAGTTGGAGAAGTTGGAGCAAGCGCTCCGTGAGGGTGAACAGGAAGACCGTCGACTTCGTCAAGAGCTAGCGCAGAAGGAAAAAGAAAAAGCGGATGTAGAAGAGCAGTATCGTGAGCAGACCGCAAAGCTGGAACACCTGCGAAAAAATCAGCAGGAGCAGTATGTTCGTGCACGAGAACATGAGATTGAAAGCCGCTCGTGGCAGGATCGGTTGCATGGTTTGGAAGAGGAGTATGAACGGGTAGAAAAGCGGTTGCAGTTATTGGAGCAAGAGCGTGTGAAAAACGAAGAACAGATGCGTCAGCTTCAGGAAGAGAGTCGCCGATTGGATGAGCGGATTCGCCTCTCGCAAGCATCAGCAGAGAAGCAAGCGTCCGATCGTGAAGCGACCACGCAAGAATGGACCGAGTGGAAAGTGAAGGCAGCACAGGTGGAACAAGAATTGGCGCACATCATTGCCAATTTGGAGCGAGCACAGGATGAGAAGAAGCGGGTGGCAGAGCGCATCGAACATCTCCTGTCTCAACGAAACGTAGCGCAAGCGGAATTGGCACAAGATCGTGAAGAGATTGCGCAACTCGGAGAAGGATCGTCTGCCGCGCGTGAGCAGAAAGAGCAAGTAAGTAAGCAACTGGAACACGATAAGCGCGAACGCAAGCGCATGCAAGATGAACGGAAGATGCGGGAAGAGACGGTGCGGAAGCAAAACAGAGCTCTGCGTCAGCAGGAAGAAAAACTAAATAAAGAGGAAATCCGCGTCACACGTCTTGATGTGGAGCTGAATCACCTTTTGGAAAAGCTAGCTGAAGAGTATGAGCTAAGCTTTGAATTGGCAAAAGAACGTTATCCTGAACCGGAACAAGTGGAGCAGGCGGAGCGTCAAGTACGTTCGCTCAAAGGAAAGATTCAGGCTTTAGGCGATGTGAATCTGGGAGCGATCGAAGAGCATCAACGGCTCTCTGAGCGGCTCTCTTTCTTGGAATCGCAACGAGATGACCTCATGGAAGCCAAGCAGAAACTGTATGAAGTGATTGCGCGGATGGAGCAGGAGATGTCAAAGCGCTTCTTGGAAAACTTCGAAGCGATTCGCGGTCATTTCGGAGAGGTGTTTGCTAAGATGTTTGGCGGAGGGAGAGCCGATCTCGTTTTAACGGATCCAGAGCATCTGCTGACGACTGGAATAGAGATCTTGGCACAACCACCGGGGAAGAAGCTGCAAAATCTAGCGCTTTTATCTGGTGGCGAACGGGCACTGACCGCGATTGCGCTACTATTTGCCGTTCTGTGTATTAAGCCAGTGCCGTTTTGTGTGCTGGATGAGGTGGATGCGGCGTTGGATGAAGCCAATCTCACCCGATTTACTCGTTATTTAAAGGATTTTTCTCAAGAAACGCAGTTTATCATTATTACACACCGCAAGCGCACGATGGAAGGGGCCGACGTCTTGTATGGGATTACCATGCAGGAGTCAGGGGTATCCACACCGGTATCGATTCGTCTAGAAGATTACGATGAGAAGCGGGAAGTGGCCGCAACGAAAACAGTAGGAGGCGAGTGAGAGTGAGTTTCTTTAAAAAGCTAAAGGATAAGGTATCGAAGACAACGGAATCCGTGACGCAGAAGTTTGTGACCGGGTTAAGTAAAACCAGTTCGTCTATGGTGGGAGCGATGGATGACCTCTTCCGGCGTAGTCGGATTGATGAAGAATTGTACGAGGAATTAGAAGATATTCTGATCAGTAGTGATGTCGGGGTAAATACCACCATGGAACTGGTGGAGCGATTACAGGCTGAGGTGAAAAGTCGCCGTATTAAAGAGCCACAGGAGTTACAACCACTATTGTCCGAATTGATTTTGGAGATGATGGAGCAAGAGGAAAAGGAGACGGCTATCCAGTTTAATGAGGATGGTTTGACGGTTATTTTATTTGTCGGGGTAAATGGTGTCGGCAAAACGACGTCCATCGGAAAGCTAGCTCATAAGCTGAAAGGGGAAGGGAAGAGAGTGGTGTTGGCTGCAGGGGACACCTTCCGTGCTGGTGCGATTGAGCAGTTAGATATTTGGGGAGAGCGTGTCGGAGTGGATGTGATTAAGCACCAATCGGGATCGGACCCCGCGGCGGTAGTCTTCGATGGCATTCAAGCCGCACAGGCACGTGAAGCGGATGTGCTACTCTGTGATACAGCCGGTCGCCTCCATAGCCAGGTTAACTTGATGCAAGAGCTGAAGAAGGTGCGGCGTGTGGTGGAGCGCGAAGTCCCCGGTGGCCCGCAGGAAGTTCTCCTCGCTTTGGATGCGACGACCGGACAAAATGCCCTGCAACAGGCCAAGCTGTTTGGAGAAGCCGTCGACGTGAGCGGGATTGTTCTT
Source organism: Mechercharimyces mesophilus (assembly GCF_059818345.1). NCBI lineage: Bacteria > Bacillati > Bacillota > Bacilli > Caryophanales > Thermoactinomycetaceae > Mechercharimyces > Mechercharimyces mesophilus. Next base: position 1,359,533 of record NZ_JCBAPH010000001.1, on the reverse strand, counting down.
ACGAAGATGGACGGGACCGCCAAGGGTGGAATTGTGATTGCCATTGCACATGAGCTGGGAGTACCAGTGAAGTGGATGGGACTGGGTGAGCAAATGGATGACTTGCAGCCGTTCTCTGCTTCGCAGTATGTGCATGCTTTGTTTGGTTCGGTGATAGAGGAAGAAGAGGAAATGTAGCGAATAGGGAAGTTGGCTAATGCTAATTTTAAAGGCTATATTCAGGGGTTGGAATTAGGAGTGTTCCTTTTTAACTCTTTTCCTGTCTCTTTACGAATGGCAAGTGGTGATGGTGAAGCCAACACGACAAGGCCCTCCACCCGTTAAAGTAAGGTGGAGGGCCTTGTCTTCTCTTAATCTCTTTATCCGCCAAATTCTTCACTGCCACCACGAGGTCCACGAGCACCTCGCGGGCCTCGTGGGCCACGGGGACCCGTTGGGCCGGTCGCTCCTCGTTCAGTCGGCTTGCCGATTTTTGTAACAAAAACATTGCGTTCGCCACGCAATTGACGCTGATAGGCTCCTGGGGTTGTGGGGAAGTTGGTGGATTCAGTAAATCCTGTCACGTAGGCATTGCTCACATTGTCTACTGCCATACCACCACTATCATCTAAGCCATTCCCTCCCAGATAAGAGGAGAATATCAGATTCGCGCCTGTCAGGCTCACCTGTGAAACAAAGGCACTTTGTACTCCCAACAATCGAGGACTGAAGGCATCTGGGGAAGTGGGAAAGTTCGTAGATTCTGTAAAACCAGCCACCCAAGCATTGCCAAAGGGGTCCACATCAATCCCGATCCCCCCGTCTATTTTTCTACCCCCGATATAAGTGGAATAGACTATTTGTGATGCCGTGTCATTCACTTTTGTCACGAAGGCATCCGCTTCACCTGCAAAGTTCGTCTGAAAAGCACCGTTTGTTATCGGGAAATTAGGAGACGTTGTGGCTCCTGTAACATAAACCTCGTTTGAGGAATCCACAGCTAAACAGAGAATGACATCTGTAAGACTCCCACCTAGATAGGTGGAATAGATTAAAGATGTTCCGGTCGTATTGATTTTGCTAATGAAACCATTACTATTACCTGGATTCATAGACTGAAATACCCCGGAGGTAACAGGGAAGTTTGTCGATGATGTCTCTCCCCCCACATACGCTTGATTGACTTTATCCATGGTAATACCTCGCCCCAGGTCAGACTGATTTCCACCAAGGAAGGATGAATAGGCGATGGCGGTCGCGTCCTCATTTATCTTAGTAACAAAGGCATTTAAGCTACCACGAAGCATGGTTTGAAAAGCTCCTGCACTAATGGGAAAATTGGTTGATCCGGTCGCACCGGTCACATAGGCTTCATTGAGGGTATCTAAGGAAATTCCGAAGCCAGCGTCTCCGTCAGAGCCCCCTAAAAAGGTAGAATAAAGAAGATCACTTCCGCTACCATTCAATTTTGCGATGAAGGCATCCGTCCCCCCTCCAAAGAGGCTTTGTAGGACACCAGAGGTGACGGGGAAGTCAGTGGAGCGGGTAAATCCGGTGACATAAGCATTGCCTTCTTGGTCTACTGCGATCCCTCGCCCTCCATCCAATTGACTGCCCCCGAGGAATGTTGAGTAGATTAATGTTGTACCGGTTTCATTTAGCTTCGTCACAAAGAGGTCGTCGTCGCCTGCCGTTGTTTGCTGAAACGATCCGCTTGTAATGGGGAAGTTACTAGAGTTGGTTTGCCCCGTTATATAAGCGTTTCTACTGGAGTCAATGGCGATTCCCTGCCCAATATCTCTGTTGCTCCCCCCGATATAGGTGGAGTAAAGAATAAATGGATCGACAAGAATAGGGTACTTTGGGTCATATCCTTCACTAAAAGAAAAACCAAATGTCCCATTCTCTCTCATTTCATAATGCGTGGGAATTTCTTCGATAGTCGTTCCCTCTCGTTGTTGAAAGCTAATCGGCGCTTTCTCTAGTAGAAAGCCCCCAGGGACAAGGATGAGCAAATCCCCCATCTTGTTTATGGATACCTCTGGTGTTCCGCCATAACGAAGTGAAATCTTATTTGGTGAAGTAGCGGGTTGTACAAGAAATTCGTATTTTAATCCGCCCTCCTGTTCATAGAAGTAGGCATCTATTCCCCTCCATAGGTTGGAGTAAAAGACTCCTTCTCCTCTCTCTTCACTAGAAAAATAGGATATTTTTGAACGGGGATTGGCTTTTATAAAAAGCAATGAAATCGGTGATTCAGTTAATGTCTTCCCGTCTGCAAAGAAAAATTGTACCCGATCCCAAAGAAAACAGAAGGATATCTTCTCTCCATTTAGTGAATGCGCAACTTTCTCGTTTTCTCCTATCGACAGTACCAATTGACACATCCCCTCTATCCTTTTGTATAAGGTATGAACTTCCTAATCATGCGTGAACGGCTCCTTCTGGTCGAAATCCTGTCTTTTTTTCAAGGGGTTCATCCTGGCCATTTACTCTGATTCTCAGATTACGTTCATCTCTAGTGAAATTCATTCACCTTTCTATCACACTGATAGAAATATTTTTCTTTTGTCCCTCTTGTCTTTTGCCGCTTTTCTAATGAAAATCGCATATCAAGTAAAAACACTTGACACACCCTTCGTGATTGGGTATCATGGGTTACGGTAATTGTGATTGCGATTCACCTGAACCCAAGGGGTGACGCTCATGTTGGAGAAAACGACACGTGTGAATCTGCTGTATGATTTTTACGCTCCTCTCTTAACGAAGAGGCAACGCAGCATGCTGGAGCTGTATTATCATGAGGACTGGTCACTAGGTGAAATTGCAGCGGAATATGATGTATCCCGCCAGGCGGTTTTCGAAGCGATTAAGCGTGCGCAAGGGGTGTTGGAAGAGAAAGAGTCCCACCTGAAGCTGTTGGAGAAGCATCAGTTACGTCAATCGATCGCTGATGAGATTCTCGACGTGCTCGCACCGGATTCGGAGCAAAGGAAGCAGATTGCTCCACTCTTGGATCGATTGCTTCAAATCGATTAGCCCCATCGGGAATCAAGCCAGTTGCTTGAAGATAGAGTTGGGAGGCTTTCGCTATGGCATTAGACGGCTTGTCTGAACGGCTACAGGCCGCCCTGAACAAATTGAAACGTAAAGGAAAAGTGACCGAAGCCGACGTCAAAGCAGCGATGCGTGAAGTGCGCTTGGCTCTGTTGGAAGCGGATGTTAACTTTAAAGTGGTAAAAGAGTTTGTTGCCAAAGTGCGGGAACGCTCGATTGGACAAGAAGTGCTGGAGAGCCTTACACCGGGTCAACAAGTGATTAAAGTGGTAAATGAGGAACTCACTCAGTTGATGGGTGGTCAACAGAGCAAGTTAACTCAATCTGCCAAGCCTCCCACCGTCATTATGATGGTTGGGCTACAGGGTGCGGGGAAAACGACTACCGCGGGAAAACTCTCCAAACACTTGGCGAAACAAAACAAGCGCCCCACGCTGGTAGCGGGAGATATCTACCGTCCAGCAGCGATTCGTCAGCTTGAGGTGATCGGGGAGCAAGTGGAAGTGCCTGTCTTCTCGATGGGAGATAAAGAAAGTCCTGTGCGTATCGCCGAGCAAGGATTGGCCCAAGCCAAAGAGAATGGAAGCGACTATTGTATCATTGATACCGCCGGTCGTTTGCATATCGATGAGAACATGATGGATGAATTGAAAGCCGTGCGGGAAGCAGTCAACCCAGATGAAATTTTGCTCGTCGTCGATGCGATGACGGGTCAAGATGCGGTCAACGTAGCAGAGAGCTTCCATCGTGATCTCGGTTTAACAGGGGTCGTCCTCACCAAACTGGATGGGGATACGCGCGGGGGGGCAGCCTTATCTGTCAAAGCAGTGACGGATTGTCCGATTAAGTTTGTCGGTTTGGGTGAAAAGATGGACGCATTGGAACCTTTTCATCCGGATCGGATGGCCTCCCGTATTTTAGGGATGGGGGATGTGCTTAGCCTCATCGAAAAAGCCCAGGCCAATGTAGATGCTGAGCGTGCCAAAGAGCTGGAACGCAAAATGCGGACACAACAATTTACCTTTGATGATTTTATCGAACAACTACAACAGGTAAAAAACATGGGTCCATTGGATGAAATACTGGGTATGATGCCGGGAGCAGGGCAGATGAAAGGCCTGAAAAACTTGAAGGTGGATGAGAGCCATCTGACTCGTGTTGAGGCGATTATTCGCTCGATGACCCGAGAGGAGAAATCCCATCCGGAAGTGATCAATGCCAGTCGGCGTCGTCGGATCGCCAAAGGAAGTGGGACCACCGTCCAAGATGTTAACCGGCTCTTAAAGCAATTTGAAGACATGAAGAAGATGATGAAACAGTTTAGCGGGATGCAAAAGGGAGGCGGCAAGAAGAAAAAGCGCCGCGGTGCTTTCAAGTTTCCTTTTATGCAATAGGTATGGTAGATCCTGCGTAAAGGCAATCCTGTATAGGGAGGTGAAAAACATGGCAGTAAAGATTCGTCTTAAGCGGATGGGTGCAAAGAAAGTTCCTTTCTACCGTTTGGTAGCAACGGACTCCCGTTCCCCGCGTGATGGTCGCTTTATCGAAGAAATCGGTTACTATAACCCACTGAAAGACCCAGTGGTTTTGAAAATCGATAAAGAAAAAGCGCTCAAATGGCTACAAAATGGTGCCCAACCGTCGGACACAGTGAAAAACTTGTTCCGTCAAGAAGGGATCATGAAAGAATTTCATGAGATGAAGCAAAAGTAAGGCCGAGGATAGAGGGATGGTTCTTCTTGAACGGACCGCGGATACGACCTGCGCGGTTGTCCTTTTCCTTCAGGCAATTGGAGAGGAGAGGCAGCGATGACCTCAAGGGAATCTCTTTTACGTGTAGGTCAGGTTGGGTCAACCCATGGCCTTAAAGGGGATGTGCACGTGCAAATACGTACGGACTATCCGGAAGTACGTTTTGCTGAAGGGAAAACATTGCTCGTTCAAGATTCCAAGGGTGAGATGACCTCCCTGACGGTTGAAAGTGCACGCCCTCATAAAAATGCGTATCTGATTCGGTTTCGTGAGTGGAATCGGATCGAGGAGGCAGAGCCTTTTAAGGGAGCGTACCTGTATGTCAATGGGGAGGATCGGATCGAATCGACCGATGAGGAATATTACTTCCACGAGATCGTTGGCTGTCAGGTAGTTACCTTGGATGGGGAAGGCATTGGGATCGTAAAAGAAATCCTCCCACTGGGTGCGAATGATGTTTGGGTCGTTCGCCGTGACGATGGTCGTGAATTGTATATTCCTTACATTGCGGATATCGTCAAAGAGGTGGACGTGGACAGGCAACAGATTCACATTCAGTGGATGGAAGGCTTGGGAGAATAGAGGTGTAAAGCATGCGGATTGATGTATTGTCCCTTTTTCCTGAGATGTTTACGGGCTTTCTTCATACGAGTATCATCAAGCGTGCACAGGAAAAAGGGCAGGTCGAGATTGAAGTGACCAACTTTCGGGTCTATAGCACCGATAAGCATCATACCGTAGATGATGAGCCTTACGGTGGCGGTGGAGGGATGGTCCTGAAGCCGGAGCCAATCTTTCGAGCGATCGACGACCTATTGGCTGACGATGCCTCCAAGAGCACGCCGATTGTACTCATGAGCCCACAAGGGAAGCCTCTGACGCAGGAGAAAGCAGCCGAACTGGCGGAACATCCGCGTCTGATGTTTCTATGTGGTCACTATGAAGGATTTGATGAACGCATTCGGCAACATGTAGTGACAGAGGAACTTTCCATCGGTGACTATGTGTTGACCGGAGGGGAACTGCCTGCGATGGTGGTAATGGACAGTGTGATCCGCCTTCTCCCTGGGGTGTTAGGCAATCACCAGTCGGCGGTGGATGACTCGTTTGCTACGGGACTTTTGGAGTACCCTCACTATACCCGTCCAGCGGAGTATGAGGGACACTCAGTACCAGATATTTTGCTTTCGGGTCACCATGCGAATATTGCTACCTGGCGTAGACAGGAATCACTGAAGCGTACGTGGGAACGTCGTCCAGATTTACTCCGGTCAGCTCCGCTGACGGAAGAAGATCGTGCTTATCTCGCTACGCTTCGAGCGGCATCTGACGGGAGCGATTGAGTTCAAGCGGATGCTATGATAAAATATCTTTTGCGCTAATTAATCATACGGGTCGTACGTATTGAATGATAAGAAAGGAGGAAATCAACCATGAAACCATTGGTTCGCGATATTGCAAATGAACAGTTGAAGCAAGATATTCCTCAGTTTCGTGCCGGGGATACCCTGCGGGTTCACGTGAAAGTTGTGGAAGGACAGCGGGAGCGGATTCAGGTGTTTGAAGGGGTTGTCATCCAACGTCGTGGTGGCAATATCTCAGAGACTTTTACCGTTCGTAAAGTATCCTACGGGATTGGTGTAGAACGGACCTTCCCGATCCACTCTCCTCGCATCGACAAGATCGAAGTGATCCGTCGCGGGAAAGTACGTCGCGCTAAACTATACTACTTGCGTAAACTACGCGGGAAAGCGGCGCGTATTAAAGAAGCACATCGTCGATAATTTTAAAGGGCTTGCCAGCAAGCCCTTTTTCCCTATTATAAAGAGAGTCAGGAGGAGCTTCATGAGCGAGAAGATCTCCCGGATGGAACGGAAAAAGGAGAGGGATCACAAAGAGGCACGCGAATGGACCTATGCGATTGTGATCGCGGTCATTCTTTTTGTCGTTGTTCGATTTTTTATTTTTCAGCCATTTAATGTCTCGGGGGAGTCGATGGAAGATACCCTATATACCGATGACAAAGTAATGGTAAACAAGTTAGTCTATGATATGAAAGAACCAGAACGAGGAGAGGTTATTGTTCTTCATGCACCGACCGTAGAGGATGAAGGAAAAGAATTTATTAAGCGAGTGATTGCTACGGCTGGGGAAACCATAGAAGCAAGAAATAATCAAGTCTATATCAATGACGAGCGCCTAGAAGAGCCCTATGTATCAGAGACCAAGCGAACAAACAACTTTGGGCCATATACGGTGCCTGAAGGAATGGTGTTTGTAGCAGGGGATAATCGCTCCAATAGTAAAGATAGTCGTGAATTTGGCGCGGTGGATTTAGAGGAAGTCGTCGGTCGTGCTGAGGTTATTTTCTGGCCAGTAAGTGATATGCAATTATTGTGGTAGGTGAAGAAGTGGATGACCATTCAATGGTATCCGGGCCATATGGCAAAAGCCCGGAGAGAAATCAGTGAAAAAGTAAAGTTAGTGGATGTGCTAATCGAACTACTGGATGCGCGTCTTCCTTTGTCCAGTCGCAACCCATTTATTGAAGAGATTGCGGGTGATCGTCCGCGCATCATCATCTTGACCAAAAGCGATATGGCCGATCCGAAAGTGACAGATGAATGGATCGATGCGTTTGCTTCTCAGCAAACGAAGGTGTTGGCGCTGGACACGCGATCAGGTAAAGGGATACAAAAGATTCAGTCGGTGGCACGTAGTTTGTTGGCAGATAAAACGGCTCAACAAGAGAGCAAAGGGATTCAAGCACGCCGCATTCGAGCGATGATCCTCGGTATTCCTAACGTCGGCAAGTCTTCCTTAATTAATCGCTTAGCAGGGAAAAGTGCGACAAAGACGGGAGACCGCCCAGGGGTAACAAAAGCGCAACAATGGATTCGTGTAGGTCAGGAAATGGAATTACTCGACACTCCCGGGATATTGTGGCCTAAATTTGAAGACCCCAAAGTAGGTCTTAGACTAGCCGCAAGTGGTGCAATTCGTGAGGATATTCTGCCGATAGATGACATCGCCTTATACTTATTAGAGTATCTATCTAGACGGTATCCCTCTCTGTTACAAGAACGCTATAAGATTGAACAAAGTGGGTATGAAGTTTTGCCGTTGTTAGAAGAAATAGGAAGACGACGAGGATGTATGCGTCGAGGTGGCGAAATTGACTATGATAAGGCTGCTGAAATTGTGGTAAACGATGTCCGCTCAGGACGAATCGGAGAAGTGTCACTGGAGTGGCCACTCGATTGGGAAGAAGGATTGGACGAGCAGACGGAGGATGAATGATGGGATGGCAAGGAACGATAAGCAATCTAAAGATGTGGCTTGCTACGCAAACGGAGTTATCGCAAGCGCAGTATCGCGAGCTCGTAGAGGATGAGCGAGCGGGCGTTCAGCAATTGATTCGCCAGTGGGACAAAAAGAGAGAAGCGATACAGCAAGAAGCCATGCGAGTAGAAGCGCTGTGGCAATATGAACGTACATATCACGCGCAAGGCTTTCAGAGCATCGCAGGAATTGATGAGGCAGGGCGTGGTCCGCTGGCCGGTCCAGTCGTAGCAGCAACAGTCGTACTTCCCACCGATTTTGACGGGACGGGCTTGGACGATTCCAAACGTTTATCCGAAGAAAAACGAGTACGGTTGCGAAAAGTAATTGAAGAACGGTCCCTCAGTTGGGGAGTGGGGATCGTGGATAGCGCCTATATCGATCAACACAACATCCTGCAAGCAACCCATGAAGCGATGAGGCAAGCTTTGATGCAGATGGCTATGTCCCCAGACTTCTTACTGATTGATGCGGTTAAGCTACCAGAAGTAGAGGTCAATCAGCGATCACTGATTAAGGGAGATCAAAAAAGCTTATCGATCGCGGCGGCTTCCATCCTTGCCAAGACGACACGGGATGATTGGATGAAGGAAGCAGGAGCACGTTATCCTCAGTATGGGTTTGCGAAGCATATGGGTTATGGCACAGCGGAACACTTAGCAGCGATTCGCGAATGGGGTCCGTCTCCGATCCATCGGATGAGTTTTGCGCCGGTGGCAAAGTGGGCAGGTGACTCCTTGAAAGATGTCCAATAAGAGGGATACCTTAGCAGGCAGCAGTTAGTCACTCTACTACTGTCTGCTAGGTATTAGGAAGCACAGCGTAAGTTATTCCTTATGGAGTATTTGGGATAGATAGAATCTAGGGTGAAGGAGCGAGAAAAAATATCGGAATATAAAAATTTTTCGCGCAAAGAAGTGGGCAGACGTGGCGAAGAGCTAGCGCGTAAGTACTTGCAGGAATGCGATTATCAGATCATGGAGGAAAATTGGCGTACCAAAGCAGGTGAGTTAGATATCATTGCGTGCGATCAGAATGAGTGGGTGTTTGTCGAGGTGCGTAGCACCCGTAGTGCTATTTTCGGTTTTGGTTATCAATCGGTGGATCAGCGTAAACAACGGCAAGTACGTCGTCTGGCACAACTCTATCTCCAACAACAACAGTTGCTACACGTTCCTTTGCGCTTTGATGTGATCTCTGTTTATTTCCCACAAGGACTAGAGAAAAAGGCAGACTTACAGCATTTGAAAGGAGTGTTTTAGGGGAAGAGAGGAGGATGGGGGCGAGTCATCTTACGAGTTTCGCCGAAGGAAATCTTCTCATTCTAATAGGGTAGAAGTGCAAGATAGGCTACACAAAGTGTTGTGTGAAGCGGTGACTTGTGGATAACGCCAGGAGATGGTTGAAAGGTATAAGAGACTTTAACGGATAGGAGATTTCTCCTTCCGCAAAGTCTCATTGCCTCTAAAGTCTTAACCAGCCTCTTGATGATTTTCTAACAACTCTTGATGTAATTTATCGCCTCCGATGTGGATGCGGAAGGTAATCGTATCTTCAGGTACGTTTGTTTGCCAGGCGCGAAGTTGATGAAAGAGAAGATAAATACTCTTTTTTACCTCTACTTGTGGGAATACCTTAATATTTACAAAGAAGCTATATAAGCTAGGCTCTTCCACGCTGTGAAAGACGACTTTCAAGGATTGAAAGGTCTCCTCCAATCCTTTGACCATCCATTTCACTGGAGCTGGGAGCGGATTTTTTTCATCTAATGCATGAAGAGTAAAACCCATCATCGGATAGCGATGAAGGTCTGATTCCGAGTAGGAAGCATTCTCTGGATTATGAGGATCATAGAGAAAGAACTCAATATGTATTTTGCGCGGTTCTGACTTCCTTTTGTCTTTGGAAAAGAGTTTTTGCCTTAATTTTTCATTCTCATTCTTCAGGGCTTGCATTTCATTATACCAAAGCTCCCTCTCCTCCGATTTCTCTTCGGTGGGAGCAGATTGAAAGAGTCGTTTCATAAAGGAAAACATCGAGTTCCCTCCTTGCTTGATCTGTATGGACATCTCCTATTGCATTCATCTTTCTTTATCGTATCCTATTTCGAAGCGGTTTGTACAGTTCTTTCCGATAAATAGAAAGGGTCCATTGAATATGGCGTGTCATTCCATGGAAACTACAGGCGAAAAAGGACCGATCTTCCTATAGTATGCTTGGTAAATAAGCAAGCATCTACAGGAGAGAACGATCCTAGTATCATAGTAAGTAATTCGGCGGACTCTATCAGCCACTCTCACAACAGAAGAAGGACAAGAAGGGGCTGAAGCCGTCGCTTGAAATAGAGTCATCGGGTTGTTATCTTTGATGTAAATTCGCAACAAAAAGCAGGTTATCGCCTACATGACAGATGATCTAACTAGACCAAGGTGAACAGATGCTTTTGGGCATCATACATTTCTGGTTCAATACCATTTTTTATACGGTGTAGGTAATCGGAATTAGCTATCAATGGACGTCCAAATGCTGCTAAATCGATCGTTCCTTCTTGTAGTGCATGTTCGGCTTTCTCAGGATCTAACGTACCCACACCAATAACGACGCCATCCCAATATTTACGAATCAGTTCATTCATACTTTGGTTGTCGGCAATTTTCTGTGTGAAATCGCCTGTGGATGAATGAATGACTTTGACCCCTGTTTCTTTGAAGGCTTCCATAAAAGTGCGGATAGCCGTTTCAGGATCTTCCCACATATAATCAAGACGATCCACTTTTAAAGCAGAGAAACGAATACTTGTACGTTCTACTCCGACTACCCCGATGACTGCCTCTAATACCTCTTTCATAAAGGTAAGCCGTTCACTCAAATTCCCACCATATTTATCTGTCCGCGTATTGGAGCGGTCTGTATTAAACTGATCAATAAGATATCCGTTAGCGCCATGAATTTCAACACCATCAAAGCCAGCTTCTAACGCATTTCGCGCCGCTTGTGCGTATTGCTCAATCACTTCTTGGATATCCTCTTCATGCATTTCAGCTGGTGTATCAAACGGTTTTCCTAATCGACTCACATTCCCTTCGGCACGCAGAGGAGAAGGAGATAGTGGTTGCAATCCACCGGTAAGATCACGATGCGAAAGACGTCCTACATGCCATAATTGGGAGATGATCGTTCCACCCTCTTTATGTACAGCATCCGTCACTTTTTTCCAAGCTTCAATCTGTTCCTTTGAATATAGACCGGGTACACCAGGGTTCCCTTTTCCGCGAGGACTGATGACGGTACCCTCAGTAATAATGAGTCCAATTCCATCTGCTGCACGTCTGCGATAATACTCAACGTGATGATCACCTACAACGCCAGTGGAATCATCAGCAAAACAACGTGTTAACGGTGCCATGACGGTGCGGTTCCTTAACTGCCAAGCTCCTACTTGAACGGGTTCCAAAAGCTTTTTTAGCTCCATGGTTTTTGTCATTTTGCACTCTCCTTATTTTTCATATGTTCGTGTACCCACTGCTGTAACAGATATACTTGCTCTTCTGTGTAATGCTTCTTTACTAGAACCAATATATCTGAGAGCGTTTCATCAGCTAAAACCTGACACCAGGCATGTTCGGCTCTCTTCATTAGATCACCTAGGACACAGGAAGCGGATGAAGGATCATCTTCTAGTAGTTGATGACAGATGCCCTCTTCCTGATAAAGTGATTTTTCCCCCTCGATGGCGTGAAAAACATCGAGCATTCTAATGGAAGAAGGCGCTTTAGCCAGGGAGAATCCTCCGTTAATTCCCGTAGACGAACGAACCAGCCCCGCAGAAACAAGTTTTCGAATTTCTTTTTTGAAGTAGGAAGAAGAAACACCTAGTCGCATACTAATCGACTCAGCATTCAGACTGGATCGCTTGGGAAGGTTAGCTAGCAAAATAAGAGTATAAACACCATGTTCCATTCCAGATGACATTCGCATAATATCGGTCCTATCTAAGTTCCTTTATCGACATTCAATGTCCTCAATGATCATAATATATCTGAAGGTGCTTCGTCAAGAGAACAAAAGGTATTCTTCGGAAAAGACGACCAGATTGATTTTCTATCAAACTGGAACCCCTTGGGAGAGGATGCATAGAATAGATGGAAGGGGAATCACACCTCACTCTATAAAATCGGGAGTTGAATAAAATGAATGCAAGAAGAGTAGAAATCACTCTAACCACAGGGGATGCTTATATCGCAAGAGGGGATAGCATTGTATGGGAAGGAAATATGTTAAAAGCCGATGTAGAAAATCTCCTTACAGATCAACTTTTAGCAGCGGTTTTCCCTGAGGGAAAAGTGGCATCCATTGTTGAATTACCAGAATTAGATGAAAGTGCTGGCTAGAGTATTGGAATCACACCTCACTCTATGTAATGGGAGTTGAATAAAATGAATGCAAGAAGAGTAGAAATCACTCTAACCACAGGGGATGCTTATATCGCAAGAGGGGATAGCATTGTATGGGAAGGAAATATGTTAAAAGCCGATGTAGAAAACCTATCAACAGAACAGCTTTCAGCAGCGTTTTTCCCTGAGGAAGAAGTGGCATCTATTGTTGAATTGCCTGGAACGAATGCTATTCCTGAGGCTTAGCATTTATCGGCTTCATTCTGTCTCTTTGGAGAGGGATGAGGCTTTTTCTATTTAAACTCAGCCGCGTGGTGGCTTATTTCACGGGTCAAACCACATCTATCGACTTCCCTGTTACGTTTGCCGCGTTTCAGTCTCAAAATACTGGGCCCGTTGATGCCTTCGTCACGAAAGTAGGACAACTCACTTCTGTTGGAGCAACGGGACCAACGGGTGCAGGTCCGGCCAGAGCGACAGGACCACAAGGTCCAAGAGGGCCGAGAGGAAGACGTGAGCCAAGGACCGAGAGGTCTGCGAGGCGCAGGTGGAGGCGAGTCTGGCTTGTAGGCGTCATCAGGGATGTACGAGAGCTTGTTCGCGTGAAAGATGACTACGCCAAACTCTCCACACAGTTACGAACGATTATGTAGCAGTTGAATTTGGTTCCGAAATTCCTTGAACAAACATATATAACTATAAAAAGATGAAATGATTAGGAGAGGAATGCGAAAGTGAATCAAACTGATTTATACCCGCTGGTTTTTGTCCCTGGAGATACTAGCAGAAGAAAGACGGAATATTCTTATCGAGGGAAGGGAAAACAATGTAAATTTTTCTTTTATCCAGATCGAGTCGATTTTCAGTTTTCTACAGTGGATGAGAATGCGAATCTTTCTTTGCAGTTTATTGATGCTAGTTCACAAGTGGATATGGAGTTAGATCCACTTGAAAATAAGGTTATTTACAGAGAAGTATGGAAAGGAATCGATATCATTTTTTCGGGAAATAACGAACAGCTGAAGTATGACGTGATGGTTGATTCAGGTGCTGAGGTCGATGATATTCGCTTAAGATACGAAGGTGGAGATGACGTTAGGATAGACGAGCATGGTGACCTCTTGATTCAAACTTCATGCGGGGTCCTCCGTGAAGAAAAACCGATCAGCTTCCAGTGGATTCATGGAGAGAAACGACCAATTTCAACTGCATTCCGCCTCTTTGACGATTCCTCGATTGGATTTTCTCTAGCTTCTTATAATGCCACCTTGCCCCTCTGGATCGATCCTGTCGTTTTTTACTCTACTTACCTTGGGGGAAATGGATTCGATAGAGCAAGGGGAGTGGCGGTTAACGCTAGCGGTGAGGCGTATATTAAAGGGATTACGAATTCTGCGGATTTCCCAGTCACATCGGGAGCATTTCAAACGACATTGACAGGAGACTTTGATGCTTTTGTTACGCGGCTAAATGCCACTGGAACTTCGTTGATTTATTCGACCTTTCTGGGAGGAAGTAGCTCCGAATTTTCTAGTATTGTTGTGGGTGGGATTGCTGTCAATTCGGGGAACGAGGCTTTTATTACAGGAAGCACAACATCTACTGATTTCCCTGTTACATCCGGTGCCTTTCAAACATTATTCGGTGGAGGAACCGATGCCTTTGTAACGCGTCTTAACTCGACGGGCTCTTCTCTCCTGTATTCCACTTACCTAGGGGGAAGAAGTGTCGACTCTGGTTTGGGTATTGCGATTAATGGAAACGGAAATGCTTATGTAACTGGGGGCACAGTCTCAACGAATTTCCCGACAACGATCGGTGCCTTCCAAACAATCTTCAGAGGAAGTGTGGAAGCCTTTATCACGCAATTAAGCCCAACGGGAAGCACCTTAATTTATTCGACCTTTTTAGGTGGAGATCGAAATGATCTTGGTATTGGTATCACGTTAGATGAATTAACGAATGCCTATGTAACCGGACAGACAAATTCAACGAATTTCCCGATAACGAATGGGGTCTTTCAAACGGTGTATGGAGGATTTAATGATGCCTTTGTAACGAAGATCAATGCAGCAGGCAGTGACTTAATCTATTCGTCTTTTTTAGGTGGAAGTAGAGATGATAACGGTGTAGGTATTGCTTTAGATGGTGCAACCAATGCCTATGTGACAGGATTTACTCGGTCCACAAACTTTCCTATCACGCCTAATGCCTTTCAGACGGTATTTGGGGGCGGTGAAATTGATGCCTTTGTTACCAAGGTTGATGCAGGAGGGGGTACGTTGGTGTACTCCACTTATTTAGGAGGGAATGCTGTTGATGCTAGTTTTAGAATCGCAGTAGATGCCTTCGGATCGGCTTGGGTAATCGGAGAGACATCGTCGAGTAATTTCCCGGTCACCTCAGATGCCTTTCAAAGTAGATTGAACGGACCTTCTGATGCCTTTATCACACAAATAAGTTATTCAGGACAAGGGACTTCTTTTTCTTCTTTTTTAGGTGGAAGTAATGACGAGAGGGGATTTGGTGTCGCTCTTGATACAACAGGAAATGCCTATTTGACAGGGGAGACTTTTTCAAGTGATTTTCCCGTCACCTTTCAAGCCTTCCAAAAACAATTTGGGGGAAACGCTGATGCTTATGTGCTGAAGCTGGGTCAGCTAACCTTACCTGGTGCGACAGGCGCGACCGGACCACAAGGTCCCCGTGGACCGAGAGGAGCAAGAGGTCCGCGTGGAGCAGGAGGAGGCGAGTCGGGTTTATAGGATAGAGAATGGTTAGAGAGATGGTTTGATTACAAGCAAGTAGTGTCCCCCATGCATGGAAAGTGTGGCGTGATAACAAGGAGTGGTTCCTCATGTGATAAGAACGCTATGGCAGAAGGCCGATGCCAAATGCATGGGAGGTCGAGAGGTGCATTACCTGTAAAGGTGGAGAGCCGCAAAATACAATTCCAACAGGCGAGTTTAAGAGGATATTTTTAGATGAGTTAATAGATAGCGAGGAAGAGCTTTACAAGCGCACCCAAGGCGGATCAGGCAGGTAGATCATGCGTTGGGTGTTTGCTTTGTAAAAATGCTAAGGATGATTGGGCGACTGAAACCCATAGTGATGATCAGGTAATTCAGCGTACATAGAAGAGAGATATATGTAAAGGAAGAAAGGAAGAGGGAAACAGGTAGTAAGAAAGTAGATTAGAAAAAAGGAGAGAGAAGAAAGACGACAGCGAGCGGAGAGGGTTATACAGAGTACGAGATACAAGAAAGAGAAGATGCATGTGGTTTTACACGGTCAAAATGGAGCAAAGGACCTACGTTACAAGATCTTGTTCGCTCATAATCCGTCCCACTCTCCTCTTAATTACCACCCCCTACTGTATCCGATCCAGTCTGAGACAAGAGAGTCGACGCATACAGTAGAGTAAATTCGATTGGAGTGGTGTGGCATGAATAACATTGATCATGGAATACAACCACTTCTGTTCAGAAGTGGAAGCACGAAATGCTTTTTTGTAGCGGAGGGACAGGGGATACAGTATACGTTGCGACCGGGAGGTGTGCAATTTACACTGGATGGGTTGGATGAGCTGGTGTTTCGGTTTGTGGGTGCATGCGACCGGGTGTTTCCTAAAGGATTAGAGCAAAAGGGACAGGGATACAAACGTGTCATCTACGAAGGTGTGTGGCAGGGGATAGATGTGGTGTTCTCTAGCGATGGTGAGCAATTGAAGTATGATGTCCTGCTTCAACCAGGAGCGTGTATCGAGGAGGTTTGTTTGCAATATCTTGGCGGAGAAGAAGTGATGCTGAATGAGCAAGGAGACTTGCTGGTGTATACAGCACAAGGTGTTCTGTGTGAAGGAAAACCCGTGAGCTTTCAAAGGACTGCGCACGAAAAAAAGAGGGTGCCCACGCATTTTCAACTGGATGCCGATGGAACGATAAGGTTCACCCTGAATAAGGAGATGGTTGATCCTACAAAGGAGCTCGTGATCGATCCCGTGGTCTTCTATTCTACTTACTTGGGAGGATCAAGCGGTGATACGGCTAATGCGATTGCTGTTGACTCTGCAAGGAATGCCTATGTAACCGGGAACACTTCATCCACCAATTTCCCCGTCACGACAGGAGCTTTTCAAACTACATTTGCAGCTGTTTTAGATGCGTTTGTAAGTAAGTTTAATGAGACCGGCAGTACCCTTCTCTATTCCACCTATCTTGGTGGGAGCTTAACGGATATAGGTTTAGGGATTGCAGTGGATGATTCCAATCAAGCTTATGTGACGGGGCAGACGCAATCTACCAATTTCCCAATCACCTCTGGTGCTTTTCAAACAGCGTTAACAGGTATGGCTGCTGTTTTTGTTACCAAGTTGAATGGAACGGGCACTTCGCTGGTGTATTCCACTTACCTAAATGGAGGAGGGATTCATTCGGGTATGGATGTTGCTGTTGATGGATTGAATCACGCTTATGTTACTGGCAACGCAGGATCTACTTTTCCAATCACCTCGGGTGCTTTTCAGACCAATTTTGGTGGGGGGACGAGTGATGCATTTGTAACCAAACTTAATCCTACAGGATCAGCGCTAGTGTATTCCACCTTCTTAGGAGGGAGCGAGGAGGATACAGGTGTAGGTATTGTGGTTGATAGTCTGAATCAAGCCTATGTAACAGGAAATACGAATTCTACCAATTTTCCTGTCACCTCAGGTTCTTTTCAGACGATTGCGTCTACACTTAATAATGTATTTATTACCAAATTGAACATTACAGGGTCCTCTCTGGTGTATTCCACCTACTTAGGTGGATTGGGTTCTGATAGTGGTAATGCGATTGATTTAGATGGGGCGAGGAATGCCTATGTGACAGGAAGTACGAATTCTACTAATTTTCCGGTAACGAGCAATGCTTTTCAAGTGGATTTCCCTGGAACTGGAAGTGCATTTGTTACCAAATTGAACCCACGAGGGAGTACCCTGATTTATTCCACTTACTTAGGTGGAACATTACCGCTTATTGCAAATACGATAGGATTTGGTATCGGAGTAGATTCTTTTGGCGTAGCATGGGTGACAGGAAGTACGGGTACAACGGATTTCCCTCTTACTTCGGATGCTTTCCAAGATGGATTGGAAGGACCGACGGACGCGTTTATCACACAGATGAGCTTCTCTGGCAAAGGAATTTCCTTTTCCACGTATTTAGGTGGAAGGGGGATGGAAAGCGGATTGAGTGTGGCTATCGATAATGAGGAAAGCGCATATTTTAGTGGTAGAACGACTTCGAATAATTTTCCGGTCACCTTCGGTGCTTTTCAGAGTCAGTATGGAGGAGATGAAGATGCTTTTGTTACGAAAGTAGGGGTACTTACGTCTATCGGTGCAACGGGTGCCACCGGACCACAAGGTGCGAGAGGACCGAGAGGAAGACGTGGACCAAGGGGACCAAGAGGACCGCGGGGTACAGGTGGTGGCGAGTCGGGCTTATAGGTCTGAACATTCTTTGTTACTGATATGCTTTAGATAAATGTAAGTATGGTGAGAAGGGCGAAGGGATGAACAGGTGAAAACAAACCCCATGCAAGGAAAGTGTAGTGTGCAAACGAGAAGCGGTCACCCATGTAAAAGAGCCCCATGGCAAAGGGTCGGAATGCATCGGGGGAAATCGAGGCACAGCGCAACACCAGAGAAGAGGAGGCAAAACAAAAACGTAATCGCGGTGAGTTTGTGAACCTATTCTTAGACGTGCTAAATGATAGCGAGAAAGAGCTTTACAGTAACGCACCCAAGGCGGATGATCTCAAGAAGTTAAATCACATATTGGATGTTTACGATGTGAAAGAGTTTAGGATTATTGGGGCTGAAGCGTTTTTTGGTTATTTTATGATGAGACCTATATCTGGGAAAGCGTGCCTGGTGTCGTCGCCAAAGCTGTGACATCTGTTGACCAGGATTGAAAGGCAATGGGATGCTGGAAGTGGCTTCATTCAACACTTACCTTTCCCATAATAATTGCATAACCTCAATCTTGATTTCAGGTGGTCAAATGATGGACTCCTCCTTCATCGTTGACCGCCTCTTTTATTTGTGTGATCAAACCTTAGGTGAAGAGAGGAAACGCATATACAAGGGGAGCAACGTCTGAGACAAGGGAGTCAATTCATACATTAAAGTAAGATAAATCGATTGGAGTGATGATGCGTCATGAAGAACGTTGTCGCTAGAAAATCTCTTCTGTTCAGAAGTGGAAGGACAGAGGATACTTATGTAGCGAAGGGACAGGGGATACAGTACACGTTGCTACCCGAAGGAGTGCAATTTACGCCGGAGGGGTTTGATGAGTTAGTATGGTTGCGTTTTATCGATGCGCAGGAGGGAGTAATACCCAAGGGACTTAACTACAACGGCTTGGATTACGAATGTGTAATTTATGAAGGGGTCTGGCAGGGGATTGATGTGGTGTTCTCAAGCGATGGGGAGCGGTTGAAATATGACATGGTGGTTCAACCTGGGGCATGTGTGGAGGATGTTCGTTTGCGGTACGATGGTGGAGACGCAGTGAGATTGAACGAGCAAGGGGACTTGCTGGTGTATACTCAGCAAGGCATTGTTCGCGAAGAGAAACCAGTCAGTTTTCAATGGACAGAGCAGGGAAAGAGAATGGTGGATACACAATTTCAGCTAGCTAGCGATGGGACGATCCGCTTCACCTTGAACATGGAAAGGGCTGACCTGACGAAGCCCCTTGTTATTGATCCCGTTGTCTTTTATTCTACTTATTTGGGAGGCTCAGGTTCGGACTCGGGATTCGGCATTGCGGTGGACTCTGCGCGCAATGCGTATGTAACAGGAGTAACGAGATCGACTGATTTCCCCGTTACGTCAGGGGCTTTTCAGACAATAAAGGGGGGGTCAGCAGACATATTTGTAAGCAAGTTGAATGAAATGGGCAGTTCCCTTCTCTACTCCACCTTCATTGGCGGAAGCGCAGGCGAGAATGGTTTTAGCATCGCAGTGGACGGGTCGAACAATGCTTATGTGACAGGGCAGACGTTTTCAACTAACTTTCCCGTAACCTCAGGAGCGTTTCAGACAGCGATATTAGGGCCTCCTCTCAGTCCCAGTGCATTCGTTACGAAGATTAATGAAACCGGTACGTCTTTAGTATATTCCACGTATCTATCTGGAAGTTCAGCATCTATTGGTTCCGGTATTGCCGTTGATGGAACGAATAATGCTTATGCTACAGGTCTCGCAGGAGGATCTACTTTCCCGACTACCGCGGGAGCTTTTCAGACGATTTTTGCAGGTAGTCAGGTTGTGTTTGTATCGAAATTAAACTTTACTGGGTCTATGTTGGTGTATTCCACCTTCCTAGGCGGAAGCGGTGCCGATGATGGAAGAGGGATCGTTGTCAACAATGCCAATGAAGCTTATGTGGTAGGAATAACAAGTTCCACTGATTTCCCAACCACTTCTGGAGCTTTTCAAACAAATAATGCTGGAGGTAATCAGGACACGTTTGTTACCAAACTGAATGCCTTAGGGTCCGCTTTGGTGTATTCCACTTATTTAGGAGGAAGGGATAATGATCAGGGCTCAGCAATTGATTTGGATGGAACAGGGAATGCGTATGTGACAGGAAGCACGGAATCGACTAATTTCCCGGTGACGAGAAATGCTTTTCAAGTGACCTTGCCTGGATCGCCAAGTGTGTTTGTGACCAAGCTGAATCCAGTGGGAAGTGCGCTGGTCTATTCTACTTACTTAGGTGGAGATGGAAATGACAACGGGAGTGGGATAGCAGTAGATTCTTTTGGAGGAGCTTGGATCACTGGGGATACAAACTCTATGAATTTCCCTCTTACCTCGGATGCTTTCCAAGATCGTTTGGATGGAGAGGATGCGTTTGTCACGCAGATGAGCTTTTCTGGTAAAGGGATCTCCTTTTCATCCTACTTAGGAGGAAGGGCATTGGATATTGGGAATGATGTAGCAGTTGATGCTCAAGATAATGCTTACTTTACTGGAATTACTTTTTCCACTGATTTTCCTGTCACGTTCAGCGCTTTCCAAAGTCAATTTGGAGGAGGAGATAGTGATGCCTTCGTCATCAAAGTAGGGACACCCACCTCCATAGGTCCAACCGGACCATCAGGACCAATAGGGGCGACGGGAGCAACAGGACCACAAGGTCCGAGAGGACCACGCGGACCAAGAGGGCCAAGAGGACCGCGTGGTACAGGTGGTGGTGAGTCGGGTTTATAGGTCTGGAGTATTATATGCTTTAGATAAAAGCAAGCATGGTGAGAAGGGCGAAGGGATGAACAGGTGAAAACAAACCCCATGCAAGGAAAGTGTACTGCACAAACAAGAATCGGTCACCCATGTAAAAGAGCCCCATGGCAAAGGGTCGAAATGCATCGGGGAAAATCGATAGGCGCAACGCAACACCAGAGAAGATGAAGCGAAACAAAAATGCAATCGCAACGGGTGAGTTTGTGAACCTATTCGTAGACGTGTTAAACGATAGCGAGAAAGAGTTTTACAGTAACGCACACTTTCCTATAATAATCATATAACTTCAAGCTTGATTCTAGGTGGTCAAATGATGGACTCCTCATTCATCGATGATCGCCTCTTTTATTTGTGTGATCAGATCTTATGTGAAGAGAGAAAACACATATACAAGGGGAGCTAACGTCTGAGACAAGAGGGTGGAATCATACATTAAAGTAAGAGGATTCGATTGGAGGGATGATGCGTCATGAAGAATGTTGTTGCTAGGAGACCTTTTCTGTTCAGACGTGGAAGGACAGAGGATACTTATGTAGCGAAAGGACAGGGGATACAGTACACGTTGCTACCCGAAGGAGTGCAATTTACGCCGGATGGGTTTGATGAATTAGTATGGTTGCGTTTTATCGAAGCGCAGGAGGGAGTAATACCCAAGGGGCTTAACTACAACGGCTTAGATTACGAAAGTGTGATTTATGAAGGGGTCTGGCAGGGGATTGATGTGGTGTTCTCAAGCGATGGGGAGCGGTTGAAATATGACGTGGTGGTTCAGCCAGGGGCAAATGTGGAGGAGGTTCGTTTGCGGTACGATGGCGGAGACGAAGTGAGACTGAACGAACAAGGGGACTTGCTGGTGTATACCCCGCAAGGCGTTATTCGCGAAGAGAAACCAATCAGTTTTCAATGGACAGAGCAGGGAAAGAGAATGGTGGATACACAATTTCAGCTATCTAGCGATGGGACGATCCGCTTCACTTTGAACATGGAAAGGGTTGATCTGACAAAGCCCCTTGTTATTGATCCGATTGTTTTCTATTCTACTTATTTGGGGGGATCAGGTAATGATTTTGGAAATGGCATTGCGGTGGACTCTGCACGCAATGCGTATGCAACTGGATTAACGGGATCGCCCAACTTCCCCGTTACGTCGGGCGCTTTCCAGACGATCAAGGCGGGTTCAAGTGACGTATTTGTAAGCAAGTTGAATGAGATGGGCAGCTCCCTTCTCTACTCCACCTTCATTGGCGGAAACGCATCAGAGGTTGGTGCGAGCATCGCAGTGGACGGGTCGAACAATGCTTATGTAACAGGGCAGACGTTTTCAACTAACTTTCCCGTAACCTCAGGAGCGTTTCAGACAGCGATATCAGGATCTCTTCTCAGTGCGTTTGTTACAAAGCTTAATGAAACCGGTACGTCTCTTGTATATTCTACTTATCTATCTGGAAGTTCACCTTCTATAGGTTTTGGCATTGCCGTTGATGGAACGAATCATGCTTATGTTACAGGTAACGCATTTGGATCTACTTTCCCGACTACCCCGGGAGCTTTTCAGGTGACTTTTGCAGGCAATGAGGATGGGTTTGTATCGAAAATAAACCCTACTGGATCTATGTTGGTGTATTCCACCTTCTTAGGCGGAAGCGGTGATGATGGTGGAAGTGGGATTGTTGTCAATAATGCCAATGAAGCTTTTGTGGTCGGAGTAACAAGTTCCACTGATTTCCCAACCACTTCTGGAGCTTTTCAAACAGATTATGCTGGAGGTACTATCGACGCGTTTGTTACCAAACTGAATGCTTTAGGGTCCGCTTTGGTGTATTCTACTTTTTTGGGTGGGAATGATAGTGATTTTGGTTCAGCAATTGATTTGGATGGAGCAGGAAATGCCTATGTGACAGGAAACACGAGATCGGCTAATTTCCCCGTAACGAGAAATGCTTTTCAAGTGATCTTGCCTGGACTGGTAAGTGGGTTTGTGACTAAATTAAATCCAGTGGGAAGTACGCTGGTCTATTCTACTTACTTAGGTGGAAATGGAATTGACTCCGGGAATGGGATAGCAGTAGATTCTTTTGGAGGAGCTTGGATCACTGGCGATACAGACTCTATGGATTTCCCTCTTACCTCGGATGCTTTCCAAGATCGTTTGGATGGATTAGGTGATGCCTTTGTCACACAGATGAGCTTTTCTGGCAAAGGGATCTCCTTTTCATCCTACTTAGGAGGAAGGGGTGGTGATTCAGGAGCTGATGTAGCAGTTGATGCTCAAGATCATGCTTACTTTACTGGAGAAACTGCTTCCAGAGATTTTCCTGTCACGTTCAACGCTTTCCAGAGTCAATTTGGAGGAGGACTTGGTGATGCCTTCGTCATCAAAGTGGGGACACCCACCTCCATAGGTCCAACTGGGCCAACCGGACCGCAAGGTCCAAGAGGACCAAGGGGGCCAAGAGGCCCGCGTGGTACAGGTGGAGGCGAGTCGGGTTTATAAGTTTGAATATTCTTTGTCACTTATAGGTTTTAGATGAAAGCAAGCATGGTGGGAAGGACGAAGTGGTGAAGGTGTGAAGGTGTGAAGGTGTGAGAACAAACTCCATGCAAGGAATGTATGATTGCGAAAACGTGAAGCGTTCACCCATGTAAAAAGAGCCCCCTGACAAATGGCTGGGATGCATCGGGGGAAATCGAGGCACAGAGCAACACCAGAGAAGATGAGGCTAACCAAAATGCAATCGCAACGGGTAAGTTTGAATACCTATTCCTAGACGTGCTAAACGACAGCGAGAAAGAGCTTTAAAGTAGCGCACCCAAGGCGGACGGTCTCAGGTAAGTAGATCACGCTTTGGGTGTTTGCTATGTGAAAGAGCTGGGGATGATTGGGCGACTGAAACGCGTTTTATGGTCACTTAAAAGATGAGACCTACATTTGGAGGTGCGGGTCTGATGTAAAATCTGTAGTTGCCAAAGCTGCTACATCTGTAGATCTGGATTGAAATGCAAAGAGATGCTGGAAGTGGCTTCATTCAACGCCTACCTTTCTCGTAATAATTGCATAACCTAACGCTTGATTTCAGGTGGTCAAATGATGGACTCCTTCATCGTTGACCGCATCTTTTATTTGTGTGATCAAATCTTATGTGAAGAGAGGAAACTCCTATACAAGAAGAGCAAACGTCTGAGACAAGGGGGTGGAATCATACATTATAAGAGGATTCGATTGGAGTGATGATGCGTCATGAAGAATGTTGTTGCTAGGAGACCTCTTCTGTTCAGAATTGGAAGGGCAGAGGATACTTATGTAGCGAAGGGACAGGGGATACAGTACAGGTTGCTACCAGAAGGAGTGCTATTTACACCGGAGGGGTTTGATGAATTAGTATGGCTGCGTTTTATCGATGCACAGGATGGGGTGGTTCCCAAGGGACTTAACTACAACGGCTTAGATTACGAATGTGTTATTTATGAAGGGGTCTGGCAGGGGATAGATGTGGTGTTCTCAGGAGATGGGAAGCGGTTGAAATATGACGTGATGGTTCAACCGGGGGCTTGTGTGGAGGATGTTCGCTTGCGATACGATGGCGCAGACGAAGTGAGACTGAACGAGCAAGGGGACTTGCTGGTGTATACCCCGAAAGGCGTTATTGGCGAGGAAAAACCGGTAAGCTTCCAATGGACAGAGCAGGGAAGGAGCATGGTGTCTACACAATTTCAGCTAGCTAGTGATGGGACAATCAGCTTCACCCTGAACATGGAAAGAGTTGACCTGACCAAACCCCTTGTTATAGATCCGATTGTTTTCTATTCTACTTATTTGGGAGGATCAGGTAATGACATTGGAAATGGCATTGCTGTCGATTCTGTGAGAAATGCTTATATAACGGGAGGCACGTTATCTGCCAACTTTCCGATCACCACGGGGGCGTTTCAGACTCTGTTTAACGGAATACAAGATGTGTTCGTAAGCAAATTGAATGCGGTGGGAAGTTCCCTCCTTTACTCCACTTTTATTGGAGGAAACATTTCTGACCAAGGAAATGGCATTGCCGTGGATGCATCCAATAACGCTTATGTGGTCGGTCAGACAAACTCGACGAATTACCCTACGACGCTTAGCGCGTTCCAAACAATATTTCCAAGTATTAGTTTTTTGAATAGTGCCTTCATAACGAAGTTGAATGGAACGGGCACCTCGCTCGTGTATTCCACTTACCTGGGAGGGGAAGCAGGCGATCAAGGCAATGGAATTGCTCTTGATGGGATAGGCAATGCCCATGTTACCGGATTCACCTTTTCCACGAACTTTCCTACGACATCCGGTTCTTTTCAGACCGCGTATAGGGGTGCGGGTGATGCTTTTGTAACAAAAATGAATGCGACAGGGTCCGCTTTGGTCTACTCCTCTTTTCTCGGAGGAAGAAGCAATGAGGGTGGGAATGGCATTGTTATCAATTCGAGTAACCAAGTGTTTGTTACGGGGCAAACAACATCCACTGATTTTCCTACTACCCCCGGCGTATTCCAACAGACAATTGGCGGGCAGAATGATGCATTTGTCACCAAATTCAACACAATGGGGTCAGCGCTGGTGTATTCAACGTATTTAGGTGGTTCGGCTATTGATAACGGATCTGCGATTGATCTGGATGGGGCGGAGAATGCTTATGTGACAGGGAGCACTTCTTCTACCAATTTCCCGACAACCAATAAAGCGTTTCAACAAAATCAGCCAAGTATTTCTCTATTTATTGCAAGTGCTTATGTAACGAAGCTAAATTCAATAGGAAGTGCATTAATCTATTCTACCTATTTAGGGGGGAGTAACGGTGAATTGGGGAACGGCATAACAGTGGATTCTTTTGGTGGAGCGTGGGTAACAGGGTCAACATCATCGACAGATTTTCCTCTCACTTCTGATGCTTTTCAAGATAGCAAGGAGGGTGTCGATGCCTTTGTCACCCAAATGAGCTTTTCTGGTAGGGGCATCTCCTTTTCCTCGTTTTTAGGGGGGAGAGGAAATGATTCAGGAAACGGTATTACAATTGACAATCAGGAGAGCGTCTATGTTACGGGAAACACCACATCTACTGATTTCCCCGTTACCTTCGCTGCGTTTCAGTCTCAATTTGGCGGAGGTACTCAAACTGGAGATGCTTTCATTTCTAAAATAGGAATGCTTACCTCCATCGGTGCAACCGGTCCAACGGGAGCGACGGGAGTAACCGGACCAGCAGGACCAGCAGGACCAATAGGGGCTACGGGAGCAACAGGAGTGCAAGGTCCAAGAGGGCCGAGAGGAAGACGCGGACCAAGGGGGCCAAGAGGAGCGCGTGGTACAGGTGGAGGCGAGTCGGGTTTATAGTTTTCATTAGGTTAGTCGGATGATAGGGTGGGTGAGAACTTAATGAATGCGCATGATGGAGATCTATACATCATGGATAAGAGACATTAGACAGGGGCGGGCGTGGATGGTTATACCCGGTGAGTGATACAAATAGTTGATGGCGAGAATCCGTCTTTTTTGTTGTAGACGAGTAATCCTTCGCTCCATCGCCGGACGGTGATGGAGCGAAGGCAGAAGCTGTTCAATTGGATAATAGGACAGAAAAGCACTGGATAGCCTCTTGTTGAAGGAATAGGGTTCGTATATAGGGAACGAAGTCCGAATGTAAGAAGAGTTAAAGCAGATGAATGAGCTAGACAAGCATTTTTAACATCTTTCATGGCCACCTCGGTGGACGCTCGATGGGAAAAAGAATAGCCAACTTTGATCGGTAGCGCTTGAGGCATCTTGCGAGTCAATGGCCAAGAGGGTCCATGAGTCTCCTTCTCTGGCATTGCGGGCCTTTAGTTGCTCAAGTGAATCGCTAGATTGTCGAGTGTGCCAGACCAGCCATCATACACGTACTGATCACCGGGGTGACCGGTGAATCCACGTAGGTGGAAGATCATCTCAGTGCAGTCACCCTGATCCATCAAGGTTAGAGTCACGGCAGGGGATTTTTCGATGGGATCGTCGGGGTAACCCCAGGTGAAGACGAGTCGTTCGAAAGGTACGACGTCGAGGAAAACACCTCCAGTAGGATACTCCTCTCCTGTTTCCTTGTTGACCATCGTGTAACGGTATCGACCACCCTCTCGGACGTCGAAAGAGATGGACTCTAGGGGCGTAGAAGGCAACCAGTTGACGAGTTCTTTCTCTTCAGTCCAGGCGCACCACACGAGCTTGCGACTCGCGTTTAGGGTGCGAGTGATAGTGAATTCCGGTACAGGTGTAGGCATTTTTATTGTTCCTCCTTTTTTGGTCATGGTCTTAAGGTGTTTGTCCAGTGGATGATATGGATTAAAATGGGGGTATCAAAGACGAATTTCAGCTTTCGTGAGTTAGCCAAATGGCCCATGAAGGAGGGTTTCAAATGGTAGACTCACGAGATGACGATCCGCAACCTGGATATTAGAAGAGGATGTGTACTTGAGCCAGAATCTAATAGAGTGAGAGGAATGTAGTTTTATTACATGTTAGTTCAGAATCAGACGGAACGAATCACGAATGGAACTAGGAGATAAATATTCACTTAATTCAGGCTAAATAGTACAATTCATCTGAATTAAAATACATATACTATATTAAATTTGGAATGTTAGTTTGCTATCTTCAACTAACATTCCAAATTTAATATTTCTTGAAATGAGTGATGGATTTGGCTCATAATTTAAAGACAAAGATCAGAATAATCAATGTGAGTAAAGGAACTGTAACAGTTGCATGCCCTGGGAGAACGAGAAACAGTTATTTTACTTTTGATGCCCCTTTCCCATCTGGACATTGGCTAATCTTAAATTGTTTCCATCCAACGGGTCTGAGGGTAATCTATGTTATCTTTCATACTCGATTGAATATTTTCACTGGAACTACAAACCTTATTCCTGGAGAACGTATTAGATTAGCACCTGTGGGTTAATAGATGATTTTTGAGATTCAACCACGTAGTGTTTTACATTCCTCTTGATTCTCTTCTTCCATCTCAAACTTATCACTGGAAGTCGCTTCATTCAACGTTTTCCGTAATTGTTTAATCTTACACTTGATTTCAGGTGGTAAAATGATGGCTCATTTTCATCGTTAACCACCTCTTTTACTTGTGTTGATCCATTATATTATAAAGAGAGGAAGCCTATATACGATCGTATATTAAAGACAAAAATCCCACTCGATTACTCTATGAATTTTCTCTTATGCAAGTAACTGGGCCAAATATGTAAAACGGACGCTAATTTTATTCCATTCTCGAGGCCGATTGTTGAAGGTTGGCTAACTTTATAAACCCAGTAATTACAGTTCTTTGATATCATATATAAGCTGAGGAATTCCATCACTGAAAGTATGTTCAGATCCATTAAGTAACCGAGTAGTTGCCTGTGGAAGTTTTTTCTTATAGTGTTCAAGATGTTTTGATGATATTTTTTCATCGCAAAAGCTGTGACAAAGGAAAATCCGTTCTATCTGAGGGAGTTTTGTAGCGAATTTTTCTGATAAAGTAAACTCCTCTGCTAGCCAATCATCGTCCTTTCCCCAGTATGGTGTAGCAATCATAAATAAACCGGAAATGGATTGTGTGCAAGTTTCCTCGGAAAGATATTTTAATAGAACCGAACCACCTAAAGAATGGCTGATGAGAATCATTTCATCGTCCAATGAAGCAAATTCTTTTTCAAGATGAGCTTTCCAAAGTGTGTACTTAGGATCTTCTGGATTAGGCATCTTTTGGTCTAACAAGGTGTATTCATCACTGAGCGCCTTTTGTATAAATGCCTTTAGATCGCTACTTCCGTGATGAAGCTCCTGAGATCCCGCACTATGAATGAATAATATTTGTTTCCCCATATTATTAACTCCTCTTTCTACTTAGATGTTACAAAGGAAGTGTAGAAGAAAGCAACCGATTTTATTAGAGGTATCGTAGGGAATCGAAAACCGTGTAACGAGTGTGGTAGCATCTGTTACTTTCATGATGAGAATCCTGGCACCACCATATACAATCGATTGCAATAGTTCAACTTTTGATGAAGGAGCTAGTTGTCACAATCATAAAGGTCAACGAAAAGGAATGAGTGGGTAGGAATCATATGATATGGCTCCTTGTTTTTTGGAGATGTATCACGATATAAGGGCGATTAGGTATAATAGATGCTATGAAACCTGGCCGAGGAGATGGAGAATTGAGAGAGCATAATCTGTTTTTGGCTGCTTTGTTTGTGATACTCTGTGGAGCTAGTGTAATAGCTCATCTTTATTTGATGAGTGAACTACAACCTACTTATCCTCAAATAAACGCGTCATTACATGCTATATTGATGATGATATGCGGACAGCAGTATCAGCAGATGGTAAAGAAGGTGCAACTTTATTGACTATTTGGAAACAGGGTGACGATCCGCAATCTGGAGGAGGTGTATAACGCTTGATCCAGAACCACATGGTGAACGTTTACGGTATTTCCAGAGCTAGAGGCGGATCATTATGAAATGGATTGGTCCTAAGATGCGAATAACTTTAACCCGTAGAGGCAGTTGATGATTAGATGTTTAGTGAGGTAAAAGAGGTAATTGGTAAGGAAGCAAGGAGCGTTATTTGGTTTAAGATCATACAGCTCCTATTGGCGACAGTAGTTTTGGGCGCTTATGCCTGGAATTATCTGTACTTAAAGGTTCCACCTGATGTTGGTTGGACATTTATAGTTTTAATCATCATTACATCACTTTTTATAATCGAGAAGGCTACTAAACAAGAATCTAAGCTCAAACAGATAAAAAAGACTATGTTTGGTAAGGTTACAAATATCATAGAGTATACATTGGGAATTGTAGCTTCGATATTGATAATCGCTACCTTCTTTGTATAGATCCTATTAAAACCCGATCTTACTTGGGATTATCACCAAGAACCAGGTAAAATGCATTAGGAGCTCTTATCTTATTGGTAAGACTCTTGAATGGTCGGAAGTCTTTAAACAGTAAGAAGCATCCCGCTCGTGGCACCGAACGGGATGCTGACGAATAGCAATCCGCAACCGCCATTTAATCGGCGGGGATCGAAAACCGTGTGACGGGTGTGGTAGCACCTGTAACTTTCATCATATTCTTGCCATTACCATAGACAATTAATTGAATAATTCAACCCTAATGGTGGAGGGAATGCCATGAGAGCCGCCGTTTATACAAGGGTTAACAGAAGAGCAATGAGAGCGTGGGATCATTCCACACGTGGCTACTACTCTAAATCTCATTGATCCTATTGAAGGTAGTGATTTCCTTATCTCATTTGATAACCAAACCGGATAGAATGAATTTCTTATTAATGTACTACTTTCCACATATGATCAGGGAATTCGACTTCATCAACAACGCATCGATAAATACAACCACATGCATGGTTTACATACCTAGGAACGTGTTCGTAATCAGGTATTGGTTCTAATACGTATGCCTGTCGTTTCTATATATAGAGTTCCTCCTTGATTAGAGAATATATTTTGCAGTGGATATAACGAGAAAAGAAAGAGGTTATCACAAGTGAAGATCAAGGAGTGAAAATATAGTTTGTTCATAGATTATGCAAGTATTGTATAAGCCAATTTAATAAAGAAAATAGCAAACCACTACAAAATAGAACTGAAAAGATGCCACTTACATAAATAATTCTTGATATGAGCTCTCTGTGTAAGGGGACAGATACAATTGAGCGTAAAATAAACTTAACCGTCCAACGAAAGGGTATTATGTACCAATAATCATTTATAGAATTGATTTTATTGTGTACCAACGTCGAGAAAATATATAGAGAGATTAGGAAAATTGATAGCAATGAGATTATATTTAAACTAACTCCTATAATTTGAAAAAAAATAAAAGAGACTCCCTCTAATCCAAAGCTACTAAGTAAACCCGAGAGCTTATCAATGTCATAACTCGAAAGGAGTTTATCAAAACTCCCTAACGGGAAAACAGGATTATTTAGAAGAAATAAGTTGAAAAAAGGCACACACAAAAATATGTAAGAAGCTTTTAATGGCTTTGTCCATAATTCTCCTATTCGCAAATCATATCTAGCCATCACAAATGTCATAATGGAATTTAATGAAAATATTATAATAGTTAGAATGGTCATTGATATCCAGACTGGTTCTCTATATTCAAGATAAAGTGCAGAAATAAGGCAAACAGCAATAAATAAAGCTACTGCTACCCCTATATCACTCTGGCTATCATGCGACTTAAAGTAATATGTTTCTTTAGTCACTTCATAGTATCGTACTTCTTCTATGTTCTTTTCTGTCAAAGTACTTATGTTTGTCTCCGATTGGTTATTAATATTCGATATTTTTTGCTCATTAAAAGCTATTTTACTTAAAGCGGGACCTAGTAATGTTAAAAAGAGACCAAGGAAAATTTCAAACCAGTGGTCAATAAAAAAATCGACAATAATCAAGAAGATTCACCTCTGTAATATAGATTAATCTAGTTCGAATTTCATGTATTATCTTATAAGGTATATTATA
This sequence comes from Mechercharimyces mesophilus, assembly GCF_059818345.1. Classification (NCBI taxonomy): domain Bacteria; kingdom Bacillati; phylum Bacillota; class Bacilli; order Caryophanales; family Thermoactinomycetaceae; genus Mechercharimyces; species Mechercharimyces mesophilus. The sequence continues at coordinate 1,328,151 of NZ_JCBAPH010000001.1, read as the reverse complement.
CTAGTTAATTTGAAATACGCAATATTGAGGTCTCTATTTATTATTGCATACGACTGCCACTATATAGTGAGGGAACGAGGATATCGAGTGGCTATACCCTGAAGAGCCAGGCGGTATTTAAGCACTAGGTGGTGGTTTTTATTTTGAAGGATTTAATTCTTCCCTGTCGAATTCTGGTCGGATGGGAGGGGAAGGTATGTTTAGAAATGTAACTAAAAGAGACTTAGTAATTTTAATCACTCTTAGCCTGTTCTGGCTACTTATTTTTGTAACATCTCATTTACTCGGAGGATCACAGAGAGCAGGAGAAAATTTAGCTTTTGCAGCAACATTAGTATCAATTGTGTTAGCTGTACTGGCGATCATAATCACTTTGGTTGATACTGCTGAACAAAAACAGAATATAATTAATTTACAAGACACTGTTGACAAGATGAATTTCAATTTGAACCAAATTAATAGGATGTCAGATGCTCTCGAAGAACAACAGAGACAAACAGAAGATCTGAAAATTGAACTTAGTGAAAAGGTAGATGGGTTAACTATAGGTTTTAATAAGTTGAAAAAGTTATTAGAAGGAGAAAATGATAGTGTACCTAAGGAAGAAATTGAAGAGGTTATCAAAGAAATTCAAGAAAAAAGCAACCCCAGTATTCCTGTGAGTTCACTCAAGGGTGTGATTAGAAATTGGAGGATGGAATTAGATCATAGTGAAGATGATGATGGATAGATGGAATTATTTACATTCACAAACCGCGGAGGTGGTGAAGATATAAAAACAACGCTATGGCAAATGGCCGATGCCGAATGCATGGGGGAAAGTCGACAGGCGCACCATCGGAGAAGATGAAGCGGAATAAGAATGCAGTCGCAATAGCGAGTTTGAGAGCATATTCATAGGTGAGCTAAACGATAGCGAAAAAGATCTTTACAACATTTCACCCAAGGCGGACTATCTCAGACAGATAGACCTGGCCTTGGGTATTTATGAACCAACATCTTAGTCTAATGGATTGATCTATTCCAAGTTTGATAGATTGGCCATTAGTGAACTACCTGAGATGCGGAAATATTGGGCGGGATCAACTACAGGACCAGCAACGAAACTAGCTCTATGTTATGTGGCATTGGGATCAACGTTTATATGCTATAGATAAGCTTTACCGAAGCAGGAAAAAATCACAGGTCAAAAAATCAACCTCCAAGTATGTGGAGGTTTTTTTAGTTTGGAGAGAGTAGCAGGTAGATCATAACCAAAATGGGATTCATCCAGAGTGGGTTTATATTGATCCATTTAATTGCGAACTCACCATTTTCTTGTTCATATAATTATGCAATGATTATGTAATGGTTCGTATATATTTATCCCGTAAAATGAGACACATAAGTAGCTTTGCATCCTATACAAAAGGAGTGGTGAAGATGACAAAATTCAAGTGGATCATCTGTGGTCTTGTCATAATTGTTTCTCTCGTATTATGGCTGGTCTTTCGTCCGGAAACACTTATCTTGGATCAAAAAGTAAGTGAGAAGCTCCCTGATTCTCCATCTCAATCACAACCATCTTCAAATGAAAGTTCAGAAGATGAAAGTACAGAAAAGGAGAGTACAGAAAAGGAGAGTACAGAAGAACCTCAGGCACTTTATCAAGGTAACTTCGAAAAAGGAGATGATTCTCATGATGGCGAAGGAATAGCTACCATATATCAAATGCCTGATGGGAAGCGGATTCTACGGCTTACACAATTCGAAACCGATAATGGACCTGATCTCAAAATCTATCTTGTTGCACTCCCTAAGATAGAAGAGAGTGCAGATATCACAAAAGATAACTACATTTCTCTCGGTAAATTAAAAGGGAATCAAGGTGACCAAAACTATGAAATACCGGAACATGTTGATTTAGATAAATTCCTCTCCGTCTCCATATGGTGTGAAAGATTTTCTGTTAACTTTGCTTCTGCTTCTTTAGAATAGAGCTGAAGTTAGTAAATGGTAAAAGATACATTCTCATCATATTTGACGGGTGCTACTACACCCGTCACTTTCAATACACCACGATCATGTCCAGATTTATTGCGACCATTGACTTCTATAAAGGAGGGGCTATATAACTTGTAAAACCCATGCAAAGAAAGTGTGGTGCGAAAATGAGAGGCGGAAACCCATGTAAAAACAGCGCCATGGTAAATGGCCGATGCCGAATGCATGGGGAGGGCGATTAAATCAGTTCTATTCATACAAGGTTGATTTTTTATCAAACCGGAACCTCTATGAAGAGAGTGCATAGAATAATAGAAGGGGAATCACTCCTCACTCTATATAATAGGGGGATGAACATAATGATTGAAAGAAGAGCAGAAATCACTTTAAGCACAGGTGATGTTTATATCGTAAGGGCTGATAGCATTCGGTGGGAAGGAAACATGTTAAAAGCAGATGTAGAAAATCTCTTTGCAGCAGAGCTTTCAGCAGCGGTTTTCCCTGAGGGCGAAGTGATATCTATTGTTGATCTGCCAGCATTGGACGAAAGTGACGGCTAAAGTTATCTGCCTCATCCTGTCTCTTTGGAGAGGGATGAAGCTTTTTCTATTTAAACTTAACCGTGCAACAAACTTAAACCTAATCCGAGGAAAGGATTCTGGCGCGTTTACCGTGATGGAAAGCGTCTGGTCTCCTTCGACTATGACGAAAACGTCCGCGAGCAAGTCATGAATGAGTTGAAGAAGCTCATGGATGCAAACCAAGGGAAAATTATTATCGAAGTCGAACGCGCTTTGATCGAGCAATAGCAAGAATCCCTTTTTATATGTAGAATAACCATATACAGTGACCAAAACATTGAGAAGACCGGGTGAAAGGGAAAGTTCCCTTGCCCGGTCTTTGTTATTGGGATAATCCCCTATTAGGGACGTATTGCATACAAAACTCTTTTTCCGGGGTATTCTGTCACAGTCCATAATTCATCTTGAGATGGCCAGTAATATAAATCTTCAGGACCGATTCCTGCTTTAAGAGAAGTCATCTCTTCACCTGGCACTCCTTTATACAATTTACCATTATTGAACGTCCCTGAGCTGGTCATAACATACCAATCTCCATTTAGAGCAAGTGCTCCCTGTGCATGGGCTTTAGGTAAGCCATATACTTCAGTTGCTCGCGCCTGATCATCGCTTGATGTTTTTAGTTCACTATCTTGGAGTGACCACCTAGCCATACGTCCATACAAAGTTATGTCATTTTCGGGGTTCGGGGGGTTACAGTACTCCCCTGTAATTAAGGAATCAGGGACTGTACTCCGATCAAGGCCGACAAAGCTAAACCTTGGGTAAGCATCTTCTTCGCAACCAGATCCAGTATGTTTTCCAGGGATAGTCCATGCACCAACTTGTGACATTACATATCGATACCCATGACCATAATAAGTTCCGTTAATACGACCCACTTTATCTTTGTCGGAAGTATTCCCATTTTCACTGGACTTAAGATCAAAGACATATCGCATGTCAAATACCCGAAAACCTTTTGTGGTATCCGCTACATATAAGTAATTTCCATACCATACAATTCCACCTGCATGAACTTCTACAGCTCGATAGCTTGGGTTCCCGAAAGAGTTGGTATAGGGTTCAACAAGGAGCACATGACGATATTTTCCTGTTTCAGAGTCAAGAAAACTAATTCTTACACCCTTGCTCTCATGATACCAACTTACTACGAAAGCTTGCTTACTGCCCCAAAAATCATCTTGTTGAGCATCTCCTACTCCACTTATCCCTTGTGGATACCATTCTTCGGTTAAGTTATCCCCACTATTAAAGCACCAACTATCAACAACATCACTGACCCCTGAGAGTGCTAGTGAATGGCAATCTTGTGTTGCCTGCCGATTTGCACCGTTCAACAAACTCTGTATTCCACTTTTCGGCAAAACGTTATCTAGTTTTTCTGCCTCTATTAATAGATCCGTAGAAGTATGTTCAAGAGAAAATAGGTCCTTCCTTATCGAGGAAATCGCTTCAGTTGCTCCATAGGCAACAAAAGTTGGCGATAGAAATATAGCGAGACTAGCTATTAAAAACAAAACTTTCGTAAATAGATTATCGTTCATATTTGCACCTCTCTAAATTGTTTATAATATATTGATATAAAGGTATAATTATGATATCATATATTTACCATAAGGAAAGGGGCAATCAGTTATGTTACGAAAAAAATTTGCACTAGGTTCTCTAGCTTTAGCTACCGCATTTTCACTCTTGGCATTCTCTCCTTCGGATGCCTTTGCGGATGGAGATGGACAATGGAATTCACTAGGTATTAAAAGTATTTCTAATGGTGTGACGAGTACCTGGAATTCTACAGGCGGAGATGTTATGTATTGCTTAGTTTCTGGTTCCGAAGGTACATATAAATTGTACGAGGATGATCAAAGCAATGCGGACGACTATGTTTCAGGTAGTACGGCCACATTGTCCACTGGTGAATGCAAGATTATTAGAAATGTAAATAAATATGTCGATGGTACCTACGCAGAGTTTTATGTAACAGGACCAAATGGTGCGAAAATCAGATTCTATGACTAAGTATTTTGAAGTATAAGTGAAAAAGACCGGGTGAGGGAGGAAACTTCCCTTGCCTGGTCTTCTGTTATTCTAAATGACTGTCTAAGAACTCATCAAAGGAGTTACAGATTGTCTGTACCGCTTCGGGATACTCTGGTGTTTCTGATATGAGATAATTAATCCGCATCAAAGTAAATAATCTTAGGATTGTACTTATTTCGATAATCGAAGAAAAACAGATCGTTGCTTGTACCATCACCCCTCAACAGTTTGAAAATCAACTTATCCAATTTTTGTAATCGTAGACTTGACTTTTTACTGACTCACTTACATTTCACTCGGTAAATTAAAAGGAAATCAAGGTGACCAAAACTATGAAATACCGGACCATGTTGATTTAGATAAATTCCGCTCCGTCTCCATATGGTGTGAAAGATTTTCTGTCAACTTTGCTTCTGCTTCTTTAGAATAGAGCTTAAGTTAGTAACTAGATGGGAAAAGCCTCATCCTTCTCCATTTGAGATAGGATGAGGCTTTTTCGATTGAAGCTTAGACACAATCCCACCATGTGAAAATGAATTATGAAATCGTAGTGAATCGATATATAAACCGTTCCTAGAAGATGACACGCGAACGCAAATAATCTTTGATGGATCGAGTGGAAAGAGCTTCTTCATTGTCTTCAATTTGAAGTGGGTACGAAAACGCCGTTAGCATTAGCGCTTTTTACTACGACATAAAGGAGTTTTGAGTTGTATTTAACACGAATGAGAGGGAAGAACTGAAAGAATAGTGCTCGAGCGATGTTTTCTAAGCTAGGTGAAAAATTAACTCGTTTCGGTTACTCTACCAGTACATCGGCGAAAGAAAACTGTCTGACGGGTGTAGTAGCACCCGTCACTTTCAATACACCACGATCACCAGAATTATTGCGACCAATGACGGCTAAAAAGGAGGGGCTACATAACTCGTAACGGATGGCGACCTCAGCCCCACCACTTTCGATCCAATGTTCGATACTGAATGGCTTCAGCAACATGGATACTTTCAATTTGCTCTTTTGCTACTAGATCGGCAATGGTACGGGCAACTTTTAAAATTCGGTCATGGGCACGAGCACTGAGCCCGAGCGCATCAAAAGAGTCCTTTAATAGTTGCTGTGTCTCCTTATCCACTTTGCAGTAACGGCGGATCATGGAAGGAGGCATGGCTTCATTATGAAGGATCGCGGTACCTTGAAACCTTTCCGCCTGGACGGATCGAGCTTGGATAACCCGCTGGCGGATTACTGATGAGGGCTCTTCTTGCTGTGTTTGAGAGAGTGTCTGGTAATCTACTCGTGGGACTTCTACATGCAGATCGATCCGGTCGAGGAGCGGACCGGAGATTTTGGCTCGATAGCGTTGAACTTGGGTAGGGGTGCATGTACACGCGCGATCTTGCTCGTAACCATAAAATCCACAAGGACAAGGATTCATCGAAGCGATTAACATAAAATCAGCGGGAAAGGAAAAGGTGGCTCGTGCACGGCTTAGCGTTACTTGGTGATCTTCCAGTGGTTGACGGAGAACTTCTAAGGCTCCCTTAGTAAATTCGGGTAGCTCGTCTAAGAATAGAACACCTCGATGGGCGAGACTGACCTCTCCAGGCTTTGGGATGGAGCCCCCGCCAATGAGGCCTGGGGAGGAGATCGTATGGTGAGGAGCACGAAAAGGACGTCTTGTTTCTTTTTTTCCTCGTGTGGGCAGATGACCGGTAATACTTCTAATTTTAGTTACTTCCAGAGCTTCACTCGCGTGCATGGGCGTTAGAATGGACGGAATACGCCGAGCGAGCATGGTTTTTCCAGATCCAGGAGGACCGATCAAGAGAAGATTATGCATGCCTGCTGCGGCCACCTCCATCGCTCGCTTGACATGACGTTGACCGCGCACATCATCAAAATCTGCTAAGGGCATCTCGGTGTTACTTGTCAGTGACGTTAGCGGAATGGGAGGGGCTGCCTCCTTCTTTAATATGGAGACACTTTCTTTTAAGGTAGAGGATGCGTAAATCTCCATGTCATCCACTAGCCCGGCTTCTTCTGCGTTTTCTGCAGGGAGGATTACTCGGCGGAAACCGCGATCCTTTCCAGACATCACCATGGGTAGAACGCCGGTAAGAGGGCGTAGTGATCCATCTAGAGCGAGCTCACCCAATAGGAGCCATTCATCCGCTCCTTTGCATGAAAGCTGGTCACTGGCTTGTAAAACACCTAAGGCAATAGCAAGGTCAAAGCCGGAGCCTTCTTTGCGTAAATCGGCTGGAGCAAGGTTGGTGGTGATTCGTTGGAGTGGAAAGGAGTACCCACTATTTTTTACGGCTGCACGAACCCGGTCTCGTGATTCTCGAACGGCGGAATCGGGTAGTCCGACTACGTCAAAAGCGGGTAAACCATTACTGATATCCACTTCTACTTCGATTAGCACACCATCGATGCCATGAATGGAACAACTATATAATTTAGCATACATACGAAATCCTCCAAAAAAGAATGAACATCCTAGATTCTGTTATCTATAGGATTCCATCTACTCTTGGCGAATTCCTCTGTCTACGTATTTGTTAGTCTTTAAAATCGTATCGATTATTGTTTGAGCACAGTAATGATTGAATATAAAAGAGACGAGCTTGCTCGAATCAGGAACAGGCTAGTCTCTTTGAGCTCTTCCAATACACTGGTCGTTTTATTTCTAGATTACAGCTTTTTCCCGAAATAGCGCTCATGTCTTTCTGCTACTTGTTGACGTTTTTCTTTAAACAATCCTTCTGTTGCTCGATCTAAAAATTCACGAGGGGTGATATCTCCTTGGGCATAACGAGTATAAAGGTCTTTCTTAGTGGATGGTTCCGGATAGGACTTCTTCCTGACGATCCCTTGTTTCATGTGCATCCCTCGCATTTTTTGTTAGGTTGAGATGATAACTTAATAAGGGGAGAATGGCATTAGAAAATGAGTGTAAATAAGCAATTTCTTCGCTATCATTGTATGCCCCCTTGTTTTTACCCGTCACACTGAGCACACCGATCGTCTGACCCTTACATTTGATCGGAATTGTGATGAGTGAGCCAAATTGCTTTTCAGAATAGGGGTTTACGTGAAAACGTGCACTCGGTTGATTAACGTCTTCGATGTAATGGGCTTCTCCTGTGAGGTATGTAAATCCGACCGCGTTTTCTTGTGTTATTTTGAGAGAGAACTTTCTGATGTTCGTTGAGTGTCCACACCACACGAAGGGAATAAGATGGGTTTCGTCATCATTACCTGTAAAAAGGACCACTTTGGGATGGTCGGGAGACGTTTCACTCATCATAAAGGCTTGAATGATGGAGCAGAAATTCATTAATGTATCGCGGTTGTTTTCTTGGGAAAAGGGTTCACTGATACATTTGGAAGTTTTCTTCGCCATGATGCTCATGATTTCGAGAGCATAAGTATTTCTGACAATTTCCTCATCTGAATGAGAAAAATCACCACTGATCTGGGTGATTTTCTTTTCGTCATAATATAAACGAAGTACCATACTTATGATGACTCCCGTGAGTAGTACGCCAATGGTGACCACAGTGGGACTCTGGCGAAGATTTTCCCAATTGGGTTGAGAAAGTATGATCCATAAGAGCCCTACTATGACGAGAGTAGCGGTGAGCCAAGCAAACCACTTAAACCGTTTGAATAGAGCATGAATCGTATCACCAATCGTATCGCCGCTCATTTAATCACCCCTTCACGGCACTCATAAAAAAGTATGCACAAGGAGGGATTGTTATTCGAAGTAGTCAGTTTGAAGAGGAGAAGGCTGCATAGAAGGGATAGAGGATTTTTATACGGTGCGTTTGGTCTGAAATAATGAATAAGGAACATACGCTTTAATACATCCTCAGCGTACATTCCCGATGATCTGTTTCTCTGTAAAAGCTATTCTATATACAATGAGCGTACCAAGGTTCTCTTATAAGGTTCGCCATTGCTTCGCTGTCCCTGAATATCCACTGTGATATTGCAGACCCTTGATGAGATTTGTCTAGATATCGTTCCGATAAAAACGCCTTCTGCGTGGTTCGCCAATCGGAGGGTGGTTTCAGAGTGGGATGTTGTCGGTAAGTCAATAATCTTTTGTGGAGAATCTATCATACGCATTTCCATTTGAATAGAACTCAGATCAAATGACTGGGGTTGTTTCAGTGTTACGTATATGGGAATAGAGCCATTAATCAAGGGGAGAGATCCTTTTACAGTGGCGATTTCAGGTTCAGAATAGGTGACTACCATTAAATACGCTTCTTTACTCGTAGCAGTCAACTTTACTTTCCACATCCCGCTCTCTGGTTTCGTTACGCGATAAGCCTGAGTGGTGGCTCCCGCGAAATAGTCTTTGCCAGTGCCTGAGGCATAGGAGGAGTACTTTTCTGTATAGGTTTTTCCGAGAGGCGATTGTAAATGGAAGCTCACATTGGCGGCACTCGTGGCTGTTTGAAAGATCACTTCTTTTTGCCCTGCAGGGACGAAGACGTCGTTCTCCAGTAAAGTATCTGGAGCCAATTCTCCTCCGCGAATGTAATGTTCGTGGTTTTCCGCCGAGGGAAGAGGAATTGAATTTTCTGTGAATGCAGCATTCGCCCTTCCGCTGAGGATGGGTTGAATGCGTTGGAAGACGTTTTCTCCATAGATGAGGGTGTCGTGATTGAGAGTGGAATCAGTAAAGAGGTGTCGACTGTATGGGAGTTTGGTGCTCCACAGATTTACTGCGCCATCGCTAGGACCATGCGAACTAAGATAGAGTCCACCAAACCACAAGTAATCGCCGAAGTTGCCCCAACTGGTCCCCGCTGCTGTATAATAATCTTGTGCTCCGACTTTTTTGTTGGAGTCTGTCTCTTTGCGGAACTCTTGCATTTGTCCTGTTTGTAAGGAATAAGTAGCAGCGGTGTGTTGGTCGAGTCTTTTGGCTAACCATTCGGCATACCAACTGTAAGCAAGGTCTGCTAAGGAAGTGCCTTCATGAGGAGAACCGATGGTGACAACATCTTTTACATAGGAAATGGCATCATGGTAGAGGAGCGCGGTTTGTGTATCGATGCCTCCTTTGCTATAGGAGATCACATGAACTTGTTGCCCGAAATGGTTATAGATCTCTCTTAGTTGAGCTGCTAAGATCTTGCCATTGGCCCATTGGCTTTCCGCAAATTTGCGTCCTGCTGCGTCATATAATTGGACAAAGGCAGTCCGATATCCCGCTTGGTAGGCCAGCGTGTAGAGGTTACCAGCACCTTTACTCCAGATGGAAGCATTATTTCCGATTCCGGGGACGAAAACAATGGGTTGCTTTTGTTTGTCTTCTTTGGAGGGCGTATCACCTACATACCACGTACCAGGAATATATCCAGTATCAGTGACTTCTTTCCAATAGGCCCTCTCCTCGTCTGTGAGGACGTTACCCTTCTCTACCATTTTCTTAGGGGCTTTGGACTTATCCTTACGTTTAGTGATAGAGACGAAAGAAAGGAGTTCACCCAGAAGCAAACGAGCAGTGGACAAGCGATTGGAGATACTCATCAGGGTCCCCCCTTGTATTTTTTCTTTTGTGTATAAAAAGGGTACGACGGTTTACCCTGAATTTCCTGCTTTATTAGGGATCATCAAGGAATTGTTTCAGCAAAAACCTGCGTTTGAAAATAGGAAGCATCAAGATTTCTTTTCTCTACACTTTTCTAATTGCAAATGGAGAGGAGCAGATTCTTTATGGAATCCATCTACTTACAGACATGCATAGCGGAATCGAGAAGATTGAAGGAGTTGGGAGAAAGAACGATTCAACAGTTAAGCGAACAAGAACTTCATTGGCGTCCTCATGAGGATTGTAGTAGCGTGGCGATTAATATACAACACTTGGCAGGGAATATGCGTTCTCGTTGGACGGACTTTCTGATTACGGATGGCGAGAAGGAAGGTCGACAGCGAGAGCTAGAGTTTGAGGAACAATCTCTAACACGGGAGCAGTTGCTGCATGAGTGGGAACAAGGATGGTCGATTTACCTTAACACGCTGGAAAAGCTTCAGCCAGAAGATATTCTTAAGAGTGTGACGATCCGCGGTGAATCGCATGTGGTCGTGCAAGCCATTCAGCGTCAGCTGACCCACTATGGCTATCACATTGGGCAGATGGTTATAATGGCGAAGCAATTGAAAGGAGAAGAATGGCAGACACTTAGTATTCCGAAGGGGAAGTCAGCGGAATTTACTCGTGAAATGCGGGAGCGTTATCTTGGCAACCAAGAAGTGTGAAAAGAGTAAAAGGACAAGGAATCGAACGTACAATCTCTCTTGAAACCTGTCACATTCGTTAGATATATTAAGATGTGAATAGAGAATCCTCTGGATCAGTGCGCAAAGAAAAGGAAGATCTCAAGAGACAGCCGATTGCGAACAAAGGATCGTATTGACATCTTTTAGACATGTTTTTATTGTATTCTCATGCTAGAGGGATAGAGAGGAGTTGGGGGCTTCATGATCAAGCAACTAATTAAAAAGAAATTGAAACAAGAATTGAAGAAGAACGGGATGAAGTATGGCAAGAAATATGGTGGGAAATTGGCCAAGAGCATGATGAATCAAGTGACGAAAAGAATGGGTAGATAGAAGTGTGCGGACAGTGCTAGGGAGATACAATTTTGAAAATAGCTCACACTTTCATTGCTGAAATGAGGGCGTGAGCTGTTCTGAAACAAGATGAGCCTAGGGAAGTTCAATTCTTCACCGAAGTTCGTTGGCATAAACGGATCAACAAAAGTCTCATTACATAATATATTCACAAAAATAAGAATGACATCCCACTCACCCGCTGAAGTGGCTTTGGTCTGAGGAGTCTACGGCTTAGTCGTGTTGAAAAAGTCATGGTAAAGTGAAGAAGAAGTTATGGACGTTTTGCAGAAATAATTTTTTCTTGCGCCCAAACCTTCCCGGTCGTTGTTACATACATCTATGTTGAAGAGTACGACAGGGAGGAATAGCGGATGCAAAATACGAAAGGACCATTAATGTTTGTTCCGAATGTAAGTGGAGAGGAAAGTGAAGGTTTCTGCTGGGCAGTAGGAGAGGGATTTCAATTAACTTTTTTTCGCGACCACATTGACTTTTGCTTTTATTCCAATTTGGAAGAGGTGAAGTTATCCTTTTGTTTTCTAAAATCCAATCCGCAAGCGGAGGTTACTCTCCTGCAAGAGGGAGAAAAGGTTTGTTATAAAGAAGTGTGGCCAAAGATTGATCTGATGTTCTCGGGGACAGAGGAAAAGTTTAAGTACGATGTTATTGTGTGGCCGGGAGCATCACTTGACGATATTCAGCTTACCTATGAGGGCGGTGGAGGTATCACCCTTGATGCAGGGGGGGATTTACTTGTTCATACACCCTCTGGTCTCCTTCGTGAAGAAAGACCTGTAAGTTTTCAGTGGGTCAAAGGTGAGAGACGCTCTATCCCCACTCAGTTCTGTTTGGGCGCTAGCGGTAACTTATTCTTTGAAGTAGGAAAGGAATATGATCCATCGCGTGCTTTGCTCATTGATCCGGTTGTCTTTTATTCCACCTATCTCGGTGGGAGCAACATAGACCGAGGGAACAGCATCGCAGTGGATAGCACTAGAAATGCGTATGTGACAGGATCCACTTCTTCTAGTGACTTTCCAATTGTTACGGGAGCTTTTCAAGCCACCATAGCGGGACTATTCGATGTATTTGTTTCTAAGTTTAACCCTGCAGGATCTTCTCTTCTATACTCCACCTTTATTGGTGGTAGCAATTTTGAAGGTGGAAATGGAATCAGCTTGGACGACAGCAATAATGCGTATGTGACGGGCTTTACTCGTTCTACCAACTACCCTGTAACCTCTGGGGCATTTCAGTCCATCTTAGTAGGGGGAACAGATGCATTTGTCTCTAAGCTAAATGCAGCGGGCTCTTCTCTTCTGTACTCCACTTACTTAGGTGGAAGCGGAGGGGGGACAGGGACGGTAGGAAACGATATCGCTCTAGACACCACTACGAACGCCTATGTGGTAGGATCAACGGATGCGACGAATTTCCCTACCACTAGTGGAGCATTTCAACAAATGATTGCTGGTGGTGAAGATGCCTTTGTGACGAAGCTGAATGCGACCGGAAGTTCGCTAGTGTATTCCACGTTCTTGGGAGGGACTTTACAAGACCAAGGAAGGAGCATTGTTCTCAATACGAGCAATCAGGCATATGTAACGGGAAATACGAATTCGACAGACTTTCCGACGACGGCAGGTGCTTTCCAAGTGACGTTAGCGGGAGAGCAGGACGCGTTTGTGACACGTTTGAGTGCTACGGGCTCGTCACTTCTGTATTCCACCTACTTAGGGGGAGATGGAGACGACTTTGGTTTTGGAATCGATCTGGATGGAGCGAACAATGCTTACCTGACGGGATTGACCAGTTCAACCGATCTTCCCGTAACCAACAATGCTTTTCAAACTTTGTTTGGAGGAGCGAGTGATGCTTTTGTTGGAAAGCTGAATGCGACGGGAAGCGCTCTTACCTATTTGACGTACTTGGGAGGTACAACTCGTGACGCAGGTTTTGGCATTGCAGTTGACTCTTTTGGTATGGCATGGGTTACAGGGTCCACCTTTTCTGTGGATTTTCCCGTGACGTCCGATGCATTTCAAGACAGTATTGCTTCGGGAGGGGGAGATACCCCAGATGCATTTGTCACACAGGTAAGCTTTTCCGGTCAAGGACTCTCGTTTTCTTCCTATCTTGGCGGAGAAGACGTGGATGTTGGCAATGATGTTGCGGTGGATAACCAAGAGAACGCTTACCTCACAGGCTATACTGCGTCAAGTGATTTTCCGGTTTCCTTTGCAGCCTTTCAATCAATCTATGGTGGAGAGGCAGAGTCAAATAACGCGTTCGTCTTTAAACTAGGCAATCTGTCCTCAGTAGGAGCGACGGGACCTACTGGACCAACGGGAGCGAGTGGTGCACCAGGGGCGACGGGTCCACGTGGCCCAAGAGGGCGTCGCGGACCGCGCGGTCCACGTGGTCCGCGCGGAAGTGGAGGAGGAGAATTTTCTGCTTAGAAGGGCTTTTTCTCGATATGCGTGTGAAACCAATCTTCCCAGCTCTCCAAGTTATCGGGCAGGAGGAAATGGGGTTTTAGCTCTCCGGCAGATTGAAATCCCTTTCCTCCTAGAACGAATTGGAGAGTAGGGTGTTCTTTCTTAAAAGACGTAATCGTGTCGATTGTTTGTGGAAGCCGTTCTGGCATGGAGATGGAAAGGCACAGATAAGCGATTTGTTGCTCCGTAATAAGTGTCGACAACCCAGCCACAGGGGTATTGGGTCCAAGATAGAGGACCGGGACCCCTTTTCGTCGCAAAAACAAGGTAAAAAACAACAGCCCCAATTGATGATGCTCTCCTTCTGGACAGAGGGCGAGCATAGGAGGGAAATGAGGATGAGTAGGGAAGAGATCCAGTAGTCGGTAACAACGTTGCAGTAAAAACTGTGTAGCAAAATGTTCCTGAGCCACACTAATTCTTCCTTGTTCCCACTCATCCCCTACTTTGGTGGCGAGGGGCAAGAAAAGTTGATGAAAAACCTGCTCATATTGGTGAAGAGAGAAGCTGAGTTCCACCAAGGAATGAGCACGCTCACTTTGAAACGAGATCAAAGCTTGATATAGAGCGTTCAACAGATCGTGTTGCTGCTGAGAGGGTGGAAGAGTTGCAAGCGAAGTGGTTTCTAAGGGTTGCTCTTCCTGTAGTCGCTCTACGGCATGTGAGATCGTGATCCCTTTCTTATCCACTTGTTCTCTTAGCCAAGTAAGGGTGGCAATATCTTTATCGGAGTACAAGCGGTGCCCGCCGGAAGTACGTGTGGAGGGAGAGAGACCATAGCGTCTCTCCCAAGCACGGAGTGTTCCAGCTGGTACTCCTGATTTTTTGGCGGCGATACGGATGTTGTACATAATGGATTCACTCTTTCACTCATCAAAATGAAACGAACTTGATACAGATACTATACAGGAAGTGTACAAAAAAACAAAAGGAGAGAGGGATAGGGTTGAAATTTATTCAAGTACTCAGTATGTTGCTGTTTCTCCTGATGTCAGGAGCCATCGTCTATGGATTGGTGGCAGGAGATTTTTGGGGCGAAGGGAGCGACATCGTAGCTATATTGTGGGGAAAAATTACGTTGATTGATTTTTACGTTGGGATTACGCTGTTTTCTGTATGGGTGATTTTCCGCGAATCCTCATGGGTCATTTCTCTCCTCTGGATTGTGTTGCTCATTGGGCTGGGCAACTGGACGGCCTCACTCTATATTTTTATAGCGGCCTGTCGCAGTCAGGGAAATTGGGATCGTTTCTGGTACGGATACCGTGCCACCAACCAAAAAAAGTAGAGTACCGATGGTCAACTTGAAAACGAGAAGGTCGCGATGTGGTTTGTAAAACGGCATCAACAAAAATGATTTGCACTAAGTTTAAAGAAAATGGGAGGAAGAACCTCCCCCTCTTATGAGCGTAAGAGGGGGAGATTCAACCTACAGAGTGTTGCTGTCCATTCTCTTTTTTCGCTTCTTTTTTGGGAAACCAGGGGATAAATTTATTGGTGCGGCGAGCATAGACACGAAATTCCGGCTTTTGCATGGCTTTCTTCTCGAGGGGTGGGATTCCCGATACCTTTAGAAGAGAAAAGGTGAGTAAGGCAGGGGCGAAGAACGTGGTCCACCCGAAGGGGACGGAACAGACGATAAGATAGACTCCCCACCACAGACAGGCTTCGCCAAAGTAATTGGGATGACGGGTGTATTTCCATAACCCAGTCGTTAGTATTTTCCCTTTATTGCGGGGGTTTTTCTTAAATTGAGCAAGCTGATGATCCCCGATAACCTCGAATAAGAAGCCGGTCATCCATAAGAGGAGGCCCACTCCATCGAGCACACCCAAGGAAGAGCCTGTGTCCCACGCATGAACAGCAAGCAGAGGGAAAGAGATCAAGAGCATGACGATACCTTGCAGAAGATAGACACGAACAAAGCTGGTGAGTGCGACGTTTTTTCCGTTGGCAATCCAACGTTGTTTCATGGCTGTGTAGCGAGCATCTTCTCCGCTTCCTTTATTACGTCGGTACAAATAAAAGATAAGACGAAGGCCCCAGAGAGCGACCAAGATGGTAACCAGAAGTTGACGCGGATGGTACTCACCAACAAAGAAGAGAAGGGTCCCAGTAAGGATGACAAATCCCCCACCCCAAGCGATGTCAATGATGGAGAGGTCTTTCTTCCACTGGGCTGCCACCCAGAACAAGGTGATATAGATGAGAACGGTGATCGTTGCGAACAACAGTATAACTGGCATCGAAAATATCACTCCTTTATGTATAGTAGGTTTCTGGTCTTGTGCTAGCGATAGATTCAACCGTGCGGTAACGACTTTCATCTAGAGACAAGTGGCATCAACCTAAGGAAGCTTCTTCTTCATCATAACCGATGTGTACAACTTTTGTATATGTTTATCGGGATATTGTACAACTAAATTCTTCGTGGTAAAGTGTGAAGAAGAGAATAGGCAAGTTAGAGCCAGATAGAGTGATTCAACGGGAGAGGACGATGACTGTGAGTAAAAAGATTGCTTGGGTAACGGACAGTTCAGCCTATATTCCGGATGAGCTAATGAAGCATCCGGATCTCTATATGGTGCCGCTATCGATTATATTTGAACAAAATGTTTATAAAGATGGCATTGATTTAACATCGACTGAACTATATGATAAAATCGAAAAATCAAAACAAGCACCAACCACTTCACAACCTCCATTAGCGCAGTTTCTTACCTTATATAAGGACTTGAAAGAGAAGTATGATGGGGCGGTTGCTGTCCATCTATCCAGTAATTTAAGTGGAACTTGTCAATCGAGTCAGATTGCAGCTGAGATGGTCGACTTTCCTGTTGAAGTGGTTGACTCCCGCATTTTATCGTATCCCATGACGCAGATGATTGTGAAAGGAATGGAGCTCGCCTCTTCTGGGAGCGAGATGACAGAGATTGCGGATCGGCTGCGCGACGAGCATAAGAAGATGAGCAACTATATTTTGGTAGGAAACCTTGAACAATTGTACAAAGGTGGTAGAATCAACGGAATTCAGCGCGTGATCGGGAGCCTGTTGAAAATCCACCCTATCTTGCAGATTAAAGACGGAGCAGTTCATCTGTTTGGCAAATTTCGTACGAAAAAACGAGCAACCAACGCCATTCTTAAGCAGCTGGAACGGGCGAAGGAAAGTGATGTCATCAAAGGAGTCCAAATCTTACACGCTGATGTGTTGGAAGATGCACAGGTACTCAAAGAAATGTTGCGGAAGCAGTATCAAGACCTTGAAGTCATTATCGGCCCACTTAGTGCGACCATTGGGGTTCATGGTGGGAAAGGCAGCCTGGTGCTTGCCTGGAAAACAGAATGATCCTTTGTTACAAATTTAAGGATAATGTATGAAATTTTCATATAAAAAGTCTCTGAATTTGATAAGAAAGTGGACACTCGTGGTATGATAAGGATGAGAATGAAGAAGAGCGGGTGAGTGTACATGAAATTTCTAAAAATGAAAGAGCCAGTTAACACGTGGACACACTTTATTACCTTTCTCGCTGGAATTGTCGGGTTGGTGTTTTTGATCTTGCTCAGTCGAGAAAGTGTATCTACCTTGATCACGATGACGATCTTTGGTGTAAGTGTGATTTTGTTATACGGTGCCAGTTCGCTTTACCACTGGGTGCGAACAACACCGGAGAAAGAGCGGATTTTGCGTAAGATGGACCATATTGCGATCTATCTCTTGATTGCCGGTTCCTACACTCCGGTCTTTTATCACGGACTAGCTGGCGGTTGGAAATGGACGATGCTGATTGCTGTGTGGATGCTAGCGATTACCGGAATGACCCTAAAGATTTGGTTTGTGCATGCTCCTCGTTACATTACCACTTCCTTCTACCTCACACTGGGCTGGATTGCCCTTGTTCCATTTGTTCAGTTGATCCAGACCCTACCAGTGGGAGCGATCGTGTTGATGGTTGCAGGTGGTGTGGCATACACGATTGGAGCCGTTATTTATGCCACCAAGTGGATGGATTTCTTTCCAAATCGCTTTGGTTTTCACGAGGTTTTTCACCTCTTCATTATGGCGGGTACGGGCTTTCACTTTGCGATGATGGTGGCTTATATTCTGCCTTTGGGACTATAGATGAGTAAGATGAAAGAAGAGACCAGCTACTGGTCTCTTTTTGGTTTCGTTGCCAATTCGCTGGGGAGTAGGATATGATCGTGAGTAAGAAGAGGTAAATGTGAGGCAGGATGGAGGAGGGATCAGCATGTTGCTTAAAGATGAAATGAATCCATTTTATTTGGAGGAAGATCGTACGCGTCGATATGAAGAAGCAAGTCGCTCTGTTTTAGAAGTGCGAGATCCCTTTGAACGGGATTATGGACGCATTATTCATAGCTTTGCCTTTCGCCGACTGCAAGCAAAAAGGCAAGTGATAGGAACGGATGCGGGTGATTTGCATCGCACACGTCTGACACACTCAATGGAAGTAGCGCAGATCGCAAGAGGAATAGCGCTCTTCTTAAATCGGACATCCGATGTGTTGCCACCTGAAGAGAAAGTAGACATTTCATTGGTAGAAGCGGCAGGATTAGCCCATGACCTGGGACACCCTCCCTTTGGCCATGAGGGGGAGCAGACGCTCAATCGAGCAATGGCTCACTATGGCGGTTTTGAAGGGAATGCACAAACCTTTCGTATTTTGACTCGTTTGGAAGGTAAAAAAGGGGAGGGGTTAAATCTGACACGGGGACTCCTACTCGCTGTTATGAAATACCCCATTCTTTATAGCGATGCGAGTGGAGGGGGAACGCATGGCCAACCAGTGGATTATCCACCCAAAACCAGTGCCTATAACGATGATGAGGCCGCTTTTCATTGGGCACTTGAGCCTTTTTCCGATGACGAGGTTACTTTCTTGAAACAGAAGAAAAGGTTGGATAACGGATACCAGAAGACGATGCGTAAGCCGTTCGAGTGCTCCATTATCGAACTAGCTGATGATATTGCTTACTCGACGCATGATCTAGAAGATGCAGTTAATCTAAAGCTGGTGAGCTTAGATGAACTTCGAGAGATTTTAGCGATGTCACCGTGGGCGGGGCAATTTAAGGAGCTAGAGCAAGCACTTGAGCGAGCACGCCAACTTGAGCATGGGCAGGAGTCCTTTCTTCATCAGATCAAACAGGTATTTGCTTTATTAATTTCAGTGTTTGTGAATCACATCAAGGTAGAGCGTATGGGAGAGGCTTCCTTTTCCAAACGTTTGCGTTATCAGGCGGTTCTTCCTCCTGAGCTGGATGAGCTGAACCAACGGTTGAAGCAAGTGGTGCATGATCGTGTGATTCAATCCCAACCGGTCCGCGTCTTGGCATGGAAAGCAGATCGCGTCATACGGCTTATTTTTGAAGCGATGTTGAGTGAGGTGCGACTCTTATCTGCACACGATCAGCGAAGGATACAAGAACATGCGGGTGATAAAGCGTATCATGCTCGAGTGGTCTGCGATTATATCGCAGGCATGACGGATCCTTATGCTCTAAAGGTATATGATAGCCTCTATGGGACGGGGAAAGTGACATATTGATTGTCCGTTAGAAAAGTCAGATAGGGAAACTCTATTTAAGAGGAATCTTGAGTAGTATGACGGCAGTCATCATTTTAGGTAATGAGAGCGATGCTTAATAAGAGAAGGGAATCTTAAAGATGATAGAGACACAGCAGGAGAGGTTATTGGAGCGGATGACCGCTTTTTATCAGGAATGGGAGCAACGAGGAGAAGAAGAGTACGCACAGAAAATGCTGGATCTCTTACGAAAATGTGATCGTGAGGAGTTTATTTTCGGGTTTTGTGGGCATTTTTCTGCGGGGAAATCAAGCTTGTTAAATCGCTTGCTCGGAGCGTCGATTCTTCCCACCAGCCCCATCCCGACCAGTGCCAATGTCGTGAAGGTACAAAAGGGAGAGGAACGGGTGATCCTCCATACGCGATGGGGTGAACGGAAGGTTTATCATGGAACCTATACCGATGAGGAACTGAAGCAACTGTGTAAGAATGGCGACGAAGTGATTCAGATAGATGTTTATCAAGAGCAGAATCACTTACCACCAGGGGTTGTCCTTTTGGATACCCCTGGCATTGATTCAACGGATGAGAGGCACCTAGCTGCGACGGAGGCAGCACTTCATTTGGCTGATGTGGTCTTCTATGTGGTGGATTATAACCATGTGCAATCGGAAACCAATCTTCATTTTTTAAAGCAGTTGTCTACGCGGGGGAAACGGCTCTTTCTTGTGGTTAATCAGGTTGATAAGCATCGGGAGGGAGAACTTTCCTTTGAGCAGTATCAAGAGAGCGTGACGCGTACCTTTGCACAATGGGAGCTTTCTGTGGAACAAACTTTCTACACGTCGTTACGGGATCTTGAGCATCCTTATAATGAATGGCAGGCGTTATCTGAATGTATGGAGCAATTCACCAAGAATCGATCTGCGATTCTCCTAGAGCAAGCAGAAAAAGAGATGAACTACTTGCTCGATCAGTATCGCTTGCATCGAAAAAGGTACTTGTCAGAAGAGAGAAAAGAGCAGCTTCAGCAAGCAGGACAGCAGGAACCTCCTTCCCTTCCTGAGCTGGAAAAGAGAATCTCCTCTTTGGAGACCGAGCAAGCGGAATTAGAGAGAGAGAAAGAATCGCTGTACGCTGAATATTTAAAGGGAATGGATGAGATCATCCAACGCACCTATCTTATGCCGTATGAGGTGCGTGAAAGTGCTCATCTATTTTTGGAGACCATGTTGACCGATTTTAAAGTGGGTCTGCTGTTTCGTCGTGCCAAGACGGAACAAGAGCGGGAGCGCCGATTGCATGCTTTTTACGAGCAGTGGATGAAAGTGGTGGAGACGCAGTTGGATGCTCACGTGAAGCGCTATGTTCTTCACTTTATGAACGAGCAGGATGTCATTAAGCAAGATTGGGAAAAAGAAATCCGACAATGGAAGCATGCCATCCATGCGGATGATGTTCGTGAGCAAGTAAAGGCTGGAGCGGGCTTTTCCGGTCAGTATTTGCTCAAGTACACGGAAGATTTATCTGCGTTAGCAAAGCGTCAATACCGTACACAAGCAGAGAAGTGGTATTCTCTTTTTGCTGGAGAAATTGAGCAACGCAGGGAGCGGCGTTTAGAGGAACTGTCGACGGAGTGGATGCGCTTAGAGCGAATGCTATGTACGGAGCAGGAATGGCAACAGCAGAAAGAAGAGGAAGAGCAGTATCTAAAACGGTTGGCTCATCTCGCTACGGGAACGGAAGTTAGCCAACAGCCATTGGATCGGAAAAAGTTGTTGGAGGAATCGATCGAAGAGACCTCGATCCTATTGCAACAAGCAACCGATTCTGCCCCAGTGTACGAAAGGAAAGAAGGAAAAAAGAAAGGGATGACGGAAACAGCTCCTTCTACTGGAGCGGTACAGTTAGAAGAGGGATTGGATGCGATTAGCCAGATTGAAAAGCTCACAGCAGATATCAAGAGTGTGCGTTCCATTGGTGAAGGCTTACAAAGCATGCGTGTGCGGGCGCAAAATCAACAATGGACTGTGGCGCTATTCGGCGCTTTTAGTGCGGGAAAATCCTCGTTTGCCAATGCCTTGATTGGTGAGCAAGTGTTACCTGTCTCTCCTCACCCCACTACTGCTACGATTAACCGCATAGCACCACCTACGGAAGAGTGTTCTCATAAAGACGTGCGCATACACTTTAAAACGGAAGAGCAGTTGAATCAGGAAATCCGGCAGATGTGGAAGTCGTTTTACCCGGGACAAGAAGCCCCTTCGGGTATAGAAGAAATGTTATCCGTATTGACCAAACCAGAGGATAGAGCCATGAGTACGAATGAGAAGATGCTCCTTCCTTTCTTAATGGCCGTAAAAAGTGGATTATCGGAGATGCGCAGTCGATTAGGGGAGACCGAGGAGGCGACGATCCATACGTTTGCGCCGTATGTGTCGGAAGAGGCGCGTGCCTGTTTCGTGCAAGAGGTAGAAATCTTTTATGATTGTGCTTTGACACGACAAGGAATTACTTTGGTGGATACCCCAGGGGCAGACTCTGTTCATGCTCGTCATACAGATGTTGCTTTTCGCTATATCAAACACGCAGATGCACTCCTTTATGTTATGTACTATAATCATGCCTTCTCTCGTGCAGACCGAGAGTTCTTATTGCAACTGGGTCGTGTAAAAGATACTTTCGCTATGGATAAAATGTTCTTCTTAATGAATGCTGCTGATCTCGCTTCCTCCGCAGAAGAACGTGATGCCGTCCTTCAATATTTACGGGATCAACTACAAGAATATGGAATTCGTTTCCCCCGTCTATTCCCGATCTCTAGTTTATTAGCGTTGCAGCCTGCAGAGGAACTCAAAATGGCTACGGGTATGGAGGACTTCCAGCGAGTGTTCCACTCTTTCTTTACGAACGACTTAATGCAAGTCTCATTAAACAATATGAGGGAAGAAGCGAAGCGCGCGGAGCGTATTTTACGGCAACAAGAGGAAGCGGCGCGTTATCAGCAGAGTGATAAAGAAGCCAAGAAGAAGTTGTTGGTGAATGAACAAGCCAAAGTGAATCACTTTCTCGTTCATTACCAAGCTGTAGCGGAGGAAGATGCACTACGTCAAGAAGTGGAAGAGCTCATGTATTACCTGCAACAAAGGGTGTTGTTACGCTATCGTGACGCTTTTACGGAAATATTTCACCCTTCTGTTTTGCGGAAAGGGGAAGCGAGCACGAAACAGGTGCTGACGCGTTGTATGATGGATCTGCTCCAATTTATTCGTCATGATCTTGAGCAAGAATTACAGGCAACCTCTCTACGCATTGAGAAATGGTTACGCCAAAAGTGTGTGGCGCATGGAGAGCGTATGGTGGCAGAGGTGGAAGCAATGGTTCAAGAATGGGCACCTCCTCTTCATGTGCCAAGTGAATGGACCTATGCAGAGTGGGTATTTTCTACCCCGCTCGCCGATTTGACTCCTGAGCCCTTCAAGAAAGCACTCGCTACGTTTAAAAATACCAAGCACTTCTTTGAAGGAAAAGGGAAGGCGATCATGATGGAAGAAGTGAAGCAAGAGTTACAAGGGCACATTGCTGCGCAGCTAGAAGAGGTTGAGAAAGCTTGTGTTGAACATTACCAGCAGGTGTGGAACACCTCTCTGGAACAGTTGAAGGAAAAGGAAAGGGAGCACACTCTTCATTTCTATCAGAGTGTGGAAGAAAGCTTATCGGATGATAGGGATCCCGGTTACTTTACGCAACGCGCGGAAGCCATCCAGCGCGAACTGAAGCGCATGGATTAGAGGGAATTGGGATAGAAGAGGGTGTAGGAATCGACTCTAAAGGAAAGAGATTCCTACACCCTCCCATGTTGCGAGTGAATCTGTTGCTCCCATACACTTTGTTATTATCCGAGGTGAGTAGAGTTCCATGAAGTTCTCTATAAAAAGTCCACCTAGTGAAATTGATTTTCACTAGGTGGAAAATAAGGGTGAAAACTCCCTCTACAGATGATGGGGAGATGCCACCCGCCCATCAACCACGCTATGTGAGAACCAGATGTTCCTATGTTGATTGCTGTCATCTGGGGCGTGTGGCACAGACCATGCGAGCTTTCTAGCAAAATCGTATTCACTAAATATTTATAACTTATAATTCAGAATAAGAAGTTATTGCATATTTTAATACCAAATAAATAATCGTTAGCCAAGCACAGGAAAAAAGAATAGGGAGTAGAAGCTGATTCACCGATTTCTACCAACGAATATTTATAAAAAAAATCTAGTAATCTTGAATTTTTTATTGACAGAGATTTAATGTTATATTAATATAGTGATTATAGTTCGAAAGATTGAAATGAAGGCAATACATAAGGAAAAGGAAACAAGGAAAAGTGTTTTCAGACGGATTTTCGTCTGAAAAGGAGGAGGTTAGAAGAAATTTTTTTTGGCTTCCTGTTTCTTGCCATCGGCAACTTGAAATTATTTTTTATTACGAGGCTAAGAACCTTTTATTTTGTTTTTTGAACCGGCCTGTATCGTTCTTCATATCAAATCAAATTGTCAAAACAATATAAAGGAAGTGATAGTTTCATGAAAGGGAATAAGGTCATTTCAGCCATGGCTACGGCTGGTTTGGTTCTCTCACTCCTTTCCACAGGAGCGATTGCACAAGACTCACCAGAAGCAGCTAAAAAAGCGGAACAACAGAAGAAGCTGGATGAGATAACAGCAGATTCGAAGGGAAAAGGGAAGATTACCTGGGATGAGGAAAAAGATGTTCCTTCCTTCGTCAAAGGGGAAATATCTTCGGAAAAGTTGGAAAATAAAGAAGATGCGATCAATATCCTTGGTGAACTGAAAGATCTTTTCTTGATGGACTCTCCTTCTTCTGAGTTAGAATTGATCGAAGAATCAAAAGATGATCTTGGTTTTACAAAGTACAAGTATCAGCAAGTGTATAAAGAAGTTCCTGTCTTTGGACGTGAACTGAATATCCACGCAAATAAAAAAGGGGAAGTGAGTTCGGTTAACGGGAAGTATGACCCAGCGGTAAAGGAACAAGGGGTTAATACGTCAGCCAAATATTCTTCCGCAAAAGCAATGAAAAAAGCAAAGAAAGAATTGGGTTTGAAAGAGGACACCAACTTCTCGATTGAAGAGGCGAAAAAATTCATCTATGAAGATAAAGAAGGCACTTATCATCTTGTTTATCTAATTTCTTTGTCTACCTTGGAAGGGGACAACCCTGGTTACTATGATGTGTTTGTCGATGCGAATGATCTTGAAGTCATTAACCAGGTGGAGAAAAGCAAACATGCTGCGGAGGTTGGCTCTGGTACAGGAGTAAAAGGAGATACAAAGACGCTGAATACGTATCTATCCGATGGGTCTTATTATCTCTACGATACGACAAAGCCGATGAACAATGGCAGTAATGGTGTGATTAAGACGTATACAGCCAATCAAGGCACGGCTCTCCCTGGCTCATATTTGACTGACTCCAACAACATCTGGACGGACAGGGCTGCGGTGGATGCTCACTATTATGCGGGTGTCGTTTACGATTACTACTACGACAAGCATGGTCGCAATTCTTTCGATGGTAACGGAAGTAGTTTGATTTCTACGGTTCATTACTACCATCCTGAATATTGTCCGAACAATGCTTTCTGGGACGGAACACAGATGGCTTACTGCGATGGCGATGGTTCAAAATCGGATGATCTTTCTGGAGCGCTCGATGTAGTTGGACATGAGATCACACACGCAGTAACAGAGCGAACAGCAGGACTAATCTATGAAAACCAACCAGGTGCACTGAATGAATCTTGGTCGGATGTACTTGGGAATCTGATTGAAAACAAGAGTGACAATCAATGGTTAGTTGGAGAAGACGTATGGACGCCGAATATTTCTGGAGATGGATTACGCTCAATGTCTAATCCAGAAAGCAATGGTTATCCAGCTCACATGGATGATTATCGCAACCTTCCAAATACCAGGGAAGGGGACTGGGGCGGTGTTCACATAAACTCCAGTATTCCGAATAAAGCATTTTATAACTTTGTTACTTCTTCTGGGGTAAGCCGGGATGAAGCAGGTAAGGTTTGGTATCGTGCATTAACGCAGTATCTCACCTCTACATCCCAGTTTACGGATGCACGTGATGCCACAATTCAAGCGGCTACGGATTACTTTGGAGCGTCGGCTCAAGAGACGGTTGCTGTTACCAATGCCTGGTCCAAGGTAGGTGTAGGTGAATCTAGTTCAGGTGGTTCTTCCGATCAGACGGGAGAAGCTAAGTGGTTCTACGAAGAGAAATCTCACTCCACCGACCATCCATACAAAAACAACGCTGATGAAAAAGTGTCGTACACCAAGTCAGGTGCGCAAAAAGTGGCTCTTCACTTCAGTCGATTGGAAACAGAAGCTGACTATGACTTTGTCTACATTAAAGATAGTAATGGCAAAGTAATTAAAACTTATGATGGCGATCAAAGTGATTTCTGGGTAATTGTTGAGGGAGAAAAAGCAACGGCGAACCTTGTCACAGATAGTTCGGTGACAGCGTATGGCTATGATATTGATCAAGTTGCCTATTTCTCTACAAAACAGCTATCTACAGCAAAAGCAGCGTCACCAGTCACTCCTATTAGCGAATAGGAAAATGAAGGATAATCCGCTTGACAGCATCTTAAGCTGTCGAGTGGATTATTTATTTACAATTAAAATGAAAGATTGAACCCTCTTAAAACGCTGATAGAAAAGGGATCTCCATATGATAAATGAACATATTCACCATTGATGCAAGTTTTTGTCCAGTCGCTTCTCTTTTCTTATACTATTAAGAACGATGTATTTGCCTATACCGTTTCATATTTAAAAGGAAAGTGGAAGAATGGCGATTCCTTTCAGCGAACATAAGTTCGTTCGATTCATGTAGATGAAGAAAGGAAAGTGAAGAGATCGAGGGGAAATATGGATCTATTCCGTGACGGTATAAATTCCATGACGGCATAAAATAGCAAATAACATATGGAATAGCACTCCCTCTTGCCTATTTAGGAAAGGGGGAGTGCTATGAGAAAATGATACTCTATGATTTGCTGGAGAGAGGGTTAGCTCTTTTCTTTTTTGAATGAGTGTATTCAATATAGATAAAGTTAAATCTCCTATAGGTTCAGAAAAAAACATCTAGCAGATGGGTTTCTCTGGCTGATAGAAGAAGGGATGTTCACTATCATTTTTTTGTCTTACTTTTTAACAAAAATATAGTATTTTTGATGACATTATAATATAATAACTTATGTACTAACTTATCTTGAGTATGTGTCAAAAGAAGGGGTGAAGGAAGTGAAACAGATGGTAAGAATATCTGTTATATTCGCAATCATATTAATGATAGCGTTTCCATCTTCAGCTTTAGCAGGAAAAGGAAGCGAAGAGGTCGACTTGTCCGTGCTCGAACGTGTTAACGAGCAAGGGAATGTACTGGATGCTGACTCTATTGCCTATTGGGAAGGGAAGACAGAGACAGGCTTGATCCCTGGGACTTGGTATGTAGGAGATACCCCATCAAATTTAGATGAGAGCAAGAGACCACTCGTTTTTGTCCAAGGTCTTGGCTCGAATGCTCTCACCTGGATTGAAGATTCAGGGAGCATGTACGATGCTGCTTTTGCTGATGGTTACGAAACGGCCTTCGTTCAGCTATATGATGCTGCTGGCAGTAAGTACGCAGCGTCGCAATGGGATAATGGGCAGCTCTTGGCAGATCAACTAAAAGCCATTCACGATTATTATGGTGAAAAGGTAAATGTTGTGGCCCATAGTAAGGGTGGGATCGATACACAGACCGCACTCATTCATCACGATGCAGATGCTTATGTGGATAATGTGGTTACTTTATCCTCCCCGCATCACGGTTCTCACTTGGCTAATCTGTCCTATAGCTGGTATGCAGGATGGTTGGCGGATATTTTAGGACAACAATCTGACGGCACGTATTCGTTGCAAACAGGTCAAATGGATCAATTCCGTGAGCAGACGGACGCAAACGAGGACATAGACGCAAATGACTACTATACCGTTGCTGGGAAAGATTGGGGTTCATTTGGCGGCTCTCTCTGGTTAGGTGGCGCGTACTTATATTCTTATGGCTCCAATGATGGAGCGGTCAATGTTTGGAGCTCCAAATTGGACTATGGTCAGCACTTGTTCACAGGGAACAAATTAAACCATTACAACATCACCAGTGGAGACGAGGTATTTTCTCGTATTGAGTCAGTGATTGATGACCCTGTTGAGGTGGTGGCAGTAGAAAACGGCAGTTCGACTGCAAACAAAGGCTCTTGGTGGCCGTTTAACTGGGGATGGAAGGATTTCTGGTCTTTTGACTGGACTGGATTGAAATCTTCCTCTTCGGAGTCGGCCAAGAAAGAGAGCAGTGCTCAGGTAGCAAGTGTACAAAACAAAGAGGAAAGTACAAAGCTGGCAAGTGAAAGCAGTACGAACAGTCAAGGGTTAAATGAGAGTGGTAATCAATTCGTTCGGGGTGGGGAATTAACATCTGAACGCATGGCAGAAGAGGAAATTGCGGTGCAATCCGGAATGGATGAAGTTACTTTCCATGCTTTATCCAAAGAGCAAGTACAATTTAAGTTGATTTCTCCTTCAGGCAAAGAATATACGAACGAAAGTAAGGGCTACTCGCTGGGAGAAGACCAAGAGTATTTTGCGGGAGCTACGCTTCAAGCATTTCAGTTAGAAAATCCTGAATCCGGAAAGTGGAAAGTACAACTAACGAGTGAGAAGAAAGATGCTTACTTGTTAATCGCCGCTTTTAAAGGGGATGAAAGTACCGCCTTAGAAGTGGATGTGAATACCGCTTCTAGTGAAAAAGATTTGCCAGTTGATGTTCAACTGAAGAATCCAGAGCAATTTGACGAAGATTCGATTCAAGTGGAAATGAAAGTGATTGAAGCAAAAGAGAAAGAGGATCACTTTGATAAGAAGAATATCGAAGAAGCACCTATGCAAAAGGATCAAAAACGAAGTGGTAAATTTGAAGGGTCTGTTGAGCGTAAGAGTGATGCTTCTTCCGTATACAACATCACCATCGAAATTGAAGGAAAGTTGAAGAATGGCGAACCTTTCCAACGGACTGTGATTCGTTCGGTAAATGCGGGTGAAGAAAAGTAAGAAAGATCCCTTCGGTGAAAATTGAAAGCGCTTCTATATTATATAGAAGAAAATGAAGATGACAGAGTGGTTCCCCCTTTCCATCAGGAGAGGGGGAATTCTTTTTGATGGGATAGGGTGATACCACCGATTGTTCGGTGATCTTCGTTGGGACGGACAACTTTTGCTGCATTGGAGCATATGCTTTCATCACCAAGAGAAAAGGGTGATGATGATGACGAAAAAGAAAAAAGAGAAGCAACCACAAATGCAAGGGATACAAAAGAAAAAACAGATTAGAGAGGCAGACCTTTATGATAGTCAAGTGATTGCTCCTCTGAAAAAACAGGTGCGTAGGGCACAAGAGGCAGGTCACTATGATCTATTGCGGAAGAGTTGGAATTCCCTGCAACACCATCTAGTGGAACACCGCCTTTTATTACGACGGGCAACTTATACGAAACGTTCCTGAGAGGGCTTCTTGCTACACTCTATCCGTCACGGTAATTATGTAGGATGGTTTAAAGAGAAAGAGAGTAGGGAAAAATCGCCTAGGAGAGAGGAGATAGAGAAAAAAGGAGTGGTGTTAGGATGGAAATTACAGTGATTGGAGCCAATGGGCAAATTGGTCGGATGATCGCTAAGCTATTGGCAGAACGTAATCATCATGTGCGCGCAATGGTGCGTAAGGAGGAACAAGCTTCTTACTTTGAGAAATTCGGAGTGAAGCCAGTCATTGCTGATCTGGAGAAAGATTTCTCCCATGCAGTAGAAGGGGCAGAGGCGGTCGTTTTCTCAGCGGGTTCTGGAGCCCATACTGGATTGGATAAGACCATGCTGGTGGATCGAGACGGAGCCAAAAAGGCGGCTGATCTTGCAGAGAAGCAAGGTGTACGACGCTTTCTCATGGTGAGTTCGATCCGAGCGGATCAACCAGAAGTGGTTCCTGCTGACAATCCTTTTCGGCAGTACTTACAGGCAAAAGGAGAGGCAGATGAGCACCTGCGAAGCAAAGACTTGGATTACACCATCTTCCGTCCAGGCTCGCTTACCGATGAACCGGGAACAGGGAAAATCGTGATCGCCCCCTCCTTGGAAGGACAAACGGGTAATATCCCGCGTGCAGATGTCGCTTTAACGATTGTTGAGGCACTCACACTTTCTAATACTTATCGCAAGTCGTTTGATTTGTTTGCAGGAGAGGAAGAGATTCCTTCTGCGCTAAAGAATTTAGGGTAGAAGGAACTTGATCATAGAGTCAAAAAGAACCCAAGAGAGGATATATCTTCTCTTTAGGGTTCTTTTTGATCTTAGCAGAGGTGACTTTTTTGTAAAAACTTTCATCGTGCGCATAAATAAGAGATCGGGAGTTTCCCACCCAGCAAAGAATGCTTGTATCCTTATTTCACTGACAAACAGTCTGCGAAAAACCGGATTATTCCGTTTTTTATAATGAGCTGGTTAGAGGAACCCTATAGAGTGGATGATGCCTTCATCCGCATTTTTGTTAAACCCGTAGCACCATGTAATCGCCTGACTTTAATTGAGTGACATCCGCTTTCATCGCTTTGGCAATGTCTAAGGTGAGGGTTTTGGCTTCTTCTTCGTTTTCTGCAAACAAAGAGAGTGCTTTCCCAGCCAACACACGATTTTTATGTAAAGTAATGAAGGCAAGAATTTCGTATTGTGG
The DNA here is from genome assembly GCF_059818345.1 of Mechercharimyces mesophilus. Classification (NCBI taxonomy): domain Bacteria; kingdom Bacillati; phylum Bacillota; class Bacilli; order Caryophanales; family Thermoactinomycetaceae; genus Mechercharimyces; species Mechercharimyces mesophilus. The sequence goes on along the minus strand of NZ_JCBAPH010000001.1, from coordinate 1,297,994 downwards.
TTCCAGTGACGGTTCGCGTCCCATATTATTTCCTCCCTACGAGGTTGGTGTTCATAACGGAATGGCTCTTTTTGATATTTTCAAGGAGAGGCGCATTTTGGATTGTGCGAATCAGCATTTCCGGATCAGACTGGATGGGAACGAGCGTGATGATCACTTTTCCTGTTTCATATTCTTTGCGGGTAAAGTGGTACCGCTTGACTCCCATGGCTCTGGTGGCTTCAAATAAGATGGCTTGTCTTTGGCCAAAGTGGTCCAATGTAATACGAAAATGATTTTCCTTTGGCTCAATGACGGCAGCGATGCCCTCCTTTTGAAAGAGCGTGCGTGCATTCTCTGTTCCTAAGAGGTTAGAGATGTAAATATCATCTACATAAAGTTCAGAGCCTTTAACAGAGACTTTTCCCATGCGAACTGTTGAGATATCTCCCACTGTCTTACCTTTGGAAAACCTCTTCAAAAAAAGAAGAGCGATCATTCCCACTAAGGCACCCGCGGGGATATAGATCCAGAAAGGAAAGGAGAGAAGAACCTGGATGGTGAGACTGGTGAGGAAAGCGACGACCAACGAAAAGTAGTTACGCGCTTCAAATGTTTTGGCAATCCCATCAATATAAGCGTTACCGCGATAGGTATACTCGGTGTTTTCAAGATCCTGCAAACTTTGTTTTTCTATCTTACGAATATCGCGGAATTGTTGGATGGCGAGAGCTAAGAAAGTAACGGCGACAAAATTTTTTGTCATCAAAGCTGGGATGGCAACCGCTCCCAAGAAGGAGGCAATAAAGCTGGTTAACAGATGAATCATGTACCCATTGGGATAACTGGGATATTGCCGATAATCTTCTTGAATAGTGGCCAGGCGTGCGATCGTACCCATCATGATGCCAATAACAATCATCAGGATGGATTGGGTGGAAATCAGCTCTTCTTCCAGGGGAACACACCTCCTGAGGCGACTCGTCATATACACGTTAGATTTTCAAATAGAGGTGTCTTCTATACGAACGCCGGTCATTTTCCTTTAACGGGTGGTTAGGGTGAGCTTTCCTCCTTATCTTCTAGGGGGGGTTCATCTATCGAAAGTGAGTTTCACCAGATAACTTTCATAAGAAACACTTATGGCTTGTACCACACTCTTCGGATGAAAGTTGTCACTATTAGAGTTCAGGTTCTCTCAGTGTGTGGTGGAGGGCGAGGGAATCCTTCTTCTCAGGCGGTTGTACGAGTACGTTGTCAAGGTCATTCCGAAGGACTCCCTGCACCCTCGTTCATCTTTGAAAGGGCGAACCTTCACCTATCACAATGGTGTTTCACCAGAATAGATACTTTCAGAAAAAAACCCCCTGTCAACCTGACAGGGTTAGCGTAATTTCTTGATATTAAATTCATTCTGCAAAAGTGCCCAATTTTGCGGGAAGTCATTGCCGAGGACCCAGTAGCTGATTCCGCGGAGATTGTATTTTTTGATCAGCTTAAATTTGGCCTGGATACTACGGGCGTCCTCAAACCAGATAATGTGTTCTTTACCTTCATCGTCGTAATAGTTAAAGAATGGTGCTTGTGATTCGGTATCGTATTGGATGATGGCGCCTCGCTTCCAGGCGATCTCCAGCGCCTCTTGCGGGCTGACCAGAGGAGCGAACTTTCCTCCTTTTTCATACGGGAGTGTCCAATTGTAACCGTATAGTGGAGCGCTCATCATGATTTTATTGCTCGGCATGACAGAGAGGGCATATTGTAGGACTTCCTCCACTTGTGGAAGAGGGGAGACGGCCATTGGAGGTCCTCCTGACCAGCCCCATTCGTAAGTCATCAAAATGACAAAGTCGAGGATTTCCCCATGTGCAGCATAGTCATGAGCCGAATACCAAGGACCTGTTTGTTCTGCGCTCTTCTTTGGAGCGAGTGCTGTGGAAACCAAATATCCTTCCTGACGGAGTCTAGGGGAAATGGTGCTTAGAAAAGTATTGTATCGTTGGCGATCATCTGGATAGATGCGTTCAAAATCAATGTTTAAGGCTTGATACCCTTTTTGCTTCATGGTGGAAAGAACATTATTGATCAGTCGGTTGGTACGCTCTTCGCTGGTAAAGAGAGAGCGGGCGATATCGGGGGAGAAATTCCCTTCTGTGAAGTTGGTGATCACCATCATCGGTAAAGAGTTGGTCTTTTCTATTTCCCTGAGTGCGATTTCATCTTTAGGAGCAGTCAGGGAACCATCAGACTTCACTTGATAGCTAAATAGGCTAATATAGGTAAGGGAAGGGGAGTCATTTTGCACGATTTGCTGATCTTTTGAGGTTCCTTTGGGTTCCAGGTACCCATTGGTTTCAATGGTTGTTTTTTCGCTTGTCGGTATTTTCAGACGAGTACCAGTATCTAAGTAAAGGGGATTAATACCTGGATTGGCTTGCCTGAGTTGATCAACGGAGACTCCATAACGAGCGGCAAGACTCCAAAATGATTCGCCAGGTTGTACAATGTGATAGCCGGTGGAATTGGGGATAACCAGTGCCTGCCCTGGTACCAGTCGACTGGAATCGGGAAGTTGATTAATATCTGTAATAACGTTGGGGGATACGCCGAACCGATTGGCAATCGCCCAGATCGATTCCCCCGGACGAACAACAGCAATTTGCATCTTTATTGCCTCCTGTCAACACGATTCTCTTCTAGACTATTCCACCGTGTGTCAGTCGGCTACATATATTCGGGAAATTGTTGCAAAAAAGTGTGGGCCACTGCTTCATAATGTTCTTCCGGTATATCTTGTAGTACCCCTTCAACGAGAAAAAAGAAGGAGATCGTGGGGTTGTCTGTTTGATGTTCATAGTACATGCCGACCAGCTGATCATGATAGCGAAAAGTAGCACCTAATACTGCCTTTATTTTTTTGTGGGAAGTTTCTAATGTCTGAAAGAATAGCGTCTCCAGTTCATCCAATACGATTTCCTCGTATAATTGACCGGGATGAGTGAGGGAAAGGGTACCGTCTTCTTCCTCTTCAGTGGCAATAAATAATTGTCTCTTTGCTTCCTTCTCCCATATGATTAGCAAGTGCTTTACATTCTCATGGATAAACACATATTGATCTGCCGTATTGAAGCGGATATTCACTTGGTTGCCCCCTTAACATCCTGCTATTATGAAAATTGTATATAAAGAGTTTGTTTTCTGTCAATATATTAGAAGGGTTGAAAAGAAAGGTATGTTTTCCCTATATCCCTCTCTTTTTTAGTGAAAATGACTATTTTTATTGCAAGTAGAAAAGGCACACCATATTCGGTTGAGGGAATAATGGGGGAAGCGAGCGTTATTTCTTTCTATCCGGCTAGGGTTGCCATCGTCTTCGGATTGCCCACTAGTCGTCTAAAACGGTAATATACGCAATCATTGGGACCCCTTCTTGTGAATGGGTATGGCAGATAAGGCGAAACGTACCTGGCTGATCAGCATGAAAAGTGAGGGTTGTCGTTTCTCCTTTGCGAATGGTCCCTTCTATGTTATAGGACTCTAATAGGAAATTATGCTCTTTTCCATGAATCCCATGAAGATGAAGGGTTACTTCTTCCCCTACAGGTACGACAATGGAGCCAGGTTCAAAGCGATAAACTTCTACTTCCTCTCCACTGGAAGTGGTGGTTTTGTATTCCACAGTGGTGAGGTGAAACTCTTCTGCTTTCGATTGTGCGTTACTTACTTCTTCTGTTACTTCCTCCATCACAGTGTGACCTCCCAGCCATGGAATGGGAAGAAGAATACACATGCAGAGGAATACACAGAGAAACGCAACGAGCAATGACACCCACTGTTTAGAACGAACGGTCATCTTTAAGTTCCCTCCTTATAAGCTATTAGTAAGATTATTGACTAAATCAAAGGAAAGATACCTCAGCTCTCTATGAAGCTACACATAAGCCACACTAAAAGCGTGCTATGGGCGGGGAAGTGAGGCTTTACGTAATTGCACCACGTAAGTCATATTGTGTTGGATAGATGTGAAGGCAATTTGACACAAAAAGCCGTGGTATTTTCGCTAGCTAAAAAGCATGCTATACTTAGAGCTGGGAAGGCACTGCTATCTATAAGATGGATAGGGTTTTGGAAAGTAAGGAGGGGTGGACATGGCTACAAAAGGTTCAAAAGTTGAGAAACGCGAAGAAAATGATTTCCTCGATATGGTGAAATATACGGCCCTCTGGTTTATTGCCTTTATGGGCATCGCGGTAGTCGCCACTGTACTTGAATTTTTTGTATAACTAATAGAAGGAAGCGCAAGGGCTGGAGGATGATTGCTCACAGCCCTTAAGGCATGTGCTCTTTGAAGGAGTGGGTAGGGGTGTTTAAACGGTACCGGATGATTTGGGTTCTGATCGGAGTGTTGGTAACTACTTCGGTTGTTTCTTTTACCCTGCAGTGGGATCCTGTTTCCAAGCCAGATACGGGACCCATCGATGCTGAGTCCAATGACCGTACAGACTCCCTCTCGCTGACGATGGAAGAGGGACAAGCTGCTGCGGCGGTTGATTCCGTACGCCTGATTACGCTTACGGGGGAAGAAAAGCCACTGGATGGATCCACCTACATACCGTTGATCGAGCAACTTAGGCAATCAGAAGATCAGCGTACATTAGAGGGAACAGAAGGTCAGAGTGGTTACCCTTACGTACTAATTGTACGATTGACAGAGGGAGAGCCACTCCTTTTTCGCGTGGGCAAAACGGGGGTTATTTACCAACAGACACGCTTTGGAGGAGAATTCGCAGACTCTTTGTATGAAAAGGTGCGTAAAGTCGTCGGTGACGAAGCCCTAAACCAGCTTCGTACAAATCTGAAGGGTGCAGAGGTAAAGGCACAAGATACCGGAGCGGTAGAAAGATTAGCCGAAAACGATCAGCAAGTCTTGTTGGATTATCTCCAAAGTGCACAAATGAGTCAGCAACAGTCAATAGAGAATCAGCCTGCTTTTCCTCATTATCAAATCCACTTTTCTACGCAAGGTAACCGCAAGACGGTAGAGGTGGTAAACGAGAAAACGATTCGCTTCTACTACGGAGGCGAGCCCATCGACTATCAACTGGATTCAGAGTTACCCACCCAGTTGGAGGAGTGGTTACCTACTCCCGTCTTTCCACTTGCGGATGTGCGCGCGCTTTTTTCCGCGCCAGTAGTGGCGATGACAGAAGAAGGCAAGCGCAAAAAAGAGGTTAACGAACAAGTGTGGAAAGAGCGCGGGCTGCACTTGGTGCGTCTAGCGAGTCGTTGCCGTGAGAACTCGTCGGCGGAAGAGTCTGGTCAATCACCTCGGTTTACGCTATACTTTCAACTAGCCCAGCAGGAGCGCCCTATCCAAATTTATACGGATGCCTTCACATATGCTGGGAAATCCTATCAATGTTCAGGTATTTATCGTGAGTATGCTAGCCTTGATTAGGTGAAGGCTCTTTTTTATGGAAATGGAATATGAACCACCAATGATCGATTCGCTTTAAGGAGGTGAAGAGGCGCATGATCTTTTATGCGCCGATCCCATGAATGTACATGAGTACCAGGGTAAACAGGTATTAAAGCAATACGGTGTTGACGTTCCGCAAGGAAAAGTCGCTTATACACCGGACGAAGCAGTAGCCAACGCCAAAGAGTTGGGTGGCGAATTGTGGGTAGTAAAAGCTCAGATTCATGCAGGTGGCCGCGGTAAAGCGGGTGGAGTCAAGTTGGCTCGTAGCTTGGATGAAGTAAAAGCCTATGCAGAAGAATTGCTTGGTAAGGTCTTAGTTACGCATCAAACGGGGCCAGAAGGTAAAGAAGTGAAGCGCTTGTTGATCGAAGAAGGTTGCGACATCGCTAAGGAATACTATGTGGGTATGGTCGTCGATCGTTCCACTGGGCAAATTACGATGATGGCATCTGAAGAAGGTGGCACCGAGATTGAAGAGGTAGCGGAAAAAACACCAGAAAAAATCTTTAAAGAATCGATTGACCCAGCGGTGGGTTTCTTGCCCTTCCAAGCTCGTCGCCTCGCTTATAGCATCAACATCCCACGCGAAATGGTGAACAAAGCAGCGAAGTTTATGATCGGCTTGTATCAAGCATTTCGCGACAAAGACGGTTCACTGGCTGAAATCAACCCGCTCATCACCACGGGCGATGGTCGTGTGATGGCACTGGATGCCAAGCTTAACTTTGATGATAGTGCGCTTTTCCGCCACAAAGATATCCTGGAACTGCGTGACTTGGATGAGGAAGATCCAAAAGAAGTTGAAGCCTCCAAATATGACCTGAACTATATTGCACTAGATGGAAATATTGGTTGTATGGTTAATGGTGCGGGTCTGGCGATGGCTACCATGGATATTATTAAACACTTCGGCGGTGAACCGGCTAACTTCCTCGATGTAGGAGGCGGTGCTACCACTGAGAAAGTAACAGAAGCCTTCAAAATCATATTATCGGATGAAAATGTGAAGGGGATCTTGATTAACATCTTCGGTGGCATTATGAAATGCGATGTCATTGCCAACGGTGTGGTGGAAGCGGCGAAGCAAATCGGCTTGAATAAACCACTTGTTGTTCGCCTTGAAGGAACCAATGTGGATCAAGGAAAAGCCATCTTGAAAGAGTCGGGCTTAAAAATTGAAGCGGCTGATTCGATGGCAGATGCAGCAGAAAAAATCGTTTCATTGGTGAAATAAGGAGAAAGGTGGGAGACCCGTGAGTATTTTTATTAATAAAGATACAAAAGTGATTACACAAGGAATTACAGGTGCCAATGGTTTGTTCCATACGAAACAAGCCTTGGAGTATGGCACGCAAGTTGTGGCAGGTGTCACTCCTGGTAAAGGTGGAACCGAGGTAGAAGGGATTCCGGTTTTTAACTCAGTGAAAGAGGCTGTAGCAGAAACTGGTGCCAACGCTTCCGTTATCTATGTACCCGCTGCCTTTGCCGCGGATAGCATCATGGAAGCCGTCGATGCGGAACTGGATATCGTCGTAACGATTACAGAAGGCATCCCGGTACAAGATATGATCAAGGTAAAACGCTACATGGAAGGCAAGAAAACACGCTTGATCGGTCCGAACTGCCCTGGAGTCATTACACCAGGTGAGTGTAAAATCGGAATTATGCCAGGCTACATCCATATTCCAGGTCATGTAGGAATTGTTTCCCGCAGTGGGACGCTCACCTACGAAGCTGTACATCAGTTGACCACGCGTGGAATTGGACAATCGACTGCAGTGGGCATCGGTGGTGACCCAGTAAATGGAACGGACTTTATCGATACCTTGAAAGCATTTGAAGAAGATGAAGATACCAAAGCGGTCATTATGATCGGTGAAATTGGTGGCACAGCCGAAGAAGAAGCGGCTGAATGGATTAAAGCCAACATGACAAAGCCCGTCATTGGCTTTATCGGTGGTAAAACCGCGCCTCCAGGAAAACGGATGGGGCATGCTGGTGCGATTATCTCTGGAGGTAAAGGCACAGCAGCTGAAAAAATTAAGACTCTGGAAAGCTGTGGCGTAAAAGTAGCACCTACGCCAGCTGATATCGGTGATACCCTCGCTTCTGTATTAGAAGAAAAAGGATTGCTAGCAGAGTGTACGACAAAGAAGGAATAGAAACGACTGGAAGCGAAAAGGGATCCTAGCCGATCCCTTTTCCTCCATCTATGGAGGAGCCGGTATGGGGCGGCAATTTATGTAGATGGGGGAAGGCTCTATTGGATGAACGCGCAGGATTGGTAGCCTTACACCAGCTGGAGGGCATTGGTGGAGGCACACTACACAAGATGTGGGAAGCAGGCTGGTCTTTTGCAGGAGAACTTACGAAAGAACAAATCAAAAATTTTGAAGATAGGAAGATTTCCAGAAAAATAATTGAAGCGATACAAGCCAAATGGAATCCTGCCTTCATTCGTCAGGTGCAAGCGGAATTAAAAGACCATGGAATCCTTCCCATCACTTTGTTGGATGATCATTATCCGTCTTGGTTGAAGGAAATCCCTTATCCACCCTGGGTTCTCTATCTCAAGGGCAACCCCACTTTTTTGCAACAAAACTGTTTGGGGATTGTGGGGACGCGAAAGCCTACACCTTATGGAGTTCAGATGGCTCATTCATTAGCAGCATCGATGGCAAGGAGGGATTGGGTGGTGGTGAGTGGGATGGCTTATGGCATCGATTATGCTTCCCATGAAGGAGCACTTAGCGAAAACGGAGCGACGATTGCTGTGCTGGCGGGTGGAGTAGATGTGATCTATCCCAAACGTCATCGCCATTTGTACCAACGGATTGTGGAAAAAGGTGCCGTACTATCTGAAATGCCTCCAGGAACGAATGTGCAGGCAGGTTTGTTTCCGCAACGCAATCGCATCATTAGTGGTTTGAGTCGGGGGACAGTTGTGGTGGAAGCGGCAGAAAAGAGCGGTTCCCTTATTACAGCCCATTATTGTGTGGAACAAAATCGAGAGGTCTTTGCTGTTCCTGGCCCCATTACTTCGCCACTTAGTAAAGGGACGCATCGCTTGATTCAAGAGGGGGCGAAGTGTTTAACTCGGTTAGAAGACATTTTTGAAGAGTTTTATGAGAGCATAGACAGAACGAACGAACAACCCCCTGTTGACGCTATGGATGATCCGGATCTTTCGCAGGAAGAGAAGCTCCTACTACACAAGATAGGATATGATCCCATCACCATTGAAGCGTTACTACATGCAAGTCAAGGTGCTATACCGCAGATTCATTCGCTATTGCTCTCACTTGAAATGAAAGGGAAAATCAAACAAGTTGCAGGAGCAAAGGTGATCAAGCTTTAGGAGAATATTGAGCTCCTCCTACATAGAGTGAGTATGAACAAATGCTTCCACGGTTAAGATTGAAAAGAATTGTTGATCCACCTTTTTTCGAATAAAAGATTGACATTCGGTTCAAGGTTGGAAATAATGGAGAACGGATTTTACATTGAGGGGAGGACAATGCATGGCGGATGCGCTGGTCATTGTCGAATCACCCGCCAAGGCAAAAACCATCGGGAAATATCTAGGGAAGAAATATATAGTGAAAGCTTCGATGGGACATGTGCGGGATTTGCCCAAGAGTCAATTGGGCATCGATACGGAGAATCAATTTGAACCAAAATATATTACCATACGCGGAAAGGGAGATGTCCTTAAGGAACTGCGTAAAGCCCGTAAAAAGGTAAAGCGTGTCTACTTAGCGGCGGACCCGGATCGCGAAGGAGAAGCGATTGCTTGGCACTTAGCATATAGCCTGAACCTCGATCCAGAAGAGGAGTGCCGGGTGGTCTTTAATGAAATCACGAAACAAGCGGTACGCGATGCATTTAAGCATCCGCGCTCCATAGACATGGACTTGGTTAATGCCCAACAAGCGCGTCGTTTGTTGGATCGGCTCGTGGGATATGGCATTAGTCCGATACTGTGGAAAAAGGTGAAGAAGGGACTAAGCGCGGGCCGTGTCCAATCGGTTGCTGTTAAATTGATCATTGATCGTGAGAAAGAGATTCGTCATTTCCAACCGGAAGAGTATTGGAACGTAATGGCGACCTTGCTCAGCAACGATGAAGCGTTTGAAGCCAAATTTTATGGCTATGAGAAGAAAACGACGTTAACATCCCAAGAAGAAGTGGATGCCCTCTTAGAAGCGATTAAAGGAAAGCGCTTTACTGTCCAAGAGGTAAAGAAAAGCGAGCGTAAGCGGAATCCTGCTCCCCCTTTTATTACGAGCTCTCTGCAACAAGAGGCGGCTCGTCGCTTAAATTTTCGTGCGGGAAAAACGATGGCGATTGCTCAACAACTATATGAAGGAATTCCGCTCGGCAAAGAGGGAACGGTCGGTCTCATTACCTATATGCGTACGGATTCGACACGGATCTCCCCTACGGCGCAAGCAGAAGCACGTCAATACATCCAAGATCACTATGGTGATTCGTACGTCCCGGATGCACCACGCGCTCACAAAAAGAAGGCAGGAGCCCAGGATGCGCATGAGGCGATTCGAGTGACGTCGGCGGTTCGTGATCCCAAGGCGATTAAATCTTACTTAAAGCGAGACCAATACCGCCTCTATAAATTGATTTGGGAGCGGTTTATCGCCAGTCAAATGACACCAGCGATAATGGATGCTATCTCCAGTGATATCAAAATCGGTCCCGCCCTCTTTCGTGCCACGGGCTCCAAAGTCAAATTTCCTGGATTTATGAAGGTGTACGTAGAGGGGAAAGACGGAGCCAAGAAAGAGAAGGAGGCGTTTTTGCCGGCACTGGAAAAGGGGCAGGTTTTGAAAAAGAAAGAGATCGAGCCTACGCAGCATTTTACTCAGCCCCCACCGCGTTATTCGGAAGCGCGTCTCGTGAAGACCTTGGAGGAGCTTGGTATTGGACGGCCTAGTACGTACGCCCCTACACTAGAAACCATACAAAAGCGGGGTTACGTCATGTTGGAAGAGCGTAGCTTCGTTCCCTCTGAATTAGGTGAAGTGGTTATTGAGTTGATGGAAGAGTTTTTCCCTGAGATATTAAATGCAGAATTTACCGCCACCTGGGAAGGACACCTTGACCATATTGGTGAGGGAGAAGGCGATTGGATTCAGCTATTGGATGAATTTTATAGCCAATTTGGGAAGCGCCTGTCGTATGCGGAAGAAGAGATGAGAAATGTGGAAATCGAAGACGAGGTTTCTGACGTAGAGTGTGAAAAATGTGGAGCGATGATGGTCTACAAGTTTGGTCGTTACGGCAAATTTTTGGCATGTCCATCTTTTCCGGAGTGCCGGAATACGAAGGCGATCGTCAAATCGACGGGCGTCACTTGTCCACGCTGCCAAAAAGGGGAGATCGTGGAGCGGAAAAGCAAAAAGAAACGCACCTTCTACGGATGTGACCAATACCCTGAATGCGAGTTTGTTTCTTGGGATAAACCGGTTCCGCGCTCCTGTCCTAAATGTGGAGACCTCCTGGTGCAGAAGAAAACGAAAAAACAAAGTACCATTCGCTGTATCGCCTGCGATTATGAAGAAGAGGCAGATGAATAATTTTTTTGAAACGTTTTAGTGGAGGATTACGTACCATTAATGTGAGGGGGAATGTAGGATGAGTTCCTTTCATGCAACGACCATCTTTGCCATTTTTCACGAGGGCAAAGGAGCCATTGCAGGAGATGGGCAAGTGACACTGGGCAACCAGATGGTGATGAAGCACCGAGCACAAAAAGTACGTCGCCTTTATCGTGGGCAAGTAATTGCTGGTTTTGCTGGTTCTGTTGCGGATGCGATGACCTTATTTGAGAAATTTGAAGCAAAGCTGGAAGAGTACCACGGAAACCTTCCCCGTGCCGCAGTGGAGTTGGCCAAAGAATGGCGATCAGACAAAGTGTTACGCAAACTGGAAGCCATGTTGATTGTGATGAACCAAGAGAATCTACTGTTGGTCTCGGGTACAGGAGAAGTGATTGAACCAGATGATGGAATCCTGGCGATTGGATCGGGTGGTTCCTATGCTTTGGCGGCCGGTCGTTCACTCAAACGCCACGCGAGTCAGATGGAAGCGAAGGAGATCGCACGGGCGGCACTGGAGATAGCCAGTGAAATCTGTGTCTTCACCAACGAGAACATCATTGTGGAGGAGGTATAGCGTGGGCGACAAACACATACGAAGAGCGGAATGGACCCCGAAGAGAATTGTGGCGGAGTTGGATAAACATATTATTGGGCAAAACTCAGCCAAGCGGGCTGTGGCCATTGCCCTGCGAAATCGGTACCGACGGACTTTGTTAGGAGAAGACCTGCGCGATGAAGTGGTACCAAAAAACATCTTAATGATTGGTCCTACGGGTGTAGGGAAAACGGAAATTGCCCGCCGTTTGTCTAAGGTGGTGGGAGCGCCCTTCGTGAAAGTAGAGGCGACCAAATTTACCGAGGTCGGTTATGTGGGTCGTGATGTGGAATCGATGGTACGTGATTTGGTGGAGACTGCTATTCGGATTGTACAATCGGAAAAGATCGAGGCTGTTAAAGGTCGAGCGGAAGAGTTGGCCAATGAACGCCTTGTTTCTATTCTTGTTCCAGCCAAGCAAAAAGAGGTAGGGTATAAAAATCCCTTAGAAATGTTGTTTGGGCAATCTGGACAAGGGGAAACGGAGGAGAACGGCGATGATAGTGAGAAAGTACGTACCCGTGAACGTCGTCGTCTCATCCGTGAGAAATTGTTGGCCGGAGATTTAGAAGAAGATATGGTGGAAGTAGAAGTAGAAGATCAGTCGGCTCCCATGATGGATATGCTTTCTGGTTCCGGGATGGAACAAATGGGAATGAATATGCAAGAGATGTTTGGTCAATTGATGCCGAAACGGAAGAAGAAGCGCCGTCTCTCGGTGAAAGAGGCGCGCGAAGTACTCATTCAGGATGAAGGGCAAAAATTGATCGATATGGATCAAGTGACGCAAGAGTCCCTTCGTCTCGTAGAGGATTCCGGAATGATTTTTATCGATGAAGTGGATAAAATCGCCGGCAAAGACCAAGGCGGCGCAGCGGACGTCTCTCGGGAGGGCGTTCAACGTGATATTCTCCCGATTGTGGAGGGTTCCACTGTCATGACCAAGTATGGTCCGATTAAAACGGATCACATTCTCTTTATTGCAGCCGGCGCTTTTCACACAGCGAAGCCGTCCGATCTCATCCCCGAACTTCAGGGTCGTTTCCCCATCCGTGTGAACTTGAGTAGCCTGACGGAAGCGGATTTTGTACGTATTCTGACGGAGCCCAAAGGAGCTTTGATCAAGCAATATACGGCACTATTGGAGACCGAGGGCGTTCGTGTTGTCTTTGAAGAAGAGGCGATTCAAGAGATTGCTTTCTTAGCAAAAGAAGTAAACCATTCGACAGAGAACATTGGTGCCCGGAGGCTCCATACCATCATGGAACGCTTGTTGGAACAACTCTCCTTTGAAGCTCCCGATATTCACCTCGAGGAAGTCACCATTACTCGTAGCTATGTAAGAGAGCGGTTATCGGATGTCGTTGAAGACCGTGATCTGAGCCAATATATTTTATAATGAAGGAGATCGATCGATCGTGAATCTATTAGGTAAAGCACGTCGCATTAATCAACTACTGCAAAAAACAGGAAGCAAGCCTGTTTATTTTAGCGATATGGCGGAACTGTTGAGTGAGGTGATTGATGCCAATGTGTTTGTCATCAGTCGGAAAGGGAAAGTGCTCGGTTATCAACTGATACAAGAAGAGGCACTTTCGGAACAGTTTCTCGCTCATGAACGCATTCCAGAAGAGTACAATGAAAAGCTCTTGCAGATTCATGAAACCTCTGCCAATCTAGACCCTTCTAGTTCGCTCAGCTTTGCGAGTCAGGAAGACGAGATCCTGCGTCATCGTTATACCACCGTCGTCCCGATTATTGGAGGGGGACGACGCTTAGGAACGCTTCTCCTAACCCGTTTTGACACCTCTTTTGTGGACGATGATCTGGTGCTCGCAGAATATGGAGCCACCGTTGCGGGAATGGAGATCTTGCAGAAAATTTCGGAGCAAGTAGAGGAAGAAGCGCGTAATCGTGCCATTGTTCACTTGGCAGTTAATTCGCTTTCCTACAGTGAATTGGAAGCGGTTGAACATATCTTTGATGAGTTGGATGGTCTAGAAGGTTTGTTGGTAGCGAGTAAAGTGGCCGACCGTGTGGGTATCACCCGTTCGGTAATCGTCAATGCTTTACGGAAGCTGGAAAGTGCAGGCGTGATTGACTCCCGCTCTCTTGGCATGAAAGGAACTTACATCAAAGTGCTTAATCACAAGCTCCTGGATGAATTGGAAAAGGTACGTCAATCGTAAAGTTAGCAGGTTGCATGATAAGAGGAAAAATGCTATATTAGAAAGCAGTGTGAATACACACGTCAGTGGAAGCAGAGCAAAGGGGTGTCGCGGAAGCGATCTTTGTTGCACATGAAGCTGGCGGTGGCTAAACCAAAGGAGGATTTATCAAATGGCTGTTGTATCCATGAAACAATTGCTAGAAGCAGGTGTTCATTTTGGACACCAAACCCGTCGTTGGAACCCGAAGATGAAGAAGTATATTTTTACGGAGCGGAACGGAATTTACATTATCGATCTGCAAAAAACCGTAAAAATGATCGAAGAAGTATATAACCACGTACGTCAATTGTCCACCGATGGTGGAACGGTCTTGTTCGTTGGTACGAAGAAACAAGCGCAAGATGCAGTGAAAGAAGAAGCTGAGCGTTCCGATATGTTCTTTGTTAACCAGCGTTGGTTGGGTGGAACATTAACCAACTTTGAAACGATTCGGAAGCGTATCGACCGTTTGCATCAGTTGGATAAAATGGAAGAAGACGGTACGTTTGATGTACTACCGAAAAAAGAGGTTGTCTTGCTAAACAAAGAACGCGCTCGTTTGGAGAAGTTCTTAGGCGGCATTAAACATATGAAGAAATTACCGGATGCACTGTTCATCATCGATCCACGTAAAGAGCGGATCGCAGTAGCAGAAGCACGTAAGCTGAACATCCCGATCATCTCTATCGCGGACACCAACTGTGACCCAGACGAGATTGATCATATTATCCCAGGGAATGACGATGCGATCCGTGCGGTTCGTCTCTTCACCTCCAAAATCGCAGATGCTATCATCGAAGGTAGACAAGGCGAGCAAGGAGTCGAGCAAGACGAACAATCGGGTGAACAATCCGCTTAAATGATCATTATTAGGTATGTGAGGGCGATCTGGGATCGCCCTTCGTGCCGATTTCTACGATAAAATAAGGAAGATGGATTCGAAGGAGGAAAATAGAGATGGCAATTTCAGCTGCGCTTGTGAAAGAATTACGTGAAAAAACCGGTGCTGGTATGATGGATTGCAAAAAGATGCTTCAAAAAGCAGACGGTAACCTAGAAAAAGCGATCGAACTATTGCGTGAAAAGGGAATGGCTTCTGCTGATAAAAAAGCAGATCGCGTAGCCGCCGAAGGCGTTGTTGAATCTTACATACATGGAGGCGGACGCATCGGTGTATTGATTGAGATCAACTGTGAGACCGACTTTGTAGCAAAAACAAATGAATTTAAGAGCTTTGTACGTGAAATTGCGATGCAAGTAGCTGCAATGAATCCTCAATTTATCCGGCGCGAAGAAGTACCGGAAGAGTTCGTTGAGAAAGAGCGTGAGCTTCTACGCAAGCAAGCGCTAGATGAAGGAAAACCGGAAAATATCGTGGATAAAATGGTGGAAGGTCGCCTATCCAAGCGCTTCAAAGAGATCTGTCTCCTCGAACAACCTTATATCAAGGACGGAGACAAATCCATCGATGACCTCGTGCGTGAGCAAGTAGCTACGATTGGCGAAAATATTCATGTACGCCGCTTCGTTCGCTATGAACTAGGGGAAGGCATCGAGAAAAAAGAAGAAAACTTTGCTGATGAAGTGATGTCTCAAGTGAAGAAGTAGGAATCACTCCAAAGGGAACACCCTGTGTTCCCTTTTTTTCCGTGTATAGATCAATTGAAAATAGGTAAATGATGATGGGAGGTTGGGTGATGGCGCACGCACAGTACAAACGTGTGATTCTAAAGTTAAGTGGCGAAGCATTGGCGGGCGAGAAGTCATTTGGGATCGATTCGGAGACGATCGCATCCATTTCTCGCCAGATTCAAGAAGTGGTTGAACTCGGAGTAGAGGTCGCTGTGGTTGTAGGCGGAGGAAATATATGGCGTGGCATGTCCGGTAGCGAACGTGGAATGGATCGTGCTACTGCCGACTACATGGGAATGTTAGCCACTGTGATGAATTCGCTCGCCTTGCAGGATGGGTTGGAGCATGTTGGCGTTCCGACACGTGTACAAACGTCTATTGAGATGCGTCAGGTAGCCGAACCTTATATTCGTCGACGCGCAATTCGCCACCTGGAAAAAGGGCGTGTTGTTATCTTTTCCTCAGGATTAGGCAATCCTTATTTTTCAACGGATACGGCAGCAGCATTGCGTGCGGCGGAGATTGAAGCCGACGTGATCTTGATGGCGAAAAATCGTGTGGATGGCGTCTATACAGCTGATCCCAAAGAAGACGAGCATGCAGAGAAGTACGATACGCTTACCTATTTGGACCTTCTGAACAAAGGGTTAGGTGTGATGGATTCGACTGCTTCGTCTCTTTGTATGGACAATGACATTCCATTAATTGTATTTAATATCGCGACGGAAGGAAACATTCGACGGGTTATTGAAGGAGATCCGATCGGAACCATCGTAAGGGGGAATCAGTAATGTTAAACGATGTGAAGAAGCGTGCGGAAGAAAAGATGACGAAAGCAATTGCGGTGCTAAAGAAGGATTTAGGAACATTACGGGCAGGAAGGGCCAACCCTTCGTTGTTAGATAAAATCGTGGTGGAGGTTTACGGCAGTGAGATGCCCATTCATCAACTTGCCAATGTCTCTGTACCAGAAGCGCGCATGTTGGTGATTCAGCCTTGGGATAAATCCACACTGGGTGATGTGGAACGAGCGATTCAAAAATCAGACTTGGGTCTTACACCCACTAACGACGGCAACCTGATTCGCATAACGATCCCAGCCCTAACGGAAGAACGGCGGGCAGAGCTGGTTAAATACTCCAAGAAAATGGGAGAAGAAGCGAAGGTAGCGATTCGTAACGTTCGCCGTGATGCCAATGATGAAGTGAAGAAACTGGAGAAAACCGGAGATATTTCGGAAGACGATGCACGACGCGGGCAGGAAGAAATCCAGAAATTGACTGATCGTTATATCGAGGAAGCGGATGACGTGATCAAAGCCAAAGAGAAGGACATTATGGAAGTATAGTGAAAGCAATGGAGAAGCCCCCTTTTGGCAGGGGGTTTTCCTTTAATCTATAGGCACGTTTTGTTGCGATCATTTATGTACTATAATAATGGGAAGAAGTTACGGTACACGTCGGAGGAATGGACATGTTAGAAGCATTGAAACGTCTGATACGTGGGCACCAAGAAGTAAGTGCAACGCAGAGTGAGAGCCGCCTAGAAACAATCAAACAATTAAAACAAGGCCCGATTCCACGGCACGTGGCGATCATTATGGATGGCAACGGAAGGTGGGCATCCAAAAGGGGATTGCCACGAGTCGCAGGCCACCGAGCCGGTATGAAGATGATACGGGAAGCGGTGCGTGCTGCGGATGATCTCGGCATCGAAGTCCTTACTTTGTACTCATTTTCTACAGAGAACTGGAAACGACCGAAAGATGAAGTTAATTTTTTGATGAAGCTCCCGCAAGAGTTTTTTAATAGTGAGATCGAAGAGCTTAAGGCGCGCAATATCCGAGTCGAAATGGTTGGAGAGGAAGAGAAACTACCCAGCTTTACGATGAGTGCGATCAATCAGTTTCGCAAAGAGACGAAAGGCAATGAAGGCCTAGTCCTTAATTTTGCGATGAACTATGGAGCACGTTCGGAAATTTTGCAAGCAGTGAAGAAGATGATTCAGGATCATGATCAAGGGACATTGACCGATGCAGACATAAACGAAGAGCAATTTGCACAATACCTATATACGAACAGTCTGCCAGATCCTGATTTTATGATTCGAACGAGTGGAGAGATCCGCATTAGCAATTTTATGTTATGGCAGTTGGCTTATAGTGAATTGTGGTTTACGGATATCGCGTGGCCCGATTTCAAGCAAGAGTCCTTTTTTCAAGCTATTCAAGATTACCAACGCCGGTCACGTCGATATGGAGCGTTGAAATAGATAGGTGTGGTTGACATTGAAGCAGCGAACCATGACAGGAATCATCATTGCGGTGGGATTTGTCGCTTTTTTATTGGCAGGTGGAATGTGGTATGCATCCCTCATTTTCGCGATTGCACTTATGGGATATCGAGAGTTTTGTAAAATGCGAGAGATCGTGTGGTACCGCCCACAAGCGATGATTGGTTTTGCTTTGACCGCGTTTCTTCTTTTGGACGCAATCGTAGCCCAACAGTTATTTCAACCTGCCTTTTTGTTGCCGACACAGGGGACGGTTATTCTTCTCGGTTTGATCGGCTATCTGATATTGATGGTGTTTAGTAAAAATGAAATCGATATCCATGAGACTTCGCTCTCTTTTCTAGGGGCATTATATATTGGTTTTGGTTTTGCTTATATGATTCAGGGACGATTGATGGAAGATGGACTTTATTGGTCCCTCTTAGCTATTCTTGTGACCTGGGCCAATGATATTGGTGCTTATGTGATTGGACGTCGTATTGGCAAGCGAAAATTGTGGCCGACCATTAGTCCCAATAAGACCATTGGTGGTCACTTTGGCGGATTGATGGCTGCACTGGTGGTGGGCATGATTTTTCTTGTGATCTACCCACCTTTGGGAGCTCCTGCTTGGATGTTCCTGGTAGTATTGGCCATCGCAGTCTTTGGTCAATTAGGTGATTTAGTGGAGTCAGCGATGAAGCGCACCTTCGCAGTGAAAGATTCGGGGACACTGTTGCCCGGACATGGCGGGGTGCTGGATCGAATGGATAGCTTAATCTTTGTCTTTCCGATCCTCTATATATTGGTATCCATCTCATAATGAGAAGCGTATTGATACGGGTAATGAGTATGTGCCAGTGAGAAAGTAGGCGATAACATGACGAAACGGATTAGCATACTAGGATCAACAGGTTCCATTGGGCAGAATACAATCGAAGTGGTAAAGGCGCATCCTGAGCAATTTGAGGTCGTTGCCTTGGCTGCAGGAGCCAATGTGGCAAAAATGGTGGAGCAAGTGAAAGCCGTCCATCCGCAACTTGTGTCGATGGCAACCAAGGAAGCGGCCGAAGCGGTACAAGCCCAAGTTGGATCAGAGGTAAAGGTGCTTTATGGTGATGAAGGCGTATTGGAAGTGGCTACCTGGGGAGCCGCCAATTATGTCGTGTCTTCCATTGTGGGTAGCCGTGGTTTAGCCCCCACCTTAGCTGCCATCCAGGCAGGGAAAACAGTGGGTCTCGCCAATAAGGAAACGTTGGTAATGGGTGGAGCGATCGTGACCAAAGAAGCACGGAAGCAAGGCGTCGACATTCTACCGATCGATAGCGAGCACTCCGCCATCTTTCAATGCCTCAACGGAGAGCGAAGAGCCGATGTGAAGAAGATGATTTTGACCGCCTCGGGTGGTGCTTTTCGCGATTGGCGATTAGAGGACATTCAACAAGCTACCCCGAAAGAAGCATTAAAACATCCCAACTGGTCAATGGGAGCGAAAGTAACCATTGATAGTGCCACCATGTTAAACAAAGGGTTGGAAGTGATGGAGGCGCATTGGTTGTTCGCCATTCCCTATGATGAAATCGAGGTGGTCATTCACCCACAAAGCATTATCCATTCACTGGTAGAATTTCAAGATGGGGCGATGATGGCGCAGTTGGGCACACCAGATATGAAAGTGCCGATTCAATACGCACTTAGCTACCCCGAGCGGCTTCCGCTAGCGGGCCAGCAGTTAAACTTAGCGGAGATGGGTTCTCTCGATTTTTATGCTCCAGATTATAAACGATATCCAATGCTACGGATGGCCTTTGAAGCTGGCCGAGCAGGAGGAAGTGTCCCAGCTGTCTTAAATGCGGCGAATGAGGTGGCTGTCGAGCGCTTTTTAAATGAAGAGATTCCTTACCTGGGTATCGAAGAAATAGTAGGTAATGTGGTGGCGAAACATCATAAACTAGAAGATCCATCTTTAGAAGACTTGTATGAAGTCGATCGCTGGGCAAGGCAATCTTCCTACGAGATGGGTATTAACCGATAGGTGGTGAGCTAGAATGCAGACAATATTATCTTTTATCTTGGTAATTGGTGTCCTCGTTTTTATTCATGAATTGGGTCACTTTCTGTTTGCCAAACGGGCAGGCATTCTGGTTCGAGAATTTGCAATCGGAATGGGCCCCAAGTTGGTCGCGTGGAAAAGAGGAGAGACGCTTTATTCGCTTCGTATCCTGCCGATAGGTGGGTATGTGCGCATGGCGGGGGAAGATCCCGAGGTAATGGAACTAAAGAACGGTGCGCATGTGACGACCACCTTAGACAAGACAGGCAAGGTGACACACATTAGTTTATTGAAACACACCGTGGATCAAAGCGAAGTAGTTCGTGGACGCTTGTTGGAGCATGAGCTGGAGCATCAGCTCTATATCGTGTTAGAAGATGAAGATGGAGTGGAACAGCGTTATGCGGTTCATCCACAAGCAGAGATTCAGTTTGCGGAAAATCAGGTGGTACAGATTGCCCCATGGGATCGCCAATTTGGCTCGAAAACCTTGGGGCAACGGGCAATTACGATCTTTGCGGGCCCCTTGTTCAACTTTTTGCTAGCCATTCTCTTTTATGCGGTGGTAGCGCTGAATGTTGGGATCGAGTCGGAGATTGTCATTGATGGTGTGAGACCCGATACGCCGGCGGCTGAAGTCGATCTACAATCCGGAGATGTGATTCGGGAAGTAGATGGGAAAGAGATGAAGTCAGGTTCCGACTTTGTCTTTCATTTAATTGAAAAAGGCGGAGAACCTGCTAATCTTGTAGTAGAGCGTGCAGGAGAGCGGGTCCCTGTTTCCGTGACCCCAATGAAAGATGAAAGTACAGATCGCTATCTGATCGGAGTGGATTTAGAACAGCGAATGGAAGAGGCCAATCTTCTCACGGCTTCTACTGAGGGAGTAAAAGATACCTACAATATGTCGCTAACGGTGATCAAAAGTTTTGGCATGTTGATTACAGGCCAAGTTAGCTTCGATAATTTAGCAGGCCCCGTTGGAATTGCTTCCATATCAGGTGAAGCGGCCAAAGCGGGCTGGGTGACACTTCTTCATTTTTCTGCGATGCTCAGTGTGAACCTAGGGATGCTAAACTTATTCCCTATTCCAGCGCTCGATGGAAGTCGCTTAATCTTCCTCGGTATAGAAGGGGTTCGCCGGAAACCGATCGATCCCAACAAAGAAAGCATGGTCCACTTTGTGGGTTTTGCTCTGTTAATGATTTTTATGATCGCCGTTACCTACAACGATATTATGCGCTTGTTTAATGGTAATGGTTAAGGATGAATGTGTAAGGGGGAAAGAACATGAGACAACAGACAGCTTTGATCCCCACGTTGCGTGATGTGGGACAAGAAGCGGAAGTAGCTAGTCATCGCTTGATGCTGAAAGCGGGTTTAATGAAGCAGTTGGCAGCAGGGATCTATACCTATTTGCCACTCGCCCATCGTGTCCTGCGAAAAGTAGAACAAGTGGTGCGAGAAGAGATGGAACGAGTAGGTGCACAAGAGCTCTTACTGCCTGCCATGAATCCAGCAGAACTATGGAAAGAGTCGGGTCGCTGGGATACATACGGGGCAGAATTGGTGAAGCTAGTGGATCGGCATGAGCGTGAGTTCTTGCTCGGACCCACACATGAGGAAGTCATTACCGACTTGGTGAGAAATACCGTGAGCTCTTATAAACGTTTACCGCTAACCCTGTATCAAATTCAAACGAAGTTTCGTGACGAGCGCCGTCCTCGCTCTGGGATTTTGCGTGGACGTGAATTCTTAATGAAGGATGCTTACTCCTTTCATGCAGATGAAGAGGATTTGGAGACAAGGTATCAGGAGATGTATCAAGCGTATGAGCGTATCTTCACTCGTTGTGGCATCGACTTTCGCGCAGTAGAGGCGGATGCAGGAGCGATCGGAGGAACGGGGACCCATGAGTTTATGGCACTGGCCGATGCTGGTGAGGATACGTTGGTGTTTTGCCGTTCGTGTGATTATGCAGCCAATATTGAAATGGCGGAAGTGCGCTCACCACTAGAGGGTAATGCCGGGGAAGCTGCCGACAAGCCATTAGAGAAAGTGGCCACACCGGGAGCGAAGAGCATCGAAGAAGTAGCACGTGTGCTGGAAGTGAAGAGTGAGCAATTGATCAAAAGCCTTTTATTCGTAGTCGATGAAGAACCGGTACTCGTCTTGGTGCGTGGCGATCACGAAGTGAATGATATCAAAGTGAAGAATGCGCTTGGAGGAGAAGTGTGTGAGCTCGCAGAGGAATCCATGATCCAGCGCATCACGGGAGCACCTGTTGGTTTTGCCGGTCCGCTTGGGCTGAAGGAAGAAGTCCGTATCCTGGTTGATCAGGCCATTTCGAGTATGGCCGACGCTGTTGTCGGTGCCAATGAACAAGATGCTCATCTGGTGCACATGAACCCAACACGCGACTTGCCTTCTCATCAAGTGGCAGACCTGCGCTTAATTAGAGAAGGAGATGCGTGCCCGCACTGCGACGGTCATGTTGCCTTTACGCGCGGAATTGAAGTAGGGCAGGTCTTCAAATTGGGAACCAAGTATAGTAGACCCATGAATGCGGTTATCCATGATCCCAATGGAAAAGAAGTCCCACTGGTTATGGGTTGCTATGGAGTGGGAATCTCCCGTACCGTGGCCTCTGTAGTGGAACAACATCATGACGAGCATGGCATCGTATGGCCCCTCGCCTTGGCTCCGTATACTGTGCACTTGATTGCTGTGAACATGAAGAACGAGGAACAGCGCACCGCAGCAGAAGACTTGTACGAGAAGCTACAAGCAGCTGGTGTGGAAGTACTCTTTGATGATCGCAAAGAGCGTGCGGGTGTGAAATTTAAAGACTCTGATCTCTTAGGAATCCCGTTACGCATTACTGTGGGAGCCAAAGTGGGCGAAGGATTAGTCGAGTACAAATTCCGTCGCTCGGGCGAAAGCGGAGATGTGGCAATCACCTCTTTGATGGATCAACTGCCGGAGTTACTACAGCAAATAGAGAAATAATGGATGATGCAAGAAAAAAGGGTTGCTCCGATACCTAGGAGTAACCCTTTTTCAATGAAAGAACCACTTGATTTTCTATGAAGATTTCTATCCACAGGAGACGATAAGACTGGCATCTTACGATAAGCTAGAGGATCAATTCTTCCCCTCTATTTACCCGAAACACCTGAACCCCCTGGACAGGGTCCCTTGTTATCACAACGCCAGAATTAGGAACTTGATTGGCAAAAGAAAATAAAAAGGACCTTAATCGAGCGGGAACCGCCGGATCCGTAGCTACGGAGCGAACAGTCGAAAATTGGGGGACATCGCTTACCCGAAAGACCAGTTGCTGTTGACTATTAGCTTGTATATTGAGATTGTAGGCGATTACAAGACATGGCTTGAATCCACCGCAACCACTACTCATTGCATTCTTCCTTTCTTGTTTTTAGTTTCTATCATAATATAGTATATGTTTGAAATAATTATAGAATTGTATGAATATAATAGTTATCCATTTGTTTTCCTATGAGGATTCTTCAACATATAAAACCCCCTCCACCATGAAGCGTACATAAGGTAGAGAGGGTTAGCCAAAGGATAAAGCTGACCGATGATTTCACTGGGGAGAGCGTCATTCATGCTTGTATTTCTTCTGAAAGTGGACTAAAGGAATAGGTATCTTCCGTGAGATCTCCTTCCTCTATTACATCATCCATCATTTCTTCCTCACCACGGATGTCAATTCCTTCGACTGACATATTGACGTTAAGCACCGTTAAGCCGGTCATTCGTTCTATCATTTCCGTTATGGTGTCAGCTACGCGGTCGTAGATACGAGGGACGTCCATACCGTAATCGACGATCACTTTGAGATAGACGGTTACATGACGATCTTCTATTTCAACAAATACTTCTCTTTTTGCGGGGTGAGAATTGTTGTGCTCGCGATTTTTTTTCAGGGTGAGGCCGTCAATGTGGCTAGTAGCAATTTCGGCAATCGTCTCCAATACATCGCTTGTAAAAGTGAGCCCTTGTTTGCGTATTTCCTCATCCATTGAATAACCTCCCAGCCATTTTTAGATTATCATATGTATATACAGCTGGAGGGAATGTTAGAAGCAAAAACGAAGAAGAGGAAAACAAGCCGTATGGGCAAATGAAAGGTTTGCCCTCCAACTAGCGGATCTTTTCCTCTGGTCGATCTTCCTCCTTTTTGATACACTCATAGGATAAGAGAAACGAGCGGATGATTAAAGGGGAGAAGGAAAGGCGCATGAATGATTTAGCAGCGAAGACGCAACACTTGAGGCGAGTGCTTCAAGAAGCGAAGGTTCCAAGTGAATGGTTGGAGACTTATTTTACGGGTGGATACTTAAATAAAGTGCAAGTGAGTCGAACACGAGGGACATGGACGCTCTACTTGTGTTTAAATCGACCGATCCCGCCTGATATCCTCCAACAGGTGAAAGAGAAGATGAGTGAACGTTTTGGGCGCGTGGCACGCGTCTCCTTTGTGATGGAATACGATCAGGTTCCACCCGACCAAGTGATGGCCCTTTATTGGCAGTGGATGATAGGAAAAGTGGGTCATCTGGTTTCCCAGTCAGCGGCAGGTTGGTTGGCGAAAGCGAATTGGAAAATAGAGGATAACACTCTTTCTGTTACATTTGCTAATCCGCTCATGGTGGAGATGGCGCAGAAAAAGCAATTGGACCAGGTGATCTCCTCGCTTTTTTATGCCGTATCGGGCACCAAGCTGGTGATTGCATTTGCCAGCAATGGGAATGGTGACGAGCAGGTGGCGCGTATGCGTGAACACCAACAACAAGAGGAGCGTCAATGGGTTGAAAATGCGATTACGCAACAACAAGAAATCCAGGCAGCGAAGGAGAGTGAAGAGGGCGAAGAGCCAACAGGTCCGATTGTGGTAGGCTATGAAATTCGGGATGAGCCAGTCGCTTTACATGAGATTCAGGACGAAGAACGGCGGATCACAGTGAAAGGAACGGTTTTTAAGTCGGAAGTGCGGGAACTGCGGAGTGGACGAACCCTGCTTACGTTTAATTTGACAGACTACACGGACTCCATCTTGGTAAAGGTGTTTGCTCGTGATAAGGAAGATGCCAAGGTGCTCTCCCGTATGCAGGACGGATTATGGATGAAAGTGCGTGGCTCGGTACAGTATGATACGTTTGCCCGCGATTTGGTCATTATGGCGAATGATCTCTCGGAAATCCCCCCATTGGCGCGTCAAGATCAAGCAGAAGAAAAGCGAGTAGAGCTACATCTGCACACTTCTATGAGTGCGATGGATGGGGTATATGACGCGGGTTCCATGGTGAAGAGAGCAGCCGACTGGGGACTCCCGGCAGTAGCCATTACGGATCATGGAGTGGTCCAAGCCTTTCCGGAAGCATACGCCGCTGGTCAGAAACACGGGGTTAAAATCATCTACGGAGTAGAAGCGTATGTGGTGGATGATGGCGTTCCCATTGTGATGAATGCGGCGGATCGAGCGCTTACAGAAGATACCTATGTCGTTTTTGACGTAGAGACAACCGGTTTGTCTGCAGTACACGATACCATTATTGAACTGGCGGCGGTCAAGATTCATAATGGGGAAATCGTGGATCGCTTTGAGTCGTTTGCTAACCCTCATCGCCCATTATCCAGTTTTACAACGGAATTGACGGGCATCACCAATGAGATGGTAAAAGATGCGCCGGAGATAGCGGAAGTACTAGGGAAGTTTTCGGCCTTTATTCAAGATACCGTTTTAGTGGCGCATAACGCTCGCTTTGACATGGGCTTCTTGCAGGAAGGATTGCGGCAGATGGGAGCAGATCCTGTGGATAATCCCGTCATCGATACCTTGGAATTGGGACGAGCTCTTTATCCCGGTTTGCGGAACTATCGCCTTAACACCTTGTGTAAGAAATTTGATATCTCTTTGGAACAGCATCACCGTGCGATCTATGACGCAGAAGCAACCGGTTTTCTCATGTGGAAAATGGTATCGGATGCGATTGAAAAAGGCCATACCATTTTGGATCGTCTCAATGAACTGACAAAGGATCGTGATTTGAGAAAGATCCGTCCCTTTCATGCGATCATCCTAGTACAAAATCAGACGGGCCTCAAAAATTTGTACCGGCTTATTTCGGCTTCTCATTTGGAGTATTTTCATCAAGTGCCTCGCATCCCACGTAGTAAGTTGGAATCGATGCGTGAAGGTCTTTTGATCGGTTCGGGATGTGAAAAAGGAGAGCTTTACGAAGCCGCTCTCCAAAAATCACCGCAAGAAGTGGAAGAGGTGGCTGGCTTCTATGACTATCTGGAGATCCAACCGGTAGATGTGAATCAACACTTGGTGGATAAAGGCATTGTGGATCAGAAAGATCATTTGCGTGAAGCCAACCGTCTATTGGTGGAGATTGGAGAAAAGCTAGGGAAGCCTGTCGTGGCCACTGCCAATGTTCATTACTTGGATCCTTGGGACCATGTGTATCGGGAGATTTTAGCGGCCAACCAAGGGGGATTCCGCCGGAAGGACCCAAAAACCCCGACGCATTTTAGAACGACCGATGAAATGCTGAAGGAGTTCGCCTATTTAGGAGAAGAGGAAGCACATGCCGTTGTGATTACTCACCCCAAAGCGGTCGCGGACAAAATCGATGAGCTGAAACCATTCCCGGATGATTTGTTTACGCCGATCATTGAAGGAGCAGATGAGGAGCTCCGTCGCATCTGCTATGAAACCGCTGCTGGACTATATGGCTCTCCCTTACCTGAAGTGGTGGAAAAACGCCTAGAGAAAGAGTTAGGTAGCATTATTAAACATGGATTTGCCGTGATTTATCTCATCTCGCATAAGTTGGTAACCAAATCATTAGAGGATGGTTACCTTGTAGGTTCTCGTGGTTCGGTTGGCTCGTCCTTTGTTGCGACCATGAGCTCCATCACAGAAGTAAACCCATTGCCACCACACTACGTCTGTCCAAGTTGCCAATATAACCGTTTCATCCTCGATGGTTCTACCGCTTCTGGCTTTGATTTACCCGATCAGGATTGTCCAGAGTGTGGAACGTCTATGCAAAAAGATGGTCATGATATCCCCTTTGAAACCTTCCTCGGCTTTCAAGGGGATAAGGTGCCAGATATCGATTTGAACTTCTCAGGCGAATACCAACCGCGGGCACATCAATACACGGAAGAATTATTTGGAAAAGAGTATGTATACCGCGCGGGTACCATCTCCACAGTAGCCGAGAAAACCGCCTTCGGGTATGCGAAAAAGTATGAAGAAGAGATGGGCCAGACGATGCGCGGTGCTGAGTTGGATCGTATGGTGCATGGGTGTAGAGGGGTGAAGAGAACGACGGGACAACACCCGGGTGGCCTGATGGTTGTGCCACAAAACATGGATGTATTTGATTTTACGCCGATTCAGCGTCCTGCGGATGATGTGAAGTCGAAGACCACGACCACACACTTTGATTATCACGCTATCAGTGGGCGTCTGTTGAAGTTGGATATTCTGGGTCACGATGACCCGACCGTGATTCGCATGTTGCAAGACTTGACGGGTGTGGACCCCAAGACAATCCCGGTCGATGATCCTGAAGTGATGAAGCTTTTTAGCAGTACGGAGTCGCTCGGCATTACGCAAGAGGATATTTCCTCCGTGACAGGAACACTGGGCATTCCCGAGTTTGGTACACGCTTTGTAAGGCAGATGCTTGAGGATACCCGTCCCACTACCTTTGGAGAACTTGTACGTATCTCGGGCCTCTCCCACGGGACGGATGTCTGGTTAAACAATGCACAAGACATCATCAGAAGCAAGACAGCGGTCCTGGCAGAGGTGATTTCTACACGGGATGATATTATGGTCTATTTGATGCACAAAGGAATGGAGCCCTCACTTGCCTTTAAGCTGATGGAGAAAGTGCGGAAAGGGAAGGGGCTCACGGAGGAAGAACAGGAAGCAATGCGTGAGCACGATGTTCCCGAGTGGTACATCGATTCCTGTCTCAAAATCAAGTACATGTTCCCGAAGGCACACGCAGTTGCTTATGTGATGATGGCCGTGCGTATTGCTTGGTTTAAAGTGCATCATCCAATCCAATACTACGCTACCTACTTTTCTGTCCGTGCAGATGACTTTGACTTGGAAGTTGTGTCCAAAGGGGCAGAATCGGTTAAGCGTTGTATAGCAGATATTGAGGAGAAGGGCGTGACCGCTTCACCGAAAGAGAAGAGTTTGCTCACGGTAATGGAGTCGGTACGAGAAATGATGGCGCGTTCTCTCCGTTTCCAGCAAGTAGACTTATATCGCTCTCACGCGACGCACTTTTTGGTAGAAGAGGATAGCCTCATCCCACCATTTTCCGCTATATCGGGAGTAGGCGCCAATGCGGCTCGTAACATTGCCGAGGCACGAAAAGATGGAGAGTTCCTCTCCATTGAAGATTTCCAGAAGCGGACTCGGGTGTCGAGCACAGTGATTGAGATCTTGCGCGGATTTGGTTGCTTTAAGGAAATGCCAGAGAGTAATCAGATGTCGTTGTTTTAGGATTGGGAAAAAGCGAGTTTGTAGAGGGCATCTCTATAAACTCGCTTTGTTGTGGGAGATGGGGATGAAGGAATGGTCGACCTAGTCGATACGAAAGGTAAGCGGGTTTCATATTCTACATTGAATAAGAGGGATCAATAGAATAATGAAGAAATAATCGGGATCTAAAAAGGATAACAGCCGAACCCCTGAAGAATAACTGATCATTATTGCTATCGCCTCGATGAAGAGGATAAAAATGAAGTCATTGATAGCCCACCTTCGCTCTTACTAGCACTTTTAAGATAAAAAAGGAGAAATATATGCAGCAGAAAATAGCTTATAGCACCAAAGAAATAAGAAGCGAAGCCAAGAAATCATTGCGAGGGAAATGGGGGATTGCAGTAGGAGTAGATTTATTTGTATTTCTCTTCTGTAGTTTTCTTTACCTATATACAGATAACCCACTTTCCTTGGACCTTGTCCTTTTTGATTTTATAGAAGCCTATTTGGCATATGGTCTTCCTCCTTATTACACAACACTAGAACAGGTGAATCTCCTGTGGGAGATAATTGTTATAGGAGGGATGACACTAGGTTCTACTCGCATCTTCCTCTCTATTATTCGTGGTGGAGAGACACGGTTCATATACGTTTTCACTTACTTTATAAGTAGTAAGCGTTATATCCAATCAATTGAATGGTACGTAGTACACTCCATTTACATTTTACTGTGGAGCCTACTTTTAATTGTTCCAGGAATTGTGAAAATGTACGCTTATGCGATGTCGCCTTACATTTTAGTGGATAGTCCAACTCTCTCTGCAAGGCAAGCCATTACGCGTAGCCGTCAAATGATGAAAGGACGGAAGGCAGATCTTTTTGCTCTGCATCTAAGTTTTATTGGCTGGTTTATTCTATCTATACTAAGTTTAGGGATCGGTATTATTTGGCTCATGCCTTATGTTAGAGCATCGGAAGCTCACTTTTATCAACGGGTGAGTAGGGAGTATGAGGCAGAGAGAGAAATACTCTAGAGTGGTTTTTATATCTTTGCGAGCGAGAAAACCCCTAGCATGGCTAGGGGGATGAATGCGAGCGTTGTACGAAGGAGAGTGCGACTCTCTCCCAAGTCCACCTTCATCTTCTTTCGATATAAGAGGCGCTGTGAGTTTGGTAAATCAGTATGACTTTATTATAGATGGAAGCGAACTTTGATCAGTAAATCGTGGGAAATCCCAGGTGTAGATTCCCTTAGGAACTAACTTCCGCTCTCGCCGGAACCCCCGCTGGGTCCTCTGGCTCCTCTTGGACCACGCGGTCCTCTCGGTCCTCTCGGTCCTGCAGGACCGGTCGCCCCTCTGGCAGTCAGTTCGGAGAACTTGGTTACGAATGCATTGGCTATGCTGGCCATTCCCCCTTTGGCACTTTGGAAAGTACCTTGTGTAACAGGGAAATTAATTCCAGCCCCTCCGGTTACATAAACATTATTAGAAGGATCGACAGCTATGCCAAGCCCAATATCATCCGCAGTCCCGCCCAAAAATGTGGAATAGTCAATTCCCCGTCCTGCAGAACTGAAATTGGTTATGAAAACACTCTGGATTCCTCCAAAGTTGACCTGATAGGCATCTGATGTGAGGGGAAAGTCTGTACTCAAATTGGTTCTCCCGGTCACCCATACATTTCTCAGAGAATCGACAGCAATACTTTGACCGACGTCTTCTCCGCTCCCCCCTAAAAAGGTGGAAAAGATTAATCCTGATCCGAGTGGATTTAATTTGGAGACAAAGACATCGGCAGCTCCCCCTCCATAGGCGGTTTGAAAGACGAGAGAGGTGATCGGGAAGTCATTGGCGCCTGTTCGACCTGTCACATAAGCACTTCCTAAATCATCTACATCAATGTCATTCGTGAAACCACTCGAACTTCCACCCAAGTAAGTGGAATAACTTAAGGAGGTTCCATCCGCACTCAGTTTTGTGACAAAAGCGGTTTCTGTATTCATGGAAGAGGTCTGGAAAGCGCCTGACGTAATCGGAAAGTTGGTTGATGTGGTTGGGCCCGTTACATAAGCTTGATTATTTTCGTCTATAGCGATGCCGTTCCCCTGATCGAATTGGCTTCCCCCAAGATAGGTGGAAAAGATTAAGCCTGAACCAGTGGGATTTAATTTGGTGATAAAGGCGTCAACGTCCCCTTGAATGACTGTTTGAAAGGCGTTGGTTACAGGAAAATCGGAAGACATGGTATTGCCTGTGACGTAGGCGTTTCCTCCATCATCGATGGCGAGGCTATTACCACTGTCCGTTCCACTCCCCCCTAAAAAGGTAGAGTAAACCAAATTATTTCCGGTAGGATCAAATTTCGTAACAAATCCATTGGAACTTCCTCCAGGGCTTACTGACTGAAATGCGCCTGACGTAACAGGGAAATCTAAGGAAGAGGTATTTCCCGTAACGTATACATTCTGTGTTGCATCGACGGAGATTCCTAAGCCTTCCTCCAATGAAGATCCACCTAGTAAGGTGGAGAACAGAAGAGAGGTTCCGGTGGCGTTAATTTTACTAACAAAAGCATCAGCTATTCCTCTCAGCATGGATTGAAAGGCACCTGTTGTTGTGGGGAAATTGGTTGCACTGTTTGTGCCCACTACATAAGCATTGCCAGAGGCATCATAGGTGATCGCATTTCCCAGCGACGAATTATTTCCACCCAAGTAGCTGGAATAGAGCACTTTAGGATCGATGATCAAGGGACGGGAGGGATCATAGGACTGCCTCACTTCAAAGCCGAATGCTCCATCTTCATCCAAGCGGAATTGCGTCTCAATAACCGCTTCTCCTGCTTGATAACTAATAGGCTTCTCCTCGCGCAGGATGCCGGAAGAAGTGTATACCAACAATTCTCCCTGTTCATTTAGTTTGGTTGCTTGTCCTCCTTCATAGATAAACTTCACCGCCTCCATACAGGCACCTGGATGAACGACAACATCATACTTTAGCTGCTTCCCTTCGCCATAGAAGAGGACATCAATTCCTTGCCATACCTCTTTATAGAGGATGTGTTCGCCTCTGGACTTACTGGTTTTTACTCGTTCGGGGAACGAGTTCCCGTCTGTACCGATAAACCGGAACAGGAGCTGAGAAGATTCATCTAGCGTGAGGGAGAGTCCTTGCGGTAGAAAGGTATACTTGATTCCCTTCGTTTGCGCCACATAGAGACCTTCTAACTGATAACAGCGTTTAAATGGAAGAGACTCATCTAACGCCTGCTTTGCTATTTTCACACCACTAACCTCCAAATAAAAATGAATATATTTCAGATTATTCTATGATGAATGAGAGAAAAGAGGAAGAGATAGCTGTGTAAATGGGTTTAAAAGAAACTTCTATCCCTAAATGTGAGGGATAGTAAAGAAAGAGATCATACTTCTATTCTCGGATGATGAGGCCCTCTTGACCCTTACAAATTGCGTAAGATAGGGAGAGTATGCTATAATCAACTTGGCTATACTGTAAGGTAGATATGTTCGGGGAGAAAGAGTGGGTCTGCCGCCCACTCTTTCCATTTGTAATGGACATGCAGGCGTTTTAAGATGGATTGTGAAAGGAGTTACAGTATGAGCCAGAAAGTAACAGAAGCGGTCGAGGCCCTGGTGCTTCCGGTCTTAGAAGAAGAAAAAATGGAATTGGTCGACATTGAATTTAAAAAAGAGGGGAAGAAGTGGTTTCTCCGTCTCTTTATCGAACGGATGGAAGGCCGCATCGATATTGATGATTGTGGACGCATCAGTGAACGTGTAAGTGCTGTCCTGGATCAAGAAGATCCGATCCAAGTTCCTTACTACTTAGAGGTATCTTCTCCAGGTGCCGAACGTCCGCTGAAGAAAGAGCGGGATTATGAGCGCGCAGTTGGAAAGAGAGTCCACGTGTCTACATATGAACCGATCAG
The DNA here is from genome assembly GCF_059818345.1 of Mechercharimyces mesophilus. Taxonomy (NCBI): domain Bacteria; kingdom Bacillati; phylum Bacillota; class Bacilli; order Caryophanales; family Thermoactinomycetaceae; genus Mechercharimyces; species Mechercharimyces mesophilus. The sequence goes on along the minus strand of NZ_JCBAPH010000001.1, from coordinate 1,265,652 downwards.
CGGACATAAAACAGTGGAAGGGACACTTTCCCATGTGACAGCGGAGGAATTGTCAGTGGAGATGGATGGGGAACTGATTGTGATTCCACGCATAAAAGTGGCGAAAGCACGTCTTGCCATTGCTTTTTAACCTGAAGGGAGGATATTAAAGCGATGAATGTAGAATTCATCGAAGCGCTCAATCAGCTAGAGAAAGAGAAAGGTATCAGCAAAGATATCCTGATTGAAGCGATCGAAGCGGCACTTATCTCGGGCTACAAACGAAATTTTCATTCTGCGCAAAATGTGCGGGTAGACGTAGATCGAGATAGCGGTCAAGTGCGTGTTTTTGCGCGCAAGGTAGTAGTAGAGGAAGCACTCGATGCTCGGCTAGAAATCTCGCTGGAGGCAGCGAAAGAGATTAACCGTTCGTATGAACTAGACGATGTGGTGGAAATTGAAGTGACCCCGGCGGATTTTGGGCGGATTGCAGCACAAACAGCCAAACAAGTGGTGACCCAGCGCATTCGCGAAGCGGAGCGGAGCATTGTTTATGAAGAGTATGTCGATCGGGAAGACGACATTGTGACAGGGATTGTTCAACGTACGGATCATCGCTACTATTATGTAGATTTAGGTCGTACGGAGGCTCTTTTGCCTCATGCAGAAGTGATGCCAGGTGAGAAATTTCAACATGGGGATCGTGTGAAAGCGTACATCACGAAAGTGGAGAAGTCCACGAAAGGGCCTCAGGTCTATGTGTCACGCACGCATCCAGGTCTTTTAAAGCGATTATTTGAACTGGAAGTGCCAGAGATTTATGATGGGATAGTAGAGATTCGTTCGGTGACAAGAGAAGCAGGTTACCGCTCCAAAATCTCTGTTCATTCACGGGATGAAGATGTGGATCCGGTAGGTGCCTGTGTAGGACATCGTGGCATGCGCGTACAAACGATTGTTAAGGAATTGCGTGGCGAGAAGATTGACATTGTCCGCTACTCCGAGGACTTAACCGAGTATGTGTCCAATGCACTTAGCCCTTCCAAAGTCGTTCATGTAGAGATCTTGGAGGAGCAGAAGATGGCACGGGTGGTGGTGCCAGATCACCAGCTTTCCCTCGCCATTGGCAAGGAAGGACAAAATGCGCGTCTAGCAGCTAAGCTGGTCAGTTGGAAGATTGATATTAAGAGTGAATCGGAATACGAACCAGCAAAGGATGCCCCTACTGTAACGGAGACCTTGGAAGAATCTGAGGAAATGGAACCGACCCATGCAGGAACAGGCGCTCTGGAAAAGGAAACATCTGGTGTGAGTGAGGGAGATACTCCCAAAATGAACGAAGAAGAGATGGAATCATAGCATCCTTTTTTCACCACCGCGGGGAGGTGAACGAGGTTATGAAAAAAAAGAAGAAGACGCCACTGAGAAAGTGTGTCGCGTGTCAAGAGATGAAAGATAAGAAAGCGTTGATTCGAGTCGTTCGCACACCAGAGCAAGAAGTGCGGATCGATCCGACTGGTAAACAATCGGGTCGGGGCGCGTATGTCTGTGCGGAAGAAGCATGTATTGAGCTTGCACAGAAAAAAGGCTCTTTGGATCGGGCACTCAAGACGAAAGTGAGCGAAGATATTTTCAATGCATTAAAGTTATCGTAATGGGGAGCGAAATCATGGATAAGAAGAAACAATTATTGGGGTTGGCCATGCGTGCCAATAAAGTGGAGAGTGGAGAGGAGAACGTACTACGTTCCATTCGCTCGGGAAGAGCTCAACTTGTCTTCTTGGCGACAGATGCCTCACACAATACTTCCAAGCGATTAAAAGATAAGTCTTCTTATTATGATGTTCCGCTCATCGCCTATGGTTCCCGCATTCAATTGGGGGAAGCCATCGGAAAACCATCGCGAGTCGTTGTTGCTATTACGGACCCAGGTTTCGCTCGTGCACTAATGAAGCACACGTAAACGTTAACGGGGGTGAGGCGAATGGCAAAATTACGCGTCTATGAATATGCGAAGAAAATGGATATGAGTAGTAAGGAAATCTTAGCGATCTTAAAGCGATTAGAGATTCCCGTTCGCAATCATATGAGTGTGATGGACGACAATATGATCAACAGCGTAGAAAAATTCTTTAAAGATGTAAAAAAAGGGGCGGCAAAATCGACAGTGGAGAAACAAACCAATATGAAAGAAAAAAATACGAGACAACCGTCGGAAAAAAGCAAAACACAAGCAGCATCAACAGCACCGAAAAAGAAGACCTCTGGTTCCACAGGCAAATCCCCTAACGCTCGAGGTGGTAAGGGCAAAGGTGGACAGCAACAACAAAGCCGTGGAGGACAAAAAGGAGGAGCACGTCCTCAGAATGCACGCGGACGTGGAAACTACCGTAACAATAAGCGCAGAGGGCGTTCACAAGCTCCAAAGCAACCTCCAGTATTACCAACCGAAATCGAAATCACCGGTCCAATGACCGTTGGGGACTTAGCGAAAGCACTACGCAAAGAAGCCTCTGCGGTAATTAAAAAATTGATCCCTCTTGGCATTATGGCAACGATTAACCAAGAGATCGATGTGGACACGGTTACTTTGGTTGCAAGTGAATTTGGTGTGAAAGCCAACTACAAAGAAGAAGTAGATGAGTCAGCGATTGAAGAGATTGAAGAGGAAGATCGTGATGAAGATCTTTCGATTCGTCCACCAGTCGTTACCATCATGGGGCACGTCGACCACGGGAAGACTACCTTGCTTGACACCATCCGTAAGAGTAAAGTGACTGCAGGCGAAGCGGGTGGGATCACCCAGCACATCGGTGCTTATCAGGTGGAAGCCAATGGGAAGAAGATTACCTTCCTCGACACCCCTGGTCACGCCGCATTTACAACGATGCGGGCACGTGGGGCAAGCATTACCGATGTGACTATACTTGTGGTGGCCGCAGATGATGGTGTGATGCCTCAAACCATTGAAGCGATTAACCATGCTAAGGCAGCCGGAGTTCCAATCATTGTCGCTCTTAATAAGATGGATAAAGAAGGGGCCAATCCGGAGAAAGTAAAACAACAGCTGACCGAGCATGAATTGGTACCGGAAGATTGGGGCGGCGATACGGTTTACGTACCTGTCTCTGCAATTAAAGGCGAAGGTATCGATGATATCTTGGAAATGGTGTTATTGGTTTCCGAAGTACAAGAGCTTAAAGCGAATCCGAATAAGCGTGCGCGCGGAATCGTTATTGAAGCAGAGCTGGACAAAGGTCGGGGCGCTGTGGCAACCGTGCTTGTACAAAACGGGACGTTGCAAGTAGGCGATGGCGTGGTAGCAGGGAACTACTTCGGGAAAGTCCGGGCCATGCTGAACGACCGTGGACAGCGTGTCGAAAAAGCTGCACCTTCCATGCCAGTTGAAATCCTTGGTTTGCCCGATGTTCCAAGTGCAGGCGATCCGTTCATGGTATTTGAAGATGAGAAAAAAGGACGCGTCGTAGCAGAAAAACGGAACTTGAAGCAACGCCAAAAAGATTTGGGTGCGAGCAGTCGTGTTACGCTGGATGACTTGTATCAACAACTCCGCGAAGGTGAAATCAAAGACCTCAACATCATTATTAAAGCAGACGTACATGGGTCCGCAGAAGCCCTGCGAGGTTCGTTGGAGAAGATTGATGTGGATGGTGCACGCGTGACGATCATTCATATGGGTGTTGGGGCGATTACGGAATCCGATATCATTCTGGCCTCCGCTTCCAATGCGATTATCGTTGGTTTCAACGTTCGTCCAGAACCTAATGCACGTTCGATGGCCGAACAAGAACAGGTAGACGTTCGTTTGCACAACGTGATTTATAATGTGATGGAAGAGATTGAGTCAGCGATGAAAGGTCTTCTCGATCCGATTCATGAAGAGCGTGTCGTCGGTACCGCAGAAGTACGTCAAACCTTCAAAGTATCGCGTCTCGGTACGATTGCTGGTTCCTATGTGACCGAAGGAAAAGTCGTACGAAATGGGAAAGCCCGCTTGATTCGTGATGGCGTCGTGATCTTACAAGAAGTTGAAATCGAAGGCTTAAAGCGCTTTAAAGATGATGCGAAAGAAGTGCAACAAGGATACGAATGCGGAATCACCTTGAAAGATTTTAATGATGTAAAAGAAGGCGACTTAATCGAAGTCTTCGTTATTGAAGAGGTGGCTCGCGATTGATCGTGGCAACGGCAGAGATAAAGTGCCGGGTCCCGGCATCCACTTCGTTAAAACAGAAGCGAAGTGTGATTAAAAGCGGACTCGCACGAATTGGACATCGCTTCAACTTGTCGGTGGCAGAGGTGGATTATCAGGACCATCGACAATTGGCGATGTTGGCACTCGCTGGTGTGGCGAGCAACAAGAAAATTGTGGAACATGAGTTACAACAAGCCCTGTACTTACTCGAAGAGAAAGAGGGGCTAGAAATTTTGGATACGGTCGTCACCATCCTGTGACGTCCGTGCAAAGGAGGTGTCGCCGATGGCGCGCATCCGTGTGAGCCGTGTCGGCGAACAAGTTAAGAAAGAGCTGAGCCAATTACTGCAACAAGAATTGAAAGACCCACGAATCGGGTTTGTCACAGTGACAGACGTTGAGATGAGTGGAGATTTGCAACAAGCCAAAGTATTTATTAGTGTACTTGGTTCTGATGAGCAGAAGGAAGCGACCTTAGCGGGCTTGTCACGGGCAACAGGCTTTTTACGCAGTGAGATTGGGCGTCGTATTCACATTAAGCACACTCCGGAACTGATCTTTAAGTTTGATGAGTCGGTCGAATACGGACAGCATATTGAAAAACTTCTATCGGAAGTTAATCATAATGATCCCCGTGACAAAGATGAGTAAAGAGGCAACTGTAGCGAGTGCTTTCTTAGAAGAAGCAGAACGCTTCCTGGTAATTGGGCATGTGGACCCGGATGGAGATGCGATTGGCTCTACGCTAGCGGTGGGTGAAATCCTAAATCTCATGGGAAAGCAAGCAGTTATGGTGAATGAATCTCCCATTCCACGCCGGTTTCATTTTCTGGAAGGAATAGAGAAAATAAAATATCCAGAGGACGTGGATGTGGACTCTTTTTCGCATGCGATTACGGTGGATGCAGCAGACATTCACCGTATCGGTGCGCTTGGTACCACACTCGCTACAACTGCTAAGGTCCTTAATATTGACCACCATGGAACCAATGATGGATATGGTGTGGTTAATTGGATTCTTGCGGACGCTGCGGCCACAGCCGAAATTTTGTATCAGTGGGTGGAACATCTACCGATAGCTTGGACAAAAGCGTTGGCTACTGCGGTGTATACGGGCCTATTTACAGATACAGGTGGTTTTCGCTACTCCAATACCAATCAACAGGTGATGAGCATCGCTTCTCATTTACTTGCCCACGGAGTACCCGCTCATCAAGTGGCGGAGGAGGCAGTTGAGACGGTTTCCCGCTCCCATCTGGAGTTGCTCCAAAGAGCGCTGTCAACGCTTTGTTTTTCCTCTGATGAACAGATAGCTTGGATGCTATTAACAGAGGAAGACTTAGCAGAGGGGCGTATGAATGAGGTAGAGGGCATCGTCAATTATGCACGCAATGTTGAGGGTGTTGAAGTGGGCATTCTCTTTCGTGAGGTCGATAATCATGTGTGGAAAGTGAGTCTTCGTTCACGTGAAATTGTTGATGTGAGTCAAGTAGCAAGCTCTTTTACAGGGGGAGGCCATGCCCGAGCGGCCGGCTGTACCGTCAAAGGAACGAAAGAGGACGTGATCGAACGAGTCCTTTTGCTTGTTGAACGTGCTCTGTCAGATGAGGAGATTGTATGAAACATGGTGTAATTCCAGTGATAAAACCTCAAGGGATGACCTCTCATGATGTGGTTGCTGTCGTCAGACGGCTCGCTGGACAAAAACGAGTAGGGCATACGGGGACGCTTGATCCTGATGTAGTGGGGGTTCTGCCTATTTGCTTAGGACAAGCTACTCGCATTGTAGAATATGTACAGGAATTACCCAAGCGCTATCGAGGTAGGATGATACTTGGAATCGCTACAGATACACAAGATGCTTCGGGAAATGTCATCGAAGAGCAAGCGGTCCCAGCGCTTACCGAAGAGCAACTCTTAGATGCTTTTCGCCATTTCACCGGTGAGATCGAGCAGATCCCACCCATGTACTCAGCTGTTAAGGTAAATGGGAAACGTCTTTATGAATTGGCACGAGCAGGGAAAGAAGTAGAACGAAGAGCGCGTCAGGCAACGATCTATGAATTCCACTGTCTCCACTTTGCGCAAAGCGAGAGAAAATGGATCATCGATTTTGATGTCCTGTGCTCACGCGGAACTTATGTACGAACGTTGTGTGTGGATATGGGAGCTTATCTGGGTTATCCGGCGCATATGGCTCACTTGGAGCGTGTGGAGAGTGGTCCGTTGCGGATGGAAGATGGAATTTCGCTAGACCAATTAGGGGAAGCTGCGAGTAAGGATGAGTGGGACGAAGTGTTACTTGCTCCCGATGCATTATTGGGTCATTTTCCTTCGCTCGTGGTGGAAGCGGAACAAGTAAGCGATGTGCTTAATGGACTCAGTCTCTCTTTTCCGCCTCTTTCTACAGCGCTAGACTCGCCATTGTGGCGCGTATATAGTGAGGATGGGCAGTTTTGTGGAATTTATCGATCAGTGGATGAACAATCTGCAAAACCAGAAAAAGTTTTTCGGGATGGGTAAGGTGAAACCGATGGAAATGATTCGACTTTCATATCCCTTAACATTATTTGAATCTGTGCCGCCGGTTGCGATGGCTATCGGCTTTTTTGATGGTGTTCACAAGGGGCATCAAGCGGTCATCCGTGAGGGGCAACAATTGGCGCATGAGCTTGGCGTGCAGTCGGCAGTCATGACATTTGATCCCCATCCGCGTGAGGTACTGGGAAGGGAAAAGCATCAAGGGAGACTGACTCCACTTCCTGAAAAAGTAAAGCAGTTGGAAGCACTGGGCGTGGATCGAGTTTATGTGATGTCTTTTGACCTTTCCTTTGCTAATCTACCGCATGAGAAGTTTGTTGAAGATATTTTGCTTCCTCTACAAGTAAGAGGCGTATCTGTTGGCTTTAACTTCACCTTTGGCCGTCATGCGGCGGGGAAAGCAGGAGATCTCATTCATCTGGGGGAGGGTCACTTTTCGACTCGAGTGATGGAGCCGATTGAAGAGGGGAATATCACCATTAGTAGTACGCGTCTGCGTCAAGCACTGATGGAGGGGGAGATGTCTGTAGCGGCAGCCATCTTGGGACGTTCCTATTCTCTTACAGGTGAAGTGATTACAGGAGATCAACGCGGGCGCACCATCGGCTTTCCTACTGCCAACCTTTCATTGACCGACTCTTATTGGGTGCCCAGAACGGGTGTCTATGTGGTTCGGGTTAAGTGGCGTGGCAAGTTTTACGAGGGGATCATGAATATTGGTGAGCGTCCGACCTTTGATGATCCAACCCCGCGCAAGACACTGGAAGTTCATCTGCTGGATTTTCAGGGAGACCTGTATGGTGATACGTTGGAAGTCCAGTTTCTCCATTTCCTTCGCGAAGAGAAACGCTTCCCGTCAGTGGAGGAACTTACTGAGCAGATCCGCTCCGATGAAGCAACAGCGCGAGCATGGTTACATGAGAAATAATTGATCCGTCATCGACTCTTCTATATGAGAGAACGATGGCGGATTTTTTATGGGTAATCCGCTAGGAGAGGAAAGCGATGCACGATGGCGACTGGCTTTTGTTTTTAAGTTAAGGTGCCATGGAACGAACTTCTTTGTTGAGCGAGGGAGTAGTTGTATATGTTCAGCTGCACCCTTTTCGGATGGAGACATATATCTACTAAAGAATTAACCATCCGAAAGGAGTAATGAAAGTGAATCAAAGAGTCCTGCGTTCGCTTGACTTCACGACCAATGCAGTATCCGATGAGCGGACAGAGTGCTTGTATCGGGCAGACGGAGAACGGTGCCAATTCTTGTTCTTCCGTGATCGAGTGGTGTTTCAGTTTCCCACTAGAGAAAAGGATACCAGCTTGACATTGTTTTTTCTGGGTATCCAATCACACGCGTCTATCGCACTAGATCCCATTGAACAGAAAGTGATCTATAAGGAAGTATGGAGGGGGATCGACCTGATCTTCTCGGGGGATCAAGAGCAGATCAAATATGATGTGGTGGTTCAGCCGGGTGCTTGTATAGAGGATATTCGCTTACGGTACGATGGCGGAGACAACGTGACCCTCAATGAGCGGGGGGACTTATTGGTTCATACATCACACGGTATGCTACGTGAAAGAAAACCCATCAGCTTTCAATTAACAGAGCAGGGAAAACGCTTCGTGCCCACCCATTTTCGATGCTCTCCCGATGAAAGCATCGGATTTGAAATCGAGAAAGAAACATATGATCCCGCAAAGGTTCTGGTGATTGATCCCGTTGTCTTCTATTCTACGTACCTAGGTGGTACGAGGAATGATTTTGGTAATAGCCTTGCCGTGGATTCTGCGCGGAATGCTTATGTAACGGGAGGGACGTTTTCTACTGATTTCCCCGTTACATCGGGTGCGTTTCAGACCATGAAAGCGGGTATTTTCGATGTCATTGTCAGTAAATTTAATGAGGCAGGTACTTCTCTCCTTTACTCTACCTATATTGGGGGAGGCTCTTCTGAATCGGGCAGCAGCATCGCGGTGGACGGTTTGAATAACGCTTATGTGACAGGGGTTACCAATTCGAATGACTTTCCTGTTACTTCTGGTGCTTTTCAGACGGTATTTGCAGGCGCAAGTGAGGTCTTTGTAAGCAAATTAAATGAAACAGGAACTTCTCTTGTGTACTCCACCTATCTTGGAGGAAATAGTATAGATAGGGGTAGAGGGATCGCTGTGGACGGAACGAACAACGCTTACATTACAGGTGACACAGGATCTATGAATTTCCCCATAACTACGGGTGCTTTCCAGACGATAATAGGAGGAGGAGTTGATGCATTTATAACAAAACTAAACGCAACAGGCACAGCTCTTGTGTACTCCACCTATCTCGGGGGAGGGGCAACAGACATTGGAGAAGGGATTGTTCTCGATGAGAATAATCAGGCATTTGTTACGGGGTTAACCTCATCAGGTGATTTTCCTGTAACCACTGGTGCTTTTCAAATAACATTTGGTGGGGCCGTGGATGCGTTCATCACCCAATTAAATACGACAGGGACAGCACTTGTGTATTCTACCTATTTAGGCGGTTTTGCGGGTGATAGAGGTTTTGCCATTGATCTGGATGGAGCGGGGAATGCTTATGTGACAGGGAATACTTCTTCGACCAACTTTCCTACAACAAACAATGCTTTTCAAACCAGCCTATCCGGTCTAAGTGATGCCTTTGTCACGAAGGTGAATCCGGTGGGAAGTGCGTTGATCTATTCCACTTATCTTGGTGGAAGTAGTGATGAAAATACATCATCGAGTGGACCCATAGCGGGTATCGCTGTTGATACTTTTGGCGGTGCATGGGTGACGGGAAATACTCTCTCGACGAATTTTCCTCTTACTTCCGATGCTTTTCAAGACAGCTTAGCAGGTTCATCCGATGCTTTTGTGGCACAGATGAGCTTTTCCGGTCAAGGCATCTCCTTTTCATCGTATTTAGGTGGGAGAGACGTGGAGCAAGGAAACGATGTGGTGGTGGATGATCAGGAGAGTGCTTACTTTACCGGATCGACGACCTCTGTTAATTTCCCTGTTACCTTTGCAGCCTTCCAATCCATCTTTGGAGGGATTAATGATGCTTTCGTAATGAAAGTAGGAACACTTACTTCTGAGGGATTGACGGGTCCTACGGGGCCAACCGGTCCAGCAGGTGCAACCGGAGCGCAAGGTCTACGCGGTCCACGAGGAAGACGTGGACCGAGAGGGCCAAGAGGTCCGCGTGGCGCAGGTGGGGGAGGAGAATCAGGTCTATAGGGCAGCCCATGTTTCATATAAGTAAAAGTAATTTCATTTTGTTCGCGAAGAGAAACGCTTCCTCCGTGGAGAAACTGATTGAGCAGATCCGCTCCGATGAAGGAACAGCGCGAGCCTGGTTACATGAGAATTAATGAATCCGTCATCGACTCTTGTATAGGAGAGAACGATGGCGGATTTTTTATGGTTAATCGCTGGAGGAGAGGAGAGTGACGCACGATGGCGACTGGATTTTGTTTTTAGGGAGTCACGAAACGAGCTTCCTTGTTGAGCGAAGAAGTAGTAGTATGTTTGAGTTGCACCCTTTTTAGATGGAGGCATATATCTAACAAAGAACTAACCATCCGAAAGGAGTAATGAAAGTGAACCAAAGAGTCCTGCGTTCGCTTGACTTCACGACCAATGTAGTATCTGATGAGCGGACAGAGTGCCTGTATCGAGCAGACGGAGAAGGTTGTCAATTCTTTTTCTTCCGTGATCGCGTGGTGTTTCAGTTTCCCACTAGAGAAAAGGATACTGAGTTGGCATTGCTTCTTCTGGGCACTCAACCACATGTGTCTATCGCGCTAGATCCCATTGAAGGGAAAGTGATCTATAAGGAAGTATGGAGGGGGATCGACCTGATCTTCTCGGGGGATCAAGAGCAGATTAAATATGATGTGGTGGTGCAGCCGGGTGCTTGTATCGCGGATATTTGTTTGCGGTACGATGGCGGAGACAACGTGACCCTCAATGAGCGGGGGGACTTATTGGTTCATACACCACACGGTATTCTACGTGAAGGGAAGCCCATTAGCTTTCAATTAACAGAGCAGGGAGAGCGCTTCGTGCCCACCCGTTTTCGATGCTCTCCCGATGAGAGCATCGGATTTGAAATCGAGAAAGAAACGTATGATCCCGCAAAGGTTCTTGTGATTGATCCGATTGTCTTCTACTCTACGTACTTAGGTGGTACAGGGAGTGATTTTGGTTATAGCCTTGCCGTGGATTCTGCGCGGAATTTTTATGTAACGGGAGGGACGTCTTCTACTGATTTCCCGGTTACATCGGGTGCGTTTCAGACCATAAATGCGGGAAGTTTCGATGTCTTTGTCAGTAAATTTAATAAAGCGGGTACTTCTCTCCTTTACTCTACCTATATTGGGGGAGGCTCTGATGATACGGGAATAAGCATCGCGGTGGACGGTTTAAATAACGCGTATGTGACAGGGATTACCGATTCGAATGACTATCCTGTTACTTCAAGTGCGTTTCAGACGGTATTTGCAGGTACAAGTGATGTATTTGTATCCAAATTAAATGAAATAGGGACTTCTCTTGTGTACTCCACCTATCTTGGGGGAAATAATGTTGATGTGGGTAGAGGGATCACTGTGGACGGAGCGAATAACGCTTACATCACAGGTGAAACAGACTCTACGAATTTCCCGATAACCACCGGTGCCTTCCAGACGATAATAGGAGGAGGAGTTGATGCCTTTATAACAAAACTAAACGCAGCAGGCACAGCTCTTGTGTACTCCACCTACCTCGGAGGAGGGGGAGCAGATTTTGGAGAAGGGATTGTTCTCAATGAGAATAGCCAGGCGTTTGTTACGGGGCGAACCTCATCAGTTAATTTTCCTGTAACCACCGGTGCTTTTCAAATAACCATTGGTGGTGGCGTGGACGCGTTTATCTCTCAATTAAATACGGCAGGGTCAGCGCTCGTGTATTCCACCTATTTAGGTGGTTTGGCGAATGATAGAGGTTTTGCCATTGATCTGGATGGGGCGGGGAATGCTTATGTGACGGGGAATACTTCTTCGACCAACTTTCCCACAACCAACAATGCTTTTCAAACGAACCTATCCGGTCCTCTTGATGCCTTTGTCACGAAGGTGAATCCGGTGGGAAGTGCGCTGATCTATTCCACTTATCTGGGTGGAAGTGGTTCTGAAAATGGTTCATCGAGTGGACCCATAGCGGGTATCGCCGTCGATTCTTTTGGCGGAGCCTGGGTGACGGGAGATACCACTTCGACGAATTTTCCTCTTACTTCCGATGCTTTTCAAGACAGCTTAGCTGGGTCATCCGATGCTTTTGTGACACAGATGAGTTTTTCCGGTCAAGGCATCTCCTTCTCATCGTATTTAGGGGGAAGAGGCACCGAGGTAGGAAACGGTGTGGTGGTGGATAACCAGGAAAGTGCTTACTTTACCGGGTCGACGAGATCTACCAATTTCCCTGTTACCTTTGTGGCCTTTCAATCCATCTCTGGAGGGGGTAGTGATGCCTTTGTTACAAAGGTAGGAACGCTCACCTCGATCGGAGCGACAGGGCCAACAGGGGCAACCGGTCCAGCAGGTGCGACCGGAGCGCAAGGTCCACGCGGACCACGAGGAAGACGTGGACCGAGAGGACCACGAGGTCCGCGTGGCGCAGGTGGGGGAGGAGAAGCGGGTCTATAGATTAGTCCATGCTCCTTATAAGTAAAAGTAATTTCATCTCCTTCGCGAAGAGGATCGCTTCCTCCGTGGAGCAGCTAATTGAGCAGATCCGCTCCGATGAAGGAACAGCGCGAGCATGGTTACTTGAGAAATAATTGATCCGTCATCGACTCTTGTATAGGAGAGAACGATGGCGGATTTTTTATGAGAGGAATGAGAGGGATGGTCTACAAAGGAAGCACAACCGCCATTTCTTTACCAAAGCGATCTCCATGATCGATAAAGCCCAAGCTAGCGTATAAGCGGTGTGCTTCCATATTATCGGGATGGTATCCCACAACGATTTTGCGAGCATCAGGGAGCTTAGCAATCTCTTCTATCATCAAGTGAGCTGCTTGTTTGCCGATGCCTTTGCCTTGAAAGCGTTGATCGACCATGATGCGGTAGATCCAGTAGCCATCTAGTTCTTCTCGTACGGTGTTAAACATGAGAAACCCCACGGTTTGATCTTGATAGCGGATGGCGTAAGGCTTAAGTGTGGACTCAAATTTGGATTGAAGAATGGAAATGGCGTTTGATTCCATATACGCTTTCTGTGTTTCGGATACATGTAATTGGCAACATTCATACCAATTTTCCGCGTTTACTTCAACGATGGTTACTTCTGTGTTCATCATGTATGGTTCCGCCTTTTGTCTAATTGATGGTTCTTTTTATTTAGATAGGCTCGAGTTGAGAGATAGTGAAAGTAGAGTACACTGTATTGTACCTTTATCACCAGATAACCACAATTAGGGGGAAAAGAAATCGCCACGTAGAAGGGAGAACGTTCTCCTTAGATCTACTCATTATCTTTAGTAATGACGTCTGCTAGAATGATGGATAATATGATGATGATGAAAACGACGGAAAAGAAAACGAAATGGCTAGTAGCGATTGACCAATTGCTATGATTAATCAGTAGTTTTGTCAGTTGAAATAGAACATAGAATAAGAAAAGAAACACGATCGCGAAATTTATTTTCTGTCTCATGATAGAGAACCTCTTTTGCTAAAGTTACTGGTAGTTTGCGCCCATACTCCTGGATAAAAGGTCCTCAGCATGGGAGCATCAAGTTCTTTCGACCTCTTCCATCCATAAGAGGAGGAGCGTTCTTAAAGGCAGTTTCTCTTTCTTAGCTAGTGGTGATGTTGATTTTCGTCCAGACCCCAACCTTCTCTATTTGAACTCCGATACACCCTCGATTCTTATGTGAGGGTTTTTCTCTTTGAGGATAGCGAGAAATTCCTGCTCATTCTTAGGAGAAATCATGATTATTCCCCTCAGTTTGGCGGTAGTATACGTGATTTCTAGCTTTTCATAGGCGAAAGAAGGGCTAGAGAGAATGCTTTTGCATTGTCTTATCTCATCAATTGAATCATATGGAATGCGCCAATGGAAAGGTCCGCCACGAATAACAAGGGTATTTTCTCTTATTTCGTAGTACGTACCAAGGAGTAGCCAGATGGTAAATAGTTCAACGAGACTGATGGTAACGACGGCTCCTATGGGAGGGCTACTTTCTCCAATGAGAAAGTCAAAGAGGAGTGCTAGAGGGGGAAGGATCAAGATGGCTCCAAAAAAGATACCAAAGATACGGTCTTTACGAGAGTAATAGCGCTGTTTCATGTCTAAAGCATATCTCCTCTCTTGATAGAACTCTTCTACACGAACGTTGATACGGAAATCCTGCTGGATGCTCCATCGTCACCGTTGAATAGCCTAACTACTCTTCCCAATAGGCTTCATAAGGAGAGAGAGCCCATGAGACGGCGGCCTCTGCATGGATTTTGGTGGTGTCTAGCGTGGGCAGTCCTAAAACCTCTTTTTCTGGAAAAAGCATGCCGATCTCGGTACAACCAAGGACCAAGCCACTTGCTTTATGTGATAAGCCTCCGATGATCTTGAGGAAACGTTCCCGAGCATTCTCTGTGACGATCCCTCGACATAGCTCTTCATATATAATCTGATGAATTACTTCTTGTTCCTCTGCATCAGGCGTGTATAATGGAATTCCAAAGCGATCGTTGATACGTTTAGTATAAAAGTCTTGTTCCATTGTAAACTTGGTTCCTAGAAAAATCGCCTTTTGAATCCGTTGCTTTTCTAGTGCGGCTCCTGTGATATCGCTAATGTGGAGAAAAGGGACTGTTACTGCTTGCTCGATGTACGTAGCCACTTTGTGCATGGTATTGGTTGCAAGGAGGATGCCATCCGCACCGGCTTGTTGTAGGAGTGTGGCGGATTGCGCCAATTTTTCGCCTGCTTCATCCCAAGCTGCCTCTCTTTGAAGCTGTTCCATCTCTGCGAAATTACACGAATTTAACAAAATACTGGCGGAATGGAGTCCTCCTAAGCGATCTCGTACTCCCTGATTGATTAATTGATAATAGACAGCTGTTGATTCCCAGCTCATGCCCCCCAAGATTCCGATAGTTTTCATGTATATGCTCCCTTTCTGATTAAAGGTTGGTAATGGAGAGTAAGTAGAGAAATAGAGAAGAGGCAAGGTTACTTTATACTAAACTCATACAGTTCACTCTATTTTATCATATGATCGCTCAGGCTGGACCGACCGATAATATGATTTGCAATCAATAGAAATGCTTGCTTTTTCTATGGGAAAAACATATAATCGATTTATCATATGAGTCGGAAGGAAGTGTGAGGGGAGCCATGCGTTTTGGAATGAAGGTCCGTAATCAACAATGCGCTATTGCATAGTTTGTTTGCGGGAGTCGTCTGTCCAATTTTGGGCATTCACCTTCTTTTAATCCAAACGTAAGGCTTCCCTTTTTTCTTTCCTTAAGCACCGGGAACGGTGCCTTTATGGATCAAACGTGTTTATCAACGCGTGTGGGGAAACCTGCATGCGTTTTTTGTATGAAAATGATGGGATGAGTGAGAGAGCGAGGGTGTACGATGCGTTTACGAGATTGGGATCGAAATTTAAAAGTTCGTCTATATGGAGAAGCTTTGATTAACCTATTATTTTGGATGTTCTTCCCCTTTATGGCGATCTATTTTGCTGAGGAGTTTGGCAAAGTGATGGCGGGGGTTTTACTTGTACTGGCACAAGTCGTCGGTGTCTTCGTCAATTTGATAGGGGGATATTGCGCGGATCGCTTTGGTCGAAAGAAAATGATGGTGATCGGTTCTGTGATCGAAACCGTGGGCTTCTTCCTGTTTGCTTATGCAAATTCGCCCTGGTTGGATTCGCCTGTTCTTTCCTTTATCGCCTTTACTTTATTGGGGGTTGCTTTTTCGCTCTATTGGCCCGCGAGTCATGCTATGGTAGCAGATGTGGTGCAAGAGAAGGACCGAAATTCGGTCTTTGCTGTGTTCTACACAGCGATTAACCTGTCTGTAGTAGCAGGACCCCTTCTGGGTAGTTTCTTCTTCTTTCACTATCGTTTTGAGCTTTTGCTATCGGCAATCGTAGCTAGCATATTCTTAACCTTATTAATCCATTTTCTCATCGAAGAGACTGTTCCTGATCAACCACAAGAACCCGATCGCCAGTCGAGTCGTTGGTACCAAGCCTTGTGGACGCAGTTAATAGATTATCGTGTTATTTTTCAGGATCGCGTGTTTCTCTTGTTTATTGTTGCAGGGGTGTTGGTCATACAAGTGATGATGCAACTAGATTTGTTGGTGGCGATTGCAGTGAGTAATAGTGCAGGTATACAAACGCTCTTTTCACTGGGAGAATGGTCCCTCACCCTGGGGGCAGAACAGATTTTTAGCTTGCTATTAGCGGAAAATGGACTACTCATCGCGTTGTTTACTGTGGTGGTAACACGATGGATGAGTCGCTTTCAAGAGCGAAATGTGTTTGTGATTTCTGCACTCCTTTACAGCTATTCCATGCTCTTTTTTGCGGTATCCATGAATGCATGGGTGCTACTTATCGGGATGTTGGTATTCACAGCGGGTGAAGTGATGGTGGCAGGTATGCAAGATGGGTTTGTCTCCAAATTGGCTCCAGAACATATGCGTGGTCAATACTTTGCTGCGGGTAGCCTTCGTTTTACGATTGGACGTACGATCGCACCCTTCGTCATTCCGTTATCTGCGTGGGTGGGCGATGCCATTAGCTTTGTTGTACTGGGAGCGCTGTCCTTGATCGGGATGTTTGTCTATGTTTGGATGTTCCAGCTATTGGGACAAAAAGAGGCAGCCCAAGTGAGGATGGCAGATGGGAAGAGCACGGTTTAAGAGTGAAGGGAAGGTAGAGAGGGTAACCCACTACCTAAATTGGTATCCTGTGAACACCTCGATTCCTTCTTTATTCAGCACATTGCCAACGAGGTGGGGCTGATAGGGACTACGCGCAAACACTTCATGACAGGGGATCATCATGTTGTCACCCGCAATGGCCGCGAGTTGATCGTGTGAGAGGCTATACACAAGCTTGCCCAGTTGAGCCCATACCATCGCGCCTGCACACATGGCGCAGGGTTCACAGCTGGTATAGAGGGTGAAGTTTTGTAAGTGTGGGGGCGCGTGTTGGCGAAAATAAGTCTGGATTAGGCTTAACTCTGCATGTTGCGTAGGGTCGTGGTTTGTATGAATTTGATTTTTACTCGTCATGATGACTTCATTGTCTTGTACCAATACCGCTCCGAAGGGTTCATTTCCGTTTTCTCTTGCTTGCTGGGCGAGCCGAAGAGCGGTTTTCATATGAATGTTGTCGTTTGTCATGGATAAGATCCTCCTATAATGGACAGTTTGAAAGAAGGGTGAACGTTCATGGGTACATTTTAGCAAAATTATTTTTCTCTTGCCTTGCAATGAGGATGAGAAGCGAGATATACTATACACTAGTGCATTGGATTTATTCCACTGCATAGTAGAAGGAAACCAACCCTAGCGCGGAGAATCGATTGACCTCGGCGATTGACTGGGCTATGGGGGGTTTTTCAATTATTAGGAGGTGTAAGGGATGACCTTGTCCCTAGAAAAGAAGCGGGAAATCATGGAAGAATTCAAAACACATGAGAATGATACGGGTTCGCCGGAAGTGCAGATTGCGATTTTGACTCATCGCATTACGGAACTTAACGACCACTTGCGCGAGCATAAAAAAGATCATCATTCCCGTCGTGGGTTGCTAAAAATGGTAGGACAACGGCGGAATCTGTTGAACTATCTGAAGAAGAAGGACATTACACGTTACCGTACGTTGATTTCCAAATTAGGTCTACGTCGGTAGTAAAAAGCGGGGTGTACCCCCGCTTTTTTCAATCTCCCTTTAAAATGGTGAGAAGAAGGAAATAACAAGGATATGAAGAAGTGTGAAACTGGACAGTTTTGAGAGGAGGAAATGAAGAACCTATGGAACCTGTCGTTTATGAAATGACACTTGCAGGAAGAAAACTAACTTTAGAAGTTGGGAAATATGCCAATCAGGCCAACGGCGCTGTCATGGTGCGTTATGGTGACTCGGTTGTCTTGGCAACGGTAACGGCATCCAAAGAGCCGAAAAACCTTCCCTTCTTTCCATTGACGGTAAACTATGAAGAACGCCTCTACGCAGTTGGGAAAATCCCAGGAGGCTTTATTAAAAGAGAAGGAAAGCCAAGCGATAAAGCGGTGTTAGCAAGTCGGTTGATTGATCGTCCGATTCGCCCGCTCTTTCCAGAAGGCTTTCGCAATGAAGTACAAGTCATGACGACTGTCATGTCGGTTGATCAGGACTGTTCCACGGAGATGGCGGCTATGATTGGCGCTTCCGCAGCTCTATCGATTTCTGACGTTCCGTTTGACGGACCCATTGCGGGTGTGACGGTAGGACGAGTGGATGGAGAGTGGATGATCAATCCCAATGTGGAACAACAAGAAAAGTCGGATGTCGACCTCGTTGTTGCAGGCACCAAAGATGCGATCAATATGGTGGAAGCAGGAGCGAACGAGGTATCAGAAGAGACCATGCTGGAAGCGATCCTGGTTGGTCATGATGTGGTCAAAGAGGTTATCTCTTTGATTGAGCGTATGGCGGAAGAGATGGGTCAAGAGAAGATCGAACCCCAGTTGCATGGTCTTGATCAGGAATTGGAAGAAAAAGTACGCGCGCTGGCGACGGAACGCTTATCCCAGGCGACTCAAACATTTGATAAGCAGGAACGTCAGGCCGCAATTGACACGATTGCGGACGAGATGGTAGCCAACCTGTCAGAATCATACGAAGCAGAAGAGTATGAATCTGAAATGCGGGAGATCCTGGATAAAATCGTGAAAGAAGAAGTGAGGCGCCTAATTCTTGATGAAGGAAAGCGTCCGGATGGGCGTACCCCTGTGGAAATTCGTCCACTGTCGAGCGAAGTAACGATCCTTCCTCGTACCCACGGTTCTGGCTTGTTCAAAAGAGGACAAACCCAGGTCTTGAGCGTTTGTACGTTGGGAGCACTAGGCGATGTACAAATTTTGGATGGCCTCGATTTGGAAGAGTCCAAACGGTTTATGCATCACTATAATTTCCCTCCATACAGTGTGGGTGAAGCACGGCCGGTACGGGGACCTGGACGGCGCGAAGTAGGACATGGTGCCTTGGGTGAACGAGCGCTTGAACCGGTGATTCCGTCAGAAGAAGTCTTCCCTTATACGGTTCGCTTGGTCTCAGAAGTACTTGAATCCAATGGATCTTCCTCACAAGCCAGCATTTGTGCATCCACTCTTGCTTTGATGGATGCGGGTGTGCCGATTAAAGCACCCGTAGCAGGGATCGCCATGGGCTTAGTCAAAGAGGGAGACAAGGTACAAGTCTTAACGGATATTCAAGGAATGGAAGACCACTTGGGTGATATGGACTTCAAGGTAGCCGGTACCGCGGCCGGAGTAACCGCACTCCAAATGGATATTAAGATTAGTGGAATTGACCGTCCTATCTTGGAAGAGGCGCTGGAGCAAGCACGAAAAGCTCGTCTGACACTGCTTGAGAATATGTCAGATGCACTAGAAACCCCTCGTGATCAGCTCTCTCAATATGCTCCTAAGATCTTGACCCTGCGTATCGATCCTGATAAGATTCGTGACGTTATTGGACCGAGCGGACGCGTCATCAATAAGATTATTGATGAAACAGGCGTGAAGATCGACATTGAGCAGGATGGTAAGATCTTTATTGCTTCGAGCGATCCAGAGAAGAACGATCAGGCAAAATCCATTATTGAAGGACTAGTACGCGAAGTGGTTGTGGGAGATATCTACCTCGGTACAGTGAAACGGGTAGAGAAATATGGAGCCTTCGTAGAAGTGATCCCAGGTAAAGAAGGGCTTGTACATATTTCTCAGCTAGCGATGGACCGTGTCAACAAAGTGAGCGATATTGTTGATGTAGGGGACCAGATCACGGTGAAGGTGACGGAAATTGATGGACAAGGACGCATCAATTTATCGCGCAAAGCTGTTCTCAAGTCCCAAGAGGAATCGACAACGAAATAAGGAAGTTGAAACAAAAAGAGTCAGAGCGATCTGTCTCTTTTTTCATCTTTGCATAGGCTTGTTTATCCTCGCATAGATTAGTATCATCCCTGGCTTTCTAGCTGTAACCGATTGCTTTTATGAAAGGCGTGAGCAACGTTTAAGTAGACTTGGCATCAAGGAGGGAATAAGCAACGTGCAACGTCCAGTCGCTCGCCGTTGGGTGTTGGTGTGTACCATTTTGCTCGTTGGTTGGCTGGTTCAATCCGCTCCGATGACTGCTTATGTGGCTTCCGTACAGGAAACAGAAACAACCCTGGGAACCTTCATCGATCCTCTCCAAGACCGGATTGAGAACAAAGCCAAGACAAAGAATGTACCCGCAGTCGATGCTCGACTGGATGATGTGTGGCGACTGATTCCCGGATACAATGGACTCCGCGTAGATGTGGAGCAAACTATACAAGCAACGAAGCAAAAGAGGGACAATAGTAGCATTGCCTGGAGGTTTGAGGAGATCCAGCCGAAGGTCTCACTTGCTGATTTGGGCGCACATCCCATATACCGTGGCAATGAAGAGAAGCCCATGGTAGCATTTATGATCAATGTTGCATGGGGAACGGAGCATATACCTCAAATGTTAACGACCTTGCGCGAACACGAGGTAAAGGCAACCTTTTTCCTTGATGGCTCTTGGTTACAAAAACATCCCGATATGGCGAAGACAATCGTGGAACAGGGGCATGAAATCGGCAATCATGGCTATTCCCATCCGCTTATGAGCCGTTTATCTCAAGCGCAAGTGAACAAAGAAATTCAAAAAACTGAAAGCTTGATTCAGTCTTCTCTTCATCGTTCGTCTAAATGGTTCGCTCCTCCTTCTGGAGACTATAATCAGCAGGTCGTCGATCTGGCCAAGGAAGCGGGAATGTATACCGTGCTATGGACAGTCGATACCATTGATTGGAGAAAGAGTACGACCCCGACCATGATGAGGAAAAGATTACAGTCTGTGGACAAAGGGAGTCTCGTCTTGATGCATCCGACAGATCGAACCGCCGTAGCCCTGCCAGATTTGATCGCATTGGTAGAAGAAGAGAAAGGCTTAACACTGGGGACGGTTAGCCAGGTGCTCTCTTCCGAACGTGTAAAATAGGTTGTGCCTTGTCACCCATTTTGATATAGTGAGATTAACTTCCTTCGGGGGGATTTTTGTTTTTTTGGGTGATTGAGGAGGATTGTCGTGATCGAGAAACATCGGTTGACGAGTGGAGTGCGCGTGGTTGCTGAACATTTGCCTCATGTGCGCTCTGTTTCGCTTGGATTGTGGTTCGGTATTGGCTCTCGTCACGAGATAGAGAGTCAAAATGGAATTTCACATTTCATTGAACATATGATGTTTAAAGGAACCAAAGAGCGAACCGCTCGTCAATTAGCCGAAGCTTTTGATGAAATTGGTGGGATGGTCAATGCGTTCACTTCCAAAGAAATAACGTGTTATTATGCTAAAGTCTTAGATCAACATTTTGATACGGCCGCGTCCATCTTGTCTGATATGGCGTTTCATTCACTCTTTGCGGAAGAGGAAATTGAAAAAGAGAAAAAAGTAGTACTAGAAGAAGTATATATGGTGGAAGATACACCAGATGATCTGGTTCATGATCTTCTATCAGAAGCGATGCTGGCTAATCACCCTCTCGGATTGCCGATTTTAGGGACAGAAGAGACGATCAGACAGTTCACACGGGAGCAGTTGCTGGAGTATCGGCACCAAAACTATGGTCCGGACAATTTGGTGATTGCGTTGGCGGGTCACCTGCCAGAAAATTACTTAGAAATTCTCGAAAAGCAATTTTCTTCTTATCCTTTTTCTTCATCTGCATTGGCGGAAGAAAACCCTCCAGCGTATGAAGCCAAAGCGTTGGTCCGTAAAAAGGAGACTGAACAAGCGCACCTGGCACTGGGGATTCCGGGAATATCTATTCAAGACGCGCGTATCTACTCGTCCGTTCTTTTGAGTAATTTATTGGGTGGCAATATGAGCTCACGCCTTTTTCAAGAAATACGTGAAGAACGGGGGTTGGCTTACTCTGTTTTCTCTCACCATTCTGCTTATCGAGATGGTGGCTTATTTACTATTTATGCTGGCACAAGTCCGGGGCAGGAAGATGAAGTACTGGATGTCGTATGGAATATGCTTGATGATATCTGCCAACATGGTGTTTCCACGTCTGAGTTAGAGAAGGCGAGGGAACAGTTAAAAGGCAGTATGATATTGGGATTGGAAAGCTCAGGGAATCGTATGCACCGTCTAGGCAAGAACGAATTGCTTTTAGGAAAACAAGTGTCTATTGATGACATCATCGCGAAAGTAGATGCTGTTACAAGAGAAGATATTCATCACATGGCTGAAGCACTCTTCTCACAGCCGGTTTCCATGGCGATCGTATCCCCAGATGGTAAGGTTCCGTCTTCATACAGGAGGGATCTTTTTGTTTGATGTTCATATTCAACGAGTAGCAGGGAATGAGGACTTGCCTCTTCCCGAAAAAATGTCGCAAGGGGCAAGTGGATACGATCTCCGGGCAGCAGTCACAGAAACTTGCTGGGTTCAACCAGGAAAGTGGATGCTGATTCCTACGGGCATTGCCCTGGGGATGCCGGCAGGTTTGGAAGCCCAGATTCGCCCACGGAGTGGGTTAGCATTAAAACATGGAATATCGATGGTCAACGCCCCAGGTACCATTGATGCAGATTATCGTGGGGAAATTAAAGTGAATCTATTAAACCTCGGTTCAGAGCCTTTTGCTGTGGAACGTGGGGATCGCATTGCTCAACTTGTTTTTCAAGAAATACCGGCCATACGCCTGACTCCTGTACAACAGTTGGATGAGACAGATCGTGGATCTGGTGGGTTTGGTCACACAGGAAAATAAGAGGAGTTGGGAGCCAATTGAATACCGTTCGGATACAGAGGTTGGAAGAAGAGATGGAAGAGCTCCGGAAGCGGCTGTATCAAGCCGTTGCCGGTCAACCTGCGCGTCTGAATCATGCTGGTGTCCTTCCTATCAGTAGACGGCTCGATCGACTGATTTTAGAATACCAAAAAGAACAACGAGCGAAGCAGTGATAAAAAACCTCCCCTATGGTATCGGGTAACATAGGGGAGGTTTTTTCACATATTTGTGCTGTTTGGGCGATAACCTATAATAGTTTGAGAATAGGAAGGAGAATGAGAATGCGCTGGAGTGAACTATCTGAGAAAGAAGTGATCGATCTAGCGAGTGGAGAACGTTTGGGCGTGATGGGGAAATCGGATATGAAGGTCAATCGTGAGGATGGAGGGATCCAATCGTTTGTTATGCCTATTGGTACTTCTTGGTTAGGTAAAAAACAAGGAGAGTTCGAAATTTCGTGGAACATGATCAAAAAGATTGGTCCGGAAATGCTCATTATTGAGTCCCCACCACGCTATCGCCGCTAGACAAAAGTGCATCGTCACCGATTGCGAGGCCCCTTCATAAGATAGAGCAGATGTGCAAGGCGATTTCCTGTACCCGAAAAGCACCAGGAAAGGGGTCTTGTGAGTATGTTGACAGGAAAGCACGTTGCCTTTCTGGGCGGAGATGCTCGGCAATTGGAAGTAGTGAAGCGATGCATAGAATTGGATGCTACCGTTAGTCTCATTGGATTTGATAATCTGCAACGACCTCTCAGTGGAGCCAGCCTCAAAGAGTTATCAGCGAAGTTACTCAAGACAGTCGATTTGTTGGTGTTACCCATCGTCGGTCCCGATGAGGAGGGACGGGTTCAGAGTGTATTTACGAATAAAGAACTGGTGTTGACAGAGGATCTTCTATTGGCACTACCTACTCACTGTATCGTTTATGCGGGAATGGCGAAGTCTTACTTACAAGCGCTCGCCAAAAAACACGCGATTCGTTTGGTAGAGCTATTAAACAGAGACGATGTTGCCATCTATAATTCCATTCCGACAGTGGAAGGTGCACTCATGATGGCGATTCAGAATACAGATTTCACCGTTCATGGTTCGAACTCGACTGTGCTCGGATTTGGACGTGTGGGGATGACATTATGCCGAACATTGCGTCAACTAGGCGCTCATGTGGAGGTGGGTTTACGGCAATCGGCGCAAATGGCTCGCGCCTATGAGATGAATTTGATACCGTTCCCTATACATTTATTAGAGAGTCGTGTGGCAGCTGTCGATTTACTTTTTAATACGATACCGGCTCCGATTGTTACAGAACAAGTGATTCGTAAGTTGCCCCATCACACGGTGATTATTGACCTTGCTTCTAAGCCGGGAGGCGTTCACTTTGACTATGCCAAAAAGCGTGGAATCAAAGCGATTCTTGCTCCCAGTCTCCCGGGCATTGTGGCACCTAAAACGGCGGGTCGTATGTTGGCGCGTACCATGACGGAACATATGCTGAAAGAGAGTGAGCAAGGAGGTGGGAACTTGTGAATGTAGCAGGGAAAACCATCGGATTTGCTCTAACCGGCTCTCATTGCACGCACGATGAAGTCCTCCCCCAAATGCAACGCCTCGTTGATGAGGGAGCACGTGTGATCCCCATTGTTTCTTATACGGTAGCCAATGTAGATAGTAAGTTTGGAACCGCAGAAAAATGGCTGACAAAGATTAAGGGGATCACGGGTGAGAATCTGATCTCTTCTATTCCTGAAGCAGAACCAATAGGACCCAAAAAGATACTGGATTGTCTCGTGATTGCCCCGTGTACGGGAGGTTCATTAGCTCGATTAGCCAATGCGATTACAGACAGCCCTGTGTTGATGGCGGCAAAAGCACAAATGAGGACGTACCGACCCGTGGTCATTGCGATATCAACCAATGATGCACTCGGACTCAATGCAACGAATATTGCCAAATTACTTCCGATTGGAGAGATCTTCTTCGTTCCTTTTGGGCAGGATAACCCAGAAGGAAAACCGAAGTCGATGGTGGCTCGAATGAATCTAATTCCCGAAACGGTTGGTGCTGCATTAGAGAATAAACAAATTCAGCCAATGATTATTGAAAGATACCGCGACTTACCTTCATAATGGAAAGGAGACCTTTCTTGCTCCTTTCTTTTTTGTGCCGACTTCCGTGGATCAGGGTTGAGAAAAATTATCAATGAGAGTACAATAGGGGAAAATCGATAGCCATAGTACCATATAAAAAAATGAGAACAGACTCAAGAGAAGAGGCCAGAATACAGTGTTTTCTCGCTTCTTTCTCATGCGTGTGGGTTCTAATAGAATACACAATGGGTCGCGGAAGAGAGGGAAAGTAGATGGAGGAAAAGCAATGGGTTATCGCCGTTGTAGGGGCGACGGGTGCAGTTGGACAAGAGATGCTACGAAATTTGGAAGAACGGGCACTGCCTATGAAGGAGCTCTGCCTATTAGCATCTAAACGTTCCGCCGGTAAGCGATTGACGTTCCGGGGAGAAGAAATTGAGGTTAGAGAAGCGACACCAGATGCTTTTACCGGT
The DNA here is from genome assembly GCF_059818345.1 of Mechercharimyces mesophilus. Lineage (NCBI taxonomy): Bacteria > Bacillati > Bacillota > Bacilli > Caryophanales > Thermoactinomycetaceae > Mechercharimyces > Mechercharimyces mesophilus. Next base: position 1,240,254 of record NZ_JCBAPH010000001.1, on the reverse strand, counting down.
GTCGATATCGCTCTTTTTAGCGCTGGTGGCGAGACGAGCAAAGCACTTGCCCCCGAAGCAGTCAAACGCGGAGCGGTTGTCATCGATAATTCGAGTGCTTTTCGTATGGATGCTGATGTTCCGCTGGTGGTACCTGAAGTAAACGAAGAAACTTTGCATCAGCATCGTGGGATCATCGCTAACCCCAATTGCTCTACCATCCAACTAGTGGTCGCGTTAAAACCACTGTTGGACCGGTATGGACTGGAGCGTATCATTGTTTCCACCTATCAAGCGGTATCGGGCTCAGGCTGGAAGGCTGTAGAAGAATTGCGCACACAGACGAAAGAAGTGTTGGCGGGTGAGAAGCCCACAACAGAAGTGATGCCGGTAGGCAAGTTGGATGAACATTACCCGATTGCCTTTAACGTCATTCCGCAATGTGATGCGCCTGATGAAGCGGGTTATACATTTGAAGAGATGAAGATGGTTCGCGAGACGAGGAAGATATTCGCGGATGATCAAATTGGACTTACTGCCACTTGTGTGCGGGTTCCGGTGGAGCGTGGCCACAGTGAATCTGTCTATGTTGAGTTAAAGGAAGCGTTTGAACTGGAGGAGTTGCGGCAAGTTTTAGCGGCTGGAGAAGGCATCATCCTAAAAGATGACTTAGCAGCTCAAGTGTATCCAATGCCTCTCGATGCAGAAGGGAAACCGGAGGTGTTTGTTGGGCGCTTGCGAAAAGATCTTACTCATCCTCGTGGTTTAAACCTGTGGGTGGTTTCGGATAATCTCTTGAAAGGGGCAGCGACGAATGCTGTTCAGATTGCAGAGAGCTTGATCCGTTTCAACAAGAATGAGGGATGAAGAAGGGGAAAAAGAGAGATGGATATGATTGTACAAAAGTTTGGCGGTACCTCGCTAGCGACCGATGAGGCGAGACAGCGAGTCATCCACCACATTCGCCGCGAAATGGATGAGGGCAATCAAGTGGTCGTTGTCGTCTCTGCAATGGGGCGAAGTGGAGACCCCTTTGCTACCGATACCTTACTCGATTGGTCTAAAGCGCATGGCCAGCTACAGCCTCGTGAGCGAGATCTTCTCCTTAGCTGCGGTGAGATGATCTCTGCAACGACCTTGTCAGGTTTGCTACATGAAGTGGGGATCTCCAACTGTGTCCTTACGGGCGGACAAGCGGGTATTATGACGACTGATGACTATACCAATGCACAAATTACCTCCATTCAACCACATCGTATCTTTAAAGAATTGGAGAAGCATTCACTTGTGATTGTTACCGGTTTTCAAGGGTCCTCTTCCGAAGGGGATGTGACGACTTTGGGGCGTGGGGGTAGTGATACGACAGCAACGGCTTTGGGAGTAGCTCTTCAAGCGAAAAGGGTGGATATTTTCACCGATGTTGTCGGTATTATGACAGCTGACCCACGGATTGTACAGGATGCGATGCCACTCTCGATGGTGACGTATAATGAAATCTGCAATTTGGCTTTTCAAGGTGCCAAAGTGATTCATCCGCGTGCTGTGGAGATTGCGATGCAAACCAATGTACCGATCCGTGTACGCTCTACATTGAGCGACCATCCGGGAACATTGGTAACGCAAATTACATCCGATCATCCGCTAGCGGGGGAAGTACATGAACGTCCCATTACGGGAATTGCGCATGTCCCTCATGTCACACAAATTGAAATTAAGGCGAAGGAAGGGCAATACGATCTGCAATTGCAAGTATTCAAAGCGATGGCTGAGAACGGAATCAGTGTAGATTTTATTAATGTGAATCCCAGTGGAGTAGCCTATACTGTTTTTGATGAGGTGGCAGAGCGCGCAGAAGCGCTTCTTACGGAGCTAGGTTTTGAGCCAACCCTGCATCCAGATTGTGCCAAAGTTTCAGCGGTCGGTGCAGGCATGAAAGGTTCGCCTGGGGTGATGTCTCAAATTGTGGAGGCATTAACAGAAGAGGATATTCCGATTTTGCAGTCGGCTGATTCACACACGACCATCTGGGTACTGGTACGTGGATTGGATATGGTACGTGCTGTCCGTGCTTTACATCGAACCTTCCATTTACATGAGAGTAATGAAGAATGGTAAATGAGATAATCGCTGTTTCCCCCGCTTTGCTTGCCTTGTGCAAGCAAGACGGGGTTTTTCTCTTTTAGTACACGATCCGATTTCCATGTCGACTTTTGATTTGTTGTATACTAACATTAGTTGAAATGGAGGAAAGATACGACATTCGTTGCGGGTAAAGCGATCGTTACGAGGTAGATCCATGGTCACGGGGTGTTTCCCTGGCATACAATGTGAATCGTGTCGTCTTTCTTTTATTTTTCGATTGCAGGATAGACTGCTGGATGTATGTGTTATTATGGAAAGAAGAAGTGTTTCTGGAGGGATGGTAATGAAACTGGGCCGCTTATTAACAGCGATGATAACCCCGATGAAATCGAAAGGTGAAATTGACTGGGATAGCGTAGGCACGATGATGGATCACCTGATTGCGACAGGGAGTGAATCGATCGTTATTGCGGGCACTACGGGAGAATCCCCTACCCTGTCAACTGAAGAAAAATTGGAACTATTTCGCTTCGCGGTGAAATATAATCAAGGCAGAGTAAATATTATTGGTGGGACCGGTAGCAATGATACGAAAGGCTCGATAACACTAACGCAAGAAGCTACGAAAACGGGCATTGATGGTGTGATGTTGGTGGCGCCTTATTATAATAAGCCATCGCAAGCCGGAATGGTTCAGCACTTTCGTGCGGTAGCTGAGTCAACCTCACTGCCTGTGATGATTTACAATGTGCCACCACGGACGGGCATAAATATGACCGCAGAGACAATGGCGCGTATCGCTCAGTTGGATAATGTGGTAGCGGTAAAAGAAGCGAGTGGAGATCTGGTACAAGTGACGGAACTAGCCACACTGCTTCCCGAGGGCGTGGAATTGTACTCAGGAGTTGATGAACTTCTCCTTCCTTACTTATCTGCGGGTGCCACGGGCGTAGTAAGTGTCGTCAGCCACCTTGCAGGGAGAGAGATGAATGACATGATGAAGTCTTACTTTACTGGCGATGTAAAGCGAGCAACACAAATTCATCAGCAGTTGCTCCCGCTTGTGCAAGCCGTCTTTATGACGTCCAGTCCGGCCCCACTCAAATATGCTCTTGCGCGCAAAGGGCTCTGCGATGCTCATGTACGTCTTCCTGTCATCCAACTAACGGAAACGGAAGCTGGGCAGATGAATGCGGTTTTAGCACAATCGTAAAGGAAATGATGGTGAGGAAAAAGTCCGATGAACCATCGGGCTTTTTCCTCTATTATGATCGAGCTTTCCGCCCTTTTACACTATACGTATCCATTTTTGTTATTCCTGCTTGCAACTCCAATTTCTATTCGTGTATAATACATGTAAGTGACTTGTGCGGTTTCGGGTATTATAAAAAATGAAACACTGAAAGGGGATACACTTTTGAGTCGAAACAACTCGCGAGGCAAATGTACGATTTTTGCACTCGGTGGGTTGGATGAAATCGGGAAAAATATGTACGTCATCCAGTACGATAACGATATTGTCGTAGTGGACTCGGGGTTGATGTTTCCGGAAGATGAGATGCTAGGCATTGATGTTGTCATTCCGGATATTTCGTACCTCGTAGAGAACAAAGATAAAGTACGCGGGATTATTATTACACATGGGCATGAGGATCATATTGGAGGCTTGCCGTATATCTTGCGTCAGCTAAATGTACCTATCTATGCAACAAAGCTGACCATGGGACTTATTGAGCACAAATTACGGGAAGCGCATCTGCTAAATGAGACAAAGAGAATTTTGATTTCTTCCTCGTCGGAGGTTCGTCTTGGCTCAATGACTGCTACTTATTTCAAAACGAACCATAGCATTCCGGATTCTGTCGGAGTTTGCTTAGACACACCAGATGGTTTGGTGGTCCACACCGGTGACTTTAAGTTTGATATGAATCCGGTCAATGGGCAAGAAGCAGAACTTCATAAAATGGCAGAAATCGGGAAGAAGAATGTCTTGGCTCTCCTCTCTGATAGCACCAACGCAGAGAAACCTGGATTTACAGGGTCGGAGAAGGGAGTCGGAGAAGCGATTCACGATGTCTTCCAAAAATCGAAACAACGGATCATTGTTGCTACCTTTGCTTCCAATGTTCATCGCATTCAACAAGTGGTAGATGCTACTGTGGCCTCTGGTCGTAAGCTGGCTGTTATGGGGCGCAGTATGGTAAATGTGACGAACATCAGTACGGAACTAGGGTATCTCGATGTTCCAGATGGACTCATCATTGATCCTGATGAAATTGGTCGTCTACCGGCTCATAAGGTAGCGGTCATCTCGACGGGTAGTCAAGGAGAACCGATGTCAGCGCTGACACGAATGGCGCATGGCTCTCATCGCAAGATTGATATTGTACCTGGCGATACGGTAATCTTGGCCTCTCACCCCATTCCAGGGAACGAGAAGTTTGTAGCCAAAGTGGTAGATCAACTGTTCCGTGCAGGAGCAGAAGTGATCTACAACCCAGGAGCACAACAGCAAGTTCACGTTTCCGGGCATGGTTCGCAAGAAGATCTCAAACTCATGCTCAATTTAATCAAACCCAAGTATTTTATCCCGATTCATGGTGAGTACCGCATGTTGCGGGCTCACGGCCAACTTGCCGAATCTGTTGGTATACGTCCTGAGAATGTCTTTATTTGTGATAATGGTGATACAGTTGAATTCGTCAATGGACGCGCGCGTTATGGTCCCAAAGTGGGAACAGGCAATGTCCTCATTGATGGTTTGGGTGTCGGCGATGTAGGAAATATCGTCCTTCGCGACCGTAAACTGTTATCGCAAGATGGAATTTTGGTCGTGGTGGTCACGTTAAGTAAGCAAAATGGAACCGTCTTATCGGGTCCGGACATCATCTCCCGTGGTTTTGTCTATGTAAGAGAGTCCGAGAAACTCTTGGATGAAGCCAACCGCATTGTCACCCAAACGCTGGAGCGATGTGTCCGTGATCAAGTAAGTGAATGGTCGTCTCTCAAGACGAGCATCCGTGATTCCTTAAGTCGCTTCTTATACGACCGCACGCGCCGTCGTCCGATGATCTTGCCGATCATCATGGAAGTGTAAGAAAGTAGGAAGCCGTCTTCTCATTATAGAGAAGGCGGCTTTATACATATATAGGGAATTTATGGGAGTTTGGATATTCTCTGCTCCTATTCGTAAACACGGTCTGTTATTGAGGACTTCGCTCGCTACGTTTACCTATGAAAACGACCGTCTATACTAAGCAAGAGAATGAAGTGAGGTCCGTATGCTAGAATGAAAGGATAAGCACATTGAAGAGATTTGAATGGGAGCAACCAAAAAGGAGAGCATAAGCATGTCATTGGTGACCACCTTAGAAGAAATCCAACGACGAAGCGCGAATCCCTCTACCTATAACAAAGGGGTTCACTATTATGAAGCGGGTAGAATCAATCGGCTCCAATCCATCTTGAATGAACAAGGATATGAAGCGACTGTAGTTGGACAAAACGAAGATTCATACCTTGTGAACATTTACTGTGGTAAAGAAGGAAAATTACAGGATGCTACCTGTTCTTGTCCTGCTGCAGCTTCTTACTTTGGCTTTTGTAAGCATATTGTGGCAGTTCTGATCCACCTCTTTGAATACACCGTTGTAAACAATGGTCGTTTGACAGGGATAGGAGGGTTACCACCTTGGGTGAAGGAAGGGCACCGGAGGCGAGCAGAAAGCATGATGGAGCACTTCTTAGTTGAGAGCCCTGCCATCGAAGAGAAGGGGAATAGGAGCGAGAACGAAAGGGATAAAGAAGAGTTACACGCCTATTATGAACTCATCCTACAGATGCCAAACCGGAGTCGATTGATGGATCGCCATTTATCTTTGCAAATGCGGATCGGTCCGAAGCGTCTCTATGTTGTGAAGGATATACGTCAGTTTCTTTCTTCTTTCCAATCCAGAGAAGAGTTACCATTTACCAAAACGTTTACATATTATCCGTCTCAGCAGTTTTTTAACGACACGGATCGTGAGATGTTGCGCTTTTTATATGAGCTGGTGCGAGAAGAGTCCCTTTATAAACAACTATTAGTATCTGGTTGGTACGACGAACAGTTGGATAAGCGTTCGTTACTTATTCCCCCGCAACGAATCGAAGAGTTTTTAACCCTTCTACCGGAAGGGCACTATGAGTTGACGGATGAGTTTGATGATGCCCCCTACACACATCTGGTTCGAAGTAGTGATGAAGTTCCTTTTTCTTTTTCACTAACGGAAGAGAATGACTTGTTTGTGATGCAGAATGAACATGATGAAGAGATGGTTCGTTTAACGGATGAGGGATTATGTTTCCGGGCAGGAGAGCTATTTACCTTGACGCAAAATCAACAGAGATATTTGCTTCCTTTTTCTCAGGAAATGGATGAACTACCAGAAGGGAAGCTGTATATTTTACCTGAACAAATCGAGGAGTTTGCTTCGACGGTCTTGCCGGTCTTACAAAAGGAAGATTGCTTAACAATCGATGAAAGTGTCTCGAAAAAAATTGTACAATATCCGCTCCATGTGGATGTCTTCCTGGATCGTACGGAAGAAATTGATGAAAATGAACGGTTGACTGCCAAAATTCATTATCAATATGGGGAAGAGGTGTTGGACCCTTTTGTAAAGCAGGAGGAGCAAGATGAAGAGGAAAGAATCTTGATCCGTGATACAGCCAAAGAACAGACGGTTATGAACATATTTGAACAGGCGGGGTTCCACTTCAATGGAAATGAATTGTATCTAGAAGGGGAAGAAGAGCTGTTTGCTTTTCTCTACGATTACTTGCCACAACTAGAGAAGCAGGCTGAAATTTACTCAACAGAGCGTGTAGAAGCCATTTCTTTGGATGAGCCAGAGGCACTGGCTCCTGCAATTGAGCTGGATCGGGGCATGAATTGGCTGGAGATTCAGTTTGACCTCCCAGATATTGAGGAGCAAGATTGGAATAACCTCACCCGCGCTTTACGCGAAAAGAAGAAGTACTACCGTCTGCCGACGGGTGAGTTTGTCGCACTGGAGAACGAAGGCTTTCAGTTGGTACACCAGCTCATGCAAGAGGGGGATCAACCATTTATTGAGGGGCAGATGATGAAATTGCCTGCTCTGCGTGCTATGCAAGTAAACGAGATGGCTCAGGAACAAGGGGTGGATGTGAAGAGAGGGAGCCGTTTTCGCCGCTTGGTGCGGGATATCAAAGATCCAGAAAACTTGGCTTTTGAACCTCCTGCCTCCGTTGCGCCTATTTTACGTGACTACCAGCGGTTCGGCTATGAATGGATGAAGACACTGGCTCACTATCGCTTGGGTGGGATACTAGCGGATGATATGGGATTGGGAAAAACCTTGCAAGCTCTGTCTTTTATCCTCTCTGAACGAGAGCAGAACCTGGAGAAAGAAGGAACTTCTTCTCTTCCACCGGCACTAGTGGTAGCTCCGGCTTCCCTAATCTATAACTGGGAGGATGAGTGTCGCCGCTTTGCCCCTCATCTGCAGGCTGTGGTTGTTGCGGGTACCGTGTCTGAACGCCAAACGTTGCTGAGTGAGATGGAAGAAGTGGATGTGGTGATTACCTCCTATCCACTGTTACGGCGGGATATTGAATGGTACGCACAACGGGAGTTTCAGACCCTCATTCTAGACGAAGCACAATCCTTTAAAAACCGACAATCACAAACAGCTCAAGCAGTGAAACGGTTACATGCGGGGACGCGCTTTGCACTTAGTGGAACACCGATTGAGAATAAAATTGAAGAGCTGGCTTCGATTTTTGAAGTGATTCTTCCGGGGATCTTTCCGAGTCAGCGCCGCTTTCGTGAATTATCTACCGAACAAATTGCCAAACGGGTTCGCCCCTTTATCTTGCGTCGCATGAAGCAAGAAGTGTTGACCGAGCTTCCCGATAAGATAGAGACCAATCAAGTATCCGAGCTAACTAGTGAGCAAAAGGCGATCTATGTAGATACACTAGGGAAAATTCAAGCGGATGCAGTACAAGCGCTGCGTACGGAAGGCTTTCAGAAGAGCCGTATGAAAATCCTAGCTGGCCTTACTCGCTTACGGCAAATTTGCTGTCACCCTTCGCTCTATTTAGAGAACTATACCAAGGGTGCGGGGAAGTTTGAGCAGTTAGCAGAGTTGGTGGAAGAGTTACTACTCAACCGGCGGAGGGTGCTCATTTTTTCTCAGTTTACCAGTATGCTGGCCCTGATTCAGAATCTCCTTAAAGCAAAAGAGGTTCCCTACCATTATCTTGACGGCCAGACTCCGAGTAAAAATCGTTTGGAGATGGTTAATCGCTTTAATCAAGGAGAGAAGGATATCTTCTTGATTTCCCTCAAGGCAGGAGGAACAGGGCTCAATCTAACCGGTGCGGACACGGTTATCCTTTATGACTTATGGTGGAACCCTGCTGTAGAGCAACAAGCGGCCGATCGTGCCCACCGCTTTGGACAAAAGAAGACGGTACAAGTAATCAAGATGATCGCTCGCGGAACGATTGAAGAGAAGATCCATGAGTTGCAGCAAAAAAAGAAAGCGTTATTTGATCAAGTGATTCAACCTGGTGAACAAATGATTACTTCTCTGGGTGAAGAAGATATCCGGGAGATACTTAGTATTTAGCATTAGAAGATATTGATATGAGAAGAACCCTCCGTTGTCCCTCCTAGCTTGAATGGAGGGGCAACGGAGGGTGAAAAAAGAATAATCTATCGAGACGGAGTTAAGGAGAATATCAGGTATTTATGTTTCTGACCCCTTCCAGGTAATAAAACCTGATGGTTCAAAAAATGGCCTTTCTCCATACTCTTTATAGCGATCTTTAATGGCCAGCATAACATCTTCTTCCTTCATCTTTAGTGGAGGGAAGTCTGTATCAATAATATGAAAGAGCAGAACCCATTTAGGCAATGCGTGCAATAAAAGAGGAAGGAAGTCCTCAATGGGAGTGGGAGTACCATACCAAAAGCTTTCTGGCCAGAAATGCGATCGGTATAATTGCTCTAGTGCATCCATCTTACCTCGTAAATTAAAAGAACAAGAGAGCCACGTTGATCTACATAGTTATCAGGTGTGCTCTCAACCATTTGATGGTGTACAGTAGGGGACGAGTATTTATCTAGCAATTCGGGGAACAACTTTATCGTCTCAAATGTGACATCTCCGTAATCACCACTCCATTTGAATATGCGAGGCTCTTGTGAATAGAGATGACCTCCCCATCTCACCTTCTCTTCCTCTAATGATTGTAATTTTGGAATATACGGTACACATATATCTAAATAAGCTTCCAAGGCAGTCCCTCTCTTCCTTCACTCACTTGTTCATCATTATAAATCAAAGCGCCCCCAAAGAGGTATTAAGCTAGTGATAGAGCCCTCTCTATCCCTCGCGCGCGCTCAGTAAAAAACTTCTCTATTTGTTTAGCGACAAAGAGGGAATGAACGGCTCGCCCAGCTGCTCCTCCGGGGAGCTGATAACTTACACTGTCGGTCACCATAACACCGTCTTTTACTGGAGAGAAAGTGTGTTTATGATGCCAGAAAGCGAAGGGACCAGCCAGCTGTTGATCGATGAAGGATTCGTATTCTGTGACGTGACTGACCACGCTTGTCCAGGTAACCCGAACTCCAGGCAGTGGACGCATCTGAATAGAAAAGAGCATCCCGGGGTGAACGCGTGATCCATGGGGGAATTACAACCGAAGTTTGTGAGATGCAGGGGAGACGACTTTAATATTACGGATATCGGTAAAGAAATCCCACGTTTCTTCCATAGAAAGTGGGAGAATCATCGTACGCTTGACATGGTGCATAGGAGGCCTCCTTTTTTATTATTGTAAATTATAGAAACTAAAATGGTGATCTCCTTTTGACTTGACGTCTAGGAGTGATGGTTAAGGCACCTAGTTCTTTCTCTTATCCTTTACCCCCTTCTTCGTTCTATTAAAGCTAACCATAAGCATGATTGGAGGATAGGAGAACAATTTCTCCTTGAGAGACTCTGAGCCGTGCAGGCAACGATAGGAGATACCGCCTGCCCGTCAACCGCGTTGCGAGAGAACCTGGTACTCTCATGTAGTCTGTTTTTATCTGGGGCATTGTAACCTACATAGACCATGTGTGTTTTCAAAAAAGCTCTTATCAAATCAACAGACGCCCGAAAACGTATTAAAATCCGAATCTTTTCCGTCTAAAAGAGAAGACTTCCTCCTTTTGTATGCCAGTCCCCTCCAGTGGTGCATACTAATGAGCGTTAAAGGAGGGTATAACATGGGAAACCAAGGAAATGACCAACAGAACGACAAACAGCAAGAAGAACAAAAAGAAGAACAAAATGAAGGACAAAATGAAGAACGTAAAACGGTGATGGATGCGATAGAAAAGTTGGGGCAGACCAATGTCCCAAAGGCAGAATCCAATATTCATTGTTTAACTGTCGTAGGCCAGATCGAGGGCCACCTTCTGATGCCATCGCAAAATAAAACCACCAAATATGAGCACGTCATTCCTCAGTTGATTGCAGCTGAGCAAAACCCCAAGATTGAAGGAATGGCGGTGATTTTAAATACAGTAGGTGGGGATGTGGAAGCAGGATTAGCGATTGCAGAAATGATCTCAACCATGAGCAAACCGACTGTGTCACTGGTACTGGGTGGCGGGCATAGCATTGGGGTTCCGATCGCGGTAGCTGCGGATGTTTCCTTCATTGCGGAGTCGGCCACCATGATCATCCACCCTGTGCGGTTGACGGGTTTGGTGATCGGTGTTCCGCAAACCTTTGAATATCTAGAAAAAATGCAAGACCGGGTGGTTCGTTTCGTCGAAACACACTCGAATGTGGATGAAAAAACGTTCCGTAAACTGATGTTCCAGACAGGAGACTTGGCTCGCGATATCGGGACGAACCTGATTGGAGAAGATGCTGTTAAGTACGGCCTTATCGATCGCGTAGGCGGACTGGGTCATGCCTTACAGGAATTGAATCGCCTCGTGCAGGAGCGCAGACCGGCGCAAGAGGTGATCCAATGATTCATTACACCGTCATTCCTCATGAGCTAATCTTTATGGACCCGGAACGACCTGTTCCTGAAACCAAAGAGGTGGTTGTAGATGGGATCACGATGGAAGTATCGATGAATGCCGCCGGAGAGGCGCAAATCGTGCGCCTCCTTTCGTCCGACCCCGCTCACTATCTACATCCTCGTCTTCAGCCAGGAAGCCCGCTCCATATGATTCCGACAATCTAGGGTTGGGAAGTGGGGATACAGATCGAAGCAGTATGGGGAGAGTTTCCATGCTATAATGAGGCTAGAGACGAGCACGTAAAGAAGGTGAAAAGCTCTATGCCTAAGAAAAAGAGAAAACAGAAGAAACAGGAGACTTTACAGCGAGCGATTCGTTTTGAAATTTATGGGATTGCCCTTTTCACCCTATCCTTGATTGCGATGGCGCGCTTAGGCGCTGTGGGGCGATCACTCAGCTATCTGTCACGTTTTATCGTGGGAACCTTTGATTTCCTCATTCCGCTGATGGGGATGGTGGTTGCTGGGTACATTATGTATAAGCGCTCCTGGCCACAGAAATGGTCTGCACGCTGGACGGGGGTATTATTAATCTTACTGGCTCTTTTGATATGGAACCACATGAATACCTTTGAACAGCTCAGAGCGAGTGGCGAAGAAGGTACGGTGTTACGGGTGACGTGGGATAAGATACTAGAAGAACAACATTCACGTTTGCCCACGGATATTGGCGGAGGGTTGATAGGAGCACTAGGATATGCTCTCTTTCTTTATCTCTTTTCTCATACGGGGACTCCCTTTGCCATTGTCGCTTTGCTGTTAGTGGGGATCTTGCTAACCATTCGTCTCTCCTTTGTCAACTTGTTTCAGGCAATGCGGAAGGGAAGCATGGAACAGCTTCGTACATGGAATACCACGGTGAGTCAACGCTGGCGCGAGTACCGGAGCAAAGAAAAGCAACCACCAGTCCAGCCAGAAAAGGCGGATGCCCCAGCCATGCCACCGAAACGGGTGAACTCATCATCAGAACGGCCCGTGATTCATGACTTTGCTGACCGTGAACTGGAGCAGAAGGGAAGAGCAGAGCAACTTTCGCTTTCGCTGGATGGAGAGAATAGCTCTGCTAAGAAGGAGTCCATAAAAGACGGGGAGCTGGATTTGAAATTGTCTCCAGACAAAGCTTCGCCGGATGCGGCTTCTTATCGTCTGCCTGCCTATAACCTTTTGCAGAAGCCAGCGAGACAAGGGCGAGGACGCGAGCGCAAAGATATGACGGCCAACGCCAAAAAATTAGAAGAGACCTTAGAAAGCTTTGGAGTGAAAGCCGAAGTTACACAAATTCATCGTGGACCGACGGTTACACGCTACGAAGTCCAACCACATACCGGGGTAAAAGTGAGTCGGATTGTTAATTTGGCTGACGATATTGCTTTGGCTCTGGCTGCGAAAGACATTCGGATTGAAGCGCCTATCCCAGGAAAAGCGGCCGTGGGGATTGAAGTGCCTAATCAGGAAGTGTCTATCGTTGGCCTACGCGATGTACTGGAGAGTTCGCAATATCATGAGGCCAAATCCAAGTTGAGTATTGCCCTGGGGCGGGACATTTCTGGGGAAGCTATCGTAGCTGATTTAGCAAGGATGCCTCACGTTTTAGTGGCTGGGGCGACCGGTTCAGGTAAAAGTGTCTGTATCAATGGGATTATCACCAGTCTTCTCTACAAGGCAAAGCCACAAGAAGTAAAGTTGATGATGATTGATCCGAAGCGAGTGGAATTGAACGTCTATAATGGGATTCCTCATTTATTGGCACCTGTTGTGACAGACGCGCGTAAGGCGGCTATCGCTCTTAAAAAAGTAGTAGCAGAAATGGAAAAGCGCTACGAATTATTCGCCCAATCGGGTGCACGTGAGATTGAGCGATACAACCAGATGGTACGGGAGAGCGGAGAAGAGGGAGTCTCCCCCTTGCCCTATATCGTTGTTATCGTAGATGAGTTGGCTGACTTGATGATTGTGGCTCCGCAGGATGTGGAAGATGCCATCAGTCGATTGGCACAAATGGCTAGAGCGGCAGGCATTCACCTAATCTTAGCCACGCAACGTCCTTCGGTTGATGTCATTACAGGAGTGATAAAGGCAAACATTCCTTCGCGGATCGCTTTTGCTGTCTCTTCTCAAGTGGATTCACGCACCATTTTGGATGGCAATGGGGCAGAAAAATTACTCGGTCAAGGAGATCTTCTCTATCTGCCTGTGGGTTCTTCCAAACCGACGCGTATTCAGGGGGTATTTGTCTCCGATCAAGAGGTAGAGAAAATCGTTCATTATGTAAAAGATCAACAAGAAGCTAGTTACCAACAAGAGATGATCCCAGATCAAGAAGAGCCTACGTTAGATCAAAATGCAGATGATGAACTTTATCCACGTGCTGTTCAACTGGTGGTGGAATCGAAAGCGGCATCTGCTTCCCTGTTGCAAAGACGCTTGCGGGTAGGCTATACACGTGCCGCGCGCTTAATTGACATGATGGAAAATCGCGGGGTTGTGGGTCCGTATGAAGGAAGTAAGCCACGCGAGGTATTGATCTCGCAAGAACAATGGCATTCACAGCAAAATATTTCTGTGTGACAAAGTTTTATTAAAAAACGTGGCACAAGAGAAATGGGTATGGTATAAATGTGTTGGGACAGCTTTCATTCTTTCCGTAATTAGTAGAACGCAATAGACAATAAAGATATGCTTCGGAAAGGTAAAAAGGGATCACAGCCTTTACATTGTCGTCTAAATGAGTCGATCAGGTCCCATTACTTTTGAAAAGGGGTAATTTGAGTGAAGAAAAAGAGCTGGCTGTTATTGATGTTGTGTGCCATGTTGGTACTGAGCGCATGTGGAACCTCCGGTGGAGGAGAAGAAGGTACAGATAGCAAGAGTGAAGGAGACCTCAAATTGGGTCTGGTTACAGATACGGGCGGGATCAATGACGAATCCTTTAACCAGACTTCTTGGGAAGGCATGAAAAAGGCGCAAGCGGATCTTGGAGCAGAAGTGAAATACTTAGAGTCTAAGCAAGATGCGGATTACATCCCGAACTTGACCAAGCTGGTCCGTGATGACTACTCTCTTACTTGGGGCATTGGATTTAAATTTCAAGAAGCCATGGTCGATGTTGCGAATCAATTCCCAGATGCGAAATTAGGGATTGTGGATTCCAACTTAGGTGGAGAGATTCCGGATAATGTGGTAGCGGTTACATTTAAAGAGCATGAAGGTTCGTTCTTGATGGGGGTTATCGCAGGGGCAACTACGAAAACAGATAAGGTTGGCTTTGTCGGAGGCATTACTTCACCTTTGATTGAGAAATTTGAAGTGGGCTTCCGTGCAGGTGTTCATGCTGTAAACCCAGATGCTGAAGTAGAAGTTGCTTACGCAGAAAGCTTTACCGATACGGCAAAAGGACGTTCCCTCGCGAACGGGATGTATAACAACGATGTGGATATCATTTATCATGCCTCTGGTGGTGTAGGTAAAGGGATATTCAGTGAAGTGAAAGAGCGTGAGCAAGGGAAGTATTGGGCGATCGGTGTGGATATGGATCAATCCGGTCTGGCTCCAAGCCATACCTTAAGCTCCATGATTAAGAAAGTAGATGTGGCGGTTTACGATGTGGCTGAAGACCTTAATGAAGGCAACTTTAAAGGCGGAGAAGAAGTTGTGCTCGGATTGAAAGAAGACGGAGTGGGCATTGCACCTACCAGTAGCACCAATACTTCTGCTGAGGTTCTGAAAAAGGTAGAAGATTTCCGTACGAAGATCATTGATGGAGAAATTGAAGTTCCATCCACCAAAGACGAACTTGAAACTTTCAAGAAGTAACGAAGAGCATATTGATTTCACAGGGGGCTAGCGTTAGCTGGCCTCCTTACCTGCTACAAGGAAAGGGGGAGCCACAATATGAATGTAGTGGAGATGAAAGGCATTACCAAACGTTTTAATGGATTCGTCGCCAATGACTCCATCGACTTGACTGTAAAAAAGGGAGAAATTCACGCCTTATTGGGTGAGAATGGGGCAGGGAAATCGACCTTAATGAATGTTCTATTTGGTTTGTATCAACCCGATGAGGGGGAGATTCATCTTAAAGAGGAGCTCGCTACCATAAGTGGTCCCAATGATGCCAACAAGTATGGGATCGGGATGGTTCATCAGCATTTTATGTTAGTTGAACCGTTTACCGTAACAGAAAATATTATGTTGGGTGCGGAGAAGAAGAAAGGGCTGTTTATCGATCGCGCTCAAGCTGAAAAAGAAGTACAAGCCCTTTCCGATAAATATGGATTACAAGTGGACCCGAAAGCCAAAATAAGAGATATCTCGGTAGGCATGCAACAGCGAGTGGAGATTTTAAAAACCTTGTATCGTGGTGCGGATGTGTTGATTTTTGATGAGCCCACAGCGGTTTTGGGACCAAAAGAAGTAGAAGAACTTCTTACCATTATGAAAAACTTAGTGCAAGAAGGAAAGACGATTATCTTTATTACTCATAAGCTGAAAGAAATTATGAGCGTGTGTGATACGGTTACGGTGATTCGTCGCGGGCGCGTCATTGACTCCTTGACGGTGACGGAAACCGACGAGAATGAACTGGCGACGAAGATGGTGGGTCGTGAAGTAACCTTCTCAGTGGATAAGGAGAAAAGAGAGGCGCAAGAGACGGTATTAAAAGTGGAAAACTTAGTGGTAAATGATCATCGCGGTTTACGTGCCGTCGATGAGTTGAATTTAGAGGTGCGAGCCGGTGAAATCGTAGGGATTGCTGGCGTGGATGGAAACGGTCAATCCGAGTTGATTGAAGCGATTACTGGGCTCAGAAAAGTGGAAGCAGGTAGGGTCCGGTTAAAAGAGGAGGAGCTTACGGGAGCAACTCCACGGACGATCGATCGCGCAGGTGTGGGCCATATCCCAGAAGACCGTCATAAACGTGGATTGGTGCTCGACTTTTCCATTGGTGAGAATATGGTCTTAAAAACATACAATCAATCACCTTTTGCTCGTGGGATGACCATGAAGTATCCTGAGGTATTTAAATATGCTAAAAAGCTGATTGAAGAGTTTGATGTACGGACACAAAACGAGCATACTCCTGCACGTGCCCTTTCGGGAGGGAACCAACAGAAAGGTATTATCGCTCGTGAAGTGGATCAGGACCCAGACCTATTGATTGCCGCCCAACCTACACGTGGGCTGGATGTGGGTGCAATTGAATTTATTCATAAGCGGTTAATTGAACAACGGGACAAAGGAAAAGCTGTCTTGTTGATATCAATGGAATTGGACGAAGTGCGGAATTTGAGCGACCGCATTGCTGTTATATATGAAGGCAAGATCGTGGGTTGGGTGGATCCAGAAACAGCAACCGAAGAGGAATTGGGTCTACTCATGTCCTCAGGGAAACAGGAACAGGAGGTGTAGGCATAAATGCAATCCATTATGAAGATTAACCGGCAATCTCCCCTCGTTCTTTCCCTGGTATCCATCATATTGGGACTGGTGGTTGGAGCGATCTTTATGTTGATCGCTGGGTACAACCCGCTGGTGGCGTATGCAGAACTTTTCCGCTCGGCTTTCTTAGAACCCTATGATATGGGAGAAACACTAAGGCAAGTAACCCCTTTGATCCTTACTGGACTGGCTGTTGCCCTTGCCTTTCGTACAGGCTTGTTTAACATCGGGGTGGAAGGTCAATTGATCGTCGGCTCACTAGCGGCGGTGATTGTAGGAACCCAACTCTCCCTTCCTCCAGGGATTCATGCGGCAGTGGCTATTTTGGCAGGGGCACTCGCAGGAGCATTATGGGCTTTTATTCCTGGGTATTTGAAGGCGAAGAGGGGAGTTCATGAGGTGGTGACGACCATCATGATGAACTTTATTGCACTTAACTTAGCCAATGTGGCCATTCGTGAATGGTTGTCTGAAGGAGCAGATAAAACGGATCGAATTGCGGATTCTGCTTCGATTCGAATGGACTGGTTGTCGGCATTGTTTGGTAACTCCCGTATTAATTTTGGTATCTTCTTGGCACTCATCGTAGCCTTTCTTCTGTATTACTTGTTGTGGCGGACAACCTTTGGTTATGAAATGCGCGCCGTGGGATACAATCGACATGCGGCTGAATATGCAGGCATGAATGTTAATCGTAACATCGTGATGTCTATGATGATTTCCGGAGGTTTTGCGGGGATTGCTGGGGCGACAGAAATCTTGGGAACCTTCGAGTATATGGCGATTGCTGATGGCTTTACTGGGCTTGGCTTTGATGGGATCGCAGTGGCGCTCTTGGGTGCCAATACCGTTATCGGGACAGTACTGTCGGCAGGCTTGTTTGGTATATTGACGTACGGTGGCGGTGCCATGCAGTTTGATCCTGGCGTCCCGTTTGAAGTGATTCGAGTTGTATTTGCTGCCATCATTTATTTTGTAGCTGCCAATATTTCTAAGCTCCTCATGGATGCATTTGGCTCAAAGAAGCGAGGTGAGAAAGATGCTTGATGTTTTATCCAACATTCTGCAATCCATGGTCATTTACGCCACTCCTTTGATTTTGACGGCTATTGGTGGCTTGTACTCGGAGCGTTCCGGTGTGGTAAACATCGGTCTAGAAGGAATGATGATCATTGGTGCCTTTACGGCGGCAGTTACCACTCACTACACAGGTAGCCCGTGGTTAGGGTTATTATTTTCCCTGTTTGCCGGAATTGTGATTGCTATTCCTCATGCAGTCGCTTCCATCACGTTGAGAGCGGATCAGGTTGTGAGCGGGGTAGCCATTAACTTTCTCGCCTTAGGAATAGCGGTTTACTTGGTTAAGCATTTATTTAATTCTGGTCAGACCCCAACGGTTACTGTGTTGGATAAGATTGCTATTCCAGTCTTGAAGGATATTCCTGTCATAGGGCCTGCTTTCTTTAATATGTATCCGACGTCCTACCTAGCCATTATCGTCGTGATCGTTACTTATTTCCTTCTCTACAACACCGCCTTTGGCATGAGACTGCGGGCTGTGGGGGAACATCCGCATGCGGCAGAGACGAGTGGTGTAAGTGTAATCAAAATGCGCTATGTGGCTGTGTTAATCAGTGGTTCATTAGCAGCCCTTGGTGGGGCGGGATTATCGATTGCTATTGGGAACGAATTTAGTGCGACCACGATCGCTGGACAAGGCTTTATCGCTCTGGCAGCACTTATCTTTGGGAAGTGGCATCCACTGGGTGCATTTGCAGCGGCCAGCTTCTTTGGATTGACGGTTGCTCTTGCTTTGGTGGGGCAACTACAAGGACTCACTGATTATGTCCCTAGTGGCGTACTCAATATGACTCCGTATATATTAACCATCCTGGCTTTGGCAGGATTTGTCGGTCGTGCGGAAGCGCCATCCGCATTAGGCAAACCGTTTGAAAAAGGAACCCGCTAGAAAAAAAGAGTGCACCTCCTATGTCCAATGGAGGTGCACTCTTTTTTCAAGGGTTTAAGAGATGAAAAAAATGGTGTAAAATCACGAGCAAGGAGGGATATAATAGTAGTGAAGTCGATCTTGTCTAGAATCCCCTATTAAAAAATGGAAGGTGAGGTGTTGGCATGACGATTGCACCATTTGAAACAATCTCCATGGGAAACTACCGTTTGCACATTTCATCATCAGATAAATTTAAAACAAATGTGGTTATCGCAATGATTCAGCAACAACTGTCTCCGGATACGGTTACACAAACCGCGTTACTCCCCAATGTATTGGAGCGAGGAACAAAATCTTATCCGACGACGGTGGAGCTAAAGCGGAAGTTAGAGTCCCTATATGGAGCCGTTCTTTACTCAGGTGCGTTCAAACGTGGAGAGCGCCATATTCTGCAGTTAGGGATGGAGCTGGCCAACGAAACGTATTTACCCGATCAAGTAAACTTACTCGAACAGGGAATTGCTTTCCTAGGTGAACTATTATTTCAGCCAGCAACAGAGAACGAGGGCTTTTTACCCGCATATGTTGAAGCGGAGAAGAAAAATTTAAAGCAGCGGATAGAGGCACTCAAGGATGATAAGATTCGTTATGCGTCACAACGGGCGACAGAGGAGATGTGCAAAGAAGAGCCATTTGCTCTTTCCAGTCTGGGTCGCATGGAAGACCTTTCTACAATTGATGCCCGATCCCTGTATACATATTATCAGGATATGTTGGCCACACAGCCCCTCGATATTTATGTGATGGGCAACGTTTCTGCCGAACAGGTGGAAAAACTACTCAAGCTTCACTTCCCAACTCCTGGCACAGAGCGAATGGAGGATCCTGTTCGTGTAGGAGCAACAAAGCAACAGGTGGGTGAGATTCGCGAAGTAGTCGAGCGAATGGATGTGAAGCAAGGAAAGCTAAATCTTGGATGTCGAACACATTTGACTATGGCAGATGACGATTATATCCCTCTGCTTGTCTACAATGGCATTTTCGGAGGGTTTCCTCACTCCAAGTTATTTATCAATGTGAGGGAAAAAGCGAGCCTTGCTTATTACGCTTCTTCGCGACTGGAAAGTCACAAGGGCATCATGATGATTCAAGCCGGAATTGAAGTGGAGAATTATGAGCAGACGGTGGATATCATCAAAAAGCAACTGGAAGCCATGAGGCAAGGAGAAATCTCTGACATGGAATTGGGGCAGACGAAGGCGATGCTATCCAATCAGATGCGGGCCCGTCAAGACCGTGCGGTTGAACTGATCGATTATGAATATCACCACGTGCTCAGTGGCCGGAAACGCTCTTTGGAAGAGACGCTTCAAGCCATTGAAGCTGTGCAAGTAGAAGACGTACGCCGTGTCGCGCAAAAAGTGGAGTTGGACACGATTTACTTTTTACGGGATGCTGAGGAGGGAAAAACGAATGGAGCCACTTAGAGACGAACAATTACAAGAGACGTATTATCGTGAACAGCTTTCCAATGGATTAACGGTGGTTCTGCTTCCGCGCCCGGACTATGTGAAGACCTATGCCATTTTTACGACGAACTATGGCTCGATCGACAATCATTTTCGCCTCCCAGGAGAGGAAGAGAACCAGGTCCCCGATGGGATTGCTCACTTTCTCGAGCATAAGATGTTTGAAGAGAAAGAGGGAGATGTCTTTCAACAGTTCTCGCAACAAGGGGCTTCTGCCAACGCTTTTACCGCTTTTAATCGCACCTCCTATCTTTTCTCCTGTACGGAAAATGTCGATCAAAACTTGAATACATTGCTCAATTTCGTGCAGAGTCTCTACTTGACTGACGAAAATGTAGAGAAAGAGAAGGGGATTATCGGGCAAGAAATTCGAATGTACGAAGATAATCCCGATTGGCAAGCTTATTTCGGGTTAATCGGTTCCCTCTATCGCGAACATCCCGTACGTATAGATATTGCGGGTACCATTGAGTCGATCTCTCGCATCGACAAAGAAGTACTGACGACTTGTCATGAGACTTTTTATCACCCTAGCAACATGATTCTCTTTGTAGTGGGACCGATGGACCCTGAAAAAACAATGCAATTGGTTCGTCAAAACCAAGAGAAAAAGCCGTTTCACGATCGTCCGAACATTGAGCGATTTTTCCCTACAGAGCCTCAGCAAGTAGCCAATAAGCGTCACGAAATAAACCTAAACGTAGGAATTTCCAAATGTACCTTCGGCTTTAAAGAACAGCAATTAGGAGCAAAAGGAGATGACTATCTCAAACAACAGTTGTCTACTGACTTGATGTTGGAGTCCATCTTCGGAAGTGGCTCTGACTTTTATCAGTCCCTCTATGATGAAGGTTTGATCGATGAGCAATTTGGCGGAGGCTATACCCTGGAAAGGGGCTTTGGCTTTTCTGCCATCGGTGGTGATACCTCCAATCCCGATCGCTTGCTGGAACGTGTTCAAAAAGAGCTTCCGCGTCGTATAGAGCAGGGGATCTCTGAAGCGGAATTTGAGCGTTTGCGCAAGAAAGAGATGGGGCGCATGGTCAAAGCTTTCAACTCTCCTGAGTGGGTAGCCAATAACTTTACGGGACTTTGGCTCAATGGTAGCAGTCTGTTGCGTTATCTACCGGTATTAGAAGCGATGAGCGTAGAAGATATTAATCGTCGTTTCCGCGAACACCTTCATGAAAAAAGTTTCGCAGCTTCTATTATTAAACCGATGTAGCGTAGGGCCCGTTATCATAAAGTAAAGGAATCTTCCCGTCCTTTGACTTGTGAATAAGAGGAATGCAATTTACGATTATGGCTGTGGGTACTCATGAGGGGGCTCACAGCCTTTTTTATGGAAGTCTCTATCTAGGTTCTTTGGATAGGAAGTTTCCATGGTGTGACTCCTGCGCTGGATGGAAGCAGATTGTATGGGATTTTCAAGTTCTCTCGTGGCGTGGTTGATGGGCGGCGGCATCTCCCTTCGTGCCATGATCCACGGCTCATGAGCTTTCACCCGCAGGGAATCTCTTGGAGTGGCAGTGATAACGTTTTCGGACAGCCGAAAAAAGATACCTGGCTATTTACAACAACACTATGAGAGTATTAGATATATTTTGTATCGTTGCTTCAATACATAGACATGGAGTAGATTATTTGGGATTCTATAACGGTTTACACTCTTCGAGGGTGATGAACTTATAACAGTAGTTCAATACATACATAGGAGGTATATTCATGCAAAAAAATAAGCGGCAAGTCGCCTTTATTTCCGGAGGAAGTCGTGGAATTGGTAGCGCCACGGCAAAAAGGTTGGCTCAGATGGGAATAGATGTAGCCGTGGGTTACCTCCACGCTGAGAAAGAAGCACATGAAACCGTACAAAGCTGTTCCACTTATGGAGTTCGGGCGATACCCGTTCAAATGGATGTACGATCGAGAGGCGCGGTAGAAGAGGGCTTGCAAGTTGTCCGTTGGGAATTAGGAGAAGCTCCTTCCATACTCGTACATAGTGCAGGCGTTGCTCAGATGGGACTGGTCCAAGATATGACCGATACGGATTTTGATCAAATGATGGATGTTCATGTGCGGGGGGCATTGTACCTGATTCAAGCGGTGATGGAGGAGATGATTAGGAGGCGGGATGGACGGATTATATTGCTCTCCTCCATCTGGTCGGAAGCGGGTGGTGCCGGCGAAGTACTGTATGCGACCGCGAAGGGGGCCATTAATGGGCTGGTGCGTTCTCTGGCAAAAGAACTGGCCCCTTCTCAAATCACCGTCAATGGAGTAGCTCCGGGCGCG
The DNA here is from genome assembly GCF_059818345.1 of Mechercharimyces mesophilus. Taxonomy (NCBI): domain Bacteria; kingdom Bacillati; phylum Bacillota; class Bacilli; order Caryophanales; family Thermoactinomycetaceae; genus Mechercharimyces; species Mechercharimyces mesophilus. The sequence continues at coordinate 1,217,862 of NZ_JCBAPH010000001.1, read as the reverse complement.
ATTGAGACGGATATGGTAACTGATGTTCTGACACAGGCAGAACAGGTCGCGCTCGCAGAAGAGATTCCGCTTGGTCGTTTGGGGCATTCTGAAGAAATCGCTTCTCTCATCGGATACTTGTGTGAAGAAAAAGCGCGTTACCTAACCGGGCAAATCTTGCACATGAATGGTGGATGGTATTGTTAGTTCGCTGTATAGAAAGTTGCCTTGAAGGACATATTACCCTTAGAAAGCAGGAATGGAGGAATCCGCTTACCTTACGTCGGACCATTCTTGATGAATACAAGGGGGAAAGAACATGTCTGTTTTAGATAACTTTCAGCAGTGGAAAAGCTTCTTGAATGAGCGTTTGGATCAGGCAGAAAATCTAGGCGTCGATCAACAGACGATTAGCAACATGGCTTATCAACTGGGTGATTACTTAGCCAAAGGAGTAGATCCTAAAAACCACCAGGAGCGTGTGTTAAAAGAACTGTGGGATGTGGCTTCAGATGAGGAGCAACATACCATCGCCAACCTAATGGTGAAATTGGTGAAGCACTAATCGTCGTTCGCGAAAAAAAGAGTGTTGAGGGAGTGATCATCCTTCACACTCTTTTTGTATTCCATAAATAAAGGTCTGATAGGTATTTATAAAATTTATTGCCTGAAAATTACTGCAAAAGAGAGGGTGGCGTTTCTTATAAGGCGTACTTTCGGGGATTTTAGACGGTTTTCTGGTCAGAAGGGTTCGCTTATTGACTTACATATGCTATACTATTATATAAATATACTACGTCTATTACTTGAAAGGTGTGACTTTCTTGGGCGGACACGACTGGTATTTAGAGTACCACATTCATAAAAACCGCCCCGGTCTTTTGGGGGACATTGCTTCAATACTAGGCATGCTGTCCATTAACATCTTGACCATTAATGGAGTGGAAAATCAACGTCGTGGAATGTTACTGCGAACGGATGACCGTGAGAAGGTTCATGCTTTGAAACAGATTCTGAACCGTATCGATAATATTACGATTACGGCAATGCGACCTCCCACGTTGATTGACCGCATGGCTGTGCGCCATGGTCGTTATCTCGATCGCTGCTTAGAAGATAAGCGTACCTACCGATTTACGCGTGATGAATTGGGTCTGTTGGTTGACTTTTTGGCGGAGATTTTTCAGAAAAAAGGGCATCAACTGATCGGTGTACGCGGAATGCCACGTGTGGGGAAGACCGAATCTATCGTTGCTTCCAGCGTGTGTGCCAATAAACGATGGACTTTTGTCTCATCAACCCTGTTACGTCAAACGATAAGAAGTCAACTAGCGGAAGATGAAATGGTACCTGGCAATGTATACATCATTGATGGAATTGTGTCCACACTTCGCTCGACAGAACGGCATCATATGCTGATGCGTGAGATTATCCGGATGGATGCAACCAAGGTGATTGAACACCCAGATATTTTCGTCCGAGAGACAGAATATGAGTTGGATGATTTTGATTATTTTATTGAATTACGTAATCATCCAGATGAAGAAATTACTTATGATCTTTTGGATTCAGGATTTTCTGCTTTTGATATCAGTTAAGCACACTACAAGATAGACGAATGAGATTGAATGAATAAATTCAGGGGGTGCGACTGATGGCCGGAATTGGTATTCAGTTGAAACAAGCTAGAGAGTCAATGGGACTCACCATGAATGATGTGCAAAGGATGACCAAAATTCATATCGAATATTTGCAAGCATTGGAGGAAGATCAATTTCACTTGCTTCCCAGTCCTTTCTATGTGCGGGCATTTCTTCGTTCCTATGCACATAGTTTGGGGTTGGATGCAGAGCCATTTTTGAATCGTTATGATAAAATGAACAATGGACAAGCAGAAACAGGTCCAGAAAAAGAAGTTTCTCGAGGTGAGGGTAGCTTTAACACAAGCAGGCAAGAGGAGCAAGCGCTACCACCACGGACAAGTTCTCAAGATACGAAGCGTATGCGACCAGCTACCCCTCCATCTACACCACCGGCAAAGGAGTCTCCACGAACGTTGTCGCGCAGTAAGCGTCATCCCGTTGTTAAGGATTCAGATATGGCTCCACAAGGGACAGAGCAGGAGAAGCCAAGCTCCCCGCGTTCACAAACAACGCGTAGTAATCCAACGATCGAGCAATCCAGAGTTGCCATTGAGAAAACAAGGGTTGCCACCGGAAATACCAACACACCTACTTCATCGCTTGCCTCCCGAAATACAGGGAAGCAAACAGCTGTGGAGCAAGGGAGTGGCACGTCTTCTCGTTCAGTTCATCCTGCCTTAGCTATGATGAATAGCAAGAAGAAGGGCAAACTGAATAAAGGCGTAATCGGTGCCATCGTGGCAGGAATTCTCCTTGTTCCTGTAGGGATTATGTTCGCGCTCAGCGGAGGAGAGGATGAAGCGCAACCGAAGGAAGAGAAAACGGTTCAAGCGGATAAAGCATCTGATTCTGATTCGACGGTTACGGCTAGCGCAGAGGAGTCGACGACATCAACATTGCAAATGGGTGAGAGCGGGGAATCGGACGCTGAGGGTCAACTCTACGAACTAAGTGGAGAGAAAGAAATTATTGTAAGTGTGCAGAACCAAGGCTCGGGCGCGGTAACAATTAAGTATGGAGACAAGATCAATGAGTCAGATGAGAACTTGGATCTGGACCTCGGGAAGAAGATTGAGTTTAAAAAAGAAGACTTTGTATGGTTCCGTATATCCAATCCATCCGATACCAAAATACTCGTGAATGGACATGAAATTGAAACGTTAGCCAATGAATTGCCGAAGAGCTATCGCATTAAACTAGTCAAGGAATAATGATTGTCGAGGGAGGTGGGCCGGGTGTCAGATGAAATCGGTCTCCGGCTCAAGCGAGCACGAGAGGCCATGGGGCTATCAGTGGAAGAGGTAGCAGATCAAACACGTATTCAACCATCAGAGCTTTCATTAATTGAAGAAGGACGATTCGAAGAACTGCCCAGTCCATTTTATGCTCGTTCTTATTTACGCTCATATGCTAACGCGGTGGGAGTGGAGCCACAAACCATTCTACGGCAGTACCGAATCAGCGAGCAACAGCGCTTGCGTGGTGCAGAAGGAGGAGCTCCCTCTGCGGGCAAATCGCGTGCCAGTAGAGTGAAAAGAAATCAACGTCGTATGGAGGAGCCCAGTGCTCGTGATAGTGAGTCGCTACAACCAAAAGGAAGACCTTACAACGAAGAGGTAAAAGAGGCACCTTCCTCACATGCTCCTCCATCAACGCCGATGCAAGAGGAAAAGCAAGAGTCTCGGTCACGTCTCACACGTTCATCAGAGCGAGAATCCAGTGCAAGAGCAAACCTGGAGAAATCGCCGAGCAATCCTCCTACCCAATCGCATGACCGCGTAGAGGAAGAAGGGACGTTGTCACGTCGTGAGACACAGGCAACGCGTCGTGTGCAGATGCCAAGAGATCTACCTAAGCCGGAAGAAGTGGGGTTGCCTTCGCGTTCGCGCACGGAAGAAAAAGCAGAACCTCAGGAGTTATCCCGAAGCTCACGCATGGCTCCGGATTCGACTGGCCAGGAGAATTTACAGCGCTCACGAACGAAACAAGAGGTGGCTTCTACGAGAGAAGAGCCTTTAAAGAAGGAAGAGTCGATCAGTCCTCCTGAGCGAACCTTATCGCGAACAGCTGCACAAAAGGCTGTTTCTGATGGTGGGCGTGTTTCTCGCTCACGCATGCAGAGAGAGGATGGGGAACGTGATTCCTCCTCAGCAACCAAACCCTGGTGGAAGTCTGCTTTTAACATTCTGCTTATCGCAGGAGTGGCTCTCTTCGTGATTGCTGCTATCTTTGTAGCGACACAAGTGTTGGGAAATGAGGAGACACCTGATCCAGCGGATTCTCCATCCTCTAGCGAGCAGGGTGAATCAGGCGGATCAAGTGAAGATGGCACAGGAGAGGCTGATTCGTCAGGAGATTCCTCTGGGCAAGGGGACCTCACGAAGATCGATGCTGGAGAAGGAAAGCCAGATGTCTACGAATTATCGGGAACCAACCAAATGGAAATCGAATTGAAAGCAGAGCAGAAAGTCTGGATTCAATTCCGCAAATATGAAGAATTGGCTAGTGGTGAGGATGGATTCGAGGGTGTTTTAAAGGATCTCGAACTTCCAGATGGAGAAACCTTTAAATATACGCTACCAGAGGATTTAGACGAGGTTTGGATTGAGTTTGGTAATACAGCTGGAATTAGCACCATTAAAGTAAATGGGCATGAATTGGAACTATCATCTAATGAAGCAGAAAAGAAATTGAACATTAAACTACTCCGCTAAAAAGCTCCCGTTCGCGGGAGCTTTTTTGACATAAAAGCGAACCGTAAGGTATACTGAAGTGAACTGAAGCTATTTTCTAGAGACTACGTTCTTGTATTTCCATTTCTTTCGCTGATTGCTTTCATCTTGGGAGATGAGATTTATGTTACAGAGAACAAAGAACTTTCATAGCCAACGTGAGCGGAAGGGTCTTCGCTCCGAAGGACCGGAACAAGAGAAGGAGCAAGCAAGCAACCTTACACGTTCTCAAAGAGAACAACAACGAAAGCAGAAAAAGAACGAAGGCGGCTTTGTGACTTCATTGTATACGTCTTTCCTTTCGTTTGTTCGAAAGCATCGCCTTATCCTGATGATCGTAGGTGGAATCGTACTCCTTTTGGCACTGGGCACTGTGGGTTTCCTTTATGGGAGTCAGACAGAGCAACCGAATGAGTCGGCCGTGGTGGCTGACCAAGAAGAGAACGACGAGGAGACAGATACGAACACGAACGATCAACCGGAGGAGTCATCTTCATCTGAGGGTGGTTCTGCAGGAGTTCAGTTGCAACTAAATGTGCCAGCTGAAAAAAATGATTTCGGTGATGAGTATCTTGTGAAAAACGTAGACAGCATCCAGGTAATGGTGGAAGCGCAAGAGGAAGGAATGGTTCGCTACCGTGCAGGTGGTCCGACAGAAGAGATCACAGAAGAATTGACGATGAAAAAAGGGATGACGAAGACGTTTGAACACGATCAGTGGGTCTCTATTTACTTTGAGAAGCCTGATCAGATGAAATTAGTCGTCAATGGACTATCTATTGATACGAGCGGACAAAAAGAAGCACAAGCGTATCAATTGAAAATAGAGGGGTTAGATGAGCAGGGTGGCGAGTAATAATAGCAGGACTCTCTGCTCGTTTTGACACGTATAAATGAGCTCACGTATACTTGTAATGGATGGACTTTAGTGTTGTGGAGGAAATGAATATGGTGAAGTTCTGCGAAGGGGGGCTCTTCGTGTGAATCTGGCCAATCGAATTACGTTAGCGCGAATTTTTCTTGTCCCCGTTGTGATGTTTTTTCTTCTTGTTAGCTATGATTTCGGTCAGATTTACATAGGCAAGGAAACGGTTTCAGTCAATGAAATCATAGCTGCACTCATCTTTATTGTGGCAGCGGCGACCGATGGTCTAGATGGATATATAGCTCGGAAGAGAAAGATGGTTACGAATCTAGGGAAGTTTCTAGATCCGCTTGCTGATAAGCTTCTCATCACAGCCGCTTTGATTTCATTGGTGGAAATGCAACGCCTAGATGCTTGGATAGCGATCGTGATTATCAGCCGTGAGTTTGCTGTTACGGGTTTACGCCTGGTGGCGGCGGCAGAGGGAGAAGTGATTGCTGCCAGCCCGTTAGGGAAAGCGAAGACGATTGTGCAAATTGTGGCGGTAGCTGTCTTGATCTTGGATAACTTCCCGTTTTCTTACTTTGCGCTTCCTTTTACAGAGATCTTTATCTGGCTGGCTGTGATCATTACCATCATCTCTGGTATCGATTATTTCTATAAGAATCGAAGCGTGATGCAGTTTTCGAAATCACAAGAGTAGCGAGAAGGGAAGAAACATATGCGAGCGGAAGTTATTGGTGTTGGAACAGAATTGCTCTTGGGGCAAATTGTTGATACCCACGCCGCTTTTTTATCAGATGCACTCTCGCAATTGGGGATTGATGTCTTCTATCATACATCTGTCGGTGATAATAGGCAGCGGTTAGAAGAGGTGATTACCCTCGCTTCGTCCCGCTCCGATCTTGTTCTATTGACGGGCGGATTGGGACCGACTGACGATGACCTCACGAAAGAGGCAGTTGCTTCTGTGACGGGTGTATCGCTTGTGGAGCATGCCCCTTCACTGGAGTGGATTGAATCGCTTTTTCGCCGTTTTGGACGTACGATGCCGGTATCCAATCGCAAACAAGCCTTAATGTTTGAGGGTGGCGTTGTTTTTCCTAATAATCGAGGGACTGCCCCAGGGATGGGTGTAACGCATGCTGGAACAACCTATGTGTTGTTACCGGGACCTCCGCACGAGCTGAAAGCGATGTATGAGAAAGCGGTGGTACCGTATCTCACCACGTTAATTCCGCAAGAACAAGTGGTTTTCTCTCAAGTTTTACGTTTTATGGGTATTGGAGAATCCCATATGGAAGAATTGATTGATGATCTTATTCAGAATCAAACCAATCCAACCATTGCTCCTTTGGCTAAAGAGGGAGAGGTTACGCTACGCTTGACGGCGAAGGCGGCTAGTGTAGAGGAAGCAAAGCACATGATTGCCCCTGTGTGTACAGAGCTACGATCTCGCTTGGCTCCTTATTATTATGGAGAAGGCGAAGATCGTTTAGAAAAGCGAGTGGTGGAAGAGTATACTCGTGCACAGAAAACCATTGCGCTTGCCGAAAGCTGTACCGGTGGACAAGTTGCTGGACTGCTTACGCGTGTAGTAGGGAGTAGTGCCGTTTTTCGTGGGGGAGTCGTCTGTTACACCAATGAAGCGAAATCCCAACTATTGGGTGTGAAGCCGGAGCGATTAAAAGAGTTTGGTGCGGTCAGTAGTGAGGTGGCAGCGGATTTGGCTGAAGGAGCATTGTCTCGTTTCCATTCGGATATTGCGATCGGCATTACAGGGGTCGCCGGCCCGGATCCTGTTGAGGGAAAAGAGGTTGGGACTGTCTATATGGGTGTGAGAGAACGTGGAAAGAGTACGGTTGTCTATCAATTGGCGTTGGCGGGGACACGTGATCATGTTCAACTGCGAGCGACTTATCAAGCCTTATTTTTATTATTGGAGCGTATACAGAAAGGTGTAGACATGCATGAAGTCATTTGAGATGTTTGAAATGGATGAGCAAGTGTTACAAGGTGTTAAAGATATGGGTTTTGAAGAACCCTCTCCGATTCAAGAGAAATGTATTCCGATGGTGATGCGAGGAGAGGATGTGATCGGTCAAGCACAGACCGGCACAGGGAAGACCGCTGCATTTGGTATTCCAATCCTAGATCAAGTGGATGTGGAGCGGCGCGTGATACAAAGCCTTATTTTGGCTCCCACACGTGAATTGGCGATTCAAGTATCTGAGCAGTTGCAACGTATCGGTCGTAAGAAGAATGTACGTACCCTTCCGGTATATGGTGGACAGTCGATTGGACATCAGATCAAAGTATTGAAACAAGGCGTTCATGTTGTCATCGGAACTCCGGGTCGTGTGTTGGACCATCTTCGTCGTGGCACATTGAATCTAGACGACGTAGAGATCATGGTGTTAGATGAAGCAGATGAAATGCTAGACATGGGGTTTGTCGAAGATATTGAAGCGGTTCTCAAGTATTTGCCAACACAGCGTCAGTTGCTTCTGTTTTCGGCAACAATGCCCCGCGCGATCCGTTCGTTAGCGCAAAAGTATATGCGCAAACCACGATATATCACGGTGAATCGCGGGGATGTAACGGCTCCTGTGATCGAACAAGTGGTATATAAGGTGCTGGATAGCGGGAAGTTGGATGGCTTATGTCGCCTGATCGACAGCGAAGATGTTAGCTTGGGGATTGTATTCTGTCGGACGAAGAAGGGTGTAGATGAGCTGGCAGATTCTCTCTCCGCGCGTGGCTATCTCGCAGGGGGACTTCATGGTGACTTGGCTCAACCTCAGCGTGACCGGGTGATGAATGCGTTTCGTCGTCGGGAGATTGACTTGTTGATTGCGACCGATGTTGCCGCGCGTGGAATTGATGTCGGGGATGTCTCCCATGTGATTAACTACGATATTCCGCAGGATTCCGAGAGCTATGTGCATCGTATTGGTCGTACGGGTCGTGCCGGTCGCTCGGGAAGAGCCCTTACCTTGGTAACACCGCGTGAAACGAAGCAACTTCGTTCGATAGAGCAAGAAGTGGGCTTCCGCTTAAAGGTCCGCTCGCTTCCTACATTGGAAGAAGTGGCGGAAAAACAACAAGTGGCGTGGACCGCCCGACTAGAAGAGACCATGAAGTCGGATCAAGAGTATCCCATCTTCGACAACATGGTGAAAGAGTTGGCTACTCGTTACGAGCCGGAGCAAATTGCGGTGGCGGCTCTTCACTTGGCGTTTGCTGACCGCTTCACCAATGAGACGGATGCCAATTACAACTTTGGTGAAACGGGTGCCTCCCCAGGTATGGTACGCTTCTTTATTAATGTGGGTCGCAATGCGGAGATCCGCCCACGTGAACTGGTGCACGCGATTGCAGATCAAGCGGGCATCGAAGCGCGGGAAGTGGGACGAATCAATATTTATGATCGCTTCTCGTTTGTAGAGGTACCGGAAGAAGCGGCTCCATTTGTCTTTGAAGCATTACGGCAGACACGCATCAACGGTGCTCGGATCAACCTAGAGCCTGCTCGTCCGCGAAACCGTTCTTAATGAATAATCGATAGAGGTATAGACTGCTTATCGGCTTTAGAAGCTGGTAAGCAGTCTTTTTTTGGCCGTGCGAAATGATATTTTCCTGGCGAGATATAGGCTAGTAAGTAGGATTTCATCTTGTATCTGTAAAAGAATGAATATTGCCTTCACCTCCTGCCTGGTGGGTTGCATACTGTATTATAAGATCGCGAGAGGGACAGATCTATCATGAATGAGTGGAAGGAAGGGCGGGAGAAGATTGCGATGATGAAGGATGATCGAGAGGTTCCGTTGGCGGAGAAGGAAAGGGAGAAGATTTTTGTTAGTGGAGGATACCACAACCTAGGGGTGTGGTTTTATCCAGATTATATCGTCTATTCTGACAATCATTATGGTGCGCAGCTAACCTTACGTTTTATGGAAGACAAAAGCGAGCGATCTTCTTTGAATTTGCCACCTCGCGTTGTTTACCCACTCTCTTCTCAGGAAGTCCTGTATCCTTCTTGTTGGAATGGCATCGATGTGATTTTTTACCTCACCCATGTAGGATGGAAGAGTGATTGGGTGATCCAGCCTTCTTCTTCGATTGAAGCGATTCGCTATGTCTATGAGGGAGCGAAGCACCGTTACCTGGATGATCGTGGAGATCTATGGTTGTGGAGTACACATGGCATCTTCAAAGAGGAAAAGCCTGTCGCCTTTCAATATACTCCTGATGGCAAACGTTATATACCAGTTGCTTATCAAATGAATCAAGATGGGTCCATTGGATTTACTATCGGAAGGGAATATGACTCAACAAGGCCACTCTTGATTGATCCGATCATGCGCTACTCTACCTTTTTAGGAGGAATCAATTTTGATTCTGGCAAAGGGATTGCCGTCGATCAAGTTGGAAATGCGTATGTCGTAGGAAGAACATTTTCGAGAAACTTTCCAACAACGACGGGAGCATTTCAGGAAAACCTAACTGGAGTTTCAGATGCGTTTATTACAAAGATGAACCGCTTTGGATCGTCCCTGATCTATTCCACCTTTTTAGGCGGAATTGGTCCTGATTTTGCTTGTGGCATTGCGATTGACACACAACAAAATGCTTATATCACCGGTTCCACACATTCCTTTAACTTTCCAGTTACTTCTGAAGCTTTTCAACAAAACTTTACGGGTGCCGATGGCTTCATCACGAAGCTGAATGCCAGTGGAAGCTCGCTTATTTATTCTACCTATTTAGGAGGAGCTGGAGGTGTCACGCAAGGGGCCAGCATCAAAGTAGACGAGATGGGCAATGCCTTTGTGGGTGGGGCGAGTAGTTCGGCCAATTTTCCAACGACACCGGGTGTAATCCAAACACAATATGCTGGGGTTTTTCCTAATTTTAATGGGACGATTACGAAGTTAAATGCCAGTGGTTCCTTTCTCATCTATTCTACCTACCTTGGTGGAGGGAACGAAACACAAACCCTAAGTAGGATTGCGATCGACGACACAGGAGCCGCTTATGTGACGGGGACAACATTGGCAAATGATTTTCCTATTACCCCGGGTGCGTTTCAGACTGCCTTTGGGGGCATTTCGCAGGCTTATGTCTCGAAGGTAAATGCGACAGCAACAGCCCTTCTTTATTCTACTTATTTAGGGGGAGTCAATTTCATTGATTTAAATGGTGGCCATGCGATTGAGATCGACTCTGCTGGCAATGCTTATATCACTGGATGTACCTCCTCTACCAATTTTCCTATCAGCGCAGGGGCATTTCAGCAGAACTATGGTGGGGGTAACCTCGATGCCTTTGTAAGTAAGTTGAATCCTACGGGTTCTGCCCTTCTCTATTCTTCTTATTTAGGAGGAGCGTCGATAGATGACGGGCTGGGGATTGATATTGATCGCTTCTTTAATGCGTGGCTCACCGGTTTGACACAGTCGGGGAACTTCCCTGTCACGTCGGACGCGTTTCAAAAGTTCCGCAGAGGTTCACAGAATGCGTTTATCGCTCAGGTAAGCCCAGCTGGAACGGGACTCACTTTTTCTACTTACCTTGGGGGGAATACGACAGAGGAAGGCAACGATATTGTGGTGGACGAAAAGAGAGAAGTATATGCGACAGGGTTTACCGCTTCGCCTAACTTTCCTGTCACGTTAGATGCCTTTCAACAACGGTTTGGTGGAAATGCAGATGCCTACCTCATCAATCTTGGCTTTGGGGTGATGCCAGAGCCTGGTCCAACGGGTCCAGCAGGGCCAACGGGGCCACGAGGTCCACGCGGGCCAAGGGGAGCGAGAGGTCCTGCGGGAGAAGCGGAGAGGGGTTAGCGGTTGCAGAGGAAGCTTTGTCAAAGGGACTCTATTTTTTCATACTATAGTTAGATGAAGGAAGGGGCTTGATTAAAGTGTATTTTCAGAAAAATATTTCTGAGGGTGATTCTTTGTTTGAAAAGTGCAACGCGCATTATGTGGCAAGAAGAGGTGAATGTAATCTTATCTTTTCTTCTGGTTGTGTCCAGTTTGTCTCTTCTGCTAGTAGACAAGGAGATTGCACCTCTTCTGATACCTGGCAAGATAAAAAGAGCGTTCTCACGATGTGGTTTGCCGATAGGACAGAGAGTAAAAGTACCTTAGGAAAGGGGGATAAGGAGGGATATCCTATCCTTTCAGCGCAAGCTGGATCACTGAAGTACCTATCTGTTTGGCCAGGCGCAGATATATATTTTTATGATCGCGATGGCGAGATCAAGTATGATGTGTGGTTGCAAGCGGGAGTGTTACCAGAAGTGATCCGCTTTACTTTTGCAGGATTGCAGGAAGGGATATCACTCAATGAAGAGGGGGATCTTCTCCTCGCAACCCAACAAGGTTGGATGTTACAAAAAAAGCCGGTTTCTTTTCAACCGACTCTTGACCCCGCACGGGAGATTGCTACTCGGTTTAAGCTGATCGATGCTCATACCGTGGGTTTTGAACTAGAAGAGGAGGTAGATTCTTCTCATGCCGTACTGATTGATCCGCTTATTCTCTATTCAACCTACCTTGGGGGAAGCGGGACTGATACGGGATTGGAGGTGGCGGTTGATCAAGGTTCTCCTGTTAATGCCTACGTTACAGGAGATACGAATTCTCCGAATTTCCCCATCACATCGGGTGCCTTCCAGACAACCACTAGTGGGAATACAGATGCTTTTGTTAGTCGGATTAACGATACCGGTACTTCTCTGATCTACTCTACTTACCTGGGGGGAAGTGGGGCGGATTGTGGTTTGGATATCTCCGTGGATGCCTTCTCCAATGCGTATATAGGGGGGAGTACCACTTCGATTAACTTCCCCATCACCTCAGGTGCCTTTCAGACTATCCGTCTGAGTGGGCAAGTCGGCTTTGTGACCAAGCTAAATCCTCAAGGGAACTCACTTGTCTATTCCACTTACCTGGGTGGGGCAGGCGGAACGACGACTGTGGAAGGAGTTGCAGTTGAATCTTTGCCGAATGCCTTTGCAACAGGTCAAACGACCTCCGATAATTTTCCAGTTACCTCAGGAGCTTTCCAATCAACCAGAACAGGTGGGTCAGATGCCTTTGTCACAAAGTTGGACCCAACAGGAAGCTCACTAATCTATTCCACCTACCTGGGTGGAAATGGTGCAGACCCAGCTTTTGACATCGCACTGAATAGCGCAGGAAATGCTTTTCTCATTGGGCAAACGAATTCCAATAATTTTCCTGTAACCAATGCTTTTCAACCGACCAAGTCTGTTGGAAATGATGCCTTTGTTACAAAAGTAAGCCTTACGGGAAGTTCGCTTATCTACTCTACTTACTTGGGAGGCACTGGAGCCGACGTCGGTTTTGATATTAAAGTAGATGTGGATGATCATGCTTATGTGACGGGACAGACAACCTCCAATAATTTTCCCGTTACCTCAGGTGTATTTCAATCGACCAATGCGGGGGGCCAGGATCTCTTTGTCACCAAGTTTACGGTGGGCGGGATGAGTTTGGTCTATTCCACTTATATTGGCGGTAGTCAGAATGATTCGGGCAGGGGAATTTCCCTGGATGCCTTTGGAAACGCCTGTGTGAATGGGATAACTTCCTCCCTTGATTATCCGACGACCTTTGATGCCTTCTCCCCTAATTATAATGGGGGTTCATCCGATTCTTTTCTTTCTATGCTCAGTTTAACGGGCGACAATCTCATCTTCTCCTCCTACATGGGGGGAAGTGGAGCGGATCTGGGAAGGGGGATTGCCACCGATAGACTTAATCGTGTCTATGTAAGTGGGTCAACCACTTCCGCTAATTTCCCCACTACTCCAAATACCATTCAATCGCAAAACGCCGGGGGAGAGGATGTTTTTGTAGCCAAGATTGGAATGACTCCGGCTACCGGTCCAACAGGACCCACAGGTCCGCGAGGGGCAACGGGCGCGAGAGGGATGACGGGGGCAGCAGGTGTTCAAGGGGCGACAGGACCGATGGGCCTACCCGGGAGAAGAGGTCCACGTGGGCCCAGGGGAGCCAGAGGTTTTGCAGGAAGAGGAGAGATGAAGTAGACGCAACAGGTTGAGGTGATCGTATGGTTAGATAAAGGAGTTACGACTGATTCGAGCAACCACCCTGCGATCAACAAGGGGAGGTTGCTCTTCTTTGTGCAGTTAGCTGAAGAGCGCTTTTGTACACGAGCATAAAATTTTTAACATGGGGCGTTTTCTAGCACTCTCTCTATCAAACTAGCATATGTTAGTAGAAGATTGAACAGAAAAGAGATGAGAGAGATGGATGAACCCAATTATTCCTTGTGGTCGGAACTTCCCTATGCTGGAGAAAGTACACCTCCTGACAATCCAGAAGAACCATTGGCCGGTTCTTGGCCACTTTACTATGTCCGAAGAGGAAGAAGGAGAGATGATCAAAACGACGGTCGAGACGGGCGTAGAACGCTGTTTACTGATGCGAATGGTGTTCCACTCAAATTAATCGAAAAACCAAACAAAATCGATTTTCAGTCCGAACTCATCGAGGTACAAGATACGCTAGCCAACTTGACTCCAGAGCAGGTTGCGATTGCTAGATACTGGGGCACGGGACCTGCAACGAAGCAATGGACACCCATCATTGATCGGCTCATTGATACCTATAGTGCCGAACAACCCTTTAACCTTTTGGTGTCCGCTCCGGATGCGGCGCGTATCTTAGCCGCAGTGCAAGCGGGGATGTCAGATACCTTTGTAGTCACTTGGTATCTTAAGTATAAGTACAATGTGGCACGCCCCAATCAGTTGGACCAAAATTTAGCGACGGCCATTTGTACTCCCCGCCATCCTACGTATCCTTCAGGACACGCAGCGACGGCAGGTTGCGCAGCGCAAATTTTGAGCTACTTCTTTCCAACCGAATCGAATCGATTGATGCAATTGGCGGCGGAAGCGGCTAACTCACGGCTGTTGGGCGGTGTTCATTTTCGGAGTGATAATGAACAAGGGTTACGCCTTGGGCGTGAAATTGGCTCCGTCGTCGTCGATGTACTGAGAAAACAAAAAGACTCCAGTGGAAGTTGGATTGATGACCCACCACAACAAAACTTAAATGCTGATTTGAATCCGCCTCCGTATGAACAAGTGATCCCATTTGATTACCCTGAAGTTTGTCAATCCAAGGTGATTGACGAGGACGAGTAACCAGATAGGTAAACGATCGTTTGCAAAAGAAAGAGGACGAGTGCGCACTAGCTTGTGGCTAGTCGCCTCGTCCTCTTCGTGCTTTTATTAATGAATGCCGAGTGCCATCTTGGCATAACGGGACATACGCTCTTTGGACCATGGTGGATTCCAGACGATTTCTACTTCTACATCCTCTACACCGTCTACTTTCTTGACGGCTTGTGTAACCATCTCTTGAATCATTCCAGCGAGAGGGCAACCCATGGCGGTTAAAGTCATGGTGACTTTGGCTTTGTTCTCGTCATCGATATCGACACCATAAACCAAACCAAGATTGACGATGTCAATATTGAGTTCCGGATCGATGACTTCTTCTAACGCTTCCATGATCTGTTCTTCTTGCTTTTCTTTATCCATAAATGTAACACCTCTTTTTTGGCAAAAGGATCAACTGTCTCTCTCTTTACTGTATCATAAGCAGGAACGGGTTAAAATAGGTAACAAAATAAACGAATAAATGTTCGTAAATGATCTTGGCACACAGGAAAAAACCATGTATGATGAGAATAGAATAAAAAGAAGAGAACGAGAGGGAGTGGAAGAGATGTCAGATCGTAAACAAGCATTGGATATGGCATTGCGGCAAATTGAGAAGCAGTTTGGGAAAGGCTCTATAATGAAAATGGGTGAAGATTCATTCCCACCTGTGGAGACCATTCCGAGCGGTGCTTTGGCTGTCGATATTGCGCTGGGGATTGGCGGTTATCCACGCGGACGCATCATTGAAGTATATGGACCGGAATCCTCAGGGAAAACGACCGTCGCTCTCCATGCGATCGCCGAAGTACAACGTGCGGGTGGACAAGCTGCGTTCATCGATGCGGAGCACGCGTTGGACCCGGTGTATGCGCGCAAATTGGGAGTAAACATTAATGAATTGCTCTTGTCTCAGCCAGATACGGGAGAACAAGCGTTGGAGATTTCTGAAGCATTGGTACGGAGTGGCGCAGTGGATATCATCGTGGTGGATTCGGTGGCTGCGTTGGTGCCAAAAGCGGAAATTGAAGGCGAGATGGGAGACTCTCATGTCGGTTTACAAGCTCGCTTGATGTCCCAAGCGCTACGCAAACTGTCGGGTGCGATCAGCAAGTCCAAGACGATTGCGGTCTTTATTAACCAGCTCCGTGAAAAAGTGGGCGTCATGTTTGGCAATCCAGAGACGACACCAGGAGGACGGGCTCTCAAGTTTTACTCCAGTATTCGTTTGGATGTGCGCCGTGCGGAGACGATCAAACAAGGACAAGAGATGGTGGGGAACCGCACACGCATTAAGGTTGTGAAAAACAAGGTAGCGCCACCATTTAAACAAGCAGAAGTCGACATTATGTATGGAGAAGGGATATCGAAAGAAGGCAGTATCCTCGATATCGGAAGCGATCTTGATATCGTCGATAAAAGCGGGTCTTGGTACTCCTTTTCTGGAGAGCGCTTAGGTCAAGGACGGGAAAATGCGAAGCTGTTCCTCAAGGAGCATACGGAGATTGCGGATCAGATTGAGCGCAAAATCCGTGAACACCATCAGCTGATCCAGCCGGAAGAACAAGCAAAAGAAGAAACAGCAAGTGCTTCAAGTTCTGCAACAACGAAGAAGAAGGGCAAGAAGAAAGAGGAAGAACAATCCTTGGATGTCTAGCTTTCCAGGATGAGAGGGAGGGGCAATCATGAAGGGTGGCGTGATAACCCGGATTGAGAAGCAAAAAAAACGTGCAGCCCGCTACCATCTTTATCGAGAGGATGAGTACTGGGGTACGGTTCATGAAGAAGTGTTGGTGAAGAAGGGGTTGCGCAAGGGACTTCAGCTTACACCAGAAGAATGGGAGCAAATTGGAGAAGCGGAGGAGCGCAGTCAGGTGCGGCAGGCCACCTTGCGTTACCTCAGCTATCAACCGCGGACTGTTTTTGAGGTCCGCCGTTTTCTTTTACAAAAAGAATATGCGGAAAGCCATATTGAAACCATCATTGCGGAGTGTAAACAACAGGGATACTTAGATGATGCCCATTTTGCTGAGGCATGGGTTGCTTCTCGATCACGGAGTAAAGGTCTGGGCAAGCGAGCACTGCGTCAGGAACTGGAACGAAAAGGGGTAGAGGATGACGCGATCGATGAGGGGCTTGCGCAGGTCGAGGAAGAAGACGAGTGGGAAAAGGTACAAGAGCTAGCCATGAAGCGTTATCAACGGTTGCGTCATCTACCGTGGCCGACGGTAGAGCGTCGTTTGGGAGGGTATCTTTTGCGTAAGGGGCATCTCCCGCCTCTGGTGTATCGCATCTTGCGTGAAATACGCCAGCAACACCAGGCGTAGAAAGGAGGAAACAGATTTGCGTTTACTTTACTTAACCGATACGCATATACGAGGAACCTCTCCGCGCAGTCGGATGGATGATTTTCCAGAGACTTTGAAAGAAAAGTTGCATGAAGTACTCGCCATTGCGGAAGAAGAAGAAGTGGATGCCGTGCTCCATGGGGGCGACTTCTTTGATCGCCCCGATGTTTCTCCGTCTGTTGTAGGTGAATTTGCCTCTATCCTAAGGCGTTTTCAGGTTCCCATTTTCACCATTGCAGGGAACCATGATATCTATGGTCATAATCCAGAGACGGCGCACCGCTCGATGATTGGTCTGTTGGACGCATTTGGTACCGTGCGCATGCTCCGTGAAGGGGAGAGGGAGCGATTCACCGTGAACGGGCTAACGGTACAGTTGTCGGGCCAACCTTTTCACTATGACTTGGATCGGCGTGACCCTGCTATGGATTATGCGGTGCAAAAGGAGGAAGGGGCATCGTATAGTATCCACATGGTGCACGGGATGGTCGTGGATCGAGCGCTTCCCGACGGGGTCCATCATACGCTGGTGGATCAACTATGGTCTACGGAGGTCGATCTTTTGTTGACGGGTCATTACCATGCAGGGTTCCCACTCCAGGAAAAAGAGGGGAAATACATCGTGAATCCCGGTGCATTGTCCCGCATCAATAACCATCCTTCGGAGATGCGACGAAGGCCACAAGTGGCGCTCATTACCTTAGGTGATACCCTCTCGGTACGTCTCCGCCCCTTGCAATGTGCGGCGGACGGGAAAGATGTGCTGGATCGATCTTATTTGGAGGAAGCGGCATGGAGATTAGAGAAGATGAGCTCATTTGTACAGGAAGTTAAAGCGGCCGGTTCGTTTCAGTCCATGGACATTATGGATATTATTCATGAGATCGCTGATCTAGAAGGGATTAAAGAAGAAGTGAAGCTGGAAGCGATGCGACGTATTGCGGTCATTCAAGAGCGGATCGGAGAGGGGAGAGCATCATGAAATCTTTGCGCCGCTTGGTGATTGAAAATTTTCAGTCCCATGTAGAGACGGAGATCCACTTTACCGACGGGCTTCAAGTGTTTGTTGGCCCGTCCGACAGTGGGAAGAGTGCCATCTTACGCGCATTGCGCTGGGTCTTATACAATCAGCCACGTGGCAGTGATTTTATTCGGACCGGTGCCAATCGATGCCGTGTCTCCCTTACCTTGTCTGATGGGACAACGATTCTACGTGAGAAGAGTTCGTCGCTTAATCGCTATGTGCTTGTTACGCCGGAGGGTGAAGAGCAAGTATACGAGGGTTTTGGCAGTCAAGTGCCACAAGAGGTTTTGGAAGCGCATCAGATGCTCCCGCTAAAAATGGACGGCGATTGGGAGATGGCAATGCAAATAGGAAGCCAGTTAGAAGCTCCCTTTTTGTTAGCGGAGACGGGCAGTGTCAAAGCCAAATCGATTAGCCGCATTAGTGGGGCCCATGTAATGGATATGGCACTCGGCGAGGTGGTACGTGATCGCCAGTCCACACTCACGGAAAAGAAGCAGTTGGAAAGGCAAGCAGAAGAGGCAAAGCAAAACCTTGTACCCTATGAAAACCTCCCGGAACTCAAAGGAAAATTGGACCGTGTGGAACAGCTGCTCGGTCAAGTAGAAGAGAGGAAAGTCCGCTTAGAAAGATACCGACGGTTACAAGCACAGTGGCGAGAGGTTTTAGAGCAGTTGAAGGCGTGGCGGGAAAAGTGGAATCGCTTAACCGAAATTGAGCGAGCGCAGGAGAAAGTGGTCACGGCAGAAGCAGTGGGGTATCGCTTGCAACGAATTGAACGCATAACCAAGCAATGGACCCGGTTGCGGCAAGAGAAGCAGGAATGCAAGCAAACACTTACAGTTGTTGGTAGCCTTCCGCAAGCAGAAGCGTTGATGGAAGCGCTCATGGTCAAACAAGCACAACAAGCGCAACAAAAACAGCTACGACAGAGATGGAATCAACTACAAGAACAGTTGCATCTGAATCGCATCCATACAGCGAAAACAGAGAAGCTTCCCGTTGTTCAGGAGCGGATCGAAGAGATAGAGCATGCCCTTACCTATTTTCGGCGGATGCAACAAGTAGGGCCCAAGTGGAAGCAAGCGCAAACCGTTCGCTTAAAAGTGGAACGAGTACTGGAGCATACGTCTTCCGTTACCAAGGTAGAACAACAGACACACATGTTGACGGAGAAAGCGGACAAGGTGAAACGGTACCGTTCTTATCTCGTACAGCGGAAGGATTTATTGAAGCGCAAACGGGAAGGAAGACAATTTTTTCAGCAAAAAGAGCAAGAGATTGAATCGCTATCAGCGGAATATGTAGGTCTTCTGAAGCAGTGGGGACAGTGTCCCACTTGTGGAGCGCAAGTGGAAGACGAGCATGCGTTACACCATATCTTGGTCAATCATGGAGGATGAGAGCCATGCAAGCATTAGAAGAACGATTGAAACAAGTAAAAACATCATTGGAAAAAGCGAAAGACCTGCGGTATAAAGCGGAGGCACGTCTTGAGCAATTGGAGAAACAAGAGGAAGAACTCTTGTTAGAGTTAAAGGAATTGGCTGTTGAACCGGAACACTTAGATGAAGAGATTGCCAAATTGGAGCGCGAAATGGAGCAGAAGTTGGAAGAAGCGATGGCGCTTCTACCTGAGGAGCTGATGAAGTAACCATGGAACGTTCTCAATTGGAGACAGCCATCAAAGAAAAGCTGGCGTGCGCCAAACAAGAGTGGATGCGTCGTGATGCCAAGCGCGAAGCGTTAAATGGATTATTGACGGAAGTGGAAGAGAGTCTAGCGGAGAAACAGCGCCAATTGGATTTATTTGAGTCGGTGCGTATTCTCTTGCAAGAGTCCTCTAATTATGCGCGTCAGCAGGCGAAAGAACAGATTGAAACGCTGGTGACCAATGCTCTTCAATTTATCTTTGGTTCCGCGTTTCGCTTTGAAATTGAATTGTCCGAATATAGCGGAAAGCCGTGGGCGGAATTTTACGTTGTGACAGAATGGGAAGGGCAAGAGATCAAAAATAAGCCACAAGAGGCACGCGGTGGGGGCATCGTCGATATTACCTCACTCGCATTACGGATTGCGATGGTGGAAACCTTTGATCCGCGACCAGAGGGTCCGGTGATCCTGGATGAGCCAGGAAAACACGTGAGCAACGACTATGTAATGAATATGCTGGAGTTCCTAAAATCGACGGGTCATATGTTTGGACGACAGATGATCCTCGTGACGCACAACCCTCATTTGACGGAAGCGGCCGATCAAGTACTGCAAGTACAGATGAAGAGCGGGCGCACCCAAATAATTCCGTCCGCCTTTCTTGACAGCAACCATACGAAAATAATAAAATCATAGTGTATCTCTGTTTTTTTTATGCGCAAAAGTAACGATGAAATTTGAATAAAATCGGTTAAATTGTCAAGGTATGAACAAAAAACGTCTGAGAGTATGAGCAGACCGAGAGCGATCGGTCTTCTTTTATAGTTGGTGAAGGAAGGAGGGTACCTTGAAAAATGAATGGAGGAGTAGTAGATCTTATCTATATTCTGCTGCTCGTGATTGGACTTGCTGCAGGCATTGCTATTGGGTACTGGGTGCGAAAGCTATTAGCTGAGGCTCGTATTGGCAGTGCGGAGCAAGAAGCTGGACAAATCACCGAGAAAGCAAAACATGAAGCTGAGGCATTGAAGAAAGAAAAAGTATTGGAAGCGCGTGATGAAGCGCACTATTTGCGTCAAGAAGCCGAACATGAGATTCGTGAACAGCGAAATGAGTTGTTGCGCTTGGAGCGGCGTCTGATGCAAAAAGAAGAGGGATTGGATCAGAAGATCGAATCCGTCAGTGAGCAGGAGAAAGGATTCATTCTCCGTGAACGTGAATTAGCGGAGATGGAAGAACGAGCCGCCTCACTGGAGAAGGAACAAGCAAAAGAGCTTCAGCGGTTGTCGGGGCTTTCGACTGAGGAAGCACGTACGTTGATTCTCTCTCGTCTCGAAAATGAAATGAAACACGAGACAGCGCAGATGATCAAAGAGATGGAGCAACAAGCGAAAGAAGAGGCGGACAAAAAAGCGAGAAGCATTCTTTCTCTTGCCATCCAACGATGTGCGGCTGATCATGTAGCAGAGACGACCGTATCGGTTGTTAATTTGCCCAATGATGAAATGAAGGGCCGGATCATTGGTCGTGAGGGTAGAAACATTCGTACATTGGAAACCCTGACGGGCATTGATTTGATTATCGATGATACACCTGAGGCCGTTATTCTCTCCGGTTTTGATCCTGTGCGCCGGGAAGTGGCCCGCGTGGCATTGGAAAAATTGGTGGCGGATGGACGAATTCACCCTGCACGTATTGAAGAAATGGTGGAGAAGTCTCGCCGGGAAGTGGACGAGCGTATTCGTGAGTATGGAGAACAGGCTACATTCGAAACAGGCGTACATGGTTTGCATCCTGACTTGATCAAGATTATTGGTCGCTTAAAGTTCCGGACGAGCTATGGACAAAATGTACTGTTACATTCCATGGAAGTTGCCCATTTGACAGGGATGCTGGCAGCGGAACTGGGCGAAGATGTGATGTTAGCGAAGCGAGCGGGATTGCTCCATGATATCGGGAAGGCGATCGACCATGAAGTAGAAGGCTCTCATGTGGAGATCGGCATCGAGCTGGGTAAGAAGTACAATGAACACCCTGTTGTGATCAACGGGATTGCTTCACATCATGGTGATGTGGAAGCAACCAGTGTGATTTCCGTCTTGGTCGGAGCAGCGGATGCCTTATCGGCGGCGCGGCCAGGAGCGCGCAGAGAAACCTTAGAAGCTTATATTCGTCGCTTGGAGAAGCTAGAAGAGATTTCTGAGTCGTTTGCGGGAGTGGAAAAATCGTTTGCCATTCAAGCAGGCAGAGAAGTACGTATCATCGTGCGACCAGAAGAGATTGGCGACGATGAAGCCGTTCGCTTATCGCGGGATGTAAAAAATGAGATTGAAAAACAGCTGGATTATCCAGGTCATATCAAAGTCACCGTTGTGCGTGAAACACGGGCGATTGAATATGCAAAATAGAAGCGGCTTTTTTAGCCGCTTCCTTTTTTAAGTAGGTTGGAGGAAAAGTGGATGGATGTATTGATGTTTGGCGATATTGTGGGGGACCCAGGAAGAAAGGCGATACAACAATTTCTCCCCCAGTTAAAACGAACGTATCAGCCAGATGTGATTTTGGCAAATGGGGAGAATGCCGCTCACGGGAAAGGAATCACCAAACCGATTGTACAAGAACTATTACAGGCGGGGATTCATGGAATCACAATGGGGAATCACACATGGGACCGCTATGAGATTTTTGACTTTATTGATGCGGAGCCGCGTATGGTTCGTCCAGCCAATTACCCAGAAGGAACCCCCGGTCAAGGGATCATGAAACTGAGTGTAGGGGGAGCACACCTACAGGTAGTCAATTTAATGGGAAGAACCTTTCTTTCCCAGCTGGATTGTCCATTTCGGACGGCAGATCAGTTATTAAAACGATTGGACCCTAAAATCCCAATTTTGGTGGACTTTCATGCGGAGACCACTTCGGAAAAAATGGCGATGGGTTGGCATCTTGCTGGTCGTGTCGCCGCTGTGGTGGGGACACACACCCATGTGCAAACAGCGGACGAGCGTTTGCTCCTCGATCAGACGGCTTATTTAACGGATATAGGGATGACGGGACCGTATGATAGCATTCTGGGAATGGATCGTGAATTGATCCAGAAAAAATTTATGACGCATCTCCCGATTCGAATGGAAGTGGCCGCAGGACGGGTTCAGGTTAATGCGGTTTTGTTAAAGCTCGATCGTACAGGCCAACGTGCTACGCGCATCAAGCGTATTCGTATTGATGAAGATCAGCCCATGATGGAAGGTTGAGCCTCCTCTTCCCCGTACCGAGTATGTAGAGAAGAGGACGTCATTTTCTGGGGGTGCCAAATCATCTGACCCCCTCCTCTTTTTTTAGATTATGAAATCTAAATTATCCGTAAATAAATAGCTCCTGTTTCCACTTTTCCAACCTTTGTGATGGATAGCAGGAATTATTGAAGGAATAGCGAATATAGTTTACTAAGGCGTTTTATGATCATTCATTCTTTCCGATCACTTTTGCGCTAAACAAGAGGCAATGTTCCATCATTTATCCTACTGGTATGGAACCCGTTGTCATTTACTATCATACTTCATCCATCGAGGAGGTACTAAACATGGAAGTATTAAAAGTTTCAGCAAAGTCTAGTCCGAACTCCGTTGCTGGTGCACTAGCCGGCGTATTGCGTGAACGTGGTCAAGCGGAAATGCAAGCGATCGGTGCAGGTGCACTCAATCAAGCAGTGAAAGCAATCGCAATTGCGAGAGGGTTTGTGGCTCCTAGTGGAATTGATCTGATCGCCATCCCTGCATTTACGGACATTATTATCGATGGAGAAGAGCGTACTGCTATTAAATTAATTGTAGAACCACGGTAAATATAAGGTGATCCAATAAAAAATGGACGAACAAAGGGCACAGTGAGGCAGTAATGCCAAGCGAGTGCCTTATATTTTTGGAGTGAAAAGGTGCGAGAAGGAGGAGGAAAAAGGTGATGTGGTGCGATGGTCACTGCGATGTGTTGAGCAAAATGTGGCGAGCAGGCGGAAAGCTTTCTTTCTATGAGGATTCTCACAGTCAGCTCGATGTTTCTTGGCGACGAGCACAAAAGGCGTCTCTTCGCTTTCAGGTTTTTGCCATCTATATACCAGAATCCGTCCATTCTAGTGCGAAGTGGGAAGTTGCACTGGAGCAGGTGGATCTTTTTTATGAACAAGTGATAGCGGATGGAGCACATGTGCAAGCGGTGCGGACGGCTTCCGATTTAGATGAAGTGGTGTCGAGCCCGCGCATGGGCCGCATGGGTGGGCTACTCTCGTTGGAAGGAGCGGATGCCTTGCAAGGGGAGCTCCATCGTTTACGTCTCCTGTATCGCTTAGGAGTGAGACAAGTAGGACTAACCTGGAATTACGCCAATGAAGTAGCTGATGGGATCTTAGAAGAACGGAATGGCGGACTGAGTACTTTTGGACAGCAATTGGTCAAAGAAATGGAACGACTCCAGATGGTACTGGACGTTTCTCACTTGTCTGTGCGAGGGTTTTGGGATGTGTTGGAATCAGCTGAGATACCGGTGATTGCCTCTCACTCCAATTGCCGAACCATCTGTCCACATGTACGCAACTTGCATGATGAACAGATCGAAGCATTGATTCAAGCGGATGGGCTTATCGGGCTGACGTTCGTCCCTCATTTTGTTCATTCGACTGAGCTAGCAACCATCGATCACCTTTTACACCATGTTGAACATGTATGTAGTCTGGGTGGCGAAAACCATCTCGCCTTTGGTTCGGATTTTGATGGGTATCCGCTGTTGGTCGAGGGGTTAGAGCATGCGGGCAAATTGGGAGCACTGACGGAAAAATTGTTGCGCTATTATCCGGAAACCCTTGTAAACAGATGGATGAGTCAAAACTGGCAGGAGATCTATCGTCGAGTCCTGTAAAATGGTAGACGCTCGCACCTTTTTCATATTTGTGCTATCATTTGAGTTAAGCGAAGGATGGAAAAGTTAAGAATAAAGAGGAAGTAAAGGGGGCGATGGTCGGTCTTTTTCAGCCGTTACGCGTAGCCAGACTGAGATGTAAGATAGAATGAGAAAGGGATTTTAATAAGGAGATGAGTTGATGATCCAGCAACTGTCATGGAAAGTGGGGGGCCAACAGGGAGAAGGAATTGATAGCACGGGCGAAATCTTTTGTCTTGCGCTAAACCGTATGGGGTATCATCTATACGGCTATCGCCATTTCTCTTCCCGCATCAAGGGGGGACACTCCAACACCAAGATACGCATTAGTACGCGTCCCATGCGCGCCATCTCGGATAAACTGGATATTTTGGTTGCTTTCGATCAGGAGACGATCGATGTGAATGCCCCAGAGTTGCGCGCAGGTGGAGTAATTTTAGCGGATGAAAAATGGAAGCCAGCTCTCCCAGATGGAATTAAAGCCGATCTGATTCCCATCCCCTTTACGGAGATTGCGAAAGAGATTGGTATGGCACAGATGAAAAATATGGTGGCTGTCGGAGCTTCCAGTCGATTACTTGGCTTGGCTACCGAAGCCTTTCAAGAAGTGATAGAGGCCAAGTTTTTACGCAAAGGCGAAGAGATAGTGGAGCGCAATATGGAGGCGATCGCTCGAGGTGCTGATGCGATTAGTAAACATTTAGAAGGAAATAAGCCCAAATACGAATTGTCTCCAGGTGACGGCAAGAAACGCCTTTATATGATAGGAAATGATGCGATTGCACTTGGGGCATTAGCAGCAGGTGCAAGATTAATGGCGGCTTATCCGATTACCCCGTCTTCTGAAATTATGGAGTATTTGATTAAAAAACTACCGCAATTTGGCGGAACGGTTGTACAAACAGAAGACGAAATCGCTGCAATTTCCATGGTCATTGGTTCCAACTACGGAGGCGTGCGCGCTTTAACCGCGTCTGCTGGGCCCGGTTTGTCGCTGATGACCGAAGCGATTGGATTATCGGGGATGACGGAGACGCCAGCAGTTATTGTTGATACACAGCGGGGAGGTCCGAGTACGGGTCTGCCGACGAAGCAGGAACAGAGTGACTTGAATGCGATGATCTACGGGACTCATGGTGAGATTCCTAAAATTGTGATTGCTCCGAGTACGGTGGAAGAATGTTTTTATGATACGATTCAAGCTTTTAATCTGGCGGATCAATATCAATGCCCAGTTATCATTCTCTCCGACTTGGCCTTGTCTCTAGGAAAACAAACGGTCGATCCACTGGATTATAAACGGATTCAAATCGATCGAGGTAAAATGATCACCGATGAGCAGGATTTAAGTGAGCTTCCCCCATCTGAACTTTTCCCTCGCTATCAGGAAACGGATGATGGCGTGTCGCCACGGGTTATTCCTGGCGTGAAAAATGGCCTTTTTCATGTAACAGGAGTAGAGCATAATGAAGTGGGTCGCCCCTCGGAAAGCCCCACCAACCGTGCCAAGATGATGGAGAAGCGTCTGCGTAAGTTAGCGGATGGAATCTCCTTTAAAGAACCGGTGATGGTAAATGCGAAATCGGACAAGGCAGATGTGTTGATCGTGGGGATTTGCTCGACGCGAGGCACCATCGAGGAAGCAAAGGACCGGTTAGAGAAGGATGGTCTAGAAGTGAATCATATTCACATTCGGCAGTTGCTTCCCTTCCCTACCGATGAAGTGAAAAAGCAAATCGGTCGAGCCAAGAAAGTGCTCGTGGTAGAGAACAATGCAACAGGACAGCTCACATCGTTGATCACGCAATATTGCGGTTCGGGAGAGAAGATGATCCACTTTGGCAAATACGACGGAAATCCCTTCCTTCCATCAGAAATCTATAACCAGTGCAAGGAGTTGATGGTTCATGGCCACGTTTAAGGATTTCCGCAATAAAGTGAAGCCCAATTGGTGTCCTGGCTGTGGGGACTTCTCGGTGCTGGCAGCGTTGCAACGGGCACTCGCGAGTACAGGCAAAGAGCCGGAAGAGGTGGCGTTGGTTTCCGGGATTGGTTGTTCGGGACGCATCTCCGGTTATACTCACTCTTATGGGTTTCATGGCATCCACGGTCGCTCCCTACCTATTGCACAAGGATTAAAGCTGGCCAATCGTGATCTGACGGTTATTGCCGCTGGGGGAGATGGAGATGGCTTTGCCATCGGATTGAGTCATACCATTCACGCCATTCGGCGCAATATCAACATGACCTATATCGTGATGGATAACCAAGTATATGGGTTGACCAAGGGGCAGACGTCTCCACGTAGTGCGGTCGGATTTAAGACGAAGAGTTCCCCACAAGGAGCGATCGAAGCGGCCCTTAATCCGATGGAGATGGCACTATCTGCAGGTGCCACTTTTCTCGCACAAGGTTTCTCCAGCGATCTGAAACAGATGACCCGCGTGATTGAAGAAGGCATCCGTCATGAAGGCTTCTCCCTTATCAATGTCTTTAGCCCCTGTGTAACCTATAATAAAGTGAATACGTATGAATGGTTTAAGCAGAATTTGACCAATTTAGATGAAGAAGAAGGTTACGATTCTTCCAACCGTCTCGCAGCGATGCAAAAGTTGATGGAGAATGAAGGTTGGGTAACCGGTATTATTTATCAGAATAAAGAACAACCACCCTACGAGCAGTTGGTACGCGGGTATAGTGAAGATCCGCTCGCTCATCAGGACTTACGGATGGAGAAAGCAAAGTTTGAGGAATTGATGATGGAGTTTACATGAGTCTCACATGAGTTTCGTATCGAAGACTCTCTAACAATCACATACCAGTGACTACTCAGTGAGGCGAGTGGTTGCTGGTATGTTTTTATTGGCAGAGGTTACGCGTTGTCCATCCTTGGTTGCAAGGTGCGTACTTGGAGCTTGAGGATATATTCAAATCAAGATGATAGAGGCATTGATGAAGCGATCACAAGGTGTGGGTGCTCCTTTGAGGAAGAAAGTTTCTAAGAAAGCTAGGGAGCGATTAAATCTAAATGGTCATACTGAAATGAAAGGGATCATCATCAGTGAAAAACTGGCTAGACCAAACAAAAGCGTGGTTATCGCCTGTAAACCTTCTATAGCAAGTGCGATTTGTAGACTGTTTAGACTTAATACATACTTCTTTGGTCGCCTTTTGATAAACTCTATATTAAAGAAACGGAGTGATTACGATGAAATGGACCGTACTCGGCTATCAATCTCCTTATCCTGGTGCAGGCGGGGCCACGCCAGGATATTTATTAGAAACGAATAACCAACGCATCTTAATCGATTGTGGAAGTGGGGTGTTAGCGCAACTGGCTCACTACATTTCTCCTTATGACATCGATGCGGTCATCTTATCACACTTGCACCACGACCATATCGCTGACTTCTTCCCTCTGCAATACGCGATTCAAACAGCACGTCGCTTAGGGAAACGCCAGGAGCCTTTGCCCGTGTATGCTCCGGAGAAACCACATAAATGGGGAAAGCTCCTGCCATACCACGATGCGATCCAGTTGACAACCATTCAACAACATACAAGCATCTCCTTAGCGGATGTAGAAGTGACCTTCTTTCTGACGGACCATCCCATTCCTTGTTATGCGATGAGAATAACGGATGGGAAGAAAACGATTCTTTACGGAGCAGATGCCGGTCCCAAGACGATTTGGTCTGCGATGGATCGTGCTCCTGATCTCTTTATCTGTGAGGCCACCTTTTTACATAAAGACCTTCCGCAAACCCCGATTGGTCACTTATCCGCCCACCAGGCGGCTTTGGCGGCTCAGACTGTACAAGCGAAGCAGTTGTTATTAACGCATCTCTATCCAGAGTTATCAAGAGATGCTTACGAGCGGGAGGCACAAGCATCTTATCAAGGAGAATTATTGGTGGCAGACATCGGATTGACAGTAGAGGTTTAATGAATAAAAGAAAACCTTGAAACCAACCATTCACCAAACGTTCATTTATTTTTGGATTGGATGCGAATGGGGCGGGGAATAGTTAAAAGGGATAATAGGCCACAAGATAAAAAGGAAATGGGAACGGAAACAAGATGAGGTGTAATCACGCCTCACTGACAAGATAGACAAGAATCATGATTGTCCTCGTCGTGACGGGATTACGATCGGTCAAAATAGGGAGAAGACTGGGGGAATAGAAAACGTGCTGATCATTCAATTGGCAGCGATCTTATTTGCATCTAAGGTAGCAGGAGACATTAGTGTGAGGTTGGGCCAACCGTCTGTCCTCGGGAAACTGTTAATTGGAATAGTTTTGGGGCCGACTGTATTAGGGATTGTGACGGACACAGAAATATTAAGTGAAATTAGTCAAATCGGGGTCATTCTGCTGATGTTCATTGCGGGACTGGAAACGGACTTAGATAAATTAAAAAGTACGCGGAAAGCATCTAGCTATGTGGGACTGCTAGGAATCATTGTTCCTCTGTCGGCTGGTTATCTCGCAGGAATATGGATGGGTTTGCCCCTGATTGAAGCGATCTTCTTAGGGCTTCTGCTCTCAGCAACCAGTATTAGTATCTCAGTCCAGGCTTTAAAAGAGATGAATCGGTTGAAGACAAGAGAGGGGACAACCGTATTAGGCGCAGCCGTGATTGACGATATCTTGGTCATAGTCTCGTTAGCGTTTTTGATGAGTTTCGCTGGTGGAGATGTACATTTGGGCGAGGTCATTTTGAAGAAAGTCCTCTTCTTTACTGTAGCTATTGCGATGGCCTGGAAGGTGATTCCTTGGGTCCTGAAAATGTTTGCCCCGCTTAAAGTAACAGAAGCAGTGGTCTCGGCTGGCCTGATCATTTGTTTTGTATACGCGTTTTTGGCTGAATATGCGGGGGTAGCTGCCATAATCGGGGCCTACATCGCGGGAGTGGGGATCAGCCTAACCAATTACAAGCACGAGGTCTTCGAAAAGGTGGAAACCATTAGTTATTCTATCTTTGTGCCTGTCTTTTTCACATCGATTGGTGTGGCGGTCGAATTTATTGGTATTGGCGATCAAATTGGCTTGATTGTGATCCTTAGCATCCTCGCCATTCTAACAAAATTGATCGGATCAGCAGTAGGGGCGAGGTTGGCCGGTTTTCATTGGCGAAGTGCACTGGGCATCGGCTCTGGGATGGTATCACGTGGGGAAGTAGCGTTAATCATTGCGGCGATTGGATTGGAAGCGGCATTATTAAGTGAAGAGCTTTTTGCTGTCCTTGTTGTGGTAGTGCTTGTGACAACGATCGCCACACCTCCATTGATGAAAGCCTTTTTTACAGAGAAAGAGCCAGATATCACGCAATAAGAAATGAAGCATGAAGGATAGCTACGTGCACTTACTCCACACTAGATTATGTAAAAGTAGGCTCACCATCAGTACACCGACCTCTTGTTGAAATGATGGCTAAGTCAATGGGTGGAGGTAGGATCGAAAGTGCCGCAGATAATAGGTTTCAAGTGTGAGACATGTGGGAAAGTAGTTACTGAAAAAGTCAAAGGGGAGTAACTTCTACAATAAAGTCGTCAATACAGAGCTCGAACGGCTCTCGGCTTTATTGGCAACTGTACCGGTTGCTAGTGAGACCTTTGCCTCAGGGGCAAGGGTTTTTTCTTGCCTCGAAATCATAAATCTCTTGAGGGAGTGGATGAGATGGATTTCGCGGTGTTAATGGAGTATGGCTGGATTTTGTTGGTGTTGATCGTGCTCGAAGGGATTTTAGCCGCTGACAATGCGTTGGTGATCGCGATCATGGTGAAACACCTACCCGATAAAAAGCGGAAGAAAGCTTTGTTTTACGGCTTAGCCGGCGCTTTCGTCTTTCGATTTTTGTCTTTGTTTGCTATATCCTATCTCATTCATGTATGGCAACTACAAGCAATCGGTGCTTTCTACCTCATCTGCATCTCACTTAGCCATGTCGTGAGAAAGTGGCTGAGCGAAAGAAGAGAAAGCAAAAAAGTAGAGACTCCTCCGTCTTCTCAATCGGGATTCTGGATGACAGTAATAAAAGTAGAGTTGACAGATATTGTGTTTGCGGTTGATTCCATCTTAGCTGCAGTAGCCCTTGCTGTAAGTTTGCCGCAAACGCCTTTGCCCCCTATTGGTGGAATTGATGGCGGTCAATTCTTGATCGTCCTCATAGGGGGAGTGATTGGACTAATTTTAATGCGCTTTGCAGCAACCTTTTTTAGTGGTCTGTTAGAAAGTAGGCCTGGATTAGAAACCGTCGCTTTTCTCATTGTAGGGTGGGTAGGGGTGAAGTTGGCTGTATATACGCTTTCTCATCCTTCTCTTGCCATTTTCCCGGAGTCCTTTCCTAGCTCGCTCGGATGGAAAGCTCTTTTCTGGGGTGTCCTCTTAACGATTTCCGTCGGTGGCTGGTTCTTATCTGGAAGAAACAAACAGGAAGGAGAAGGAACCAATCCGTCAACCTGAGAGAAGAGGTAAGGGGAGAGGAAGTCGATTGACATGAACCATTCTTGTTGATGCTGGTTTTCTCTCTTTCTCCGCAAGTGGACGGGAATGCGGCCTCTTTCATGCTGTATTTGATTGTCTCTTTCAAATGGACACTTTCTTCGTCGGTGGTTTGGCTCAAAAATCATCAGCATGTTATAATTCAGGTGAGCAAATTGTACTTGATTCGTTATTGGGGAGGAAGTGTCCGTCGTGAGTGGAAAAATGAAAGCGCTTGTAAAACATCATGCGGGAAAAGGAGCCGAGTTGCGGGAGGTACCGATTCCATCCATCGGTGCGCATGAGGTGTTGATTCGTGTGAAAGCAACAAGCATTTGTGGCACAGATGTTCATATATATGACTGGGACGATTGGGCCAAAAGTCGGGTAAAGCCCCCCTATATTTTTGGCCATGAATTCTCTGGTGAGGTTGTGGAAGTTGGACCAGAGGTGACACGTGTCCAAGTAGGGGATCATGTTTCGACAGAAACACATATTGTCTGTGGAAAATGCCCGCCTTGTCGGAAAGGCGAGGCGCATGTTTGCTTAAATACAGAGATTATTGGTGTGGATCGTACGGGCTGTTTTGCAGAGTACATGGCGATGCCGGAAGATAATCTGTGGGTGAATAGCAAGTCCCTACCACATGAACACGCGTCCATTATGGAACCGATGGGCAATGCGGTACACACAGCTTTATCTGGCCCCATTGCCGGCAAAGATGTTGCCGTCGTCGGATGTGGCCCGATTGGACTCATCTCGATTCTCGTGGCACAGGCGACAGGTGCGCGGCGTGTTTATGCCCTCGATATTAATCCGTATCGCTTGGAGCTGGCTCGTTCTCTTGGTGCAGATGCTGTTATTCATTCAGGCGAAGTGGACCCTGTGCAAACCATTTTTGATCAAACGAGTGGTCAAGGAGTGGAAGTAGTGCTGGAGATGTCGGGCCATCCACTCGCCATTCAACAAAGCTTTTCGATGGTCACACCGGGTGGACGTGTCTCGATGCTCGGCTTACCCACGCGCAATGTGGAGCTAGACATCGCGCGCGATGTTGTCTTTAAAGGGCTAACCATCCATGGGATTGTTGGACGACGCATGTATGAAACATGGGAGCAGACGGCGGGATTGTTAGAATCGGGCAAGGTAAATGTTGAGCCTCTGATTACACACCGTCTTCCTTTGGAGGAGTTTGAGAAAGGGTTCGATCTAATGCTACGTGGTCAGTCAGGCAAAGTGGTATTATACCCGTAAGGGATAAAAGAAGGAATGGAGCTTGCCTTGTTCCATCTTTTTTAAGAGAGGGCCAGCTACAGTGAGTAGGTGTCTTTGCTTATCGATGAATTCAACCGCGATGAAGTGCCTACTCATTCTTGTAAGGATACAAAGGAGGAGAAAAGCATGAGCCGTGACTTAGTACAAGATTTTGCTTATCTGGCACAAGAACTGGATGAGCTAAAGCAGGAAGGAATCTTTCGCCCACTGACTGAATTGGAGTCAGAGCAGGGGGCAACCGTAACCATCCGTGGAAAGAAAGTGATCCAGCTTTCTTCGAATAACTACCTTGGTTTGACTACCCACCCTCGTTTAAAAGATGCGGCCATCAAAGCTGTAGAAGGATATGGTGCAGGAACGGGTTCGGTGCGTACGATTGCGGGAACTTTCTCGATGCACGAACGTTTGGAGGAGAAATTGGCGCGGTTTAAGCACACCGAAGCAGCCTTGGTATTCCAATCTGGATTTACCGCCAATGTGGGTGTATTGGCTACGATTCTTGGTAAAGAAGATGTGGTTATTAGCGATGAGCTGAACCATGCTAGTATCATTGATGGTATTCGCTTGACGAAGGCGGGACGTCAAATTTATAAGCATGCAGATATGGCGGACCTGGAGCGGGCATTGAAAGCATCGCAGGATGCACGTACTCGCTTAGTTGTGACCGATGGTGTCTTCAGTATGGATGGAGATATTGCACCGCTGGATCAGATCGTGGAGCTGGCAGAGAAGTATGATGCGATTGTCATGGTGGACGATGCGCATGCGAGTGGCGTGCTAGGTAAGAATGGGCGCGGTACCGTTGACCATTTCGGCTTACACGGACGTGTACATATTCAAGTAGGAACGCTCTCTAAAGCGATTGGCGTGCTAGGTGGCTACGTCGCTTGTCCCAATGTGATGCGTGACTACATGATTCAGCGTGCTCGTCCCTTCCTCTTTAGCACTTCGCACCCACCAGCTGTTACCGCAGCCAATGATGCGGCGATTGATGTGCTAGAACAGGAACCGGAATTGATTGATACCCTTTGGTCAAATACGCGCTTCTTTAAAAAAGGGCTGGAAGAGTTGGGCTTTGACACTGGGAAAAGTGATACCCCTATCACTCCGGTAATCGTAGGTGAGGGCTCCTTGGCATCTCGTTTTTCAGATGAGCTAT
This sequence comes from Mechercharimyces mesophilus, assembly GCF_059818345.1. Classification (NCBI taxonomy): domain Bacteria; kingdom Bacillati; phylum Bacillota; class Bacilli; order Caryophanales; family Thermoactinomycetaceae; genus Mechercharimyces; species Mechercharimyces mesophilus. The sequence goes on along the minus strand of NZ_JCBAPH010000001.1, from coordinate 1,184,541 downwards.
TTGAAGCCGGTGTCTATGCCCAAGCCATTGTCTTCCCAACAGTAGCCAAAGATGCGGCGCGAGTGCGTACGATCGTCACCGCGGAGCATACAGAAGAGGAACTGAAGCAAGCCCTACTGATTTTTGAGGAAGTAGGGAAGAAACTCGGGATCATCTCCTAGGTGAGTGGTTCGGTTTGTTTGGAAAACCCCTTACGGCTGAAGTCGTAAGGGGTTTTTTGGTTTGCGGAGGGGATTCAACCTTTTGTGTAGAAGCATAAGACCTGACAACAATGCTTTCTAAAAGATCTAGCCAGTGACTCTCTCATCGAAATGGAGACAAGAAAAAGAATTGACCGTCTATTTTTCTTCTGTGGTAGAGATGGAAAAGGAGGGAATGAAGGAACACTGTTCTCTATGTAGAAAGGATATTAGTTGAGGAGATGCGATCAACAAAGAAGTAGATAAGATCTCTCTTCACTCTGTTTGGAGTGCAGTTGATGAGAGATGAGTAGAAGCACTTCTCGTTACTATCTGGAGGAGGCGAGTAGCTATGAAGATTTTAATAATCGGCGGGACCTCTTTTGTCGGTCGTTCCCTTACAAATGTAGCTATAGAGCGAGGTCATGAGGTAACCCTGTTTCACCGTGGTAAGACCAACCCTAATCTATTTACAAATGTGGAATCGATCCTTGGGGATCGTCTGATGGATTTACACTTCCTAAAGGAAAGGAAATGGGATGTTGTTATTGACACGTGTGGTTTTCATCCCAGGTGGGTGAAGGAGAGCGCCCGTGCTTTGGCTGATCAAGTAGAATCCTACCTCTTTATTTCCTCGATTTCGGTTTATCAAAAAAAAGATCAATTACATATGGATGAAAACGCGCCACTCGCAAAAGTAGAGCAAGAGGTTGTAGACCAAATTGAGGAGAACGCAATGAGTCCTCATTATGGTGCGTTGAAAGTGTTGTGTGAACAGGAGGTCCGTAAACATTACCCGGAAAATTCCCTCATCGTACGTCCGGGCTTAATCGTCGGTGCGCATGACTACACAGATCGCTTCACTTACTGGGTAGAGAGGATTGCACGCGGAGGAGAAGTGTTGGTACCAGAAGGACCTGAAGTACCAACTCAGTTAATCGATGTACGTGACTTAGCTGAATGGACGATCCGCTCGATGGAAGTAAAACAGACGGGAATCTATCATGCTACCGCTGAACAGGTAAGCGTGGGAGAAGTATTCAACGTCATAAAGGAAGTAACTCAAAGCGATGCCACCTTTACTTGGGTGGAGCCTGATTTTCTTTACGATGATGAAGTTCGTCCATGGGTGGATTTGCCTCTTTGGATTCCAACTAGAGGGAAATGGGTAGAGGAAAATGGACCGTCGCGTGGAATGATTAGCGTCGATACAGAAAAAATACGGGAGGCAGGATTGACGATTCGCCCTCTCCAAGAAACCGTCGAAAACATATTCACGTGGCTACAAAGCATAGAAAAGAAAGAGTGGAAAGCCGGTTTATCAGCAGATAGAGAAAAAGAATTGTTGGAGAAATGGCATCAGCGGTAGGAGGATGAGAGTTTTATGCACACTCCCTCAATGACGAAAGAATTAGCTATGCGTATAGAAAGATCAGAAAGGGAGGCTGTTTTATCACGCTTGCAGGCCATTTCCCGACGTGATGGGAATCCAATGGGAGTAGAGATTGTACAAAAAGGTGAGGCGATGTTGTTCACCATCAAAGGCATTCCTGGCCCAAGTTTTAACAAGGTACTGGGTTTATCATCGAGTGAGATAGACCAGATGGATGATATCCTTCACTTTTATCGTGAGCGAGAAATTCCTTGCCGCTTCAAACTGATTCCGGGTCATTCGTCACCAGAACTGTTTCGTACTCTTGTGGGCAAAGGTTTGGTACAACAAGATTTTCATACAGTACTATACGGAAGTCCACAAGAGAGAGAGGTAAGAGAAGCTACGGGGGTTTCCATTCGCCGGCTGGAGAGGAATGAGTTCCGCCTGTTTGCTCAGATTTATATACGTGGCTTTGGAATGCCAGATTTTCTGGTTGAGCCCCTCACAGAAAATAACGAAGTTTTATATGATCAAACCGGTTGGACGTTTTATGTAGCCAGTGTGGATGATCAACCGGCAGCTGTTGGTGTGCTCTATATAGAAAATGGGATCGGGAATTTGGCGGTGGCTGCCACTCTGCCAGAATATCGAAAAAGGGGTTGTCATCAGGCGCTTACGATCGCACGCATAGAAGATGCAGCTGAAGCTGGATGTGATTTGATCGTGGGGCAAGCTGCTTTTGGAAGTGGAAGTCAGCGCAACATGCAACGCTGTGGTATGCAAATAGCGTACACAAAGGCGATCTGGGCGGAGTAGAGTGAGGGAAGTAAGTGATGATATCTGATTAGCTATATGCAGCACATAGGTTACGGTGACAGGCTTCCAATGGTTTATTGGGAGCCTGTTTCTGGTTCATCGTGCTAGATTGCAAAATTGCACTAACAAATATCCAATAACAAATAAATAGACGAATCATCCGTTATATGATCTCTATCACACTTTATAAACTAGTGGCATATATTATATTGAAATCAATTTCTGAGTTTTAAATATAATGGGTGAGGGTGATGTACATGGTTTGTAGAAACTTTAGTGAATTAGAGTGTGGGGATGCTATAGGTGTATGTTGGCTAAATCCATTATGTAACCCAATGGCGACAAATGGGAGATTAATACGAGAAAATACATCATTCATAAGGATTAAACATCTAGAGAGGAATGGAGCAATAACTTTTAGTAATATTCCATGGGTTAAGATAAGATCCGTGAAAAAATTGGATTCCATAGACAATAGGAACTCAATTGAATGTAAGACGGTACCTAGAGAGGGACAAGTTATAGGCGTGAACCTTCCTAGAAGTTCTAGTCCAGAGGGCATTGAGAATATCAACGGCGTGGCAACAGCTGTCACAGGGAATACTTTTAGAATATTACGGTTTAGTAAAGAATGCGAACTTGCTGTTTCGGATCCAATTAACATTAGTGATGTCCTTACAATATCATTGATAAGAGTCGACTGTAGAAATATAGTATTAGATGATTAAGAAACAGTAAGTGATAGTTTTTGAAAATGCATTTAAAAAATTGAACACTGATCCTTCGTTGACCCCTATGAAGAGACCATTTTTATTTGCCAATCAGGGTGAAAGCTCTTCCTCTTCATCGATGGAAGAGACCTTCATCCAGGAACGTGCTAACGGTGTTCTATTGAAGCTAACGAACTGTTTGTTAGCTAACCAATCCTACATTGAATTATTTTAAAAAAATATCTATTAAATATAATCTACCTATTGAAACAAGATAGAATTAGTATATAATAAGCTTTAACGGAAGGTTTTTCTAAGGGGGAGTGAAGAATGAAAGGGTTACATACAAAAGAAATTGGAGAAATTCTTCGTAGAATCCGCAAAGAAAAAGGACTTCGCTTAGAAGATGTGGCAGATGAAAACATCTCGCCCGCGACCGTGAGTAATATTGAGCGAGGCGTTCCACACGTATTACCTGGAAAGGTTCAGTATTTGATGGAGCGATTGGAGACGAATGAAGCGGATGTTAAGCGGTTGAAGGCGGGTGTGGGGGAAGAATTGCAACAAATGGAGTTGGAGCTATTAGCGGTCGAGTCCCTATGTGATGTTGGGGACGTTGAAAGTGCAGAAGAAAAACTCAAAAAATACGAAGATTTAAGTACCGAACATCCTCTAGTGGCTATTGTCCATTACTTAAAAGGAAAGTGCTATATTTCGCGTAGTAATTGGGTGAAAGCGAAGAGAGAGCTTTCCAATGCTATTCGATTAGCTAAAAACTGTCCCGAAGAGAATATGGAAGCTTGTGCTTACTGTTTTCTAGGTGTGGTTTCATTCTTTACAAATCAATTAGAACAAGCCATTGTTGATACGGATAAAGGATTAAATGCTTTCGTAGAAGAGGGGAAAAGAGATCAAGTATTCGATGTTCTTATCGTGAATAAGATAGCCTACCTTGAGAAGCTCAATCGCATTGGGGAGGCATTTGCCTTAATCAATGAGATATGGAATCGGAAAGAAGAAATTAAAAAGCCCGGTATTTTGCTACATCTGTATCAACTCAAAGTGAGCTTACTTAGAAAAACTGATCACTATGGTGAGGCGATTGAGATTGGTACAGAGGGTATTGAACGTGCTCGCCTTACTAGTGAATATAATCGGATGCATGAAATATGGGATGCATTAGGAAGTGTGTATCTTCGAATGAATGATTTAGATAATGCAGAAATCAGTCTTGGATTTGCTTCTAACTTAGGAAAGAAGGTTTCGAAGAAGCAATATTACATTACGACACTCACAAAATTAGGGATACTATTTATGAAAAAGGAGAAGTGGCAATGTGCTGAAGAACAACTGAGTAAGGCTATTTCATTGGGAAAAGAACTAGATGCAGGGGTATATCTAGTCGATGCTTTTGCTGTGATGGGGGACTTAAAGAAGAGCTTAAAGGAGAACAATGAAGCGATTGTATTTTATCAGCAAGCCCTAGAGCTTGCTGATCGGTATGGATTAATAAAGAAAAAGCATGCGATTCTTATTAGATTGGGTCAATCCTATAGAGATATTGATCGAAAGGAATTTGTCGATCATGTGTTGAATACGTTTGAGGTACAGCTAGAGTTGAAGGAGGATGCTTTGTTAGATGAAATTATTTAAATCAATAATAATCTCAACCGTTGTTATCATAGGCCTCTTCTCAGTTAGTACTTCGAATCTAAATGAAGTTTCTGCTGAAAGTGGGCAAGAAAGGGCTTTGCCAGATGGTCCGTAGCTATTTGATGAGGATAAGAAATACCTCGTAAATGTTAATTTTCTTGAAGTAGAGAGTTGAAGGAGGATGGGCTAGTTCATGAAATCATTTAAGTTATTTTTAGGATTTTAACGAGACGAAAGTGTTAGCAGCAACAAATGCCCAACAAGTAGATCCAGGAGGTCCGTAAGTTACTTCCTGTTCCACTTGATCAAATGGGTCTGATGTATCAGCATTTACCTCTCTAAACCGAGCTTATGATGCCTAGACAGAATTAAATTGGGGATTTAGTGATCCCAGCCCTCCATGAAAAAGAAAAACCACCAAACCGACCCCTGGGATTTGTCCCGCAGAGGTCGGTTTTTCATTAAATTTTAAAACAGAGGGGTCAGACTGATTTTCTCAATGGTCGATGAGCCTAAATTTGGGGTTTCTCCTCTCTTCTCTAGTCGAGAAGGGTAAAGGACTATTTTCTATGTACTTGATCATTTTTGTGGGTAGCGGTATTCGTATCTCTTTCCGGTCAGCGTAGTTGTGAGTATACTATCAAATAATCCATAGATAAAAGGAGATCGACTGACATTGACCCACATACAGTCCGAGGTGGATCGATTATTATACAAAATCAATTATCTGATTACTCAGAGTGTATGGCTGCAAGCTCTGGGAACAAATATACAAGCGATTGGTCAAACCAAAACGTTATCACCGCAAGCAAAAGGTCGAGTAGTAGGAAATCAACTAGTGAATCTGGGGAACTCCATTCAGTCGAGTGCCAACGCAATCCAAGCCCTCTTAGTGAAAGAACAAGCCAAGCTGACCCAAGACCCTGAGGGTGCTGATCTAAATGCATTGGGCTCATGGTTGCAATCCGTTGGCAATGCACTTCAAGTCCTATCCACCATAGATAATTAAGGATTAGCGTCAGTTTATCAGGAAACCTCAACCGACCCCCGGGATTCGTCCCGCAGAGGTCGGTTTTTTCATTGAAGAATCCGCTTAACTTCGGTATAATTACATGATGACCTACTCTATCCTTTTTAGGATAGTTAGCGGTATAAAGCGAACGATGGTATAAAAACTCATCTAAGTAGAGGGGTTGACTAAGCGATGAGTCAGAAAATCAAAGATGTTGCTCATTACTTTGTCCAGCCGGATTTGAAAGCGGCAAAAAAGCGGGGCAAAGAAGAGATACAAGTGTTAGATTTTGACCAAATTCCAGAAGATATGCGCGACGTAGGTGTCGGCAAAAAATATATGATCAGAACGTATGGATGCCAGATGAATGTCCACGATAGCGAAAACATCGCTGGGATGCTGGAGCAGATGGGGTATGAAGAGACCGCAGAACGAAAAGAAGCGGATATCATTCTCTTTAATACGTGCGCGATCCGAGAAAATGCGGAGGATAAGGTTTTTGGCGAGATTGGTCGCTTAAAAACATTGAAGACGGAAAATCCGGACCTTATTTTAGGGGTCTGTGGCTGTATGTCGCAGGAAGAAGCAGTGGTTCAGCGTATTTTGCAAAAACATCAGCACGTAGACCTCATCTTTGGTACGCACAACATTCACCGTGTTCCTCACTTATTACGAAATGCGTTGCTCAGTAAAGAGATGGTAGTAGAGGTGTGGTCCAAAGAGGGCGATATCGTTGAGAAGATGCCGAAAGCACGCCAAGATGGACTGAAGGCATGGGTCAACATCATGTATGGTTGCGACAAGTTTTGTACCTACTGTATTGTTCCCTATACCCGCGGGAAAGAGCGGAGTCGTCTTCCAGAAGACGTATTAGATGAAATTCGTGAATTGGCCCGCCAGGGGTACCAAGAAGTTACTTTACTCGGGCAAAACGTAAATGCTTATGGGAAAGACTTTACGGATCGTACTTACCTCTTTGGCGATCTGATGGATGAGGTACGCAAGATTGGCATTCCTCGTGTGCGTTTTACCACCAGTCATCCACGTGACTTTGATGATCATCTGATCGAAGTGCTAGCCACAGGAGGAAATCTGGTGGAACACATCCACCTTCCGGCGCAATCCGGGAATAGCCAAATCTTAAAGATGATGGCCCGTAAGTATACACGCGAGAAGTACTTGGAGCTGGTAGGAAAGATTAAAAAAGCGATTCCAGGTGCGGTGCTAACCACGGATATCATTGTTGGTTTCCCAGGAGAGACGGATGAGCAGTTTGAAGATACCCTTTCTCTGATGCGGGAAGTAGAGTACGATGCAGCCTTTACCTTTATTTACTCTCCGCGAGAAGGTACACCCGCAGCCAAGATGAAAGATGATATCTCGATGGAAGTAAAAAAGGAACGTCTGCAACGGTTGAATCGCCTGCAAGAAGAGATTAGTTTGAAAAAGAACCAACAGCTACAAGATCAAGTGGTGGAAGTGTTGGTTGAAGGTGAGAGTAAGAAAAATGCCGAGGTGCTATCCGGTCGCACCCGTAGCAATAAGATGGTCAATTTCGTTGGACCCAAGCATCTGATTGGGAAAATGACAATGGTGAAAATAACCAAACCGAAAACTTGGACCCTAGACGGGGAATGGGTCGGGGAGGCGGAAGCGCTTTATGGTTGAAACCAAAGTGAATCCCACACACACCGTACTGCAATTAGCTAATCGTTTTGGTCAGGAACTGGCTCATGTTGATGAAGTGGCGATGTTTCGCCGGGCGGAAGCGCAAGTAGATCGAAGTGTGCGTGTACAGGAATTGATTGAAGAAATTAAGCGCAAGCAAAAAGAACTGGTGCATGCCAAGCATTATCAGAAGACCGCTTATATTCATCAGGTGGAGAAAGAGCTTGATCGGCTACAGGGACAGTTGGACAATCTACCGATTGTAAAAGAATACCAACAATCGCAGGTAGCTGTAAATGATTTACTGCAAACTATCCAACAATCGCTCGCAGCGGCTGTCATGGATGAAATCGACGTAGAAACAGGAAACGTACCGCCTTCAGGCTGTGGAAATGGTGGCCCCTGTGCTTGTTCATAAAAATTTTTTTCTTGTCCCACGGATTTTCCGTGGGTTTTTTGCACCCTGGACTTCTGTCCCGCATACATATGTTATTGAACGATTGCTTCGAGGAGGGAATTTAGATGTCTGCTAGAAATAATGGAATGCAATATCGGCATATTGTCACGAAAGCGGTTTGTGGAAAGGGTCGCAAGTTTGCCAATGCAACACATACCATCCATCCCCCGGAAGGGATCTCCAGCGTGTTGGGGGCATGGATCATTAATCATTCCTATGATGCCATGAGACGTGATGACACAGTGGAAGTAACTGGTAGCTACGATGTCAATGTATGGTACTCGTACGAAAAGAATACGAAGACGGATGTTATGAAGGAAACCGTCCACTATGTTGAGCAGATTCCACTTTCAGATTACGACCGCAACATGAGGGACCGTAATGTCGAAGTAAGTGCTGTTGCCGTGCAACCTCCTAACTGTGTGGAAGCCACCATCTCTGGTACAGGAAACAGTATCCTGGTGCGGGTGGAACGCGAATTCTCCGTTGAAATGTTAGGGGAAAGACGAGTTTGTATCGCTGTCTATCCCGCTGCCTACGATGAGTTGGATGACAAGGAATTCGACTTGGGTCCTCAAGGATCAGCAGGACAGGAATTTGAAGAATTGGATCCCGACGATTTGGTGATTGATGATCTAGACAACTAAGGCATAAAATCAGGGGCTTAAGGGGAGGCGCTGGCCTCCTTTTTCTTTTTTTACTAACATTTTTGTCTCCTCTAACATATCCTAGCAACAAGTTGGATGGGAACCTTTTGGTTTAGAAAGGGGAAAAGCCATGGTTTCCCTATCAGATACACACACCGAAGTGAGCAACCAGACGATTCGTCAGAATTTAGTAACTACAGATCGGAAATTGGTTCCATCTGTAAAGGTTAAAAGCAATCTGAATTACATTCCTTCGACGTTGTCGTTAAATCGTGAAGAAATGATGCAGATGTATCAGACGCGTGAGCAGAGGTGCTTTTCTTATGCGATGCACGGTATTGCTTTTGCTGAAGAAGAAGAGAGTCCACTCACGCAGTATGTGATTGCCGTTTTTCAAACGGACGCGCTCTTAATTTATAAATCAAAAGAGCAAACGGTCTGGTTATCTGGGAAGCGCACGTTGAAACCCACCTTTCAACGAATTCCTGTCAACATGAAGGAGCGAGAAAGCCGACGCGTATCTTCGTTAGCTATTCGAGCGATGTATGCACTTGGATTGGATTATGGGATTGTCAAAGTGGGACTCTTTGAGCGCAAACGTTTAAAAGTGATCGATGTGATTATTAATCCACGGGTGAATGAAGAGATGGAAATTGCTTTTTCGCAGGCAGTAGGACAATACATTCGTCGTTTGCCCGACATGGTCTCTCGACTTGACAGGGTGATGCTAGGAGCAGATCCAGAGTTTGTCATGAGAAATGAGGAGGAAGGGGAAATTCTACTTGCCTCCGATTATTTTCCACGACATGGAAAAGTGGGTTGTGATGCGATTTGGCAAGGGGAGGACCGCAGTAAAAAGCCATTGGTAGAACTACGGCCCACACCCAGTACCGATCCAGAAACATTGGTTTTACGGATGTATCAGGGTTTGTTGTATGCCAATCATCACGCACCGGATGGCGATATTGTTTGGCTGGCTGGCGGACTTCCTATTCCTAATTTTCCATTGGGAGGACACATTCATTTTAGTGGGATTGACTTGAACTCTGCACTATTACGTGCGTTTGATAATTATTTGGCGTTTCCGTTGATACTTGTAGAGGACCCGAGGGGGGCGTTTCGGCGTCCTAAGTACGGTTTCTTAGGTGACTTTCGTCGACAACCACATGGGGGATTCGAGTATCGGACACTCCCTAGCTGGCTGATATCCCCGACGATTACAAACGGATTGATTGCACTGGCACAATTGGTCGCCAGTTCATACCCTTATTTGGATTACGAACCTCTTATGTCTGTGGAAAACCAACAAGCCTATTATGAAGGAAACAAGAGTGTCATCCGTAGTCTTGTCTATGATTTGTGGATAGACTTACAAAAATTAGATGACTATCATAAGTGTGGCGTTGTGATTGACCGTTACTTCGAGACCTTATGTTCCGGACATACCTGGGATGAGACCAAGGATATTCGGATTGCCTGGAACATTTCCACGCAAAGCCTAATAAACTTGTCTGATAGAAAAGAAACATGATAGAATAACCAGGATAAAAGAAAAATATGTTCGGAGGGTTGGATTCGTGGCCACATATACTCCGATGATACAACAGTATCTATCGATTAAGGCAGAGGTTCCCGATGCCTTTTTATTTTTTCGTTTGGGCGATTTTTATGAGATGTTTTTCGCGGACGCCACACGGTGTGCGGAAGAATTAGAAATTACGCTGACCAGTCGTGATGGAGGGGGTGGAGAGCGCATTCCTATGTGTGGAGTGCCTCACCATTCCAGTCAAACCTACATCCAACGGTTAGTAGAAAAAGGATACAAAGTAGCGATCTGTGAGCAGGTAGAGGACCCTGCGACAGCCAAAGGTGTGGTGCGACGCGAAGTGGTGCGCGTCATTACACCGGGTACGGTGATTGAAGATCAGATGCTGATTGACAAGGAAAATAACTTTCTCGTGGCTTTGTCCACAGATGGGCAGTACGGGTCGTTAGTGGCCACGGACCTATCGACAGGAGAATGCCATGCGACACAGCTGGAAGCAGACCACGCGCGCTGGGTGGATGAAGTGGCTAGTTACCGACCAAAGGAAGTGGTTATAGACCGGGCAATTCCGGAGAAGGAGCAACTGGAAGCTCAGTTGAAAAGCCAGGTGAATTGTCTGGTTACGACGGTGGATCTTCCGGACAACTTGCTTCTATCTGAGCTGAAAGAAATGATTGGAGAGCAGTTCCCACAAGAGGAGATCGCACTACTTTCTCCGTCCATGGTGCGGGGTTGTGGGGTTCTCCTTCATTATTTACGGCAAACACAGAAGCGTTCACTTGCCCATGTACACCGCCTGCATGTTTATGATGCCAAGCAACATATGATCCTAGATGAAGCGGCGCGGCGTAATCTGGAATTGACACGTACATTACGAGAAGGAAAGCGGAAGGGTTCGTTGTTGGACCTATTGGATATGACGGGAACAGCAATGGGTAGCCGTATGCTGAAAAAATGGCTGGACAAGCCTCTCCTACAAAAAAAGGAAATTGAGGCACGGTTGGATGCAGTGGAAGCACTTGTAAACGACCGCTTATTGTTAGAAGAGGTACGTGCGCTCTTAAAGAAGATTTATGATTTAGAGCGTCTCTGTTCACGTATTGCCTATGGATCCGTTAACGCACGGGAACTTGTCTCTTTGCAACAATCTCTTACTCTCCTTCCAGATTTGAAGTCATTACTCAGGCAAGCAGATAGTTCGCTGTTAGGACAGATGGAAAACCAACTAGATCCTTGCACAGAGGTGAGAACGCTCATTGAAGAAGCCATTTCGGAGGACCCACCTGTTTCGGTGAAAGAGGGAGATATCATCCGTGAAGGCTTCGATCCGGAGTTGGATCGTCTGCGTCATATCCAACGAGATGGAAAGGGATGGATGGCGCGTTTTGAACAACAGGAACGGGAAGCAACGGGGATTAAATCTCTGAAGGTTCGTTACAACAAGGTGTTTGGCTACTTTATTGAGGTGACTAAGTCCAACTTGCCAATGGTGCCTCAGGATCGTTATCAGCGGAAGCAGACGTTAGCCAATGCGGAACGCTATATTACGACTGAGCTGAAAGAACACGAACAGCTCATCCTGGAAGCGCAAGATCGTTCCACCGAGTTGGAGTATGAACGGTTTGTTGAGGTGCGTGAACAGATTGCGACGCAAATTCCTCAGTTGCAACGCGTGGCGGAACGTGTAGCACAACTGGATGTGTTACATGCATTAGCACACGTGGCAAACCAATTTCAATATGTACGCCCGACCATCGTAGGGGACGGAGAGTTTTCTATTCAAGCAGGACGTCACCCAGTGGTTGAAGCAGCTGTGGGAGGGGAAGCCTTCGTTCCTAACGACCTTAGCATGGATCGGAAGCGACAATTGCTCCTTATCACAGGTCCCAATATGGCGGGAAAAAGTACGTATATGCGCCAAGTAGCGCTCATCGCCATTATAGGGCAGATCGGCAGCTTTGTACCAGCACAAACGGCGCGGCTTCCAATTCTCGATCGTATCTTTACGCGTATTGGTGCAGCGGATGATTTAGCTGGCGGACAGAGTACCTTCATGGTAGAGATGGCAGAGACTTGTGGGGCACTGCGTCAGGCAACGGCGAACAGCCTCATTCTACTGGATGAAGTGGGACGTGGAACCTCTACATATGATGGAATGGCGCTGGCGCACGCGATCGTCGAACACTTACACGATGAAGTAGGGGCAAAAACACTCTTTTCTACACATTACCATGAGTTAACTCAACTGGAGCAGGAGCTTTCCAAAGTGGTTAATGTACATGTCCGTTGTGTAGAGAAAGAGGGACAAGTCGTCTTCCTCCATCAAGTGGCTCCAGGTCGTAGTGACCGCAGTTATGGTATTCAAGTAGCTGAACTGGCCGGTCTACCTGAGGGTGTCATCGCTCGTGCCAAAGTGATTTTGGAGGGGCTGGAATCAAGGCGTGAAGTGGCAGCTACAGAGCAATTGGATTTGTTCGCCTACGAGCAGAAGCTTACCGTAACAGAAGAGCCGGCAGAGGAAGCCGTTTCCGATACAAAAGCAGATAAAGAGAAGCAAGTGATTTTGGAGGAGCTAAGCAAGTGGGATGTGCTAAATAAAACCCCGCTGGATACAGTCCAATTTCTCCAGGAATTACAAAGTAAATTACAATCGTAACAGGGAGGCGATAGCCGGTGGCAAAAATCCATATTTTAGATGAACACCTAGCCAACCAGATTGCCGCGGGAGAAGTAGTGGAACGACCAGCGTCTGTGGTGAAAGAGCTAGTAGAGAATGCATTGGACGCCAACGCTACTCGCATCCAAATTGAGATTGAAGAAGGGGGCATTCGTTCCATTCGTGTCTCTGACAATGGGGAAGGCATGGACCGGGAAGATGTGGAGCGTGCCTTTAGTCGCCATGCGACGAGTAAGATTAAGAGAGATCGTGATCTATTTGCCATTCGTACACTTGGATTTCGCGGTGAAGCCCTTCCTAGTATTGCCTCCGTAGCGCGGGTAACGGTGAAGACATACGATGGCGAGAAGGGTGCCCCTACGAAGGTGCGTGTGGAAGGAGGCGAGGTTGTCGCCATTGAAGATACAGCTCATCCTCAAGGGACGGAAGTAAAAGTAGAGGATCTATTCTACAATACACCTGCTCGTTTGAAATACTTAAAAACCGTCAACACTGAGATTAGTCATATTGCTGATTATGTAGGGAGATTGTCGCTTGCCCATCCTGAGGTGTCATTTCTTTTGCGGCATAATGGACGTCAGTTATTTCATGCGACTGGCGATGGGAAACGTCTACATGCCATCATCTCTCTTTATGGCAAACAAGTGGCCAGCAAGATGGTCCCTTTCTTCGCAGAGGACCCCGATTACAAGGTGGAGGGATGGGCGGCTCGCCCAGAGGTGACTCGTGCCAATCGTTCCTACATTACAACGGTGATCAATGGTCGCTACGTTCGGAGTATGAAGCTGGCAAAAGCGGTGACGCTGGCGTATGATACCCTGCTTCCGATCGGGCGTTTTCCGATTGTCGTGTTGGCGGTGCAAATGGACCCCAAGCTTCTGGATGTGAATGTTCATCCAGCGAAGTTGGAGGTACGCTTAAGTAAGGAAGATACTTTATTCTCTTTGATTGAAAAAGCATTGAAAGAGAAGTGGCAAAGCGAGCGTCTCATCCCAGGAGTAGATCATGCACGGGCGAAAAGTATGGATGGTGGGTCTGCTCAGATCCGCAGACAAAAATCAGAGCGTCCGGAACAACAGCGACTGTGGAATACGCGTGGGGAACGTGCTTGGTCAGCGCAAAATGGAGAGGTAAGGGAACGAACAGAAGCGGAAGAGGGCGTAGAAAGACGTGCACGAACGTTGGAGGGAGAGCGAATCGACCCCACGAATACCGTGTCCCCTTCGTCGTCTTCAACTCGTGCCTCGTCGAAAGATCCTACTTCCCTTTTGTCTCCCCCACCCTCTTTGGCTTCTCCTTCCTCTAACCAACAAGAGAAGGGGACCTCTTTCCCTTCGCCTGAGGAAGATGGTTCTTCCGCTGTTCACTCCCATAAGCCTTCTTCAGAAGGAACAGAAGAGAAGGCAGAGAAAACGTGGGATGGTGCCGGGGAGCAGGAGGCGATGAAGAAAGAGAATAGGGAGGAGAGTACGAAAGAGAATTCTTCCTCCCTTCCTGGTGTACGCCCACTGGCACAAGTGCATGGGACGTACATTGTGGCAGAGTCAGAAGATGGTTTTTACTTGGTGGATCAGCATGCTGCGCACGAGCGTATCTATTATGAACGGTTTATGGAGAAAATGGCGACCGAATCGTTTGACCAGCAAGCACTACTCGTTCCCTTAACGCTTGAATGTACTGCTTCTGAGGCGCAATTGTTGGAACGTTACCAAGAAGAGTTGCAGAAGGTAGGTATTGAGCTGGAGGCATTTGGCGGAACAACCTTTCTGGTCCGTTCGCATCCACGTTGGTTTCCTAAGGGGAGCGAAGAAGAGATTATTCGTGAGATGATGGCGTGGCTCGAACGGAAGGGAGAAGTCCGTGTGGAATGGTTGCGTGATGAAGGGGCCAAGATGATGTCTTGTAAAGCAGCGATTAAGGCCAATCGCCACTTAACCAAACAGGAGATGGAAGCACTCTTTGTCCAATTGCATGCTTGTCACACACCGTATACCTGTCCGCACGGTCGTCCGATCTTTGTTCACTTTTCCGGATACGATTTGGAAAAGCTCTTTAAGCGGGTGATGTAGGATGCTGCTAACGACTTCACTAAAAGAAAAGGTGTCCGATGTCACTTTAGCCGAGCAACTAGCAGATCAATGGAATGTACCTTTTATATCGCGCCAGCAATCCTCTTTGACGGACCTGCTGCTACAAACAAAAACGGAGGCGGGTGTCGTTGTCGCCAACGGAGAGTTGCGTTGGTTTGATGAGACGGGGGCTGAATTCTTCTTTCACCCCAACTTGGCGGCGCTTCGCTTAAAACAATGGAAACAGAGTGGAAACGATGGGCTGATACAAACGGCTGGCATCGGTCGCGGTGACCAGGTATTGGATTGTACGTTGGGGATGGCTGCGGATGCGGTGGTGGCAGCTCATGTTGTCGGAGCGGAAGGGCGAGTGGTCGGTTTGGAAAGTGAACCGATTATCGCCACGATTGTGGAAACGGGATTAAAGGGCTACAAAACGGATCGCGTCGCACTTAAACAAGCAATGGAGCGGGTGCAAGTGGTGTGTGCCGATTATCACTCCTATCTTGTGAACTGTCCTAGTCAGTCGTTTGATGTTGTTTTCTTTGATCCGATGTTCCGGCAAACGGTGAAAAAATCACCAGCGATGCAATCGCTCAAGCAATTAGCGAATCCCAGCCCCTTAACGCCTACTGGAGTAGAGGAGGCGTTACGTGTCGCCCGTCGCAAAGTCGTATTAAAAGAACGAGCAGGCAGTGAAGAGTTTGCCCGTCTAGGCTTTCGTGTTGTTAAAGAGTCGAAACGCTTCGCTCTGGGCGTGATTGAGAAAGGGAGAAAAGAATGACTACGCAGGGGAAGCTATTGGTTATTATTGGACCGACAGCAGTCGGAAAGACGCAATTAAGTTTGCAATTGGCGGGAAGGTTTGCAGGCGAAATCCTTTCAGGGGATTCCATGCAGGTGTACCGTGGGATGGATATTGGAACGGCCAAGGCGTCTGTGAGAGAGCAACGGGCGGTGCCTCACCACTTGCTGGATATTGTGACACCGGATCGTCCGTTTTCGGTGGATGAGTTTCAAACGCGTGCGTATGAAGCGATCTTAAGAGTTCATGAGCGCGGTCATCTTCCCATGCTGGTAGGTGGAACAGGATTATACATTCAAGC
The DNA here is from genome assembly GCF_059818345.1 of Mechercharimyces mesophilus. Lineage (NCBI taxonomy): Bacteria > Bacillati > Bacillota > Bacilli > Caryophanales > Thermoactinomycetaceae > Mechercharimyces > Mechercharimyces mesophilus. The sequence goes on along the minus strand of NZ_JCBAPH010000001.1, from coordinate 1,168,626 downwards.
GGTTACGCACGGTTACCGCCTGCCTGATATTGAGGAAGATCCGGACTTTCGTGCGGAGATGGAGGCTTTTGCCGATCGTGCGGGTAATGAAGCGTTATGGGAAAAGCTTCAGGAAGCCGATAACCAGTCTGCTCAGCGTCTTCATCCCAATGACCGACGCCGCATCATTCGCGCTTTGGAAGTCATCGAAAAAACCGGAAATCCTTTTTCCTCCTTGCAAATACAGCAAAAGCCACCTTATGATATTTGTTGGATTGGGCTTACCATGCCAAGAGAGCTACTCTACCAACGAATTAATGAACGGGTGGATCAAATGATGGAAGCAGGGTTGGTGGAAGAGGTTGAATCTCTTGTTTCCAAGGGCTACCATTCGGGGTTGACTTCGATGCAGGCATTAGGATATAAAGAAATTATGCAGGTTTTACAAGGAGAGATTTCCATGGAGGAAGCCGTCTATCGGATCAAACGTGGAACTCGAAAATTTGCCAAAAGGCAACTTTCCTGGTTCAGACGGATTCCTGAGATACACTGGTTTGATCGCAGTAGACCTGATTATCAGCAAGAAATAACCTCCCTGATTGCAGGAAAGTTTCTTGTAGACAGAGAATAGAGTAAACGAATGCTAAACGTACATAGGAGGTACACCGCATTGAAACAATCGATTAATATTCAAGATACGTTTTTGAACCAGATCCGCAAAGATTCGATCCCTGTGACGATCTATCTGGTTAATGGCTTCCAACTACGTGGCATTGTCCGCGGCTTCGACAATTTTACCATTTGTATTGAAAGTGAAGGCAAACAACAAATGGTTTATAAGCACGCGATTTCTACTTTTACTCCTGTGCGTCCTGTCAACCTGATGGCCAATGGAAATCAAGAAGATAGTGAGAGCGAGAAATAAAAACCAAGTGATTTCACTTGGTTTTTTTGTATCGTGTTCGATAGATAGCTACTTTTTGCTCGTGCTTCAAAAGAGCAGTGTTCACCATTCTTTGGGTACTTGCGTATGAATAGAGAAGCCCATAAGAATCGTAAGAGGTGAACTGAGATGAGCCAACGGGTGATCACACGGGCCTCCAACCGTATTCAAGTCTCCTGGGACCGGAGTATGAAAGCGGTGTCCACTATCGATAACCATCCGCGTGTGCTGTCGGAGGCACTAAACAAAGAATATCATCACCAGCCACTACAGCGCTGTGTCCACCGCTTAGATGAGCTGATCGGGCTTTCGCATGTGAAGGAATTTGTAAAAGAAATTTATGCTTGGCTGGAAGTAAACCGGTGCCGTGAGGCGGCAGGACTCTCATCGGAACAGCAAGTGCTTCATATGGTGTTCACAGGAAATCCAGGAACGGGAAAAACAACAGTCGCCCGCTTGATGAGTGAAATGTTAAAAGAGATGAAAGTGATCACGGATGGCCATCTCATTGAGGCAGAGCGGGCCGATCTGGTAGGAGAATATATCGGACATACTGCACAAAAAACGCGCGAGCAAGTAAAGCGCGCTTTAGGTGGTGTCCTTTTTATCGATGAAGCATACTCTTTGGTGCGTGGTGGAGAGCAAGACTTTGGGAAAGAAGCAATTGATACCTTAGTGAAAGCAATGGAAGATCACCATAATGAGTTTGTTTTAATATTAGCGGGTTATTCGAAAGAGATGGACCGGTTTATGAACGCCAATCCGGGTCTGCCGTCACGCTTTCCTCTTCATCTTTACTTTCCTGATTTTTCTGTTGAAGAATTGGTCCGCATTGCTCACGATATGGCGAGAAAGAAAGAGTATTCTTTCACACATGCTACGAGTGATAAGCTGGTGCGTGCCATACGAAAACAACAAGAGGAGGGAAAAGGAGCATTCGGTAATGCGCGTGCGGTACGGAATTTAGTGGAACAAGCGATTCGTCAGCAAGCGGTACGTTTGCTCCATGAACGGGAGCCCTCACGAGAGGCATTGATGACGATTCTTCCTGAAGATATTCCTTAGGAGCTAGGGTTCTGCTCCTTCTTTTCTCGAGAATCGATATCCATTCTCTTTCTACGCAAAAAAGAGATCTTTCGTGGTATACTCTAGCTAAAGGAATGGTTTTATAGAAAGGAATGAAGGTTATCGAAAAGGCAATTGTGGTTGGAACGAGTCCGCGAGCGAAGCAGGCAGAGTTGGAGTCCGCGATAGAGGAACTGGTTCGTTTGGCGGATACCGCACAAGCAGAAGTGGTTCATCAAGTGATACAGATTCGTGAAAAGCCTGATTCCGTTACTCTGGTTGGGAAAGGGAAGGTAGCGGAGATTGTAGATAGCGTTGCAGAGTGGGAAGCCGATATCGTGATCTTTCTGCAGGAGCTGACCCCTGGTCAATTGCGCAACTTAGAACAAGCCATTCCATGCAAGGTGGTCGATCGTACGCAACTGATTTTAGATATCTTTGCGATGCGCGCGCAAACGCATGAGGGTCGTATCCAGGTGGAACTGGCACAGATGCAGTACCTACTGCCGCGGCTTGTCGGTGCGAGACAAGGGTTATCGCGAACGGGTGGCGGGATTGGTACCCGTGGGCCTGGTGAGACCAAGCTGGAAGTGGACCGCCGTCACATCAGAAGACGCATCAGTGAGTTGAAAGCCCAGTTGGAAAAGGTGAAAAGGCATCGTCAACTTCATCGCTCACGGCGGCGCAAATTGGATATCTTTCAAGTGGCGTTCGTTGGCTATACTAACGCAGGCAAATCTACGTTGCTTAATCAGATGACTCAATCTGATGTGCAGGCAGAAGACCGATTGTTTGCGACGCTGGACCCGACCTCGCGCTTCTTTGAATTGCCCTCCAAAGAAACCATCATTCTGACGGACACGGTTGGATTTATTCGTGATCTTCCGCATGATCTGGTTGCAGCCTTTCGCTCGACACTGGAGCAGTTGACAGAAGCGGATCTCTTGCTTCATGTGGTGGATCAAAGCCATCCGGAGGCGAATGAACAGATTAGCGTGGTAGAAGAAGTGTTGCAACAGCTGAATGCCTCTCATGTTCCGGTTCTCACTGTACTGAATAAGGCGGATCAGCTCCATAATGCGGAGGTGATCGTTACAGGCGGTGAGTCGATTTCCATCTCTGCTTTTTCGGAGGAGGATCGGAATCGTCTAGCTCAACGGATTGACGAGCTTCTTCATCAACAGCAGGTAACGGGATTGGCCAGCATTCCGGTGGATCGTGGGGAGTGGATCTCCTCCTTGTATCAAAAAGCGGAGATCTTAGAGTCAGAAGTTTCCGGACTGACCATGAAAATCTCGTTTACGTTGCCTGCGGACCAATTTGAACGCTTGTCTCCGGAAATGAAATCTCATATCCAACTACAATAAGGGTATATCCATTGTGATAACAGGGTCATGAAGAGGAGAAACCATCGTAAAAAAGGAACGAATAGAAGATGTATACGTACTTACACAACGAAGAGATTTTAGAGCAATGGTCACAAGAGATAGAAGAGAAAGTGGGAGGGGTTTTTCAAGCGATCGATCGTCGGGTGGAACGACATCAGATGCGGGTATTGAAAGCCTTTCGTGCAGAGGGCGTGAGTGAACATCACTTATCCTCCTCGACAGGATACGGTTATGATGATGCGGGTCGGGAACGGCTGGAGCGAATATTCGCCCAGCTTTTTGGTGCTGAGGAAGCGCTTGTTCGCCCTCATATCATTTCGGGAACGCATGCCATCTCAGCGGCGCTTTTTGCTATTTTGCGCCCAGGGGATCAACTGGTCTCCCTCACAGGTTCCCCTTACGATACCTTGAAAGAGGTGATTGGCAAGGAGCGTGATGGCTCTGGTTCCTTAGCGGATTTTGGTGTACAGTATCGCGAAATCCCCTTGTCGGATACCGGTACAGTTGATTTTGCTGTTGCCCGAGAAGTGCTTTCCAAGAGACCGAAATGCGTGGCTATTCAGCGCTCCCGAGGCTATGCAGATCGCCCCTCGTTTTCAATTCAACAAATAGAAGAAATGATTTCCTTTACGCGTGCAGCAAGCCCGCAGACGGTGATCTTTGTAGATAATTGCTATGGCGAGTTTGTCGAAGAGCGAGAACCAACCCATGTGGGTGCGGACCTGATCGCGGGTTCGTTAATTAAAAATCCAGGTGGGGGGTTAGCGAAGTCAGGTGGATACCTTGCCGGAAGCGCAGAATGGGTTCAACGTGCGGGGGCTTCTGCTGTCGCGCCGGGTATTGGAGCAGAAGGGGGAGCCAGTCACGGATACTTACGAGACTATTTCCAAGGGTTGTTTCTCGCCCCTCACGTGGTGGGACAGGCACTGAAGAGTGCTGTTTTTGCGGCTGCTCTTCTAGATAAGGCGGGTTTTGCCACTTCTCCATGCTGGAGTGAGGACCGCAGCGATATCATTCAACAGATTTCTTTTTATGATCGGGACCTGTTGGTTGCGTTCTGTCAAGGAATTCAAGAAGCTTCTCCCATTGATGCACATTTGCTACCGGAACCAGCCCCGATGCCGGGGTATGCGGATGATGTCATCATGGCTGCCGGTACCTTTGTTCAAGGAGCGAGCATTGAATTGTCGGCAGATGGACCTTTACGTCCACCTTATACGGGTTTTTTACAGGGTGGTCTCACTTATGCCCATGGGAAGGCGGGCGTTCTGATGGCTTTGGACCGCATGTTGACAACAGGAAAAGTAGATAGGGGAGCGTGAGAGAATGGATGTAATGTGGTGGATTTTGATAGGGGTTTTATTTTTGCTGGGCTTTCTCGGTTTGTTTTTGCCTATTGTCCCCGATAGCCCGTTAATTCTTATTGGATTCATAGTTTATCACTTTGCGATTGATCGCAGTGAGCTAGGGGTCTTCTTCTGGGTGATGGCGGTACTGCTCACCATCTTGATTGTAGTGATTGACTATGTCTCCAGTGCAGTGGCTGCCCGTACATCGGGTGGCTCGCGTGCATCGCTTTGGGCGGCAGTTGCGGGTGCGATCATTGCTCCTTTTATCGGCTTGGGTCCATTGGGCCTCATTGTTGGCCCATTCGTCGCAGTTGTGCTGGTAGAGTTCATGCAACGTCGATCGTGGGAAGAAGCACTAAAAGTAGGGGTGAGTACCCTTGTTGGATTTTTAGGCGGAATCTTTATCAAAGGGTTTTTGATGGTTTGTATGGTCGGATGGTTTTTTATCGAGGTATGGACGGGATTTTAAGAAAATATTGCTTGGAAAGTCACGGTCGTTTGCGATCGTGGCTTTTTTGATGGACGGTCATGGGTGGTTGTCGTACTCTCTTGAATGAAAGCACACGGCGTGGGAGCGTCAAGTTCTCTCGTGACGTGATTGATGGAAGGGCGGCATCTCCCATCGCTGCCTGATCCACGGCTCAGAGTCTCTCAAGGAGAAACCGCTCGCCCATCTTCCAATCACTCTTAGGGTGAGCTTTCACCTTTTCTTCAAATGTGATTTATCATCTAACGCAACATCATTTCACCAAGTGGAGACTTTTCATAGAAAGGAATCAAGGGGCAGAGTGTAACGCAATCTATTATAGAAGAGAACTTGACATACGAAGGGGATCGATGGGAACATTTCAGAGGAAATAGTCGATCTCGGGGTTAAAATTGACTTCATGTAAAAAAAACTAACATTAAATGATATAATAAATTGACAAGGTACGCCGAGGTTCGATATAATACAGGGGAAGAAAGTGAGAGGAGTTTTTGGTATGAGCGATCATATTCGCCGTAATATGCCTTTGTTCCCAATGCGGATTGTGACGCAATTAACTGAGCTGACACCACGTCAGATCCGTTATTATGAACAACAGGGATTGATCCAACCTTCTCGCACCCAAGGGAATCAACGTTTGTTTTCGTTTCATGATGTGGACCGGCTTTTGGAGATTCGGTCGCTATTAGAGAAAAAAGTAAACATAGCAGGCATCAAAGAAGTCTTGAAAAAACAAGCTTCTGGTGAGTCTATTCCGGCAAAAGAGGTTCCGCGGAAGAAGGAACAGCAAGATATGTCGGATGAAGAGCTACACAAGTTGTTGAAACGACAGCTAAGCGATACTGCTAGCCAACGAACCCACTTGACACGCGGAGATTTAGCACGATTCTTTCATTAAATCTTACCTACTTGAGAGGAGAAATCGTCCATGGCCCGTACTTTTACTAAAGATGAAATCTTGGCTTCCGTAGAACAAGAGAATGTACAGTATATCCGCTTGATGTTTTCTGACCTGTTAGGAACGATTAAGAATGTAGAGATTCCACGCAGTCAATTAGGAAAAGCTCTGGATAATAAAATGATGTTTGACGGTTCTTCCATTGAAGGATTTGTTCGCATCGAAGAATCGGATATGTACTTATTTCCTGACCTCGACACGTGGATGATTTTCCCATGGTCGTCCGATTCTGAAGGAGGGCGTGTAGCCGGGCTTCTCTGTGACGTTTATAACCCAGATGGAACTCCGTTCGAAGGAGATCCGCGCGGAATCTTGAAAAAAGTACTGCAAGAGGCTGCTGATATGGGCTTTACTGCGATGAACGTTGGTCCGGAGCCTGAGTTTTTCCTCTTTAAGTCTGATGAGGCGGGCGAGCCGACGATGCGGTTAAATGATAAGGGTGGTTATTTCGATCTCGCACCATTGGATCTAGGGGAGAACTGCCGTCGTGAAATCGTGGTCACTTTGGATAAGATGGGCTTTGAGGTAGAGGCTTCTCACCATGAAGTAGCTCCCGGTCAGCACGAAATCGACTTTAAATATGCGAATGCCTTGCAAGCAGCAGATAATATTCAGTTGTTTAAGCTGATGGTGAAAAACATTGCCCGCCGCTATGGCCTGCATGCTACGTTTATGCCTAAGCCACTTTACGGTGTGAATGGCTCGGGTATGCACTGTCACCAATCACTCTTTCAAGGTAGCACCAATTCCTTCTACGATGAAAAAGATGAACTGGGCTTGAGTAAAACGGCTCGGCACTATCTAGCAGGGATTTTAAAACATGCCCGCTCGTTTGCTGCCATTACCAATCCAGTGGTCAATTCGTATAAGCGTCTGGTTCCAGGTTTTGAGGCTCCTTGCTATGTAGCTTGGTCTCCGAAAAACCGTAGCCCATTGGTGCGTGTACCTGCTTCTCGTGGTTTGAGCACGCGCATTGAGTTGCGTAATCCGGACCCAGCAGCGAACCCATATCTTGCGCTGGCTGTGATGTTGAAAGCCGGTCTTGATGGAATTAAGAATGAATTGGAGCTTCCAGAACAAACGGATCGCAATATCTACGTGATGGACGAGGCAGAACGCAAGGAAGAAGGAATCGAAAGCTTGCCAGCTACCTTGCATGAAGCTTTGGAAGCGCTGAAAGGGAATGAAGTGATCCAATCTGCCTTGGGAGAGCATGCATTCGCACACTTCATTGAAGCGAAAGAAATTGAGTGGGATATGTTCCGCACGCAAGTGCACCCTTGGGAACGCGAGCAATACATTCAACTATACTAAAATACTAAACTGATAAACCCTTGGCACCACTGGTGCCAAGGGTTTATATTTCGTGGATGAAATAATGCAAAGTTCATTCTTTATTATTTCATCCACGAAACACCCACAAAAAGTTACATCAGTATCTCACTCGTGCAGTTTTTCAAATTAACTCATACTGGTAAATACTCGTCAAGAGATTCATCATAGCAAACCCTCGTCGTTATCGACAAGATCATGAACCTCACTATGTGAATAGCCACCAAGAGTAGATCCTCACGTTTAAATGGACCTGAGATATGGATATCACACCCGAACGTCGATTCTCTCATTTGACCCAATTAAAAATCAATGAAGCTATAGGGCAGTTTTTTGGAATGAGGAATTCTTATATTTAATCCACAATAGGGCCATTTCGTTGAATAAAGACAAAATCGACTAGACAAAAAAGAGATAGTAAGCTATACTCATAGTCTAATTAGACTATAACAAGCGAAGAAAGTAGGATTTTCTATGAAATCTATATTATTAATTGGACAATCAAATATGGCGGGAAGAGGATTTATTGAGGATGTACCACCGATTTATAATGAGCGCATCCATATGTTGAGAAATGGCAGATGGCAAATGATGGCAGAACCAATAAATGTTGATCGTCCTGTATCTGGTATTGGACCGGTAGCATCTTTTGCCCAAAATTGGACGAATGACCATCCAGCTGAATCCATTGGGATCATTCCGTGTGCTGAGGGAGGAAGTTCTATTGATGAGTGGACAGTTGATGGAGTATTAACAAGACATGCCATTGCCGAAGCAAAATTCGCTATGGAAACAAGTGAATTAATAGGTATCTTGTGGCATCAAGGAGAGAGTGATAGTTACGGTGAACGTTATAAAACGTATGAAGATAAACTGCTTTCATTGATCAAACATATGAGAGAAGAATTGAATGCACCAGATATCCCAATGGTAATCGGTGAATTAGGCCATTACCTTGGAGTGGATGGATTTGGAAAAAGTGCTGTAGAGTATAATCAAATAAACCGGATTTTATCTAAAGTTGCTCATAACGAAAAAGATTGTTACTTTGTAACATCGAAAGGCTTAACAGCAAATCCAGATGGTATTCATCTTGATGCTATTTCTCAAAGAAAATTTGGATTAAGATACTATGAAGCTTTTTCAAAGAAAAAACATGTTTTGGATATTTTAGATACAGAGGACGAATGGATTGACAAGGAAGCAAAACGTGAACTGACAAAAAATGAAAGTATTTATGTTCAAAGTACGAAGTTTGCTTTAGGGCAATTGAGTTTTGGGGATTTTTCCGTAAATGTCTCCAAAATTAATGAAAGTAATTAAAATTAATTTCACTTTATGGGGAGGACACAATTGATTCCACTTTTAATCTTAGGTTTGTTAAAAGAGAAACCAGGTTCGTATGGATATGAACTTCTTGCAATGATGAATGAGCGAAATTACAGGTTTGTAGTCAATTATACCAAAGGTTCATTTTATTATAATATCCAACAATTAGAAGAAAAAGGATGGATTCAACGTGTTCATGAGGTTGAGAAATCAGGATCGAGGGAAAAGAATAAATATATTATCACTGATTTAGGAATTACCGAGTTTAATTGCCTCATGACTAAGTATGGGACAAAAACAGATTATATGAATTTTTCCTTTTACAGTGCCATGCTTTTTGAAGGGGAATTTGACAAAGAAAAGATGAGGGAAATCATACTTGTCCAGATTAAACAGACAGAGGAAAGGATCTTCCTCATAGAGGATGCTTTGATGAATAATACAACTCTTATGAGGAGTTTTGTTCGTATGCTGGAAAATTCCCTTTCTCACCATAAAGTTAATCTGAATTGGTTTCATGAAATATTAAAGGAGATCGATGCGGAAGAATAGTGGGAAAAACAGTAGACGAAAAAGAACCTGCCGGAAATCATCCAGGCAGGTTCTTTTTATATGTAATAAAAGCTAACATAGACAGTTGACCCCTCTTGTGAATTGTGTTAATATTAGTGACAAGAAGAACTTATGTAAAATAAGTTTACATCGGGAGGGAATTTTAGTGAACGTTGCAGATGTTGCTGGTGCACTAGATATGGTTTGGGTGATGTTAGCTGCTATTTTAGTTATTTTTATGCAAGCAGGATTTGCGTTGTTGGAAGCAGGATCGACACGTATGAAGAATGCGGGTCATATTGCAGGAAAACAGGTTCTTAGCTTTGCGATTGCGGCCCTTTGCTTCTGGGCTGTGGGATATGGCATTACGTTTGGCGATTCCAATGGTTTCATGGGGACAAATGGCTGGTTTTTAAATTTTTCAGGTGAGCAAGATTTCCCAGTCGAAATTATGTTTTTATTCCAAATGGCATTTGTTGCTGTTTCGCTCGCGATCGCGTGGGGTGGCTTCGCTGAACGGGCAAAATTAAGTGTCTACTTTATCTTTGGCGCCTTGTTTACGATGGCTATCTATCCGGTCGCAGGACATTGGATTTGGGGTGGCGGTTGGCTATCTGAATTAGGGAAGCAAGACTTTGCTGGATCGACTGTTGTACATTTGCAAGGAGGGATTGCCGCCCTCATTGCCACTTTGCTTTTAGGACCACGTTTAGGAAAATTTAATAAGGATGGTTCTTCTAACGCACTTCCAGGACATAACCAAGTGTATACGGTATTGGGCGTATTGATCATTTGGGTAGGTTGGTTTGGTTTTAATGCAGGGAGTACATTGGGGGCAATGGACGGTTTCTTCGGATATGTCGCCTTAACGACACAATTGGCGGCTGCGGCGGGAGCGATTGCTGCCTTTATCGCCGGACGTGCGATTGTCGGAACTTTTGAAGTTCCCGTATTGCTAAATGGGGTATTAGCAGCGTTGGTGGCCATTACCGCCTCTTGTGCCTTTGTCGAACCGTGGGCAGCGGTCGTCATCGGGGCGATTGCGGGAGCCTTAACCTCGTGGACAGCGTATTTCTTTGATAAGAAAGGGATCGATGATCCGATTTACGCCTTTTCTGTCCATGGCGTGGCTGGGATCTGGGGAACCTTATCCACTGGTTTCTTTGCTTCTCCTCGCTTGGTAGAATTGACGGGTGTGGGAAAAGCAGGCCTTTTCTACGGTGGAGGTTTTACCCAGTTGGGTGTGCAAGCGTTAGGCATCCTTGTGGTATCGGCATATGTGGCTTTGGCTAGCTTCCTCATCTTGTGGGGATTGAAGAAAACGATTGGCTTGCGTGTTTCGGAAGAGGAAGAGTTAAATGGTCTCGACTTGAGTGAACATGGTAGCTATGGTTATGCTGAGCATATTCAATACTTTGGTCTCCATGCGGAGGTCGCTTCTGGAGAGGTTGCCTCAGGGATAGAGGCAGCAGAAGTAAAGTCCAGCATTAAGAAGTCGAGTTAGGAAATTTTGGTAGTACAATTCTCTAGTGAAATTAAGTTCAATATGTGGAGACTTTCATAGACAGCAAAAAACCAGGCACGTAGCCTGGTTTTTTGCTGTCTGTATGCTAAAAAGATGATTCGTCATAAATCCCGCTGGTAATGAACGAATGGGATCGATCCCTTTTCTTGTGCGACTTCCTCTGTGAAAAGAAAGTGAAATCTGTTTTTTTCGAGTACTCGTTGCGAGGGTTTATTCACTGTGGTTGTTTTGGCTTTCAAGGATTTTATGGGGTATTCAGCTTTCGCTCGCTCGATTATGGTGGTTAATGCGTCCGATCACTTTTCCCTCTTCATTAAAAATAAGGTGAAAATAAGAAAGACCTTGCTTCTGTTCGTTTAAGAGGTCTTCCAAGCGCGCAAGAAAGGTGGGGTAGTGATAGTACGCATCACCGCGGCTCGGGACCATGGTCTCAAAATATAATCGGTTCTCGTATTCAAATTGGTAAAGTAAAGAGGCATCTTGTTGTGAGAGTTGTTTGATGTCCATGTTTTTCCTTCCTCATGGTGTTGTTTGAATGATTGAAGATTAAGGTGCCGTTTCCTCTCCTTTCTACTGATCATACAATAGAATAGATTCTTAATGAAAGGAGGGGGTCAGAGTGAATAATAGTAGTCGTATAGATAAGCAAGTGAAAATGGCGCAAAGTGGCGGATTTGATGTATTATTTCGGAGGCAATTTACGTTCTTAGCAAATGATGAGACATTTAATTGTATTACAGATGCGCTGTTTCGGTTAGACGTTAATGTATTTGCTACCACTTATGCTAAATTACCTTCCGGCGTGAATGTTGTCCGTTTTGTTGTCGGTCCGCAAGAAGGGAACCAAGAACAGACCAATCTCTTAATGAGAGGAGTTCTTCAGTTTTTTAATTCTCCTAGTCAAGAAAAACAGGTTCTCCAAGTGTTCGGTTTTCCATCGGGAATTCCGGGAGTGCTCAATACGATTTATGGATTACTATGGTGTCGGACAAAAGTGAATGTGATCTATCTTGGAGAACAGACGCAAGCGATTGTGGATGTAGATAATCCAGTACTAGGAAGAGGGATTTTAACATCGGGCATTTTGGACGTGTGCCCGAAAACGTGTACACGGTAGTACTTTTTTCTTGGCAACGAGTACCCCGACCGAAGAATCTTCCTTGCGATCGGGGTGATAGGATTTTTACTCATCTAAGGAGAACACAGGGAATGCTTGATGCTTTTCCATCAGCGTGGTCGTATTTATCCAAGTATCTTGTAGTTTATCATGCGGTACCTGGGGGATGCTGCTGTCATAGGCATTTTGCTCTCCTGTTACGGGTAAGATCGTGTAATGCTTTTTTCCATTTTCATGATAGATATGCCTGTAGGTAGGGACGTAAGTGGCTTTCTCAAAGGAAATTTCGTTTGTATCTGGATTTTCAGTGAGTGTGACATAGACGAGTATTCCCTCATCTGTATGTTTATATTGTTGGTTCGAGATGGCGTTTCCCATTGAATAGATGACAAACTTCTCTTCTCCATTCACCTGCGACTGTTTCATGGGCTGTAGAACATGGGGATGTCCACCAAAAACCACATCGGCTCCGCTAGCAAATGCTTCTTCAACGATTTTTTGTTGCCCTTCGCTGGGTGAACGTTGGTATTCAGGCCCATAGTGGAAGAAGACGATGACCGCTTCTGCACCGGCATCTTTACTGGCTTGGATGTCTTGTTTCATTTTCTCAGGGTCAATGCGATTGACGAGGTATTCTTTTCCTTCAGGAACGGGAAGCCCATTCGTATGTTCGGTATAGGCTAAAAAAGCTATTTTAATGCCATTTTTCTCGACGAGTACGGGTTTTTGTTCTGTTGCGCTGGGTGCCGTACCGATGGGTGTGATTCCTTCTTGCTGGAGAATTTGATAGGTACGGATGAGTCCATCTTCTCCTGTGTCCATGGAATGGTTGTTGGCTGTCGTTAACAGATCAAAGCCTGCTTGATGCAAGGATGTAGCGAAGGCATCAGGAGCATGAAAGCGTGGATATCCACTATAAGGGCGACCCTCACCCGCAAGGGTGGTTTCTAAGTTTCCGATAGCAAGATCGGCTTCTTCTAAATACGGTTTGATTTCTTGAAAGAAAGAGTCGTATTGATAGGTACCATCCGCTTGCTTACCTGCCTGGATCTGACCGCTGTGCATCATGAGGTCCCCCGTGGCTGCGATCGTGACGGTTCGTGGAGGTGCAGGTTGGGGCTCTTCTTTTTTCTTTGCGTCCGTCTCCTCCTGCGAAGATTCAGAGGGTTGCGGATCAGCAGACAGTGAACAAGCCGTGATGAGTAAGGAAGTGAGAAGCAACAAGAGAAAAGAGATGAATGTTTTACGTGAATACATGGTATCCTCCTCAATGGAATCTAGTGTCTAATGTATATTTTATACGAATTAGAATATAAATGAAAAGGTTAGCAAGTCAAAATTAGAAAGAAAGATGGGGGATGGCCCGACAAAAAAGCCAAGGAAGCTCCCTTGGCTTGATAAATAGCGAAATCCTTGTACATTGATTAATCCCGAACTAAGAACGACTCTAACATCCATGTATGTTTTTCCGTCTGTGTGTGTATGTGTGTCAGCATATCGGCTGTTGGATGATCGCCTTCTTGTTCCGTAATATGAATGCCTTGATGAAGATCGGAGATCAACATACGAAAATCATGGGCGATGCTACGCACCATCTGTTCCGATGTTTCATTTCCAGTGGCTTCTGAGATGGAGGCTTCTTGTAAATAATCTTTCATTGTTCCGATGGGTTTGCCTCCGATTGCAAGTAAACGCTCAGCTAAGTCGTCCACATATTTGGCAGATTCAGTATAAAACTCTTCAAATTTGGTGTGAAGCTCGTAAAAGTTTTTTCCTTTGACGAACCAGTGAAAGTTATGGAGTTTTACATAAAGAACACTCCAGTTGGCAATTTGCTTATTAATTACTGTCGAAATGGTTTTGCTAGCAACATCTTGGATCATCTCATCACCTTCCACATTTTTGTGTGACTCATGGTGGAGTTCTATTTGTGAGCTTAACCAGCACACCTTGCTTTCATACTGGATATTTGTTCTAATACTCTCGTTGACGTAAGTAGGAGACGAGCGGTATAATGGCAGGAAGTTTATAAGATTTTAGGGGGGAAAATGGGATGCCAACATTAATCAAAGATGTCTCTAGTCATGTTGGACAAGAAGTCAAGTTGGGGGCTTGGCTTTACAATAGACGATCCAGTGGAAAAATCCAGTTTTTGCAGCTACGTGATGGAACAGGATTTATTCAAGGGGTCCTGCTTAAAAAACAAGTTGAACCGGAAGTATGGGAAAAAGCACAATCCCTTACTCAGGAAAGCTCGCTATACATATGGGGAACTGTACGTGCAGATGAGCGTGCTCCTAGCGGGTACGAGCTGGATGTAACCAAGGTTGAAGTGATTCAAATCGCCGGTGAGTATCCCATTGCGTTGAAAGAACACGGCGTAGATTTTCTCATGGATCATCGCCATCTGTGGATGCGTTCTCCACGTCAGCAAGCGATATTACATATCCGCGGAGAAATTATTAAAGCGATGCAGGCGTGGCTCAACAACCATGCTTTTACGCTGGTGGACCCACCGATTTTGACACCGGCTGCTTGTGAAGGAACAACGGAACTTTTTTCTACGAAGTACTTTGAAGAGGATGCTTATTTATCGCAGAGTGGACAGTTGTATGCAGAAGCGGCGGCGATGGCACTGAACCGCGTTTATTCCTTTGGTCCCACGTTCCGTGCAGAAAAATCGAAAACCCGTCGCCATTTGATTGAGTTTTGGATGATTGAGCCTGAGATGGCTTTTGTTGAGCATGAGGAAAGCTTAGAGATGCAAGAGCAATTCCTTACCTACATTGTCGAGCATATTTTAAGTACATGTAAAGAGGAATTGCAAACGATTGGCCGTGACGTAAGCAAGCTAGAAAATGTGAAGGCTCCTTTTCCGCGCATTACCTATGATGATGCGGTGGAACTTCTTAACCGCGAAGGATTTGAATTTACTTGGGGAGATGATTTCGGCTCACCACATGAGACGAAGATTGCGGAATCCTTTGAGCGTCCGGTTTTCATTACTCACTACCCAACAGAGCTGAAGTCCTTCTACATGAAGCCTGCCCCTGGACGACCGGAAGTGGTCCTATGTGCAGATTTAATCGCACCAGAAGGATATGGAGAAATTATTGGTGGAAGCCAGCGGATCGATGACCCTGAACTACTCAAACAGCGCTTCGACGAGCACCAATTGCCACAAGATGTTTATCAATGGTATTTAGACCTACGCGAATATGGGACCGTTCCACACTCCGGCTTTGGTATCGGATTGGAACGCACGGTGGCTTGGATTTGTGGCTTGGAACACGTACGGGAAGCCATTCCGTTTCCACGGATGCTCAATCGCATGTATCCTTAAATGAAGGCAAGAGGCTAGAGAAGAGGAAGAGGAAAGAGCAGGTTGTCTCGGATGAATATCCGTATCCAATCTGGTGAAGTCGAATAAGAATCCGTTTGCCTTTGTATAAGGTGGAAAAACGGATTCTTTTTTCGCTCTTTCTGTCAGGGATGCGGATGCTTCTTCTATTTTCAAGCCTGTTTTTTTCTTTTTTTGGTTGCTATAGTAGAAGGCGAGAGGTGGAAACAATGAAAGAGATAACTAGGCCTCAATTAGCGATGATACAGCTCTTGGAACAAGGGCATGTCTCCGTACCGGCTACGCTGATTTCTGAATATGCCAAGTTAGGACTATCAGAGGGACAAGTGATGCTCCTCCTACAGCTACTCCATTTCAAAGAAAAAGAAGGGAAATCCTTTCCTACTGTCACGGAGCTGGAGGGAAGGATGAGCGTGGGAGCGGATGAAATTGTTGGTTGGTTACACACCCTAATCCGTGATCAATTTCTAGCGATTGAAAAGAGTGTGGATGAGCATGGGCTACATAGTGAGCAATACAACTTGTCCCCACTTTATCAACAGTTAGCGGATAGGCTGATCAAACAAGAAGAGAAATCCGCTACGCATCAATCTGGAGCGAGTTATGAGAGCATATTTCAATTGTTTGAACACGAATTTGGCAGGCCTCTTTCCCCGTTGGAATGCGAATCGTTGGCTCAATGGGTAGATGAAGACGGTCACTCGGAAGAATTGATTCAACTGGCACTGCGAGAAGCGGTGTTTAGTGGCAAGATTTCCTTTCGCTATATTGATCGGATTTTGTTAGAGTGGCAGAAGAAAGGAATTCAAACGTCTGCTGAGGCGATGGAGCATACGAAAAAGTTTCGCCAGAAGGGAATCCTTTATCAATCTGCGAGCGAACAGCACGCAGAGGCTTCTCCCGGTAACTTTTCCTTTTATAAGTGGGTGAAATAAGAAGTAGGCAGGGGGCTTTCTATGCACCTGTCTATTTTTTATTGATATAGACAGCTGTTCCCTTCCTTTTAGCCTGTGCAGCATATGGATATAGGGAAGAAGGAGGGGATTAAATGACACATGAAGTGGGTGTTTTGGTTAGTAAAAATACCCTGAAAGCGGGACTAAGAGGTTGTTCCCCCTATGAATCATTTGCGCTCTATGATTTATATGGAAAGAAGTATGGAGTGCAGCCACTCTTCTTTTCATTGAATGATATAGACTTTCGCAAACGAGAAGTGCGAGCGTATACCCGGACGGGGGCAGGGCGTTATGAGGCCAATCGCTATCCACTACCACGCTGGATACATCATCGTGTTCGTCCCTTTGGTCGATCGTCGGTAGAGCAGTTGAGGCGTCTAAAGAATATTAGTCACTCAACATTATATAATGCCAACAACCGATTGGATAAGTGGGAGGTCTATCAGTGCTTGTGTCAGGAGGAGAAGCTGAAGTCCTATTTACCGGAGACGGCTCGGCTGTCCTCTGTGGAGGTAGAACGGATGCTAGCCAAACATAAGCGCGTCTATCTAAAACCCTCTAACAAAAGCTTAGCGATTGGGTTGCTAAAAGTAGAACAAACAGCGGATGGGAACATTCATCTCTCGTACCCAACAAAAAAGCCACCTTGCACGTTAACTCCAGCAGAATGGCAAAAGCAGTTGCAGCAACTCGTCAACAAAGGGAACTATCTTGTGCAACAAGCGATTGATTTAGCGACCTTGGAAGGAAGTCCGTATGATTTGCGCGTCTCTGTCTTGCGCGGTGAAGAAGGCAAGTGGCAAGTGGCAGGGCAGGTGGCTAAAGTAGGTCCAAACCAAGGAATTGCTACCAATGTGTCTGTTGGAGGTCGAGCGCTTCCCTTCCGTGCTGTCTACCATCTAGATGCTCCTTTCGAGAAAATAAAGGAAAAAATCGATGAGGTGGTTATACAGGCTGCGACGCAACTGATTCACATGGACGATGGATTGGCCGACTTGGGATTTGATATTGGAGTGGATCAGGAAGGGAAAGTCTGGATTATTGAAGTGAACGGTCGAGATCTGCGCATTACATTCCGGCAGGCGAGAGAATTTCAGTTATGGAATCGTACTTTTGAATTTCCGATGGCCTATGGTGCTTATTTAGCGAGGCAGGCTAGCGAAGAAGAACAGGTGACACCAGTGAAGAGAAAAGCGGGGATGAAGGCGGGGATGAAAGCGGTCGTTACTCCAGGTGATCTGCCTCTATCGGGAGTGGGTGCCGGCTCGGTTGAAATCTCTGTACGTGAAACAGTCAGCATCGAGGCGAAGCAGGAGCAAATCTGTGTTACAGGAAAACAAATTCCCTCACTGGGGAAAGCGATTCCGATTGAATGTCAGGCGACAGGCTCGTCGTTGTATCTGAAACAAGTATCTTCACAATTAAAGCGAGTGCAACCAGAAGTGATCCGTATTGAGAATCGTCCATTGTATGTAGAACCTTTGCGGAAAGTGTGTCCGGATGCACGCATTCTTCTCTATTTACACTCAGAACGATTTCTCTCTCCTCCCTATGGGAGTCTGCAATCAATCCGGAGTGGTCTAGCAAGTTGTGACTATATTCTGACCAATAGTCATTTCATGAAAAGGCAGATTGCGCAACGTTTTTCTAGTTGTGCCGGTAAGATTGAAGTGATTCCCTTGGGGGTAGATACCAATCGGTTCTTCCCGATCAGTGCAACAGATGATAGACGGAAGAAACTTCAGCAAAAGCAGGGGCTATTGGGGAAAAAGGTTATTTTGTACGTGGGAAGAATTATCGCCCAAAAGAGTGTTCATGTCTTATTGGATGTGCTACCAGAAATCAAGCGAGCCCATCCAGAGGCACATCTCCTTATTGTAGGTAGCACGCACTATCGGGGCAATCGGAGCACTCGCTATCTACGCTTAGTAAAGCAGAAGATGGAACGGGTCAAAAATGACGTCACCTGGATTCCCTCCACTTCTCACGAAGAGCTCCCTCTATATTATCAAATGGCCGACCTGTTGGTTACTCCTTCACGTGGAAGCGAAGCATTCGGACTTGTGAACCTAGAAGGGATGGCGACGGGTTTACCGATTATATCGACAACCAATGGTGGGATTTCCGAGGTGATAGAGGATGGAGTAAGTGGCCTCTTGCTTCCTGCTCATCAGATGCAGGAAAGACTCGCGGATGGTTGTATTGAGCTATTACACAATGGGGAAAAAGCAAAACGTCTCGGGCAAGAGGCACGTAAGCGGGCACAAGAGCAGTTTAGTTGGAATCAGGTTGTATCCCGCTATCAGAATCTGTATGCCAAAATGAAGGGGATACCCTATTCAGAGGCAGGAAATCAATAGCTTCTTTACTGATAAAAAGAAAATTCCTCCTTTTGCTGTGGAGGAGTCGTGAATGATAGACAGGAGTGGAAAAACGCTCTCTCATATCTAAACAAGTTTGCAACACAAACTTGGAGCGGAAAGAAAAAGCCCCGTAGTCAAAAACGGGGCTTATTTTTTACGTCGATTTAAGGAGCGAACAATGCCTTCGAACTTTAATTTGCGTGAGGCTTTGAGGTAGATGGCACCATTCTCTGGCGTTTTGTGTGAGAGATAAGGTGCGACGTCTCGTGTGTGATTGAAGTGAATGATTTGATTACGCTTCATCCCATTTTGAATGGCAGACTCACTGATAATTTTTCCATATCGACCGACGGTGATCAGCTTGACGAGTGGAATATCAGCCACGATATTGCCTATATATTTATGCCAATAATTTGTCTGGTTTCCCAGCTCAAGCATATCACCTAATACAACCAATGTGGGTCGATAAGGAGCGATTTGAGCCATCACCTGAAGGCCTGCTTTCACGGAAGAGGGGCTGGCATTCCAGGCATCATTAATGATCAATCTTCCTCTGCTATAAGGAATCGGTTGCATTCTCATTTTGGGTCCTTTAAGTTGCAACAGTCCCTTTCGGATGTTATCCACTGAGATCCCGAGGTTGTGAGCGATTCCAATGGCAGGCAATGCATTGTAAACATTGTGGATTCCAATCATCGGAACCGTGATCCCGCCCTTCGACACACCATCAATCAGGAGATTAAAAGCCATTCCTTTGGTTGTTAGTCGTACATCGGTTGCACGTAAATGTGCTTTGTTATTTATGCCGAATGTTTTTACTGTTCCGTTAAAACGTTTGGTGTTTAGTTTGGCTGAACGTTTATCGTCCGCGTTTAGAAAGACGACACCGTTTTTTCTCATTCCGGTGATGATCTCCTGTTTCGCCTTTACGATGGTATCCAGTCCACCGAGACTGCCGACATGTGCTTCCCCTACATTGGTAACAACTCCGATGTGTGGACGGACGATGGAACATTGCTTCGCGATATTGCCGAGTGATTTCATTCCCATTTCTAGCAACAAAATTTGATGGGAGCCATTGAGTCTGGTTAAATACCTTGGAAGGAAGGTGGCTGTATTTAAATTGCCTGTTGTTTCGACAAAAGAGTAATGCCTCTTCAATATGGCCGACACCATAGAGGAGGTGGTCGATTTTCCAGAACTACCCGTAATGCCGATTACCGTGGGGTTATGCTGTTTCCAATTCCAGTAGCCTAGTTTCCAGAAAGCAGTATAGGCATCCCACACTTTGATGAGTGCCGTTTGTGAGGGAAGCTGAACGTTGCCGAGTGATTGAGGAACCACCACGCCTAAGGGCTTTGCTTTTCGGATACGCTCCAACTGCAATGACCAATTGCTTCTCTTCGTGTAGAAGTAAAGGTGGTTGGATTGGAGGTGTTTTGATTCACCGAAATTACACACACGAACCAGTTGATTTCCCTGGCTTTTTATGAGCTTACCACCCATAATTCTGACGCAGGTGTTCAAACGGATGGGTTTCGTGGTAGACCCTCCTTTCTTCTTTCTTCACAGAATTTAAGATGTTCTCTGGTCAGTACTAAGGTATTCAAAAAGAAAAGGGTTTGGTTGGGCAGAACAAGAAATTTGATGAAGGGTCATATTTTTGTGTAGGATATGGTAATATCGGATGGAAGGCTCTTTTGCCGCGATCAGAACTTCTAGCGTGCAGTGGAGAGGAGATTAGTGATGTTGAAACGGTTAACCCTTCTTATTATTGGAGTGAGCTTATTAGCTGTTCTTTCTGGGTGTGGTACCCTCATGACAATGGCAAATGAAGAGGTAGAAAAAGCAGCGGAGCAACAAATGGGGCAAGTGGAAAAGTTGCAGGAGAGAGAAGAGCAACAAGATAAGGAAGCAGAAGAGGCTGTTAGGGAAGAAGAAAAGGATACGGAAGAGCTAGAGAAAATTGACCCGACGGATACAAATGAGCAAGAAAACTTTACATCGGAAGTGATCTACGGGTTGAAAATCAACTTAGACGATCAAGAATGGGTGAAGGTAGAAGAAGAGGATAGAGGAGAAGAAGGAGAGTATACGAATTTAGCGATTGAAGGACAAGGGGAAAATTGGTCGGAACAGGTGGATATTCTTTATTATGACCAGAATGATATGCAAGGGACGGGTTATACGGCCTCAGTGGTTATGGAACAGGTAATTGAAAACATGAAGCAGGAGTCTGGGGTAACTTATGACTTTAACCTGTTACAAGAGGGTGACGAGGATGCGATGGTTATGTTTACAACAAAGCCATTAGATCCAAAATTCGTTCATACGACGACCCTCTCGCGTGTGCTTGTCACAGAGCAAGGGATCTATTTTATTGATTATGTCTACAACGGTATCCCGATCCCGGATGAAAAGAAAGATCAATGGATTCAATTATTAAATCAAGCGCACCTCCCAGGTAGTGACACCTCTTTATAATTAAATAGACTCTTCACCTAAACGAAAACATCTCCTTATTGTGGATAGGTAAAACCACTTTGGTTTATCCATGACGAAGGGGATGTTTTCTTGTTTTATATTTATCTAATATAAGAAAATAGCATATACATATTTTTTCATTCACTCATAAAATACATTGTTATGAAATGGTTTGGGGGCTTTTCATAGAGTGCAGAAAGGAGGAGGTTGAATGAAAGCCGTGATTCTTGCCGGAGGAAAAGGGACAAGGTTGAGACCGTTAACGGACCATCTCCCAAAACCGATGGTTCCGTTGCTGGGAAGACCGTGCATGGGATACATGCTGGATCTCTTAAAAAAGCATGGCATTACGGAAGTAGTAATCACCGTCTCCTATTTGGCAGATAGTATAAAAGAACACTTTCAAGATGGCTCGCAATGGGGGATGAAACTTACCTATTTTGAGGAAGAGATTCCTCTAGGCACAGCAGGGGGAGTGAAAAATTGCCACTCCTTTTTAGATGAGACTCTTTTGGTTATTAGCGGGGATTCCTTGACGGACGTTCATCTGGGTAAGGCGCTTGCTTTTCATAAGCAAAAGCAAGCGCAAGCGACGATTGTACTCAGCCAAGTGGAGGAGCCCCTGAAATATGGAATGGTGATGGTGGATGAGCAGGGTCAAATTGAGCGTTTCCATGAAAAGCCCCGCTGGTCAGAAGTATATAGTGATCTTGTTAATACAGGGATGTATGTGATTGAGCCTTCTGTCTTCTCTCTTCTCTTAAAGAAAAACGAGGCTTACTTTGAGAAAGACATCTTTCCTGTAATGTTACAAAAGAACCTTCCTCTCTATGGCTATGTGATGGAAGGATATTGGCGTGACATCGGTTCACTCGAAATGTATCGCCAAGCGCAGGTAGATATGATGGAGAAGCGCGTGCAGGTGGACCTGATGGCTGATGAGATCTCAGCCAATGTCTATATGGAATCCGGAGTAAAGATGGCTTCCAATGTAAAGCTAGAGCCACCCGTTTATATCGGTGCAAAAAGCCACCTGGCCACAGGGGTGAAAGTAGGAGGGCGCACGGTCATTGGCTCGTATTGCGTTATAGCAGATACTTCCCATGTGGAAGAAAGTATATTATGGAGTAACACGCATGTAGGGGAGCAGGTTCACATGCAGGGAGCGTTATTAGGAAGCCAAGTGACGGTTGGTAACCGTGCTGTATTGGAGCCAACCTCAGTTATCGGAAGTGATGAGCGAATAAAAGATAACAGCCATATTGGAGCTGGGAGTAAATATACATCTTCACTAGTGATCACCGAAGTTGACCAACCTTACTGGCCTCTCCATCATGTACGGGGGAGATGCCCTTGTCCGCGCAAGCGAATTGCTGCCGTCATGGCAAGCCTGGTGGAAACGATGAGGGGCAAACGGATGGAGTTTGCTGAGGGCTTAAAAGTGTATGAGCAGGGTGGATGGGTGGTCCTTTATCCAGATGGTGAACGGGAAATGATTTACTTGTATACGCAAGGAAAAAGTAACACGCAAGCAAGTGCCTTATTAGCGGAATATACAGAATGGATAAAAAGATCCATTCCTTAAAGAATGGATCTTAGGAAATATCCGAGAGCACCAAGTTAATTGCAAAGGCAATGAAGATAACGGCTTGTCCATATTGCAGGCCTTTTAGAACACGTGGTTTTTTCAACAATTTGGTTCCCACCCATTCGGCAGCGAATGAGACCAGCGTGAAGATGACGAGTGCTTGCAACATAAAAATAACCCCTAGCAACAAGCTGTATAGGGTAGGATGATCGATATCAGGCGAGATAAATTGTGGAAAGAGCGCGAGGAAGAACAAGGCGACTTTGGGATTCAGTACATTCATCAAAAACCCCTGCCGGTAAAGCACTGAGGCCGCTAAGGATTTTGTCTCCGTGGTAGGTGCCTCTACCGTCGGCTGTTCTCGAATGGCTTTCCATGCGAGAAAAAGGAGGTATCCAGCACCTAATATTTTCAATATGAGAAAAGTAACAGGCGACTTTTGTACAATGACTGAAATCCCCAGCGCCGCTAGGGTCGTATGTACGATTACTCCCGTACATAAACCGAGGGCTACATAGATACCCGCTCGATAGCTTTGTACCATGCTTTGTGTCATGACATACAAGATGTCCGGTCCTGGAGCGAGTGTAAGCACGATCGCAGCAGCCAGGAAAGTAAGAAGATTGACAATGTCCATATTTTCACCACCTCAAGTATCTCCTTCATTATAAGGCAAATCCCTAATGTTGACGAGGTTGAAAATATGTAAATGAATTGTGCTAGCGGAAGGGAGTCCATGTGAACACGCGGACGAGTACGCTCACGTTAACCTTGCAAGAGGAGAAGGATCAGGAGAGCTAAGGTAGGAGTGTCCCGGTTGATATCGGTTGAAAATTGATTTTTCTAGACATATACACATTCCCGGATGGGAGATCACTTCATAGGATAAAGCATCTTAAGTGAGGTCCAATGGAGGGCTATGTCATGAAAAGAATCAAGGACGTATCATCACCCAGACGGTGGTTTCACCCCCGAGAGGACATGAGAGAAAAGAGGAAGGTGTTTGTTGCCGAGGGGGAAGGAATCCAGTACACCTTTTTTCCTGAGGGAGTAAGGTTTACGCTCAGTAAATCGACGGAGGTATTCTTACGGTTTGTGGGTGGCGGTGAAGATGTGCTTCCCCACAGGGTCGATCTACCTGGGCGAGAGGAGAAAATCGCCTACCAGGACGTGTGGCCGGGCATCGATGTCGTTTTCTATGGACAGAATGAGCAATTGAAGTACGATATCTGGGTTCATCCAGGTGTCTGTGTCGAAGCTGTGCGATTGCGATATGAAGGTGCAGAGGACATGGGAATTAATGAACAAGGCGACTTATTGGTGTATACCCAAGCAGGGACTCTTTGCGAGAAAAAGCCCGTCAGCTTTCAAGAGATAGCGCAAGGAAAGAGGCCGATTCCGACCCACTTTCAGAGAAAGGAAGACGGCTGTCTTGGCTTTCACCTCGAAGCTTAAGCATACGATGCTTCCCGCCTGCTGATAATTGACCCAGTGGTGTTTTATTCGACATATCTGGGGGGATCTCAGCTCGATAGAGGTCAAGGTATTGCTGTCGATTCGGCACGTCGTGTGTATGTGACAGGAAGTACAAATTCGTCAGATTTTCCTACTACCTCGGGTACATTCCAGACCTTGTTTGCGGGTACCAGCGATGTATTCGTATCCAAGTTTAGTGAAAGCGGGAGCTCATTACTCTATTCCACTTATATTGGTGGGGAAGGAGCGGATATAGGAAATGCCATTGTGGTTGATACGATTGGAAATGCGTATGTGACAGGAAGTACAAATTCGGATAACTATCCAACGACGTCGGGGGCTTTTCAGACCATTATACTCGGTGTGCAATCTGCTTTTGTATCCAAATTGAACGTCACGGGGAGCTCCCTGATCTACTCCACTTTCTTAGGAGGGAGTAACAATGATAGTGGAAATGCCATTGCTGTTGATGGTAGCAACCAGGCTTATGTGACGGGATCAACCAGTTCGGTCAATTTCCCCACCACTTCGGGTGCTTTTCAAACCACTTTTCCTGGTGGTTTGAATGATACAAATGCTTTTGTTACCAAGTTTAACGCAACGAGTACTTCCTTGGTGTACTCGACGTTTTTAGGAGGAAACAATACCGATGTGGGAAATGGAATTGCCCTCAATGGAAGCAATCAGGCTTATGTGGCTGGTTTTACAGCTTCCATTAATTTCCCTGTCACATCAGGAGCTTTCCAGACGACGCTAAATGGACCATCTGATGCCTTTATCACGAGGATGAATTCCCTGGGATCTTCCTTGGTCTACTCCACATTCTTGGGGGGGAACGGAGGAGAGAGAGGAGTAGCTATCGATGTGGATGGGGGCAATCAGGCTTATGCGACAGGATCCACTCGATCTACTAACTTCCCGACTACCAATAATGCTTTCCAGACTCTCCTGAAAGGCATACAGGATGCGTTCGTGACCAAGTTAAATCCCGCCGGAAGCAATGTGGTGTACTCCACTTATTTAGGCGGTGGCGGTATCGAATTAGGGATTGGTCTTGCCCTCACCTCTTTTGGAGAAGCATGGGTGACAGGACAAACGAATTCCACGAATTTTCCTGTTACCTCAGCTGCTTTCCAAGATAGCTTGGCTGGAGGATATGATGTTTTTGTCACGCAGATGAGCTTCTCGGGACAAGGAATTTCTTTTTCCTCGTATTTAGGAGGAACACAAGACGATTTTGGAAATGCTGCTACGGTGGATAATCAAGGCAATGCTTATTTTACTGGAGAAACTTCCTCTACGAATTTCCCTGTCACCTCTTCGGCCTTTCAAAGTCTGTATAGTGGAAGCACAGACGCTTTTGTCACGAGAGTGGGACAGCAAGCAGGCGTGACCGGTCCGACCGGTCCAACAGGAGCGACGGGTTCAGCTGGAGCGACCGGAGAAGCGGGAGATCGCGGACCTAGAGGGAGACGTGGACCGAGAGGCCCACGTGGACCGCGTGGGGCAGGCGGAGGAGAGTTTGGCGGATAGAGAGCGTATCCGGTTTCTATTATCGGCTTAGTGATTCATTTGTGAATAGAGAGCTTTTTTGCGCTCGATCAAGGAAGTTATCAGAGGCGTGCACATGAGGCAAGGGATAGGGAGACAGAGGTAGGAAACCCGAAGTTCCCGGCTGACATTGTTTTTACAGCACAAGAAGGTAGAGGTTGACTGTGAATGGGCATGAGAAGGGTCACCTTCGATGAGTAGGAGAAGGAGTCGGATGGGACCAACCTCGCCTTTTTTGTGGAGGGTAGTTGTTCCTTTTTTGTACGAGAGAAGGACCTGACAAAGTGAATTCGATCGACAGTAAATGTGGAGATGGGCTCTTTCTAGGCATATACACATTCCCGAACGGGGGGTCTCTTCATAGGATAAAGCATCTTAAGTGATATCCAATGGAGGGATAGGCCATGAAAAGAGTAGTCAAGAACGTATCATCAACTGGACGGTGGTTTCACCCCCGTGAGGAAATGAGAGGAAGTAGGAAGGAGTTTGTTGTCGAAGGGGAGGGTATCCAGTATACCTTTCTGCCCGAGGGAGTAAGGTTTACATTCAGTAAATCGACGGAGGTATTCTTACGGTTTGTCGGCGGTAAAGAAGATGTGTTGCCTCGTAAGGTGGCTTCATTAATGAAAAAGGAGCAAATCGTCTACGAGAGTGTGTGGCCGGGAATCGATATCGTTTTCTATGGACAGAATGAGCAGTTGAAGTATGATATCCGGGTTCATCCAGAAGCCTGTGTAGAAGCGATTCGATTGCGATATGAGGGTGCAGAAGACATGGGATTTAATGAACAAGACGACTTGTTGGTGCATACCCAAGAAGGGATTCTATGTGAGAAAAAGCCCGTCAGCTTTCAAGAAACAGCGCAAGGAAAGAGATCGATTCCGACCCACTTTCAGAGAAAGGAAGACGGTTGTCTTGGCTTTGACATCGAATCTGGAAAATACGATGCCTCTCGTCTACTGGTGATTGACCCGGTGGTGTTTTATTCGACGTATCTAGGTGGGTCTCAAAGTGATGTGGGGTTTGGGATTGCTGTTGATTCTGTGCGTAACGCGTATGTGACAGGAAGTACAAATTCACCAGATTTCCCTACTACGACGGGAGCATTTCAGACGGTGCTTACGGGGGGGAACGATGTATTCGTTTCCAAGTTTAGCAAAACAGGAAGCTCGTTACTTTACTCCACCTTCATTGGGGGGAGTGGTAACGATAGTGGAGGTTCCATTGCGGTTGATACTCTAGGAAATGTGTATGTGACAGGGGAGACATCTTCGGGTAACTATCCAACGACTTCGGGAGCTTTTCAACCCAGTATTGGGGGAGGTGAAGATGCTTTTGTATCCAAGCTGGATGTAACAGGGTCCTCCCTGATCTACTCTACTTATTTAGGAGGAATAGAAGACGATACGGGAAATGGCATTGTGGTGGATGCAATGAACAATGCCTATGTGACAGGATCGACCAGTTCGAGTGATTTCCCCGTCACTTTGGGTGCTTTTCAGACGATGTTACGAGGGACTCAGAATGCCTTTGTCACCAAGATGAACGCAGCGGGGACTTCTTTGGTGTATTCGACGTATTTAGGTGGAAACTTGTTTGATGCTGGAGGAGGAATTGCCCTCAATGCAAGTAATCAGGCTTTTGTGACTGGCGCGACAGCTTCGACCAATTTTCCTATCACTTCAGGAGCCTTCCAGATGACTCTAAATGGAGGAACGGATGCCTTTATCACGAGAATGAATTCTTTGGGATCTTCCTTGGTCTACTCCACTTTCTTGGGCGGGAATGCTGGAGATAATGGAACGGCTATCGATGTGGATGGAAGCAATCAAGCTTATGTGATAGGAACCACCTTCTCTACTGACTTCCCGGTTACCAACAATGCTTTTCAGACCCTTCGGAGAGGCACACAAGATTCGTTCGTGACCAAGTTGAATCCGACCGGGAGCAACTTGGTGTACTCCACTTATTTGGGCGGTGGTGGTGGTTCGGTTTTCGAACAGGGCTTAGGCATTGCTCTTAATTCGTTTGGGGAGGCATGGGTGACAGGACAAACCGATTCGACGAGTTTCCCCGTCACGTCAGATGCTTTCCAAGATAGCTTGGCGGGTAATTCGAATGCTTTTATTACCCAGATGAGTTTCTCGGGACAAGGAATTTCTTTTTCCTCATATCTAGGAGGAAATGAAAGCGAGATTGGTAATGCCGTTGCTGTTGATGATCAAGGGAATGCTTATTTTACTGGGCAAACTTCTTCTACGAATTTCCCCGTCACCTTTTCGGCCTTTCAAAGTCAATATGCTGGAGGAAATACAGATGCTTTTGTCACGAAAGTGGGACAGCAGACAGGCGTGACGGGTCCGACCGGTCCTACAGGAGCGACGGGTTCAGTCGGAGCGACCGGAGAAGCGGGACCACGTGGTCCAAGAGGGAGACGCGGACCGAGAGGCCCTCGGGGACCGCGTGGGATAGGTGGGGGGGAGTTGGGCGGATAGAGAGCGTATCTGGTTTCTACTAGCGGATCAGTGCCCGCCAGTGAATAGAAAGCTTTTTGATTACTATTTTACGTGATCGAGAAAGTCATCAGGGGTGTACATTTGGGCTGAGAAACAGATAGCCCGAGGTAGGAAACTCGACTCAGAGTTAATTCCTGTCTATTTGACAGAGGTTACTTCTTCCCGGCTGGTAGTACTTTTTTACAGTGGAAGAAGGTTGAGATTGACTGTGAATGGGCATGAGAAGGGTCACCTTGGATGAGTAGAAGAAGGAATCGGATGGGAGCAACCTCGTCCTCAGGGAGGATGGTTGCTCCTTTTTTGGTATGAGAGGAGTATCGGATAAGGTGGATTCAGCCCAACGAATGTAGATAGGGGCTCATTTTCGACGCATACGCCAATCCAAAAGGGAAGTCTCTTCATAGGATAAAGCATCTTGCGTGACATCCAATGGAGGGCTATGCGATGAATAGAATCAAGGATGTACTATCACCCAGACGGTGGTTTCACCCCCGAGAGGAAATGAGAGAAAAGAGGAAGGTGTTTGTTGCCGAAAGGGAGGGCATCCAGTACACCTTTCTCCCGGAGGGGGTGGGGTTTAGGTTAAGTGAATCGACTGAGGTTTTCTTACGGTTTGTTGGTGGTGAAGAAGGTGTGCTGCCTCAAAAGGTGGCTTCAGCAATGCAAGAGGAACAAATCGTCTACGAGAGCGTGTGGCCGGACATCGATGTCGTTTTTTATGGGCAACAGGCGCAGTTGAAGTACGATATCTTGGTTCATCCAGGATCCTATGTAGAAGAGATTCGATTGCAATATGAGGGTGCAGAGGACATTGTTTTAAATGATCAGGGTGACTTATTGGTGTATACCCAAGAAGGGATTCTATGCGAGAAAAAGCCCGTCAGCTATCAAGAATCAGCGCAAGGAAAGAGATCGATTCCGACCCAATTTCAGAGAAAAGAAGACAGTTGCCTTGGCTTTCATATCGAAGTCGGCACATACGATGCTTCTCGCCTACTGGTGATTGACCCGGTGGTGTTTTATTCGACGTATCTGGGTGGTTCTCAAACTGATGCGGGAAATGGGATTGCTGTTGATTCTGCACATCGTGCCTATGTGACAGGAAGTACAAATTCGTCAGATTTTCCTACTACCACGGGTGCCTTCCAGACGGTGTTTGCAGGTGCCAGCGATGTATTTGTAACCAAGTTTAGTGAAACGGGAAGCTCGTTACTTTATTCCACCTTCATTGGAGGGAGAGGTAGCGATATGGGAGCCTCTATTGCTGTTGATACTATAGGACATGCGTATGTGACAGGGGAGACAGATTCGACCAACTATCCAACGACGGCTGGGGCTTTTCAATCCAGTATTGCAGGGGGGCAAGATGCCTTTGTTTCCAAGTTGAGTGTAACGGGAGCCTCCCTGATTTACTCTACTTATTTAGGAGGAATAGAAGACGATATGGGAAATGGCATTGTGGTGGATGCGACGAACGAAGCTTATGTGACTGGAGGGACCCAGTCTGCCAATTTCCCAGCCACTTCCGGTGCCTTTCAGACGATGTTGCGAGGGATTCAGAATGCCTTTGTCACCAAGGTTAACATAGTGGGGACTTCCTTAGTGTATTCGACGTATTTAGGAGGAAACACGATTGATGTTGCAGAAGGTCTTGCCCTCAATGGAAGCAAGCAGGCTTTTGTGGTTGGTACGACAACTTCGCCCAATTTCCCCATCACTTCAGCAGCTTTTCAGACGACCCTAAGTGGAGGAACGGATGCCTTTATCACGAGGATGGATTCTCTGGGATCTTCCTTGATTTATTCTACTTTATTAGGTGGAAATTCCACGGAGAATGGAACGGCTATCGATGTGGATAATGGCAATCATGCTTATGTGACAGGACTCACCTCGTCTGTTAACTTTCCAACGACCATCAATGCTTTTCAGACCCTTCTGAGAGGCGCGCAAGATGCGTTTGTGACCAAGTTTAATCCGATTGGAAGCAATGTGGTGTTTTCCACTTACTTGGGTGGTGGTGGCGGTATGACATTTGAACAGGGATTAGGCATTGTGCTCACCTCGTTTGGGGAGGCATGGGTGACAGGAGAAACCGATTCTATGATTTTCCCTGTTACGTCAGATGCTTTCCAAGACAGCTTAGCTGGGAATAGGAATGCTTTTATCACGCAGATAAGCTTTTCGGGACAAGGAATTTCTTTTTCCTCGTACCTAGGAGGAAATGCCAGCGATTCTGGAGTTGATGTTGTTGTGGATAATCAAGAGAATGTTTATATTACTGGATTAACGACTTCTGCTGACTTCCCCGTCACTTTTATGGCCTTTCAAAGTCAATTTGGTGGAGTTACAGATGCTTTTGTTACGAAAGTGGGGCAGCAAGTGGGACAGATGGGTCCGACCGGTCCAACGGGAACGACGGGTCCAGTTGGAGCAACCGGAGAACAAGGACCCCGCGGTCCAAGAGGAAGACGCGGACCGAGAGGCCTACGGGGACCAAGTGGGATGGGGGAAGGAGAGTTGGGAGGATAGAGCGGAACGGGTTCTACTGGTGCCTCATATGATCAAGGAAGTTATCAGAGGTGTGCATATGAGGCAAGAGATAGAAAGCGAGGGGTAGGATCTATTCCTTGTTGATGAGGCTTTTTTATAGCGAAAGAAGGTCAAAGTTGCCTGTGAAAGGGCACGAGATGAGTAACGTTAGATGAGCAAAAGAAACAATTGGATGGGAGCAACCCCGTTCCTCTTCTGTGGAGGGTGTTGTTCTTTTTTTGAGAAAAACCTGCCAAGGTTGATTCAGCCTCTAGCGATTGAAAAGATGCTCTTCCTATAGGTGCATACACAAACCGGAAAGGAATGTCGATTCATAGGATAAAGCATCTTAAGTGACATTTAATGGAGGGCTATGCGATGAAAAGAGTCAAGGATGTTTCATCACCCAGGCGGTGGTTTCACCCTCAAGAGAAAAAGGAAGAGAGGAAGACAGTGTTTGTTGCCACAGGGGAGAGAATCCAGTACACCTTTCTGCCCGAGGGCGTAAGGTTTACAATCAGTGAATCGACCGAAGTGTTTTTACGGTTTGTCGGTTTGGATAAAGAAGTGTTGCCCCGCAAGGTCACTTCACCAGGAAGAGGGGAGCGAATCGTTTACGAAGGGGTATGGCAGGGCATCGATGTCGTTTTCTATGGACAAGAAGAACAGTTGAAGTACGATATCCATGTTCATCCAGAGGGCTGCGTAGAAGAGATTCGGTTGCAGTATGAAGGTGCGGAGGACATTGCATTAAATGAACAAGGCGACTTATGGGTGTATACCCATGAAGGGGTTCTACGCGAAGAAAAGCCCGTCAGCTATCAAGAGACAGTGCAGGGAGAGAGGAGGATTCCAACCTGCTTTCAACTGAAAGAAGACGGCACCATTGGCTTTTACATTGAAGCCGGAACGTATGATGCCACCCGCCTGCTGGTGATTGACCCGGTAGTGTTTTATTCGACGTATCTGGGTGGATCTCAGAACGAATCGGGGGAAGGTATTGCTGTTGACTCCGCTCGTCGTGCGTATGTGACAGGGAGTACAAATTCGACGGATTTCCCAACTACGACAGGGGCTTTTCAAACGGTATTTACGGGTGCGAGCGATGTTTTTGTTTCGAAATTAAGCAGAAATGGTCGTTCATTACTTTATTCTACCTTCCTTGGGGGAGATAGTGGCCAGAGTGGGGCTTCCATTGCTGTTGATACCACAGGAAATGCGTATGTGACAGGGAGGACAACGTCGACAAACTATCCAACGACACCAGGAGCTTTTCAACCCAGTATTGCAGGGGGGCGAGATGTTTTTGTTTCCAAATTGAGTGCAACGGGAGTCTCCCTGATCTACTCCACTTATTTGGGAGGAGACAGTATGGATACGGGAGCCGGAATTGTGGTGGATGCAACCAACAATGCGTATGTGACAGGAGTGACCATGTCGAGCGACTTCCCCGTCACGTCGAGTGCCTTCCAGACGATGTTACGAGGGTCTCAGAACGCCTTTGTCACTAAAGTCAATGCAACGGGGACTTCTTTGGTGTACTCAATGTATTTAGGTGGAATAAATTTTGATGTTGGGACTGGAATTGCTGTCAATTCGAGTAATCAGGCTTTTGTGACTGGCACGGCTTCTTCGATGAATTTCCCTATCACCTCAGGATCTTTCCAGACGGTTCTAACCGGGAGGAATGATATCTTTATCACGAGGGTCAATGCCAGTGGATCTTCCTTGATTTACTCCACTTTCTTGGGAGGGACTTCTCTAGAGAACGGAGGGGGGATCGATGTAGACGGTGGCAATCATGCTTATGTGACGGGAAGCACACTGTCTGCTGACTTTCCAACCACCAACAATGCTTTCCAGACTCTCTTGAGAGGTACACAAGATGCGATCGTGACCAAGCTGAATCCCGCCGGAAGCAATCTGGTGTACTCCACTTATTTGGGTGGTAGCGGTACAGCTGATGTCGGAAGTGGCATTGCCCTCAACTCGTTTGGAGAAGCGTGGTTGACAGGACAGACGAATTCCACCGATTTCCCAGTTACCTCAGATGCCTTCCAAGACAGCCTAGCTGGACTAAGTGATGCTTATATTACGCAGATGAGCTTCTCGGGACAAGGAATTTCTTTTTCCTCGTACCTAGGAGGAACGAATCTTGATTTTGGCAATGAAGTGGCCGTGGATAATCAAGAGAATGCTTATGTTACCGGGCAAACTTCTTCTACCAATTTTCCTGTTACGTCTGACGCCTTTCAAAGTCAATATGCTGGAGGAAATACAGACGCTTTTGTCACGAAAGTAGGGCAGCAAGTGGGTGTGACGGGTCCGACGGGACCAACAGGAGCGACGGGTTCAGTAGGAGTGACTGGAGAAGCGGGACCTCGCGGTCCAAGAGGAAGGCGTGGACCGCGAGGACCACGGGGACCGCGTGGGACGGGTGAAGGAGAGTTGGGAGGATAGAGTGCATCGGTTTTTATGAAGGTCTCCATTTAGTGATTTCGCTAGGTGGAGAAGCTGTCGATGAAGGTAAGGGTGAAAGCTCGTCCTAAGAGTGATTGGAAGATGGGGCGATTGAGAGATCTGAGTCGTGGATCAGGTAGCGATAGGAGATGCCACCGCCCATCAACCATAATATGGAAAAACCTACCACGCTTGAACTGACTATTTTCATCGGGATCGTGTGGCACCAACCATGCGGGTTTTCTACGAGGGGAGTGGCAGAAACAAAATCGATGAGAGCAATCGCTTTCCTTATGGGAGGGTGGTTGCTCTTTTTTTGAGAGGGGAGTATCCCATCTGTATTTCGGATGAGGAAATGCTCTCTTTCTAGGTAAATACACATTCCCAAAAAGGGCGTCGCTTCATAGGATAAAGCATCTTAAGTGAGATTCAATGGAGGGCTATGTCATGAAAAGAGTCAAGGATACTTCATCACCTAGGCAGTGGTTTTACCCCCGGGAGAAAAAAGAAGAGAGGAAGACAGTTTTTGTTGCCGAAGGGGAGAGAATTGAGTACACTTTCCTGCCAGAGGGCATAAGGTTTACGCTTAGTGAATCGACCGAGGTGTTTTTGCGGTTTGTCGGTGGAGATGAAGACGTGCTACCCCACACGGTCGATTTACCGGGGCGAGAGGAGCAAATCGTCTACGAGGGCGTGTGGCCGGGCATCGATGTCGTTTTCTATGGACAGCAGGAGCAGTTGAAGTACGATCTCCGGGTTCATCCAGGAGCTTGTGTAGAAGAGATTAGATTGCAATATGAGGGTGCGAAAGATATGGGGTTAAATGAGCAGGGCGACTTATTGGTGTATACCCACGAAGGGATTTTGCGCGAAGAAAAACCTGTTAGTTTTCAAGAAACAGCTCAAGGAGTAAGAGAGATTCCAACCCATTTTCAGCTAGAGGAAGAGGGTTCCATTGGTTTTCATATCGAAGATGGAACCTACGATGCCTCCCGCCTATTGGTGATTGATCCGGTGGTGTTTTTTTCGACGTACCTAGGGGGATCTCTAACCGACCTAGGGAATGGGATCGCTGTCGATTCTGCACGTCGTGCGTATGTGACGGGACTAACCACTTCGTCCGATTTTCCTCTCACTACAGGTGCATTCCAGACGGTGTTTGCGGGTGCCAGCGATGTATTCGTATCCAAGTTTAGTGAAACAGGAAGCTCGTTATTTTATTCTACTTTCATTGGAGGGAGTGGTAGTGATTTCGGATCTTCCATTGCTGTTGATACTCTAGGAAATGCGTATGTAACAGGGGAGACAGATTCGACAAACTACCCAACGACGGCAGGGGCTTTTCAACCCAGTATTGGAGGGATGATAGATGCTTTTGTATCTAAATTGAATGCTGCGGGGAACTCTCTAATCTACTCTAGTTATTTAGGAGGTACTGGCAATGATTCCGGAATGGGTATCGTGGTGGATACAATGAGCAATGCCTATCTGACAGGCGCGACCGATTCGGTCGATTTCCCCACCACTTCCGGTGCTTTTCAGACGATGTTAGGAGGCTTTCAAAATGCCTTTGTCATCAAGGTGAACGCTACGGGGACTTCCTTGGTGTATTCGACGTATTTAGGTGGGAACAATCTGGATACTGGAAATGGAGTTGCCCTCAACACAAGTAATCAGGCTTTTGTGGTTGGCAACACAAATTCGATCAATTTCCCCACTACTTCAGGAGCTTTTCAGACAACGATAAATGGAGGAGTAGATGCCTTTGTAACGAGGATTAATTCTCTTGGATCTTCCTTGATCTACTCCACTTTCTTGGGGGGGAATACCTTTGACATTGGTTCAGCTATTGATGTCGATGGGAGCAATCAGGCTTATGTAACAGGAAGCACCCAGTCTACTGACTTTCCGATTACCAACAATGCTTTTCAGACACTCCTGCGAGGCATGCAAGATGCGATCGTAACCAAGTTGAATCCCACCGGAAGCAATTTGGTGTACTCCACTTATTTGGGGGGGAGCGGTATCGGACCTAACGATCAAGGGTTTGGCATTGCACTCAATTCGTTTGGAGAAGCATGGGTAACAGGAAGAACGAATTCCACCAATTTCCCTGTTACCTCAGATGCTTTCCAAGATAGCTTAGCTGGAATAATCGATGCTTTTATTACACAGATGAGCTTTTCGGGACAAGGGATTTCTTTTTCCTCGTACTTAGGAGGGACAGATGCTGATATTGGAAATGATGTGGCGGTGGATAATCAGGAGAATGCTTATATTACTGGAGAGACTTCTTCTACGAACTTCCCCGTTACCTCTGTGGCCTTTCAAAGTCAGTATGGAGGAGATACAGACGCTTTCGTCACGAAAGTGGGACAGCAAGTAGGTGTAACAGGTCCGACCGGTCCAACAGGAGCGACCGGAGAAGCGGGAGAGCGCGGTCCAAGAGGGAGACGCGGACCGAGAGGACCGCGCGGACCACGTGGGACGGGGGGAGGAGAGTTGGGCGGATAGAGTGCAGCGGTTTCTATGAAAGTCTTCACCTAGTGAAATTAAGTTTTCGCTAGGTAGAAGGTTGCTGTTGAAGATAAGGGTGAAAGCTCACCCTGAGAGTGATAGGAAGATGGGCGAGCGGTTACTCTTTGAGAGACGCTGGGTCGTGGATCAGATAACAATAGGAGATGCCGCCGCCCATCAACCAGGCGCGATAGAACCTGATGCACTCATGTTGACTGCATTCATGGGGTGTGTGACACAAAATCTTGTGGGTTATCTATAAGGGGAGTAGAAAATACACTCTGATGAGAGCGACTGCCTTCTTCTTATGAGGAAGGTGGTTGCTCTTTTTTTATGAAAGAGAGAAGGATCACGTAAGGTTGATTCAACCGATAGCGAGTGAAGAAGGGAGGCATCTCTTTCTAAACACCTACTCGTACCTAAAAGGATGTCACTTCATAGGATAAAGCATCTTAGCTGATATCCAATGGAGGTTTCACCATGAAAAGAGTCAAGAGCGTATCATCACCCAGACGGTGGTTTGACCCCCGAGAGAGAAAAGGAGAGAAGAAGACGGTGTTCATTGCTGAAGGAGAGGGCATCCAGTATACCTTTCTCCCGGAGGGGGTAAGGTTCACACTTAGCGGGGTAACCGAGGTGTTTCTGCGGTTTGTCGGTGGCTGTGAAGATGTGCTTCCCCAAAGGGTTGATCTACCGGAGCGAGAGGAGCAGATCGTCTACGAAGGCGTGTGGCAGGGCATCGATGTCATTTTCTATGGACAGCAAGCGCAGTTGAAGTACGATATCCGAGTTCATCCAGGAGCTTGTGTAGAAGAGGTTTGCCTGCGATATGAGGGTGCGGAGGACATGGACTTAAATGAGCAAGGTGACTTACTGGTCTATACCCACGAAGGAGTTCTACGCGAAGAAAAACCCGTCAGTTTTCAAGAAACAGCGCAAGGAGTAAGAGAGATTCCAACCCATTTTCAACGAAAGGAAGACGATTCCATTGGCTTTCACATCGAAGCCGGAACCTACGATGCCTCCCGCCTGCTGGTGATTGACCCGGTGGTCTTTTATTCGACGTACCTGGGTGGATCACAATCCGATGTGGGGAATGGAATCGACGTTGATTCGGCACGTTGCGCGTATGTTACAGGTTCCACCGGCTCTACTAATTTTCCTATCACTACCGGTGCGTTTCAGACGGTATTTGCGGGAGCGAACGATGTCTTTGTATCCAAGCTTAACGAAAGTGGTCGCTCATTGCTGTACTCCACCTATATTGGAGGGACTAGAAACGATGGGGGATTTTCAATTACGGTGGATGCCATCGGAAACGCGTATGTGACAGGGCAGACATTTTCGACGAACTATCCAACGACGTCAGGTGCTTTTCAACATAGCATTGCAGGGGGAGGAAATTCTTTTATTTCCAAATTGAGTGAAACGGGAGCTTCCTTGATCTACTCTACTTACTTGGGAGGAGGAGGTCCTGATTTGGGATATGACATTGTGGTGGATGCAACGAACCATGCTTATGTGACAGGACAAACGTTTTCCATCAATTTCCCTGTCACGTCGGGTGCCTTTCAGACGATGTTACGGGGGATTCAGAATGCCTTTGTCACCAAGGTGAACGCAGCGGGGACTTCCTTGGTGTACTCGATGTACTTAGGCGGAAACTTAATCGATATTGGGTTTGGAATTTCCCTCAATGCGAGTAATCAGGCTTATGTGACAGGACAAGCGTTTTCCACCAATTTCCCTATCACTTCAGGAGCCTTTCAGACGATGTCGAGAGGGGTGCGGAATGCCTTTATCACGAGGGTGAATTCTTCTGGTTCTTCCTTGATCTACTCCACATTCTTGGGTGGGAGTGCAACAGACGAAGGAAGGGCGATCGATGTCGATGGGAGTAATCAGGCTTATGTGATAGGAACCACCGCTTCTACTGACTTTCCAACGACCAACAATGCTTTTCAAACTCTCCTGCGGGGCTCGCAAGATCCGTTCGTGACCAAGCTGAATCCTACCGGAAGCAACTTGGTGTACTCCACTTATCTGGGTGGTAGCGGAACTTTCGAACAAGGGTTAGGTATTGTACTCAACTCGTTTGGAGAGGCATGGGTGACAGGACGGACAAACTCCATCGATTTCCCTGTTACCTCAGATGCTTTCCAAGACAGCTTGGCTGGTAATTCAGATGCCTTTATTACACAAATGAGCTTCTCAGGTCAAGGAATTTCTTTTTCCTCGTACCTAGGAGGAACGGATCTTGATATCGGTAATGATGTTGCCGTGGACAATCAAGAGAATGCTTATCTTACTGGGCAAACTTCATCCATCAACTTTCCCGCCACTTCTGTGGTTTTTCAAAGTCAATTCGGAGGAGTCGCAGACGCTTTCGTCACGAAAGTGGGTCAGCAAGTAGGTGTGACTGGTCCGACCGGTCCAACAGGGACGACCGGTTCAGTTGGAGCGACCGGAGAAGCGGGAGGTCGTGGTCCAAGAGGGAGACGTGGACCGAGAGGCCCACGGGGACCACGTGGGACCGGGGGAGGAGAGTTGGGCGGATAGGAATAGCGGTTTCGCATGAAGGTTTCTACTAAATGAAACTAAGTTCCATTTAGTAGAAGAATGCCATTGAAGATAAGGGTGAAAACTCACCCTAAGAGTGGCTGGAAGATGGGCGAGCGGTTTCTCCTTGAGAGACTCTGAGCCGTGGATCAGGCAGCGATAGGAGATACCGCCGCCCATCAACCAGGCGCGAGAGAACTGATACTCTCAGATAGTCTACTTTAGGTGGTCCATTTTCATATGGGCGTGTGGCACCAACCAAGCGGGAGCTCTATAAGAGGAGTAGAAGATAGACACGAATGGGAGCAACCTTCTTCTTGTTATGTGGAAGGTGGTTGCTCTTTTTTTATGAAAGAAAGGAGGATCACGTAAGGTTGATTCAACCACCAGCGAGTGAAAAAGGGAAGGAATCTCTTTCTAGGCAGTTACACGTACCCAAAAGGATGTCACTTCATAGGATAAAGCATCTTAGGTGACATCCAATGGAGGGCTATGCCATGAAAAGAGTCAAGAACATATCATCACCCAGGCGGTGGTTTCACTCCGAAGAGAGAACAGAAGAGAAGAAGACGATGTTCATCGCTGAAGGAGAGGGTATCCAGTATACCTTTCTGCCAGAGGGGGTCAGGTTCACACTTAGTGAATCGACCGAGGTGTTCCTGCGGTTTGTGGGTGGCGGTGAAGGTGTGCTTCCCCACAGGGTCGATCTACCTGAGCGAGAGGAGCAGATCGCCTACGAGAGCGTGTGGCCGGGCATCGATGTCGTTTTCTATGGGCAACAGACGCAGTTGAAGTACGATATCCGGGTTCACCCAGGAGCTTGTGTAGAAGAGGTTTCCCTGCGATATGAGGGTGCGGAGGACATGGGCCTAAATGAGTTAGGTGATTTACTGGTATACACCCACGAAGGAGTTCTACGCGAAGAAAAACCCGTCAGCTTTCAAGAAACAGCGCAAGGAGTAAGAAAGATTCCAACCCATTTTCAGCGAAAGGAAGATGGCTCTATTGGCTTTCACATTGAAGCCGGAACCTACGATACCTCCCACCTGTTGGTGATCGACCCGGTGGTGTTTTATTCGACGTACCTGGGTGGATCGCAATCCGATGTGGGGAATGGGGTCGCTGTTGATTCGGCACGTAGCGCGTATGTGACTGGAGCAACCAATTCGACTGATTTTCCGATAACTACAGGTGCGTTCCAAACGGTACTTGTGGGAAGCAATGTCTTTGTATCCAAGTTTAATGATAGTGGTCGCTCATTGCTGTACTCCACCTATATTGGGGGGACTATGATCGATAGTGGACTTTCCATTACGGTGGATGCCTTAGGAAATGCGTATGTGACAGGGATGACATCTTCAACGAATTATCCAACGACGTCGGGTGCTTTTCAACCCAGTCTAGCAGGGGGAAACGATGCTTTTATTTCCAAATTGAGTGTAACGGGAGCTTCCTTGATCTACTCCACTTATTTGGGAGGAGTGGCGGACGATGTCGGAAATAGAATTGTGGTGGATGCAACAAACAATGCGTATGTGACAGGATCAACGGGTTCCGCCAATTTCCCCGTCACTTCGGGTGCCTTCCAGACGATGTTGCGAGGGATTCAGAATGCCTTTGTCACTAAGGTGAACGCAACGGGAACTTCTTTGGTGTACTCGATGTTTTTAGGCGGAAACGTATTGGAAATTGGAAATGGAATTGCCCTCAATGCGAGTGATCAGGCTTATGTAACAGGGGTCACTGTTTCTACTGACTTTCCGGTTACTTCAGGAGCCTTCCAGATCACTCAAAATGGCGGAAACGATGCCTTTATCACGAGGTTGAATTCTTTCGGCTCTTCCTTGATCTACTCCACTTTCTTGGGTGGGAGTGCATCAGAGGGAGGTACGGCTATCGATGTCGATGGGGGCAATCAGGCTTATGTGATAGGTTCCACCAACTCTACTGACTTTCCAGTTACCAACAATGCCTTTCAGACTCTCTTGCGAGGCGCACAAGGTGCATTCGTGACGAAGCTGAACCCCACTGGAAGCAATGTGGTGTACTCCACTTATTTGGGTGGTAGCGGATCTGCCGATCAAGGGTTTGGTATTGCCCTTAACTCATTTGGAGAGGCATGGGTGACAGGAGTAACGGATTCCACCAATTTTCCTGTTACCTCAGATGCTTTCCAAGATAGCTTGGCTGGTGGAAGGGATGTTTTTGTCACACAGATGAGCTTTTCCGGACAAGGCATATCGTTTTCCTCGTATCTAGGGGGCACTGAAAACGATAGAGGAAATGATGTGGCCGTGGACAATCAAGAGAATGCTTATCTTACTGGGGAAACTCCATCTACGAATTTCCCCATCACCTTTGCGGCTTTTCAAAGTCAATTTGGAGGAGGGGCGGACGACGCTTTTGTCACGAAGGTGGGACAGCAGGCGGGTGTCACCGGTCCGACCGGTTCAACAGGAGCAACCGGTTCAGCTGGAGCGACCGGAGAAGCGGGAGAGCGCGGTCCAAGGGGAAGACGTGGTCCGCGAGGCCCACGGGGACCACGTGGGGCAGGTGGAGGAGAGTTGGGCGGATAGAGCGTAGCGGTTTCTATGAAGGTCTCCACTTCGTGAAATTAAGTTTCGCTAGGTAGGAAATAAGGGTGAAAGCTCGCCCTAAAGTTGTTGGAAGATGGGCGAGCGGTTTCTCCTTGAGAGACTCTGAGCCGTGGATCATGGAACGAAAGGAGATACCGCCCGCCCATCAACCAGGCAGCGAGAGAACCTGCAACTCCCATGCTGGTTGCTTTCATCCGGGGCGTGTGGCATCAACTATGCGCGAGAGAATCTGAAACTCCCATGTTATCTGCTTTCATCCTGGGCGTGTGCTACCAACCATGTGGATGAGATGCCACCCGAAGACGAATGAAAGCAGCTTTGTTCGAGTCGATGTCGAATGGGACTGCTCTTTTCTTTGATTGGTCTCCTCTAAAGTGGCAAGGTTCATGGCAGACAAAGAAGAAATTCACCTAAATTTGGGCGTCTATCGGATACGCAAATCTCCCCTGGCGAATACCTTATGAAGGACCAGCGTTTTGCTGAGAAGAGGGGAGGGAGTACGTGTGAAAGGCGTCGTGTTGGCAGGAGGAACCGGTTCCAGGTTATACCCATTGACAAAAGTGACCAATAAGCACCTGCTTCCGGTGGGTGGTTATCCGATGATATACCATCCCATTATGAAGATGGTACGTGCCGGCATCGAAGAGATCTTGATTGTCACGGGTGTGGAGCACATGGGGGATGTGGTGCGCCTTCTCGGAAGCGGACAGAAAATGGGCGCAAAACTAACGTATAAGGTGCAAGATCAGCCGGGTGGGATCGCCCAAGCGCTGGCGCTCGGACGGGAATTCGTGGGAGAGGAGCGCGTCCTCATCATTTTGGGCGATAACCTTTTTGAAGATGAACTTCATCCTTATGTGAAGAAGTTTCGAGAACAAGCGATGGGTGCACGCTTACTTTTGAAGAAAGTAAAGCATCCGCAACGGTTTGGGGTAGCGGAAATTGCCGACAACAAGATCCTCTCCATCGAAGAAAAACCTTTGGTACCGAAGAGTCACTATTGCGTGACAGGCATTTACTTTTACGATCCGCAAGTCTTTCCCTTTATTGATCAACTTTCGCCCTCGAAGCGAGGAGAGTATGAAATTACGGATGTGAACAATTTGTATATTCAGCATAGTCTATTAGCATATGACCTGTTGCAGGGTTGGTGGACGGATGCAGGGACACCTGACTCGCTTCTGCGTGCCAATCAATACGCACAAGGAGTGAAGTATGAAGAGTTACAGGAGGGATCCGTGTGACGAAGACCCTATTGGTCACCGGAGGATGTGGCTTTATCGGCAGTCAATACATCGCTTATTTATTAGAAAATGAGGCGAACGTCCATGTCATCAATGTGGATGCCTTGAAGTATGCTGCCAATCGGCGAAATGTGGCCAGATATGAAAGTGATCCGCGCTATCGGTTTTTTCACGTGGATTTGGCAGATAAGAGCGAGGTGATGCATCTTTTTCAGCACGAGATTGATGAAGTGGTTCACTTCGCGGCGGAAAGTCATGTGGATCGCAGTATCCAGGCTATGGACCCGTTTGTTGCTTCCAATATTCAAGGGACGACAAACCTCTTAGAAGCCGTACGCAGGTCCGGCATAGAGCGCATGGTTCATATCTCGACGGATGAGGTGTATGGCAGTATTTCTGTCGGCAGTGTGGGAGAAGAGGCGCATCTCAATCCCAAAAACCCTTATGCGGCAACCAAAGCCAGTTCCGATCTTCTCTGCCTCGCCTGCGCGCATACGTATGAGCTACCAGTGGTCGTCACACGCTGTACCAATAATTATGGTCCACACCAACACCCGGAGAAGTTGATACCCAAATTGATCTTAGCGGCATTACAGGACCAGCCTCTTCCGCTGTATGGAAATGGACTTCAGGAGCGGGATTGGATTCACGTGCGGGATCATTGCGCGGCGGTGGATCGTGTACGCAGAGCGGGTACCCTTGGGGAAATCTATCATATTAGTGCCAGACAAACGATGCCGAATCTGGAGATTGCCAAAATGATCTTGGATCAATTGGGCAAGCCTCATCGCTTGATTCAGTTTGTTGCTGATCGACCAGGCCACGATGTTCGTTATGCCCTCGATCCAAAAAAGATCGAAGAGCAGCTGGGATGGAAGCCACAAATTCAGTTGGAACAAGGATTGAAGGAGACGGTGGCTTGGTATCAAGAGCAATACCATTGTGATGAAACGAGGGATATCCGTTGAAAATCTGGGTAACCGGTGCCGATGGGCAGCTGGGACGCGAAGTGGTACGGTATTTTTCCATTCATCACGAGGTAAAAGGATTTTCACGTAATGAGTGGGATATAACGCAGCAGTCACAAACCGATGCGCTGTTTGCACAAAAAGAGGTAGCCGATACGTTGATCCATTGTGCTGCTTACACACAGGTAGATGCGAGTGAGAAACAGGCAGATCTCGCACACCGGGTGAATGCAGAGGCGACGCGTTCTTTGGTCGAGGCATGTGATCGACGGAAGGTAAAGATGGTTTATATCAGTACGGATTATGTATTTGCGGGAAATAAAGATTCGGGTTATATAGAGTCTGATCCCCCTGCTCCAATCAATGTTTATGGTAGAAGCAAGCGTGCGGGAGAAATTTGGGTGGAAAGTGGTTGCCCGCACCACATCATCGCGCGTACGGCTTGGCTCTATGGGAGTGGCGGTCAGCATTTTGTAGCGAACATTCTGCGCCAAGCAGAGGAAAGAGGGCGGTTGCAGGTGGTGGGTGATCAAGTCGGATCTCCTACTTATGTGGGCCATCTGATAGAGAAGTTGGATCAACTTTTGCAAGAAGAAGCGAGTGGACTTTTTCATGTGGCAGGGAGCGGGTCCTGTTCGTGGTTTCAGTTTGCGCAAGAAATTGTAAAGATTATGGGGCGTGAAGATGTAAGGATCGAGTCGATCACCTCACAGCAGTTGACCCGAGTGGCTCCGCGTCCGCAGTTCTCTATATTGCGTTCCATCCGCTTACCGGAGTATGCTTTATCTCCTTGTCCGCATTGGCGAGAAGGGTTGAGAGCGTATTTTATGCAAGAGGGGAGGGAGTAACATGATCAATGGAGTGGTGGTAAAAAAGTTAGAGAAGTATTGTGATGACCGTGGCACCTTTATGGAAATCGTACGTGACGACGAGGGTTTGTTGGAGCGATTTGGGCAGGCATCGGTTTCGATGTCTTATCCTGGGGTGATCAAAGCGTTTCATTATCATGAAGAACAAGACGATCTCTGGTACTTTGTTTCAGGCAATGCACAAGTGGTGTTACATGATCTGCGTCCGAAATCTCCCACTGTAAGGGAGACGAATGTCTATTATTTAGGAGAAGAGAATCCGTCTATCGTTCTTATCCCCAAGGGAGTGGCACATGGATATCGCGTTTTGGGAGAAAGACCCGCCACGATCGTTTACTTTACCACGCAGTCCTACAACCGCACAGCGCCAGACGAAAAGCGAATTCCGTGGAACGATGGTGCCATTGGTTTCGACTGGCAGACCTCGTTTCGCTAAGCACCCAAGGTGCGTCGATTTTGCATGAGGAGGGGAGAGAATGAGGGTTCTTTATATCGCTTCTTCCATCAAGCGTCCCTTTGCTTTTCTGGACAAGGCGATTGTACACGGATTGAAACAGCTTCGTATTCAGGTAAAGACCCTGATGGTGGATAAAGATTTCAAAAAAAACTTGATGACATCGGTAAAAAAAGAGAAGCCCCACCTTATTTTGGTGATGCTGGGATGGAAGTTGAAAGAGAAGCAACTTCGCGCTTTAAACCGGGTCTCCATTCCGAAAGCGATTTGGTATACCGACGATCCTTACGCAATTGATCGAGCGGTGAAAACATGTCGTTACTTTGATGGTGTATTTACGATCGATTCAGCCTCTATTCCTACTTATAAAAAGCGAGGGTGTCGTCATGTATACCATTTGCCACTGGCAGCTCCCTATCCATTTTTCAAACCTCGCTTGGTGCCAGCAAGATACC
This sequence comes from Mechercharimyces mesophilus, assembly GCF_059818345.1. NCBI lineage: Bacteria > Bacillati > Bacillota > Bacilli > Caryophanales > Thermoactinomycetaceae > Mechercharimyces > Mechercharimyces mesophilus. The sequence goes on along the minus strand of NZ_JCBAPH010000001.1, from coordinate 1,123,655 downwards.
GTAGTCAGGTATTGTTATTAGGGATGTCATTTGATAATCGGAAACAAGAGATTCGTGGTCTCATGCCACTCTTGCGGAAATACCACACTTTGTTGGTAGGGCCAGGCTGGGACAAGGTCGTCCTCAGAAAGGGCATCTCTCCGAAAATCGTCAATAAGTGGGTTACGCCGACGGAAGCGATGCGATACTACAATGGGGCGAAAATTGTGCTCAATATTCATCGTTCTTCCGATGACTCATTCTTAAAGTTGAATACGTTGCAGGTGCCGGCTGATACCCCCAATAACCGCTTATTTGAAGTTGCCTCCTGCTCTGCCTTTCAATTGGCTAGTTTTCGCAAGGACTTACCCCGATTTTTTCGTTTGCCAGATGAAATCGTTGCTTATCAGGAGTTGAAGGAATTGGAGGACCTCATTCCTTACTATTTAGAGAATGAAGAGGAGCGTGAGCAGGTGGCGAAAAATGCTTATGAACGAACACTAAATGAACATTTGTATGAACATCGCTTGCGTGAATTAATCCAGATCATGCGCAGAATTAGGGGTTAGCTGGACGCTTACGGTTGGCACGCAAGCGATTGACGATGTCTTCGAAAAATAGATTCCGTGAAGCTTTAAAGTAAGCGATGGCTCCCTCGGGCATCTCTTGTTCCAGATAGCGAAGGGCATGCCATTTCATCTCGAAGTGTTGAATCGATTTTTCTGGATAGCCATGAATTTTTGCGCTTTTTGCGATCTCTTGAGCTTTTGGACCGACGGTAAGCAATTGATCGGGTTTTGTTTGGGCGACCACTCTCCCTACTCTGCGATGCCCGGATACGGAGAGACTTCCCAACTCACTCATCTCTCCTAACACGGCGATGGTGTGGCGACCCCGTGCAATTCGCTTTAGGACCTGTAATCCGACGCTCATGGAAGTGGGATTGGCATTATACGCATCGTTAATGAGGAGCGATTGGTTGATGCCACTAATTTGTTGCATGCGCATATAGGGAGGGCGATAATACGTGTTGATTCCTTTTTGAATCGCACTGGGTGTCATTTTTAGGTGAGTAGCGACCGCAATAGCTGATAAAGCGTTATACACGCTGTGTTCTCCATACATGGGGATAAAGTAGGTGTGATTACGTACCTTAAAGCGCATACCTTTAGGTAGAAACTCAACATGTGTCGCTCTGAGACTTGCGGGATTGTGAATGCCGATGGTAAGGATCTTTCCACGAAATTGTTTGGTGTTTAATTTTTTGCTTCCTTGATCATCCGCGTTGATGACCAATACGCCACCTGGGGTAATACCGTCAACCAGTTCTTGCTTTGCGCGTGCGACGTTGGCAAGAGAACTACCCAGGCTGCCGACATGCGCTTCACCAACGTTGGTGACGATGCCGATCTGGGGTTTAGCGGTTAGGCATTGACCTTTGATGTTTCCTAAGCTGGCCATTCCCATTTCTAAGACGGCTGCCTGATGACGTGGTTGCAAATTAAATAACGAATAAGGGATATATTGAAAAACATTAAGGTTGTCGACGGATTTCATCGTAATAAAATTCTGACATAAAATGCCCGTTAACAGCTCTTTCGTCGTGGTTTTCCCTGCGCTTCCTGTTATACCGATGAAAACAGCTTTGGATTGAAGGCGGTGCCACTTGGCTAAGCGATAAACGGCAATTTTTACATCATCGACGACAACAACGGGGTGGTGTTTGGGTACACGCGATGCCCAATTTTTTGGGACGATAATACCTGCGCTCCTTTTTTTCCATAAGCTATTAAAGTTGCGGTTATTATCTGTAGAAGGAATGATTTTAGAAGGTGAAAAGAAGAAGACGGTGTGCGAGTTGAGATGTTGGGTTCCTAGATAGAGTGCGTGTGCTACAGGAGTATCTTTGGCACCGCGTATCAGACGTCCGTGGATGATGTTCGTTAGTTGTCCAAGAGTCATGGGGTACATCGCTTTCACTCCTATAACTTCGATGTAAGCTATATCATTATATGTGAGTAGATTTTGAAAGTGCTAGGCTAGAATCCCTTCTTACTGGAGGATGGACAGTCCCCTAGCCAATGGAGAAGAAGGAAAAGCACAGGCTGAATCTCGCTGAGATGGATGAGAGTTAAAAGCGATTAGAAGGGATGAGCATGGAAGCTTGCTAGTTTTCCAAAAGGGATCGGTAGACTAGAAGCGGGATCAAAAATGGTAAATGAGGTGGAGGCAATGGGGAATTCAGGTATGACTTTATGGCTGACTGGTCTTTCAGGAGCAGGAAAGACGACCATCGCGTGTGAGGCAGAAGAGATTCTTAGACAGAGGGGGGTACGTGTACAACGACTCGATGGCGATATCGTTCGTATGGGATTGACGAAGGATCTTGGATTTTCTAAGGAAGATCGCATCGCCAATGTTGAGCGGGTGGCCTATGTGTCACAACTATTGACACAACACGATGTGATCGTGCTGGCTTCCTTTATTTCTCCTTATCGTCAGATGCGAGAGCATTGTCGCCAAACCATCTCTCCCTTTGCGGAGGTTTATGTCAAGTGCTCCCTTAATCGCTGTGTCGAAAGAGATGTCAAAGGATTATACAAGAAGGCGATTAAAGGGGAGATTCAGGAGTTTACGGGCATAAGCGACCCTTATGAAGAACCTCTTGATCCAGAGTTAGTGATTGAAACAGAAAAAGAGACTCCTCAAGCAAGCGCACAAAAGTTAATTCACTATCTAGAGGATGAGGGAGTGATTCCGCGCGATCAGGGGGGACAGAAGTGAATGACAAGGAGAAGAAGGTACTGGTCATTGGTTTGGATTGTGCTGATCCAGAGTTGGTATTTGACCGATATATAGACGATCTTCCGCATATGAAACGCTTGATCCAATCCGGGGCATCGGGTCGATTGCGGAGTACCGATCCACCGATTACCGTTCCCGCATGGGCTTCTATGGTGACAGGAAAAGATCCGGGACAGCTTGGGATTTACGGATTTCGTAACCGCACGGGCTATGGGTATGATTCGATCGGCATTGCAGATGGTTCATCCCTTACCGATGCGACGGTGTGGGATATATTAAGTAAACACGGCTACCCATCGATTGTGATGGGCGTCCCCCCTTCTTATCCTCCAAAGCCAATAAACGGTCATTTGATCTCCTGTTGCCTCACTCCTGATCAAAACAGCCATTATACCTATCCTGCTTCCTTAAAAGGAGAGATAGAGCGTGAATTAGGAAATTATCATTTTGATGTGGAAAATTTCCGCACGGCTGATTATGAGCAATTGCTCGCCTCTATTTATGAAATGACCCGTGCTCGCTTCCAGACGGCCCGTTATCTCTTGAAAGAGAAACCATGGAACTTTTTTATGATGGTTGAGATGGGAACGGATCGCATTCAGCATGCATTTTGGCAATTCATGGATGAAAAACATGTCTTTTATCAACCCTCTAAGTATGCGGATGCCATCTTTCGTTACTATCAATATGTAGATCAGCAGATCGGTGAATTGCTGGCCTCCATTCCAGAAAACCCATTAATCTTGGTTGTGTCTGATCATGGTGCCAAAAGAATGGATGGTGGGTTTTGTATTAACGAATGGTTGATAAAAGAAAAGTTTCTCAAGCTGAAAAAAAAGCCTACCGTCCCGGGGCCCCTTGCCTTAGACCAAGTAGATTGGCCTCGTACGAAAGCTTGGGGATATGGTGGGTATTATGGGCGCATCCATCTGAATGTAAAGGGACGAGAGCCGGAAGGAAGCGTGGATAAGAGTCACTATGAACGTGTGCGGAATCAGTTGGTCAAAAAGTTGCGGTCGCTAAAAAAGGATAATGGGGAAGCTTTCCCAACGACGGTTTTTAAGCCGGAGAATCGCTACCGCGAGGTGCGAAACATCCCGCCTGATTTAATCGTATACTTCGGAGATCTCTACTGGCGCTCGCTCGGTCAAGTCGGGACGCGCACCATTTTTACACAGGAGAATGATATGGGACCTGACGGAGCCAATCATGATTATGAGGGAATCTTTGTCGCTTCGTGGAAGAACAATTCGCCACGTGTGGATGGAGGAATGAAGCTAAGCGGTTTACAAATCGCCGATGTGGCACCCACGTTGTTAAGTGAATTTGGCATTAAGCCGCTACCAGAGATGGTAGGAAAGGTGATTCGAAGTTATCAGCGGAAGGGAAGCGTATGAGCTTATTTGGTAGGGGAGTAGGGAAAATGACAACTGACAGGGTGTCCCATCTATAAGGGGACACCCTGTCAGTTTAAGAGAAAGATAGGTTTTGATCACTCATCTCCACAAATAGACGGTCACTAAGTATGGGATAGGTTCCCGTTAGTGACCGTCTTTATCTATCATTTGTCTATCCTCTTAGTACCCCAACTCCGTTAACCTCTTCTTTACCTTTTCTTCCTCGCTGGCGGTGAGAGGGTGAAGGTGTTCTCTTGTCCCGATCCGGAGGGGGTCTTTGTGTCTGTACTTTTTTAACATGTGAACAACCCAATTGCTCATTTGGCGATGGAGGGATTTGCGTATATAAGGCAATTCTTGTGCGAGGTTTTTCGTTTCACCCGGGTCATCTTTTAGGTTATATAGCTCGAAGCGAGGGTTGCCATATGCATCTTTACCGAATGCTTGGATTAACTTCCATTGTTGGGTGCGAATCGAACGTTTTATATGCCAGTTGGCCTCGCACGAAACCACAAAGGGATGGATCTCTTGTCTTTGCCCTGTGATCAAGGGAGTGAGTGGTTTTCCATCCAAACGTCCTAATCGTTTGGGTGGCCGTATATTGGCCAGATCGAGGAGAGTAGGAAAGATATCGGCTTGTTCGACGAGTGCGGGAATCCGTTTGTCGGCAGGAAGTTTTTTCGGATAGGTGAGAATGAGCGGTACATGAATCATCGTATCGTATAGTCCATGGTGGTTAAAGTAGATTTGATGCTCGCCCATTCCCTCTCCGTGATCAGCTACCAGCAGAATAAGGGTATCTTCAAATATGTCTAGGTCTTTTAACGTTTGTACAATTTCCCCGATGGCACGGTCCACTTGCGAAACGGTTTGATTGTATTGGGCGCGGATATAGTCGGGGTTATTGGTCTCTGCGTTCCATTCTTTGACGTAACTATAAAGGGGTTCTCGCATCACTTCTTTCAGCTGGAAGTGATCGTCTCGCATCCGATCGACGGTGATCGGGATATCCGATGTTGGACGATAGGGATAGTGAGGATCCCAATAATGCAAGAACAAAAAGAAATCTTCTTTATCATAATGCTCTTTGATCCATGGAATGGCATGTTCGTTAATTTCACTGGCTTCTGTTGTTAAATGGGTGGATCGTTCGCGAGCAGGGTCAATATATGTTTGGTACCCGCGGGTGAACCAGAGATTGTCTTCGCCTGTAATGCGATAGTTGCAATCAATGGCTGCTGTTTGATAGCCCCTGTTGCGAAGCAATGAACTGAGAGGGAAAATGTTTCTGGGGATGGGGCGCGGTTTCATATTCACAATGCTATGTTGATAAGGATGTTTCCCACTCATCATGGTAACGAAAGCACTCTGCGTCACATTGTTTTCAGCGATGAGATGTTCAAACAGGACCCCTTCTTCCGCGAGCGCATCCATGTGGGGGCTTAAGTTGCTCGGGTCGGCTCCATAGCATCCGAGCCGGTCTTTGCGCAAGGTATCAACGGCAATCCAGACGATTTTCAACCACTTACACCTCGCTTAAGTTACTATTTCTCCTATACACCCACTATATGTAGGAGTTCCGCTGTGTGTGCTTTATCTTACTGAATGGATTTAGATCGCTCCTTCTCTCCCTCTAATTCCTTCTCCCGGGACAGGAGCCGCTTTTGCCTCTTAAACCGAACCCCCCCTCTGTTAGAGAAATAAAATAGGGAATGATCATCCTATTGGAAAGCGGTAGAGAGCAGGTGAATCATGCGTTTATTCTATCTCTCGTCGGGGTGTGGATTTATTTTTCGGCGTGATCTGGCGGACGAAGATCAGGGCATTATCTCCGCATTACGAAGGATTTCCACACAAGATCCTACTTTTCAGTTCGCTTCTTTCCTCCTCAAGCATGAATCGGAAAAGAAGCTTCTCCAGCGGATTCATACCTTTCAACCAGATATTATCCTCGCTTTTCGGGGGTTACGTTTAAGTTCAGCGACGATCGCTAAGATCAAAGAACGAACATCCGCTCCGATTGGGGTATGGATTGTGGATGACCCTTATCGTTTAGAGAGGCACGAAGAATTGGTAAAGCCCTATGATTATGTGGTAACGCAAGATGCTGCCAGTGCCCCTTTTTATCGGTCACTTGGAAAGCCAGCGACTCCTCTCGCACTTGCTTGTAATCACAGGAGGTATCACCCCACCCGGGTGTCACGGAAATACCACTATGACCTCTGCTTTGTTGGCAGTGCGTTTCCCGCACGACTGCGGATCTTTGATCAACTTGCTCCTTATTTGCGCCGTAAGCGCTTTATCATCATTGGACAGTGGTGGGATCAGCTGAAGAACTATAAGGCTTTGCGTCATTCCATCTATAATCGTCCCATTCCGCCTAAGGAAGTGATGAAGTACTACAACGGTTCGAAGATCGTATTGAACATCCATCGCACACCCAATGATCGCCAAGAAAATCATCAGAGGTTGCCTGCGGTTACTCCCAATAGCCGCACCTTTGAAATAGCTGCTTGCCGCTCTTTTCAGCTCGCCACCTGGCGCCATCAAATGGATCAGTATTATCGGTTGAATCGTGAAGTGGTGACGTACCGGGGAGTGGAAGATCTCAAGCGGAAAATGGATTATTATCTCACCCATGAGAAAGAAAGAAAAAGCATTGCCCGGCGTGGCTATAGACGAACATTGAACAGTCACTGCTATGACCACCGCTTACTCCAATTGCTCCAGAAGATGGAGAGCTATTTAGAGCGGAGGAAGAGAAAGCTTTCATAGCGTACTTGAGGGAGTGAAGGGGGGAGTGGTCGTGGAAAAACAGCCGCTGATCTTCATCGCAGGAGTGAATGGGTTTGTTGGAAAACACCTTGTTTCCTATTATGCGAAGCGCCATTTTCGCGTAATAGGAATCGGTCGACGGAAGAGATCCCCCTTTTTATCAAAGGGTGAATACACACCATGTGACCTTCTTGATCGAGCCCGTGTGGAAGAAGTGGTGCAGCACTATCAACCGGACTATATGATTCATTTGGCTTCCGAAAAGCAGGTTTCACTCTCTTATGAGAAGCCCCTAGGCTCGTTTCAAACCAATGTGCTGGGTACGCTGCACTTATTGGAAGCGGCCCGCTTAGTAGAAGGTAAGCCAATCCAAGGAATACTCGTCGTCGGGACGAGTCATGAATACCGTGGAAGTGTCGTCGGGGAAGCAGGTAAGTTGACGGAAAGCTCGGAGATTGCCCCACACAGTCCTTATGGGCGAAGTAAGCAAATACAGACACAGGTGGCACAGATGTATGCAAAGTTATACGATCTTCCCATCATGATTGCCCGCACATTTAATCTCGTGGGACCGGGAACGACGGGAGGAGTTGGTCATTACCTCACGCAAGAGGTGGTCGCCATCGAACAAGAACGAAAAGAGGCTCAGCTGATCCTCGGCGACAAAGTAGAGCTTCGTCGTGACTTTTTAGATGTGCGTGATGCGGTCCACGCTTATGCTTGTTTGCTGGAACAGACGAGAATAAGAAATGGAGAAATTTACAATGTTTGCCGTGGTGAACACACGTCCATTGCGGAGCTGGTTGCATTCTTTCAGAAGCAGAGTCGCCATCCTTTTCGCCTTCGCTTAAATAAGAGCCGTAATCGGGGAGAGGAACCATCCGTGATTTGTGGTGACAATGACAAAATCTGTTCTGAAGTGGGATGGAAACCTGAGATTCCGTTGGAACGTTCGGTGATGGATATGTTGAATGAGTTAAGAGAGTCGTCATAGTGAATACAGGTTTGTCAGAGATAGAAGAGACGGAGGAAGAGGGTGCATGGGCAAAAAAGTGTTGTTTTTCTCTCATTTTTGTCAGAAGGAACGGATGACAGGAGCAGAGCGGTTAATCTTATTAATGGTGGAGAAAGTTCAACATCTTTTCCCTGATCATACGTGCAAACTAGTCGTGCCACAAGAGGGGCAATTGGCGGCTTTAGCACGGAGGCGAGGAATGGAGGTAACGGTCTTCTCTTATCCACTGAGCTGGTCGATGATTAAAAGCAACCATACTCTAGGAGATGACCTTTTCTTAGGGAGAATGCCGTTGGTCGATCCACAAGCGATGAAGCGCATGGTGGAATTCTTAAAAGGGGAGCGTCCAGATGGGATCGTGGTGAACACGGCAGTAAATGTACTCCCTTGTCGTGCTGCAAAAAAACTAGGGATTTCGGTACTGTGGTGGATTCAAGAGGTGATTGCAGAAGAGAGACGCGCTTTTGCTGTGCGGACGATTCGCCGTTTTTCCGATCGAATTATCGGCTCCTCCCAATCGATTTTGCAGGTGTTTGCTCAGCATGGCGTCGAACCAGCAAAACAAAAATTGCTCTACCCAACATGGGATGAAGCCATGAACCGGCCACTGCGCTGGTCCTCCCAGCGCCAAAAGATCCGTCAGGAATGGGGAGTGAGTGAGCAAAAGGTGGTCGTTGGTTATATTGCTCCGCAAATGTCACAGAAGAAGGGGACATTTGACTTTATTCAGTTGGGGCTGGCCCTTTGTGACCAGTGCGAAGAGGTGTGCGTGGTGATGCGTGCGGATACCACTGATCGTACCTATGCCAAACAGTGCTTGGACCTTATTTCCCATTCTACTCAGTCTGAATGCTTTCAAGTGTTGTCCTTTCTTAAAAAGATTGAACCCTTTTATGCTGGTATCGACCTGCTGGTTGTTCCCAGCCATGTGGAAGAAGGGTTTGGTTTGACGGCATTGGAAGGGATGTTGTTCGCTAAGCCGGTGGTTACCTACACGGCAGGAGGTTTAAAAGAAGTGATGAAACGGACGGGTAATGAAGATCTATTAGTGAAGAAAGGGGATCTTACCGTGTTGGAAGAGAAGGTGCTCTCACTCATCCAAGATCCAAAGAAACGAAAACGAAGAGGAGAGCAAAATCGGGAACGTGTGTTATCCGCCTTTTCCCCTGTCCAATTTGAAGATCAAGTACGCCATCTTTTTAAGAGAGAGGGCTTAGCTTAAGTGGGGTGGGCGGGACGTCCCTTCTTGTTCCCGCCTCTTTTATCCCTGCCATTGTTGAATCTTATCTTGAATGGCGGTCAATTGCTCCCAATGTTTATGTACCGCCTGTTGTCCGCGGGGGGTGATTTGGATGGTGGTGTGTGGGATTTTGTTACGAATAAATTGCTTTTCAATACGAATGAATTCGCCTTTTTCTAATTTGGATAAATGAGAAGAAAGATTCCCTTTTGTCATACCAGTCAATTCTTGTAAAAACAAAAATTCTGCGATTTTACAAGCGGATAAGGCGGTTAAGATCGCCAACCGTCCAGGTTCATGTACCAATTTATCCAACTTGGCAATTTCCTTAAATGGCATCATATTCATCACTCCTTTTGCAACCAGTATATAATGCCAACTATGTCCCTATCAACTAGTTTGTGATCCAAACCTTTCCTTGAGATAAAAGAAAGACCCTGGAACCCAGAGTCTTTTACATGGTATGATGAATGCGTGTTCGTGTGCTGTTAGCCTATTTTTCGTCGTCCACAATGCGGATGTTGTCTAGCTGTTGTTTCACACGACCGCGAATACCCTTTACATATTGTTGTCGTAACTTCGACTGTTCTTCTTTTTCTTGCGGAGACAGACCTTCATTTTTTTGTTTGCGCGCAAGCACATTAATGCGGTCGATGAGTTCTTTGGTAATCATGGATTGTCACTCCTCGCCCTTACTTTAGCGGATTCTGATGGGTCTTGCAACTGGGGAGATGGGTAAACAAGTGGAGTCAATGAAATAAAGGAGAGATGGCTAAATGAACTGGAAACGATTTTCTGAATTGACACAGCTACCTGGAGCACCGGGGGATGAGAGTGCTGTTCGCTCTTATATGAAAAAAGAGATGGCCAAGCATACATCTGAAATGAAACAGGATGGCCTAGGTGGGCTTTTTAGTATTAAGCGTGGGAAGACAGATGGTCCACGGGTGATGGTAGCCGGTCACATGGATGAAGTGGCTTTTATGATTACGCGAGTGACGAAAGAAGGCTTCTTAAAGTTTGAGACCGTAGGTGGCTGGTGGTCGCAAGTGATGTTGGCGCAGAGGGTAGATGTGTATACAGCCGAAGGGAAGTGCATTCCTGGTGTGATCGGTTCGATCCCTCCTCATCTATTGGCGCCGAAGAAGCGATCGGAGCCGTTTGCGATGGAGGATATGTTTATCGACATCGGGGCACGCAATGAGGAGGATGTGTATGATTTCGGAATTCGTCCGGGGGATTCGGCGATTCCACACAGTTCCTTCTCCTTCATGGAGGGCGGACATCGCGTGATGAGCAAAGCGTGCGATAATCGCTTTGGCTGTAGTATGAGCTTAGAAGTACTGGAAGCGATGAAAGACGAGCAGCATGATAATGTGTTGATCGCTGGTGCGACGGTGCAAGAGGAAGTGGGTCTCAGAGGAGCCAAGGTGGCAACAAACTTGATGCGCCCGGATCTGTTCTTCGCTGTGGATGTCGGTCCTGCTGGTGATACTCCTGGGGTAAAAGACGGATATGGGAAGATTGGTGAAGGGGTTGTTATCCGATTGATGGATCGTGGCATGATCCTATCTCCTGGGATGCGTCAGTTCCTTATTGAGACAGCAGAAGCAGAGGGAATTCCTTATCAGTTTTTTGTATCGAAGGGACAGACAGATGCAGCGGCTGCACATCTACATGGAAAAGGAGTGCCATCAGCGGCGTTGGGGATTTGTGGACGCTACATCCACTCCCATACGTGTGTCTACGATAAAGGGGATGTAGAAGCAGCACGCGCCTTCCTCGTTGCTTTGGTGAAACGCCTTGATGCAGAGCGATTACAGGCGATTCAGGGTTTGTAAGGGCGAGGTCTAGCAGGAGAAGATGACGGATAAAGAGTCATCTTCTTCCCATCACTAGCCTGATGGGAAGGCGGGGCTCTTCTTTAGGATAAGTGAGTACTGTGAAGAAGCTAGTATGCATCTATTCTGGATCGCTGGCCATGTAAGCGTTAACGTCTTCATGACTTCACTTTTACTGCAGTTTCTTGGGTGGGTTTTGTCGGTGCCCTTTATTGGCGACTTCTTCGAACAGATTGCTTTGTTCTGGTGGGGAGGGAGAAGGTGTGGATGGAGGCTGATTCGTTTGTAAGAGCGTCATTAACTGTTGGAGATCTTCTTGGGTAACAGGCTTCTTATGATCCATCAATTCATAACCGAGTTGCCCACTGGGCTCTAAGGTTGCCCATTTGACATCTTCGATGACGGCAATGTTTACTTGTCGTAGCCTTGTTTCCAGTTGGTCCGCCGTTAGACGTAACTTTTTCATATTCTGTTCTTGTAGGATTCCATCTTGGATCACGATCACGGCATGTCCAGTGAGCCAACTCTCAAGTGGATGAATGAAGAGTTGACCCACCTCCATAAGTAGTAGCGTAAGAATGAACGTCGCCGCGATACCAAAGGTAATCCAAAGGCTTTTTCCACTTACCGGCTGGATAAGCAACGTTCCGAGTGAGATCATGATGATGGTTTGTGAAAGTGTCATCTGAGAGATTGATTTTCTTCCGGCAATCCTTAGCAGAAACGTTCCCACTAGTATGATTAGAACGCCTTTACCGATCCACGCCATGTGGGGGCACCTTCCTTCCTTCATCTATAATGATAAGATGTACTGTCTGAGAGAGGTTGATTCTTACAGAGAGGAAAGTCATAGAGAGGAGAAACGAAAATATGCGTTCATCAACCAATATTCGTCCCCTCCATTTTGGGGAAATTTTAGATGCCACTTTTCGCATCTATAAAAAACATTTTCTTCCGTTTTTCTTATTCGCTTTATTGTTTGTGGCTCCCGCTCAATTTATTATAAGCTGGGCGAGAATGCAGTGGGAAGTAGAGCAGAAGGTTATTGAGATGACAGGTCAATGGGCGGGAGTGATCCCCATTTTGCTGATGATGCTTGCGGGGTATGTGTTAACGATTCTGTTTTACCCGCTCTTTTTGTCAGCGATTACGTTGGGAGCTCGCCATCAAATGTACACCAATGCAAGGCTTTCTTTTGACTCATTGGTGAAGCAGGTTCCCAAAACAGCAGGGAAGAGCATCCTTACCTACCTACTCTACTATTTGTTATTGATAGGGTCGATTGTGCTGGCATTCCTTGTATTGGGGATTGTTATCGGTATTCCTATGGGTCTTGTGGCGGGGATGATGGAGAGTGCCGGTGCCACGATCATGAGTGTGCTTCTTTTGGTCATCGTCTTCCTACTGATCGGAATTCCATTCACCTTAGCGATTATCTTTTTTGCTTTGCGATTGGGGTTGTTCCTCCCTATCTTAATTGAAGAAGGTATCGGTTATTGGGGGGCACTTGTGCGCAGTTGGAAGCTAACCCAGCGCTCTTTTTGGCGGATTTTTGGTCTTTACATTATTGTGATGCTTATCGCCTTTATCATTCAATTTGTACCTGGGATGATTAGTGGTTTTGCGACCGCCCTCACGACGCTCGATGGCGGAGAGATCTCTACTGTCTGGCTTGTATTGTTGTCGTTATTGGTAGCGGTTATTGGTTGCCTTACTGCCCCTCTTACTCCCATCTTGGCTACGGTTATCTACTACGATCGTCGAGCGGTACGGGAAGGAGCCGATTTGGAGATGAGTTTCCCCTCCGAGAGTGAGGATCGAAACGAGGTGACAGAGTGAGTGAGCAAGAACGCGCACGTGAACAATTGGAACAGATATTAAGGGATCGTGAGTTTCAGTGGGACAGCCCTTTACAAAAGATGATGGAAAGCTTGACGGAATGGATGGATGAATATGTCTTCGATCCGTTAGATCGTTTTATGTTTGAAATGTTTGGTTTGGAGACGAACGGTTCGTTTTCCTGGTTGCTGCCTCTCTTCATTGGTGTGATCATCGCTTTGTTTATTTGGTGGCTGGCAAAACGGATGCGTTGGGGAGAAATGGGTGAACGTGTTTCTACTATGGACACAGATGATGGAAAGAGAGCCACTTCTGTTCGTGATTGGTGGCAAGAAGGCGAGTCGTATGCTGCAGAAGAGCAATACCGCGAAGCGATCCGACACTTGTTTCAAGCTGTTCTTCATTCGCTAGAGGAACAAGGTGTGCTTTTGTATTCCCAAGATAAAACCAACTTGGAATATATTGAAGAGTTGGGGGCTCATGGATCTGTGATGAAGGAGCCCTTTACACACTTGGTTCTTCAATTTGATACGGCTTGGTATGGGATGCTTTTCCCGAGTGAACAAGATTACCTCACGTTTCACCGTCATGCAGAGCCGCTGTTGAAGGGGAGGGAGGGAGTATGAGTAGAAGGAATGTCTGGATTTGGCTCCTGTTTGGAAGCGGACTGGTGTTGATCTTTTCTCTATTAACACTTTCCTCTCCGACAAGGGCGCCTGCTTTTTCTGTACATAGTAGCAAACCGGATGGAAGCAAAGCGGTTTATCGATTGCTGGAGGAGCGCGGCGTCAATGTACACACATGGGAGGATTCCTTTACCGAGTTGCCTGACGGGAATCAGGAGCAATTGCTTTTTCTCTTATCTCCCACGAACTTTGACTTAACTGAACGAACGAAAGATTCCTTAACCACTTGGGTGGAGAAGGGGAATCTGCTCGTGTTGTGGGCAGGATCGGATCATCTGTTGACGGAACAGCTAGGATTTTCTGCTGGAACTGATTTTGAGGACAGGGAAACGGTGTCTGTCCAAGCGACAAAAGGACCATGGTTAGAGGAGATCCAGTATCTGAAGTGGGATATCGGGTATGACGTGGTGCGGGAAACGGATGCAAATGAGGTGCTCCTCACGACGGAAGACGGGGAGGTGTTGGTCGTCAAGCGGGACGTGGGAGAGGGAGCCATCTATTATCTCCCCAATCCACAATGGGTGAGCAATGGCCTCATTGAAAAGGAGGATCATCTCTTCTTGCCCCTCTATTTCGCCTCACTCGTAGGGAATGAGGGCACGGTTTACTTTGATGAAAGTGGTCACCAGCTAAGTGGATGGTCGGAGACAGAAAAGCCTACTTCGCCTTTTGATTTGTTTTCCATAGTAGGATGGTTGCTATTGGGGGGGAGTCTTCTTCTGTTGGGGCTTTGGTTATTTGCAAAAGGAAAGCGCTTTGGTGCCCCGCGTTGGGAAGAGATCAGGCAGGAGCGATTGGCAGATGAGTATCTACATGCTATGGCTGGTTTATACCAACGAATGGGATTCCAGCGGGCGTCCTTACAGATCTTGTGGAAACGGGTCATACGTGAGAGTGCACGCCTATTGGGTCTGTCACAGCAACCCTCGGTAACGGCTTTGATCGCTCATGTGGAAGAGCGCTTAGGCAAGGATACTGCCCAGAAAATGAAGAGGATAGAAGCGCTTCTCATGGAGGACGGGCGGTCGCTTAAGCGAAAGCAATTTCTCCAGTTGCAAGCAGATATGAAAGAGATCCGGGAGGAGATGAAGCAATGGAAAAACAAACGATGGACGTAGAAAAAGTGGCGCAAGCAACGGAAGAAGTGTTGACTGCACTTCACCAAGCGGTGAGAGGGCACGAGCAGCAACTAAAGCTGATGTGGGCGGGCTTACTCTCTGGAGGGCATGTATTGGTAGAAGGAGTACCGGGATTGGGGAAAACCATGATGGTACGTGCTCTTTCTAAGGTAATAGAAACTGGTTATTCTCGGATTCAATTTACTCCGGATATGATGCCGTCTGATGTAACTGGAACCAAAATTTACGACTTGCAATCGGGGCAATTCACTTTTAAACAAGGACCGATCTTTGCGCAACTTGTCTTAGCGGATGAATTGAATCGTACCCCTGCCAAGACACAGGCGGCTCTTTTAGAAGCGATGGAGGAGAAGCAAGTGACCGTGGATGGAGAAGCCATGCTCCTTCCAGCCCCCTTCTTTGTGGTAGCGACACAAAACCCGATCGAATATGAAGGGACCTACCCGCTACCAGAAGCGCAACTAGATCGATTTGCTCTCCAGTTGCAGGTGGAATACCCGACTGAAGAACAGGAAGATGCCATTCTATTAGGTGAGAAGATGACTTCTCGCCCGGAAGACAAGTTATCTGCCGTGATTTCAGGGGAGACGATCTTAGCGATGCGTGCTTGTTTAGAAGAGGTAACCGTGGAGCCTTCCGTGCGCAGCTATATCTTATCGATCGTCCGCAAAACGCGTGAACACCCGCAACTAACTTTGGGAGCAAGTCCGCGGGCGGGAATAAGCTTGTTGTCCATCAGTCGGACTTTGGCGGCGATGGCAGGTCGTTCTTATGTTACTCCGGATGATGTGAAGATGGCGGCGCGTCCAGTATTACGGCATCGCCTCATCTTGAGTCCGGATGTGGAACTGGAGGGATACAAAGCGGATGACATCATCGAAGAAATTATCCATTCGCTCACGGTTCCGCGCTAAGGCTTATCTCCCGAGTACACGGTTATTATGGCTCTTGGGAGGAAGCCTCTTGCTAACAGTAGGGGGAGCATGGTGGCAGTGGGGCGGGTTCCTCTTCTTGCTTACGCAAAGTATGCTCCTGCTACTCGTTGTGTTTGACGCGCGCTCTTTAAAAGGAGTGGCGAAAGGTGAGGGCAGAAGAGAGAGCCCATCCTTTTTTGAAATGGGATCTGATAATCGTGTGAGGTTGACTATAGATAACCCCTTCCCGTTTGAGGTCAGCTGTCAGGTCAGAGATGACTACCCGCATGGTTTTGCTGTGGATGGACGAACGTTTTCCTTTTCCATTCCGGCAGGAAGCCAAGGAGAGGCGCATTACCACGCGCGTCCACGCAAACGGGGGAAACATGTTTTTGGTGATATTCATGTACGCATGAGTGGACGCTTGGGATTGCTTTATGTACAGCGTGCACTTCCTGCGCAGGAGACGAAGCGAACCTATCCCAATTTAGCGGAGGTTCGGCGGATTCGAGGAGGAGCCATTCAGCGTCTTCTATCTCGGTCCGGTCCTCATCGGCAAAGAGGATGGGGACGGGGAGTGGAGTTTTCTCATATTCGTGAGTATGTTCCGGACGATGAGCCACGTAGCATCAACTGGACGGCGACCGCCCGTAGTGGACGCTTGGCGACCAACGTGTATCAGCCGGAGAGAGGGCAGCATATTGCTATTGTCCTCGATTGTGGGAGAATGATGGGCGTCCGTGACGAGTATGGTACTCGGCTGGACCGTACGATTGAGGCGGCATTGGTGTTTGCCTCCATCGCTTTGGAGCAAGGGGATCAGGTTAGTTTGCTAGCGGTCTCTAACGAGACCAAGGCGTGGGTTCCTTTAGGAAAAGGACCGCGTCAACTGGAACGTATCTTGGAGTCCATTTATGATTTGGAACCGGATAGCGTGGAGACGGATTACCGTACAGCGATGGAAACGCTCTCCTTTAAACAGAAGAGGCGCATGTTGGTTGCCGTGTTTACGGATGCTGCCCAGTTAACCTTCGTTGATGAATTGGCACATTCGATTCAACTACTTAATCGCAGGCATTTGGTCTTAACCGTTTCGATGGAGGACCCGGTGGTTGAACGCGAAGCGAGCCAATGGAAAGAGACGGAAAAAGCGATCTTCCGTCAGGCGATCGCGCAGCAATTTATAGAGGAACGCCAAGAAAAACTGCGCCAGTTAAATAGCCGAGGAGTCATCACATTGGATGTACCTCCTGATCAGCTATCTGGCGCAGTGATGCATCAATATCTGGCGATCAAGAACCGGGGATTGCTTTGACGCGTCCCTGGTTCCATGCTTCGCGGCCCACATAGTAGCTGAGGAAGAGGAGAGTCATCCAAGCGACTCCGTATTTACTCCAATGGGGCCAAGAGAGTGGAGTGATGTATCCTTCTATAAATCCAGCGAGGATGAAGAGTGGAATGACTCCGATGACAAGCTGGATCGTGATGAGCCCTTCACGTTTAAATGACTCGAGTCGAGTGTGCTCTTTTGGAACAAAGAAGGAATAGGCCAGTGAGAGTCCAGCTCCACCTGCAATAAAGATGGCAAACAGCTCAATGACGCCGTGAGGGAGGATAAAGGCCCAGAAGGCATAAGATTGATCTGCTTGCTGAAAGAGGGCCGCTAACGTGCCCAACATGGCTCCATTATAGAGCAACATCCAGATTGTGCCGATGCCAAATAGGGCTCCCAATGCGAAGCAGAGGAAGGCTACTTTAATGTTGTTCATCATAATCTGACCAGATACGACCGTACCATTCCAAGAATGATCTCCGACGGCATGGGGATCGATCTGCGTCAAAAGTTCTTCGGGTAAGAAGGCATGGGCATTGTCGGCATCAACCAGTGTGAAGGCATAAGCGAAGAGGGTGCCTCCCAAAAAAAGAAGAGCCGCTACGAGTACAAAAGGTAATCGTTGATAGAGAAGAGAGGGGAAGCCCGAGCGGAAAAACTGGAGCATGCGGCGGGTATCCCCTTTCTCCTTCGTAGCATAGACCACATTGTGGCTACGAACGACCAAATCATTTAAGTAGTGGGTAACTTCATGATCAGGAAAATAGGTTTGTGCATAAGCTAGCTGAGATGCTACTTTGCGATAGGTAGCTCCGAGCTCATCCAACTCTTTTTTGGTTATTTGCTTCTTTTGCGAATGGGTAAGAAGGTTTTCTAGTCTCTTCCACACAGCTTCTTGTTGTTTGACGAAATGGTGTAATCGATGGGTTGATGATATGGACATGCTCTCCCTCCTAACTTTCTTCATTGTACATGATATAGAGGTGAATATGGACTATGAATAATCGAGTGGATATTACTACACCAGAATATGTGAATCTACGGTTTCATATTGCGGGTGTGGGGACCCGCTTTTTAGCTGCTTTTCTTGACTTTTTATTGTTGGGTGTCGTGTTAATTCCTCTTTGGTTTGCGGCGCTCTTTTTTATAGGTGCCTTATCCCCTGATTTTGTTACGGGAGAGACGTTTTCAGCAGGGTCCTTCCTCCTTTTTCTTTTTCTCGTGCTCAACACCGTCATCCCCTTCGGTTACTTTGTTTTGACCGAGTATTTTATGAAAGGGCAAACGTTAGGGAAAAAAATGATCGGATTACGCGTGGTATTGGATGACGGACGCTCTGCTGGTTTTTTGGCAGTTTTCTTGCGTAATCTGATGCGTCTGGTTGACTATCTACCGGTAGGCTACTTGGTGGGACTGGTTACAATGCTGAGCAATCAACATGAAAAGCGCTTGGGTGATTTGGTAGCGGGTACGCTGGTGGTCAAGGAGGAGAAACAAAAGCAGAAAGTCTGGAAACCGGGAGATGCGCTGGTACAAACGACGACTTCCCCAGAGCTGATGAATTTGCATCCCCATACGAAAGAAGCGATGACCGCCTTTCTTCGTCGGCGCAACCAGTTGGATGTGTCCAGAAGACAGGACTTGGGAAGACGCATAGCGGAGAAAATAAGCCAAGAGACCGGACTTCCGATTGCTCCCGGGCAGCATGAGTCTTTTTTGCTTGAGATTGATGCACGACTACAAGGATACTGGAAAGGAAGCGAAGGTGAGGGGCCGTGATTCACTATAAAGCAGAAGGGTTAACGGTGTTTCAAAGTCAACTTTTTCAAACAAATACGGCTGTGATAGAGACAGACGATTTTTTATTGGTAGTCGATCCAACGTGGCACCCACGAGAAGTAGAGGAGATTGTTGCGTATATTGAGAGGATGCGACAGCAGCGCGACATCCCACTCTATGCTCTTTTTACCCATGCTGACTTTGACCATGTCCTTGGTTACGGAGCGCTTCCAGCTGATACGATTGTGATCGGCAGTAGGGGACTTGCTGAGGCTGATCAAGCACGCGCACTTCGGATCACACGTGAGTTTGATGACCAATACTATTTTGCACGGGAATATGATTGTCGGTTTCCGAAGTTGGACATCGTTGTGGAGCGTGACGGTCAGACGTTGACGGTAGGAAGAACAACCATGACGTTTTATCTTGCTCCCGGACATACAGCGGATAGCGTATTTGCTATTGTAGAGCCTGTAGGGGTTTGGATTGCGGGTGACTATTTATCCGATGTTGAGTTCCCTTTTATTCGTGACACGGTCTCTCACTATGAAAAAACGCTTCACAAAGCGAATCATCTATTAACCGAGCATGCAGTAACCACACTGGTTCCTGGACATGGTAGTGTTACAACCCGCCAGACAGAGATAAAACAGCGCATTCAATCCTCTATGGTGTATTTATCCGCCTTGAAAGAGGACCACGAGCAGGCGGCAAAGATCGTTCGTTCCTATTCATTCCACGGATCGATGTGGGAACTCCATCGAGGAAATCAACAACAGTTAGAAAAGGAAGCGTCATCGATTTCGACGGCTGAGGCGGTGGCAAAAGATGATGAGTGGCTTGCTACACTGTGGAAAAAGGAATGGGACGAAACGGTGATGGTAGTGGGTGGAGAGCGTTATTCATTATCTAAGCTAGAAGGAATTATCGCCTGGCATCAAGGAAAGCGTGTAGGTGCACTAACCTTTTCGAAGGAGGAGAATTCCCTTCTTATCATCAGTATGAACGCGGTATATGAACAAATGGGAATTGGTACGAAACTGCTACAAGCGGTGGAAGAAAAAGCGAAGATGCAAGGGAAACAACGCATCACGGTTATGACGACCAATGACAATTTAACTGCTGTACGCTTCTACCAAAAGCATGGTTACAGAGTAGTAGCTGTATCCTATGGAGCGGTTGATGAAGCACGTCGGCAAAAACCCTCGATTCCGTTGAGGGGCAAAGAAGATATTCCTCTACACGATGAATGGATCTTACAGAAAGAGATTGGAGAGGGAATGGAATGAATCCAACTTTGGAGAGGGTTTGTTCCCAATGGGCGTTGTTTCCTACGCACTCCGCTGTCAAATGTGAAATGAATTGGAACGGTGAAAGGAGTTGAAGCCATGTATCAAGCTGTTCTTTTTGACTTAGATGAGACGCTATTAGATCGAACAGCTTCTTTACGCGCTTTTGTCCGAGATCAGTATGACCGCTTCCGCAAGCATGTTGGACATGTTCCTTATTCGGAGTGGGAGCAGCGGTTTTTTTCAAAAAAGAAACATCCAGCGTCTAAAAATTGATACGTGGATGGATACCCTTTTGGTGTCAGAGTATGAGAGAATAAAGAAGCCGGACTCTGAGATCTTCTTGCGGGCAGCAAGGCGGTTGCAGGTTGAACCGACCGCCTGCCTATTCGTTGGTGACCATGAAAGTAACGATATCATGGGTGCACAACGGGTGGGAATGCGGACCGCTTGGCTCTCTGAAGAACGTGCGCCGTCCATCTCTCGCCCTGACTTTCATGTAAAGCGTTTGACCGAGTTGGTGGAGATCGTCCAAAAGAGATAGAAGGAAGAGCTTTTCGAGTCGGTGCGGTTGGAGGGGAACAAGAGCCGGATGAATCCGTGTCAGATTGTGCGAAGCACGAGGCTTACGAGGAAATACATACAAGGGTTCACCTTGCTCATGCATCGATCCCTTTTGTTCCTAATTGAATTGTTTAAAAGAGAAAAAATGTTTGAGGTGAACATCTATGAAAACCATCGTGATGACTGGGGGAGGAACAGCAGGACACGTGACTCCCAATATGGCGTTAATCCCAAAGTTACAACAAGCGGGCTGGAAGGTGCATTATATTGGTTCCCATCAGGGGATGGAGAAAGGTCTCATTGAGCCGATGGGAATCCCCTACCATGGCATATCCTCTGGTAAACTGCGTCGCTATCTGGATTGGCAGAACATAAAAGACCCGTTTAAAGTATTGAAAGGTGTAGTGGATGCTTACTTTCTCTTGCGTAAGTTAAAGCCGCAGGTGGTGTTCTCCAAAGGTGGGTTTGTTACCGTGCCCGTCGTGATGGCTAGTCGCTTGTTGCGAATCCCCGTCATCATCCATGAATCAGATATTACACCGGGATTGGCCAATCGCATAGCTGTTCCGTTTGCTACTAAAGTATGTGTGACTTTTTCAGAGGCGATGGATCATTTGCCAGCGGAGAAGGCTGTCACTACAGGGACGCCCATTCGTCCTTCTGTCTTTGAAGGAAACGCTAGCGAGGGACGCCGGATTTGTGGTTTTACAGAAGGCAAGCCAGTCCTTATGGTGATGGGAGGCAGTCTTGGCTCTCACAAAATTAATGAAGCGATTCGCCAAAATCTTGATCGCTTACTTGATCATTTTGAAGTGGTCCACCTGTGTGGCAAGGGAAATGAGGATGAGTCGTTAGCTGATAAACAAGGGTATAAGCAATTTGCTTATGTGAATGAAGAACTTCCTCACCTTTTTGCCATGACGGATATGATTGTCTCACGTGCGGGTTCCAATGCGATCTCTGAGTTTTTAGCACTTCAGATTCCTCACATTCTCATCCCACTCACGCGAGAACAAAGTCGTGGGGATCAAATCCTTAATGCACAGGCATTTGAGCGGAAAGGGTACAGCCAAGTACTGTTTGAAGAAGATCTCTCTGGTACCGATCTCGCTCAACTGATTATTGAAACGTACGAAGATCGCAAAGAATTCATGGATAAGATGAAAGAGAGTCCCCAACGAGATAGTGTGGACCAGATTATTCACATGATTGAAGAGCTAAAAAAATAATCGTAGCAAAAAACAGGTGGGGATTCTTCACCTGTTTTTTTCGTCATGAGGGAAAAGAAGATGATCGTTTCGAATAGACGAGCTACTCCTTCTTTTGATATCGTAAAACTAGTTTGCAACACAAACTAACAAATTTCAAGAGCAGAAACGATACAACACGTTCCTTCATCAACGAGGGGCAATCACTCCGTATACGAGAGGATATCCTTTCTTACGCGAGGATAAAGAGGAAGCTATCCACTTGCATGAATGCTAATATAACCCATATAATAGATATCGGTAAAAAAATAGTTATCATAATTGAATCGAAAAAAGAGAGGTATAGGACAGAAACGAGAGAAGGTTTTCCGATCCAAGACAAGAACGAGCAAAAGGGCGCGATGACTACTTGGAAATAGGAAGAGCCGGATTCCTTTTAAAAGTGAGAGTACAATTTTAATAGTGGTGAAGACACTAATGATAGGAGAGAAAGATATGTCAGAATTAACTGCGATTCAAAAGGCAGATCGACCCCAAACCCGATCGACATTGGCGGAAGATTTGCGGAGTTTGGGGTTAAAAGAAGGTATGACCGTCATTGTTCATTCTTCGATGAGCGCACTTGGATGGGTATGTGGTGGACCGATTGCTGTTGTACAAGCACTGCAAGATGTTCTTACAGAAGAAGGAACACTGGTGATGCCGACGCATACGGCAAACAATTCGGATCCCGCAGGGTGGGAAAACCCACCTATCCCGCAATCTTGGTGGGCCAAGGTACGTGCGGAGATGCCAGCCTTTGATCCGCAGATAACTCCCACTTGTTTTATGGGAAAGATCGTTGAAGCATTCCGTACATTTCCGGAAGTGAAGAGAAGTAATCATCCTATGCACTCATTCGCCGCGTGGGGAAAGCATCGTGATCGCGTGGTCAATCACCACGCATTAGAAGGAGGGATGGGGGAAGAGTCTCCGTTAGGCGTGCTGTATCAATTGGGTGGCTATGTCTTGTTACTCGGAACCACAAACGAGAATAATACATCCATGCATTTAGGAGAACATCGGTCAGGATGTCTGTCTACTGTAACCAAGGGAAGTTCAATCTATGTAGACGGACAGCAAGTATGGAAAGAGTTTATGGAATTGGATTATGATGAGGAACCATTTGGCGAAATCGGAGAGGCATTTATGGAGGAGCACAAAGACAAAGTGAAGGTTGGTCATGTGGGCTTAGCGGAGTCCACCTTGTTGCCTCAGCCGGATGTTGTTGATTACACAGCTGCGTTTATTCGCAGAAAAGCGAAGTTGGAAAAGTAAAACCCATGTGCTTTCGCTATAAGTTGTGCGCAAAGACAAGTAGATCCAGAAAAATTTATTGTAAAACTAGTTTGCAATACAGACTCATATTACTATATACGAAGATGCTACCAGCAACTTCTCTCCTAGGGGGAGGACAACGGGACTAGTTAGCGGATACATCTCTTAAATCGGTCATCCGAAAGGAAAATGGTAGGAATGGATGCGGGAGAATTGCATCATAAACGTCTGACGCATTCAATGGAAGTAGATCAGATTGCTAGGGGAAGAGCGCTTTTATGAACGAAGGCTCGTTTTCTTCACTTTCACTGCTGAGGCGAGAAACAAGAAAGCGTTCCATTGGCTGGGAAGGAGATAGATGATGGAGAAAGAAATCAGGTTAATTGTCGGTGCGGGCACCTTCAACAACAATCCTGATTGGATACATACACAGGAAAATGAACTCAACTTACTTCGAGAGGCGGATTGGTCTGCTCGCTTTCTCCCTGATTCGATTACAGCGATTATGGCGGAGCACGTATGGGAACACCTCACATATGAAGAGGGGTTACAGGTGGCACGAATCTTATCTGTCTACCTGAAGCGAGGGGGGCATTTTCGCTGTGCGGTTCCAGACGGGAATTTTCCCCATGAAAGTTATCAAGAGATTGTCCAAGTAGGTGGACCACCCGGCCAGAGTGATCATCCTGCGGCAAGTCATCAAATGGTTTATACGTATTCTACGCTATCAAACTTGTTGCAAGAGGTAGGATTTTCCGTACGATTACTAGAATACTTCGATGAAGATGGGAATTTTCATTATAACCAATGGGATGAAAAAGATGGACTGATTTTTCGTTCCAAACGGTTTGATCCGCGCAATCGAGAGCAGATCGTTTTTCCCTCGCTGATTGTGGATGCTATCAAGGAATGAAGGTAGGAAGAGACGCTGGCAATTCACTTCTTGCCAGCGTCTCTTCCTACCCGAACCCCTGTAAAGATGAGAGAAATAGAGGCTCGGGTAGGGTGTACTGTGAAGAGCTAGTTGAGATATGTTTCATGATTTCAGGTTTGTGTATAGTTACGGCCTAAAATACTGTGTTAGCTGTCCTTTTCCATCTTTCACTTCTACTTCTGCATAGGCCCCATTAATTAATGTCATCTGTGGTGGAACATGTCCACAGTCGATATCGTAAATTACAGGGATTTGCAGTTCTGATGCTAAATCTTGATAAACATCTTCTAAGTTGTAATCACCAATGGGCTCATTGATGCCACTGCGGCCAAAGAGAAGTCCAGAACACCCTTCGAACCATCCGGCAAGCTTCATTTGTATTAATGATCTACGTAAATCCGCTGTGTTGAGTTCGCAGTTCTCAAAGTACCATAGGAGAGGTTCACTATGAAGGTGTGTCTCTCTAAAGCTTCTTACGTCACCGTAAGATGTCCCAACTAAGTGGCGGATAACATCTATGCATCCACCAAGTATCCGTCCTTCGACAAGAAGAGGTTGTGTGTCTGTCGTCTTCCACTCTGTTGGCTCTGTTAAATGAAAGAGACAAGGAGAGGGGTTATCGTGTTGCCACTGCACCTGGTATTTTTCTGAGGAGAATTGTTGAATAGACTCACCTTGGCTAGTATGTAAAGCCTTCAACCAACGTGCGGTCGTGTCATCCCAGTACTCTCCGCGTAAATCAACCAAATTGGCTCCGTGAGCGGTGGCAATGCCTGTTTTTAAGGTGAAGGCCAATAGCAAAAGGCTGGTATCAGAATAACCCAAAATCCACTTAGCTGGAAACTGTTCAAAATGAATATATTCAAGGATCTCCATTAAAAGCTGTCCGCCCCATGGCGGAATGATGAGGTGGATGGAATCATCCTGCATCATCTGTGTAAGCTCTTGCGCCCGTTGTTGGGCTGGTGCTGATTTGGATTTTGCTTGTGTCCAAGCCGTCTCACCTATTACTACGTGAAATCCTCTCTCTTCGAAACGTCGGCGTGATTCGTGTAATAAGTGATGCAATTCAGTAGGAACTCCAGAGGAGGGAGCGGTTACTCCGATGGTACTCTCCTCTTGTAATAAGGGGTAGCGAATCATATTTGTCCTCCTCGCATCGATTTCGCCTGATTGTACCAGAGGAAGTGGATTTCAACAATACCATGGATGAATAATGGGGGGAGAAAAATGAGAAAATTACGTGTAGGCATCATTGGAACCGGCTTTGGCGCGAAGTTACACCTTCCTGTTTTTACTGATCATCCTGGCTATGAGGTATGTGCGCTCTCCTCCGTACATAGGAAAAGAATAGATGAAATACAGGAGGAAACAGGAGTAAAGCGAGTATATAGTGATTGGAAACGGATGCTTCATGAAGAAGAGTTAGACCTGTTGTCGGTTGTCTCCAATCCACGGGAACATTGCGAGATGACCCTTTCGGCTTTGGAGCAAGGGTTACATGTCTTATGTGAAAAGCCGATGGCGATGGATGAAGGGGAATCACAGCAAATGGTGGAGATGCTTCAGAATAAGGAATGTGGGGGAGCAATCAACTTTGAATTTCGGATGTTACCCGTTCGGAAAAAGATAAAAGAAATCCTTCAATCAGAGCAACTCGGTCGAATTCTACACATCCATTATTTTGTTAGTAGAGGTGGGTATCGACGTGCAGTTGAAGAGCCGATGGGATGGCTGGGGCAAACCTCTTTCGGAGGCGGACTTTTAGGAGCACTTGGTTCTCATATGATTGACTCATTATTGTGGTGGATGGGAGAAGAGATAAGCGAGGTGAGTGGACAGCTAGCCACTCATGTGCCAGAAGACCGCTCCAAAAAAGAGTGGCGGACAGCGGATGATACCTTTCAAGCGATGGGAACGTTTACAAGTGGAACGACCTTCTCATTTGGACTTATTCGCCCGAGCAGAGATGAACCAAGGATCGAGTTAGAAGTCTATGGAGCCGAAGGAACGCTTAGAATGAAAAACGATGAAACAGTAGAGATGAAAAAGGGTGAAGGAGCTTATCAGGTTCTATCCTTGGATGAGCAAATAGAGCCCCCATTGTACATAAAGGATGAGTCGATACGGTACCACTATAAGATCTTTTATCCTTTTGTCGAAGCGATTTATCAGCAACTAGTAAATGGCGAGAACTCACCTATGATTGCGAGCTTCCAGGATGGACATCGTGTGCAACAAGTAATCGATGCCGTTCGACGTTCTCACGAAACGGGAATGCGTCAGAAACTCGTATAATTTTGTACGGCCACTAGGAGAAAAATACCCTGGAGTAGAGCGGTTCTTGTGCACGCTTGGCTAGGATATGAAACAAGCTAGAGCTACTTCGAAATCAAGAAGACAGATCTAGCTTGTTTGTGTTGTAACCAGGAATTGCGATATGGTCTCCTGTTGAACACGATCTTCAACGTCAATAGTTCGTATACACATAGGGATCAACAGGTGCTTTTACTGCTCGATAAGTAGTAGCTACAATTGATGGAAATGCTGAATTATCCATATTGATTTTTGACAAGCTTCCTTCTACCTCGATCCATCTCCCTTCCTTAATAGAGGTATTTTCAGGTAGCTCGACAAAAAGGCCAATTACACTTGCATCTGCGACACAGCAGGTAATCGAGTACCTAGCAAGGAGAAAAGCACCCTCTGGCATATCTTCAGCACGGTAGACAAATCCCATCAAACGTATTTTCTGTCCCTCTAATTGATCATGTTCGAGTTGTATAGTAACGAGACGATCCATGTAGTTTTCCTCATCCAATGTAATGATAGGTGCTGATTGCAAATCTTCCAAAATCGAATCATAATAATCATTCGTTCCTGTCTCTTCTTCCTTTGCGGAGGATTCAGGTTGCCCTTCTGATTCAGGAAGGGTGGGATTTGTTGAATCAGGAGAAGTGTTAGGGGATGTATCTCGTTTCCGAATCTCTTCTTTGGACAATGGATATTGAGTGGTATCTAATGTATCGAGCGAAAGATATTGAATGGCTTTGTTAGAAGCTACTTCACCTCCCAATGCAACGGGAGGGAACAGAAGTCCGATCGTAAGTGGTAGAAGCAGTAATAATTTTCCTCCCCAACCCGTTCCATGCATGGGTGGAGAGTCAAGATACCACACCTGTACCCAACCAAGTATGATCAGAAGAAAAATACCGATCCATACAAAAGGGTTAAGGGATGGGTTGATATATAATTGCATTTCACCATTGACAAACCATTTTATCAAGACAAGTGCAGTACCGAAGCAGATGATTATACGTAAGAAAGCTCCCAATTTTCATCCTCCCTTTGTCATTCATATATCATGATCCAGACGGTTGTGAAAGAAAACGTCAGAATGATCGTTCCCAAAAACAGAATGATAATGGTTCTTCTGCGAAAACTTCCACTCATCATTAAAAGGTTTTTTAAATCCATCATCGGTCCAAATACTAGAAAAGCGAGTAGAGGACCAGTTCCAAGAGTAGACCGAAAAGAAGCGGCAACGAATGCATCTGCTGATGAACACAAAGAAAGTCCAAATGCCAGGGCTATCAGGAGAAGGAGAGAAAAACTTGTTCCCAAAGTAAGATCGCTTAAAGGTCCTAAGCCGATAAATACTTGAAAACCAGAAGCGATCAATGCACCTGTAATGAAGTATTTTCCCATGTCCATAAATTCAAATATTCCATGATAAAGTGCATGAGTGAGGGGACTCATTCCCTTTCTCTCATCACTCCTATGTCTTGTTGTTTCCTCTTCATTTACTGATGATGAGTGATGGTTACAAGTAACGGAATCGTTTGAGCTTTTGAGAACATCTATTTTTAAAAAAAGGAACAGCATCCCCATGGATATAGCGATCAACGCCCCCATACTTCCACGAGACAGGGTGATGTGCCATTCTTGTCCGAAGGCAAGATAAGTGGAGAGGAGAGTAATAGGGTTGACGATGGGAGCTGCTAAAAGAAAAGTAATAGCTAAGTAGGATGGGAGACCCTTTTGAATAAGGCGACGGGTAACCGGGACGATCCCACATTCACAAACAGGTAGAGCCAGTCCCATTAATGCTGTCAGGGGAATTCCGAGCCATGGATATCGGGGAATAATACGCCAAAGTGTTTGTTCGTTGACGTAAGCCTGAATCAAACCTGAGATAAGGACGCCAATTAAGATAAAGGGTATTCCTTCGATGAAAATACTGAGAAATAGTGTGATCCAATCTTGAATGGGCACTGGAAGAGGAGGTGAGTGAAGCGAGTCCCATAAATGAGTAGATGGCCAAAGCCAAAATTGGGTTCCGATACACAGAGCAAACACGAGTAATATTAAAATGCCTACCCAATCATGAGAACGGTTCGTCGGCCTTCTAGACCTTTCCATCTTCATTCCTCTTTTCTCTCAATATTTCGGCTTTGATACGCGTATTCATAGTAGAGGATAACTCTGATTTTGATGTGAACTTTCATAGTTAAACTAAGGTTTACTTCAACTTATCTATCGACTTCTCCTTTTAATTCGATGATTTAAAAAATAATCATTACGATTTACTTATGCAGGAATGCTATTATTAATGATTATTTGTAGATCGTAAAGAAGAATAAATCTCATTAATAAACCCCTTGCAAATAAATGCGAGGGGTGAGCTGAATACTCCATGAGATGGATATAGTCTTTTGTTTGTCATTTATTTTGCTATGGAGGTGTCAATCAATCTAAGCTTACTCCATCGATACTGTTTTTGTTCTCCTTCGATCAGGTGACTCTTGCAAACTGTCGAACACGATCTTCTATGTCATCCCGTACTCGCTGAAAAACTGCCCACTTTTCTTCGTCTGTTCCATGAGCTTTAGCAGGATCGTCAATCGCCCAATGTTCTTTTTTGGTTTGAGGAGGAGTGGTGGGACAGCGATCGTTGGCATCTCCACATAAGGTAATCACATAATGTGCACGGTGGAGTAATTGTTTGTCGATCTGATCGGAGGTTTGCAAAGAGATATCTATTCCTTTCTCAGCCATAACTTCAACCGCGTGAGGATGGAGTCCATGCGCTTCTATTCCCGCGCTATATACTTGAAAGTGCTCCCCCAGATATTTCTTTCCGTACCCTTCGGCCATTTGGCTACGACAAGAGTTTCCTGTACATAGAAAGTAGACAATCTTATTATCTTCCATCAAACTTCCCCACTTTCGTGTAAGTATTGATACATCCATGTTGCTAGTAAGCCACCTAAGACGGGGGCAATCAAATAGACCCATAAGGAATCTAGATTCCCTGAGACAAGAGCCGGGCCGATGGAGCGCGCAGGGTTCATCGATGCACCGCTAATGGGTCCCGCAAACATTGCCTCTAACCCAACGATTGCTCCAATCGCCAGCCCAGCAAATGATTTGATCGCTTTCCCATGAACGGAAGAGCCAAATATGACGATCATCAAGGCGAAAGTTAGAATGATTTCCAAGACAAAAGCCTGGTGCCAAGAGGAACTGGGTAGGGTTGCACCCAACTGCGCGCCGTTTTCCAAAACAAGCGAGACTGTCATACTAGCAGAAATGGCTGCTATCGTTTGAATACAGATATAGAAGAGTGCTAGCCTTCCTGAGATCTCCTTATGGAATAAGAAAGAGAGTGTAACCGCTGGATTAAAATGAGCTCCAGAAGTATGTCCAAAGGTATAGATCATTACCATAACAACAAGCCCAAATGTTAGGGCAACCCCTACATGGGTAAGGCTATGTGTTTGTTCATTTACGACAATGGCTCCCGTTCCAGCAAAAACCAGAAAATACGTACCGATAAATTCAGATAGTAATTTTCTCTTCATGGAAACACCTCTATCGACAAGTCGCTTTTAACCCTTTGTGTCTTAACTGTTCCATCTCCTGTGAAACATTTGGGAGAGCATCAAAACAAGCGGCGAGAAAAGGATAGGCCGTAAGGTTTAAGGAGTAGATCACCCACTGGCCACTTCGCCGCTCTTGTACCAACTTCGTATTCTTTAATTTACGCATGTGTTGAGACACAGCCGGTTGTGTCATCTGTAAGACTTCGACCAACTCACATACACATAAAGATTCTTCTTTTAGTAGCGATAGGATATGTAATCGCGTCTTATCTCCCAGTGCTTTATGACATTCTGCTAGTTGCTCTAAATTTAACTTTGACATGGACGATCACCTCATTATTATATAAGCATAAGCTTATATGGTTGTCAAAGTATATGTGAAAAATAGAGATGAGGTACAAGTAGGTAAACTGTACCCATACTATTTCCCTTCAGCGTAGATAGTTGATGGAGCAGACTGAAAAGAAACGATATACCAGCCGATATTTACGATTAAATTTGCGACACAAATTGTCACCATGGTGAGTAATGTCAGGGTGAGGTTTTGGCTTATGGTAATAAAGCAGGTTATGCCAAGGAAAGCGATGATGTTGAGTAATCCCATCCCACAGAAAACAGCCATAACATAGCGCATGGCCTCGATACCTAATCGATAGATAATAAGAGGGAGAAGGTAGAAAAATAGGATGATTCCAAGGGTTAACCACATCCCAATCGAACCAAATTGGTCGGCTTCTGGTTTCAGTTCCGAGAGAGGAGAAAGATACGAAACAACGATCATTGCGCAATGAAGCACTGCTGAAATGATTGTCATAAGAGTGACCTTTGATTTTCGATTGTCAGGCATTCTGATTTTCATCCCTTCCGGTAAAAGAGTTTTGATTACCAATGTTTACATAATGGCCTTTCTCAGTATAACACATGATGAAAAATCTAGATTCATATCCTATTAAAAGGAGGATCTCATGGGAGGAATGTATGTCGGGCTTAATCCTTCCCAACCAATAGAGATACGAAGGACATACCCCTCTTCTTTCAATCATATAATCTTCTAACTCATGATGTAAGAGAGGAGAAGATGCTCGTGTCTCGTCGTCCTAACTTTCTACTTTTTGTTGTAGATCAAGAAAGATATCCTCCCGTCTATGAAGCGGAAGATGTAAAAGCGTGGCGAACAGCCAATTTAAAAACACAAGCAATCCTTCGCGAACATGGCTTGGATTTTCGTCGTCATTACATTGCAAGCACCGCTTGTTGCCCCAGTCGAGCCTCTCTCTTTTCCGGTCAGTATCCCTCCCTACACGGTGTTAGTCAAACCCCTGGGGCTGCGAAGGGGAGGTTTGATCGAGATATGTATTGGATGGACCCCAATACCGTGCCCACTTTGGGTGATTATTTTCGACAAGCGGGCTACCAAACGTACTACAAGGGGAAGTGGCACTTTTCCCAAGCGGATATCTTAATACCGGGCACGCGTGATCCTTGGTTGACCTATTCTGAAAAGAATGGAGTGCCTATTCCTGAGAATGTAGAAGACTATCTAGCGGCCAATCGGTTGGACTCGTATGGATTTTCAAATTGGGTGGGTCCGGAGCCGACGGGAGGAAACCCTCGCGATACAGGTTCTTCGGCAGCTTTTGGTCTGAGCGGGCGAGATGTGGTATATGCAGAAGAGATTGTTCATCTCTTGCGTGCATTGGAACAGCAAGCAAATCGGCCAGAGGAGAATCGGCCTTGGTTCATCGTGGCTTCTTTTGTCAATCCACATGATATTGCTTATTACGGGTTGATCACTCGCGCGATTCCCACTTACAACTTTGATGTCTTACCTGATGTTCCTTCTGTCCCTCCTTCTCCTACAGAAGGGGAGTCGCTGATGTGGAAACCTCAGGCACAGCAGAGTTACCGAGATGTTTATCCGTTCGCCGTTCAGCCTATGTTTGATACTTCTCATTACCGCAGGCTCTACTATTCTCTGCAGCAACATGCAGATCAAAATATGTTGAAGGTTTATCAAGCTCTACAACAGTCCACCTTTTACGATAACACCTACGTATTGTTTACCTCTGACCATGGTGAACTGCTCGGCTCACACGGAAACCTCTATCAAAAGTGGTACCAAGCTTATGAAGAGACGATTCATGTTCCCTTCATCATTCATCATCCGATGCGTATAAAGAAATCATGCACGGACCGTTTAACCAATCACGTTGATATCGTTCCTACTTTGCTTGGACTAGCCAATATAAACGAAGAAGAGGCTCGTATGGAGTTGTCCAAAAGTCATGTAGAGACGCGTCCCTTAGTAGGGAGGGACTTATCTACCTTAGTAACCAATGAAAAGATAGACTCTCTTACCGGTTTAAATGAGCCCATCTATTTCATGACAGATGATGATTTCACTAGGGGAGAGAATCAAGTGAGTGTAACGGGCATTCCGTATGCCTCAGTCATTCAACCTAATCATATTGAAACGGTAATCACCTACCTGTGGACAGGAAATTCCCAGGACCGGGAGTTATGGAAGTTTAGCCGCTATTTTGACGATCCGAGTTTCTGGAGCGAGCCAAATCAGTTAGATCGAACGAGTATTCCGCCTATGCCGAGGAAAACAACATCTTGTTCTTGGCGATGTACTTATGTGAAGAGAAAACCTGTACCTAGCCAATTTGAGATGTACAACCTGAGTAAAGATCCATTAGAAGTCTACAATCTGGCTTACATCAGCTCCTATCGTTCAGTTTTTGCTGTCCTTTTTTCTCTTCTTCGACGAGAAAACCAAAGCAAGCGCCTCTCTCCAAATTAGCATAGAGAAAAATAGAGAAAAGTGGTAGGGTATTGGATCGTCAGTTTTTCTCAACGTTTCTATCAACCCCTTATTGTATGGTACACTATAAGGGAGGTGACAGAAGATGACTAACACACGTTGGTTCTGTCATGCCCTGCAAGCCCTCATTTTATTGGCTCAACATGGTGGTATTTGTCCAAGTGCTGTAATGGCAGGAAAATTGGATTCTCAATCCACTTATCTAAGAAAGATTCTTCCTTTGCTTGTAAAAGCCAATCTGATTCAAGCGAAAGAAGGGAGAGACGGTGGATATTTCTTAGCCAAGCCTGCTACAGAGATTACCGTGGCTGATGTTTATGAGGCGATCGGGATGGAAGATCCGATCGCAAAGGGGCTTCGTGATTTGTCTGCACATCCTTGTGGATCGGAGCAAGCAAAAGGAAAGCTTGCTCAGCTTGGACAAGGTGTGGAGCAAAGCATGTTAGCAGAACTAAAAAAGAATACGATTCAAGACTTCATTGAATAAAAAAATGCACATCGCGTATGGATGTGTATTTTTTTATCTTAAACTGATCTTGACGAAAGAACAGTTAAGTACTATACTGTTCTTGTAGCGAACACAGTATAGAAATTGGAGATGAAATCAATGGCACAACCAAACAGTAAACAAGATAATAACACGAGCTTTCGTCGTTTAGCTAGTGATAGAAAATCTGTTCGTCACTATGACCCTGAATTTAAGATAGAAAAAGCAGAGATTGAAGAGCTTTTAGAAACAGCCACGTTGGCACCTTCTTCTTCCAACATGCAATCCTGGCGGTTTCTCGTTATCCAGGAGCAAGAGTTACAAGATAAACTACTCCCTCTCGCTTATAATCAACAACATGTTACTGATGCTTCTGCTGTGATTGCTGTATTTGGCGATCTAGAAGGATACAAACGAGCAGATGATATCTATGGAATGATGGTTGATAATGGTACCATGACAGAGGAAGTTAAAAATGAAAACGTGAAAAAGAGTCTAGAATTATACGGAAGCGTCCCTCAAGAATTGTTGACGGGTGTCGTGATGATTGATGGCGGATTGGTTTCTATGCAATTGATGCTAGCAGCCAAAGAAAAAGGGTACGACACTGTACCAATGGGTGGTTTTGATCGGGAGAAATTTGTAGAAGCGTTTCATGTTCCACAGACGTATGTTCCGGTTATGCTCATTGCCATCGGAAAAGGAATACAAGATGGATTTGACAAAGTTCGTCTTCCGCTAGAGGAAGTAGCTACCTGGAATCAATTTTAAAGAAAGAAAAGTGTATAGGAATCTTCACTCTTATATGATTGCGAGAAACTGATCCAGACCCCCATGAGGGTTTGGATCAGTTTCTTTTAGGTTTGGATTTACGAAGAGGGGAGGTCTCCACCATTTGGCCAGGCTTTGTCTGAACGAACGAGTTTCACATCCTTAGCCTGGAGGTGGTATAATAGTCAAAGAGATTTGTTGTAGAAAGAGTGATCCAAAGATGACAAAACCACAAGGTTATCAAATTTTACTTTACTATAAATTTGTACCGCTTGCCGATCCAGAAGCTTTCCGAGAAGAGCATTATGCACTCTGTGAAGAATTGGGCTTGAAAGGGCGTATTCTCGTCGCTTCGGAAGGGATGAATGGGACCGTATCTGGAACATATGAGGCGACACAAAAATATATGGATGCGATGAAAGAAAGCCCGCTCTTTCATGATATGACGTTTAAAATTGATGAACATGAAGGGCATGCCTTTCACAAGCTATCTGTTAAAGTAAAGAGCGAGCTTGTTACCTTTCGCTTTGCGGACGATCCTGATCCAAATGCAGAGGGCGGGGATTATTTGTCACCGCAAGAGTTCTATGAACACCTGCAACAAGAGGATGTGATTGTCCTTGATGGGCGTAACGATTATGAGTATGATATCGGACACTTTCGGGGAGCGATTCGCCCAGAGGTAAGTACCTCACGTGAGTTTGAAACGTGGATTCGGGAAAACTTGGCTGACAAAAAAGATAAAAAGATTATTAGCTATTGCACGGGCGGTATTCGCTGCGAAAAAATTACAGCCTTTATGCGAAAAGAAGGCTTCCAAGATGTGGCTCAATTGCATGGTGGGATTGTCTCCTATGGAAAAGATCCAGCTGTGAAGGGCAAACTATTTGATGGTAAATGTTATGTCTTTGACGAGCGTATCTCTGTACGTATTAATCAAGAAGAGGATGCGATCATAGGCAAATGTCATCACTGTGGAGAGCCTTGCGATCGCTATATTAATTGCGATTACCAGCCATGCCATACGCAACACATCAGTTGCGAAGCATGTGCGGAAAAGCATGCGCACTGCTGTAGTGAAGAATGTATGGAAGCCAATCAGAAATTGATGCAAGAAGCTTAGGAGAGAGAAGTCGCGTATGAGCGTGTTTGCTTATGCGCGACTTTTTTATTGAGGAAGAGAAAAGACCTAAACTATCTTACTTCAGATAATTATTAAGAAATTATATTACGATAGGAATTATTTGTGATAAAATGAAGATTGATCTACCTATTTACATAATAAAAAGTGGTGATAAAATGTCAGACAAATTGCCTATTAAACTAAAATCAAGTGAAAGAGTTTACTTACGACCACCTGAAAAAGGAGATATCGAGTCTCTCTATCAAAGTTATTACAATGAAACGATCCGTCGTCTGGCGGGGACGATCCGAGTCTTGACGCGAGATTCATTGGAAAGTTGGTTAGAACGGATAGGGAAAGAGGAAAGTCGCGTTTTTCTTTTTATCGCTCACCAAGAGAATGATCGTGTGATCGGGGATATCGAGCTATTGGATATTGACCCCCATCATCGCAGTTGCTGGATACGGATTGCGCTGCATCAGGAAGAATACTTTGGACAGGGATATGGAACCGAAGCGATGCGCCTGATGTTGGACTATGCTTTTGGAAACCTAAACCTTCATCGTGTGGAACTAGAGGTATATGACTACAATGAACGCGCGATCAAAGCATATGAAAAGCTTGGTTTTCAAAAAGAAGGAGTGCGTCGAGAGGCTCTATTCTATGATCACGAATACCACGATGTGATTCAGATGGCCCTCTTGGCCCATGAATTTGATCGTTCGTAAGATCTTAGGCAAGAGGAAGGGGAGAATCTTGTGCGCTATCGTTGTGCGATACTAGATGATTACCAAGGAGTAAGTATGAAGATGGGTGACTGGTCACAGCTCGCAAATCAAGTGGAAGTTACTTCGTTTGAAGACCATTTTCACAACGAAGAAGAGTTGATCAGCGCACTCAACAATTTCGAGATCGTTGTCATCATGCGCGAGCGAACCCCCTTTCCGTCATCTGTGTTTGCTCGTCTCCCTAAATTAAAACTCTTAATAACGACAGGGATGCGAAATGCTGCTATCGACTTAGAAGCTGCCTCCGCTCATGGCGTGCTCGTTTGTGGCACAGCGAGTGGAGTGGCTCCACCAGCTGAGCTAACATGGGCTTTAATCCTAGGATTAACCCGCCAATTGGTACCAGAGAATAACGCATTTCGATCAGGGGGACCCTGGCAACAGTCAGTAGGGATTGATTTGTGCGGGAAACAATTAGGGGTTATTGGGTTGGGGAGAATTGGGGAACGAGTCGCTCGTGTGGGACAAGCATTTGGGATGGAAGTGACCGCTTGGAGTCAAAACCTGACGCAAAAAAGAGCGGATGAAGTGGGTGTGCGACGATCCCTGACGAAGTCAGAACTACTGATGAGTAGTGATATCGTCTCCATTCACGTCAAACTTAGTGAGCGTACTCGTGGATTGATCGGCGTAACAGAGCTTAATCAAATGCGGCCCTCTTCCTTTCTCATCAACACTTCACGAGCAGCAATAGTAGAGGAACAAGCTCTCCTCGAAGCTCTTCAAAAAGGGCAGATTGCAGGGGCAGGACTGGATGTGTTTGAGCAGGAGCCTCTTCCATTAGATGCTCCATTACGCATGCTTTCAAATGTACTGGCTACCCCGCACCTAGGTTATGTGACAAAGGAAAATTACCAGACGTATTTTCAAGAAGCAGTGGAAGATATTCAGGCGTTTCTTCGTGGTACGCCTCTTCGAGTAATCAGTTCCCCATCATCCATGAAGGATAAACACCAGCAATACGAAAACTAGTTTGTATCACAAACAAGAGCCTGTAATTACTTAATCTCAAAAAGGAACAATGTTTTTCTACAAGTGCTTTCTTGTGTATCCAAGACAGGAGAGCACTTGATTGTATCTCATATGAATATAAACAACATGAACGAAAGGCCGTGCGAATGATGAGTCAAGGTACTGTTCGATTAGTCCAACCAACTGTTGATCTCGAGAAAGAATACAAATCCTTTTACCATGAATGGCTTACTAGTGGTGAAGATATGACGCCGTGGGTCATTGAAAAGGACCCTACCTATTTTCCTGCAATGGTCAAATCACTCCATGAGGCAGCTCAGGGAATTGGCATTCCAGAGGGTTTTGTTCCACACTCTACCTATTGGCTCGTGCGTGAAGATGGACTTGTCATAGGAGTGGTAAATATTCGGCATGAGCTTACGGAGCATTTACGAAAAAGTGGGGGACATATCGGATATGGCATTCGTCTGAGTCAACGCCGACAAGGATATGCCACTACGTTGTTAACTCTATCCTTAGAGAAGGCGAGAGGGGAGCTTCACTTAACCCGTGTTTTGGTCATCTGTGATGAATGGAATGTAGGGTCAGAGAAAACCATCGTAAACAATGGTGGGGTATTGGAGTCCATTGAAACAGAAAAGGATGGAAGTGTAATTAAACGCTTCTGGATTGATACTACGCCCCATACCGCAGAGACAATCTCCATCATTCAGAAATAATCAGGGGCCCGTCTGCGTATAAACAAGTAAAGCGGGAAGTTTCTGCCTGGAAATCAAAGCCGAAGAACGATAAGATACTTATAGAGCCTGAATTACAAGGAGGATACCCATGACAGATCAAAATAAAACAAGTCAACTCCCAACTCGTGATGAAATAGAGAAGAAGGATACTTGGCGACTAGAAGATATTTTTGCGACAGATGAACTATGGGAAGAAGAGTTTCAGAAGCTCCAAGCTTTGATTCCAAAGAGTAGCCAGTACAAAGGGAAGCTTGGCCATTCCGCTGCGGACTTCTATGCTGCACTTCAATTTCGTGATGCGCTATCTGAACGTCTCGGAAGACTTTTTACATACGCACATATGCGCTTTGATCAAGATACCACCAATTCCGTCTATCAATCCTTGGATGATCGAGCCAAAGGCTTATTAACAGAAGCATCTAGCAACCTATCCTATATCGTGCCGGAGATTTTGTCGCTTTCAGAGGAGAAAATCGCGCGCTTTCTTAAAGAACACGCTGACCTGCGGCTCTATACGCAAGAGTTAGAGGAATTAAATAAACAACGTCCGCATGTATTGTCAGAAGCAGAAGAGGGTATCTTAGCCCAGCTTTCTGAAGTGACACGCGCTTCCAGCTCCACATTCTCTATGCTTAACAATGCCGATTTGGATTTCCCTGAGATAGAAGGATCGGATGGCCAGTCGATTCAGGTGACACACGGACGTTACAAACAATTGATGGACTCCAGTGATCGCCGGGTACGGAGAGATGCTTTTGGAGCGGTTTACGAGACATATGGCAAATACCGCAATACATTTGCTAGTACGCTAAGTGGACAGATTAAGAGCCACAATGTAAAAGCGCGCATACGTAAATTTGATTCTGCACGTCAGGCGGCATTAAGTAATAACCATATTCCAGAAAAAGTTTACGATCAATTGGTGGAAACGTGTAATCAAAACCTGGGGCTTTTGCATCGCTATATCGCTTTACGGAAACAGGTGCTGGATGTAGAGGAACTGCACATGTATGACCTCTATACTCCACTCATTAAAGAAGTAGAGTACAAAGTCACTTATGAAGAAGCCCAAGAGATCCTACTAGAAGCGTTAAAACCGCTGGGCGAAGAGTATATCTCTATTTTAAAAGAAGCTTTTCAAAATCGCTGGGTTGATGTTTATGAAAACAAAGGTAAACGGAGCGGTGCCTATTCCTCCGGGACTTACGGCACCAATCCCTACATCCTGATGAATTGGCAAGATAACCTGGATAGCCTCTTTACTTTGGCTCACGAATTTGGCCACTCTATTCATAGCTATTACACCCGCAAAGAACAACCCTATCCGTATGGAAATTACACGATCTTCGTAGCGGAAGTGGCGTCTACCTGCAATGAGCAACTGTTGTTGGAATACTTGTTGAAGCAGACAAATGATCCCCGCAAACGTCTCTATTTAATTAACCATTATCTAGAATCTTTCCGGGGAACGTTTTTCCGACAAACCATGTTTGCGGAGTTCGAACACCTCATTCATGAAAAAGCAGCCATCGGGGAAGCTCTTACCCCAGATATGCTAACCGCTTCGTATCTGGAACTAAACCACAAGTACTTTGGGGAAGAGGCACACATCGATGGCGAGATCGGGTTGGAGTGGGCCCGTATCCC
The DNA here is from genome assembly GCF_059818345.1 of Mechercharimyces mesophilus. Lineage (NCBI taxonomy): Bacteria > Bacillati > Bacillota > Bacilli > Caryophanales > Thermoactinomycetaceae > Mechercharimyces > Mechercharimyces mesophilus. The sequence goes on along the minus strand of NZ_JCBAPH010000001.1, from coordinate 1,084,361 downwards.
GCATTTCTATTACAATTACTATGTGTATCAATATGCAACGGGCTACAGCGCCGCTGCTGCCTTATCGCGCAAGATTCTACAGGAGGGCCAACCCGCAGTGGATCGCTACATTCAGTTCTTAAAAGCGGGTAGTTCTGATTATCCGATTGAAGTGCTGAAAAAAGCCGGTGTGGATATGACCACTTCTTCACCGATTCAAGAGTCACTCGCTGCATTTGAACAGAAGCTAAATGAAATGGAAAAAGCGCTTGATTAGAAAATAGCAAAGAAATCGGTTGCTGGTTCTCTCTCTGGGGAGGACCAGCTTTTTTATATGATTGGGTTTCTCTCCTGAAAAGCATGAGAAATACACACAGAAAGGTTTTGACAGACCATCGTAACGCCATAGCCGTCACCGTATCCCATTTCTGTGTGTCACTTTGTATCAAAAGACAGAAAGAAGAGAGAAGTAAGCAGTATAGCTCAAAAGAGCCAGGCCAACGATTCCGTAGAGAAGCCAGTATCCCAGTTCTCCAGCAAACAACCCAGCCAACAAAGGAGTCACCTCCTTTGAAATGAAAGTAGTTAAGGATGTTCGATGTATTGTATGTTAAATAGGTGATAACAGGAAGGGGGTAAGAGCGGATATTCTGTTCGGGAGATGAGATCATTTTAGTAGCTCTAGTATGCGAAATACCCCCCTGCTACTTGTTATAAGAGAGCAGGGGGGTATTTGTAAGAAGATGTATTTCTATGCCGAAGATGCTTTACTCATAGGTTATGGTCAATTTGGGTCTTTGTGTGGCTGTTCCGTCTTCGCTGGAGGAAAAATAGAGTCCGTCTTCAGAAGAGGGATCAGCTAGTAGCAGACCATGATTTTGTTGCGGATTTTCTATCCAATCTTGCAACAGGGCAAGTACCTGTTCATCTAGTTGAAAGGTTTGTGCCCCTGATTGAGTAGAGGAGATGGTACCGAGCGAAGAGACTCCACGATCGCTAGCTCCCCATGCTCCGGCTTCTGACCAAGAACGGCCTGCATCATATTGATTCCAAGTAGCTTCGCCCTCGTCCCATGCGCGTTTCATGTCATACATGGAGTAGGAATCCCAGCTACTGTTGGTAATGTTCAACGTTAGGCTGGCAGATACCACACGGGCATCTGAAGGGATACTGGATAGATTCCACCGAAGCAAACTGTACAAATTGCTGGATGTATTCGAGGGGTAGTCACCGTCGAGGTAGAGGTTATAGTCGCTATAGTTTGTGTCCGGACGATATTGATACAAAATGGTATCATCCATGCCATCGTAGCTAGAGGAAGGAGAGACTCCGTTTTGGAACGAGACAGTTGTCTCGTTAGATGGAGGGGTATCGTCTCCTTTTTCAATGACGAAGGAATCGAGAACGTTGTTATGGGTGTCATAGACGGTAAAGGTAGAAGTCGTTCCTTCTACATCGACCACCATATAGTGATATTGACGTAGCGGACCCACTTCTACATTGTTGTTGTCACGGACGGTACTGCTCAGAGGGGCACCCGCTCCACCAAGGGTGATCTGTGGGATTTCATGTTCAAAGGTGTATCCATTTCCGCTAAAAGAGGGGTCGATGATGCGGCGGTTATAATTGTGTTCATGGCCGACTAGTACAGCATCCACTTGATATTGATCAAAAAGATCCCACAATGCATCACGGTCGGAAGAGCTACGGTCGAGGGAATAACCATAATGCGAACCGATTGGATAAGCAGGGACATGAAATTGGACGAAAGTGTGGGTTTGTGGATTGTCCTGTAATAAACCTTCTAACCACGCTCGTTGCGATGAGGAAACGACATAGGAACCACGACTGTTTTTACGGTCGGAGTTTAGGGTAATGATGCGCGTGTTGCCGTAGTCGAAGTAGTAAGCAGAACGTTTGTAGCCGTTTAACTGATTAGAAGGAAGGTGGGAAAAAACACGACTGAAAATGGTTTCATCATCTTCGTGGTTGCCAAGCGAAGGATAAATCATATTCATCGGATAATAGTCGTCGACAATGTCTTTCCAATCGTACAATTCACTCTCTACATCGGAACCCCCATACACTTGATCCCCTGTGAACAGAAGGAAAGAAGGCTGTTTTTCAAGCGAACGAACATCTTCCATCAAAGAGCGCAATGTGTTTTCGTTAATCCCATCATGAGAGCCCCGACTATCTCCCATTACAACAAAGCGAAAAGAATCTTCGGTAGCCTCTACCTCCGTAGTGGACGATAAGGAAAAAGGTAATACAACAGATGTCAGTAGAAGAAGTGTCAGACCAACAACGAGCACATACTTTCTTTTACTACTTCTTTCAAACATTTGGTCCCCTCCAGGCGTAGTGATTTGTTTGTTCCACTTATGAGTATACAAAAATAAATTTCGAATTTTAGTGAATCTGATTAAAGAGTTGATGAAGAGGGCGTTAATGCCGCAAAAGTTGTCTCAACGAATGAAGAAACATATGTACAAAAAGGTTTGGCATACCTTCATATTAGCGAGAGGAGAAATAGAGCATCCGAGGAGATGACTAAAATGAATTTCGAGAAGTTCATTAACCCGCTTCCGATCCCGCCTACGATCCAACCTCGCAAAAGAACTAGGTCCCTTACGTCTTATCATGTAGAGATGAGGGAGGGGAAGCATCAATTTGATCAATCGCTTCCTCTGACTACCATCTGGGGGTACAATGGAATCTATCCTGGCCCGACATTTGAGGTAAGAAGAAATGAACGCGTGCGCGTGAAATGGATCAATCAGCTTCCTGATCAACAATTTCTGCCTGTGGATACGACGGTTCTTACCCCAGCACAGCAAGAGATTCTGCCTACTACAGGGCTTTCAGTTGTCCATTTCCATGGGGGAAGCACCCAAGCGGTATATGACGGATTTCCTACTGCTTGGTATTCAAAGGACCTTACACATGTTGGCCCTGCATTTTTCACAGATGAGTTTGAATACTCGAATGAGCAACGTCCCACTACACTGATGTACCATGACCATGCGTTTGCCCTTACTCGATTGAATGTGTATGCGGGTCTGTTTGGTTTCTACATTATTCGAAGTCCTCAAGAGCAAGCGCTTGATCTGCCCCGAGGAGATTTTGAACTCCCTCTGGTCATACAAGACAAAACCTTTAACGCCGATGGCTCTCTTTTTTATCCGGATCAGCCTATTCCCAATCCATCGGGAATTGTGCCCTCCATTATTCCTGAGTTTTTTGGTGACAATATTATTGTGAATGGGAAACTGTATCCTTTTCTTAATGTAGAACCACGAAAATATCGCTTTCGCATATTAAATCTCGCCAATGCTCGCTTCTTTCGTATGCGGTTAAGTTCGGGACAGCCCTTTATTCAGATTGGGTCTGATGGAGGTCTCCTTGCCAAACCTGTGCGAGTGGAGGAGCTTCTCTTAGCACCTGCTGAGCGGGCGGACGTCATCCTTGATTTCTCGCAACATCATGGGGAAACGATTACGATTACAAATGATGCCCCTACACCTTTTCCTACTGGCACCCCCGTTAACAATAACACCAATGTACTCATGCAATTTCGCGTAACGCTCCCGCTTTCGAGTAAGGATCGCAGTCGGATACCCAGCGTACTTAGTAGAATTACACCGCTAAGAAAATCAGATTCTGAAGCAACTCGTGACATTACACTAGACGAGTCAACTGATTCCTTTGGGAGATTGATGCTCTTACTAAACAATACACCCTTCGCAGACCCTCCAACCATCACTCCCACACTCAATTCCATTGAAGTGTGGCGCTTGATTAACACGACTCCTGATTCGCATCCCATACATGTTCATCTGGTAGAATTTCAGATTTTGTATCGACAAAACTACGATGTCAATCGGTTTACGCAAACGGGAGAATTGGTCTTTACATCGAAAAAAATTCCGCCAGACCCCAATGAAAGAGGTTTCAAAGATACCGTTCGAGCCAATCCAGGTCAAGTCACATCGATTATTGCACGCTATGGCCCCTTTAGTGGTAGATACGTGCTCCATTGCCATATCATTGAGCACGAAGACTGGGAAATGATGCGTCCCTTCGTTGTGATCGAGGATTTTGAAGAATAATTTATTATAAAAGAAGGAGGAGGGGAACTGTATCCCTTCTCCTTCTTCTCTGCATCCGACAAATGTAGCACACAGTGAGAAATCGAGAAACCCCTCCTTAGATTTGAAAATAGGGTGGCCGACTCGCTTTATCATTTTGCTGCAAAGTATGGGCCAATGATACCCTCATTTATCGAAGCCTTCGGCTAGTCTTTCTGTTTTAAAAATGGTACCTTTGAATTTATGGGAGACTAACTATAAAGCCGGCTTCTATTTACTTTTATCTATTTGCTATTCCATTGAGAGGGGCTGCATTCGATGAAAAACGAAGGTGCGATCGATAGTCATGAAGCCATTTCCACCGCTTTCCGTCAGCAAGGAATCTTCACCTTTAAAAGAGCTAAAGAGTGGATTCTTTCGCTTCCATACGAGCGAGTAACGAATCCTCTAGATCCATTGGCCGTACTAAAGGAGCAACGAGGCACTTGCAGTAGTAAGCATGCGTTGCTTGTTCGCTTAGGGAAAGAGCTCTCTTTGCCGATCTCACTTGTTTTGGGAATTTATGAGATGAATGAAAGAAATACACCGGGTGTTGGACAAGTTCTCCATACTCATGGATTAACTTACCTACCAGAGGCACATTGCTACATCTTATTAGATAGTGAGAGGCAAGATTATACACGTCAAGTAGAAGGAAAGGAAAGTCCTTTTTCCTCTTTGCTCTATGAGGAAGAAATCGAACCGGAGCAAATCGCTTCCTATAAAATAGAACGCCATCAGCAGTTCCTACGTCAGTGGATCCGAGAGACGAAAACCGACTATGATTTCGCTCAACTATGGGCTATCCGAGAAGCATGTATTCAAGCACTATCCCAACACAAATCCGGATGAAGAAGGAGAAATCCTCGCCTCCGTTATAGAGGGAATCGCCCCTATATAACGGACAACGGTAACTACCTGTTGGATTGCGCTCTTGGGGAAATCACGGACCCGATGCAACTTGAACAGGAGCTGAAACTCATCCCAGGTGTCATTAAATCCGGCTTGTTTATACAAATGACGGATATGGTTACCATGGGGACTGATGAGGGTATCCGTTTTCTTTGATCATTCTTACCGACCGAACTTTCCTGCCTTCTGTGTACAAAGAGTTGCTCATCCTTACAGGGAGTAAACGACCGAGAGTAGAAAAGAAGACATAAGATGCATTTTTCAGCCTATAATATTGTATCTAGGTATGAGGGCAGAGAGATGGGACAAGGGGGGAGAAGACAGATGAAAGCGGTTACAAGTGAGAGGAGTAAGAGGGTACGCTGGCTCCCACAGCGCAAAGGCTGGAGATTTCTTATCATCGGGGTGATTCTATGTAGTTTGCTTATCACGGTACCAATGGCCTATGGCTATTGGCTCTTACACACGAGCCTTCCACAAACAGAAGGAGAAATTCAAATAGATGGCTTGCAGGAGGAAGTCTCCGTCTGGCGTGATGCGTCTGGTGTTCCTCACATTGAGGCGCAAAACTCCGAAGACCTTTACTTTGCACAAGGGTTTGTTACTGCGCAGGATCGTCTTTTTCAAATGGATTTGAGTCGTAGGCAGGCTTCGGGCCAATTAAGCGAAGTCATCGGTGAAAAGACATTGGAACGGGATCAGTTTTTTCGTACGCTGGGTTTGCGCCGAGCGGCGGAGGATTCCCTCTCTCTGTACTCAGCAGAGGCAAAACAAGTACTCACTTCATATACCCAAGGGATAAATGCCTACATTCAACAAGCTGTCGACACGGGTAGCCTCCCCATTGAATTTCGCATCCTCGGTTACGAGCCGCAGGAATGGGGCATCTTGGACTCTGTTTCCATTAGCAAATACATGGCGTATGATTTGGGTGGGCATTGGGAAGGCCAAGCATTTCGCTATTATCTCTTACAAACCTTTGATGAAGAAAAAGCATATGATCTTTTTCCTGCCTATCCAGCAGATGCCGAGACCATTGTACAAGCTATAAAAGATCATCCCATCGACCTCTACAGCAGTCTTTCTTCAGCTAAGATCCCCTCTGAGTGGAATGGAAGTAACAACTGGGTGATAGCGGGGGAGAAAACCAAGTCAGGTGCACCTCTATTGGCTAATGACCCTCACTTGGATATCGGCACGCCGTCTATCTGGTATGAAACCCATCTATCTTCCCCTGATGTGAATGTAGCAGGGGTGATTTTTGCAGGGGTCCCAGGCATTCTCCTTGGCCATAATCAGGACATCGCTTGGGGAGTAACCAATGTGGGACCAGATGTTCAGGATTTATATATCGAGAGGCGAAACCCGAACAACCCTTCTGAAGTGGCCTACAACGGCGAATGGGAGAAAGTAGAGACCATCGAAGAAGTGATACAAGTGAAGGACCAAGAGCCCGTGGTACATGAGGTTCACATTACGCGGCATGGTCCGATCATTTCGGATTTTATCGATCATGATCTTGCAGAAACGGCACTGGCGCTACGCTGGACAGCATTGGATCCCTCAAATGAGATGGAGGCAGTGCTGCAATTTAATCGTGCGACCGATTGGGAGCAATTTAAGAGCGCTCTTGAGCACTTTCACACGCCTGCACAAAATTTTGTGTTTGCCTCAAAAGAAGGAACCATCGCTTATCGCGCCAATGGGTTGATCCCTATTCGCAAAAGAGGGGATGGACTGCTCCCCGTTCCAGGATGGACAGATGAATATGAATGGGATGGCTATATCCCATGGGAGAAACTGCCCACCATAGTCAATCCAGAAGAAGGTTTTATTGCAACGGCCAATAACAAAGTAACCGACGATTCTTATGCTTACCATATATCCAATACGTGGGCAGGTCCTTATCGGTATGAGCGGATTACAGAGCAGTTACGCCAAAAAGATGATTGGACCCTCTCGGATAGCCGGGCCTTGCAGTTGGATGCGAAGAATCGACACGCAGAAGAATTTCTCCCCATATTGTTAGAAGAATGGAAGGCGTATGATGATAATAGGCGTGAGCGAATGCCGGAAGCGATCACCTTATTAGAAGAATGGGATTATGAAGAGGGTAGAGATGATGGCGCACCTTTTCTCTACCATTTGTGGATGGATGAATTGGAAACCCAACTTTTCAAGGGGCAAATTGATAAAGAAATGATGAAATTGTTCGAAAAGAAAAGTCGTACAGTCGATCGGTTAATTGTGGACGCTCATTCGGGAAATCCAGGTCCCTGGATTCGAGAACAAGGAGGGTTACCGGAACTTGCTTCGAGGTCGCTGGAGCGAGCAGTTAAAAGAGCTACCGACCTGCAAGGAAAAGACTTTACCGATTGGGAGTGGGGAGAATACCATACCGTTCAATTTCAACACCCGTTAGCAGTTGTGAAGCCTCTTCATCTTTTATTTAATCCAGAACCCCAAGCCTTCCGGGGAAGTGGAGAGACTGTAGTGGCTGCCCGCTATGAGGAGGATGGTGAAGTGGTGCATGGTGCATCGTGGCGCACAGTCATTGATCTGGGAAGAATAGAGGAAAGTATGAATGTAATCGGGCCCGGCCAATCCGGTCACCCCTTAAGTCCCTGGTACGATGATCAAGTAGAAGATTGGGCGCAAGGAAAGTATCATCTGACGAGTATGGAGAAAGAGGAGTATCAAAAGAACAATGAACGGCTCTTGCTTCACCCTTAACAGATATATTTCCACCCTGATACAACACTTAAGTGATATGATAACAAGACAGAAAGTAACGGACACCTGGATCGTATTCAGGTGTCCGTTACTACTTTGAATGAGATCAAACAGTCTATTTACAATACGAAATGTGAAATCGTCTCTACGGAGATAAAGGAGGGATAAACCACCCATGATAAAAATCTTAATCGCCGATGACGATCCCAGCATGGTAAAGCTTCTTTCTTTCCATATGAGAAAAGAAGGGTACCAACCTCTCAGTGCGAGAGATGGAAAGGAGGCATTGGACATTTTGGAAAAAGAAGTGGTCGACTTGGCTATTATCGATGTCATGATGCCTCGCATGGATGGTTATGAGTTATGTGAGTCCATTCGATCCAGCTATGATATACCCATTATTATGCTAACAGCAAGGGGAGCGGCACAGGATAAAATTAAAGGGTTTCGCCAAGGAACGGATGATTACATTGTGAAGCCCTTTGAAGCAACCGAATTTATCCTGCGTGTACAGGCCTTGTTAAGGCGTTCTCAGATTCAGACGGCAAACAAGCTTCCATTTGGAGACATTCATCTGGATCTCCAATCACGAGAATTGACCACTCATAGCGGGAAGGTACTTCTCCTTCCATTGAAAGAGTTTGAGGTTTTATTTCGGTTAGCCAGCTATCCGAATCAGATTTTTACTCGTGAGCAGCTGATTGAACAGATTTGGGGACTGGACTTTGAAGGAGATGAACGAACGGTGGATGTGCACATCAAGCGGATTCGCGAGCGATTGAGAAGTGGTAGTCAATGCGTGAGGATAAAAACCGTGCGTGGTCTGGGTTATCGGATTGAGGTACAGGAGCCATGAAAAGTATCTATACCAAACTGGTTCTAACCTTCTTGATAGCGATTGTTTTAAGTTTAAGTTCAGCTTTCTTCCTTATCTCTTACGTATATGAGTCTTTTGAAAAAGATAAGTACTATGAGAACATGATTGATGCCGGTAATGAGGTGATCCAGGCGATTAGAAATGAACCTGATGCTGAATTGGATCAATATCTGAGTAATTTGTCGCTCCTGCATTATGATTTTCTTGTTGTTAGGGAAGGGAAACAAAACCTGTACTTTGGAGCCCCCGCGTCCGATTGGAATGTTTCCGATGACAGGATGAATAACGTTCTCGAAGGTAGCGTTTATCGTAATGATTCCACACCACCGAAATTGATCATTGGACTTCCCTTTGAGGATGAAGGAAGGGCGTCTGCTCTTTTCTTAAAAGTAGGAAAGGACTTTCAGCCTATTAAAGGGTTTCAAAGAGTATTGCTCTTGATTTTGGTTTTCATTTTGGTTATTGGGAGTCTCCTTTTCTTTCTACTGAGTTCCTATCTCATCCAGCCTATTCATCATTTGACGCAAGCAACAAAACGGATGGCAGAAGGGAATCTTCGGCAAAAAATTCCGACCCAGCGTAAAGATGAGTTAGGCGAATTGATCAATCATTTTAACTCAATGGCGTCGAAGGTAGCAGAGTTGGATACCATGAGACAACAGTTTGTAGCAAATGTTTCACATGAAATTCAGTCACCATTGGGTACGATTCAAGGGTTTGCGCAGATTTTGAAGGAGAATGAATGGGAGGATAGGGAGGAAGTACGGAAGTATCTTTCGATTATTGAAGAAGAGAGTAGACGGATGTCTCAACTATCCAAAAATTTGTTGGAAATGGCTACGTTGGATCTGGAGAATCCTCCTATTCATCCTGTACGTTACCGTTTGGATGAACAATTGCGTAGAGTGCTCGTAAGTCTGGAATCGAAATGGAGTGAAAAGAATCAAGAGATTGTACTAGAGACAGACGACGTTTACATCCTGGGCGATATCGATGGCTTACAGCAAGTGTGGATTAACCTTCTTACGAATGCCATCCGATATACTCCAGAGTACGGGGTTATTCGTGTTAGGGTAGTGATACTGGAAGAAGAGAGGATCGAAGTCTCCATTTCTGATAACGGGATCGGTATTCCCGAAGCAGATCTGCCATTTGTATTTGATCGATTTTATAAGGTGGACAAAGCGCGAACGCGGCAAATTGGAGGAAGCGGACTGGGTCTTTCCATTGTGAAAAGAATGGTGGAGTTGCACGGGGGAGGTATAGAAGTTACCAGTCTTCCCAGGCAAGGTACGACATTTTCGGTTCGACTCCCACAGGGACAGTAGGGGCACTACTTTGAAAATGAATTTTTTAATTCATATTCTGTTCACATAAATCCTCTATTCTGTTTGCAGAACGCAAATGAGAGGAGAATGGAGCGCGTGAAATGGTTAACGAAATTTAGTCTGAAAAATATGATCGCGACCTTCATGCTGATCGCACTCGTGATGGGTGGTGGAGCATGGGCCACTACTCAAATACAAGTGGAAACGTATCCGGATGTTACCTTACCTATAGTAACCGTGCAAGCTCAATACCCTGGTGCTTCTGCAGAAGAGGTGGAGAAGCTGGTGACGCTTCCAATTGAAGAGGCGGTATTAAACCTTGAGGATTATGACTCCGTCACCAGTGTTTCTAATCAGGACATGGCGATGATAGTCGTTACCTATCCATTTGGACAAGAGATGGAGCAGGCAGAGAGCACGATCGATAGTGCCATTCGTGGAGTCCGCCTTCCTGAAGATGCAAATATTGAAGTTTCGACGATGTCTATGAATGAAACGGCTATTTTTCAATTGGCAGTGGCATCAGATGATTTAGATGTTTTGCAGGAGGATCTTCTTAATAGCGTGGTTCCTCAGTTAGAATCGATTGAAGGTGTAGCCGATGTCACGCTAACGGGAATACAAGAGTCTACCGTATCCATCAAGGTAAACCAAAGTAAAACGACCGAAAAAGGGTTGTCGCTCGATGATATCAAAGAAGCGATTGCTGAAAAGGAATATGAGATTCCAGCAGCAACACTAGAGTCGGATGGAGAAAGCTCTCCTCTATATGTTCAAGGACATATAGAAGACTTGATGGCTCTCAAGGAGATTGAGATTCCGATATCTAGTACACCCATACAAATGGAGAATCGCTCGTCTTCGCCACAGGGACCCATAGTAGGTTCCTCAGCAATGGAAAGCCAAACCTCGTCGCAAGCTTTTAGCCAAGAGTTGGAGACAGTGAATTTAAAAGAAATCGCTGAAGTGAAGATGGATACCTCTCGCTCCGAAATTGCTCGCTTCAATGGAGAAGAGAGCGTGCTATTGCAAGTATTTAAAGCAGAAGACGCTAATACATCCAGCATTGTTGACGAAGTGAAATCTGCCATCGACAAGGAATTCGAAGGAAAAGATTATCGTACGTATGTGGTAGATGATCAAGGAGAACCAGTGGACGAATCCATCTCTTCTATGCTAAAAGAAGGTGGATACGGTGCTTTATTTACGATACTCGTTATTCTCCTTTTCCTACGTAATTTTCGCGCAACTGTGATTGCGATTATTTCACTACCGGTTTCTATCCTAGGCTCCATCTTCTTGTTGAATCAATTTGGCTATACCTTAAACCTTATGACCATGGGAGGTATAGCCGTTGCCGTCGGACGAATCGTGGACGATAGCATCGTCGTCATAGAAAACATCTATCGGTGGAAGCAATTGCATCCGCACATGCCCCATAGAAAGTTGGTTTTCGAAGCGACGCGTGAAGTGATGGGAGCGATTACGTCTTCTACTATTGCCACACTCATCGTTTTCTTACCATTGGCGCTAGTTAGCGGGATCATAGGGGAATTCTTCCGTCCATTTAGCCTCGCAGTGGTTTTTGCTATCACTATCTCTTTGCTTGTGGCAGTGATGCTCATCCCTGTGCTAGGAAATGTGTTTTTCAAGAAGGTTAAAGAGCACAAGAGCAAGGGACGTTGGATCTCCACGTATGAAAAGGTGCTACGTCGTGCTATGAAGAAGAAAGCGCTTGTTTTTAGTGTGGCACTCGCTTTGTTAATTGCCTCAATTGCGATCATTCCGTTGCTTCATATCTCCTTTCTACCCAGTGCACCCTCACAATCTTTCCAAGTCGATGCGATATTTCCAGAGGGTGTAACGTTAGAAGAAACGGATGAATTTGCTCGTAACGTGGAGAAGTCTTTAACAGCAAAAGAAGAGCTTGAATACTCCCAGGTTTCGATTGGATTTTCAATTGAACAGGGCCCAATGGGGCAGAGGGATACGAAAGAAAATCGCGCGAAGTTCTTTATTCAATTGAAAGAAGGAAACACCGTTGACGACTACATGAAGTCATATGAGACGGAGATTTCCGAGATTGCTCATGATTCGTATGAAGAAGCTGTTGTTAAAACACAAGAGGTAACAGAGGAAGGTCCTCCATCGGGGAACTCTGTTACGGTAAACCTGTATAGTGACAACTTTGAAAGCCTTGAAACCGCGGCCGATTCTGTTGAAACTCTATTGGAACAGGACAGTCATTTAAAGAATGTTTCTAGTGATATAGAGGAATTTCAGACCAAATGGCGATTCATTCTCAATGAGGAAGGTCAATCGCTTGGAATCAATCCGTATCAAATTGTGCAACCCATTAATGAGGGCGTCCAAGGAGTAGAGGGTCAGGTTACTTTGGAAGGGGAAGAGTGGGACCTGTCTCTTTTCTATGATGATAGGGTAACCTCCATCGAAGAAATCGAAAATCTAACCATTACTACAATGGAAGGTGAGAAAAAAATCGGTGATGTCATTGAGATCGAGGAGGATAAAGCTCCGCTCACGATTAACCACCAAGACGGAGAAGTGTCAGCACTTGTATCAGCAGAAGTGATTGGTGAAGATACCGCCACGATTTCAACAACCGTACAAGAGGATGTCAAAGCACTCTCCTTACCAGACGATGTGGAGATTGATTTCTCCGGTGGTGGACTGGAAATGATCACAGAAGGGTTTGTCGATATTGGTATTTCGATGGGCGTCGCTATCTTACTCGTCTTCTTTGTCCTCGGCATCACATTTGGTGGATTCATGACACCCATGGTTATCCTATCATCCCTTATCTTTGTACCGATTGGATCGCTAACCGCCTTATTGATAACAGGAGAAAGCTTATCCATGAGTGGGATGATCGGGATTTTGATGTTGATCGGAATTGTCACCACCAATGCGGTTGTTTTACTGGACCGTGTGGAAACGAATCGTCGAAATGAACAAGAGCTTACCGAAGCAGTGGTAGAGGCTTCCACCACGCGGTTGCGACCCATCCTCATGACCGCCTTTGCGACGATCTTTGCTCTATTGCCACTCGCTCTGTCGGACTCTACATCTTTATTGATCTCCAAAGAGCTTGCGATCACGGTCATCGGTGGATTGTTCACTTCTACCATTCTTACACTCATCTTCGTCCCTGTGCTGTATCATGCTATTGGGAAAAAGCACACTGCAGTAAATGATGAATGGTAAATCAACGAACCATTGTAAGCCCGTCATTCAGATATCTGAATGACGGGCTTTTACGGTGCACCCAGCATGGGAGCGTTCTATAGGGTGGGTGATGAAAGTAGCAGTAGTCATTAGCTTAAGACAAAGGGTGTCCACCCTGAGGTGGAATCACATGTAAGCCCTTTCATTTATCTAGAAAATTGATCATATCCTAAGGAGCGGAAAGATTTCGCGATTTCCTTATGACCTCTGTCATTTGGATGTAGCCCATCGATAAAGATCAGCCCTGATTTTATTGGATCTTCTTCTTGTGATACACCATTAAATGCTGTATACACATCTGCCATTTGATAACCCATGCTTTGTTTTTCTTCAATAAATTGATTTATCTCATCTAAATAAGGTTTGAAAACGTCAAAGCGTGACATTGTGCCATCATAACTTTTGGCGTTCTTGTCCTCTGCTACATAGGGATTATACAAATTCATTGTCTTTAGGTTAGATGTCTTTCCATTTCTTAAACTGATAATCCGTTCCGTCGTTTCAATCCAATCAGCTTTTAAGTCCATGACAGCTTGGCGCAAACAATCTTCGTTGTCACTTCCACCACATGTTCCTTTCATATATTTAGTGCGTGCTTTTCTCAAGTCGTTTCCACCAATGTTCCAAGTGACAACGTCTCCATTCCGTACAGCACGACGTATATATTTATTATTTTTAAGTCCTTCAATTAATTCATCGCTTTGCCAACCACCAACACTACGATTAACGACATAAACGATTTTATTCGTATCTTTCATCATATAATCCCGATAGCGTGGACCGTAACTTTTAAACGCACCAAAGCCAAGACCAATCGAGTCTCCTATAACGGTATATTGAACGATTTTATTGTTTGTTTCCGTTCCTTCTGCTTGAGCAACATCATTTCCATTCCCCATAGCCACAACAGAAAACAACATAGTGAAGACCATTGCCATTCGAAGCCACTTCAGCACACTAAATCCCCTCCATTTGTCTCAATATTCTTAGTTATCTTAACATCAATTCACGAATCGTTCAATGTTATTCCTTCAATTGTTAAAAAATTAGAATACATTTCGTGACCGTGAAGAGGGCGCATTTCTTCGTCCTCACAGGAGCTATCGGAGCCAAGCAGATAGCCGTTGCTGTATACATGGAGCCGATACATTGATTTAGAGTAATCTCTATTACTACAAAACAGGATAAAACCATTTTTATCTATTAGATGTGACTATTGCCGTATCTTTTGGTGTGTATTAGAATAGAAAATACCTACTTTCTTGATTTAGGAAAATAAAATGAGATAAAAGACGGATACGCGATGAAAATAAATAGGCATTGAAAGGATGATGACCATGATTGATACAAACCAACTATTTGTAAATGCAATGAAGGAATATGAAGACGTACAACAGGTGCAGGAGAAGGTAGGGAATAGGTAGAGCGTATCCGTCAACAGGAGGAGCTCTTTTGAATTTAGAAGATTTGGGCTGGGACCCATCATGGGAAGAAACTTGGAACCAACGGGCGACGGATGGCCAGGAAGTGGGCCGCATTGCATTGGAGCACAAGCACTTGTATCGCGTGTTAACAAAGCACGGAGAAGTGCTCGCCAGCATCTCCGGGAGCATGCGGTATCATGCATTGGGACGTGAAGGATACCCCGCTGTTGGCGATTGGGTTGTACTTGATATTCAAGCGGGAGAGCAAAAAGGAATGATTCGTGAGGTCCTTCCACGCCGAAGTCAGTTCTCTCGAAAAGTAGCTGGTGAAACGACGGAAGTGCAGTTGGTTGCGACCAATGTAGATACGGTATTTCTTGTGCAAGCATTGGATGGGGATTTCAATCTCCGTCGCTTGGAACGTTATTTGATTGCAGCATGGGAAAGCGGTGCGAGCCCCGTTATTATCTTATCCAAAGCAGATGAGTGCCTGGATGTAGAAAGCAAAGTGGCTGAGGTAGAAACGGTCGCTATGGGTGTGCCGATTCACCCCATTAGTGTTGTAGAGGGGGCAGGGCTTGCTGACTTGGAATCCCATTTACAATGCGGTAGGACGATTGCCGTGATGGGTTCATCCGGTGTAGGGAAATCCACCCTTATCAACTGGCTGTATGGAGAAGAGATTTTGCGTACAGGTGCGATCCGCGCAGACGATAGCAAAGGACGGCATACCAGTACGCACCGTGAAATGGTTGTTCTCCCTCAAGGAGGCATTCTCATTGATACGCCAGGTATGCGTGAGCTACAGCTATGGGATAGCGATAGTGGATTATCCGCTACTTTCCAAGACATAGAAGAGATGGCTGAACAATGTATGTTCCGAGATTGTAAACATGAAAAGGAGCCTCAATGTGCGGTAAGAGAGGCAGTCCAGGAAGGTACACTATCCATAGAGCGATTAGATAGTTACCGAAAGATGTTACGGGAAGCCGAGTATGTCAATGCGAAGAAGGATAAGCGACTACAAAAGGAACGAAAGCAAGCGCATATTCGCAATGTGAAACAAGCAAAGAAAGCGCCTAAGCGAAGGTAACCTTTTTGGCTAGAAAGCAACGACGGATATCTGAAATAAACAGATGTCCGTCGTTGTATACATGAAGCCGATACCATTGATTTAGAGTAATCTCTAATAATAAGGGGTTTTGTTATTGAATCAAGCGTTACTTATTATTGATGTCCAGCAAGAGTTGGTGGAAGGGAATAAGGAGATGGACCCTGTATGGAATAGGGACATTTTGTTGGAGAATGTGAATTTGGTAGTTCGAAAAGCGATGGAGGAGCAGGCTTATATCGTTTTTATAAGGGATAGAGATGTCGCTGATGGTAAAGGTGAGGGCTTTGAGATACACCAAGACATCCACATGCCACCCGATGCGAAGGTATTTGATAAAACAGCAACCAATTCTTTTTACGGAACTTTACTATTAAAATTCCTACAAGATCATCAGATCAAACACCTTGTCATGATGGGCTGCAAGACAGAACATTGCATCGATACGGCAGTTAGAACAGCGACTATTAATGGGTTGGATGTTACTTTAGTAGGTGATGGACATTCAACCACTGATTCTACCCACTTGACTGCCGAACAAATCGTCAACCATCACAATGAGGTTTTGCATGGTCATTACAATGTTGATCATTTTTCCGTTGTTCGAACAGCTCAAGAAGCTTTGTTTCGACCGATTCACGATCGCTATCGATAGAATGCTCCTGGTTGTGGTGGGTTCGGATCGAGGGGATTATGTTTTAAACGGCAGTCTAGTTCGCTCGCTGCGGTAGTTGGAGAGAAAATCACCTATCATACGCGGATAAATTCTTGCAAAAGAAACAGGAGAGTATCCCCTGTTTCTTTTGCTTATTTCTGATCGATCATTCCATTCATCGGGTACTTGTATGTTTTGAAATCCTTAAAATACAACTTCTCAACCAATTTCAGAGTCTCTCGATCATAGAAAGTTTGATACGCATGAACGCTTTGAGGGAGAGTTTTTCTGTTATATTTCTTTTCTGCCAAGCAATTTTTTGCGTTTGGAGCTGCTCCTTTATTTCGGTGATGATTAGATTTCGTAATTTGCGCCAGTGGTGATTTTTTCAATCGATGAGTTTTCTCCAACCTCCTAATTTCTTGCGAAAATCTCTCTAAATAAATGTAATTATCTACCCACTTATTTTCTCCTTCTGTAAATTGTTGCGCTATATGAGAGTCGAGTACATGCTTGCTTGGTCCAGCATGGTGAATGTAGTATAGAAACTCTTTAAATGAAATTCCCTGGCCACGTTTTTTCGGACCGTTGATATATTGATCTATTTTTTGCCACTCCACTCCGTATTCGCAAGCGTGAAGGTACGAACTTACCGCTCTTGTATAGGGATTGCGAACCAGTTTGTATGTTCTTTTAGTCCGACGAGTGACATGAGACGCGAGACTTTCTAAATAATGCGTATCTTTTCCATAATATACTCCTCGATAGCGATGAACCCATGGATGATAGCGAAGTGCTTCCTCTAAACACCCCAACTGATAGAAAAACCATTTGGTAATCGTGGTACAACCGCTTTTAGGGTTCCAAAAGATAATTATAGGGAGCTTTTTGTGATACAACGGGCGATTCTTTCGAAAAATGAGTAGATCGGATAAAGGCTTTTTACTTGGTTTGTTTTTCAACATGGACACCTCAACTGAATCATCTTACAAAAACAAAATACATGATTCATAATGTTTGTAGTAATATAGTATGTAGAAATAGAGTTCATGGAAGTGTAGATATCACAATGAACATCTGTTTTATAGAAAACTAAACCCTGCTTTTTGATTCAAGAATGAATCGTCTACCTCTCCAACATGCATGAGACGACAAAGGTTCATAGTTGGAACGAGGAGATTTCCTGATACTTTAAAGATAATAGGCAAATCTATCAAGGTATAGTGATTAAAAGATGATTGAGTTCAAACCCATTCGATCATAGAAAACCCGCATGATGAGGAAATTGTGGAGGGGTAAGTGGGTCTGAATGATTGTGGGCACGTTCATTATGAAGGATTTCTCTTGCAAGAGCTTTTTTTATTTAACTAGCACTGTGGGCAGTATATTATCATTCATATTACAAAAGATAAATACAAGAAAAATCCAGGCAAAAACACATTGGAGATAAATTCAAACAATAGGAGTGGGTAGAATGGCAGTGAAGAAATTAGAGCATATTGGAATAATAGTAGAAGATATAGACAAATCGATTGCATTTTATCGGGATGTAGTTGGAATGGAACTACGTAATAAGATGACGCATACAGAACCTAGCATTACTCTTGCTTTTATGAATTTTCCCAACGCTCCCGAGACAGAAATTGAGTTAATTCATGGATTTAAAAACAATCTTCCTAAAGAAGGGGTAGTCCATCATGTTACTTTTACTGTGGAGGATGTAGAATTAGAAATTACTCGACTAAAGGAACTTGATATTCAATTTATCGATGAAGATATTACTACTTTGCCAAATGGTTCCCGGTATGTTTTCTTTTATGGTCCTGATGGAGAATGGGTTGAATTTTTTGAGCCTGCAAGTTAATATATGACCGTTTTTGAAGGGGATGATTGAAGGAAATCCCCTTCGTCAATGTAGTTATTTTACAAAACAAAGTAGATTCAACTGCAGTAATGACAATTAAGAAGAGAAGGCTATTGTATAGATACCGAAGGATTGAGTACACTTAGTCCTTATCTAACCCAGCATATCAAGCGATTTGGGGATTATGTAATTGAAAAGAAGAGCCCTCTGCCATTAGATAGGAAACTTGAATCTGAGTTGAAAATCGCTCAAGTAAAGGCCCTTAAAGGCCCTTTACTTGTTTTTCTATTCCTATGGCCATTTTTGTACTTATCTCGGACTTCGCCCCTCTAGCACTTTCCTGTAAAATGAAGAAAGGTTAGAGGGGCATTTTAATGGAAATCTATATCTTATTGGGAGAGGAAGGTTCATACTTTTGAATGAAGTAAGTCGAGCATCTCTTCCGGTAGGGTATATATACCTTCAGCAATGGCCAATGCCATATAGCGACCGCCTTCACTTAGCATCCATCCGTTAGCGACAAATTCATTTAACTTCGTTTCTATTTGCTCCGTTGTAAGGGTTATCCCTTTATTGTTAAGCGCTTTTTGAATACTACTTGCCGTTTTGATGTCATCTACACATTGATAGAGTGTAGCCTCCCATCCATATAGATCATGAATTTCGCCCTCTTCTTTTGTACGGTTATCGAAAAAGCGAATTCCATTGGGGATCTCTACGAAGCAGAAAAATGTCGCATCATATTTACCTTTCCATACATATATAGATTGTTCTAGCTCTTGTGTATAGGAAGACGGCTGGCGTTGATCATCATATTCAAACTCAAAGTAATAGGCCATTTGCTCTCTTTGCGCATCGGATAGACCCGTATAAATATATTTGTAGGCTTGATTATACTTTACATGGGTAATCCCGTGTTGATCAGAGTAGTCATAATAGGGACTGAAGCGATCCAAGCGAAAGGAAGCACACGCGATCGGTGGGTGAAAATGAATCAATTTAGGAATCATTTCTTCTCCTACGCACCGGTAATCTGCAGGATCTTCTCCTGGAAAGCCAAAGAGGATGTTCCACTCAGGTTTAATACCGAATTCTTCGCACCATTTCAATAAACGTACGTTTTGTAACATCGTGATTCCTTTTCTCATTCTTTTGAGCACATCGGTGATTAAGCTCTCAATACCTGGCTGAATGGAGGTGAATCCAGCTTTTTTTATTAAATCAATCTGTTCTCGTTTAATATTTGCTTTGGTTTCATAGAACAGATCGACTCCCAAATCCAGTTCAATCAGTTTCGGAATAAAATCTTGGAAGTATTTATAGTCTATGATGTTATCGACAGCTGCCATACTGGTGGTATGTTCTTGATATTCATTACGGAGGGTTTGGATCTCTTGAATGGCTCTATCCGCATTTTTGCTTCGAAAACGCATATTTAGGCCGTTTAATCCACAAAACGTGCAATGGGATTTTTCTCCCCACCAACAACCACGTGAAGTCTCGAAAGGGATAACAGGATGCAATAACGTGGATAGACCAGCGCTTTGGAACTGCTCGAAATAATCAGTGTAATCCGGATAGGGCAATTGATTCAGATCTGTTACCATGTTGGCCTTATGAGAGAAGGATTTATTTGTATTCGAAGGAGTGAGGATACCTGGTATATCATCAGTTGAATCGTTGTTTTCTAAGCGATTAAGCAAGGTAGAAAAGGATAGATCTCCTTCTCCTTGACAGATAAAATCGAGAAAAGGAAAGGCTTTTATCATGGTTGCTCCCATAGGACCTTCGCAATTTGCTCCACCCATTATAATCTTTTTTTGAGGCCATTTTTCTTTGATCCGTTTGGCTAGTGCTAGAGAGGCTAGGTTTTGTTCAAAGACCGAGGTAAAGCCGATAAGGTCAAAATCCATCCAAGGGTATTCCTTCACACAATCATCTAGATACAAAGGGATTTGTTGCTTTATATAGCGTAGGTTTTCAGGAGAAAAAATAGAGGGCATATAACCTAATTTCTTATTAGCGAATTTGAAATACTCATCATCTTTTTCTGTTTCTGGAAAAAGAGAAGAGGAGAAGAGCCACTCTCCAATGAGCAAAGCGGGAATGGTATTGGATATGTGATTAAATGTTGCAACACCGATATAATCAATGAGCTTAAGGTTTAAGAAGAGATTTTTACAAGAGTGACCTTGTGATTCGACCTGAGATTTTAGTAGACTGATTCCTATGGGTGGTCGTTCCAATGAACCAAATGGCATGTTAACAAGAACTACTTTCACAGATACACGTCCTTCCTGCGAAATATCGTATGTGAGTAGAGGAGGGGCAGTAAGCATGCACCCAACCTCAAGTAATATTCTATCTATTCTTCTCTATCATTAATTCGCCATTATCTTCAGCATTGAGAACGAATAATAGCAACAAACTCGCCCGAATTTAAGATTACTCGGCGCAGTCGATTGTTCACTGTTAAGTTTCCCTGAACAACAGCAGCAGCAGCTGGCCTTCCTGAAACATCATTAAAAAGAATAACTGCTCCTTCTCGTGATCCCAAACGAATAGGAGGTGCCTCTCTTAGCCCTCTCCCAACGGTAACTACCACGGATTGTCTGGCTAACTGAATCACGGAGATATTACGTGGATTGAATGTTTGCAGATCAATTGTTTGGATATTTCTCGTACCAGGGACGATATCAGGGGAGACTACTGACGGAAGTGGAGACACAGTGCCTGGGGCAGGGGCGACAGCACCTGGGTCCACAGTACCAGGGGCGGTTGCTCCCACACCTGGTTGATTAAAAATAGTGCCGGGTTGATTAAAGATGGCACCTGGGTCCACAGTACCGGGAGTGGGTGCGGGACCAACTCCGGGAGCAAGCCCAGGAGCAACTCCCGGATCAACAGTACCTGGATAGTTCCTTTTCTTATGCGCTAATTTCTTTTTACTAAAGCGATGATGACTCATTTTTCAACCTCCTTTCTATCCATTAGTACATTATATGGGGGTGAAAAAGGGTTGCTTGGATAAAAGGGATAAATAGTGATCTGTAAAATAAAAATAGACATGACTATCTCCTCAGATGTATGAGGTAAATAATAGCCGGAGATTCGAAATCCGTTTCGAATCTCCGGCTATTATTATGTCTTATCCAAATTTCGGATAGAGGTGTAATTATGAGATTTGGTATCAAGACGAGAGCAACCCCTCAATCTACAAATCTCATTATTTACATTGGAGAACGACTATTTTTATAGGAATATTTACTATATAAGATAATAAAAGATATTTATGAAGCGGTCTCTGTACCAAAAACAGAGGTTAATACCCCTCTCCTTCATATAGCCTCATATTTCGCTTATGAGGGCGTATTATTTCTTTTAGTGTCATAGGTCATTATTTTTCATAAAACCTCTTAGGAAGCAAATTTGAAGGCCATTTTTCTGGATCTCGCCCCTACAACGTAACAAAAGAATGATTTTGTTACGTTGTAGGGGCGAAGAGCAATTCAAGAGGACCAGTTACCTTTTTCACTGCCATTACGTCCACTACTTTTGAAAAAAGAACATTCGTATACTCATATGAGCATACGAATGTTTGATCACCGCACTATTTAACTTGAAGTATAGTATCTCATCATGATAATAAACCGAAAACTCTCCATCTACTTCAAAAGTGATTCTCTAGTAAATTTAAAAGACTACCTATATGCATGCGATCGCACATCTGCCTTACTCTAACTCTCTTGTCTAATCCTCCTCTGAAGTGAAAGGGTTTAAAATTGTAGCAAAAGCATCATCGAAATTCTCGCTATCTAAGTTGGAACTCCACATGGAGAGTAGTCCCATGTTATTATCCTCTGCAAAGGAAAGTAATTGACTGGCGTCTTCTGCGGAGGAGATATTACACACATCAATGGTAGCTCCCATCATATTCCAAATTTCTTCTTCTGTCTTTCCCGTAAATATCTTCTGAAGCTGTCCTTTCGTTGAGATTAATGCCTGTTGGATTTCATCAAATGTATCTGGACCGTCCCCTAGAAACATCGTCATCGGGTTTACTGCTGTTATATTCACTTCAGCGTTGTTCATTGTCTCTACTACATTTAATGCCCGATCAATCAAACCAGTCGTTGCCACTTCAAGAGTCAATGTTACTTGTAGATCTGGATGGTCATCTTGAATGGCAGCTACTACTGCTGCATTTCTCTCATTCGCATCCGTGCACGCCGCATAACAACCTTCCACATCGAAGTCCACTCGAGTAAGGCTATATTGATCGATGATGCATCGGTAAACTTCTTCTAACTCCAACTCATCTTGTATACAAACGTGTAGTGGAATATTTGCTTGGCCCCCAAATGAAAATGCAACATCCCCATTTAAGTTGTTTCTTAAATCGCAAATCTGATCAGGAAGCGGGAAGTTAAGAACTTCATAATAGTCCCCCCAGCTGGCCTGACACGTATTAGGTTTATTAAATAACCCTGAAACGACAAAAGCTAGATTATAATACAATACACCCGTTGTTGACGCAGACTCATCCGCAAAGCAATAAGGAGGCCAACAGGTCACTCCTGTATAAGGAGCAAATACCCGTTTTGGCCATGTTGTTTGGCCAACTCCCTCACGCACAATCGGAGATGTTGGCAATGTCGCCGGAAACCCTGGAGGAAAAGGCTTTGTAACCAACTCCCTGGCATCGTTGGCGATCAGTTGATTAATCTGATTGGCAACATGTTCAGGTTGCTCCATTTGAATTCTACACCCTACAAATATAACGCCTGGCATCGTCGGAAGGTCTGTACTTAGCCTGCGTAATAGTACATTGTAGTTCTCTGCTGGCTGGCGTACAATATTAATGAAATACTCTCTGTTATTTTGTAAGTTTGTAAGAACTTGATACTCTCCTTCTTTGAAAAGGATAATTTCCTGCTTAATATTTCGGAACCTTCGCAACAAAAGGCTAACTCTTGTTGATAATTGTTGTGTAGTCAGGCATCCCACGAAAAAACCCCTCTCTTCTATGACTCATGTACTAAAAGACAAAAATACTTTCTTATGATAGTAAAAAAGAGCGCTTCACATCTGCTTTCCTTTTCCTATATCAGTGTATGTATGACATTTCCTTTATATGAGATGAAAAAGGTTTCCCACTTTCCTCATCCTTCACTAAGCCCATTCGATTTAGTAAAGGTGGCTAGCGATATCCAAGAGAGTAAAAAAGGAATTGTAGAACATTTAGCCATATAGTTGAAAATTCTTCCCTTCTATAAACCCTACTTGCTTTCACTGGCTGGTATGAATTTTTAAATAGCGAAAAGTTCAGGCAACATGATTTGAGATCTACAAGTGGTTAGGAGTTTTATTCTCCTCTAGATACTGATAAGATAGGGAGGAAGAAAAGTTGGTCTCCTCCACCATCACGCGAAGGCTCTGATTTCCGTGAAGGGGAAAATCTGAAAGGAAGAGGTGTTAAGAAGCATGAAAGAAGTATCGATGATCATGCTTGCCGGCGGAATTGGCACTCGGATGAAAGTAAGCACTCCCAAGCAATTTTTACAAATTGGTGGGAAACCGATGATGGCTCATGCATTAGAAAAAGCAGAACGAATTGAATCCATTAAAGAAATCATCATTCCCTCACCCCGTGACTATATCCGAAAGACCGAAGAACTAATAACCAATCACGGCTTGTCGAAGCCTATTCGAGTCATTGAAGGTGGATCCAGTCGCCAAGGTTCGGTACATAAAGCGTTAGAAGTAGCTTCCTATCCATCGGTTATTATCCATGAGGCCGTACGACCATTTGTACTGGCTGAGGAGATAAAACGGTTGATTGAATGCGAAGAAGAAAATGCAACGTATGGGTTTGAAATCCCATTCACTGTTCTTCAAGGAAAAGACTTTATCGAGAAAAACTTGGACAGAGACCAATTGGTTAATATCCAGCTTCCTCAAAAATTCCATCGCGATAAACTGATGGACGCTCATAAGAAAGCAACCGCGGATGAGATGTCTTTCACGGAAGATGTAAGCCTTTTCTTCCATTATAACTCGGAGAAAGTAAAGGTCTTACGCGGAACGGAATACAACATTAAGATTACCCGTCCCATCGATCAAAA
Organism: Mechercharimyces mesophilus; assembly: GCF_059818345.1. Taxonomy (NCBI): domain Bacteria; kingdom Bacillati; phylum Bacillota; class Bacilli; order Caryophanales; family Thermoactinomycetaceae; genus Mechercharimyces; species Mechercharimyces mesophilus. Next base: position 1,059,977 of record NZ_JCBAPH010000001.1, on the reverse strand, counting down.
GATTGGTGAAGTGATTTACAAAGAATATATCCTAGGGGGAGAATAAGATGAAGACTTGTATTATCACGGGGGCGAGTCGCGGCATTGGCCGCGCCATCGCTCTACAAATGGCTGAGCGTGAGGATATTGAAAACATCGTTTTGATTGCAAGGAGTAGCGAAGGGTTAGAAGAAACCAAGTCAATGATGCCACCAGAAAAAAATGTGGATTTGTATAGTGTAGATCTCGCTCACTTTGAAGAGATCCAACACATCATTAATAAGATTGGGGAAAAATACCCATCTATTGACCTTCTTCTAAATGTTGCTGGTTATGCCGATCCAAAGTCGCTTTTAGAAACCACTTTGGATAATTGGGAGCTTACTTATCGGATTAATGTTCATTCCGTCTTTATCATGATTCGGGAAGTAGTCAAGTTTATGAAGAGGACAGGGGGCGGTATTTTAAACGTGGCATCGACGGCAGGGATGAGTCCTCGTCCAGGTTGGCTGTCTTATTCATCTTCTAAAGCGGCACTCATCAGCATGTCCCAAACCTTGTCTGATGAACTAGCGGAATATGGGATAAAAGTGTACTGTGTTTCTCCCGGAAGGTGTGCAACCGACCTCCGCCGTGCTCTGGCCCCTGATGAAGATCAATCAAAAATTATGCAACCCGAGCATGTGGCAGATGTGGTAGATAACCTTCTCTCAGAGAATGGAGTCTGCTTGGACGGACAAAATATTGTTATTCGCAAAGCAACGCAAACAAGATAGTCCTCTATCAAATAGGGACAAACATAAGAGTCGCCGTCTATACAGTAAGTTAGGCGACTCCCCTTCTTTTATCCCATCTTATCGCGGGACTACTAAGGAAAAATGAATGGTTTGTTAAATTAATATTTCATTTACTAACAAGAAATTGAAGGCAGGTGAAACCAAATGTTCAATAACCATGAATGGCTACACCTCTTCCTTTTTGTGATCGGTCTTTTGTTTGGAATCGTATTGGGTCTGGTCTTTCGCAAAACATTCAAGAGAATCCTGATATGGACACGACGAATTATTGGTATCATTCTGTATAATATGGCGCGACTGTTTCCGCGTAACAAACGAATTATCGTGTTTGGAGCGGAAAACGGTAAAGGGTTTCGTGGGAATCCCAAATATCTATACGCTGAAATTCAGAAAGATGATCGCTTGCGTTCAATCTGGATAATGAAAAATCGAGAGATGGTTACCCACTTGCGATCACAAGGGGTGGAAAGCTATTATTTTCATTCACTAAAAGGGATCTACTATCAATTACGGGCGGGATTCTTCATTCATTCTCATTCCATTCACGATGATTTTAACCGTTACTTACTTGGTGGAGCAACTTCCATCAACACTTGGCACGGTGTAGGGCTGAAAAAAGTATGGGGAGCCAATAAAAGCACCTTTACCTATAAGGCCTTACGTGAGAAGCGCCCCCTCTTTCGCCAGCTGAAACATGCGCTTGTCAAAACACAAGTGGCAAAAGAGAATTATGTTATCTCCACCAGTGAGCGCGTTTCATCTTATTATCCAGAAACCTTTTTGACGACAAAGGAATATATACTCCCTCTGGGACAAGCCCGCAATGATGTCTTCTTTGAGGTGTTGGCAGAAGAGCAAACCTTTCCAGATTGGATAAAAAACAACCGCATTATCACCTACATGCCTACCCACCGTAAGTTTGGCAAAATGGATGCGGACATTAATAAAATTATGGACTTAGAGAAAATTGACGCGTTCTGTGAAGAGCAAGGCTACACATTTGTTATCAAGCGACATATGTATAGTAAAGGAGAAATCCCATCGCTTAAGCATGTAGTAGATGTTAGCGAGGAGTCATTGGATCCACAGCTACTACTAAAATATACGGATATATTAATAACAGATTACTCTAGTTGCTACACCGATTTTCTCTTGTTGGATCGACCGGTCATCTTCTATTGTTATGACCTTGATTTCTATCTGGAGAAGTCCAATGAAATGTATTTCGACTACTTCGAAGTCACTCCCGGGCCAAGGCCAACCGACTTTCTCAGCTTGCTGAATGCCTTGCATGCAGCCGTTCATGATCATGCAGAATATGCGACTGAACGAGAACGGGTTCGTCATATTTTCTATGCAGAGGAGAACCAAGCACCTGTAACCAAAAAACAGGTTGCTTATTTTCACCAGAATATCTTCCGCTTAAGTACTCCTTTATCTGGTCATGAAGAAAGCAAATGATCTAGAGGAATAAAAAAGAAAGGGTGTAAAAGTAGCCCTTTCTTTTTTATTCCTCTGAAAGCTTCCTTATAGGTAATAGGAGAAATCAATTTTCCTAGCTAACACAACTGCTATCACTGTCTATCATTTACGTTACTTCCTTCGCTCCGGGCTCCCCTTCTTTTACAACGAATCGGGAACGTGTATGAATGGGAGCATGTGGCTTCTTTACATAGGGAAGCACACGATAATCTGTTTGCCATTCTTTCTGGCTAACATGGCAACGAACATAGCCACGTTGGTTATTGGCAAATAGGATGTGTGGATTGATTTCCTTCAAGTGATCAGCCTGCCGAATCAAATCATGACCATCTCCACCAGAAGAAATGGATGTTCCGACAAACTCTGTACCAATTGTAGCGGAAGTAGGGTCATGAAAGTCCTCCTTGATATCACACACCCAATTAGAATGAACATCCCCTGTCAGGACAACAGGATTGGCCACCTTCTCTTTTTTGATATGCTGCAATAAACGCTCACGGTTGGCTGCATATCCATCCCATGCGTCCATATTGACCAATTTCTCCCCCCGTTTTTTCCTAATTTGCTGTGAAAAGAAAACTTGTTGTGCTAGGACGTTCCAGCGAGCCGAAGAGCTTGTTAGCTGATCCATTAGCCACTTTTCTTGTGTTGATCCGAGGAGTGAGCGCCTTTTTGGAGGAGTCGGATCTAACGGTTTCCAACCGTCTCCGTGCCACTGATCGTCGCGGTATTGCCTCGTATCAAGCAAGTAAAACTGGGCCAAATCACCAAAAGTAAAGTAGCGGTAAATCTGCATACGAGACTTTCCTGGTTGCGAAAACAGACGGAGAGGCATATTTTCATAATATGCTTGGTATGCATCTCTTCTCTGCTGGATAAAATCACGCGCTGTTTTTCGTTGCGGTGTAACATCTGCATAATTGTTTTCCACTTCATGATCATCCCAGACAACCATCCAGGGGAAAAGTGCATGCGCTTGTTGTAAATATGGATCCTTCCGATACTGTGTATAACGCTTCCGATAATCAATGAGGATTTCGCACTTGCCTCCATCGTGCTCTCTCGCCTTTCCACCTAGAGGAGAAACATGTTGGTCAGCGCCATATTCATAGATGTAATCTCCCAGATGAAGGACAAAATCCAGCTCTTCTTTTGCCATATGTTCGTAAGCAGTATAGAAACCATGTTCATAATTTTGACAGGAAGCAAAGGCAAAAGATAAGCGTTCTACTCGTGCATCGCGGGCGGGTGCTGTCTTCGTCCTTCCTATTGGACTCTGTGCCTGTCCTACATGGAAACGGTAATAATATTCCTGTTCAGCAATCAGCCCTCTGACATCAACATGTACGGCATAGTCAAAATCCGGGCGAGCGGTCGCTACTCCTTGTTTGACTATTTTACGAAAAGATGGATCTTTCGCTACTTCCCATGCTACCTGGATTACACGATGTGGGTATTCTTGTTTAAAAGATGCATCTGGTACGATTCGTGTCCATATAATGACTCCATCTGGAAGAGGGTCTCCCGATGCTATTCCTACTGGAAAAGGATACGTTGCAAAATTTGGGCTGACAGGCTCATTCTCTGCGAATATGGTCGGCACATCCCATGCCATCGCTCCCAATGATAGGATTGCCCATGCACTAGTAGCTTTTAAGAAGGTGCGACGATCCATAGACTTCCGTAAGCGCTCATCAAGCAAATCCATTGCTCTCCCCCTTCTCACTTCATTACTTTCCTGGTTAGTCTGTTCCTCTGAAGGAATTTTTATCGCTAATTGGGATGCATAGCACTCCAAAACATGATATATATAGAAAGAACGTTACAAAACGAGGAGGGCGACTTGTGTCCCAAACAGAATATCCTTTTTCGCGTAGACTATCCCCTAGCATCAACCGCCTCGTCATTCAGTTTCCAGAAGATGTTCAGGAATTCTTTCTTGAGATGATCAGTGCGGATCGATCCCAACAAACCATCGCCAACTACGCTTATGACTTCGCCCTTTTTTTCGATTACATCAAAGAAAAAGGGATTGAGTTAGAGGAGATTCGCCCGCTAACATTAAAGCGCTTCTTTCGGCATATTGAAAATGGGTATGAACGGGTTGTACATGTAAAAACAAAGAAAGAAGATCGCAACAGTGGAGAAATAAGAGAAGAATGGCACCAACGAACCTACTTCCGCGAAAATACATATGCTGGGAAGCAACGAAAACGGGCATCGTTACGCTCTCTCTTTCGGTACCTGGTCAAAATGGGTGCGCTAGATAAAGATCCTATGGAAGAGTATGAGGATCGAAGTTTGCGTTCGCGTGCACAAAAACGTGTCCCTGTATTTTTGACGCAGGCAGAAGCGATTCGTCTGATCGACGCGATTTCTTCCTACCATCAGAAGAAGAAAAACCGCAAGCAAAACTGGTACGAATCTCGTGATCGGGCGATGATGCTGTTACTCCTAAACACCGGGATGCGTGTTTCTGAATTGGTTGGGCTCAATCTAAATAATATTCAACACGATCAGATCACGGCGCGCCTCTTTGTTTTAGGGAAGGGAGGAAAAGAGCGTATGCTCAAATTAAATCGCACAGCTTATGAAGCGCTCCAACAATACCTTCTCCTCCGCCCTGCTGATTCAGGTTCTCCTGATGCGCTCTTCTTAAATAAGAATCGAACCCGTATGAGTCGCAAAGGTGTCAACGAAGCGCTTCACAAATATGTTCGCGAGGCCAATTTACCACCTAAAGCAGCCAATATCTCACCGCATAAACTGCGTCATACCTTAGCCACGCTTCTACTTTCCAATGGTGAGAACTTGCGTGTCGTGCAAGAGATCCTTGGTCATTCCAGTATTCAAACCACACAAATTTATACTCATGTAATTAATTCAGAGAAAGATGAAGCGTTAGATCGCTTGGATCAACTGATGGAATAGGATCTCGAATAAAAACCAAAAGCCGACCACTCTCGAGTGGTCGGCTTTTGGTTTTTATTTTTAACTTTCGATTGGTTTAAGATGCTTTCACATCGAGAGATACATCAATGTTGCCTCGTGTTGCTTTGGAATATGGGCAGACTTGATGCGCTTGCTCCACCAATGCTTCTGCTTTATCTTGATCCACTCCAGAAACTTTTACTTCCATTTTAACCGCTAGTTTAAAACCGCCGTCGGTATCTTTCCCGATACTAACATGTGCAGTCACACCAGTTTCTACTTTCTCTTTCGCTTGTCGCGCCACCAAGTTGAGCGCACTATCAAAGCAAGCAGCATACCCTGCAGCAAATAATTGTTCAGGATTGGTAGCTTCCTCACCTGATCCACCAAGAGCAGAGGGCATACGTACGTCCAAATCCAATACACCGTCAGAAGAGGTTATCTTCCCGTTTCGTCCACCTTGTGCTGTTGCAACTGCAGTATAAATCGCTTCCATGATCATTTCCTCCTTATAATGTTCGTAATCGTTATCCATTTTGATTATGCTCATGAAGATGATAGAGCAACTGTCGAGCAGAGACGAGCAATTGCTGATGCTCTTCATTGGTTAAACCGCTTGATTGCATTACCGCTTCCGGGATGCAAGCAGCTTCTTCTTCCAATGACTCTCCTTTACCGGTCAATCTCACCATCACGACGCGCTCGTCCTCTTGTAGGCGTTTACGCGTGATCAATCCTGCCGCTTCCATGCGTTTAAGCATCGGGGTTAACGTGCCAGAGTCAAGAAAGAGCCAGTTTCCCAGCTGTTTGACGGTACATTCTTTTACATCCCATAGGATGAGTAAGGCTAAGTACTGAGGATAGGTCACTTCCATCTTCTCAAGGAGAGGTCGGTACATTTTCTGCATTTCCCGTGCTGCAGCATAAATGGCAAAGCAGAGTTGATGATCTAGGCGCATGGGTTCTCTAGATACCTTACTCCCTCCTTTCTTTTTTTCAGCCAAAATTAATTTGTGCACAATTAAATTGTAACATAGATTATTGGAGGCGCCAATCATTTTCTCTCCTATATATCTTCCCTTTTCTCTTTTTTTTAATCTCTCGAATTTGAGTCATTGTATTCTTTTCGGTATAATGGAAACAATTCGCTTTGATAGAGGATTTCTAGGAGGATGAAAAATGAGTACAGTTGCAGATGTTAGTCGTCGACTAAAAGAAGGCATGGGGAAAACAATCATTGGACAAGATCGAGCGATAGAATGGTTACTCACTTCCCTCTATGCTGGCGGACACGTTTTGCTAGAAGACGTGCCTGGTACTGGGAAAACCGCTCTCGCCAAAAGTTTAGCTACTAGCATAAACACCACCTTTGCGCGTATACAATGTACTCCAGACTTATTGCCCTCCGATATGATAGGAACCACCATTTATAATCAGGAAACAAATCAGTTCCAATTTCAACAAGGTCCCCTTTTTCATCAACTCATCTTAGTTGATGAAATCAATCGAGCCATTCCCCGTTCGCAATCCGCTCTGTTGGAAGCAATGGCAGAAAAGCAAATTTCCGTCGATGGACATACGCATATGCTGGAAGCACCATTCTTTGTTATTGCAACGCAAAATCCTGTTGAATCCCAGGGAACCTTTCCTCTTCCAGAAGCCCAGCTGGATCGTTTTCTCATGAAATTTTCACTTGGTTATCCCTCTCCTGAGGAAGAGCGCTCTATTTTTCAACTCTCCTATGAAGAGAAGCAACGAGAGATCCAGCCAGTGGTTTCTCCAGAGGAAATTATTCGTATCCAGCAGGCAGTAAAATCCGTTTCGTTTTCAGCAGACATGGAAACCTACCTGATCTCCATCATACGCGCCACTCGAGAGCAAGAAGGGATTTCTTTAGGCGTCTCACCAAGGGGAATGATTGCTTTAGGGCGTGCTGCGCAAGCATTGGCTTCGATCCGTGGTCGCACCTATGTGACTCCAGATGATATTAAAGAGTTGGCCATCCCTGTGTTGGCTCACCGTTTGGTTTTGGACCCCTCGCTTCAAATGCAACAAACGTCACCTGCAGAAATGATCGAAAGAGTATTAGAAAAAGTGACTACACCCGTAGAAAATGAAGGACAGGAAGCGAAAGTCCGATGATGATCTTATTTACCGTGTTATTTTTATTTGGTAGTACGTATCTTTACTCCGAATTATGGTTTAAATGGGTGCCTCAAAAGGTGAAATGTTCGCTAGAGATCGATGAAAAGCCGGTGATGGAAGGAGATTCAACCTCCGCGTGGATGGTATTAGAAAATCATTCGATTCTCCCCATTCCATGGATATCCGTGAGATTGGAATTTCCGTCCGGACTGATTCGTGAGGAAGATGAAAAAGGTGTGCGCTTTTATACCCACCTTCTCCCACGTCAACGGGTAAAGCGTTTCATTCCTATTACCTGTTACCAACGAGGGCTACACTCCTTGTCATCATTTGAAGCGAAGATTGGCGATGGAATCGGGTGGAGATATGAACGATTGGAAATGAGTCATCTCCCAAAGGTACTAGTAAGACCACGGTTTATTTCTTTTCATCAACCTATGCCCTTGACACAACTCGTTGGAGAAGTATCTGTTAAGCGCTGGTACAATGAAGACCCCACTCGATTTCAAGGGATTCGTTCTTATCAGCGAGGAGATCCATTTAAGCAGATTCATTGGACAGCATCGGCTCGTTCAGGGAATTTGGTTGTTAAGAAATTTGAAACCACAGCAGACGCTTCTCTCACCTTTATACTTAACGGGCAAACGCACTATCCTCACTGGTCTGGGACAGACCGTGAAATCATCAATGAACAGTGTCGGATCACAGCAACATTATGCCAACAAGCACAGAAGATCGGCCTTCGTTACCGCTTGGTATCCAATCTTTCTTACCAGGGATCATCTAGATTGAAAACGAAGCTGGGTTCTGGATTGAGTCATTTTCACCATTTACATCAATTACTAGGTGAACTAAGTTCTCTCGCTCCATCTCCTGGACTATCCGCTGTAAAAGAGGTAACGGTGGGAGAAGAGGGTGCTCATACGGTGATCTTTCTGACCTCTTATTGGGAGAAAGGTCTGGCACAGGAATTGCAGTCTCTCAAAGCCCAAGGCCACGAGATAAAGGTAATCTTTTTGTCTCGCCTATCCGCGCCTCCTCTCTTAGAGGGTTGGTCTGACCCTGTCACCTTTTATCCGTTAGAAGGAGAAGGGAGGAAGAAATCTTCATGAGGCATCAGACACTCTTTTTCCTCGCCTTACTCAGTCACGCTCTATTAGCCACTGTTATTTTCGGTTTCCTCAGCAGTGGAGTATTTGCAGGAATACGAATGCTTCCTTGGTTTGCCTGTCTACTGTTTTTGATAGCTGGTACTTATCATTGGCTCAGTCGTCGTCTATCGATCCGCGTTCATACCCTGCTATATGCTCTTACTCTTTTCGGTGGTTGGGTTGGATATCAGTGGATTTGCGGTTGGCAAAACCCCTCATTGATCTTCATTCAAGGGATAGTGGGTTTATTCTTTTGGTACCGTATACAAGAAGCACATCACCATGAAAGGTTTTTGCGTGAGCACTTGGTTGATGCCATGAAGCTCGACTTCATTATATTATTGATCATGAGTGGAACAAGTTGGATCTATACGGTTGAAGATGGACTGCCTACACTCCTCGTCCCAATGATTTTCTCTTTTTTTCTTGTGCGGACACTTGCTTTATTTTATGCCAATCGTGTAATCCAGGAAGATAGCAAAACACGGAGACCGAACGGGTCCTTTTTCGTGATATGGTTCTTGTTGCTTGCCTTCCTCTTCTGTTTATCTGTGCTCAGCGGTGGAAAAATAGTTAACCAAGCATTACAAGCTCTCAGTATTTTGCTGAGCCCCATTTTCTATATCGTCGGGAGAGGAACGGAGTCACTTTTCTCCTTAATTCCTTTATCTGGGGCAGATACATCCGACTGTGTCCTTTATGTAACAGCGGATGAAGTTGCCGAATTAACAGAGGAAGAATTGGCTAACTGTGAAATTATGTTAACATCTGGAGATGCTGAGTTACCGCCTGAAAAGGAAAGTAGTCAGAATCCGATTTGGCTCTATTTCCTTTTCACTTCACTTTTTGTTCCAGCTCTTATATGGATTATGAAGAGAATTAAGCATCGTCAAACGAAGGGATCTCCTCCTTTGCTGAATCAGAAGATAGAAGAGCGTTCTTTTCTTTCGTTCTCTCAATTCCGAAAAAATGTGGGTGTTTCTACCTGGCCCTATAGTCCTTTGGAAGGAAGGGTTCGCAAGCAATATGATCAATTCCTTCAGCGCATGCGTGCAAAGGGACTAGCGAGAGATCATTCTGAGACGGCGAGAGAGTACGCTGTTCGCTTAAAAAAAGAAAACCCCTCGATAGCTCCCGAAATCGATCCTTTGACCGATCAATATATCGAAGCACGATATGGCCGTAAGGAGTAATAAAGTTCATGAACAGGAAGTGATTTTTTCACTTCCTGAACGAAAAAAGCGATGCCATCATAGGCATCGCTTTTTTATGGCCGTAATCTGAAAGCGTTTTCATTTTTGTCCAGAAGGCGAATGTTCATTTGAAGTGCTAGTGCTCTCTTCCTTCTTCCCCCATTTTTTAATCCACCAAAGTACCCCTGCAAAAAGAAACAGAGGATTGGAAAAGAACGATGGTTTCTTCCCTTCAAAGGCATGACCAACAAATTGCAATATCCATCCAATGATAAATAAAAGGAGTGCTATTTTCCATTGAAAGAAAAACCACGGTAAAGAGAGGACGATCATCGGAATGCCGATGGCATGTGTCAGTTTGTTCACCGGATGTTGATGATCTTCACGGTATTTTTCTAGTAGGCTCTGGATGTTCACTGAGATTCCTCCTTTTTACTCTACACTATGCTTCTATTTGCTCTTTCTGCATAAAAACCTGCTTCAGAAAATAAAGAAAATAAAAGGAGAACGAACTTTCGCCAAATCAGAAGGATCGCTCTCCCCTGTGTCGAATTAGGAACACAAAGAGGACTGCTATTTTTATTTCCCTTTGCTCAATGGCACCTTTAAGGTTTGACCTGGATGAATGATTCCGTCGTGAATCTGATTTATCTCTTTAATATCGGCGATGACCTCCCGAATATCTGTGCTCTCATCGGAACGAACTCGTGCTATTTCCCATAGTGTATCCCCTGCTTGCACCTTCACTTCAACTGTGTTGGGAAGAGGGTCATTGGCGATCACTTCGCTTCTAATGAAGAAAAAGAAAAGGAAACAGCCTAAGAGGGTCAATAGTAAGCTTGTCCTTCGGTTTCGAATCAATGAGCACGCGCTCCTTTCACTCATTTCCGCTAGTTTGTACAAGCATATGTTTGTACTTATAACGTTATACTAGAACTTACGTTCCGTCAAGGGGTTTTTCGAACTTATGTTTGCGCTTTTCTTCACATTCATGTATACTTTGGTAAAAGAGCAACTCACCTATAACTGAGTCCACTATTCGTACTGAAGGGAGATGAGCACATTGTCAAAACTCTCCGCTCGTCAACAAGCCATACTCGATTTTATTAAAAGTGAAGTACGAGAAAAAGGATATCCCCCATCGGTTCGTGAAATCGGTGAGGCAGTTGGACTAGCGTCTAGCTCCACTGTGCATGGGCATCTTGCTCGCTTGGAAGAAAAAGCATTCATCCGACGCGATCCTACTAAACCACGGGCCATTGAGGTGCTCGATCCACATCGTTCCGGAGATGATTCTGTGAAGCAACAGGATGCGTCAGTGCTTGTTCCCTTGATTGGGAAGGTTACAGCTGGTGAGCCTATCACAGCAGTAGAGAATGTGGATGAGTACTTACCGCTTCCGCTCCAAATGATCGGCAACAAAGATGCTGTTTTTCTCCTTACCGTTCAAGGGGAAAGTATGATCAATGCCGGTATTCTAAACGGGGACAAGCTGATTGTGCATCAGCAACAGTCGGCTAATAATGGAGATATCATCGTTGCGATGACGGAAGAAGGCGAAGCAACAGTGAAGCGTTTATATGTAGAAAAAGACCATATTCGACTTCAGCCGGAAAATGATCAAATGGAAGCCCTCCTTCTTCCTCAAGTAACCATCTTAGGAAAAGTAATCGGACTATTACGTACAAGCATGTAAGAAGAAAATTGAAATAAATAGAGACAAGCCCTGAGGCTCTTTTGGAACCTCAGGGCTTGTCTCTATTTTAGCCGATGTAAGGTGTTTGCGTATGAAAGAATCGGATATCTCCAATACGATTATGCGCATTCATGAACCTATTGTTCGAACTGTTTTTTCTCACACAGTAATTGCTGAAAGCGTTCTTCCAACGCCTCCTTTTGCGAAGGACTGGTAGCAAGCAGACTGATCACTTCTGCAAGTTCATGCTCAATCATCATTCTTCTGCTCTCTGTCGCTTGTGGTTTCAACTGCGGACTACTTTCCCTTTTCTTATACTCTTCCCATGATCCTGTAAAAGTTTGGATTCTACCGCCTTTTAAATGGATTACTTTCGTGGTTACGCTGTGTAGAAGCCGTTGATCATGCGAAGCAAAAACGACGGTTCCAGGAAAGTGAGTGATCCATTCCTCTACAGCTTCCATTCCAACCAAGTCTAAGTAATTCGTGACTTCGTCCAGTAGTAGAAGATTCATATCGCTCAGGAACACTTTAGCCAGTCCAACCTTCACCCTTTCACCTCCACTAAGGAGGGATACTTTCTTCTGCCAATCATTCGGACGAAACGCGAGGCGTGCTAAAAAAGTACGAACAAGGGATTGATCCCATATGCTTGATTCTATAACATTTTCTAATATCGTCCGTTCTTCATCCAGGATATCTAGGTTTTGCTGAAAAAATCCAGGCTTCACTTCTGGAGATAAGCGAAGCGTAGAATCTGGATGGAAGAACCTCTGCAAAAGAGTCGTTTTGCCGGATCCATTCTCACCGATCACAGCTACTTTATCTCCAGAAGTGATGATCCAATCACTCGGTTCCCATAAACTCTTTCCTTCCCGCTGTCCGGCAAAGCCTTCAGCACGGACAAGAATTCTTTTTTTCATGGAGAGATCACGCGGAACAACCATTTTCATTTGCGGAAGGGAAAGAGGTTTTTCTATTTCCTCCAATTTTGCAAGGCGAGCTTCTAACACGCGTATAGACTGGTGGATCGATTTTTGTTGAGAACCTTTCCCTGCTTTTTGCATTCTGGATTCCGACGTGCTTACCTTAGAAGGCTTTATCATCCGTATCGCTTGATCCCTTTTCTGTCGGAGTGCCTTTTCTAATTGCTCCTTTTTTAGTTGAGCTTGCTCATACTGCTCAATGTGTCGGGCTCTTCTTCTTTCTTTTTGCTCTTGATAGGAGCTATAATTCCCCCTAAATACAGAGACTGTCTGCTCTTCAATCTCCCAAATCGTCGTACATATATCGTCTAATAATTGGCGATCGTGAGAGATAAGTAAGATGGCCCCTTGATAGCGGGACAATCGTTGTTTGAGCCACTCGATTCCCTTCTGATCTAGATGAGATGTTGGTTCATCTGCTAACAATACATCGGAGGGTGAACCCAAAGCCTCATGAATACGCATTCGTGTCTGTTCCCCGCCACTCATCTCCCGTTTCTTGTCATTCCATTGAGAAATCGAGGCGACCTGACATGTCCGGATAACGCTCCCTTCATCCAATGCTTCTTCGCCTATCAAAACCTTGAATAAGGTGGACTTTCCACTCCCATTTAATCCAACAATGCCAATGCGATCCTGTTTGTATACTTGAAGGGAGGGAATCGAAAAAAGCAGGCGTTCTCCCCAACTTTTCTTTCCATTTTTTATTTGTAGTAACAACATAAAAAGCCTCCTTGTCTTTTTTCGGACAGGAGACCGTCATCGCAGTTTTTAAGCAAAAACAGGCCATCTTCACTAGGCGCGAATGCACATAATGATTCCGTTTTTGCTTTGTCATTGCACAGACGTATCTCTATCCGCAAAGATTACTCCTTAACTGAAACGATTTTTTTCAGTGGAATCGGATTAGAGAATCATCTGTACAACGTCACCCTTTCTATCATGAATAGGGAAAGTATAACACAAAGACAAATTATTTCACAAGGTTGAACAATGAAATATCCTATCCTGCATGCTCTAAAGGATTCGTTGAAATCGCCCGCTTGACACCTTACTGACATCCTACTGACATCTGCCTACTCTATTCTTAGGGGTAAAGGGCTTTTCAGAAGGAAGACCCGGGAGGAACAGTGATGAAGAAGCAGGTCAAGCAGTCGATTCCACTCATGTTTATTATCAGCCTTTCGTTTGCTCTCAATCTCCTATTTATCGGACAGGATGGATACTCCAATCTCTATTATGCCGCCACCGTACGGAGTATGTTGGAAGGGTGGCATCAATTCTTTTTTGCCTCGTATGATTCAGCTGGTGTGCTCTCAGTGGACAAACCCCCTGTTGCATTCTGGATTCAATCGCTATCGGCTCATATCTTCGGCTTTTCTGGATGGGCACTCCTCTTCCCGCAAGCACTCGCTTGCGCATTCTCCACATTTATGCTCTATCTCTTGGTAGGTAAAAGATTTGGAAAGAGGGCAGGATTGCTTGCGGCATTGTTATTTGCAACGACTCCCATCACCGTGGCGGTCTCTCGCACGAATAACCCCGATAGTATTCTAGTGGCCACCTTATTGCTTGCAACATGGTTACTTTTTCGTGCAATCGAAAAGAAACAAGTGCGTTATCTATTCATCTCAGCCGCTCTCATCGGCATCGGTTTCAACATTAAAATGCTCCAAGCCTATTTGATCCTTCCCGCATGGTCCCTCACTTATTTGCTCTTCGCCAAAGAGACTTGGATGACAAAGTTTCGCCACCTATTCACTAGTGGTGTACTGATCCTCCTACTCTCCTTCTCATGGGCCCTCACCGTCGACACGATTTCCCCCCAGGAACGCCCCTATGTGGGAAGTACAGAAACCAATTCGGTAATGGAGCTTATTTTTGGTCACAATGGAATGTCACGTTGGGAAGGCATGGGTGGTGGCAACCGTGCAGGTGGTCCTCCTTCTGCTGGCCTTGGACAAGGAAATCACGGTGATGGAGGCATGGGTGGTAAGCAGGTCCAAGGAGCTCCAAACCAAAGAGACCACAACCAAGGAGCAATGACACCTTCTCTACAGAATCCGCTTCCTGCACAAGATGGACATGGGAGAGCCGGAGGCGGTGGTGGCAATGAGCGTGGGGAATCCAGTATCCTCCGTCTAGTAAATGAGCAATTGCGCGGACAAATCAGTTGGTTCTTGCCGTTTACGCTGTTTTCATTCTTTGTACTCATTCATAAGGCCACATGGAGAAGAATATCGGATTTTCGCCCCTCCCAACAGATGGCCCTGTTCTGGTTGATATGGCTTACTCCTATGATCGTGTTCTTCAGTTATGCAGGTTTTTATCACCGCTACTATCTCAACATGTTAGCACCGGGCATTGCTGCATTAGCAGGAGCTGGTTTGATTGCGATGTGGAACGACTTCCGCGAGCAAACTCCTACAAAGAAGTGGTTTTTACCCCTTGCATTACTAGGTACGGCTTTCTATCATATTGGGATTGTCTCCTCCTACGAAGAAATTCGTACATGGTTGATTCCAGTCATTCTTGTCTTAACCGTGGGTGCAGGTGCTGTGTTAGGTTTCTTGTTTATTCGACAACAAAAACCAGCGTTGCAGCGGATAGCTCTTCTATTCACCATAAGTGGCATCTTGATTGCTCCTGTATATTGGGCGCTCACTCCAGCCCTCTATGGAGGGAATGCCAGTTTACCTATTGCAGGTCCAGAATTAGCCCAAGATCGTGGGCGGGATTTGGGTGTGTTTAATGAGACGCTCACCCACTATTTGGTCTCTCAGTACGACGAAGGAGATATTCTCGTGTTGGGGGCAAGTCAAGATGAAATCTCTCCTCTCATCATCGAAACGGGGCTACCGGCGATTGCCTATGGTGGCTTCATGGGAAATGATCCAGCACTTACGGTCGCTGAGCTAGAAGAAATGGTGGCGAGTGGCAAATTGGAGTACGTCCTCGTCAATGAAGAAAGCCAACGGACGCGAGGGAACGGAGAGATCCAGGAGTGGATTCTTGCACACGCTGAACCCGTTGATTCTAGCCTATGGGAAGAAGAGATCGAGGAAGGGACTGTACTTCAACGCGGACCTGCAACATTGTATCGCTTTCAACAAGGGGAAGAATAAAAAAAATTCTTGTGATACTGCCCCATCATCTCAGTAAGGCTTTTTTTCAATAGACTGCTCTTGTGAGCATCCGTCCAACGAGAATGAGAGCAGTCCGAAACAAAGAGAGGTTATTGCCAGAAGATGTCTAGAATCCACGACGAGGGATTAGCGGGGCATGAAAAACTTCGAGAGTATGGCCATTTAGACCTACCGTTCCCTTGCCTACCGCGTATTTGTGTAAAGAAAAAGCGCCCTATAGAGGCGCTTTTTCTTTACGAATGGGAAGCAAATCGTAGAATGCGAGCAACAGCACTTTCTAGCTGTTCCATCGAAGTTGCATAAGAGAGTCGGATGTGCTCATCTGTTCCAAATGCAGAACCAGGGACGACTGCCACCATTTCTTTTTCCAAGAGTTGTTGCGCCCACTCACCTGAAGTACGAAGACCTTTGGCTTTCATGGACCCCGCCACATTGGCATAAACATAAAAGGCGCCTGCGGGTGTGTTCGCTTCAATTCCTGGAGCATCCTTTAGAGCATCAACGACGAAGTCGCGTCGCTCCTTAAAGGCGGAGCGCATCATGTGAACCGGTTCTTGTGTTCCTTCCAAGGCCGCAATGGCTGCATATTGGGCAATCGAAGTTGGATTGGACGTGCTGTGACTGGAGATATTGCTCATCGCTTTGATCAGTTCGGCATTCCCAGCTGCATAACCAATGCGCCATCCGGTCATGGAATACGTTTTGGATACGCCATTAATGATGAGGGTATTTTGATAGAACTCTTCTCCGAGACTAGCCATGCTAACATGTGGATCCCCACTATAGATGAGGTGTTCATAAATTTCATCCGAGACGACCAACACCTCATTTTTTAAACAAACACGTCCCAGAGAAGTAAGTTCTTCTTTGCTGTAGACAGCCCCTGTGGGATTGGAAGGGCTGTTGAGAAGAACAGCTTTTGTGCGCTTAGTGATGACTGCTTCTAACTCTGGAGCGGTGATCTTAAACCCATTTTCTTCTTTTGCAGGCAAAATGACCGGAATCCCTCCCGCCAATTTCACCTGTTCCACGTAGCTGACCCAGTATGGCGCAGGAATGACGACTTCATCTCCTGGGTCTAAGAGGGCCTGAAACAAGTTATAAAGCGCGTGTTTGGCTCCCACGGTGACAACAATCTGCTCTGGATTGTAATGAAGGTTATTGTCTCGTTTAAATTTATTGATAATCGCTTCTTTCAGCGGAGCAATTCCTCCGGCAGGTGTATATTTGGTATGGCCCGACTTCATTGCATGAATGGCCGCATCCATAATATGCTCCGGTGTATTAAAGTCTGGTTCTCCTGCTCCAAGTCCGATGACATCCTGCCCGCCTGCTTTTAGCGAACGTGCCATCGCTGTTATGGTTAACGTAATCGAAGGTGCTACTTGCCCCACTCGTTGTGAAAGTTTCATACCAATCCTTCACTCTCCTTTAAGCTACAAGACATCGACTGATCTTCATATGTATATGATCTTGACATCAGGCTGTGTTTTCATTAAAACGTATCCGTTTCAACAAATCAAGTGGAAAAGCCTCATCACGTGTGATGAGGCTGGAATCAAATTTGCTTAACGGACTCCCTCTTCTACTAGTACAAGCATTTCTCGGAAAGTATCGCCGGAAAGCTGCTCGTTCTTCAATAGCAAGTAGAGGCCCCGCTCCAATACCGGACGGTGTTCTTTAATGCTTTCCACTGTGCGGTCTTCAATCTCTTTTAAGATACGAAGAGACTCTTGCTGCATTGCGGATTTATCGATCCAGTCGGGATGAATAATACCCAAATCGGATAAACCGGATTCAATCAACGTTTGCGTATAGCGATTTGCCTGTTCGTAATCATTTTTCGCGCCCGTACTACGATTACCAAACACGACCTGCTCTGCTGCTGCACCAGCCAAACAAACCATCATCTGGTCTTCGATCTGCTTGCGCGTATACAGATAGCGATCTTCGCCGGGGTGATGACGAACATAGCCAAGAGCTTGCCCGCGTGGTGCGAGTGCCACTTGCGAAACGGATCCTGGTTGTACCCTTTCTGCCACGATGGCATGACCCAACTCATGAATCGCCACACGCTCTCGTTCTTCCTGTGTCGTTTCACGGTCCGTCTTTTCGCCCATCATCACTTTGTCTATAGCAAAGGAGACATGTTGTGGCGAAATTTGCTCTTCCCCTGCACGCAAAGCATATATAGCAGCTTCGTTGGTCACACTCTCTAACTGTGCGCCAGAAAAACCAAAGGTTTCATCAGCGATCTTTTCAACCTTAACCTCTGGAGCGAGAGGTTTGTTTTTTAGGTGGAGCGTTAAGATGTGAACCCTTGCTTTCTTGTCGGGAAGATCAACCGCAATGTGACGATCAAAGCGCCCAGGACGTAAGAGTGCCGAATCCAACATATCCTTCCGATTTGTCGCGGCCACAACGAGCGTGCGTACCCCCGCTTCTGAAGTTAGTCCATCCATCTCTGTAAGCAACTGATTCAAGGTCTGATCGTATTCACGGTGTTGCGAGCCAGCACGCTGTCCTCCGATCACATCAATCTCATCGATAAAGATGATCGCGCTTTTCTTTTTCTGTTTGTGCGCTCTCTCCCGCGCCTCTTGGAAGAGTTGCCGCACACGTTTGGCTCCTACTCCAACAAATTCCTCCACAAAAGTACTGCCGGAGGTAGAGACGAAGACGGAATCCGTATAGTGAGCAGCGGCTTTGGCCATCAGGGTTTTACCTGTGCCGGGTGGCCCTGAGAGCAAAATCCCTTTTAAGGGGCGAATGCCATAAGAGTCGATTTGCTGTGGTTGGAGTAAAAAATCGAGTGCTTCGACCAACTCTTGTTTTGAACGATCCTGCCCACCAATCTGCTCAAAGGTTAATTTAGGGACGGATTCTCCCGTCTGAATGGATTTCCTTTTCCCAATACCCATGTGGCCATTACGCGATTGAGAGAAGTATGCGAGGCTGCCAAGGATCAAAATCAAAAATAGAAGGGGTAAGGGGGAAAGACCCAAATATCCAAAGAAAAGAAATAGAGCGGCCATCGCTCCCACGACCCATCCCATGATTTTCATTCCTCGCCACCTCCTTTTGCATTCTCCTCAAGGGGGAGCGTCTGAAAGAAAGCCTTCCCTTGATAATGAAGAGAGAGATAGATCGCTTCTTCATCCATTACAACATCTGAGCGAACTCCCTCATGGGTGGAGGCTTGCTCTTGGACCATCGTCGGTATCGCTCCATACTCCTCCTGAGCGATACTTTGATAGAGAGAAAAAGCCAGCGCATCCCAGGTTTCTTGCAAAACGGGAGCTGAATCATTTACGAAATCGATCGTCACTTCTCGCTCTTGCGCAAGCAAAGAGACCTGTTTCTCTAGATCGCGATAAGCTGTTGCATCAAAGGAATCATCCGCTTTTAACCTCAACTGAACCTGACCGGGGTTAACGCTTTGTTCGATCAATGTAATCGCATTGTTCGATTGGAAATATTCCTCAAGTGGCTTTTTTATCGTTAACCATTGATAACTAAAGTAAGAACCGAATAACAAGATAAGCGTGACGAAAAGTGCAGTAATCGCTTGAAATGCACGAGATTTCATCGCGTCACGCCCCCCTTCTACTTGGGATATACCCATAATCAATACTATGAGTATATCATATGATATATATGATATAAAAAGGGAATTAATAGGATGTCTTTATGAGGAAAGGATAGGGTAAAAGAAAAAACCATGGATCATCCATGATTTAAGGAAAGAGGTAAATCATCTTGTGTGTAGTGGATTGTTGAATATGTACCCTCATTTGCACCAGATTTTCCTTTTCGAGATCATACCACAGTTCATACACCACATCGGTATTTTGACTGGCATGCTTTGCTGCTTCGGAATCGTCAAACCCGGTTCCTAGACGCTCGATCAGTTTCTCCTCTACCGCCACTGGATCAAGGGCGATCTCTACCCGTTTTAACATCTGTCCGCCCAATTTTTTCTGTGGTAAATCAGAGATGTTGCCCCATGAGGATTCAATCATTTGGAAATGATCTTCAGGCGCAAGCAGACCAAATTGTTCTTCTTCCAATGTTTCTTGCTTCCCCTTACTTGCTAATTGAATTTGCGAGCCCTTCTTTATAATTGCCAACTTTTGTTGCGGATCTTTAATCTCCCAATCAACTCCAGTCTGTTTACCATTGATTTTGTATGCGGTAGACTCATCAAGCAAAAGTTGAAAGGCATATTCCTTCTGCTTTCGGTGTTGTCGCAAAATGTCAGCAACTTTGTCTGCTTGAGATTGTAGCTGTTCTTCCTTCGTGAGTGGCGTCGTAGCCGATTGATCTTTAGCAGAAGACTCTTCTGCTGTATTTTCCTGACAAGCGCAGAGGAGTAAAAAGCATCCCAAAATCAGGAGTGTACGCACACCCCTTCCCCCTTTTAAATTAGTGCGGATGATGTTTCTATTCATACGAAGGAGGCGGGACAAATATGACTCTTTCCTCCTTCATTTAGAGATGGATGAAGGAGGGGTGTACTGTGCGCGATGTTGCTCACTCTTCGCTTTCACCTTTGCCGTAAACATATCGCGTTAACTGAACACGGTTATGCACATGCAGTTTCTGCATGATATTTTTTAGATGATTTTTCACGGTATTCTCAGAGATGTTTAATTGTTGCGCTAGCATTCTGTTACTCAACCCTTTAGCTACCCATTGCAAAATCTGTTGTTCACGAGGAGTTAATCGCTCCGTCTGAGCAATATCTTTCCCTGGTTTTAGCTCTTGCAGAATTTGATGAGCAATGGATTGTGGCATGGGAGCTTCCTCTGCCATCAATGAATGTAGGTATTCCAACCATACTTTAGGATGAAGGTTTTTTAATAAATAGCCTTGTGCTCCTTGCTTAATGGCCTCAAATAAATGAAATACTTGATCAGAAACCGTTACCATCACAATTTTGGTGTTGGGAACTTCTTTTTTAATCACTCGTGTGGCTTGTAAACCATTGAGGATCGGCATGTTGATATCCATCAAAACCAAATCGGGGTGCATCTTTCTGGTTAGATCAACTGCCTCCTGTCCATTACTTGCTTCACCTACCAATTCAAATGCAGGATCTTGCGCTAGAATCATACGGATCGCTTCCCGTGCGTGGGCGTGATCATCCCCGATAACGACACGATAGGATGCATTCATCTTATCGCTCTCCTTTGGAAAATAAAACCTTTGTTTTCCCTTCATGACGCCTCAAAGTAAATGTCGCCCCTAATTCCGCTAATCGCTCTTTCATCATAACCAAGCCAAAATGACCTTGCTTCAGTAGCGTATCCGGTGAATTTGTAAAGATTTGCTCCACCTCTCCATCATCTACAACCTCCATCTTCCATCCATTAGTGGAGGATTGAAAGTGGATCGTCACTTCTGTCGCCTTCGCGTGTTTGCGAATGTTGGTAAGAGCTTCTTGTAAACAGGCCAGGAGTTCCACCTTTGCTTTAGAATGAAGCATATTGCCACTTTCGCTTACGTCGAGGAGAACCCGAAGCCCACTGTTCATGGAAAATTCGTCCGCTATCAGTTGAAGACGCTGCTCCCATTCTTCCTGCGTTTTCAAGCTGGGAGGACTTTTAAGATTGGCAATAGCTCCCCGTACGGTCTCGTGCAGATGGCGTATGCTCTTTTCGACTTCGTTCCATTCTTGTTGCGGTGACTCAACCTCTTTGAGGGCATGGACACGGACCGAGCACAAAAAAAGCGATTGCGCAATGCTGTCGTGGAGGTGGCGTGCCATTCGTTCTCGCTCCTCTAGCACAGCTTTTTCGGTACGCTCTCGCTTTAATTGCTCTTGAAGTTGTTCGTAACGATAAAAGAGACGACGCAGGAGGGTGACCGTAATCATAAAGACCAATAACGGAGACAACCAATTTCCTAGTTCCATTGAAATATAAGGAAGAAGCCATTGATGACGCACATATTCCCATAATCCGATCACCAGCGTCGGACTGATTAAGATGAACCACTTAATTTGTTTGTCTGTCATGTGTTCTCCTCTTTCTCCACTTCACTTCTCATAAAACCCATCATACCACGTGGAGACGAGGAAAAACGATTTGTGGAAGTTGTTCAAGGTTTCGACACCGGAACTAGCCCTTATGGGTCATGGCTAACTTCTTCTCCACTCGTATACTTAGAGTCCAAAGTATACTTTTGGCCCTACAGTGAGAGGAGAAACAAACAATGCAGCATCAGAAAAAACAACAAGAGAAGACCGCCCAAAAGCTTTATCCCACGGTATGGAGATGGCATTTTTATGCGGGCCTTATATTCGCCCCCTTACTTATTTTGATATCAATTACGGGTGCCATTTACCTGTTTAAACCTCAGATCGAAGAGAGTATATACAAGGATTGGTATTTCATCACACCGCAGGAGGAGAAGTGGTCAGCGAATCAGCAATTAGAAAGCGTGTCACCTGACTTGTCCGATGGTGAAATTCTGCAATACCAACCAAGCTTCACAACGGATCGAACCACGCAAATTCGCGTACTTGATAAAGGGGAAGTGAAAACCCTCTTTATCAATCCATACAACGGTGACATAGTAGGAGAATTAAAGGAAGAAGACCGCTTGATGAATCAAGTGGTGAAGTTGCATGGTGAGCTAATGATGGGAACATGGGGAGATCGGATTGTGGAATTGTCTGCAAGCTGGGCACTTATTCTCATCCTAACCGGGATTTATCTCTGGTGGCCACGTAAAAAGCCTTTTCTTTTTGGCACTCTCTTGCCACGTGTTCACAAAGGAAAGCGAATCCTTCTTCGTGACTTGCATGCTGTACCCGCTTTTTGGCTTTCCAGCCTCATTCTCATTCTCATCTTAACTGGCTTACCTTGGTCAGGAGTATTTGGCGAGAAACTAAACCAGATTGCAACCGCTACGCAATCGGGTTACCCCACAGGATTATGGGGAGACAAGCCTGAATCCACCATTCCCACGAAGGAAGTGGTCGAGGATGCCGCTTGGGCGGCGGAACAATTGCCAGTACCTTCATCTAAGGAAGGTGTTTCTCCCTTATCGGTAAACGAAGTGATGCAGATTGCCCGCGAAAAAGAGGTGAGTCCGGGCTACGCTATCTCACTTCCGAAAGGAGAAACAGGGGTCTACACCGTTTCCGTTTTTCCAGAACAACCGGAGAAGCAAGCGACTCTCCATATTGATCAGTATAGTGGCGAGGTGTTAGCTGACCTTCGTTTTGCTGATTATGGCGCATTGGCTAAAGTGATTTCGATTGGAATCGCTCTTCATGAGGGGCATTACTTTGGACTTCCGAATCAAATATTGGGATTGATTTCTTGTCTTGGACTCATAGCGATCGTCATCAGTGGAGTATGGATGTGGTGGAAAAGGAGACCAACGGGTAATGGAGGGTCGCCTCGAACACCGGGGAAAATAAGTAAAGGGATGATACTTTTGATTCTATTTCTCGGTGTATTGTTGCCGTTAGTCGGGATCTCCATTCTGATCGTCTTCCTTATTGACAAGTTCTTGGGATGGGTGGTTCCAAAATGGAGAGCACGTCAAGAGTAGGAAAAGTCACATCTATAGAGCAAATACCCCTTTGCTCTTCTCATTCGCACAAAATGTGTTAGACATAACCCCCTTCGCCCAGGTGATACTAAAGTCACAGGCAAGAGGAGGTGAGCCGAGTGACAGCTCCCCTTTCCCGCGGATGGGTGCGGGAGTCTTTGCAAACCCACCTGTCCAGCGAAGAATGGCAACAGATCGAACCTTTTTTTCACACCGAAATGTGGACTTCTCCAGCGATGTGTAGTCGCCATTGGCAGATGGCAACAACAGAGGAGAAGCCCACCGTACGGTTTCAGTTGGAGATTGACATGAAAGTTTAGTCTTACGCGTAGTTTTACTATTATTCTTCCTGCCTATACTCCACTCCATTTATTGCCTGTTGCCAGATGGTAACAGGCTCTTTTTTAATGAAGTGATGCAAATGCGCGCGTTACTTCAAATGTAATGCGCTCTTCATCCAAGGTTAGGCATTCACGGTTTCTCATAATGGGTTTTCCATCAATGTAGACGTCTTGGACATCGCCACATGAAGCAGAATAAACGATATGGGAGACAAGATCATGAAGCGGGTGCATATGGGCACCAGATAACTGGAGAGTGAGGAAGTCTGCCCTTTTCCCTACTTCTAATGTTCCCACCTTTTGTTCCAAGAAAAGAGCTTCCGCGCCATAGACCGTTCCCATTTGCAGTGCAGTAAAAGCGGGAACCGCTTCCGGATCATGTGAAACGCCTTTATGAATTAAGGCAGCTAGCCGGATTTCCTCTAAGAGATCCAGGTTGTTATTACTGGCCGCACCGTCTGTAGCAAGCGAAGGGCGCATGCCTTTTCTTATCATAGCGGGAATGGGGGCTACTCCACTTCCTAGTTTCAGATTGCTACCCGGATTATGAGCCACCTTCACATCGTATTGAACCATTAATTCCATTTCCTCTTCGGTCAAATGAACAGCATGAGCGACCAAGGTAGGCAAGTCAAATACACCCAGTTCATGTAAGTGAGCAACAGGCCGTTTCCCGTATTGCTGTACATTTTGCTCTACTTCTTGTACTGTCTCCGACATGTGGGTATGAATGGGCAATTGAAGCTCATGTGCTTTTTCTACGATTTGCTCAATGTATTTAGGCGGGCAAGTATAAGGTGCATGAGGGGACATCATCGTCGTGATGCGGCCTTCGGCCCCGTGATGCCAATCACGTGCAAACTGAACGGCTTCTTGCAATTTAGCCTGCCTTTCTTCCTCAGAACCAAGACCAATCACACCACGGCATAAAACAGCACGCATGCCCGCTGTTTCAACCATTTCAGCTACTTGATCCATATGATCGTACATATCAGCAAAGCAAGTAGTGCCCCCTTTGATCATTTCCACTAATGCTAATGCTGTGCCCGCACGTACATGATGAGCCTCAAAACGAGCCTCAATCGGCCACATCTTCTCTTCTAGCCACGTCTTCAATGGGAGGTCATCCGCATATCCCCGTAGAAGAGTCA
This sequence comes from Mechercharimyces mesophilus, assembly GCF_059818345.1. Lineage (NCBI taxonomy): Bacteria > Bacillati > Bacillota > Bacilli > Caryophanales > Thermoactinomycetaceae > Mechercharimyces > Mechercharimyces mesophilus. Next base: position 1,035,413 of record NZ_JCBAPH010000001.1, on the reverse strand, counting down.
TTGCTGCATGATTGTGTGTGTTAATGAATCCAGGAAGAACAGCTTTCCCTTTTAGATCAATTACTTCATCGTATAAAGAAAGATCGGGCTCCGGTCCTATGTAATCGATGGTGGTTCCATTAACCCCTATACCTCCTGTGAAATAACGGTCTCCTTCTGTTGTCATCGGTACGATGATTCCATTCGTATAAAGTCTCTTCACGTTTTGCCCCTCCTATGTATCTTCACAAAACGGATCGCTAAAATCCTCTGTCAACCATACCGTATCCCTTTCATCCTCGCAAGCTTAGGGAGAGATGATCACTGTTGGGCTTGGAATGCAGGTAATCTAGATGTTTCAGTATGGTTTGGGTTTTCTCCTTGTAGCCTTCTTATTCTGTGGAATTCATTCCAGTTGGCGGAGAATAGCGTCTAATGATTGTAGGCGATCCGGCTTATACAGAGGAGCCAAGGGATCTGGTCGTTTTTGCAACCAGTTGGGAACTTGGGATAACAAAAAATCATCCGGTGTGGCTCCTTCTGCTAGTTCGTCCCAAGTGATAGGCATCGATACGCGTGCGTGTAGCGATGCCCGCGGTGAATAGGGAGCGATCAGAGATTTTCCACGCCAGTGTTGGAGATAATCCAGATAAACCCGTTGTTTGCGTGCTTTCTTCGCACGTTCAATAGTAATGAGATCAGGAAAACGCTCTTTTAAATAATGCGCGATAAAGGAAAGCACTTTTCGTGTATCTGAAAAAGAATAATGTTGAACGATTGGAACAATAACCTGTAGACCCGTGGCACCAGAGGTTTTTACGGCTGATTCCAGTTGGAGATCAGCTAATGTATCACGAACACGGAAGGCCACCTCTCTCACATCGCTCCATTGATCTGTACTTGGATCAAGATCGAAAACGAGCTCGATCGGCATTTCTTTGGAATAAGGATGAAAGGCTGTGTGAAATTCCAGGCAGGCTTGGCTTCCTAACCAGATAAGAGTGGGAGTATCCTCTAGCAGGATGTAATGGATGTCTCCCATTTTTGCAGTTCGAACCCATTCGGGGGCATAAGAAGGAACATTTTTTTGATAAAAAGATTTGCCACTGACGCCGTCTGGATACCGTATAACCGTTAAGGGGCGCGTACGCGTGTAGGGTATCAATAAGGGGGCAATCTGCAGCAACTCCAGTAGGTATTGCCATTTGGTGAGATCTTCTCCCGCAAAAAATACCTTATTGGGATGAGTCACCTTGATCTTTCTACCCTCTACCTTTACCCACTTCACTTCTTCCACTAGCCTGATGACTCCTCTCACTTTATCCCTTTCACTGGGCTAATACCTAATCTTTCTTGGACAAATGTCCCTTTACCACTTTCCTACATACATTGGGGGTGTACCTATCTTTTAAAAGAGGGAGGGTGAAAAACGTGGTGCCAACAGAAGCTTATTATCCAGAGTCTTCACAATCCGGTGCAAGTGATTATCCTGCCCCTACATCCAGTTCTCCACCATCTTATTCACCACCAGCAGTACCTTTCTTCCCTTTTACTAGTAATCAGATCGGAATGGCACGAATTAACAGCCCCTTTTTCCCCTTTTTTGGGTTTCCCTATTTCGGATATCCCTTTTTCCCGTTTTACCGAGGATTTTATGGGGGCTATCGACCTTTTGGACCTATTGGACGTCGATTCTATTGGTAAGCAGGAGGTGAAAGAAAAATTGTCTAGTTATCACAAAAGAAAAGTGAAGGTTCAACCGGAAGAACCGGTTGCACAAGATGATCGTCACAAGAATGAGCAAGAAGAGCCATCCGCCAGGGTGACACAAAGACGACCTTATCCGCCTCCTCCTGGACCAGGACCACGGCCGCCTTATCCCCCTCCACCTGGACCAGGACGAAGACCACCTTATCCACCGCCACCCGGACCAGGGCCACGACCACCTTATCCGCCTCCTCCCCCTCCACCACCGCGGCCACCTTATCCTCCTTACAGACCTTACCCTCCTTACCGACCTTATCCGCCCCCACCCCCGCCACGACCGCCTTATCCCCCTTACCCGCCTTATCCACCACCCCCACCTCCTTATGGCCCCTACTACCCTTGGTGGAGAGTGTATTAAAAAACACCCCGGTTAACCGGGGTGTTACCCCTGAAAGCCCAGTAGCGACGGACTGCGCATCGTTTGTTCAGGTGTCCATCCCATAAACTGAACCGTACAGCCGAGAGTGGGACGTAGCCATCGGATGCTAGAATTTATACGGAGTGGCGGAATGTGAAAGGGAGAATGTGGAATCGATAGTTCGGGCAGAGCATCGGTTAAAAGTTGCCTAGATGCTTGCGTTAATCCGGAGCCGACGCGACCAATGTAATGAAGTCCGTCATTCTTTTCTATTCCAATCAGCAACGAACGAACGCGCTCTTGTTCTATGAGTACACCGCCTATGATCGCCTCAATCGTATCAAAGTGTTTTGCTTTTTTCCACGTAGGATGCTTTTTTCCTGGATGGTAAACGCCTGATTTTTCTTTTATCACCACCCCTTCCAGCCCCAGTTCTTTCGTTGCGGCATAAAGACCAGGCCCATCCTCATAGGATGGACAATAATCAAGTGCTTCATGGGAAAAATTCATTTTGCTTAGAAGATGTAATCGTTCTTCTAACGGGACATGTAGCAAAGAAGTACCTCCAACAGCGAGAAGATCAAACATCATATACAGGACCGGTATGTTCCGTGATTGTTGCAACACGGTTTCGGGCTTGTTGACCCGATCTCGCTTTAACACGCGATAAAAATCAGGCTTGCCATGATGAAGGGCCACCATTTCACCATCAAAGATGGCTGTACGACGGTGAGCAGTTAATCCTTCTACCACCTCGGGGTAAATGAGGGTCCGTTCGTTTCCCTTTCGTGTATAAAGGCGGCACTCGCTTTCTGCCACTTCAGCTACGATACGAACGCCATCCCACTTCACCTGATAAAGATAGCCATCCTTTTGATCTACCTCTGTAACCAATACGGGCTCCATCGGTTGGATTCGTTCCGTTTCCTCCAATTCTTTCCCCCCTTAAGGTATAAATCAATCCTTTTTACATACAAATGAAAGGAGGGACGTCTAATGCCTATCATTTTGGTACAAATTGCCCTTACCTTAATCATCATCCATGCTGTTTTCCAAATCTATCAACTAACACAAATTTCTAAGCCGACGGGAACGCATAATGTACTAGCCATTGTTTATCAAGCATCCATCATCATTGTTGCACTTTGGCTTTTCCCAGAACTTTGGTGAGGAGGTCAACATGTGGGATAACAGACAACCCGTCTTACTCGCAATTGCTGCTGTGAATCTGATGCTAATCACTTTGCTGATAGCCAGCACGACCGTCACTATCCCACCAGTAGATCAAAGTGTCCTAAACACGTCGAATAAACCGGCACGAACAGAGTATCAGCTCCAGCTACAGTCAAGCTCAAGCAAAGGGAATTGGCAAGTAGAACACTATCAAAAAATGGAGATCATTTATGATGGTTCCGGGGAAAAATTAGAGACCAATCCCACATCAGATGAACTTTATTTACGTTATTGGCGAGGTGACTCGCCCTAAGCTTTCTTTTTGCTCTTTTTTGGTTTCTTTGTCTTTTCTAGACTTTGTTTTAACGCTTCCATCAGATCGACCACTTTCTCCGGTTCCGCTCCTCGCGCTTCCACCACTTCTGCACCCGCAATTTTTTGCTCAATTGCTTGAGAAAGCGTTTCGCGATAAGAGTCTGTATATTTCGTTGGATCAAATGAAGTGGACAAGTTCTCAATCAATTGGCGAGCCATTTTCATTTCTTTCTCAGGCAAATCCTTCTCCTGTTTAGGAAGCCCTGGTACCTGCTGCACCGTACGCACTTCGTTTGGATAGAAGATGGTCTCCATAACCAGACACCCTTCGTAGACACGTAAGGCGGCCAATGATTGTTTGGAACGAATGGTAATCTGCGCCACTCCAATCTTCCCTGTCTCTGCTAGTGCTTCACGTAAGAGCGCATAAGCATGTTCTCCTGTATCCGTCGGACCTAAAAAATACGTACGGTCGAAGTAGATCGGGTCAATCTCTTTTAAGTCGACAAAGTCCAGAATAGCAATTGCCTTGCGATTATCTGGCGCGATCGCTTCCAATTCTTCTTTGTCCATTAAAACAAATTTCCCCTCTTCATACTCTACGCCTTTAATAATCTCTTCCCAGCTCACTTCTTTTTCGCACTGCGGACAATAGCGTACATTTTTGACCGGTGTTTGACATGCTTGATGAAGATAACGAAAAGAGATCGCTTGTTTCTCCGTCGCCGCATACATCTTCACCGGTATGTGAACCATTCCAAACTGAATGGATCCCTTCCACATGGTATGCATGTTTCTCTCCTCCCTTTCAGCCAATACAACCTGAAAATGCTCCTGTCTTTCACCAGCAATCCGCCATGATGAGAGGAAGAATGGGTTAACAGATGCACTGCCAGCACTCTTGCATGGCTTCCATCCGTCCTTCGAGAAAGTGACAAACCCCTTCGAAGAAAGCAGGTTCTTTCCAAGAAGGACAAAGACGGGTGGCGTGCTGAAAATGAGCCAGTGCTTCTTTGAGATGATCTTCTTCCAAGTGAATCTGTCCCAGTTGATAAAACCCAAGTGCCTGTAGTGAAGGGGATATATGCTGTGTCGCCTCTTCTGCTAAGCGTTTGGCTGTATCCGCATCCTGATTCTGATAAGCGATCCGTGAGCGCATGACCAGCCACACGGGGTGATGCAAAAGCTCTTGTGTCAGTTGGGATGGTATCTTTGCTGCAAGATCCGTTTCCCCTTCTTGGATGAGGCACCATACATAAAAAAGAAGGAGATCGGAATTTTTCGGGAAAAGGGTAAGTCCTTTTTTTAACCACACCTTAGCAGCAGGACGTTCATCTATAGCCCACAGATTCCAACTGATGCCATGATAGGCCGCTGGTTTCCAAGGATCAAAACGGAGTAACTTTTTATACCAAGTGAGCGCTTCTAACGGCTGACCTCGCTCCTCCCAATCGTGAGCAATCGCCTGAATCACAGAGGGATGACGACTTTTCTTCATGGCTGATAACCGCCAATAAAGTACACTCTTCCATTGGCCTGTTGCTTTGTAACATTCGGATAAGAGTTGCATGGCTTCCCAATCGTGCTCATCCAGAGACAGGGCCTGGTATAAGTGAATAATCGCTTCTTGATATTGACCAAGTCGGTAGTAGCAAGCCCCCATATTAAACCAAGTATCTGGATTCTCTTTGCGTAGTGACAGGGCCCTCTGATAAGAACGAATCGCATCTTCATCCTTTTTCTGTTGTACATTCACACAGCCCATCATATGAAAAGCAAAAGCCGCAAAAGGATAATAATCATCTTTCAAGGCAGCATCCGCTACCCACTGAAACTGCTCTTCTGCTTGATCCCATTGTTCCGCTTGATAATGGTTTAAAGCAAGGTAGAGTCGTCCCAACAGGAAATCCGGCTCGGAGGAGACCACTTGTTGAAAATAGGGATGGGCTTGTGTAAATAATTTCAATTGGTAATACCCCTGCCCTTGACGAAAGGCGCGAATGGTATCCGCATGAATCCAAAACTCCCCGTCCATTTCCTCGTCTTCACCATTTAAGGAAGGGTACTGTTTTGCCAAATGGGCTAATTGATCCTCAACCGTGGCCCAAATCTCCAGTAACTGACGTGAAGACGCTTGAATTTGCTGGTATCGATTTTTAAGTAAACCTTTTTGCGATTCATCACTTTCGGCGAAGTGATGATCGATGGTTTGTAGCTCCTGTTGAACTTGTTGTACCCATTCCTGGAACACAAGAGACCCTCCTTAACCATCAAGTCTTACCTTGAAGTATGTCCGTCTTCCCTGAATCCATGCAGGTAGCCTGTATGTTGGAATGGAAGGGATGAAGGGATCCTTCTCTCTTTTTCTCATCAAAAAAAGCATCCTGAGGATGCCTTTTTTTGAACAACTAATTTCCAAACTCTCCTCCACCACTCCCCCGTGGACCTCTTGGTCCACGGGGCCCACGCCGTCCTCTTCGTCCACGTGGACCTTGTGCCCCGGTCGCTCCAACAGGTCCTGTCGCTCCCGTCGGACCGGTTGCCCCTACAGCTGTCAGACTACCTACCTTGGTAATGAAACCATCTTGAATACCGCCAAATTGCGACTGAAAGGCTTGGAATGTAACAGGGAAATTATTAGGGACATCAGAGGTAGACGTTTGACCAACTATATATGCATTGCCTACTGTATCGAGTGCAATACTGTTCCCATTGTCAATTCCTGCTGCTCCACCGAGATAAGAAGAAAAGAGAAGTCCTTGACCAGAATAGCTTATTTCTGTTACAAAAGCGTTATTTTGTGTTCCGGCACGACTATCCTGGAAGGCATCGGATGTTATCGGGAAATTGGTAGACCCAGTTGTTCCTGTGACCCAAGCGGAACCAAAAGAATCCACAGCAATGCCATCACCACTTTCAAATCCACTTCCACCTAAGTAAGTGGAATAAATCAGCGCGCTTCCCCCAACATTCAACTTGGAAACAAAAGAATCTGCTGCTCCAGCAAGCGTACTTTGAAAAGCATTCGGCGTTGTGGGAAAATCTGATGATCGTGTAAAACCGATTACATAAGCATTATTTGCTCCATCAAGATCAATCGCGTTGCCAGTGTCCGTATTACTTCCACCTAAGTAAGTGGAATAAATCAAAGTAGAAGCATCTGAGTTTAATTTTGTGACAAAGGCAGTCCTTGACCCATCACTAACAACCTGAAAAACTCCTGATGTGACAGGGAAATTGGTCGAGTCTGTAAAACCGGTTACATAAGCCTGGTTACTTTCATCAAGTGCGATATTACCTCCATTTTCTTGCTCGGTTCCGCCCAAGTACGTAGAGTAGATGAGTCCACTTCCCGTAATGTTTAACTTCGTGACAAAAACATCAGTAATTCCTCTGTTATTGGTTTGAAAAACACCGGAAGTAATGGGGAAGTTGGTCGATTCTGTAGTACCTACCCCATACGCACATTGATTCGGATCTACGGCAATCGCATTCCCACTATCGCTTCTTGTTCCGCCAAGAAAGGTGGAGTAGACAAGGGAAGTGGCTGTATCGTTTAGCTTGGTAACAAACGCATCAGAACCACCTGCCAAAATGGTTTGAAAAGCATTTGGGGTAATGGGAAAATTGGTTGAGTTTGTCGTCCCAATTACATACGCATTGTTAAAAACATCCAGTGCAATTCCGTTTCCATTATCTGCTTCGCTTCCTCCTAGGAGTGTCGAATAAAGAAGGGAGCTTCCTCCCGCATTAATTTTTGATATGAAGACATCGCTTCCTCCCGCATTGATTGTTTGAAATACTCCTGAAGTCACAGGAAAATCCATGGATTGGGTCGCGCCTGTGACATATGCATTTTGAGCAGAGTCTACAGCAACGTCGAACGCGGAATCTCTATCACTCCCCCCTAGGTAGGAAGAGTAGAAAACAATAGGATCGATAAGAAGCAACTCGGTGGGGTCATAAACGGTGGAATCGATATCGAACCCGATCGCTTGCTCCGGATACAACTGAAACGACGTTGGGATGCTCTTTTTCCCTTGCTTCGTCCATTGAAAACTAACGGGCCTGCCTTCACGTAGCACCCCATGGCTAGTTTGGATAAACAAGTCCCCCTTATCATTGACGAAGAGATTTTCTGCCCCTTCGTAGACCAAACGCACCTCTTTCTCACAGGCTCGTGGATGGACGACAACATCATACTTTAAATGTTTTTCATCTCCTGAGAAAACGAGGTCGATTCCGTCCCAAACTCCTTTGTAAGCAACCTGTTTTTGGTCAATTAAATTCACTTCCATCGTGGGCAGACCGTTAACAAAGCGCAAATTTAGTTCAGCCCCCTCATGAAAGCAAAAACATACACCCTCATGCGAAAAGAAAAACTGACACCCTTCTCCCTTCGCGCAAAAAACAAAACCCGCATCCCGCCACTCTCCTTCACATGACTGGAAATGAAGGGACTCCACCCTTGCATGGTTCACTTGGCCTACCTCCTAAAGATGAATGTGCATAAATTGTACCTTTCATATGGTTATATTTATGCTCGGAGGATATAAAATGATTATTTAAACCATTAAGATCAAATAGCCACCTACTTGTGACAGTAGATTGGTTTCATCAAAAAAATACACACCGGGTTACCCATAGTGGTAACGTGGTGTGTATTTCAGACCATAAAAACAATAAATGACTGGCTATAAGACCGTGGCGTGAACTTCTTCTCCAATGACTTCTTCTAAACGGTTGCTTTCTCCCATGATGGCAACGCGGGGTTGGTGTGTTTTTACTTCTTCTTCGCTCATCATCGCATACGAGATAATGATCACTTTATCCCCTGGCTGTACAAGACGAGCCGCCGCTCCGTTTAAACAGATGACTCCACTGCCTCGTTCACCCGGAATGACGTAGGTTTCCAAGCGCGCTCCATTGTTATTATTGACGATCTGCACTTGTTCGTTGGGTAGTATATCCACTTTTTCTAAGATATCTTTGTCGATCGTTACACTACCAACATAATTTAAATTGGCCTCTGTCACCGTTGCACGGTGAATTTTAGCCTTCATCATATGACGAAACATTTTCGCTGTTCCCCTTTGTTATCAGGATGTTATCAATAAGTCTAGTCGATCCAAACCAGACAGCTACCAGCACGATCAAGGTTGGATTCTCGTCTGTAGGTGGGTCAAAGTTCGGATAGGAAAGCGCTTCCACATATTCCACTTCCGCTAGAGGTTGGGACTCAATATGCGCGCGAACACCCTCTTCCAAATGGGAGAGGTCCATCTTCGGCTCCGATTGGAGACGTGCTTTCGCTTGTAGTAATGCTTCGCGCAGGATGGGAGCTTGCTCTCGCTCCGTCGCTGTTAAATATTGATTGCGAGAACTAAGTGCTAGCCCGTCTTCTTCCCGTACCGTCGGACAAGGAACAATCGTAACGGGGAAATGCAAATCCTGCACCATTCGTTCAATGACGGCTACCTGTTGGGCATCTTTTAACCCGAAGTATGCACGGTCGGGCTGCACAATATGAAAAAGTTTCGATACAATCGTGGTTACTCCCTCAAAGTGTCCCGGACGTCGTGCGCCACACAGGCGCTCGGTTATCTCGGATACCGTCACTTTCGTCCGCTGTGGAGAAGGAACAATCTCCTCGCTATTCGGTGCAAAGACAACATCAGCTCCCGCAGCTTCAGCAAGTTCAAGATCTCGTTCTAAATCACGGGGATACTCATCATAATCTTCATTCGGCCCAAATTGCAGCGGGTTGACGAAGATCGAAACGATGACGAGCTCACACTCTGCCTTTGCTTGCTCGATTAAGCTAAGGTGTCCCTGGTGGAGTGCTCCCATGGTAGGTACCAGACCCACTGTCTTCGCTTTTTGTTTTTGTAAGTGTGTACGCAAGGAGGTGATTTTCTCAATGAGGTGCATGCTCTTTCTCCTCTTTTTTTGCTCCATACAATCCTTCTACGACTTCTTGAGACAGGTGGGAAGAATGCTCAGGTCCAGGAAAGGTGCCGGAGCGCACTTCTTCTACAAACTGTTTCATGCCATTTACCGCTTGCTCACCCAGATCGGCATACGTTTTGACAAAGGAAGGAGAAAGGTCGCTTCCATACTGTAAGAGATCATGGTAAACCAAGACTTGGCCATCACAATGGATACCAGCACCAATTCCGATCGTCGGAACGTTGATCGTCGCCGTTACTTCTTGAGCCAACTCAGCTGGCACACACTCGAGAACAAGGGAACAAACTCCTGCCTCTTCCAGTGCTTTTGCCTCTTGGACAATGCGTCTAGCAGATTCTAGATCGCGGCCTTGAATCCGGAACCCTCCAAGTTGATGCACGGCTTGTGGTGTAAGCCCGAGATGGCCGACGACGGGGATACCCGCCCGGACTAAGGTGCGGACGCCTTCTAGTATTTCAGTCCCGCCTTCCATTTTTACCGCGTGCGCACCCGCTTCTTGTATGATTCTTCCTGCGGCTCGCAAGAGCTCTTCACGTCCATAGTGAGAGGTGAGAAACGGAAGGTCGGTGCAGATGAAAGCATGTTTTGTACCACGTACGACCGCTTTTGTGTGATGAACCATGTCATCAAGCGTAACAGGGATGGTCGAATCGTACCCTAATACTACCATTCCCAATGAATCTCCTACCAGCAACATCTCTGCGCCTGCCTGGTCTGCCAATTTGGCTGAGGGGTAATCATACGCTGTCAGCATCGAAATCCGTTTGTTCTCTTCTTTCATCTTTCGTAGTGTTCGAGTCGTTACTTTGCGCCGTCCGGACATATTACATCCTCCTCGTGTGCGCTATAAGCCCGAGGAATTGAAAAAACGCCACCATAACTCTTGTCCATTCTATATCGGAGAGTTACAAGGCGTTGGTATAGATAAGTTTCAATACCAAATTCCTCTGTCTCCGTCCATTGGGCTCAGAGCAGAAATATTGTTGTGAACAATAGCAACGCGTGCTTCGCTCCAACGGTGCAACTCCAAAACGGATGTCGCCCTCGCGATATTGTCGCTTTTTGTTCATAAACATTGTACACGATATTGCCACTCGTTACAATTGAATCTCAGCTGAATAAAGAGGCATCATCTCTCCGTCTGCTTTCCGGAGCAAGAGCGCACCATGCTCGTTCAACCCTTGTGCCACACCTTGGACTTCCCCTTGTCCAGTCCGTGCAACAATGGCTTGTCCAAGCATAGAGGACCGCTGTTCCCACTCGCCTTGGATCAAAGAAAACCCTTCACGCAAGTAACGGTCATATAACTCTTCCAATGATTCCAGGATCATGGCCGTTAGTTTTGCCCGCCGGAAAGAGCCATTCGTGGTGGAAAGCGCTGTCGCTCTCGTTTGAATCTCTGGCGGGAAATCCGTAGTCTCTCCGAAAGCATTGATGCCTATTCCTAATATCATGTAGTCAATGCGATCTTGCTCTCCGCGTAATTCAGTCAAAATTCCACACACTTTCTTCCCATCGAGTAACAGATCGTTCGGCCACTTAATGGCTAGTGGCACGCCTATGACCCGCTCGATCCCTTGTGCTACTCCAACCGATGCCAATAAGGTTAATTGGGAGGCATGGGCCATAGGGATGGGTGGACGGACGATTAAACTCATCCAAATCCCTGACCCAGCTGGTGAATGCCATTGGCGCCCCAAACGTCCTCTACCGGCTGTTTGTTCCTCTGCTACGACAAGGGATCCTTCTTTGGCCCCTTCCCTAGCCCATTGGTGCGCAAACGTTTGGGTGGAGGGAAGAGAGTGTTCATAGTGAATTTGGTGACCAAAGCGCTTCGTTTGTAAATACGCTTGGATTTCTTCACCTGCCATCCGATCCGGTTGATTGCGTAGTTGGTATCCCACCTTGGGACGGGCTTCGATCTCGTATCCCGCTTGACGCAATTCATTGATATGCTTCCAGATCGCGGTTCGACTACAGCCGAGCTTTTCACTTAAGCTCTCTCCCGACAGGGGTTGCTTCTCACTTTGCACCAATAGCTTTAATAATTCTTCACGTATACTTTTGCGCAATCGCTTTTCCCTCCCTCAGCAATGTCTGACGCTCATTGGGAAGATCCCCACAAGCGACTCGTTCGAGTAGTTCTGTTAAGGTGTTTCCAAGCCATGGACCGGGCGGTGCTTTCATCTCTCTTCGCAACTGGTGCCCATCGATGGCCAGTTGATGGCGTGCTTGTATCTTCAACTCCTGTGCCCATTGTTGCAGGTGAGTAAGCACCTCTGAGGAGACCTTGCCTGTACATTGGGCAAGGCACCCCGCAGCGAGTGTTAGAGGGATGCCGTGCTTAAGAAGAAGTTTCTTCCCTTCTCTTTCCGTAGGAAAAGAGGGGTACCGCTCACTCAAGGTATACATCGCCTCCACGCGCTGCGCTACTTCCGACTTAAAGCGTAACGTCGTGAGAGCGAAGCGTGCTTGATTCACCTCGACACCGCAGACAGATAAGAGAAGCGCCCAACGTGCCTCAATCTCAACAAGTTCATCGATACACTTCAGCTGTGTTGGAGGATCTTTGGGGATGGTCTCCCAATCACAAAAAGGCGGAAGGTGTCGCCAAAGGTGGTGCTGAAAAAGAAGGGTGAGGCCATAGGAGGGAAGCGATGAGAGCAAGATCTTCTCTAGCTCGCTATGTACCCGCTCCACCGCTACAGCAGGTAAGGAAGCAGAGCCTTCTTTTAATGCCAGAGCTGTTTGTTCTTCTATGGTAAATTGGAGCTGGGTGGCAAAGCGAATGGCCCGTAACATGCGTAACGCATCTTCTTGGAAACGATCTTGTGGCTGACCGACCGTACGAATGATTCCTTGCTCTAAATCGATCTGTCCTCCATAAGGATCATAGAGGTGACCCGCTCGATCTTCTGCCATCGCATTAATAGTAAAGTCGCGACGCGCCAGATCGGCTCGTAAGTCTGTGACGAAAGAAACATGATCCGGATGGCGTCGATCCGAATACCCTTCCTCTGTACGAAACGTCGTTACCTCGAAAGCATTTCCATCGAGCAAGACGGTAACCGTTCCATGTTGAATCCCCGTTGGAATGGTGTGAGCAAACACTTTTTCCACCTCTTGCGGCAGTGCACGTGTAGCCACATCGTAATCGGCAGGTTCTTTTCCTAACAGCCGATCACGTACGCACCCTCCTACGAAATAAGCAGGGTAGCCGGCCTCTTCTAGCTTAATCAGTAGCCACCGTGCGGTTTGATACATGGACAAGGAAGACCCTCCTTTCGTTTAACTGACGCTCGCTTGTCCTGCTTGCAGGCGCTCATGGTAGAGGAAGGATGGATTATAGTGAATCGGTTATTTATTTTGCTCGATCACCTTGCGATACAAAGATTCATACTGATCCACGATATGATTCCCACAAAATGTATCTCGTGAGCGGGCCAACCCATTCTGTGAAAATGTGCGGTAAAGATCCGGGTTGGAAAGAAGAGAAATCGCCCCTTCTGCCATGGAGTCCACATCGCCGATATCTGCCAGGTAGCCGGTTTCCCCATGCTGTACGACTTCGGGAATGCCATCAGCACGAGAGCCTACTGTGGGCACACCACATGCCATGGCTTCCAATGCCACAAGCCCAAAGCTTTCTTTTTCGGAAGGCAACAACAAGAGGTCTGCTAATGAGATCAGACGAGCAACTTCATTTTGTTTTCCTAGGAAACATACCTTATCGGTTAATCCCAAATCCTCAACCTGTTGCCGTGTCTTGGATAGATCTGGGCCTTCCCCTACCAAGAGTAGACGTGCGGGTACCTGTCGTTGAACACGTTCAAAGATCTTAATCACATCGCCTACTCGTTTAACAGGACGAAAATTGGACATGTGAAAGAGAATGTGTTCATCTTCACGTGCATATTGGGCACGAATATCCATGACATCACGCGGATAATACATGCGATGATCAACGAAGTTATAGATGCGCTCAATCGGCTTTTCCGCACAGAAAAGCTCTCGCGTTTGTTGAATCAAGGCTTCAGATACAGCTGTAACCGCATCACTTTGCTGTATTCCAAAACAGATAATATCTTTTAGTGAGGGATCTTCTCCGAGTATCGTAATATCTGTTCCATGCAAAGTCGTCACTACCTGAAAATCTCGCTCCGCCATTTGCTTGGCTAGGTAGGCACAGATGGCATGCGGAACGGCATAATGAACATGCAAAATATCCAACTGGTGCTGTTTTGCTACTTGGGCCATCCGGCTGGCAAGGGATAAGTCATATGGAGGATAGCGAAAGAGCGCATAATGATTGGCTTCTACAGCATGATAATGAATATTATGATGAAATCCCTCTAACCGAAAAGGCATATCATACGAAATAAAGTGAACTTGATGTCCGCGCTCGGCCAACAATTTACCTAACTCCGTGGCTACCACACCGGAACCACCATGAGTAGGATAGCAAGTAATTCCAATTCGCATGTTCTATACCCCCTTCTGTGTATCCACAAGCCATGGGTAAGGGAGAGGGCTAACTAATTTGAGTGCCTCACCATAAGCCACTTGAATTTGATGTCCCCATAGCTGATCGCGGCCACGAATCATTCCTAGATACGTTGGCTGGTTTAAGGGAGTATCGACTTCCCCCTCTTGGCGAGAAAATTGAGAAGCATAAGCTTGGATGGCTTTCATCTTTTGTGAGTGCACACTACTAATATCTACTATCAGGTCCGCTTCTTCTATATGATTGATAAAGTAGCAAAAAACATGGGATACACGATGAGCAGGGAGAGCATGGATCTCTTTCTTGCGAATCCCTGCATCAAAAATCGCTTCTCGAATCAGTTGACTGGCAGCGACGTGATCGGGGTGGCGATCTTTTCCGAACGGCAACAAGACGGTCTCCGGACGTAGACGCCGGATGATTGCAGCGATTTTCTCCACCGCTTCTGGACTCTCCTTCAATCCTCGATCAGGTAATTCTAGATTGTAGCGAGCAACCAGTCCAAGGGCTTTTCCTGCTTCTCTTGCTTCCTGTTGCCGCAATGTGGGATTTCCATTAGAGGATAACTCTGCCTGGGTTAAATCCACAATCGCCACGGGATACCCAGCTGCCGCATGCTTAGCCAGAATCCCTCCAGCACCAATCTCTACATCATCCGGATGCGCTCCGATAGCAAGCAGACGCACCCTATTCTCATTATTTATCACGTCGGTTACTCCTTTCGCTCCCTCTTGTATAGTCATTTTATCTATCTAGAATATGCTCCAATCCATAAACGAGGTGATTCATTTTCATTACTTCCTTTATCGCCAAATGAACCCCTGGCATAAACGATTCTCGGTTTAAAGAGTCATGGCGGATGGATAGGTGTTGCCCTGCTCCGCCGAAGAGTACTTCTTGATGGGCTACCAATCCTGGCAGTCGAACACTGTGAATACGGAAGCCATCTTGATAAGCGCCACGGGCACCTGTGAGAATTTCTTTTTCCTCTGGATGACCTTGTTTCTTTTCTTCCCGATTTTCCCGGATCAGAGCGGCCGTTTTCATCGCTGTTCCAGAGGGTGCGTCTAACTTCTGATCATGATGCATCTCAATAATCTCCACATCGGGTAAATAGCGAGCTGCTTTTTGCGCAAACATCATCATAAGTACAGCGCCAATGGCAAAATTGGGGGCGATAATCGTTCCTATTCCCCGTTCGTTAGCGATCTTTGCTAACTCCTCTACTCTCTCTTCCGCTAGTCCACTCGTCCCCACTACAGGACGAACCCCCTGTTCTAGAGCTAGCTGGATATGTTCCGTTACCGTATCGGGTGTGGTAAAGTCGACGAGCACATCCGGCACCTCGGTTTGTAATGCCTCCGTCAGTGAAGAGTAAAAGGGAGCTTCCACCGTAGCACCTACTACCTTCCCCACTTCTTGTCCGGCATAGGTACGAGAGGTCCCTCCTATCAACTGAAGATCATCGGTTGCTGCAATCATTTTGACTGTTTCTCGTCCCATCCGTCCACTGGCACCAGCGACGAGCACTCTAATTTTCTCCATTTTCTCTATTCCTCTCTATAGAAGTCTTTCTATGTAGAAATCAGTTTTCTTGATCGACCCGCGTCCAGCGATCTCGATCGCGGGTGTTGTATTTTTTCATCACGCTATCAAATGCTTGTTCTAGGTCAATTCCCTGTGAATTGGCGAAGCATATGGTAATAAATAGCAAGTCAGCTAGTTCAGACTCCAAACTGCTTTCTGCTTCCTCTGGCTTCTTCGGCTTTTCTCCAAAGCGATGATTCACTTCACGGGCCAATTCTCCTACCTCTTCACTCATCCGGGCAAGCATCGATAAGGGATGAAAATAGCCTTCGCGAAATTGGCCGATATATTGATCCACTTCTTTTTGCATCTCTGCCATTGTTTTCTCTGCTTTCATCGCTATTCCCTCCGATCCTTCTTCATGGTATCTTATCCTAATGGGGAAGACAAATGCTTTTTGCATTGAAGAGATACAAAGGGGCATGTATAATATATCGGGATACTAACCTTCAAAAGCAACTTAGAAAACATCAAAACAGACAGAAAAGGAGGCGAATACCACAATGAAAAATATAATCACCAAAAGAATAGCTTATGATCTCTTCATTATCCTTCTCGGTTCTCTTGTCTTTTCCATCGGAATTAATACTGCTTTGGCCAATGGGCTGGCCGAAGGAGGATTTACGGGACTAGCGATCTTCTTGCATTATGTGTTTGGTTTTTCAACCGGAATCGTGATTTTCATTATTAATATCCCACTACTTTTTGTAGGGTATCGGGTGTTAGGAAAGCGCACATTTATCTATACCATTATTGGGATTGTGGCGGTTTCCTTGGCCATTGAGTATACAGACAGGTATTCGTATTTAATGGAGCTAGAAAACGACCTCCTGCTTGCTGCCCTGTATACCGGGGTATTTGTAGGGCTAGGACTGGGTCTCATCTTCCGTATCGGTGGTACGACGGGCGGCGTCGATATCATTGCACGGCTGATGAAGAAGTACCATGACTGGAGTATCGGTAAGACGATGTTCCTGTTTGATTTTTTCATCATTGCCATCAATGCTTTCGCAATCGGACGCGAAAAAACAATGTACACGTTGGTTGCCGTGTTTATCGGCTCAAGGGTTGTCGACTTTGTAATCGAAGGTTTAAGCTCTTCAAAAGCCGTCAACATCATCTCGAACTCTGCCGTGTCCATCTCCAATAAAATTACGGTAGAGATGGACAGAGGAATCACCCTGTTAAAAGGCCGCGGGGGGTATACTGGGGTGGATAAAGAAGTTCTATATGTCGTTGTTAGCCGGAATGAGCTTCCTCGGTTGAAACAACTGGTGAACAGTGTGGATCCTGAAGCATTCGTGGTGGTGCACGATGTGAAAGATGTGTTAGGGGAAGGGTTCACCTTTGAAAAAACCTAGACGAACCAATTTCATTAAAAAGGCTTGGGTGATCGATCCATCAACCCAAGCCTTTTTAATATGAGTTTACGCCGATATGCATACTTTTTAGCTTTCTCCCTTATTTTGAATGAGCATCCACCCTAACTCTCCCATTCTCTCCTCGTCTCTCTTGACGGAGCATCGTCCAGCTCATATAAGCTAACACAGTAACGATGATTCCTCCCATCCACACCACTCCCCAGATAGAACTTTCATCCTGCTTCTCTGCCCAAGAAACCACTTCATTTTCTGGTCCAAAGTACAGGGGCTTTAATTGCTTCTGAAAATGACCCAGCCCTTGGGATAACTTTTGTAAGTCTTTATTTTCCGCTTGCTGCTCGATATAGTGCAGGAGGGAGTCCACCTTTTTCACAGTAACCATGTTGCGGTCTACTACTAATGCTGGATAAATCGAGTCATAATGAGCAAGAAGTTGCTCGGTTGCGGTGACTGCCTCTTCTTCTTTCCCCGATTGAATCGCGTGTTGAATCTTTTTCACATCCGATTGCATCACATCATGGAGCTGATGCCACAGGGGTTGTTGATGGGCTACTGCATCAAAGGCCAGATGAAGGCGTTTAGCCGCCAGCTGTGCTTCTGCTATGCGAATCTCTACGCGGGAAAGTGCTTGATCTGTACGGACAATGGTTTCAGACAATACATGAATCGCATCGATGGACAATTCCTGCT
The DNA here is from genome assembly GCF_059818345.1 of Mechercharimyces mesophilus. Taxonomy (NCBI): domain Bacteria; kingdom Bacillati; phylum Bacillota; class Bacilli; order Caryophanales; family Thermoactinomycetaceae; genus Mechercharimyces; species Mechercharimyces mesophilus. Next base: position 1,017,688 of record NZ_JCBAPH010000001.1, on the reverse strand, counting down.
TCGATAAATCGGCTTTTGCAAACGATTGTGCTAGATCTTTAATCGTACTTCGTGCTTCCATCCATTCTTCTGCTTGTACCCTTTTCTCTACCCTAGCAGCTTGTTTACTCCAGGTTTCTGCTCCTTCCTCTGCTGCCCATCCCACACTAGGAAAGGAGGATAGTAAGCAAGAAAAAAGAAGGATCCATCCCCATAAGCGCCTTGTCTTCATATTGGACATCCCCTTCAAACAAATCTACTTGTACTACCCTATGCAGAGTTTGTCCGAATCAGTCATCCGAGGGCGCAGAATCACCCCACAGATAAACGATGGTTTGTCTTCTGTTGCAGACGGAGTGTAGCAAATAGAAAGATAGCAATCAGGCTTAAACATACGGTCAAAGCAGCAATCCACGGAACATAGTTATATAGCACTCTTGGCAACCAGGGATGGATACCAAGCCCATAATCCAACACATCATTAAGTAACGTCCAGCATGCTACCCAAGCAAGATGAGACCACCGGAACGTATAAAAGCGGCTGTAGAGAAGAGCTTGCAGTGCCATCCCTAGATGAGAGAAAGAGAGCATCCAATCCGTCCAGTGTAGATTGGAAAAGAAAGAACCCGGCTCAAAAAGTGCACCCAGAACAATGATAAGAACGGCCCAGATTCCATATTTAAATAGCGTAACGGCCGCAAAGGCCTCTAAAAAGGGAAAACGCTTTCCCAATCCATAAAAAAAGAGGACGAATGTAAAAGCGAGAGATGCTGTTGGGCTATCGGGCACAAATAGATTAAGCCAAGAATCTGTATCGATCAGTTGCGCTTTATACCAATAGAAGCCGTAGAGTGAGCCGATTAAATTGATCACAAACAAGCTCCAAATCACCCATGTTTGTTCCAATAGGTACATAAACTGTTTCCAGTAAGTGCGAATCCATTCCATCACATTCACCTCGTATGAAAAAAGGTGATCCACATCAATGGATCACCTTTTCGTATCGTTCCTTATGTGTATTGACTTAGTGCGACTTACTGCCACTTTTATCTTCACTACCAGGAACTTTTTGCATTTCAAGCCATTCGATCAGGAGAGCTTTCTCTTCTTCTGATCCTTGGAACATTCCTTGTGGCATCGTACCTTTACCGTTATTCGTAATATCGTACAGCTCTTCTTCCGTATAACGGTTAGCCACATCGATGAGTGAAGGGCCATTTACCCCTTCTAAGTTCTCACCGTGACATTGGATACAAGCATTTTCTTTATAGATCTCATACCCAGGATGATCCGTGGCTGATACAGCTGGAAGTTCTTCACCCACTTCTTGCTGATAGCCCCCTTGCGCTGCTAGCATCTCTTGGTGCTCCGCTTCGGAGAACCAAGTGAGAAGCGTCATTGCAAGTATGGAAAGGACCATTAAACTGGTTGTAATCGGCCTCTTAAAGGGACGACGTTCTTTACTACGGTCCAACCAGGGTGCCAAGAGTAACGCGGTAAACATGATCCCTGGTAAGACGATAATGCCAATGACCGTATAGGGACCAGATGCCCAGCTGAATTTGAGTAATTCATATAGGAAGAGGAAATACCAGTCCGGTACGGGCAGGAAGCTCGTATTCGTCGGATCGGCAATTTCACCCAATGGTGGCTCGTGAGCCATGACGAGTGCCATAAAACCGGATAGAAAAACAACCCCTACCATCCACTCTTTAAGAAGAAAGTCTGGAAGGAAAGCTTCTGTTTTCCCTGGAAATTCATCATAATCTGGCGGAGCCATCTTCTCACTTTTGTTTCTCGCAGGAACACGGGAATCGCCAACATAGTGAACCTGTTTGTTTTTATCGTTGTTATGTGCCAAGTAAAATCCCCCCTTTGCGCGTCAATGAAGGCTTATAACGGCCCCGAGATGCCTTGTTTCCGAATCAGGATAAAGTGTGCAGCAAGCAATCCAAAGAGTGCTGCTGGCAAGAAGAATACGTGTAGCGCGAAGAAACGAGCAATCGTTTGTGCGCCTACCACGCTTCCTCCTTGTAGGAAGCTAGCGATGTATGACCCGATAAAAGGCACACTAGCTGCGATTTCAACACCAACCTTCGTCGCAAAGTACGCTTTGTTATCCCAAGGAAGTAGATACCCGGTAAAACCAAGCCCAATCATGACGAAGAGAATTAACACCCCGATTACCCAGTTAAATTCACGTGGGTGTTTATACGATCCGGTAAAAAAGACGCGCAAAGTATGAAGAAAGAGCATGACGATCGCAACACTGGCTCCCCAGTGATGCATTCCGCGTACAATTTGCCCGAAGGCAATCTCATTTTGCAGGAATTGTACACTCGCATGGGCGTTTTCAATATCCGGAACATAGTACATGGAGAGAAAGATTCCAGACAAGATTTGAATGACCACGATAAAGAATGTCAATCCACCAAAACAATAGATAAACGCGGAGAAGTGATGTGCCGGGTTTACGTGCTCAGGCACTTCATGGTCGGCTACATCCCGCCAGAGAGGGGTAATGTCGATTCGTTCATCGATCCAATCATATACCTTTTGCAACATCTTATTCCCCTCCTTCCCGCTCAGCAATCGGACCTAAAAAGAGCTTGCCATTTTCCACTTTGGTAGCATACATATCCAGTGGAGCTAGTGGAGGTGTTCCTTTAATGTTCACTCCGTTATTCGTATAGCGGCCACCGTGACATGGGCAATAGAATTCATCCTTAAATTCTGGACTACCTTCCCATTTCACAGTACAACCGAGGTGCTTACAGATGGGAGAAAGAGCAAGGAAATCACCATTATCTTGCTTCTTAACCCAAGCTGTCATCTTGGTCCCGCCTTCTTTTTGGTACCAACCATCTTTCTGTTCAACAAAGAACTGAATGCCTACTGGTTCAGTGCCAAATTCCTCAACGGATCCCACTTCCACAAAAGATGATTGTTCCTGCTTTTGTAGAACTGGGTCGATGGCGAATCGGACCATAGGATACAACATGCCGGCACCCATAAAGGCTCCTGATCCCGCCAATGTGTTGATGAGAAACTGACGACGAGACAAGCGTCGCTTCTTATTATTGCTCACGTACCATCCGACCTCCCTCGTTGCGGGTTGCGTTATATGGACCGGAACCGTATCAAAGTATTACTAGGACATATCAATGATAGCGAACCGGATTAAGCTATGTCAAGAAGTTTGGAAGATCACGTCCTCTTTACTTTTCCCTCAAATATCGCTCTCATTCATACGACCAGATGCGAATCATTTCTTCGCTGATGGAGGTAGATATCTCCTCTATATCGCTATTTTCCTGGTTCGATAGAGGGATGGGAAAGGAAGATAGACGGAATGGCAACTGCTTTTTCTCTAGATGAAAGTCATGTAAGAGAGACTCTTCTCCTAATAAGAAAATGTGATAAAAAGACGAACTTTCCCATCCTCGCACCGCATCTTCGATATATTTTCGGAGAATGGACACATCCTCTCCATACTGAATGGAGGGCAAAAGCAATATTCTCCCTTTTAATTCTTGCTCAATCGTATGAGCAATATCCTCGATAGATTGCTCCGAACGATCCAACTCTTTCTCTTGAAAACGAATACGTGCAATCGGTAACAGCAACGTATCGACATAGGGAGCATATGATTTCCAATCTTCTGTTTTGACGTCAGCTAGTATCATCCTGGTTGCTCCTTTACAATAAAAATACCCGGCCCTCGCCGAGCATTATACCGCAAATCTCCTTCATGATTCTAGCAGGAGGGACCACTCTTCGCTTAATTGTAAAAACTTTTTCTCATCCCTCTGTTCCAGTGCGTGATTAATCTCTTGATACAAAGAACGTATTCGGTACTCTCTTGCCGCTTGATCTAACACAATCTCCGCTAGAACACTTAGTGCTTGATCTTGTGTAATGTTTTGCTTTTCCATTGGATTCGCCTCCAATACAGCAGCATATTCTGGACAAGCGGTTCTTCCTTTAAAAGATAGTGAGATGTACAACTTTTCATCTGAATAAGCACGAATATCATAAAACGCTGTTTCGACATCATCACTCTTACGACGATTCTTAGCAAAAAGGAATGGACGGTTATGAGAACAGCGTGTGGAGATAGACAATGTTTTAGATAAGTTTTGAATATTATCTACAAAATGGACATTCTCTAGGAGTTGTTGATTGGATGCAACATAAGTAAGTAGCCAAGCTGCCTCACGACGTTGCAGCTCATATTTATTTAAAAACCAATAGATAAACTCTTTTTTCTCAAGAGACGTAATCGGTCCTTGCATTTTCATCTCCCCTTGATTGTCAAAGGTGAGTGAAGGGCGGTGCCACTTCAGTCGTATTAGGTGCTTATTATTTATCTCTATTCGCTAGAGGTCGTCACTTTTCCTTCTCTGGAACAGGTTGAGATTCTCTTACCCTTTCTCCTTTTCCCTGGGTTGTGCGATTGGATACGTGCCACTCTTTTCGTTCACTACTTTGCATTAAGTGATGTCCATCGTCCTGAATGGCGATCAGGTTGCCTTCTTCTCCCTCACTTAGTTGGAGTACACCTAGATGAAGAAGCATGGTTAAAATCTGCTGAAACAAATCTTGCTTTGATTTGTAGTAATAAGGTTCAATCCATTCTTCCACTTGTGCTTCAACCAGTGAGCACGGAGTCCAGTTCCGATATACCATAAAATCAATCCAACGCGTGATAAGTGGTAGATGGGGAATGGGTCCACGATAAAGACGCATCCAGAAAGGATACATATCATATTCTTCCCCTCTCACTTCTTCCTCGGTACGTTGCACACCTGCGGATGTTAACGCCAGTAGACCCTCGGGAAGCTCTTTGATGTATCCCTGGTATAGCGCGTAGTCATATAGAAACGAGAATCTGTTAGGGTACAGGTGGTAGTGTTGACCAAACCCAAAGCGAAATCGTTCGGATAAAATGGGGTCTTCCTCCACTGAAAAGGACTTTAGTAAATTCTTTAGTTGCTGCCGGTAAATGGCTCCTTCTGAGGTAAGAGGAAAAGCTTCTTCCTTTACACGATAGAGAAATTGAAGCAGATCATGTTCTAATAAGTGCTCTTCCGAACGATAAACGGGTGGTTGTAGGGTTGGGGCTTGTCTTTGAAATGATTCGGAGCACGAAAGGCGAAGCATACGACCGATAAAATCGCGCGCAGGAAAATAGAGATAGCGATCACGAGAGGTTGTCCCTGGAAAAAGCCATCCTTTCCGTAAAGAGACTCGGATGAGGGAGCGTGGAGAACCTTGCTCTTCTTTTAATGCGGCACGTCCTTTTCCCAATAAGTCCTCGAGGGAATAACGAGATAGATTGTCGAAATAGAGAAGTTGCAAAAAACGTTTCTCCGTCATGGACAATGCATTCCACTCTGATTTTAAAAGAGAGGAGTCCCCCATCTGATAAAGAAGGGATTGTATAAGTTCTCTTTTTGAGTGCGGATTGACGTTGCATTCATAACTAACAGCCATTTGATTTAATTGTTCGATGTCTGCATAAGTAAGAAGTCGTGCCATCTCCATTTCCAATTCAACCCCTTTTATTCCCTTTACAAATTAGTGTGGGTTAAAAGGAAAGCAAATAAACATGGCTCTTTGTTTGTAATGCAAACTGGTTTATATTTTCAGGGATCTAATTTCGCTTGTTTCTTTGTTTATATAGATTAGCTTGAGACTGAGGTTTCTCTTTAGACTGATCTTTTTCGATGATCTCCATTCCTCGTCCTCCTATAAAAAGAAGCAACGCGAGGAGGAACGTAAAGAGAGGCTCTGTGAGATGAGAGGAAGGCGAAAAGAGCTTTAACCACCCTCCTACAATGGCAGACCATTCCTCAGCTAATGAAGGGAGCGCAAAGAAGGTGGGAAGGAAGAGGGGCATGTGTACCCAGAAGAACACGGTGATCGCTTCCGTCAGTGAGAGGTGATAGATATGCTTGGCTGACGAACCAAAGCTGAGATAAATGAAAAAGGTACAGACACCCATAATAAGGATGGACCATTCCAGCATAGAAGACGCAAAGTCTCCACTTGAAAACCATATCCAAATGAAAAATGGGAGTAACCATTCTTTTAATAACAAGATAAAACCAAGTACGATAATCATTTCAAATAAGGTGGAGCGTGCGTTTCTGGGCATCACCTGGTATCCCTCCTCTATTAGACAAGTATTATGAGAAGAGAAAAAAAAGAACTGCCCAGACACAATTACACGGGGCAGTTCAAAAGTATAGGAGTGGAGAGAAACCATAGATTGAAAATTATTATAAGTCAATTCAGTCTGTTCGTCAATCCTTTTCTTCAACCAAAATTTTCTCGAAAGCTTGTAAGAAGTAAGTGTTTTGTTTCTCTGTTCCTACGGTTACTCGAATGAAAGTAGGGTATCCCAGTAAACTCCCGGGACGAACAATGACTCCTTGCTTCAAAAAAGCCCCATATACCTCATCTGAAGGTCTCCCTGTATCTAGCATAACGAAGTTCCCATGAGCAGGAAAAGCGCTTAGGCCCCAGCGATCGAGAAATTGAGAAATGAGTTTTCGACCTCGATCATTTTGTTCGACACAAAAACGGACGAAATCTTGCTCTCTTAATGCCGCTCGAGCAGCATGTTGTGCCAATCGATTGCAATTAAAAGGTTCACGTACCCGATGAAGATCCGAAATCAACTGAGGATGGGCAATCGCGTAGCCAACCCGAAGCGCAGCCAACCCGTAGACCTTAGAAAAAGTTCGTAGAATAATGAGGTTAGGAAAACGGTCCAACAAATAAAGAGAATCAGGGTATTCATGCGATGTCACATATTCATAATAGGCTTCGTCCACTACCACTAGCACCTGATCGGGAACTTGTTTGAGGAAAGAAAGAAAATCGTCTTGCTTCACAATCGTCCCCGTAGGATTATTCGGATTGCAGATCCAAACAATGCGTGTGTTGGTGGTGATCGCTCGGCGCATTCCCTCTAAATCATGTGTTCCATCAATAAGCGGGACTTCAATGGGAGTCGCTCCCTCGATCACCGTATGGGTTTTATAACGAGGAAAAGTGATATCCGCCATGATCACCTCATCCTCTGGCTCAAGGTACGTACGTGAGATCATTTGCACAATTTCATCTGACCCATTTCCCAGTAAAAACGCTTCTTCTTCTTTTCCATAAAATTGAGCCAACTCTTGACGTAGAAGCGGAGCTGTTCCTTCAGGATACATTGCCAATTGGTTACGGACTTCTTGTAATGAATCCCACACTACAGGGGAAGCCCCATGCGGATTCTCATTGGAAGCCAGCTTGATCACTTCGTCTATACCTAATTCTCGCTTCACTTCTTCCAAAGGCTTACCGGGTTGATACATCGGCAAGCCCTGGATGCGTCGCTTCATTTTCATTCTTTCTTCACTCCCCCTCTACTACTCTCAAGCTTCATCATTATTTATTCAACAAAATGACGGTGCTCGCGCTACCTCGTGGTGGCTCCATCTCTTGAATGGGACCAGCCAAAGTAACTTTTACCCTAGCCCCTTTTACTAAAGATTGAATCGTTTTTTTCTCTCCATCCGCGCTAAGTATAGGGGTTTCCTTCGTGACGAGGACGAGCATCTCATCATAAGGGTTTTCATCACCCTCCTCTTTCGTAATCGTCAGGATGTACAATACTTCTTTATTAACCCCTTCTTTAGGCGGGGTGATGGTTTCATCTTTGGGTGCTGATTTTGTTGGAGAGTTTTTCTCCTCTTCATCTGAATTGTAGTTACGCTTAGGGGCGTGCTTCTCAATATGAGTAATCGTTCCTTCGATCATCCCATTCTCCACCTCTTCTTCCCCTTGTGCAGTATTTGAATCCTTTTCTTCATCCTTTTTCTTTTCCTGAACAACTGCTGGAGAAGATGCATCCGTTAACTTTTCCACATCATTTTGATCCGCATTGCCTGTTCCGCATCCCCCGACGAATATAGATAAGCAGAAAACTCCTATTACGATTCGTTTCATCATTGATCCTCCTATAGAAAGTCAGTTGCTATAGTTAGAATTCGATTCTATTTACCTACAGTTGTTAGACGTATAGAGGGGAACAAAAGTTGCATATCCACCTATCTAAATCGTCCGAAGGAAAGAGAGGCATACTCTCTTACTGTTGAAGTCGCTCAATTGTACGCGAGATGGCTCCTTCGTCTATACCGCGAACAATACGAACCTCTCCAATCCGTGTGGGGAGAATAAAAACATATTCATCTTTTCGACGTTTCTTATCTGTTTGAAGAAGGGATAGCACCATGGGGATCTCTACATTGATCGTCAAACGAGTAGGAAGCCCAAAAGCGGTTAACAAGGATGTCGTAGCATCCAGTACTCCATCATCCACCATTCCTAACTCTTCTGCTAACATCGCTGCTCCTACCATTCCGAGTGACACGGCTTCACCGTGAGCGATTTCATATTGGGAGAGCGCCTCAAATGCATGACCGAGGGTATGTCCATAGTTTAGAATGGCTCTTAGGCCAGACTCCCTTTCATCCTGAGAGACCACTTCCGCTTTGATTTCACACCCTCGAAAAAGCGCCATTTCCACTTCCTCGACAGACAGCGAACGCAAAGAGGAAACATGCTGTTTAAGCCATGCGAAGAAGGAAGCATCCCAAATAAGGGCATGCTTAATCACTTCCGCGTAACCCGAGATGACTTGCCGCTGGGGTAATGTCTGCAAGGTATCCACATCGTATGCCACCAATGCTGGCTGATGAAAAGCACCAATGAGATTTTTTCCTTGCGGATGATTGACACCCACTTTTCCTCCCACACTGCTATCATGAGCCAATACGGTGGTTGGTAACTGAACAAAAGGAATGCCTCGTAGATAAGTAGCAGCTACAAAACCAGCTAGATCCCCCACCATTCCCCCACCTAAAGCTAAGATGACACTGTGGCGATCCATACTAAAATCAATACAGGAAGAAAGCACTCTCTCCCATTGTTCCAAGGATTTACTTCCCTCTCCATGAGGAACAGTAAATCCTCCTACTAGATAACCCGCCTTCTCTAAGTTCATCTTCACATCATCTAAATAAAGAGGGGCCACTTGGGAATCAGAAAGAATAAACAACTTCCTGTCTGTACCGATCCCGCGTGAATGAAGATAATGCGGGATCTCCTTTTGTACCCCTGTCCCTATGACGATCGGATAGGTCCTTTCCCCCAGTTCAACCGTTAAGGTACGCATACTAAAAATTCCTCACTCGCTCTCGGTATTGCTTTATGCTTTCTGTTAGTTCGCTCATGGTATCACAAGGGAATTTCTCTAACAGCGCACGAGCCACTTCCCATGCTACTACATGTTCTGCTACAACACTTGCGGCTGGTACGGCACAGCTATCCGAGCGTTCGATGCTAGCGGCGAACGGTTCTTTACTATCTACATCCACACTGGCAAGCGGCTTATATAACGTGGGAATGGGCTTCATGACACCTCGGATAATCAACGGCTCTCCCGTGGTCATTCCGCCTTCAAAGCCACCTAGGCGGTTACTTTCCCGATAGAAACCTTTCTCTTCTGTCCATGCAATTTCATCGTGTACTTGAGAACCTGGTCTTTCCGCCGCTTCAAAGCCAATACCAAATTCCACTCCCTTAAACGCTTGAATACTCATGATCGCCTGGGCAAGACGCGCATCTAGCTTGCGATCCCAATGGACATAGCTGCCCAATCCCGCCGGGACTCCTTCGACAAGGACTTCCACGATACCTCCGACGGAATCCCCTGCTTTTTTGCTACGGTCGATCACCTTCATCATTTCGTTCCCAGCATCTTCGTCTAAAGAACGAACGGGTGAGGCTTCAGAGATTGCTTGGATTTCTTCAAAAGATAATCCTTCCTGAACAGGTGCTTCCACCTCGCCGATGCGCACCACGTGACCGGCAACCCGTATTCCGCACTCTTCCAACAGCAACCGTGCGACTGCCCCTACGGCTACACGTGCAGCTGTCTCCCGTGCACTGGAACGCTCCAACACGTCCCGCATATCACGGTGATTGTATTTCATCGCACCTACCAAATCAGCATGCCCTGGGCGCGGACGTGAAATCCGTCTTTTGTCTGCCATTTCGGATTGAGGCTCAGGTCCCATAACCTTCTGCCAATGAGTCCAATCTTTATTTTGAATGGATAAGGCTACGGGAGCACCGGTCGTCTCCCCAAATCGCACGCCAGATAAAATTTCGATTTCATCGGACTCGATTTGCATCCGTCGACCTCGCCCATATCCTCCCTGTCGACGCTTCAATTGAGCGTTTACTTTTTCCTTTGCGAAAGGCATATGGCTAGGTAATCCTTCCATAATGACCGTCAATTGTGGACCATGTGATTCACCTGCTGTTAAATAGCGCATGCTTACTCTCTCCAGTTCCTGTAATTCTTACTTCATGCTATTTCCCTATCATACCACAGGGAAATAGCATGTTGAGAACATGATTGTATCCTAGTTTTAGTCTGTATTACAAACTGGTCTGATTTTATGAATTCATTTCGAGAGAATCCTCCTTTAGTGATGAGGAGCTAAACACTATTGATCTTCCAATTTTCGCATTAATGGCAGAAAACAGTAAGATGCATAACTCAGAAAGGGCTGTGAAAAAAGGCGAAAATGTCGTCAAGAATATCAGAATTGAAATCTGCCCGAATGCTTCCCACGCAATTAGTGGCGAATATCCCGAAATGATAAATGAAAAAATACTTGAATTTGTAGAACAGAATTCTAATGACAAGGCATTGTAGACACACCCAAAAAATGGCGCACTAAGGGATTCGTCAATTACAACACCCCGTTACCCTGTATGCTAAGGGTCAACGAGGTTTCTTATGGCTATCCCAAACTTTGTCTTTAGCCTTTGTCATTGCCATGATCTTATTTCGAAGTGGTTGAGGATCGTTGATGTCTTCCCGTACAGATAAGCATGTTGCTTAGCTACTTGCTTCATCTACGCAAATGGTTTGTGTTGCAGACTAGTTCACTATTTAATACTTAGTCCTTCCTCTGTTGTCTCCAAAGTCATTGACATCCTCTCAACATCATTTTCTTCTCTTACCCAATTAACGGACTCTCTTCTGGATGGCGAATGGGAGGCTGTTGTTTCCGTTGCATGAGCGCAAATGCTAGTGTTAATGGTCCCAGACGACCCGCAAACATGGTGAGTACAAGAATGATTTTCCCGATATCCGTTAGGTGAGGGGTTAAACCCAGTGAGAGCCCCACTGTTCCCCCTGCAGAAACGGTTTCAAAAAACGAAGTCGTCAAATCGGTATGTTCTGTTATGGTTAATAAACTGGAAATGATGATCGTAACAGACAAAGAAAGAACCCAAATGGTCAGCGCCAAGTATATGTGCCTATAAGGAATTCGTCGACGAAAACTGATCACTTCGTCCTTCCCACGAATCATGCTCCAAACGGCAAGTACAACGATAATAAAGGTGGTTATTTTAATCCCACCCCCCGTCGAATTGGGAGCTGCTCCAACAAACATAAGCAAAATAATGATTAATTGTGAAGCAGGATACATAGTAGATAGATCCAGTGTGTTAAATCCTGCTGTTCGTGGAGATAAACCTTGAAAAAAAGAGGCCATTACCTTGTGTTCAAACGATAGCGGTCCCAAGGTAGTGGGATTTCTCCATTCGATTAGCAGAATCGTCAATCCACCAAACACAATTAAAAAACCAGAAACCGACAATACCAGTTTGGTATGCATGCTTAGTCGGCGTTTTCTGCGATATTGAACCAGATCCGCAATCACGATAAACCCGATTCCCCCTATAAGGAACAGGCCAACAATCGTCAGATTGATCCACGGATCATCGACGTACATGGTGAGGCTACTATACATGCCGTAATCTCCAAACAGGTCGAATCCAGCGTTATTAAAAGCTGAAATCGAATGAAAAAGAGAATAGTAGAGACCTTTTTGCCATCCCCATTCAGGTACCCAGCGGAAGGCAAGCAAGAGAAATCCTATACTTTCAACCAGAAAGGTAATGAGAATGATGTTCCAGGTTAATCTTTCTACCCCTTGAATATGGGGTTGGTGGTAGGAGTAGCGGAGAACCAGTCTCTCTTTTACACCGAGGGTTCTCCCTAATATCAAAACAAACAAAACACTAATCGTCATAAACCCGAGGCCACCCAATTGTACAAGCAGGAGAATGACACATTCGCCAAACAGACTAAAGGTAGTTGCTGTATCGGTTACGACGAGCCCCGTTACACAAACAGCTGAGGTGGCAGTGAACAAAGCATCCAAGAGTCCAAGAGGTACCCTCGACTCTGTTGCAATAGGCATAGATAAAAGTGCAGTACCTACGATGATCATCAAAACAAAGCCAATAACAAGGACTTGAGGCGGGCTTAATCTCTGTAACACTTTTTGTCTCAATAGCTCCCCCACCTTTTGCTAGAAAACCTTTTTGCTAATCCTATCACTTCCCGTTGCAAAAACCAATCTAGCCACTTCATGCTTGAATCCATTAGCTTCTGGCACGAGCAATCATCCCTACCCTGACAAAAACCCGGGCGTGGAATCCTCTCCACACCCGGGTTTAACTAGCGTACTTTTATTTTGCATTGATTGTGACTTGCTTCATACTATGACTTCCCTTAGCTGTTACATGATACATGATATGGTACTTCCCTGCTTTGGGTAATTCTTTTGACCCCATATACATTCCAGCTTCTACATGCTCCGCTTTCACACGCTCGCTGCTCTCTTTGCCTTCACTATCTTTCCAAATTTCAAATTCGACTTCATCCGCTTTGGTGACGGCTTCCTCTTTATGCATAACATTCACCATCATCATTACGGGCTCTCCTGCTTTTGCTTCTTCTGGATCAACCGTAAAGGTTACCTCTAATCCTTCAGCAGTCGTATCTGCGGTACTTCCATCATCGCTTTCATCTGCACCATGCTCATTTCCTGAGCCATCTTTCTCTTTATCTTCTCCTTGCTCTTTCTTCTCTTCTCCGTGCCCAGCATGTTCACCTGATTGTTCTTCTTCTGCGGAATCTGCATGCTCCATGTTGTCCTTGTTTTCTTTTCCTTCTTCGCCTCCACAAGCCGTCAATGCAACCATCAGAGAGAGTCCTACCGCTCCAGAGAGTAACCATTTATTCTTGATCATTTTGTTGTTTGCTCCTTTTATTCATTACTTGTTTTTGCTTTTGCATGTCGTGTGATTCATTTGCTGCTGTAAGGCTTCTACGGCCATGTCGTAAAAGTAGATCATCCCAGAAAAACCTTTAACAAACTTTTCTGCAACCTGCCTCTGCTCAAACGGTAGCATTTGTGGCTGACAACAATGGACGTTTAAGGTTGAGTCCATCACAAACCATCCATGAGCTGCACTAAACGTCGTGTTCAATAGGAAGTCCTGTACCAGCATTTGCGTCGCATCTGCAATTTGCTCCAATCGCAAAAATCCACAGTGTGCGCAACAAGCCGTTTCAACCTGATGATTTTTACGCACGATCCGACAAGTAAGACGTTGATTTAATTGACGATGACAGTAGATACAACTAGATGACGGTAACGGTTTAGCGGACGTTGGTACCATCAACCGAATACCGCCGTATGTCTTTGTGATCAGCCCCTCGTCCAGTAATGGCTTGATATCACGATGAATCGTCATTTCAGATACACCTAGCCCTGCACTTAGTTCACTGATTCTCAGACTTTCTTCGGTTTGTATCCATTCCCGAATTCGACGTTGCCGTTCATCTGGTAGCAACCTCAATCACCTCACTGTATGTGAAGTTTCAACATAAAATAACAAATAGATTCTAGGTATTAATTTAACTAAGAATTCCTCAGTTTTCAAGCTTTCTTTGTGTCAGATCCTTGAATAGAGAGTGCAAATGTGTTAAATGATGAGAAATCGTCATAAATAATGAGTAAGAAAGGAGCGTGCGTTAAATGGGATTGTTTCTGTTTGCTATGCTAACAGGAGTAGGTTATGTTCTCGGAAGTATTTGGATTTGGTGGAAAAGTCCCAAAAAAGCAAGTCACCTCCAAAACCTTTTAGCTGTTAGTATTGGTTTGATCTTAACTGTCGTCATTAGCGGGATGATTTCTCACTCGCTATCCAGCTCCCCGCAGATGGGACCATGGCTTCTTGTCGGTTTTCTGGTTGCGCTGTTTCTACATTATGGACTGACTCGCTTCCGCAAGCAGAGTGGCGATCAAGAACTCATCTGGGTGACACTGACCGGCTTGTCTATTCATGCTTTCTGCGAAGGATTTGCCATTGGCGTTGGATTTCTTGCTACTGCTACCATCGGTTTTGCCCTCGCCTTTGCCTTAATCCTACATAAGATCCCAGAAGGAGCCGCCATTTCTACCCTAATCATTGCACGTAAACAAGGAAAAAAGCAAGCGATCCTCGCCACGATCATCTTAGCGGTTGCCACTTTGCTAGGGACGCTAACCGGGTATGGACTCGGTTTTCTCTTCGCGATGGGATCCTCCTTCACTTCCGCTTCCATACTCTTTTCAGCAGGATTGCTTCTTTATATTGGCGCGAGCGAACTCATGCCACTTCTTAAAAAAGACGGCCGTACGGTCCTTTATCTTACCGTTGGTATTGTGCTCTATTACATCGTGAATTGGGGGGGAAGTACCCTGTTGCCCTCACACGAAGGGATACATGCCCACTCGGCGAATTCATCTGCCAATCACCATTCTGAGCACGCAGAGAGTGGTGAATCTTCTACATCAGCAAATGAGGATGGGCATCATCATCAGGAGAGTCCAGTAGAGTGGGAAAGTACTCCCCTCCCTACACTCGAAATTCATGCCATTCCAGACAATCTCACTGGTTGGAATCTACATATCCAAACCGAGCATTTTACCTTCCAACCAGCAAGGGCAGGTGAAAAACACGAATCCGGACAAGGGCATGCCCACCTCTATGTAGATGGAAATAAAATCGCACGCCTCTATGGGAGTTGGTATCACTTGCCTTCGCTTTCCCCGGGTTCCCATGAGATCACCGTTACGCTAAACGCCAATAACCATGCTCCCTTCACGATCGACGGAAAGACCCTCTCACAAACCATTATCGTTGAAGAAAAATAAAAACCCCCAACCTTGTCAGGAATGAGGGTTTCGTAAAATCTATTCAAGTATTAACATTCGTCCGCGCAAGCCAGTTCAACCGTTCGTACCAGCTCTTTGAGGTGAAGAATGGCATCGTCAAAAGAAAGAGAATAAAGTCGTTGTGTTCCTTTTTGCTCAATCTCTACTAAATTCACATCCCGTAAAACTTTGAGATGATGCGATATCGCCGGGCGCGACAAGGTGGACTGCTCGGCGATCTCATTTACACTTAGTTGCGCGCTTCCTGCAAGCAGGAGAATAATCCGTTGACGCGCAGGGTCCCCCAACGCATGAAATAATGGCGTACACGTACGAAACGTGTCCATTGCGGCTTGTTCCATAACCCTCTCCTCCCTTATACTTACTGAATGGTTAAATATATAGTGAAAAATGACTCTCATTTCTTATATAGAGAAATCTCTATTGAAAGAGTAACCTTCCTCTATTTTAATCCTTTTCACACCAAACTTCTATAAGGGAGCGAGGAACTCTTTCGCACATTGGATGGTCTTTCGTTCATCAGGCGAAAGGGAAACCCCGCGCGGACTACTGGAATGCTGATTATCTACGTGTCTCCTGGAAATTACGAATCACCTGGGTAACCATTTTTCGTGGGAGCCACTTCCCTAAACGAGCCGTCATTCGGTTGCTGAAACCAGGAATGACAAAAGTCTTCCCTTTCGCAAACCCACGGTAGCCTACCTCGGCCACCTCTCGTGCTGCCACTGCTGACTGCATGGCCTTTGATCCCACCCAGCCTGCTCGATTGGAGAAGCCTGTTTCTGTCGGTCCCGGACATAAAGCCGTTACGCTTACCCCAGTCCCCTTCAATTCATTCTCCAGAGACCCTGTAAACGATACGACAAATGCTTTGGTTGCGTAATAGATCGACATCAGCGGTCCTCCAGGCTGGAAACCAACGATGGAGGCCGTATGAAAGATTCCTCCTGATCCCCTCTCCACCATATCGGGAAGAAACAGATGCGTCAAAGAAACCAGAGACTTGATATTGACATCAACCATATTTAAGTTTTGCTTTAGATCCGACTCTAAAAAGGTACCAAAATCTCCGAATCCGGCATTATTCACCAATACATCAACTTGAATCCCCTTTTGCTTCATCGAAGCATAGATGCGGTCAGGCGCATCCGGATCGCTTAAATCCTCTGCCAACACCTCTACCTGAACAGCGTGCTTATTCTGTATTTCCTTTGCCAAATGATGCAATCGCTCTTCTCTCCGTGCGACGAGTATTAGATCGTGTCCCTCTCGAGCAAATACCTTTGCCAGCTCCTCACCAATTCCACTTGATGCGCCTGTAATTAATGCTGTATTCGTCATGTAAATGCACCCTCTCCGTTATCTAATGTTTAAGTGTTTAAACATATAATAATATAGTCCGTATTCTCCTGTCAAGCACTTGTCAGATGAAATCCGAAAAAAGCAGCGAGTCCGCCGATAAGGTAGGTAAGCAACAGATAGAGAATCAACATCTTCCACTTCTTCTGCTGAACAAACAGAACCAGCTCCACATTTAGCGTCGAAAACGTCGTATAGGAACCGAGAAAGCCGACACCGAAGAGCAAAAAAATAGGATAAGAAGTGGAAACACCAAATAATAGACCGAGCAAGAAAGAACCTGTTACGTTGACGAATAACGTTCCTAACGGAAATCGTCCCCACAACTTTTCATTTAGCCAACTACTCACCCACCAACGTACCACAGCCCCTCCAAAACCACCCAGAGCAACATAGAGTATATCCATTACGCCTTCCTCCTGTTCGCACGACGCTCTCCCCACTTCCATCCGATCCAGGCGAGAAGAAAGCCACCACACAAACTCATGCTCACATAGAAAAGAGCCATCACCCATCTGCCTTCGTAAATAAGGTCCATCGTTTCTACACTAAAAGTAGAATAGGTCGTAAACGAACCGATCAGTCCCGTCCCGATTGCGCGCATCCACTCTTCTTTAAACTTTCTTTGTGTTAGTGACCATACCGTCAACCACCCCAATAGCAGACAACCGGTCCAATTGGTAAGAAGAGTCGCAAGTGGATACACCGGATCTCCGAACAACACGAGTACACGCGACACACCATAACGTAATACCGCCCCAACCATTCCAGCTAGACCGATTATCACTGCTCCTCTCACTTTTCTCTCCTCCTCCGCAAAAGCTCGTTGCCAGCCGGCATCGATTTAATCGAGCTTTTTGTTTGTGTTGCAAACTAGTTTTTGATTATCATCCTAAGTACGGTTCCTTTCTCCAATGGAAAAAACCGATGACTCCCTACGGAATCATCGGTTTAAAGAACTGCTATTCGTCTTAATAGATCCACTGATCCATGGTTTTGTTGTACTCACTCTGTTCTTTCTCATCGAAGAACAAACCAATTTCCCGCGATGCACTCTCCGGAGAATCCGAACCATGGATAATATTCATGCCTACGCTAATACCGAAGTCGCCACGGATTGTACCAGGAAGTGCTTCCTTCGGGTTGGTTTTCCCCATCATTTGACGAGCGGTTGCGATCACATCATCGCCTTCCCACACCATCGCAAATACAGGAGCCGATGTAATGAAGCTAACCAATTCACCGAAAAACGGGCGCTCCGCATGCTCACCATAATGCTTCTTAGCTAGCTCTTCCGAAATGGTCATCAACTTTGCGCCAGCCAGTTTAAATCCTTTCTTCTCAAAACGGGATACGATTTCACCAATAAGGCCACGCTGTACAGCATCCGGCTTTACCATCAAAAATGTTTTTTCCATCTTTCGCTCATCCTCCAATAATCATCATCGCCAATTGACCATGATGCAAATATCGATTTCTTGGTACTATGTAACCAAAAGGCATTCTATCAAAAAACGATGGGGAAAGCAAACCAATAAGCCTCCTAATAAGAGCGATGCTCAATAAACTGGGCTAACTTCTCTAATAAGTCGCGTGCAGAACAGACAGGCATTTTTTGCAAAATGGCATAGCCCTTATCCAGATAGCGACGGGCCAACTCATTGGTAAAAGAAATCCCCTGCGATTGACGCACAGCGGCAATCGCCTGCTCAGCAGCTTCCGGACTACGGTCTCCCTGTACGTACTGCAAAACAAGTTGACGGGCCTCTTCCTCTCCACTGTGCAGAGCACAAATCACAGGTAGCGTAATGTTTCCTTGTCGAAGGTCACTTCCAGCTGGCTTGCCTAATTCTTCTTCGTTCCCCATAAAGTCAAGAACATCATCTGTCAACTGAAAAGCCATCCCCATGTAATAGCCAAATAGGTGAAGACGGCGCGTCAAGTCATCCGGAACGTTGCTCACAAGGGCTCCCGCATGAAAGCTGACTGCGATAAGTAAAGCCGTCTTTCGTTTAATCCTACGCAAATAACAGGATAATGTCTGGTTCCAGCGATAAAAATCACGAATCTGGTCTATTTCACCGAGGCACATCTGCGTAACCGCTTTCGATACCACTTGGTGGACTCGAGGATCTCCAACTTCACCTGCGAGTGACAAGGCTTGCCCCAAAATATAATCACCGGTGTACATGGCAATCCGGTTATCCCATTTCGTCTTCACTGTCGGCTGGCCTCTACGTGTTTCCGCATCATCAATCACATCATCATGAACAAGGGTCGCCATATGGATCAACTCAAGCGGAACCGCCACTTTCTTTAGCTTTTCCAGATCATATTGGCCAAACTTTCCTGCTAACAACGAAAAGACCGGGCGCATTCGCTTTCCGCCCGCAACCAATAAATGATTCGCCGATTCATTCAACAGGAGATGGTCCGTTTGAATCACAACGGACAATTGTTGTTCAATCGCACGAATATCCGTTTCTAAACTACGATAAATATCTTCAAGCTTCATACTATTCACCATCGCCGACATAAGATTGAGCACGAATCCATTCCACTACCGTCGTTCATGACTCCATGCCCTTGCGTCCAATATGTATCGCTGCAATCCCACCAGTGAGAGGAGTCACATCAACCAACTCCAACCCCATTTCTTCTTCCAAGATGCGGGCCAACTCACGGTAGTCAGGGAAATCCAGTAGGGATTCAGGAAGCCACCGATATTGTTCATAACGCTTTGCAACAACTTTCCCCAGTAGAGGAAGGACACGCTGAAAATAAAAGTAATACAAAGCACGGAATGGTTTCCACGTGGGCTTGGACAGTTCAAGAGAGACAACTTGTCCACCCGGCTTCACCACCCGCTTCATCTCGGACAATACCTGCCGTATATCCGGGACATTGCGTAAAGCAAACCCAATCGTAACGTGGTCAAAATAATCGTCCGGGAAAGGAAGATTCATGGCGTCTCCATGGAGCAATTGAATCTGGGATTCCAGGTCCAAACTAGCCACTTTCTCCTTCCCGACAGCCAGCATATTCTCACTAAAATCAAGACCCACGATCTTGCCCGTCTGAGAGGCTCGTGCCAAAGAAATGGCCCAATCGCCTGTGCCACAGCATACATCAAGACCGTTGTCACCTAACTGAACATCCATTTTCTTCATGGTCTTCTTTCGCCATGCTTTGTGACGTCGAAAACTGAGAAGGGAATTCATTCGATCATATTTATGAGCTATGCTTTGAAAAACATCGTGCACAAATTCCTTTTTCGTCTCATGCTGCATCTCTCTTCGCTTCATCGTCATCCCTCTCGTACCGCAGATGCTTGTGTCATGGCTTGAAATCGATTTTGTATCAACAATCTAACCTGTGATACTGCCTCGTTTGACGCCAGTTGTTCCAACAGATATAACGCCTTTTGCACGTGAACACGCACTTCATCTTCCGGAATTGGACCCACAACGGGAAGAAGCCCCTCCGCTTTCACTGCATCGGCGAGAACGATATGGTGAATCACTTGCTCCCATATGAGGGATTCATCAGGAAAACAGTGACAAGCAGTCTCTTTCAGAATCATACCACGAATAGCAACAAAGTACTCAGATGCTGTCTCCCATGGGATCTCTGATTGCGCATTCACTAACTGGTAGAAATCAACCTTGGCTTGGTTTACCTTCCAGATCGCTCTTGAAATAGGCGCAATCCATTCTATTTCCTCTATATCAGCTAAACGGCGATAAAATAAACTGCTATAGTAATCGCCAGCTAAAACACGCATTTGTCGTTGGCGCATTCCTGTGAGGGAATGCTCTGGGCCGTTGGAAACATGATCGTGAATATCCAATCCCATTTGCAAAAGCGTGATTGCTACACTTATTTCTCGAACATGCTCGCGTGCTTTCGGGTTACTTTGAACCATTGCGAACACGAGTCGTAAAAAGAACGTCGGTACTTCTGCCTTCCCGACGAACGTTTCAACATAAGAATGCTGAACCTCCGCAGACAAAATGGATTGCAACTCATCCATTTCTTTCTCTTTCATGGATGTCATCTGGCGCCCCTCCCCCAACAAACAACCAACATCAAAAACATTTTCTCTAGCTCAGTATAACATAATTCTACATTCCCCACAGGTTCAAGGATTGGTATATTGCACCTGAAATTGTTCCTCAACATATTTTTTCTCCGATAGTCCTTCTGGGTTTTGCATAGAGGGATCTTTCTGCAATTGAGTTCGCTTGGCTACCACCTGTGCCCATTTCGATGTGTCTGCTTTATTGACTTCTACTTCAACAGCATTCACATTCTCTGTATGGACAAAGCTGTTTTTAAGAAGGATAAATAATTGGCCAAAAACTTCTTCTTCCGTCATCGTCTTCGCTTGGCTGACGGTTACACGTAAAACCTCGCTTTCCCACTCCACATGATGCAAAGCAAGACTCAAGTCTTGTTCAACCAGAAAATTGACGATCGTCTCGTCCGTCAGCTGACTTGGTTGTTCTCCTCCCCATTGAAACGTAGGTTGCTCTCCACCAAATGGATACGTCCACAGGGTTGGAATAAGGGATAAAAGAGCAGCCAGCATGACGCACAGTACAATGGAACCAAGCATGAAACGAGGAAAATGGCTCATCGCATTCCTCTCCTCTCCTTGTCACCAGTTTATCGTGAGAAACAAGGAAACATGCCTCCAAGAGTGAACCACACGCCCCTGGATGAAAGCAGGTAGCATAAAAGTGCCCGGTTCTCTCGGTTTACTCACATAAAAAACTCCCCAGAAAGCTGGAGAGTTTATCGTTCTTCTATGGTCGGGCTAGCCGGAGTTGAACCGACGACCTCTTGCGCCCCATGCAAGCGCGCTACCAAGCTGCGCCATAGCCCGGCATCTGAAACAATGTATGTATCAAGTGACGACAAGTCCTATTATATAAGGGATTATCGCCACTGTCAAGAAAAAATTGCAGATGCCGGCTTTCCGCAACCACTTACTTCGTACTGATCAGACTAAGGGCTTCGGCGCGTGCCGCAGCATCCTCAGCAAAGATCCCCCGTACTGCGGATGTAATGGTCTTTGAGCCCGGTTTTTTGACCCCTCGCATCGTCATGCACATATGCTCTGCTTCAATCACGACAATGACGCCGTGTGGTTCCAATTTTTCTTGGATCGCGTCAGCAACCGTAGCAGTGATCCGCTCTTGCAACTGCGGACGTCGTACAACTGCTTCTAAGGAACGAGCCAACTTACTCAGTCCGGTTACCCGTCCTCCTTTAGGTATATATCCAACGTGCGCTTTGCCGAAGAAAGGGACTAAGTGATGCTCGCACATGGAAAAGAAGGGGATATCTTTGACCAAGACCAGCTCTTCGTGATCCTCGCTAAAAATCACCGAGAAATGCTCGGCTGGATCTTGGTGCAAACCTGAAAACACTTCTTCATACATACGAGCTACCCGCTTCGGTGTATCCATTAACCCTTCGCGGTCAGGATCTTCTCCCACCGCTTCGAGAATCATCCGCACAGCTTCTTGTATCTTTTCATGATTCACCATCTTGTTTTCGTCGCCTCCAATCAAACCCACCTTCTAAGTAAGGAAGGTACGCCCTCGATTATATCACAAATGTGGACCGGCAGTGTTCCTGCCCCTTTCTCCTTAGCATACAAAAAAGCCCCTATCATCATAAGGGGCTTTTTTGTAGGGCCGCGCTTCGTAAAACCACGCGTCTATGTACCCAGTCAGTCGGTTATTAGCCGTTTACTTCGTCTTTCAATGCTTTACCTGGACGGAAAGCAGGAACTTTGCTAGCGGCAATCTCGATTTCTTCACCCGTTTGTGGGTTGCGTCCTTTGCGTGCAGCGCGTTCGCGCACTTCAAAGTTACCGAAACCGATTAATTGTACTTTGTCCCCAGTGCGAAGTGCATCTGTAATGGAATCTAGTACAGCGTCAACTGCCATCGTAGCGTCTTTCTTTGTCATTTCCGTCTTTTCAGCTACTTGCGAAATCAAATCTGCTTTGTTCACGGTATTGACCTCCCAGATATAAAGGAATGTCAGAGAGTAGATGCTCCCCTACCAAAAGAGGGATTCTCTTTTGGCTACTCTTGCTATCCTCGCGATCTCCCATATTCCATCTAGAAGAGGGAATATGGTCAATCTCGCCAGTTCATTGTAATACAGACATTCCGCAAGTTCAAGTGGTTCTAGCCAATAAAGCAAAAAAAGCACCCTTAAATGAGCGCTTCGAAAGAATCAATCATCTTATTCATCCTCTATAGTCCACTATAAAATGATGGCAATTAAGCCTCCAGAACCCTCGTTAATGATGCGTTCCAACGTTTCTTGTAGTTTGTAACGCGCATTTTCTGGCATCATCGACAACTTGGCCTGAATGCCTTCGCGCACGATCGAGTGAAGGGAGCGACCGAAGATATCCGATTCCCAAATTTGCAGAGGATCATCTTCAAAATCCCTCATCAAATAATTGACGAGCTCTTCACTTTGCTTCTCAGACCCAATGATCGGGGCAAATTCCGATTGAACATCGACTTGGATCATGTGAATGGAGGGAGCCGTTGCCTTAAGACGAACACCAAAGCGTGGACCTTGTTTAATCAATTCCGGCTGATCGAGCTTCATTTCTTCCAATGTGGGGGCCGCTACACCGTAACCAGTGGTCTTTACCATCTGCAAGGCGTCTGCCACTTTATCATACTCTGTTTTGGCCTTACTAAACTCTTGCATCAATTGGAGTAAATGATCCTTTCCACGAATCTCCACTCCCACCACTTCTGTTAGCACCTCATCGTACAGTTCATCCGGTGCGTAAAGGTCAATCTCTGCAATACCATGACCCATATCCATCCCAGAGAGTGCCGCTCGCACAATAAACTCGTAATCTTCAAATTGATACACCATTTCGTCCACATCGCGTAACCTTCGAATATCTTTCACTGTTTCATGAACAGACGTTTCAAATTCATTACGGAGCCAATGCTCTTCATCCAGAACCATCACCCAGCTAGGTAAATTCACATTGACTTCATGGACAGGGAACTCGAAGAGAACCTCTTTTAATACTGAGAGAAAATCTTCTTCCATCATGGTAGCTACACTTACTGCCATTACAGGTGTATCATATTTTTCTGCCAACTCTTCTCGTAGCATCTGCACTTCTTCACTGTACGGATGTGTCGAGTTGAGCAGTACGATAAAAGGTTTCCCCACTTCTTTAAGCTCACCAACAATTCGTTCTTCCACTTCTTCGTATGAATGACGCGGAATATCTGCGATCGATCCATCCGTGGTGACGACGATTCCCATCGTAGAATGCTCTTGAATGACCTTGCGGGTTCCCACTTCTGCTGCTTCTTGAAAGGGAATCGGCTCTTCAAACCATGGTGTGTTAATCATCCGGGGCCCCTGCTCATCTTCGTATCCTTTGGCCCCCTCAATCGCATAACCAACACAATCAACCACCCGCACATTGATGTCAAGCCCTTCGCTTACTGCCAAGTTTACCGCTTGATTCGGTACAAATTTAGGTTCAATGGTCGTAATCGTCTTCCCTGCTCCACTGTGCGGGAGTTCATCCGTTGCGCGAGCTCGATCCGCTTCATTACTAATATTAGGGATCACCAGTTGCTCCATAAAACGTTTGATAAACGTAGATTTTCCTGTGCGGACCGCACCGACGACACCGAGATAAATGTCTCCTCCCGTCCGTTCCGCAATATCTGTAAAGATATCTATTTTCTTCATTTCCCATTGCCTCCTTCTATTCTTCCCCTGTCGGCGCGAAGTCGTTGAGCTGAACACTATAAATATATGAGAAGATTCTTTTATTATGATTCAGATGTACAAAAAAGCCTCTCCGATTCATAGCATAAAAAAAATGAGCCCCCGTCATTGGGACCCTCGCTTGTGTGGATTGCCTTCTCTCATCGCCACTTTCGTACGAAATCCCATGATTTTCACCGAGGCAGATAGTCGGCCCAATAGGAAGATAGCAGGAATAGCAATTAAGTGAAACCAAAGACTTTCCAAGTAAACCACCCCTCCTTTCTCTCGTTCTCTTCATCTTTATGAAGGAGAGGTGGTGCTTATGTTTATTGCGCACGCAGAATAGGTTCGCCCTCTTCCATTCTCATCATAGGAGAGTGTGCCGGAACATAGATAGAAGATTCCACAAGCAATCTTCTTGCATCCATCCCCTCTTCCACTTGTAGCGAATCTTTTTGTAAGAGTTGCATCACATCCATGCGGTAGTCTACATAGAGCTGACCGGTTTCATGGATAACCAGTGGCAACTGAATCTGAGCGGAATAGGGACTAGGAACACGGACGGCTTCTCTCCCGAGGGCATCATAATCCAGCTCATAGTACCCTCCTGAAATCTCTTGTTTCAAGGGGAGCTCACCTTCATCTTGCCGATACTGTTGCACCTGATATTGAACTTCTCCTACTCGTTGAGAGGTGCGAAGGTCAAATAATTTCACTTGGGGCTTTTCAGAATCGACCAGCACAAAGAGAAAGTTTCCTCCCTCAGCAAAACTAGATGCTGGAGGCGTCGATCCCAATGCATCGAAGTTGATAACATCCCTTCCATAAGTCGTCTTATCTTCTCGATTCGACTCGACGGGGAGGTTTTCATTATTTTCCACATACAGATCCACCTCCGACTGCACACGCAAAACATCTTCACGCAAATTTTCTTCTTGATTGCCGCCACTCCAGTTAGCAGGGTTGCCACATCCTGATAAGAAGAGAAGCAAAGCCATCAACAACGTTGCTCGTTTCATGGCATATCCACTCCTTTAACTGGTTAAAGCACGCAATCCAAATAGAAAAGCGGGGAAGAGCATGAGAATCGCCAGTGTCCAAAAAAGACCGCGCACCCATTTCCGTTTCACCACGCGAGCAATCGCAACCAAGACATTTACCAATAAAATAAGGGAAACTGCTACATAAAAATCCATCTCATTCATCATCCTTTAAGTACTTATTCACGTTCCATTATAGCAAATCCGCTCTTACCTACCCAAAACCCGGGGCAAGTGCCTTGCGCGAAATCGAACCATCCGAATAGGATGAAGAGACATTAGCCCTGGAATGGAGGTAGCACCATGAGACAACGTGCTGTCGCACCGAAGCGCCCTGCACCCCGATCTCAATCTCAAGGTATCCAACCGAAGAAACCGAGGCGACCCCAACCATCCCAAAAGCCACCCACACCCGCACCTTATCCCAGAGCGAAGAAAAAAGGCACCCAGCGATCGCAAATAAAAAAACCTTCTGCCCAAACAGATACAGGCACCCAGCCACTTTCTTCCCTCAATCTGGCGAATATATTGAGTAATTTCTTTAATATCCGTACCACCGTTTCCGACCTCAGCAGTTCGCTGCAACGATTAGAGCGCATGTTTGATTCTACCTATCAAATGTTCGAATTCGCTCAAAAATATATGGATGATCAGAAAAAGCCGTCCTCTCCGCAACAATCAGAGCGTTCCTATAACCAATCCCCCTTTCCTGATTTTAATAATGAACCGAACTATCCGCCTTATCAACGTGAACCTTCCTCAGAAAATCCTTTTCCGTACTATGACAGAGAAAGGGACAGAAATCGAGCCGACGAACCCCCACCTTTTTCGAATTATGGACGCCCACAAAACCGCCAAGAAGCCCCTTCCTCTTCTCCCTTTCCTTTCTTCGAACAAGAAAATAAACAGGAAAAAAAATCCTCTCCTCCGCCTTTTTTCGCTCCCGAAGAAAGCAATAGAGGTTCAGGGAGTGGGGGAGGTAGCGATCAACTCTCCCTATTCAAATTACTGGAGTTCGTTGATATAGGAAGACTGGTTAAAATCATGCAGTCTCCCATTTTACGCGGTCTGCTCTCCGCCATCTTAAAGGGAGGAAAATAAAAACGGGGTAACGTGGCCATCCAGCCGCGTTACCCCTCTCCTTATCATTACCATCACCAAACTACCCATTTCCTTGACCAACTGGTCCCTTCCCTGATCAACAAAGAGCATAAAGTTGTAGTAATGAAAGGATGTACTACAGCGTATGACAAAATGGGTCAACGGGTAACAAAGGAAACACCTAATCCGCAAAGATCTAGTTATCCTTCAATCCATTCGGCTGATTCAGCTGTTTTACCCCGATTCATTAGCGCTTCCACCGCTGTGCGTGGTTCCTTCTGATGAAAGAGAACGTCATGAAGTTCCTTCGTGATCGGCATCTCCACTGCATACGATTCTGCCAGCTGCTGTGCGGCACGCGTGGTCTTAATCCCTTCTACAACCATGCCCATATGCTCGAGCACCTCTTCTAGAGGCTTTCCTTGCCCAAGATAGTGACCTGTACGCCAGTTGCGGCTATGTTGACTGGTACAAGTGACCATCAGATCTCCCACTCCAGCCAAACCGAGAAAGGTAATCGGCATAGCGCCCATTTTTTTGCCCAAGCGCGTCATCTCAGCTAGACCCCTCGTCATCAATGCCGCTTTCGCATTGTCTCCAAAACCGAGGCCATCGGAGAGTCCCGCTCCAAGAGCGATAATATTCTTCAGTGAGCCACCAATCTCTACCCCAACCACATCCGGGTTGGTATAGACACGGAAATAGGAATTGATGAGAAGCGATTGGACTGCTTCTGCCGTTGCATTTGAAGTAGAAGCAATCACAACCGTCGTCGGTTGCTTTTGAATCACTTCTTCTGCATGACTAGGACCAGACAATACCGCTATGCGCTCTGTCACCCCTGAAATCTCTTCCGCGATAACTTCCGACATCCGTTTTAAGGTGGACAGTTCAAAGCCTTTGGTAGCATGTACAAGCAAAGCCCCTTTCATCACACTAGGCCGTGCCTGACGTACCACCTCACGCATCGCATGCGATGGCACAGCGATCAGCACCATCTCACAACCCTGTACGGCCTCTTTCAAGTTGGAGGTGGCCACAAGGGACTCTGGAAGGGAGTGATGCGGAAGGTAAACCTCATTTTGGTGATGAAGATTGATTGATTGCGCTATGCTTTCTTGACGTGCCCAGAGCGTAACGTCTAACCCGTTATCTGCTAGTACAGCCGCGAGGGCCGTTCCCCAGCTCCCTGCACCTAAGACTGCTACTTTCTTCATGCACTCATTCCGCCTTTCCTGCTTTTTTGGAACCTATCTGACTCTCTTCCCCCTTGATTAAACGTCCGATGTTCTCACGGTGGCGAAAATAAGCAAATGCCATCAACACACCACTAAAGAGCATCGCATAAGGGAGCGGTTCATATCCCAATAGCCAAATAAAGAGCGGGAGCGCAGTAACAAAAACAAGCGAGCCTAATGATACATATTTTGTAATAAAAATCACAAGAATGGCAATAAGTCCAGCAAGTAAACCTGCCTGCAAAAATAACATGGCGACTACACCAATGGTAGTGGCGATCCCTTTTCCCCCGCGAAACTTCATAAACAAGGGCCAATTATGTCCAGCGATCACGGCCAGCCCACACACGAGCGGGAGGATGGCATTCCCATTGCTAAGGGCGAGCCCCAATCCAACCGCACCCACACCTTTTAGCACATCTAACAGGAACACCACAAGCGCTAACTTCTTCCCTCCCACACGTAACGTGTTGGTGGCACCTGCATTGCCACTGCCGAATTCCCGAATATCGATTCCTTTTGTCAAGCGGAGAATCCAATAGCTAAAACTGATTGAGCCGAGAAAATAAGAGACGATTATCGCAAGAAAGTTCAACTCTCTTCACCTCCCACGGAGGGCATCATACCCATATTTTTTCGTTTCTCTATTTCTTACGTAAACCGAGTCGGATCGGGGTTCCTACAAAGCCAAAAGCTTCACGTAAGCGATTCTCTAGATACCGCATATAACTAAAATGCATAATTTCAGGATCATTCACAAACAGCAAAATCAGTGGTGGCTTCACCGACACTTGGGTCACATATTGGATACGCAATCGTTTCCCTTTATCTGATGGCGGTTGCGCTGCCACCAAAGCATGTTGAACGACATCATTGAGCGCAGAGGTGGACACACGCATCGCATGCTGTTCTGCTACTTCTTTTACAACTGGTAATACACGTCCTACCCGTTGGCCTGTTTTAGCAGATAGAAAAATAACCGGTGCATACTTCATAAAATGAAATTGTTCCCGCACCTCTTCTTCAAATTTACGCATGGTGTGCTCATCTTTTTCTACCGCATCCCATTTGTTCACCACAAACACACAGGCTCGCCCTCCTTCATGGGCATAGCCGGCAATCCGTTTATCTTGTTCCGCAATTCCGCGCTCACCGTCTAACACAATAAGCGCTACATCAGAACGCTCCAAGGATTTGAGTGCCCGGAGCACACTATATTTCTCTGTCGTCTCATATACCTTACCCCGCTTACGAATCCCAGCCGTATCGATGAGCACATACTCCTGTTCTTCGTGCGTAAACGGACTGTCGATGGCATCGCGCGTCGTTCCTGCAACCGGACTAACAATCACACGCTCTTCCCCCAAGATCGTATTGACTAAGGAGGATTTCCCTGCATTCGGGCGACCAATGACACAGACGCGGATGGTATCCCCATCGTACTCTTCTACCTCTGTCACTGGGAAAAGATTAACAACTTCATCCAGCAAGTCACCTGTCCCTGTACCATGGACAGCCGATAGCGGAATGGGCTCTCCAAATCCTAGACTATAAAATTCGTATAGATGATCAAAATGCTTGGGATGGTCAATCTTATTTACCGCGACGATCACATTCTTTTTCGAACGGTAAAGCATATGTGCTACTTCTTCATCGGCCGATGTGATTCCTTCGAGTCCATTGACCAGCATAATAATCACATCTGCCTCGGCAATCGCAAGTTCTGCCTGTTGCCGAATATGTTCTACCATTTCATCCTTGCCACCCATCTCTAAACCACCGGTGTCAATAAGATGAAAAGGTCTTCCGTTCCAATCCCCACGACTATAAATTCGATCTCGAGTAATACCGGGCTGATCTTCTACAATCGAAATACGTTCGCCCGCAATTCGGTTAAATAATGTCGATTTCCCTACATTGGGACGTCCGACAATAGCTACAACAGGATACGACATCTCTTTTACGCTCCTTATTCTCACAAATACTCAATTGGACCTTGTCTATTGTATCATACTCATTCATGCGATTTTAAAGGGCTTTTCAAAAACATTTCGTAGAGAATTATCCCGCATGACGAACGATGATCATCACTTGTTCATCCAGTTTGTGCGCGATGCCATCCAAGATTTTCTCCAGAAGAAAGGCGATTTCCTCCAACTGTTCGTCTGTACGCGCAAAAAAGATGGGGGCACCCCCACCTTGCACACGCTCTTTATCACTCGTTATAACGGCCAATATCATCTTCTCATGTGTCGTTCCCACAGTCATCCCTCTCTTCACTGTGAAATTCTATGGAAATTCGTTCGGCAAATGAACGGCACTTTCCAGAACAGGCACATTGCGTATCACTTCTACTGCTCGTGCAACATTTCGTTCTTGGGGAAGAAAGAGAATCCCCAAGCGACCATCATCCAAATCACGCTTTGAGATAGGCGTGAGTGCAGGCTCTCCCGTATCACGATAAACACCTAGAATGGATGCCGAATCATGCAAGATCGCTTGTCGTTGACCCATATTGGACAACGTGATTCTTGCTGAACTGTCAATCGGATTGGCAATCAGACCAATTCCGTTATGTAAGATCCGTTCCTGATTGTCCTGTAAGCCGATGTTCATCAGATAGATATCATCTACATAGAGACTGGGTCCCTCCACACGCAGCTTGCCTTCGCTCACTTCCGCAATGTCTTTCACTTTCCTCCCAGACCGAAGCCAACCCGCCACTACGAACATCAAGAGGGCAAACCCTACGCCCATCCAACCAGACCACAGCATGGTAATAAAAGTGGTCACCAAGGACGCCATGATCACAACATAATTACGCCCTTCAAATACCATTGCAATGCCTTCGATGTAGGAAGCTCCTCGTGGAACCAGTTCCATTTGATCCAATTTGGAGAGGGTCTGCCTCTCCATATTTCGTACATCACGAAATTGCTGTGCCGCCAAAGTTAAGAAGGTGACAGCCGTATAGTTTCGTTCCAGAAGGGCCGGTACCGCAATCGCCCCTAGGGCCGCCGCAATCAGACCCAAGGAAATGTGAATCAGCTGTCCATGGGGGTATGTCGGATATTGGCGATAGTCGATACGCAACATGCGTAAGCGCACAATCAGTCCTGTGATAATCCCTAGCAAAACTGCTTGCGTGTATTTGTTCAAATCAAAATCCAGTAGATTAAAAAGATCCAATCGCGACTCACCCTATTCATTCATCGTCTCCATCACTTCGGTGTTACCTTTTTGTAGTATAGCCGTTTATATTACGTTCTGATACAATCGTTTTCCAATACAAAAAGCCAGCCCCGTAGGACTGGCTTTTTGGGTGAAGAAATTATTTTAGACGGCGAAGCTGATCACCAAATACGTCCCCTAGAGTAATTCCAGAGTTCGAGTTGGTATCTTCCACATCCGCTTGTTCGAATGATTCCATTTCTTGACGCGCTTCTTCGTCTTCTACTTCTTTCATGCTTAAGCTAACCCGCTTTTGGTCTGCTTGCATGTCTAGCACTTTCACTTTTACTTCTTGGCCTTCTTCCAATACTTCTTCTGGAGTAGCAATGTGACGATGCGAGATTTGCGAGATATGAACCAGGCCTTCTACTCCTGGATGCACCTCAACAAATGCACCAAAGGAAACAAGGCGTTTCACCGTTCCAGCTACCACATCACCGGTATGGATTTTCGTAGAAACAACGTCCCACGGTCCAGGAAGTGTTTCTTTCAAGCTTAGACTAATGCGCTCGTTATCACGATCTACGCTTAGCACTTTCACCTTGATTTCGTCTCCTTCTGACAATACGTCAGACGGATGTTCCACACGCTCCCATGCCAATTCGGACACGTGAACCAAACCATCGACACCACCTACGTCGACGAAAGCACCGAAGTCTGTTAAACGTTGAACAACGCCATCCAGCACTTCTCCTTCTTCCAGCTGGTTCAGCGTTTCTACTTTTTTCTGCTCAACTTCATCATCTAAAACCGCTTTTTGTGAAAGGATGAGCTTATTTTTCTCTGGGTCCATTTCGATTACTTTCAGACGCAATGCCTTCCCTTTGTATCCAGAGAAATCTTCTACATAATGACGCTCAACGAGTGAAGCCGGGATAAAGCCACGAACGCCCAAATCAACCACGAGGCCACCTTTAACCACATCAGCCACTTCTGCCTCGATGATTTCACCTGTAGCATGCGCTTTTTCTAACTCTCCCCAAGCTTGCTCTGCATCGATCGCACGTTTGGATAAGATTAGTTTATCTTCGTCATCATTGATGCGTAGCACTTTTACTTCTACTTCGTCACCAACGGATAACACGTCTTCTACTTTTTCAATATGAAGACTGGATAATTCCGAAATTGGAATAACCCCATCAAACTTGTAGCCAACATCGACCATTGCTTGTCGATCCTCTACCTTGCTCACTTTTCCCTTAACGATATCCCCACGTGTAAGCGATGCCACTTCAGCCATCTCAGAATTCATTTCTTCTTCCACCATGAACGACAACCTCCTCATTTAACCTGCAAACATGTATACCCTATCAACTTCTTCCTCCAATGTAAAGAGGGAGTTTCCACTGTGTGGGTGATGAACCTTCCATCTTCCACTACAGCGAGGACGGTTGATACGCCCTGCGACAAGCAAAAGATTTGCTCGTCAAAATTTATGTTCACACTGCCTTCTTCTGCTCGACGATATCCGCCACCTGATCCATCACTTTTTGTGCACGCTGGCGCGCATCCAGAGATTGATAAGCAGGATCTTCATTGATATTCACCGGCGAACCAAAGACAATGCGAATTTTTGTAAAAGGACGATAAGAACCGATAATAGCGGTGGGAATAACAGGCACATTCGACGCTTCAGCGATCAAGGCCGCACCTGGGCGTGCCTTCTTCACCTTCCCATCGCGGGAGCGTGTCCCTTCAGGGAAGATTAGCAGAGCTTTCCCTTTTGACAGTTCATCTACTGCTAACTGAATCGCACTCGTATCACCCACACCCCGTCTGACCGGAAAAGCCCCCAGCACTTTGAGAGCGGGACCCACAACAGGGATCTCCAACAGCTCTGCCTTTGACATAATGGCCAAAGAGCGCCGTCCAGCCGCTCCAATCAAAGGCGGGTCCCAATTGGAACCATGATTGGAACAAAGAATAACGGGGTCTTTCTTGGGGATATTCTCTCTTCCCTCAACCTCCCAGCGAAAGAGAATAACAAAGCAAGGGCGAAAGAAGTAGCCTAAAATCGTATACCACATATGCTACTCCTTTGTACCTGATTTTGTTCTACACAAGTGTAGAATTTCACCAACGACATCACTGATCGCAAGTCCTGTCGTATCAATATGAACCGCATCTGTAGCAGGTTTGAGCGGGGAGTGTTCGCGATTTTGGTCTGCATAATCACGCGCACCAATCTCTTCTTGTAATTGTTTCAGATCCACCGCTTGACCTTGCTCCTTCATCTCGTCATATCGCCGTCGCGCTCGCTCCTCAATGGAGGCCGTCAGAAAAACCTTCACTTCCGCAGTGGGGAAGACATGTGTGCCAATGTCTCGGCCATCCATGACAACTCCACCCGCTTGCGCCATCTGGCGCTGCTTTTCAATCAATGCCCGCCGCACGCCTGGAAATTTAGCAATCTTCGATGCTGCAGCTGTCACTTCCGTACTACGAATCTCACGGGTGACTTGTCTCCCATCCACTAAGACCTTCGACCCGTCCTCCGTTGACTCCAGGGTAATGACCGTTTCCTGCGCCACCTGTGTCACACTTTCTTCAGCACTCTGGCTTAGAGAAAGCGACTTCCAAGCAATCGCTCGATACATTGCACCCGTATCAATATACGTATAATTCAGCTCTTTCGCCACTAAACGAGCGACGGTACTTTTTCCTGCTCCTGCAGGTCCGTCAATTGCTACGATCAATTGCCTCATAACTTAGGTCCTCCAACAACAAAATACAAAGAGCAGGGCACGCCTGCTCGATAGTGGATGAACTTTATTCGATTGACTCGATGTCAAGTGCAATCCATATCGAACGTAACCGACAGCATAGAACAGTCATAAACCTGATGGCACCCACTATGTATTTCGTTTTACTTGTGCATCCACTCTCCACAACATTCAGTAAGAGAAAATTAGGATAGGTAACCTTACGTTTACACTGCTAGCATACCATATTATATCATTGACATGCAATGAAAAAAACGGGTTGTTCGCGAATAACAACCCGTTTTTTCTGTCCTCTTACGAAGTGCTCTGGCTCTGTACTTTTTCCACAAATTCCTCGTCTCCATTGCTGGCATTAATGAAGATACGATACTGATTTCCCTTGATATTTCCCAAGAATTCATAGCAGAGAACAGGGTCACCTGTATCCCCATAAATGATCGCCAAGTTGTCTTTGACGACCTCTAATTTCGGGCTTACATACTTCCGCGCTTCCTTCAAGGTGAGTGCCGGCTTTCCTGTAGGCTTATCTTGATGGTTATACACATATTCATCTGCGGTAAGACCCATGATTTCCCCATTATCTATCGCCACCTTGACCACGACGGTTTCTGGGTACATCAACACCTCACCATCTTGATGAACATAAGTGATCGCATTCATCTTCCCCGCTTGATCGTAAGAGATCGGAATCATGTTGTCATATTCTATCCGCTTTAAGAAGGCATCCGCTTTTGCCCGTGTTTCTTCCAGTGAAAGCTTTTCCTCTTTCACTTCGCGGTCACACATCATCCAGATCACGTGTCCTCCACGATGGGTTAAGTCCACATCCGCCTTTTTCTCTTGCGTATCCACATGAACACTGACGGTTTCGTCATCGTCATTTTTGTTCACCGTAACCTTCATTCCATCCGTAGAATCAAGCGCCAGTAGCTTGGCTACTCGCTTCTTCGCATCCTCTTCTGAGATAAGAGCCCCTTTAAGATGGGTTAACCGCTTGCGCTTCCGCATTTCCATGTTGTTGACGGCCGGTCCCCAGTCTACCTCTGAAAACTCAGTAACCACGTTGTTAACCCCTTGGACACCATCAACCAGTTGGTTCCCTACACCTTTCTCCTGGCTTGCCAATGCCTTCTCCGCTTCTGTCCAACGCATTTGGTCCGTAAAAACCTGTTCCTGTACACTTTGTAAATCCTCCTGCACTTGATTGGCACCATCGTACAGCTGGTTAAGGGTCGTCCATTCTTTGTCACTTAGGGGCTCTTTATTTAAATCCCGTACGCCTACACGATAAGAAAAGTCCCCCATCTTCGCTATCCATTCTTCTGTTTGTTCAAGTAAACCACTATGAAGAGGAAGCTGGCTCATATCATTCTGGGCCGCATACGTCAGCCGCCAAATATTCGTCATGCAGGTTGATAGTTGTTTCCGTGTATTAAGGGCCAATGATTTCCCTAATTCTTCTTGTAGCTTTACCATGTGGTAGTTCAGCTCATGAAAAGAGCGTTGGTATTGATTTTCTGTTCGAACGAGCAATTGATCGCGCTCCTGGTTTATCTGGATTCCCCATACCGCCGCAATAAGCAAGAGCAGGGCGGTGATCGGAAAGAGATAGGCCGCTATCCGCTTGTACACATTCAGGTCTCCTTTACCGGGGATATTTACCGGTATTGTGAGCCTCCTCCCCTCTTTTTATTCTCATGCCAACAGACTTGAAGTATTCTGTTGGCGAATAGGGAAAGAATCACGTATGATAGAGCATGGAGTGACACAGAGAAAGGAGTTTACTATATGAAAAATATTCTTGTCATCAATACCGGCGGGACGATCGCCATGGCAGATGATCCTGAAACCAAGTCCATTACCCCGCAAGACCCGAATACACTAAAGGAGATCCTACCTTATGTGTCCGACTATGCACACGTGGAGATGATGAATCTTTTCAACCTTCCCAGTCCCCATATCACCTTAGAGGATATGGATCACTTAGCACGAGAGATTGCTTCCCGACAGGCGAAGACAGACTGCGACGGTATTGTCGTCACTCATGGTACAGACACCCTCGAAGAAACGGCCTTCTACCTTGATTTGGTCCTTACCAGTAGCAAGCCTGTCGTCCTCACCGGTGCCATGCGTAGCCAGAATGAATTGGGAGCTGACGGACCTTCCAATATTGTTAGTGCCGTGCGCGTAGCCGCCAGCGATAAAGCATGTGGGCAAGGCGCTTTCGTCGTCTTTAATGATGAAATTCATGCAGCACGCTACGTGACCAAAACCCATACTAGTAACGTGGCAACCTTCCGTTCCCCCGCCACCGGGCCGATCGGTCATCTTACAAAGAAAGAAGTCGTCTTCCAGCAGAAAGTGGCCCCCTCCGACACCCTCCCTTTTTTATCGAAAAATATACAGGTTGCACTGACCAAAGCCGCTGCCGGAATCAATGGAGATTTTATTCACTATGCGAAAGAGAAGGGGTATCAGGGGATTGTTATTGAAGCGCTAGGGCAAGGAAACCTGCCTCCACTCATGCTCCCTTCATTAATTGAAGCGATGGAACAGGGAATGACCGTACTAATTGTTTCTCGCTGTTACAATGGGTTTGTGGAAGACTCATATGGTTACGAAGGCGGAGGCCATCACTTAAAACAGTTAGGATGCCTCTTTTCCAGTGGTCTTAATGGACAGAAAGCGAGGATCAAGTTAAGCCTAGCTTTAAGTGGCGAAAAAGAGGCGAAAGAATACTTCGCTTAAATGAAGCCAGCATCCGACCGCCAACGAGTAGTTAGCCTCAGAACCATTCTGTCAGTCATCTAAAGAAATGAAAAAGTGACTCGAGAGTTAGAGGTCATCCTCTCTCCAGTCACTTTTCAAGACCGTTACTGATGCAAATCTTCTTTATCGTAGATTATGAATGCAATCGTTGCCAAGTAGACGGACCCGGAATCCCGTCCGCATCGCTGCCTGTCCATCCTTGTGCTAGCTGAAAAGATCGGCAATTAAGGCGATCGGCTTCACTCCACTTGGGTCCAGCACCTACCGAATAGTGCTGGCCGTGCCCTTTCGCAATCAATCGTTTCCCCATAGCGGTTACATATTCATTATTGGCACCTGGACCAAAAAAATGACTCCCTGGGTATACCGAAAGATTGGGAGAGCTACCCGCCAGTTGAAATAGCCGTTGCCACGTGCTAGGCCCGGGGTAACCATCTGCATCACTCCCCGACCACCCTTGTGCCTGTTGGAACTCTCGACAATTGAGACGGTCCGCTTCACTCCAGGTAGGGCCAGGTCCCGTAGAATAGTGTTGTCCGAACCCTGCTTTGACAAGTTGTACTCCTAATAACGTGACATACTCATTGGATTGACCTAAACCAAAATACTCAGCACCAGGAAAGGAGGGGGCTGAGTAGGAAGGGCCTCCACCATAACCGGCGGCAAGACGCTCCCAAGTCGCGGGGCCCGGGATTCCATCCGCACCACTGCCTGTCCATCCTTGTGCACGCTGAAAGGCTGCGCACGCTTGCTGATCTACTGTTGTAAAATGGGGACCTGCTCCAACTGAATAGTAACTCCCATAGCCCGCTTTGATCAGCATTTTCCCTAGTATCGTAACATAGTTATTATGCGCACCAATATAGAAATAGCGTGCTCCAGGAAAAGCAGATGCTCCACCGCTATCATACGGAGGACCAAGCGGGACAACTCCACCTGTTAGAGGAATTAACTGATCAATTGTGGATCCATCCCAATTCGGAATATTAATATCCAGAATATTAGAATCGGTAATATGCCTCTTCCGCCTCCACACACCATGGTAGGGTTCATCAATAGAAATACAATAAGTATTCCCTTCAATGGTATAAATATTCCCTGTACTATGGTTGTATTCTTCGATAATCCCTATATGAGAAAAACCAGTAAATATCACAAGTGCTCCAATGGCTACTCTTTCACGCATACGAAAAGGGTCAGTTGCCATACTATCAATATAGCTTACGAAAGAATCCTTGGATAATACTTTTCCTCCATGAATAAATTGATAAGTACGGTGATCTTGTACTCTAGCACTCCTTGCGTAACACGAGCGATTTCCCGATTGAGCGGCACACCAGCTAACAAAAGAAGCGCACCACGGTAGATTTGGAACCCCTATCCAATCTCCGTATTTCGAGTCATTTCCAGGTCCTTCGATATACCCAATCTGAGACCGGGCTGTCTCTACCATATTTAATGGATACATTTTATCCCTCCTTGTTTATGTAAAAAGATTAGTCCACACCATAGAAAGCTTCGATATCCACCAGCCGAACATTTGGATCTTGTGGCAGTTCCTCTTGGCCTTCCGCTATGACATCCCCCCACTCGCTTGGATCACGAGGCAACTCCGAAGGGTCAATTGGATCAGTAGTGGGTGAATTTCCACTATCCGCTAATGCTTTCATCGGTTTAAATAAGGTAAAGCTAGCAAAAGCAATGACCCCCGCTCCTACATACCCTAGAAACCTACGCCTACTTATATTCTTCTTTTCCACTCAAAGAAACCCCCTTCATTATAGAGAAACCAGATACTCACCAGCTATTCTGGTCTTAATACACTTTTTTACCAATTCAATTCTCATTATAAAATGAGAGGTGTAAATTGTCAATTTAATAGAATAAAGAGATTATTTTTGTTAGAAGGGAGGAATCTTCCTTCTAACGATTGAGTCTCCCTTCCCCCTCTACTTATTTCATTCTTTTAATATGCTTTGCTATGCGCTCACCATGAAAACGCCCATTTTCGATAAAAACCTTGCTGGTGTCGTTTCCTCCTACAATCACACCTGCTACGTAGCAACCCGCTTTCGTCGATTCCATGGTCTCCTCATCTAGAACAGGCACCCCACTCGCGCGGTCCACTTCAGCACCTATCTGATGAAGCAAATCCAATTGTGGTTTGTATCCTGTCATCGCGAATACGGCATCGTTTTTTAGCGCGAAGCGCCGCTCCCCTTTCTTCAGGAAAACTTCCGCCTCACTGATCTGTACAACTTCTGTCTCCCACAACATCCGAATCTCTCTCTTACGAATGCTACTCTCAATCAAAGGGCGAATCCATGCCTTCACGCTGTCTGTAAAAGCAGAGCGGCGATAAGCCATCGTCACATGAGCCCCCACTTGTTGGAGTTCCATGGCCGCATCGATGGCAGAATTCTTCCCTCCGATAACAAGTACATCCAAGCCAGCGTAGGGATGCGCTTCTCGAAAATAGTGATGCACCTTGGGTAAACTTTCTCCCGGAATATTCATTTGATTAGGAATATCATAGTAACCGGTGGCAATCACCACATTGGGAGCCTGGTACGAAAACTTCTCCCCTCCCCGCTCGGTATGAACCATCCACTGCCCCCTTACAAATTCCATTTCCTGTACTCGTTCATATGTGTGTATGTTTAATTGATATCGTCTCGCCACAGCCAAGTAGTACTTTAACGCCTCTGCTCTCCCTGGCTTTGCTCCCATCGTGGTAAAGGGCATATCACCAATCTCAATCTTGTTAGGCGTACTAAAGAATTCCATATATAATGGGAAGTGATAAATCGAATTGGTTACGCAACCTTTATCCAGCACGAGTGGAGTCAATCCCCGTTTTTTGCATTCTATTGCAACGGACAAGCCACAAGGGCCTGCACCCACAACAATCACATCTTGCACGTAATTTCACCCTCCCAAACAGAAAAACACCCACAAGAAAACTTAGGGGTGCTTTTCAAAAAGAGAACCTTATACCCAGCCACGAAAGCGCGATGCTTCTGCCATTTTGCGCACACCAACCATGTAGGCGGCTAAGCGCATATCCAGCTGACGGGTCTTGGCCGTATTATAGACATTTTCAAATGCAGAAACCATCACATCATTT
Organism: Mechercharimyces mesophilus; assembly: GCF_059818345.1. NCBI lineage: Bacteria > Bacillati > Bacillota > Bacilli > Caryophanales > Thermoactinomycetaceae > Mechercharimyces > Mechercharimyces mesophilus. The sequence continues at coordinate 978,184 of NZ_JCBAPH010000001.1, read as the reverse complement.
AACTTCTTCTCCACTTCTGATTCCGTCCAATAGTAGCCTTGATTATTTTGTACCCACTCGAAGTAAGATACCGTCACCCCACCAGCACTGGCGAGTACATCTGGAACAAGCAAAATATCGCGCTCAGACAAGATTTTGGTCGCCTCTAGTGTCGTTGGACCATTGGCTGCTTCCACAACAATACCCGCACAAATGCGGTGTGCATTCGCAGCTGTAATCTGGTTTTCTACGGCAGCTGGTACCAAAATATCGCAATCAATCTCCAATAGCTCTTGGTTGGTGATCGTATCCTTAAATAACCTCGTTACCGAGCCAAAAGAATCCCGACGATCCAATAAATAATCGATATCTAGTCCATTTTCATCCGTTAAGGCTCCATAAGCATCCGATATTCCAATAACATTCGCACCTGCATCATGCAGGAATTTCGCAAGGTAACTACCTGCATTCCCAAACCCTTGAATGACAACCCGCGCTTTCTGTATATCCAGACCACGCTTTTTGGCCGCTTCACGAATCATAATGGTAACCCCTTTGGCCGTTGCCGTCTCACGACCACGAGAACCACCTAGCACCAAGGGCTTCCCTGTAATAAAACCGGGTGAATCAAACTCTTTAATACGACTGTACTCATCCATCATCCACGCCATGATCTGCGAGTTGGTAAATACATCAGGAGCAGGAATATCCTTTGTAGGTCCTACAATCTGACTGATCGCTCGCACATATCCGCGAGATAAACGTTCCAACTCACGAAAGGACATTTGTCTAGGATCACAGACAATCCCGCCCTTGCCTCCACCATAAGGGAGATCCACAATTCCCGACTTCAGGCTCATCCATATAGAAAGCGCTTTCACTTCATGTTCCGTAACATCGGGGTGAAAACGAATCCCCCCCTTGGTTGGTCCAACCGCATCATTATGCTGTGAGCGATAGCCTGTAAACACACGAATTTGGCCATCATCCATGCGAATAGGAATCCGCACATGCATAAAGCGCATCGGCTCTTTTAATAAATCAAAAACATGACCTGGATACCCCAATTTCTCTAGTGCTTTCTTAATCACCGTCTGGGTCGAAGCCAAGACATCTAGGTTTTCCTGCGGTTCCACTGGATCGCGTTTCGTTGTTACATCTGAATTTTGCCCCATCCCTGACCACCTCAACAAAAGAGTTCCCAACAAATCCACTACCAAGTATACAATACTTGGCCGCAGAAAGAGAACAGGATATCCGCCTTTTGAAAAGTTTTTGTACTGCTCTCCATTCAGTTACAAAGTTCATTCACATAGCACGGCCTAATTATTGTAAAGAACGCAACCTCTTTCGTATATGGCAACTATCAACGCAATGGCAACACATGACCAAAGAGAGAAACGCCCTTCATCACATTTCTGTCTAAAATCCTTGCCTACGTTAGATCTTCATCTGTGTTCAGCGACATAGAAAAATAGCCAAAGGCATTTAATATCATAAAATAAAAATTGCAAGAGGAAGCGGCACTTCCTAGTAGGCCGCTTTCTCTAACCCTATCCTTCGCTCAAGAGAAATAGCGAACAATTTCATCCAGTGCGTTTTCTTTCCAAATAATCTTTCCATATTCATATAAGACAGCTTCACTCATCGAAGCAGCTTCACCATATTCCGTCAGAACGGCTACAAATCCTTGCAGATGCTCAGCATCCTCTTTGGCATCAATCAGCAGGTAGTATTTATCTTTGTAGTAAAACACCTTTCCTCCACCGATTCCAAGTGTTTTCCCTCTTTTAGCCGCTTGAATAAGGTCCTCAAAGTCATAAAATTGAAAGGCGACTTCATCACTTTCTTCCATCGTCACTTCTAATTCATACATGGCATCATAATCGTATTCGTCCCCTATTTTGGAGGAGGTTCCGCGTGTGACGACGACAATCATCCCCTGTGCCGGCATGGCGTATACCTCAACGGCGACTGGACCTGACACCTCAAATCCCAATTCATGGTAAGCTTGCTCCATCATATCATTAAAAAGTTCGTGTACTTTCGGCATATCATGCCACATATCTTCTTTTTTGATTCCTCGTTCGGCCAGATCATCCAGGGATAAAAAAAACCGAATCTTGTCCCGATCCAGACGTTCCACACGCATCGTTTACCCTCCCTCTTGTGAAGACCCCTCTTATAGCGTATGAGGACTCCTCATCGTTGGTTACGCTATCGCACAGTCTCACTTTTCTTTACCTTTAGCATACATCATTTTATGCTTGTTTGCATCCGGAAAGTTGAGTAGATTCAAAGAGAATGAAACAAAAAAGAACCCTCGATCAAACAATGCAACTGGTCTCGGATTCCTGCACAAAATGCAAATGAACTGCTTATTTTCCTTCCAGAGACAAACCTTTATGTAAGGATGGTGCGACCACATTATACGGTGTTTCCTTACACCTCGTCAAGCGAGCTCTTCTTTCTCATGATCGCCCTTCGCTTTTTGAATACTTCCCATCCTTCGCGTGCAGAGAAGAGAACGAGCCAGAATAATGTCAATTCTGGAAATTCAATAAATGAAACACTGATACTGATAACCACCAACAGCACAGGGACTAAATACTTCCATCTGTGGATAGAGAAAAGAGGCCCTGGCAATTCCACCAACCATTGAATCGCCTTTACCGCACAGCGAATGCCTAAGAACAGGCTAAAAAGCAGACAGACCCACGTAAAGAGATAAGTAACAGAAAAGTAGGTCCAAACCCCCTCAAATGCTAACTCATCCGGATAAACCCCGCTCACGATAAGTGCCAGCAGAAGGGAAATCGTCCCTCCTAATGTATAGTAGAACAGAAACCATCCCCCCTTCCCTCATTGTATACGAGAGCGAACGTCCTCATCACTCCTTTTTGGTTACAATCCACTTCTTACTGATCATCATTCCTAAGAGAAAATCCAACACAAAGTGGGCGGCGATCGCAGGAGCGAGCGTTCCTTGCCAATCCACTAACCAGCCGAACACGTAACTAATAGCGAAAACCACAATCATCAAGAGCCAGCTTTTCAGATAACGAACATGAATCAGCGTAAACAAAAGGCTGGTAAGAAAAACACCCAGCCAATATTGAAGCACTCCGCGAAACAATAATTCCTCCGCTATGGCCGCCGACAACGCGATAAGTGTCACTTGCCACCAAGAGCGATCCATAAAGAGGGCTTCATTAATCCCTCCGTCATCAAATAAACGAGCGGGGGCCCATCGATAGATAGCGACATCCAGTATCACGACAAGCAAGCCAACGCTTCCACCTATAAGCCAACCCACATCGTTTTGCAGACCGAACAGTTCCCACCTCAGTCTTCCTTGTACCAATAGTAATATGAAAGCACTTATCAAAATAAATCCTTGTGTGATAAAAAGACTCATAAGTAAGCCAAATCGCCATTCCGGCGATGTCATATTTTGTTTCACTCCAACGATTTCCCTTTCTCCTCAGTACAATTTCGTTACCGAGATTGCGAAATGACTGTATAAATATTTATCTATCATTCTATTGCTTACAATCGTACACTTCTAGTAGAAATAAAAAAGATTACCAGGATGAAAACAACTTCCGCGGCTAAAATAGTGATGTATTCCTTGCAATTGTTGATGGCTCATTCTACAATAAAAATGGGGATTGGGAATACATTCTCTCTTGGAATATAAATGGGAGGAGACTAAAGCCAATGCGTACTTGGGTCGATAAAGATACTTGCATTGCGTGCGGAGCTTGTGGGGCTGCAGCACCTGATGTATATGATTACGATGAAGATGGGATCGCCTATGTGATTCTTGACAATAATACAGGGACTGCCATCATCGACGAATCGTTGCATGAAGAAGTCCTCGACGCCCAGGAAGGTTGTCCAACGGATTCCATTAAAGTGGTAGAAGAGGACGATTAATCCGTTTAAAAGCTGAGCTGCTCTTGAAGAGTTGCTCAGCTTTTATCTGTGTAGTTAGGATTTTCAAGATAAAGTAATACTTTGGTAATCCCGCCTTCTACATTCACCACATCTGTAAAACCGGCAGTATTTAAATAATGGGTGGCATGCTGACTGCGCACACCGTGAGCGCATAGTACATAGATGGTCTTTTTCCGCGGTAAGCGGGCAAGGGCTTCCGGAAGCGTTTGAAGCGGAATGAGCTCAGCTTCCTCCAAGCGGTATGCCTCCCATTCGTGCGTCTCACGCACATCGATAAGCTTCTCCTCCTTCAACCCATTCTCACGGTACATCTCCGCAAATTGTTGCGCTGTGATCTCTTTCATCCCATTCTCTCCTCTCACTATTCTCCTTATGTATTCTAACACGAGGCTTCTCTTCTCAAAACCCATCCACCATCCAACCCATTCGAATCCAATTCCAGGCGAGATTAATTATATGAATCTAGTAGATATATACAAACAAAAGTTAATTTATAGAATATATATATTATAAGGAGAGTGATAAAATGGCGAGAGTAATATTTAGAAATATAGCTGCAAATGTAACTTTACGAGCAATTTCAAACTATACGATTCCAACTAGTAATGAAATAATAAATGATGTAGCCCTTGTTCCACCTACTCAAACACGCTTTTTCTTTGTTCCTGATAATGCAGAAAATGTCGCTTTTACTATTGCTTCAAGTTCAGGTGCTGCATCTAGTTTTCAGGTAGTGGATACAATCACCTTAGCCAGAACACCTGTATCCGCCGAATTTATTGGGGCAGAAGCCAATGGCAATGTCGTTATTGTGTCTAATTTAGTAAAGAGGGCATAAGTTTATCCAGTAGGCAATCGTTCTGACAGTCTTAATAATTGAGAAAAACTACAATGCGAAGAATTATGAGTAGTCAGATGAAGAAGGGCGACTTTTTTTGTCTGACTTTCTTTGTTTGAGCTAATACAACAAATGTTGCCATCACTCACCCAATCGTCGATTAACCAACGGCTTATCTTATTGATTCTTGTGCGCGAAGAGAATACAATAGGATTGGTTCATCCTTTCTATACATAGGGTGCGTCACTACTACTTAAGGAGGTCTGTCACTTATGACCAACCAAGAACTCATCGTCGATGCCATCGTCGAAATCCCTACCGGGAGTCAAAACAAATACGAATATGATAGCGAAATCGGAGCTTTTCGCTTGGACCGCGTCCTTTATTCTCCTATGCATTATCCAACAGAATATGGGCACCTACATCATACATTAGCTGAAGATGGCGATGAACTGGATATCTTGGTTCTCACCAGCTTCCCTACCTTCCCTGGTTGCGTCATTTCGAGCCGAGTGATCGGAGTATTGATGATGTCCGATGATAAAGGAAAAGACGAAAAGCTACTCGCTGTTCCTACAGAAGACCCACGGTGGAGCGAAGTTCACACACTAGAAGATGTTGCTCCTCATGTTTTAAAAGAGATTGAGCACTTCTTTACTGTATACAAAGATCTGGAGAACAAAAAAACCATCATTGAGGGCTGGAAAGGTGCCGACGTAGCGCAAAAGCTTTACGAAGATAGCGTTCAGCGTTACCAAGCAAACAACAGCTAAATAATCTCTATAATAAAGGCTTTGTGAGGCTTCCCTTACAAAGCCTTTATTCATGAAGCTTCTTATCATTTGTCTGGCAACAACCAGAAGTGACCGCCTTCTCCCCACAAAAAAAACGATTTCCTCATAAACATAAAACGCATGTGCCTTCACATATAATGCTGATGAACCATTTAAGGGGAAAGGAAGGAACCCTCCATGAAAGAAAAGCGACTATTAATCGCAAGCCCGATCCATCTCTCCCCCGGTCCGATGCGCGAATTTTTCCTCTCCCTTTTCGAATTGGATTCAGCGGGTTGTCAGGTTGACTATCTTTTTAGTGATCTCAATACTGATCAAGAATCGAGCCTACTCTTAGCAGAATTTCGAACACGTGCTGAAAATGTACATATAAGCAAACCTCGCCCCTGTCCGCGATGGAATCAACAACCACAACTAGAATTGTACCAAATAAAAAATGCGTTCTTACAGTATGCGCAAGAGGAAGGGTACGATTATCTGCTCATCCTTCTTCCCAACCTGATCCTTCATCCTTATACGCTCAAATTACTCTTACAAGCGAACAAAGACATCATATCTCCTGTTTTTTGGATACAAACAGAGGAACACCCTTCTCCCGTTCCTCAGGTATGGAGCTACAGGGAGAAGCAAGATGAACCTGCTTTTCATGCGCGTCTTCAGCAACCGGGTGTCTATCCTGTCGATCGTGTTGGTGGATGCATACTCATTCAAAAGAATGCGATAGACAAAGGCGTCACATTCTCCCCCACTCACAGTCCCTTGGTCAAAAATGAAGATGATTGCTTCAGCCACAACGCACGGCAATGTGGCATTTCTATGTACGTGGATACTCATCATCCTGCCTTCCCTCTTATTCGCACAAGTGATATAGCTAAACTTTATGAATATAAAAAAGAAAACAACAATCAACTTTCCGCCATAGACAAAAAGATCAGTATTAGCCTTTGCATGATCGTGAAAAATGAAGAAGACGTCTTAGAGCGCTGCCTTCGTTCCGTTGAAGGAATCGTAGATGAGTGGATCATCGTAGATACCGGTTCCACCGACCGCACGAAAGAAATCATTGCGAAATTTTCAGATCAGATTCATCAGTTTACCTGGATTGATGACTTTTCAGCCGCACGCAATTATGCTTTCAGCTTAGCTACCAAAGATTTTATCTTGTGGTTGGATGCAGACGATGTCTTACCCGCAACGGATTATCAAAAATTGATGCATATCAAGCACTCCATTGAACCTACTACGGATATTGTCAGTATGGCTTATCATACATCCTTCGACGAACATGGCAACATCGCTACGAGTCAACGACGCAACCGCCTCGTGCGTCGATCATGCAATTTTAAATGGATCGGCTTTGTACACGAGTATTTAGATGTATTTGGAAACACATTCCACAGCGATATCGCCATTCATCATTTGAAAGAAAGAGAGCAATCTGAGCGCAACCTCAACATTTACCGCATGCATATTTCCAAAGGCAGTACCTTTTCACCAGTGGATCAATATCATTATGGTAAAGAATTAGTCAACCATGGCTTTTATGAGGAAGCTACCCAAGTCTATTCGCAATTTCTCATCGATGATAAAGGATGGAAGGAAGGTTATATATATGCTTGTTTGGCGACGGCAGTCAGTTACTACCGTCTACACGAGCGTGAGCAAGCCCTAATGTATGCGTTAAAGACCTTTAAGTATGATCTCCCCCAAGCAGAGGCGTGTTGCCGCATTGGTAGCTACTTCATGGATGATGGGGGGTATCGAGAGGCTATCTTTTGGTTTGAGCAAGTATTCAAACTAACGAAGCCACAACACAGCTACGGCAATGTAGAAAATGACTTATGGACCTGGTATCCACACCTCAAATTGTGCATCTGTTATGACCGCTTGGGCCAGCCCGAAAAAGCGAAGTACCATATTGATCGCGCTTATGAGTTTAACCCTAACCATCCATCCATTCAACATAATAAGCGCGCATTCGACCAATTGATGAGCTTAGGAAACACACAAGCCGCATCGCAATTTCATCGGCGTTAAGAGGAGAGTGTAAGACCTCCCTTTCTTTTTCACCTCTTCACTATACAACAAAATGAATACTACAACAGCCAATAGAGGATATCTATTGGCTGTTGTAGTAAGTAATATCCGATATTCATCTCTTAGCTGCCTGGAAGTTTATCCATACACAATAATATCGCCGTAGCAATAGGACCTAATAGAAGCGATAATAAGAACCAATTAAGACCGGAGCGATTCTTTCCTTGAGCCAGCCCACCATTGATCAATGCTAATGTCCCCCAACCAACATAAAAATCATTAATCTCCATCAACTTCATCCCATTCTATCCTCATCTTATAAAGATAGCCCACTTTATTAGGAGAATAAATAACCTAATAGAGGAGGATCATCCTCCTCACAATCCCTTTGCCTCAATCTCCCGCATCACACCGTCCCATAGCTGAATCCGCATGGCTAACGAGGCTAGTGCCACCTTTTCCGCATCTTCGCCACGAGTAGTATCCTCTCCACATAGGGAGGTAAGAAGTTTCTCCGCTAGAGGACCATGCTCATCTTGATCGAGTTCAATGTGGCGCTCCAAATAGTAGGGTAGCCACTTAACAGATAGCCCACTTTGTTTCATACCCTCGACTAAAACAGTGAACATGTCAGGAATAAGCCCCTCTCGACCATAGAAGAAAGCCGACGCTACTTCATGGGACTGACCCGTCTTGGCTAACTCTACATGGTGAGCGATAAAAGCGGTGACCACTTCTGGCAGATGGCCACTCGCTGCTTCCAAGCTCTCTCCTTTTTGCAGAGCAGAAAGGAACAGATTGATCGGTTCACTATCCGCTCCTACCTCTTCCATCGCCCGCAAGTACAGTTCAAAGTGACTTATATATCCTCCCTCGCCATCTTCATCTGTCTCTTCTTCCAAAACGATCTCATTAATAAAGCGCGCATAGCTCGTCTCTTGCATAGGAAGCCAGGGAAGAGTGATACGGGTAAAATCCTGTTGGAGACGTTTTAGTAATGTCATGAAATCCCATACAGCGAACACATGATACTTCATAAATACCTTCACACGCTCAGGACTGGTCATTGCTTGATACACAGGGTGTTGTAATAGCTCGTTTCGTTGTGTTTCAATCGTTGCTACATCAATCGTACGCATATTCTTCTTCCTTTCATTCTAAATCCAAATCGCTTTTTAGAAGGCCTAGCTGGCGTGAAAGCTCATAGTGAATACTCTTTTGACCATCGACAAAGTTTACTGCCACGTTGCGCCCTGCTGTCAACCCCGTGATAAACTCAATTTTCATCACTTGTCCGCTTCCCCAGCGGGTATGATGAAGGGTTGATCCCACTTCAATTTCTTCATGAGCAAATTTTTGATGGGGCTGTTCATCCTGATAGGGAGTGGTCGAGGATCGTCTTCTTATGCTCTGTGTGGCTCCCTGCCTTACCCTTTCTTTTCCCTCTTCCTTTTCTATCGCTTCAGGATCAATCCAACCCAGTTCCTTCATAAAAGGAGAAGGAGCTACCCGCTTTCCTTGACGGCTCCGGCTGATGGAAAGAATGAGCTCAGATTGTGCACGTGTCAACCCAACATAGAGCAGGCGCCGCTCTTCTTCCCATGCCCCCCGCTTCTTCGCTTCCGGTACATCGAGGCTTCTGCGGTGAGGAATCGTCATCGCATGCAGACCAATCAAAATCACTCGTTCAAACTCTAGTCCTTTTGCTCTATGAAAGGTCATCAAATGGAGCGTCGGTACTCCGCGTGGATTACGAACCGCTTGTTTCACTTTTTCTACATGCTGCAAAAGTGCTTGTCCATCATGGAAACGAGTTGCCGCCAGCGAAAGCTCCTCAACCGGTTCCAATAATCCAGTCGCATCTTGACTGGCATGTTTGGCAAAATCACGCAAGAAGCGATCGTAGCCAATATGATGACGAATGAAGGAGAGCTTATCACTCGCGCGTTGCACTTGAGCTAATTGCTTGATCTCACTCGTTAGCTTTCGCAGAGTACGCTGTTGGTACACCTTTAACCCAGGTAGATCCGGTAACACCTCTATTAGAGACTTTTTCTTCTCATGCGCCAGCAAAATGGCAGTCTCAATCCATTCCTCACCTACTAGATATCGTTTCGGTTTATTCATAATCCGCTTTAGCGCCATTCGGTGATCTGGATTCTCTGCTAACTGAAGATAGGCGAGAAGATCTCGCACCTGCCACTGCTGATAAAACCAAGCATCTCCACTAGAAACGGAGAACGGGATGTCTTGTTGAACGAGGGCATCAATCAAGGCACGTGCTTGGGTTCCGCTACGATATAACACAGCGGTCTGCATCCCTTCTTCTATATAGGATAGCAGTTGATTGGCTTCTTCCTCTTCGTCTGCTGGTGTAAGCCACACGGGTTTCGCTCCTTCTTGATCCGTCCCCGTTAACCGCTTCTCCTGTCTCTCCTGATTTCGATGAATAAGACGTTGGCTCAGACTAATGATAGGGTCGCTACTACGGTAGTTGGTAGACAACACGATTTTTTGACATTGAGGAAAAATCCGCTCCATCTCCAACATCCACTTGGGATCGCTTCCCCGAAACCCATAGATCGATTGATCATCATCCCCGACGACAAATAGATGATGGTGCTCCGACACCAAGCCTTGTAGGGCTTCAAATTGCACCTTGTTCACGTCTTGAAATTCATCTACTAGCACAACATCGTAGGTAGGTACCCATGTGGAAGATTGCTTCAGCACAGATAGAAAGCGAACGAGTATGTCATCAAAATCCCACACACGCTCTCTTGTTTTGCGATCTTCATACGCTTGGTACAGCTCTCCAAAACGCACATTCTCTTTTTTCTTTACTTGGAGCGATTCTGGATAGATGCGATGACTTTTACAGAGCCCGATACGATGGATAAGGGTTTGCACTTCATCATCTTCAGCCGGAAGATCCGCCTCCAACAAGATTTGGCGTAACCAGGTCCGCTGCCTCTCTTCCCCGATCAGATCCGGCGACGAGTACCCTAGTTGGCGGAATATCTTAAGATAAATAGAATGAAAGGTACCAATCATCAGCCGATGTACCTGGCTTCCAATCAACGGAACCAGTCGCTCCTTCATTTCATCAGCCGCCGCCTTGGTAAACGTCACCACCATCATCTTCTCCGGTTGAAAACCATTTGCCAATAGATAGGCAACCCGCCTAGTAAGTACAGTCGTCTTCCCACTTCCGGGACCAGCAAAAACAGCCACCGGGCCAAAAGAATGGGTAACCGCTCGCTGTTGGCTTTCATTTAATCCTCGTAGTAAAGAAGAGGTATCCACAGCGATACTCATCCCCGCGTTCCTCCCCTCTATCAAACGTTCTCTGACCCTATCATATCACAGAATAACCTCTCCTCTATCCGAAAAAATTAAGGATATATGAATCTCGAGACCGTGATAAATGTTGTATTTTGCGCAAATCTTCCTTTCTCTGATGTGTATATAATTTAACAGTATTGGTGAGATTAGCTTTTGACCAACAGACACCATAATTGAATAACGATCATTTCATCAAAACATCGTTTTGGAGGTATAAAATTTGAACCATATTAAAATCAATAAAAAGACCCCTCAGTACTGGTGCGTTGTATTTAATAACCCTCCTCTAAATCTGGTGAACGCCGATACCTATACTGATCTATTGGACCTACTGGATCAGGTGGAGCATGATGCGGAGGTGAAAGTCCTTGTTTTTGAAAGTGCTAATGAGGATTATTTCCTCGCTCATTTTGATGTTGCCCGCGCAGCAGAAAAAGTGGACAAACCGATTGCCTCAGAGTTACCAGCGTTTATCGATATCGCTACTCGATTAGAAAAATCTTCTGTAGTTAGTATCGCGAAAATCAGAGGCAGAGCTCGTGGCGTGGGGAGTGAATTTTCCCTTGTTTGTGACATGAGATTTGCAAGTATAGAAAAAGCGATTCTTGGTCAACCGGAGGTAGGCACCGGGGTAATACCTGGAGGTGGCGGTATAGAGAGGCTTTCTTTATTAGTGGGACGTGCTCGAGCTCTGGAAATTGTCTTGGGTGGTGAAGATTTTAATGCGGAATTAGCGGAACGCTACGGTTGGATTAATCGAGCGATTCCAGATAATGAATTGGACTCATTTGTTGATCGCTTTGCCCGTCGTTTGGCATCGTTTGATAAACAAGCATTAAGCGAGGCAAAGAGATTAATGAATCGCAATGGTCTTCCTAATATTGGGGACTTATTAGAAACCCTAAAAATATTCCGTTCCGCAGCCGCTTGGGAAGGAGCACAAAAAAGAATCCCTACCGCTCTAAAAATGGGGTTAGGTCAACCCGGAGATTTTGAACTTCGATTTGGCGACTATTTGAATGAGATCAATGACTAAATAAAATATTGAAGTACTAGCTTCTTTTGTATCGTCTCAGGGACAGTGAATGGATTTTCTAATTCCCCTGTTCATGTTATCTCGGTTTTTATGCTCTCCTTTCGGGCTATCCGGATGAGTACATCATTTCCGTTCGCATCCCTCATACCCACCTGATAGTCTGGAATGTTCCTTTATAGAAACTCATCTCACACGTGGTCCACATGTATACAATTTTCACATCTTCTATTCTTCCCACCCTCTTCCTTTCGGAGTTGCAATTTTTATGCCAATCACCATTGACTTTCTTCACTCTTCCATGTTAAAGTGATAAAAATCACAAATCGCTTAATAGTGCGAAATGTAAATTGAATCGATCATTATGACGTTGATGGAGAGTAAGAGTCCTATTGAACCCTCAGAGAGCCGGTGGTTGCTGTAAACCGGCGGTCAAAGGTTTCTGTCCACTCCGGAGTCGACCCGCTGAAATCTACCAGTAAGCAGGTCCGGTCTTTCCGTTAACAAAGAGGAGGAGCAATCCTCCACTAAGGTTGTAGGCGTAAGTCTATAGCAAATGAGGGTGGCACCACGAGGTCTCTCGTCCCTCACACGAAGGTATTTATCTTCGTGTGAGGGACGAGGGACTTTTTTTATTTCTTCAGCTCGATTTACCTCGACAAGGAGGACAACAACATGCTCATCCCAGAAAAAATGAATTTACGCATCCCTGGACCGACCCCCATTCCCCCTCAGGTTCAGCATGCCATGAATCGCCCTATGATTGGGCATCGCAGTGAAGCCTGTAGTCAGCTCATTCAACAAACCAGTAGGCGCTTACGCCCTTTCTTTGGGACGAATGAAGAGGTATTAATCCTTAGTGGGAGTGGAACAGCCGCTTTGGAAGCGGCGGCTATCAATTGCGTAGGTCCGGATGAGGAAGCTGCTGTTGTAGTAACAGGCAACTTCGGCGATCGCTTTGCCAATATATTAAATAGCTATCAAATTCCTACTCATCGTCTCGACCTTCCTTGGGGAAGTGCTTGTACACCCGAGGTGCTGGAACCCTTTTTGAAACAACATCCCCATGTACGTGCTGTTTTTCTCACCTATTGTGAGACATCTACTGGTGTGCTCAATCCCATCCGTGAACTCACTCATCTTATCCGGCAAAAGTCAGAAGCACTTGTCATCGTAGACGGAGTCAGCTGCTTGGGTGCACTCCACTGTCAGATGGATGAATGGGGCGTTGACGTTTTGGTAACGGGTTCGCAGAAAGCGTTGATGTTACCTCCAGGGCTTGCTTTTCTCGCGGCTAGCCAGCGTGCTCAGACACAGATGAAGAAACAGAAAAACCCTCGCTTCTTTCTAAACCTCGTCACCTACTATGAACAGATGGAGAAAGGGAGTACCCCCTATACTCCCGCGGTTTCACTATTATTTGGCTTGGATGCCGCTTTAACGATGTTAGAAGAAGAAGGATTAGAACACGTCGTTCGTCGTCATGAACAAATGAGGGAGATGACGCGTCGTGGAATTGAATCGCTTCACCTCCCCTTACTAGCAGAGGAAGCTTTCTCCTCTCCCACCGTTACCGCAGTGAGGGGGACAGACGAGGTCGATTCGGAAGCCATTCGTGCCTATTTAAAAGAACACGGTATCTTGGTTGCAGGAGGACAGAAGCAACTAAAAGGTGAGATTTTTCGCATTGGACACATGGGTTATTGCGATCCGATGGACCTCTTCCCCGTACTAGCAGCAGTCGAGATGGCACTTACACATCTAACACCGAATAAATTACACGGTATCGCAATCCAAGCAGCCGAGGAGGCAATCAACCATGTATGAAGTATTGGTTACAGACCCACTTAGTCCACAAGGTTTGGCTCAATTTGAAAAGGAGAAGGACATTCGCGTCATCCAAAGATATGATCTCACTCCAGAGGAACTAGAAAATGCCATCTCCACGGCGGATGCTTTACTGGTGCGTAGTCAAACCCAGGTAACGGCTGAGCTATTGCAAAAAGCAACTCGTCTCAAAGCAATTGGACGTGCGGGAGTTGGCATCGATAATATTCACATCGATGCTGCCACCCAGCGTGGAATTATTGTCATCAATGCGCCGGATGGCAACACAATCTCCACCGCTGAGCATGCCTTCGCCCTTCTCATCTCCTTAGCACGCAATATACCTCAAGCACACGGTTCCACCATCTTAGGGGAATGGAAACGCAAACGATTTACCGGAACCGAATTAAAGGGAAAGGTACTCAGTATTATTGGCGCCGGGCGGGTTGGCTCCGAATTAGCCAAGCGCGCAAAAGCATTTCAGATGGAAGTACTCGCTTTTGATCCTTATCTCACAGCGGAACGTGCACAGAAACTTGGCATACGAAAAGCAGATTTTGACGAAGTGATTGCGCAAGCGGACTTTCTTAGTGTTCACACTCCCCTTACCAAAGCGACTCATCATCTCATTAACCGTGATGCGCTAGCGCAAATGAAAACCGGAGTCCGGATCATTAATTGCGCACGAGGTGGCATTATCGACGAACAAGCAGTGGAAGAAGCAATACAAACAGGACGTGTGGCTGGTATCGCCTTAGATGTTTATGAGACGGAACCACCACAAGCGCATCCCCTCTTTCGCTACCCACAGGTGATTGCAACTCCTCATCTCGGGGCATCTACTGCGGAAGCGCAAGAAAATGTAGCCATCGATGTGTGCCAGGAAATGATTCATATTTTACGTGATCAACCCTTTCGCAATGCCATTAATCTGCCTTCCCTCCCTGCCGATCTACGGGAAAAGATCCTTCCCTATCAAGAGTTAGCAGAGAAATTGGGTCGATTCGCAACGCAAATCTGTCACGGTGCTCCCACGCGGATCACATTATCTTTTGCCGGAGAATTGACAGAATGGGACACATCCTATCTCACCCGTATTGTGCTTAAAGGGGTGCTTTCTCCTCACTTGGACGCGATCAACGACGTCAATGCCCCCCTTATCGCAGAACAACGTGGGATTGTGGTCACCGAACAAAAAACATCCCTACGCCATGGATTTACCAATCAGATTTCCGTAGAAATAGGAAGCAATCACCAACAACATACTGTCGCCGGAACCTTATTAAATGGATTGGGAGCACGTTTTACCAAAGTGGACCAATATGCGATCGATGTCGCTCCCTCTGGTCACCTGCTCTTTATCCATCATCATGATCGACCTGGTGCAATCGGGCGAGTTGGTTCACTCTTAGGAGAGTTGGAGATAAACATTGCAACGATGCAAGTAGGGCGCAGAGATCGTGGAGGTCCTGCCATTATGATGTTAACAATGGATCGACCGGTGACGAGCGAAGGCATAGAGAATCTTCGACAGCTAGAGGAGATAGACGAAGTGGTAGAAGTGGAACTTTGACACTCTTCCCCACACATAAATAGAGGAGATTATGTATAGTGACAGATGTATTCCAATCTTAGACGGTTTACTCGATTGCAATGAATCGGCTTTCCGTCATTCTAGATGTTCCGGAAATTGTACTTGTCTCGATCATGATGTGTATCACACACTAGACAGGTACGCTCCCTTTCATTAAGATTTTTCATCTCCTTTTTCTTAACCACATCCCAGAGTGTCTGATCAAGAATATAGGGCGTCGGTCCATCAACCTCTTAGCAAAGAAGGAAGCACTCTTCTTTGCTATCTCTTTTCTTTCAAGGTATTAGGCGATTAACGCATCATCCACAACATCTACCCATAACAACCGTGTTGTAATACTTACCATCCGAGAGTATGCGATCGTTTTTTAGTACACCTTCAACTTCAAAGCCCATCGTTTCATACAACTTAACAGCCTTCTCATTGGTTTCTACAACAGATAGTGACATCTTCTTTAATCCATTGGCATCAGCCCACACAATGGACTCTTTTAGTCGGTTTTTTCCGATGCCATATCCCCAAAACTCCTGTAGTACACCCACACCAAATTCCGCTTTATGTGAAAATCGCATTAACGAATGGCCTGCACATCTCGCGTACCCTACGATCTGCTCCTGAACAGTCGCAACTAAAAATAAGTTTTTGGGATTAGCCCGATCTTCTTTTATAACCTCTTCAAACCCCTCTCGATCAATGAATGCTTCTCCTTTCTCTCTGTCCATATTTTCTGTTTCACCATCAATCTGCACCCGTAAATTAGACATTGCTTCTGCATCTTCATGAGTGGCACATCGAATCGTATAGGTTAGGTCTCTACTGTGGAATGTTTGTTCGTTTATCACCATGATTTTCCTCTCAGTACGATGGTTTGTCTAATCCTCAATTACTAAGTATATCCGATCGTTCCAAGCTTTCCATCGCTTACGGAAGGAATCGATCCCTTTGGTTTTGTCTTACTACCGAATGGGAAAAATAAAGGGACGTCTTTCAACTTATCCTTTGAGGTGAAATCATGATAAAACTTAGCATACTAGACCAAACACCTATCCCCGCAGGAAAAACAGCCGCGGAAGCACTTACCGATACCCGCCGATTAGCACAAGAAGCAGACCGCCTGGGGTACCACCGCTTCTGGGTATCCGAGCACCACTATTCGCCTAGCCTGGCCGGCTCCAGTCCAGAAGTACTGATTAGCCATCTCGCAGCCACAACAAAACAACTGCGCGTTGGATCAGGTGGTGTGATGCTCCCTCACTATAGCGCATATAAAGTAGCAGAAAATTTCAAGGTACTAGAAGGACTTTATCCTCATCGCATTGACCTCGGAGTCGGACGCGCTCCTGGTGGTATGCCCCTGGCAACGCGCGCTTTGCAAGAAGGGCGGAAGCATGATCGAGACCGCTACCCCGAACAGTTAGATGACCTTATCACTTACTTATCTGACCAAGCCGATGAAAAACATCGCTTTCCTGGCTTAATGGCTACTCCCGTGTTAGAGAGCTCCCCCGAAATGTGGCTTTTGGGGTCCAGCGGAGGAAGCGCCAGACTCGCAGCCGAACGAGGCATCGGTTACGCCTTTGCACAATTTATTAATGGAGCCGGTGGAGCGAAAGTCGTAAAAGATTATGTGAAACATTTCCGTCCTACAGTCGTCAACTCCTCCCCGCAAACCTTGCTAGCGATTTTTGTCATCTGTGCAGAAACGGCAGAAGAAGCCGAGAGACAAGCAAGTTCATTGGACTTGGCTCTTCTTCTATTAGAGAAAGGAATGCGCATGGGCGGAGAGCAAGGAATCCCTTCCATTGAAGATGCGCAGAACTACCCCTACTCTACAATGGACCGCTTCATCTTAGAACGTAATCGAAACCGCATGATTGTTGGCACGAAAGAACAGGTAAAAGAGCGTCTGCTACAATTGAAGGAAGAATACGCTACCGACGAATTCATGCTGGTAACGATCACGCATGAATTTGAGGCGAAGCTCCGATCCTATCAGTTGGTCGCAGAAGCCTTTGCGTTGCAATCGTCCTGAAAAAAGGTGGAGAGAATCTCTCCACCTTTTTCCTTGTAGACAAGCCTAAAGCCGCCTATTATGTTAAGACGAATTCAGTTTGCTCACGAGCACATTTGGGGCCACAATCTGGGTGTGAAAAGCTCGATGTTTCATCTTATGATGGAGGAACCCTATTGGGGATCGATTATCTTTAGGAACACCGATTCTACTAGATCCTGTGACCCATCTCTGTATTCATTTTCTCATTGCTGTTGCCGTTTTAACAATCCAGGTAGACGCATCAAGAATAGAAGTTTATGATAAGTGGGAGTAGAAATACGTACTTGGGCAAGTTGGATCCTCTTGCATACATTTCCTATCATCATTCATACTACGATGAGATGATCCATCTTCTATAACAAAACTTTCGGACAATACAAGAAAAGACTTATTCAGATAACATGTCACACGCGTCTTTAGGGAGGAAAGATGAAGCAATCATTTTCACCATACTTAACTTTTTCAAAAGAGGATTGGGCAAATTTACGTTTTCATACACCGATGACATTAACCGAGGCGGATCTGGATGAACTACGTGGGATTAATGAATCCGTTTCCATCACGGAGGTAGAAAATATCTATCTCCCATTAACACGCCTTATTAATCTCTACACAACGGCGTCACAACAACTGCATGCCGTCACCGACAATTTCTTCGCACGCAGTACACGCAAAGTCCCTTACATCATTGGAATTGCTGGAAGTGTGGCTGTCGGAAAGAGTACCACGGCACGAATCATCCGAGCCCTTCTCTCCCGCTGGCCCAATCACCCACAAGTAGAGATTATCACAACCGATGGATTTTTGTATCCCAACGCTGTATTAGAAGAAAAGGGATTGATGGAGAGAAAAGGATTCCCCGAGAGCTTTGATCTACCCTCGTTGATTGCCTGCTTAGATCAGCTGAAATCGGGCTCAGGTGAAGAGGTGTCCGTCCCGCTCTATTCCCACCTCGTATACGATGTTCTCCAAGAGGAGAAACAGCGCATTTACCGACCCGACATCGTGATCGTAGAAGGAATCAATGTCTTACAAGTTCCTCAGGCTAACGATGGAACACTTCCCAGTGTATTTGTATCCGATTTCTTCGACCTTTCCATCTATGTCGATGCTGCCGAAGAGGACCTTCATGCTTGGTACATAGAACGCTTCAAAAAGCTACGTGCCACTTCCTTCAGTGACGAGAAATCCTATTTTCATCGGTTTTCTTCTCTCTCTGACGAAGAAGCCGAAGGCATTGCGACGGATGTGTGGAGACGGGTAAATTATGTCAACTTGAAAGAGAATATCGAGCCGACCAAAAGCCGAGGAGATATTATTATGAAGAAAGCCCGTGACCATTCCATCTCCCAGATTCATTTAAGAAAGGTGTAGAGAGCGGTACATAAAGTAGAGAAATTCCTTTTGAAATAAAGCGAAAGAACTCATCCGCTACATTTTAGTGGATGAGTTTTTTCCTAACCAGCTTGATTACTTGTAAACTCTGCTTCACTTATTGTCTTGCCACACTTCCACCCCTATAATCCATAAACAATTATTTTTGACAAGAGAAGCGAAGCGCCCTATTTGATACAATAAGAATCAATTCTTTGCAGTTCATCTTTGTCATTAAAAATGTAGACATCACAGGCTGAAACAAAAGATAATCGTTCACCATTGCGAATAAATTCAGCTGTTCCATTTACTGCAACGCGATTTTCTTCGGAAATCACATTTAATGTAGTGAAATTGGTGGTTATCGTTTTGAAATAATCCGAAATTTGTTTGCATTCTTCTATTACTGCTTCTTTACCTACTAAGGTTCTTTCACCAACGACATTCCATTCAACCGTTTCTGATAGAAATGGAAAAGAGAGTTCAAAGTCGCCATTAGAGTATGACTCTGCAATTTGTTTTTGCGTAAGAACATGGCTTTCTGAAGTCATGGTTTCATTCCTCCTCGAATAATTGGACAAACTTCTCACCTGGTCTAGTAAAAGAAAATAGCTCTTGCAAGAAAGCACCCACAATCATAACCTAAACCAAGTTCGAAATTTGCAGGTTATTCACTTCCTCTTCTATATTCATTAGCGACATCTTATCAGATTTCCTTCATCCGCTTATGTATTTATTCCTGCGAATGCTGTAACTGTTCTAAGTCTCCAGCCATTTAACCTGTTTTCTAATGTACGGTTGGCTTCTTTCATATTCCCCTTTAACAAGGAGAATCTTATCTACAAAAAGTTTGCGGTCATGGTTACGCTCTTCTCGATTTTTTCTTAGAGTTAGCTCCATGTAGATGAAATAACTGCCCTTGAAGATAAGGATGAAACTTCACCTTAAGAGTAATGGGAAGAGGGACGAGCGACTTCTCCTTGAGAGACTTTGAGCTGTCGATCATGCAACCAAGGAGTTGCCACCGCCCATCCACCACATTGCGAGAGAACCTGACGCTCGCAGTCTGCTTTCATCCGAGGTGTGTAATCCTTTTTATTGATTTACCACCACCGCGGAAGATGACTTCTTTTCTTCCCTTTTCACCAATCGAGGAAAGCCGAAAACGATCGCGGCAATTCCACATAGACCAATCAATGCGGGATAAAATGCATACGGAATGATTGACAACGGGGACACGCCTGCTGTCTCAGCAACTAATAGCATTTGTGCACCATAGGGAAGAAGTCCTTGCACTGCACAAGAGAGGATATCCAACAAACTTGCTGATTTGCGATGATCCACAGCATAGGTGTCAGCTAGCTCTTTTGATACGGGACCCGCAAATAGAATCGAAATCGTATTATTAGCCGTCGCGACATTAGCAAGACTGACGACACCCGCAATTCCTGCCTCTGCTCCTTTCTTGGAGCGCACACGACGATGAATCGTCTCCAGTAAGTACTGCATCCCACCATTGGCTCGAATCAGTTCTACCAAGCCACCAATAAGCATGGAAAGCAGGATCAACTCGGACATGCTCACCATCCCTTCTGAAACCGTCTGTGCAACATTCCCAAGCGTATAGCTCCCATCGATCCACCCAATGCCTACTGAAAGTAGAATGCCTCCTGCTAATACCGCAATCACGTTCACACCGAGTACCGCAGCGATTAGGACACCGACATAGGGCAACACCTTCATGATCTGATATTCGCCAACCGCCACTTCCGACGTGCTTCCTGATCCTAAGAAGAATAAAATCAGTATGGTCACGACTGCAGCCGGTAAAACAATCCAAAAGTTTGTTTTAAATTTATCGCTCATCTTCGTTTTTTGCGTCCGCACGGCCGCAATGGTGGTGTCAGAGATGATGGAGAGATTATCACCAAACATGGCTCCTCCCACGACCGTTGCCATCACGAGTGCCAGTGTGATATCCGTTTGTTCACTAACACCCACCCCGATTGGAGCCAGGGCAGCAATGGTTCCCATAGAAGTACCCATTGCGAGCGAGATAAAAGCTCCAATAATAAAAAGACCGATTAAAATCAGGTTTTGCGGAATCCAAGCCAAAGCGAGATTAACCGTCGCATCGACAGCCCCCATGCCATTTGCTGTGCTACTAAACGCCCCAGCCAAGAGAAAGATAAACACCATTACGATAATATCCGCTTGGCCTGCTCCTCTCGCCAACCGCTCGACCTTATTTGTTAACGTTTCCTTCCGATTCAGCACTAGCGCGGTGGCTACCGCTAGTAGAATAGCCACGAGTGCCGGTAATTGATAAAAGTCTCCTGTTAGGATTCCTGAACCTACAAATAGTACCAAGAAGACAGCTAGTGGTAAGAGAGCAATTGCACTTCCTTTTGTTTGATTCATATAAATGACCCATCCTTTGTCAACAAGTTACTATCAAAAAGAAACGACCCCTTCTAAAGAATAAGAAGAGGTCGTCTTACTTGTTTATAAACATATAAGCTTCCTCTTCTTATCTTTCAAGCGAATAGTTTCGCTTGCTGGAGTTGGCACAGCACTCCTTACAGAGTAGTTGCCGAGGTTTCAAAGGGCCAGTCCCTCCACCTCTCGGGATAAGAAGATTGGATCGTATTCGATTATCTTAGTTCTTTTTACTGTAAAGCGTGTAAGCCGATTTGTCAAATGGGTATTTACTTTCGCAACAAATACTGAGAGTGGCTATTACGAAAATCTTATCGAAAATGGTGTAGCCGATCCAGAAACCATCCCGAAAGTCCTACAGACATCATTTCTTTTCTCTCCCCATTCTCTACTCGAATATTGTAGACTAGTATTACAACCTAACCTTTCGAAAGGAGGACCCCATCATGAAACTCGTCATTGCAGAAAAACCAGACCAGATGCGAAAGCTAGCCGCTTGCTTCCCCATACAATCAAAGTCGAGAGAATCCATCCAAATTAAACCGTGTCCTGCCTTTCCACAGGGAGCTGTCTTCGTCACTTGTTATGGACACATTGTTCGTTTAAAGGAACCTCATGAAATTGATCCGTCCCTTAAACGATGGAGCCTCAAACAATTGCCGATTCTACCGGAGCGCCTTGAGTATAAAGTAGAAAAGAACAAAGCCAATAGTTTTCAACTCATAAAAAAGTACGTGCAAGACGCCAAGATTGATACGGTCATTATCGCCACCGACCCGGCGCGTGAAGGTGAAGCGATTGCCCGCCTTCCTCTGCTTCTCGCACAAAATCGCAAGCCAATCAAACGTTTGTGGACCTCCTCTCTAACGGAATCAGCGATAAAAAAAGCGTTTATGAATGTAAAGGATGGGCGCGAAACCTATCCCCTATTTGAGGAGGCTCAAGCTCGTGCTATCTCTGACTGGATGATTGGAATGAATGGCAGTCGCACCTATACCCTTCTCCTCCAACAAAAGGGCGTAGGAAAAGAAGTCTTCTCCGTCGGACGAGTTCAAACCGCACTCCTTCGTCTTCTATATGACCGAGAGATCGCGATCGAACGTCATGTTCCCACCCCTTTTTACGAAGTGTTTGCCACCTTCGATATCAACGGCAAAATTTATACGGGAAAAGCCTTTAATGAAAAAAGCGATCGCCTCGATAAGCGCGAAGATGCAGAGAAAGTAAAAGCGTATTGTCTCGATAAAGACGCACAAGTAAAAGAAGTAAAGAAAGAACGGCAAGTCGTGCGCCCGCCCAAGTTATTTGACTTAAACAGCCTGCAAACAACGGCCAATCGGCGCTACAAATTTGCTCCTTCTAAGACGCTGAAAATCGCACAATCCTTATATGAAAAATCGTACATCAGTTATCCACGAACCAACAGCCCGTATGTATCTAGTGAGGAAATCAATGACTTTCCTCCTATCCTAAAACAATTTCAACAGAAAGGAATATTATCTCCTTTTTTACCAACACCTAAAGCACCAGCAGACCTTTACAAAGACAAGCGCTACTGCTATCCACAAAAGATCGAAGATCATTATGCGATCATACCAACAGAAAAAGTACCGACACTCACGAAATTGGGTGCAGATGAGCGAAAGATCTATGAGTTAATCGCACAACGATTGGTGTCCGCGCTCTATCCTGATGCCCTTTATGACACCACGGAAGTGATTACAGCTGTTCACAATCGCCTTCTTTTTCGTAGCAAAGGAAAGGTCTTAGTGGATCTCGGCTGGAAAGTCGTCTACGGAGGAGAAACGAAAGAGGACGAAGAGGACGGAAAAGCCAAAGGAAAAAAGAGTAAGAAAGACGAAAAAAAGAACAAAGAAGAGCAAGAAACAACTTCTCTACCTCCATTGGAAGAGGGAGAGCAGGGGCAGGTTCAATCGGCTGAAGTCAAAGAAAAGATGACACAAGCAAAACCACGCATTACCGCGGGACAGCTGATCAATGTGATGAAAAATGCCTATGATTACTTGGAAGACAAAGAAAAGAAACAGTTCAAGAAGAAAGAAATGAGTATCGGCACACCAGCTACTCGCGCCTCCATTATCGATACGCTGCAACAGCGCAACTATATTGAGACCCACAAAAATGAGATCTACGTCACTTCCAAAGGACGTGTCCTCATCGAGGCCATTGGTGATCACCTGATTACCTCTCCCATCATGACGGCTTCCTGGGAAGCCTACCTGATGAAAATCGGCAAAGGGGAGAAAGCAGCAGAACCCTTTATTGCTCAGTCAAAGAAAGTATGTCAAGACTTGCTTCATCATGCACAAAAACAGGCCCGTTCTTGGCGTTTTCCTCCACTTGCACCGACTGTCGCCGCAACGGCAAAAAACCAAAAAACGGAGAAGAAAAAGGGTTCCTCCACTATCAAGGAAGAAGCCAAATCCATCGCTCCTTGTCCGCTTTGCCAAGAAGGTTCTATCGTTGATCTGGAAAAACAATATGGTTGCACAACCCGTTCTTGTTCCTTTACCCTTCCTAAGAAATGGTGCGGAAAGCCGGTTTCTGCCCGCTCGGTAAAAAAGATAACAGGTGGTGAGGCCACTCAAGTATTAAAAGGCTTTAAAAGTAAAAGTGGCAAGGTATTTGATGCCCAATTAATCTATGACAAGACGAAACAGAAAATCATTCCTTTATTTAAAAAGGCATAGAGAGGCTAGCGAGCCTCTCTATGCCTTTCCCTTCTGTTTGGACAACCCTGACACCGAAACCAATTTCCATTAGACCGCATACTCTTTCACGAACATAGCATCATGGAGCATCGATCATCACTTCTCATCTGCCCTTGGCTCTAGCATAGGACGGTGATCTCGTTGATGACGGAAGTGAGACATTGTTTTATAAATGGCCATTCTCGCACGATTGATTCCTCCAATCGGCTGGTGTTCCTTTCTGGTATGACCCGGAGAGAAAGAGAGCGCCTCTGCCAATTGATTCCGCTCCTCTGTCCAAAAGTCCTGAGGAGGAATGTGTATGGTTGCCACTTTAACAAATGGTGAATCTTCCTCACGCCATTCTACTCCTGCATCTTCTATCGGCATCTTTTTGGGATCTGTACGTAGTTGCACCATAAAATCAAAAGTTGCTTCGTGCTCCACTAAATGTGATTGTGTATTTTCACGCAAATAGTGATCTGTCAACACATCTGGGAGTCTACTCCGATAAGAAGACGTCGGAACGACCGAATATTTCACCACCTGATTCTCTCCGAACAAATAAGGAGTCGTGCTCCAATAACGAATATCCAGTGGAGACGAAGGATTGGTTTGTCCTCTTCTTCGATCTGCCAGTTTTGACGCATTTCCACTAAGTAACATGCGGGCAAGAAACAACAACGGAGAGCGTTTAAGAGTGTAATAGACAGCGTCCCGAAATAGCTTTACCGTTCCGAGTGGCATAATCGGAAAAGACATCAGGACAAAATCCTGTGTTTTCTCCTCCTCATCCTCTAGTATTTTCTCCCCTTCAACATCCATTAGTTTGATAGCAAAACCACGAAAATCCTTCTTTTTGTCCGATTGAACTTTCCCGCTCGCATGAGATAGACGAATCCAAGCATCGTACGAGCCAGGTTCTTGAAATATTCCTTTTGCTAATTCTGATGGTAAATCTGGTTCTACTACAAACTTCGCCTGTAAAAGACCCACATGTTTTGGGTGTGCATCCCTTTTTGTTTCACCTACAGGGTAACTCTTCTCTAACTCTTCACGTAAGATCATGGTCATTTCTTCGATATTCTGATGTTCATTCTTTTCTATGCTTTCAAATTTAGTAAGCATAAGACCATCCTCTCTCACAATTTAATTGTGCACAATATTATTTTGTATTATATTTATTGTAATCCGCATGCTAATCTCTGTCAACTACTATTATCTCACTCCCCTTCTGCTTGCATGGTATGCTAAAAAATCCTTTCTAATCCTCTAGTATTCTCTATGAATATTGACCGCATTCCCTCTGCTCCTTGCTCACTCCACATTCTGACTCTGCCTGTAACCTTTCAACCTTCTTGAAAAAGGTTTGGGCTCGCGCATTCAGTGGAAATATAACGCTGTCCGCCACAAAGAAAAAGGTGCATTCTCAACACCTAGAATATAGGAGGAATCCAATCAAATGAAAGAGAATCAAAATGTAGCTATCGTGACTGGAGCCAGCCGTGGCTTAGGAAAGGCCATTGCAGAAAAGTTTGCACGTGAAGGACTCCAAGTGATTGCGGCCGCTCGGAATGAAGAGGAACTGAAGCAGTTAAGTGAGACGCACCCGCAACACATCACCGCTATTCCCTGTGATGTCACTTCCTCTGAACAAGTAGAGAGCGTAGTCCAGAAAACCCTACAACTTCACGGAAGAGTGGATTTCCTGATTAACAATGCGGGCATTGGTCATTTTGCACCTGTTCATGAATTATCTGAGGAAAAGTGGGATCAAATGATCGATGTTAACCTAAAAGGAACCTTTCTCACCTGTAAATACACCATCCCTTCTCTCATCGAACACAAAGGACATATCGTCAATATCTCTAGTGTCGCGGGAACAGTTACCTTTCCCAAAGGTGGCGGATACTGTGCCTCTAAGTTTGGAGTGGGAGCACTTTCTGATGTCTTGACACAGGAGCTAAAACAGCATCAAGTAAAAGTGACCACACTCTGCCCCGGCTCCATTCAGACTCACTTCTCACCATCAAACAAATCGTATGCCCTCAAACCCGAGCAGGTGGCGAACACCGTATGGTCCATTATCTCTGCAGAGGAAGAAATCATCTATAATCAAGTGATCATGCGACCTCAGGTTCCACCAGAACAGCAATAACCCGAAAGCGCAAAAAAATTGTAAATAAATATTAAAAGAAGATTCAAAAAAGAGTGGATTGTGTTATAGTATCTATGAAAATGAAAGGAGGAGACCAATGAAGAAGTGGGTGCTCTCTTTGGTCAGTTTATTGATGGTATGTGTGGTTTTTACTCCGATGGCGGAAGCAAAGATGGAAGAAACGTCTTCATTTCGTAATGTGGTGATTTCCGAAGCCGAAGTGCTTTACTCGATTCATGGAGAGGCGCGCACCTTTGAAGGTTCCTACTCGTATGCCGTAAAAGATGGAGAGGAAACGCTACTTGAAGGTTATGGTACCGCATCTGCAGGCGGTCCACTCTGGGGAGTAATTGCGTTTAACATCCAGCTATCTAAATCCGATTTTCCGAGCGATCACTCGCTCACGCTGGAGCTATTTGAGTACTCCGCCAAAGACGGGTCCAAAGTTAATATTTTGTCCGTTCCGCTACAACCAGGGTCAAGCAGTGCAGAAAATACCGCTTTTCGTGGCATTACCATCGAGGAGCCACAATATCAATATACGGTAACCGGTGAAGCTCGCACCTTTGAAGGCGTTTATCACTATGCTGTCAGTGACGGACATAATTACCTTCTCAGCGGATATGGCACCGCATCTGCAGGCGGTCCCTTATGGGGAGAATTTACTGAAGTCCTTACTTTTGAACAAGCGGATCTCCCTATTAATGGCGCGATCATTCTAGAACTATCCACGCAATCAGCAAAAACAGGCGAGCTCATTCTAGAAGACTTCTACTTAATCGATATCTTCCCATGGTAGATTGGAAAATAGCGAAGAGAAGGCAAATCAGAGAGCTCGACACACCAGCATTTTCTTAAATGTATGAGTCCCTATTTCGCTTAGAGATAGCAAAGTAGCTCAACATTCCTTCGCAAAAAGGTATCCGTTAAACAGAGGGGCTCTCACACCCCTCTGTTTTATTACAAAAATCCCAAGATAAACAATGTGAGCAATAAACGGCAGGCCAAATGCATAATGATCAACCATACATTCATCTCACTATCCAATATTCACACAGCTAGTGTGATCGCTTTGGAACCTTTTATCATTCATTCTACAGGAGGAATACCATGAAGAGTGAGAATACAATGCTTCTAAAGATAGGGAACATCCTTGCCTTTCTGGCCATGGCAGTGGTTAATTTCCTAGCCAACTGGCTCCCGATCAACGGCAAAACGACCGGAGAGCTGTCCGATCAGTACCCGGTACTCATTACTCCGGCGCCCTATGTTTTTTCCATCTGGGGCTTAATCTATCTCTTATTGGCTGGTTTTGTGCTTTACCTTTTTTTCTTAGCAAAAGAAGAATCCTCAATCATCCAGCGGATTGACGGGTGGTTTATCCTTAGTTGTGTACTTAATATCTCTTGGATCTTCTTATGGCATTACGAGCAGGTTGGTTGGTCGGTCGTTGTCATGATTCTTCTTCTGCTCTCACTCATTGTTCTTTATCATAAAGTACATGCAAATTCCAGTGCCGCTGCAGATACGATCGGACAAAAGCTGTTCGTACGCCTCCCCTTCAGTGTCTACTTGGCGTGGATCTGTGTCGCTACCATAGTCAACATTAGCGTCTATCTATATTCGATTGACTGGAGTGGCTGGGGTCTTTCCGATGAAATGTGGACTGTCATCATGTTGGTCGTCGCTGCGCTTCTTGCCGTCATCGTCAGTAGGCGCTACCTCGATATCGCTTTCGTGTTGGTCTTTGTCTGGGCATTCGTCGGAATTGCTGTTAAACAACAGCAAGACCCTATCATCGTCACGGCAACGGGATATGTTCTCTCGCTTGTTCTACTCGGCTATACCTTTTTGTTGGCTAAAAAGCAGTAAGAGGGAGATGACCTCTCCCTCTTACTTTCTTTCGCTTCGCTTCCGTATTTCGTATATGGACAGGCCTCTAATACTCCTCCACCCCATCCTCACACTTTGTGCAAGGAAGTTGCATAGTGAAGGTAGTCCCTTCGTTCATCTGACTATCCGCCATCACATTGCCACCATGCGCCTCTACAATGTGCTTGACAATCGCCAGTCCAAGCCCAGTTCCCCCTTGCCCTCTTTTACGTGCTTTGTCTGCTTTGTAGAAGCGTTCAAAGATAAATGGCAAATCTTCTTCTGGAATGCCACTTCCCGTATCTCGCACGGTCAATTGGATGATCTCGTGAGACGCTTCCTGAAGCATTTCCGCTCCTACTTCAACTGATCCACCTTCTGGTGTATGACGAATCGCATTATCAATTAGGTTCGTGAGCACCTGCTCCATCTTATCCACATCCCAATAGCATGCGGTAAGTGGAGACAAGGCATCAACATTAACGTGTAGCTGGATCTTTTGTTCCGCGGCCAAGCCATGAAACTTGCGTTGCACGCGTTTCAACCACTCCTGCACATCCACCTGCTCGCGGTGCAGGCGAATATGACCGGACTCCATGCGTGCCAGATCCAACAATTCACGTACCAACCGACCCATTCGCAAAGACTCATCATGGATCACTTTCGTCAGCTCTTGTCGCTCTTCAGGAGATTGTGCTACTTCGTCCAGCAACGCTTCGCTATATCCTTGGAGCATAGCCAGTGGTGTACGCAATTCGTGAGAAACGTTGGCTACAAAATCTTTTCGTAATTTGTCCAGACGCTTCGCTTCCGTTACGTCCCTAAGGACCGCTACCCCACCTCGCACTTGTTCCTTAGCGTAAAGCGGAGCCATCACGACTGACCAGGTACGTCCCCTCACTGTGATCTCTCCACTATGGTCTTCTTCATCCTGCACAACCGTTTGAAAGATTTCCTTCAACGGAGCGGGAAGGTCTTCTTCCCATAATTGAACCGGAGCATCATTTGTCTCTTGATCACGCCATTGTGTGAGCAATCGCTCAGCCGGAGGGTTGGTCACAACTACACGTCCATTGGCGTCCATGGTGATGACTCCATCCACCATGCTGCGCAAGATACTAGCCAGTTGCTCCTTCTCCTGCGAAAGTGCGGTTACCGACTCATGAAGCCTGCCCGCCATACGGTTAAAAGTAATCGCCAAATCACCTATCTCATCTCGCTCGTATATACGTACCGGAATACGGCGTGCAAAATGACTCTGGGCCATCTCCTCCGCTGCTTTCTTCATCAGAATCAACGGCTTGGTAATTCGTGAAGATAAAAAGAAAGCAAAGAAGGTGGTCAAAAGGATACCGATGAGTGCAGAGTAGAAAATGAGCTGATGCACATGTGGCTCATCTATGGGCTGGTAAATCACTACCGCTCCCTCAACGCTATCTCCAGTACGGATCGGAACGGCCACCAGGCGACTCTCCTGCGTAAACAAGGAGAATTGGCTTAAAGGAACCATGCTCGCTCCTTCTTCCTGTTCATCACCAAAGTCTCCTTGTAAGGTGACCTCTTCGCCATCATATACCCGATCCAACTCAATTTGATCGGCAAAGTTGGACCAAGAATAGGAAGGAACATTATCCGATGTGGCTATCGGTTTTGCTTGTTCCTGTGACCCAAAGAGAATCACATGCGAATCAAACTGGGTTGTCACAGAGAAGACGTCTTGAATATATTGCTCTTCATCAAAATCGGATTGATCGCCACCATCGATGTCCAACCACGATAAACCCTCTAACGTTTGCTGAATATGGTGGGCTAGTTGAAGTAGGTTTTCCTCCTGGCGTGACCCATAGGTCTCTACGATCTGTTCACTAATGAAAACACCAAGAACAACCAGAATCAAGGCAACCAGCCCAATAATCGTTAACCATAGCTTTCCAACAACACTGCGCCAGATCACTCTTTAGGCACCTCAAGTTTATACCCAACGCCCCACACGGTTTTGATCATTTCCGCTGCTCCCTCAGAAGCGCGGCTCAACTTTTCGCGCAAGCGTTTGATATGCGTATCCACCGTGCGTAAGTCTCCGAAAAATTCATATTGCCATACATCCCGCAATAAATCTTCCCGAGAAAAAACCTTATCAGGTGACCGTGCCAGATAATGAAGCAGTTCGTATTCCTTGGGAGTAAGAGAGACCGATTGCTCTCCTGCCCTTACTTCATGAGCATCATGATCGATAACCAGTTCAGGGAAAACGATCACATTATGTGTTTCTGGCTCTGGCGATAAAAATGCGGTTGCTGACGAACGGCGTAACACAGCCTTGATGCGGTGAACGATCTCACGCGGACTAAAGGGTTTCACCACATAGTCGTCTGTTCCCGCTTCAAACCCTTCCACGCGGTTCATTTCTTCTCCCCGTGCCGTCAACATAATAACCGGTGTTGCTTTTTCTTCGCGTAAACGGCGACACACTTCCAATCCATCCATACCCGGAAGCATCAGATCCAATAAAATGAGATCATAATCCACCTCAATCGCTTTCTCCAAGGCAGACTCTCCATCTTCCGCTTCTTCAATCTCATAACCTTCACGTTCCAAATACATGCGTAAGAGGCGACGAATACGATCCTCATCATCAACGACTAAAATATGAGCATGTTGTTGTTCCAACGACAAACACCTCCAAAGATAGGGTGATCTCTACTTTAGGCATAAGAATGTAAACCTGAAACCACTAAGTTAATCGCAATCAAGTTGATCATAATGATAATAAAACCAATGACCGCAAGCCACGCCGATTTTTCCCCTTGCCAATCACGCGACAAACGCAAGTGCAAATACGCACTATAGAAGAGCCAAGTAATGAGCGCCCAGTTTTCTTTCGGGTCCCATCCCCAAAAGCGACCCCAAGCTTCATGTGCCCAGATCATGGCAAATACAAGACCGCCTAAGGTAAAGAGTGGATAACCAATTACATTGGCACGGTAACTGATTTCTTCCACCAATTCTGGGTTAAGACCTTTAAGTGGTGGATAGAAGAGCTGATAAAGTGGTTTACGCGTGATAAGGCGTACCAATCCATATAAAATCAGGCCCGTGATGAACGACCAGATGACCGAGTTTAATTGTTTCGCTGCGCCTTCTCCTTTCATCCAAGAGGGGGCTTCAAACAAAGGCTCTTCTTGACCGAGGAAAGGATCGATTGATTCTACTTCCCCATTGTATGGCGCTACAATCACGGGCATATGATACTCCTGTGCCACCTGTTGTCCATTAAAGGTGTATTTAATATTGGCTTCATAGCCCGCAAACGAAAACGCAAACGACGTAATAATAAAGCCAATCACCAGCATCACCATTACCAGTGACGACTCTAGAAAGAACGCGCTCTTGCGATTCGGTTTTTCTCCCACAATACGTATTAAGTAGATCAATCCCACAACGAAACCAATGGCAAATGCTCCTTGACTCAAAGCGACGACCGTCACGTGAATATAGAGCCAGTAGCTTTGAAGAGCCGGGATCAGTGGCTCTACCTCGCGTGGAAAGACGGATGCATAGGCTAACAAAATCACCGCCAGTGGCATCGCAAAAGCACCAATAGCCACCATACGATAAAGATAAAAAATCACCACAAAAAAGATGACGATCCCAAAACTTAAAAATGCCATAAACTCAAACATGTTACTCGTAGGGAAATGACCGCTAATAAAAATGCGTGTCACCGTAAACGCCAATTGTGCCAATAAGCCGATGATGGTGACTACCATCCCCGCTCTTCCCCAGCGACGCACATGTTCTTCTTCGCCTGACTGCACCTTCTTTCCCACAATGGCACCGATAAAAATAACCGATGCCAATAGGTACAAGAAGAAGGTACCTAACAATAGCCAATCCATTATCTCAATCATACCCCGATCCTCCTACACCTACCGTTTTTCCGTTAAGGTTAGCGACCATGTGACCCCTTCTGCTGCTCGCTCTACCTCTTTTTTCAATCCAAACCAGTTTTTATTGGTATGCGTACCTACATACATCGTTCCCTCTTCAAAGCGGAACCAGACACGACGGTGCTGCCAATAGAAACCGACGATCAAACCGAGCATTCCGATCGCTGCTCCCAAAAAGATTACCGGCAGACTCTTTTCCGTCCGTACCATTAAACCCGTTTCATTGGTAAAGCCAAATTGACTAAAATTGATGTTATAGCGGTTCTCCGGCATCTCTTTTCCCCAATCCGTCCCCGGAATCACCCACATCTTCTCCCCTTCTGGCTTTTCCGGAGAGGTGACACTAAATACCATGGCAGGATTGTTAGGAATATTGGAGCGCGTTGTCGGCACACCTTCCTCCACGAAAAAGTCAGGGAAGTAGTCCAGCATTCGCACTTCGCTACCATCCGCTAACGAGAAGACTTGATCCGGATCATTCTCATAAAGGTTGACAGTAAACGTTCCTAGATCTTTTTCTTCTTCTTGATCAACCAATACCAATTCCAGTTCATTCATTCGTGGTTCCAAAGCCGACTGATAGAGGAGCAATCCTTCATATTTAAAGGGATCGTTCACCTCTGTAACCCCTTCTTTTACAGGAGTTAGCTTGCCTGCACCGTCATCCTTATACAAGATAAGCTCCGTGCGATACTCTTTGACTGCCATAACTGACTGGCTCTTGTCCACACCAGGAGCGAGCTCACCCTGTTTATAGGGTACACTCTCTGCTTTCACATTCTTTACCTGATAGTCTGAATAAGGTGCGGGCAATTGCTTTGTTTCACCGTTACGAATCCACACAAACTCATCCATCGACCAGCCTGGAATCAAGCGCAGAAAGGTTCCAAAAAAGAAAAGAATCAATCCGACGTGCAAGATATAGGGACCCCAACGACTGATGCGTCCCTTCTCTGCCAACATCGCTCCTTCTTCTTTTCTTACTTTGTAACGCTTCTTCTCTAGAGCCGTTTTCATCTCTTCCATGCGCGCCTCTGCCTCTTCTTCTGTTAACTCTTCCTCCGCATGGTAACGCTGTCTCGTTAAAAAGAGCGGGCTTTTTTGTACCCGTTGGTTTTTCAGCGCTTGATAAAGCGGTACCACGCGATCCAAGCTACAGATGATCAGCGAAGCAGATAATAGCGCGAGTAGAAGCATAAAAGGGATGGAGGCGTACACATCATACAGCCCCGTCTCATAGTACATCTTCCCCCAGAACCCGTATGTTTGTTCATAGTATAGTTCTGGACGGTTGGAAGGAATATATCGTTTCTGTGGAAAAATCGTCCCTAGAGCGGAGACGATCAAAATGATCACAATCAACCAAATGGCTACTTTTACGGACGAAAAAAAGTTCCAAATGCGATCGACGACGCTATTTTTGAACGTCTGTGAGCGCCTTGCTTTTCCTTCATAACGCATATCGATCGGACCATCGCCCGCCGCTTTCTCATCCAACGGTTTCCCACAATACTCACATAAGACCGTACCTACGGGGTTGGGATGGCCACATTCGCATTTTATCTCATTTATCATTTGTGCTTCATTCACCCCTTGCCGCCTACCTATATTCGTCTAATCTACCCCTCATTATATCTTTCCTATTTCGCTCGTTTGCTCGTTCATTATGAAGATTATTTGAAAGATCCTCCTATCGGAGTAGCTTATACAACTTCTGCACTTCCCCTGGACTCAATTCACGAACCTGACCGCGTCCCAGTCCTTTTAGGCGCAAAAAGGCCACTTGCGTTCGCACCAATTGCTGGACTGGATGGCCCACCGCTTCACACATACGCCGGACCTGACGGTTTTTCCCTTCGTGAATCACCAGCTCCAACACCGTCTGCCGTCCAGTCGTCTTAATCCGCTCCACTTGAGCAGGCTGTGTCCAACCGTCTTCCAAACGTACTCCTGCTTGCAAACGCTTCACAGCAGCGTCTGTTACCTTGCCTTTCACTGTCGTTAAGTAGGTTTTTCCAATTTCATAGCGTGGATGCATCAGACGATTGGCCAATTGACCATCATTCGTCAAAAGAAGCAATCCTTCCGTATCATAATCGAGTCGCCCTACCGGATAGACCCGCTCGGGGATAAAGCGAAGATAGTCAGCTACTGTTTTTCTTCCTTCTGGATCCGACATGGTAGTCATTACGCCTGTCGGCTTGTAAAAGAGAAAGACCCTTTTCGTTTCTTGTTGAATTGGACTTCCCTCTACCTCAATCACGTCTGATTGGGGATCTACTTGTGAACCTAGCTCGGTGACCACCTGCCCGTTCACCTTTACTTTCCCTTCTTCAATCAGGCGCTCGCATTTGCGCCGCGAGGCAACACCTGCATGCGCCATCACTTTTTGTAATCGTTCCATCTTTTTCACCTCATTCTCTATTGTAACGGTTCGCCTATGGTAAAAGCGAGCGCAAGCAGTTTATTGATCATCAGCCGCCGTCGTCCACTCCCACGTAACCTGCTATTTCTGACCCTAATAGCCAATAGGTCAGTGGCTCCTCATGAGGTTTAATGCAAATCAACAGATAAAACGCATTCCATGCAAAAACAGCCAACGATCAAGCTCGTCAGCTGTTTTCCCTTACTTTAGATAAGTGTGTGAGGCAATCGTGATTACCATTTATCCCATTGCGTAAGCGCTACAGCCACAATAAAAATCAATTGCAGGAGAAGGCGTGGGATTAATGGTGGATTTGTTTTCTTCCCAATGGGAAGTTTTTTACGTGCGGCATAAACATTGGCTGGGAACATCAATATCATGAGCAAAATCAGTCCGATGGCTGCCGCTTTCGAAGTGAAAGGAATGAGAAGTCCAATCCCTCCCAATAACTCCAATACTCCTGTAATATTCACCCAAAATGCAGGAGCAGGAATGGAAGGTGGGACCATGCGGATAAAATCTGCTCGATTTTTGCCCCAATGTGCACTCGCAGCTAAGATAAACATGAGCGCCAGTGTGTAGCGGAGGGCAATTTGCCATTCTGCGAGTGGCAACCCAAAAGCATAGCCGATCAATAAAAAAATAAAGAATGCAACGATGAGCAGGATAGGTAGTAACATTGTCGCTCCTCCTTTACTATCTCTTATCTAGTAGGAGATGATCTTAGGCGTGAGTTGCACCAATCTTTCGTTTGATCTCTTCACTCGATCCATTCCACTACTTCATCAATCGATTGCCTTGCTTTTGGTCGGCGTGGCTCTTCTGCACGATAGCCAAATGCCACCATGGTCGACAAACCAAATTGCTTTCCTCTTATGATTCCTTCCTCTCGTAAGATCGTTTCTGTCGCCTCTTTATCAAAACCTTCGATCGGACAAGAATCAATGCCAATCTGTGCTGCTGCGGTCATCATATTGCCTAAAGCAATATACGTTTGTTTGCTGGCCCAATCAAAAATAGCTCGCTCGCTTTCCAAAAGAGAGAAATCCGACTCCTGAAATTTTTTGACAGCGCCCTGTTTCCACTCAAGCACGTCTTCAGGCATTTGTCGAATTTCCTTGTCCATATAAGAAAGATAGGAGGAACCGTAGTGCATATCCTCTACCGTTCGGGATAAGATCAAAACAAAATGGCTCGCTGTCGGCAGCGTCCCTTGTGCTCCCCATGTAACCGGTAAAAGCTTCTCTCGCAAAGACTCCTTTTGTACCACGACAAATTTCCAGGGTTCATATCCAAAAGAGCTAGGAGACAGTCTCCCTGTCTCTAAAATAAAAGCAAAATCCTCTGCGGAGATTTTGCGCGAGGGATCAAACTTCTTACAGGCATGACGAAAACGATAGGCAGCCAAAATTTCTTCCTTGCGTGTTTGGTTATCCATATTCATTCCTTCCCCTTTCATCAAATAACGATCGAGATCGAAAATGTTCATCCCTCCTTAAATTAAGGAGAGTTTCTTTACAAGATCTATTATAACCGCTACAATTAAAATTAGAAGTACGCACATTTATGTTGTATAGTATACTTTTTTATACTGTAAAGGAGGGAAAGTTCTTGTCATTTCCTACAAAAGAAAAGTGGGCATCCGATGTCTTTGCTTGTCCAGTGGAAGTAACCATCGATGTGGTAGGCGGAAAATGGAAAGCGATTATCCTTTATCACCTCATGAAAGAAACTCGACGCTTCAATGAGCTCCGGCGATTAATTCCTGAGATTACCCAGCGGATGCTCACTCTACAATTACGAGAATTGGAACGAGACGGAGTCATTCATCGTAAAGTATATAAGCAGGTCCCACCCAAAGTGGAGTATTCCATTACAGACTTTGGTCAAACCCTGACACCCATCATCCATCAGATGATGGAGTGGGGAGTCGCACATACCGAACAACTTGCTGCCTCACGCAAAGAAAATACGTAACTGCAAACATAGGAAAAATTCGTTTCAACCCCTCTTTAATCTGGCAAGAATGATCTGCCTATGTGTTAAAGAAATTTGATTATCCGTACCCCATACAATGACGGAAGAGCGGAATCATTTATAGCTACAAAAAAGCGAGGACCCCTTATAAACGGTCCCTCGCTTTTTTATTTATATGCGCTATACACCTGGTTCCAACATTTTGTATGCTTTAACCTAGTAATTTTACTACTTCGTCTGCTACGCTTTTACTCGATTGTGGGTTTTGCCCCGTAACCAAGTTCCCATCTACTTCTACGTGATCCTGCCAGTCAGCGGCGACAATCACTTCAGCCCCTTGTTCACGCAGTTTGCTTTCCAAGAGGAATGGCATGTGAGAAACCAAGTCGACCGTCGCTTCTTCTGAATCCGTAAAGGCGGTAACCTTCTTCCCAGCCACCAATGGCTTTCCACTAGCGTCTTTCACATTGACCAAGCCAGCAGGACCATGACAGACAGCGGCGATCACTTTATCGCTCTTAGCAAAGTATTGCAGAGCCTCAATCAGATCGGCGTTATCGGGGAAGTCAAACATGGTCCCATGACCACCAGGCAAAAAGATGCCATCAAATCCTTCCACGTTAACCTCCGCTAAGGGCAATGTGTTTTCACACTTGCTTAGCACTTCTTGTGATTCTTTGATATCACTTTCATTAGAAATACTATTGGGGTCCAATGGTACCTTGCCACCTTGCGGACTGGACAAGGTAACCTCGTATCCTTTTTCTTTAAAAGCCTGATAAGGAACAGAGACTTCTTCCAACCAAAATCCCGTTGGCAGATCATCCGTAATCTTATCGTGGCTTGTAATAACAAATAATATTTTTTTACTCATGATCCTACCCCTTTCACTAACATGTCCAAGATCTAGGAGTCAGCTTCGCTCCTCCAACTACTATACCCGTTTGAACCCATATTCAAAAGTACGCACATTCTTGTGATTTAGTACCCTCTATGATACTAGGTAGATAGAGGGACTACGAAGGGCTTTGCCCGGTTAGTTTCTTTCTTGTTAACCTGGAACGACATCATATCTCTTCTTCATGGTTCTGGATATCCACAGTTACCCAAAGTAACCTGGATCATTGTACAAGTGATTTTCTTCGAGTGTTTTCCCAGCAAACTTTCGGATTCTCGTTGTCTCAGGATGATACTCGCTTCGTATTTCATGGATGATCTCTTCTGTGCGCTCGGAAATTTCATCTTCACTCATCAGTAGGGTAACATCATCAATATCATGTGGACCGATCTTCCATTGCCCCTGCACTGCCCCTCTAAACTCTCCATCTATGAATAAATACTGCAGGACCTTTTGTGCATGAAACTTCTCTTTTAGTTCGGCCATATGGGCGCGAACCAGTATATCCGACTTATTCATCATCCTTACTAGTTTCGGTACAGACTGGCGCTCGAGGTCCACATCTTCCGGTTTGATAAATCCGTCACCTAAGCCTTCTACGTGGACTTTCATCAGCTTGTTTTCGACTTGAAGATGCGTTATTGCCTTATTTATCTCGATCATCTTTAGCCTCGACCAGCTTTTCATTTGTTCCGGCGTAGTAAAAACAAAGAGATGTTGAAAGTTGAGTATAATTTGTGCAATGGCTTCTTCCCTGGTTAATTTTATCTCCTCTATGTCAAACCATTCTGTCTTAAAATCAAACCAACCAGTATTCCAGTCTGTGTCTATTTGATCTTCGTAAACGAAGAAAGCTTCTTGTAATTGTTGCAACGCTTGAGTGATCTCTTTTCCGCTATAATCTAGCTCCGCTTTTAATTCCTCTTTTGATATCCCACTCATCGTTTTTATGGCTTTCAATATTTCCTCATGAATTTTCTTAGGCCTCTTAAGTTCTTTTTTAAACACATAGGAATAAAGCCTCAAATCTTCCTCTAGTACATAGCCAACTAATCCTCCTTGAAATCTCCCCTTCACAATCTGATGCTTTTTTCTCCAGTTGCTAGTAAGGAATGCATCATTAAATTCTGTTCTATATCTCAGCCTGGGTGGTTCACCAGGACGCGAGTTAAACACTGGCGCCACCGGTTGATGAAGCTTAAACAGCTGTCTATACTCCTCCACATCCTGACTCTCTTTTAGTGGATCAATCAGTCTTTGCCTCTGTAGACGTGTGTATAATACCGTCTGTTTCTCTATTTTCGCCATATTCCGCTCTCCTCCTAGATTATTGATTACATTAAGTATTTTAAGGGCATTAACTCTATCATCCGTATTACTGATTCGGAGTCCTAATAGTCTTCTCCATACTGTTCCAGGTCACAATCCACTCTACCTGCTTCCAAATACAACAGAAAAAAGCTTGTCGTTGATCTTATCTTCGACAAGCTTTTCCTAACTCACTTTATTCGTAATCTCTCACCGTGTTAGACAGACTCCATCTCTTACGCAAACAGAAAATCATCATCCGTCAGCCGCTCCACATTTAGCGCTTTTACATATCCGTTCCCCTTCGTGGAGAAGAAGTCATGGGTCTTCGTTTCTGTCTTAATCCCATTCTCTACAATCGGGTTAATGGTTGGGTCCGCGAACACAGGGTCTAATCCTATATTCATCAGAGCTTTGTTCGCATTATACTCTACGTAGTTAATCACTTCGTCCGTCAGCCCGATTGGATCATACATTTCAGCCGTATACTCTCGTTCCAACTCATACAACTGCTCCATGAGAGACGAGACGTCACTTTTGAGGCGTTGCTGTTGTTCTGCGGTCATCTCACCTAATAACTCTTGTGCCAATAGCCCCACGTAAACACCGTGGATCGCTTCGTCACGCAGAATCAAGGAGATGATTTCACCGGAGGCCGTCAATTTTCCTTGCCCCGCCAGATACAAAGGATAGAAAAAACCACTGTAAAAAAGAAAACTTTCTAGGAAAACACTCGCCACCATCGCCATGTACACTTCTTCTTTGCTCGCTTCTGGCTTGAGCAAGGCATGATAATACTTCAAAACCAGACTGGCTTTCTTCTGTAAGAGCGGATTTTCTTCTACCCAACGGAAGATGGCATCGTTTTCCTCATCCGTCACCAGCGTGGTAAAAATACTACTATAGCTCTTGGCGTGGATCTGTTCCATCGCACCAAAGAGGGCGAGCACCGCTTTTTTCTGTAATCCTTCCACATGGGTCGTCAGAAGTGGCATGCCCTCGCCACCTTGCTGTGTGTCCAGCAGGGTGAGTCCGCCTAGCACCAGCTTATACGTCTCTTTCTCCGCTTCAGATAATCCTTTCCAGGTATTCAAATCCGCAGAGAGTACAATCTCCTCTTCCGTCCAAAACTGTTGTATTTGTTGCCGATAAAACATCAAACTCATCTGATCTTCTTCGCGATTCCAATTGACGGCTTTTAAGGTCAAGCCGATCCCTCCCCAACAACAAACTTAAATCAAACCGAACAAGATAAACACTCTTCCACATCTAGCTTACGGGTACGTGTGTAATAGAGGCTTTTTAACCCTTTGTGATTGGCATAAACATAGTAGCGCGCCAATTGACGCGTGGAAATGTCGCTATTAACAAAGAGGATGGCACTAATCCCTTGGTCGATGTGCGCCTGTGCTTCTGCCACCAGATCCATCACTTTCATCATGTCCATATCATAAGCGGATTTATAGTACCAGAAGTTTTCCCGTGCAAGGAACGGCATGGGGAAATAGG
Organism: Mechercharimyces mesophilus; assembly: GCF_059818345.1. Classification (NCBI taxonomy): domain Bacteria; kingdom Bacillati; phylum Bacillota; class Bacilli; order Caryophanales; family Thermoactinomycetaceae; genus Mechercharimyces; species Mechercharimyces mesophilus. Next base: position 938,103 of record NZ_JCBAPH010000001.1, on the reverse strand, counting down.
TGGTCGCATTGGCATAAGTTCTCGACTCAATCGCACTCGTGATTGGCATAATGCTGGATGTCGCATTTTGTAAGTACGAGATACTTCCCGTTGGGGCAACAGCCAAGCGATAAGCGTGATACAATCCATGTGTCTGTACCTGCTCCATCAACTGTTGCCAATCCGTCTTCGTAGGAATATCCATATCTGCAAAGAGCGAAGCAACACGTTCACTACGAGGCGAGAAGTCCTCCTGCAGGTATTTCTCAAAGTAGCGACCCGTAGCGTAATCGGAGCGCTCAAAATCTTTGAAGGTCTCCCCTTTTTCTTTGGCGATCATCATCGATTTCTCAAGTGAATAATAATTGACGATCATAAAGAAGGTGCGTACGAAGTCGCGTGCTTCTTCCGATTCAAACATGATCCGATTTTTGGCGAGATATCCGTGTAGGTTCATCGCTCCTAAACCGACAGAATGTAACTCCTCGTTCGCCTTGCGCACGGTCGGAGCATTCTCGATGGTCGTCATGTCAGAAACCGCCGTGAGTGCTTCCATCCCGGTATGAACCGCTTCACGAATCTTCGCTGATTCCATCACATTGACGATATTTAAGGAGCCCAAGTTACAGTTGATATCACGTTTGATGATATCCGGTTGGCTGTAATCGGTGATTTCACTCGTCTCCATCATCTGGAAAATTTCCGTGCATAAGTTGGACATCTTCACTTGTCCAATCCCTTGAAGAGCATGGGCTCGGTTGGCATTAGACTTGTACATGATATAGGGATAGCCCGATTCCAATTGGATGGCAGCAATCTTGGATAAGAAGTCACGCGCACTCATCAATATCCGCTTGTTTACATTTGGATTGGCTACCAGCTCTTCATAGCGCTCATCCAAATCCATATCGTCCAAGTGCTCTCCATACTCCGCATAAACAGAATAAGGGGCAAACACATAGAGTGGTTGATCCTCTTTCGCTAACTGGAAAAGCTTATCGGGTACGATTAATCCGATGGACAGAGAGGCAATCCGTGTCTTCTCATCCGCGTTAATTTTTTTGGAATCGAGAAACTCATTCACATCCCAATGGAAACAATTGAGGTAGGCTGCACCAGCACCTCGACGCTGTCCCAATTGATCCACATAGGAGAAAATATCTTCTAACAGTTTCAGCACCGGCATAACGCCACTCGCCGCTCCTTCAATTCCCTTGATCGGTTCTCGACGGGCCCGCAAACGGGAGAGATTAAGGGCAATTCCGCCCCCATTTTTACTCAGTTGTGCCGCAGTGTTCACATTAAACATAATCGAATTCAAGGTATCATCCATACCCAAGAGGAAACAACTGACCATCTCACCACGCCGGCTTTTACCCGCATTTAAAAAGGTAGGCGTAGCCGGCTGATACCATTGGTTCATCATCGAAATCACAAAGCTTTTGGCTTTCTCTACATCTCCTTGTGCCAAATAAAGAGAAACAGCCACTACCCGGTCTTCGTAAGTTTCAAGGTATTGCTTCTTATCATTGGTTTTTAGCGCATAATCCGTGTAAAACTTTGTGATGGCCATATAGGAATCAAAGGTGAAATTCTGTTCATAGGCTAGTTGATAGATCGACTCAATCGCAGAGAGTGAGTATTGTTCCAACAAGCGCGGATCATAGTAATCCTTCTCTACCATATACTCCATCTGTTCTTTAACAGAGGAGAAGCGAATCAGCTTTGTCTCTACCTCTTTTTGGAATTCAGCAATTGCTTCATGATCCTTATGTAGCTGATAAAACCCGTCCGTCATTTTCGTAACTTCGTTGTTCAACTCGATATGATTCATGCTCTAACTCCTCCACCCTTTCCTTAAAGATCTCTCGATCGCTCTTGGTTCCAGAGAGCTCAAATTTATGAAGAATGGGCACTTGATACCTCGCCCCAATAACATCTGCACTGCGCGCAAAGTGTTGCGCAAAATTGCGGTTACCACTCGCTGCTACGCCTTGTAAATAATCGCCGTTCGTCTGCAAGAATGTTTCCACCGTCGGGGGAACTTGTCCAAAACCCGTCGTAAACGTAACCAAAACATAAGGTTCTTCTATTACCAGGTCAGGTTCGATCTTTATCGCATCCCAACCAAGATGTTTCATAAAGCGGTCCACATTTCCCGTTTTGGAGTCATAGATTACGAGCATCCGTCTTCCTCCTAGCAAGCAAAAAGAGAAAGAATAGTGTCAATGCTTCTTTCTCCTCAAGGTGTGTTAAACACAAGATATAGTATGTATATAGTAAATCGTATTCAAGATCCTGTGTCAATAAAGAGAAACAGAGGATTTTTGTCAAGAAGTTTTTGAGGGGTTTTTAAGGATCTCTTTCTTTATTTAGGGGGAAAAAGAGAGAGAAAATCATAGAGGAAATTCGTCACCTTGAAAAGTGTAATCGCGGACGAAGCAGTTGTCAACGTGCTAGCAAAAATAAAAAAGGTTTTATAGTTACCGGCAGAGGAGAGATGGAACGTAAGTGTTCTGTCATTTGTTTTGTCTAACATAGGAGGCTTATTCTCCGACTGACATTCATTCGTTATCATTAAAAATATGAACCCCAATAAGAAATGTAATCAAAAAATAAATCATGTTTGTAATATCATCTATTTCATTTAATAGAAGGAACAATACACCAAATAGCAAAGTTGCATCCGTTATAAAAGCGTATATTCGATATAGTGATCCTTGAAAACTAATACGTATGAAACTTGAAATTATAGTAAACAGACCGAATAAGAGACATATAAGAACCAATATACTAATATCAAGGGATGAAATAGAAATGTCTGCAATTAGATAGAGAAGAAATAGGACAAAAATATAAGTAAGCCCTGTTGAAGCTATCTCTTTAAAGTATTTCATAGAAAATAAGCCTCCTGCTAATGTTGAAATTAGGGGATATATCTACTTGTCCACTAACCCTACCCTCCCCATAGAAAGACCCCTCCATAGTTAACAGATGAAAATGGTTTCTTTTCTCTGTCCACTATAAGGGGATCATATCACGAATGAGGAATCCCTTATTTACTCATTCCCTGTTCTCGGAGTAAGTACTGAAGAGAATCCGGTGACAGACGAGGTTTTATTGTCGTCATGTTAAGGAGAGTGGAAAACGTCTCCCCTTCCACTTCATACTTGAGTCGAGGGCGAAAGTAGACGTATCCATCCGTCTCTTCAACATTGAAAGCACGATGGAGACCATAGCTCTCATCGGGGGGAATCGTACCCAGAATGTTTCCCGTCTCTTCCTCTAGCTTAATCTGATCGATATTATGTTCAAAAGAAAGCAAAGTTATCTCTTGGTCATAATGATTTTCTAGTGTATCAGAAAAAGAGAGGGAAATCACGGGAAGCTCCGTTTCCTGCTCCATACCTCCTTCACCACCCGCTAGTAAGGACTCTTCTTCTTTTTCTTTCACTTGAAAGTAAAAATCTCCTATATTCACACGATACTCTTCATCTGTTTCAGAAGTAATTACTACCTCCATGCCTTTTGCATGCAATTCACCTATTTCATTCGGGATCAGATCAAAAGAAAAGATATAGTGCGTAAAATGTTTGTACTGACCTGCTGGATCTAACCGAGAGTTATCTATCTTAAACCCATCTGGTTGAGGAAATTGTATCCCATAGCCGACCAGTTCATCAGAAAAATCGAAGAGATCTACTTGCAGACGAATCCGCTCACCTTTTATGGCAGAGATGTCTCCCACCCAACCAGGTTGCGCTACTACCCCATCAATATCCCTTGCAAAACTGTATTCATCTGTATATTCAAGGTACAAATGTGTCGCTAACACACCCATAAGAAAGAAGGAGAGTGCGATAAAAATAATAAACAATCCTTTTCTATCTATAGCCATTTTTCTCTTCAACAAGTACATTCCCCCCTGTCTATTTCTATACTTTTATATTCCACATTTTCTTGCTCTTCCCTTCACTCCAAGTGGCTGTTCGTACACATAAAATAATCCTATAGATAAATGACTCAGTTTAATTGTCTTTCCTCAAACATAGAGAAAGAACAGAAGTCCTAATTAAAAAGCGATCTCTGAGAAAATAAATAGTCTAGTCACCATTTTTTGATCGATTTTATGCTCCTATAAATGGAAAAGTTTTGCTACTCCCAGTATACAAGCCATTCCATACTACCCGCATTCAAGCACCCATCATCATGCTTACGATCAACCAAGAGGCCATCAGCCCTGCGAAGTCAGCCATAAATCCAACCTTTACAGCATACATCGAGCGACGAATACCGACAGATCCAAAGTAAACCGTGAGTACATACAAAGTAGTATCGGTACTTCCTTGCATAGTGGAAGCCAGCACCCCTAAGAATGAGTCCGGCCCTTGTTGCTGAAAAATATTTTCCATGAAAGCCAGTGCTCCCGCTCCTGAAATAGGACGCAACAACCCCAGTGGAAGTACTTCCTTTGGGAAATCCACCCATGAAGTAAGGGGAACTAAGAGATTAAGGTAAAATTGGAGCGCTCCCGATTCACGAAAAACGGCTACTGCCACCATCATCCCTACTAAATGAGGGATGATTTGCACAATTGTTGGAATTCCTTCCTTCGCTCCCTCAGTAAAACTTTCATAAATGGGTACTTTCCTAGCGAGTGCATAAACAGGAACAAAAGCTAAGATCACGGGTAACATCCATTTGGACAAAGCGGTTATCCACTCGATCATCGTCATCCCTCCTTCCCCACGGGTTGATGTCTATTCGCTGATGAGAATGGGCTTATGCATCACTCCCCCATGTTCGCCGGCGATACCAACGATCCAAAAGCACCGCTACCACCGTCGAACAGAGAGTGGCTAAGATGGTGGTCCCAATCACTGCAGCCGGTTCTACCGAACCATATTGCATGCGGAGGCCAATAACCGTCGTCGGCACCAGTGTCAGACCTGAGGTATTAATTGCTAATAGCGTGCACATAGCAGGTGTGGCCGTCTTCTTATCCGGATTTAATTTTTGTAGTTCCTCCATCGCTTTCAACCCCATGGGTGTAGCGGCATTTCCTAGACCAAAGAGGTTGGCCGACATATTGGAAAGGATATACCCCATCGCAGGATGATCACGCGGAATACCCGGAAATAAAAAACGGGCGATGGGTCCCAGGAGACGAGCCAATTTCTCAATGAGGCCTGCATCTTGCGCAATCCGCATCATTCCCAACCAGAAAACAAGAATACTGAGTAGACCGAAGCAGACGGCAATCGCATCTTTCGCCCCGGTCAAGGCTGCTTCCGTAACGAGTTCGATATTGCCCTGTGCAGCGGCCGCGATAAATCCACTCACCAGCATAAACAGCCAAATATAGTGGATCATACTGCCTCCTCCTCTCTCATGCCCAACACGCGCCCTAGCACTTTAAGCCATGAGGAAAGAAATGTTTCTTCCTCCTCCACCTTAACTACCAGCGGGATGGACCCAATGGGTTCACTCTGAAAGTAGATACGCAGTGTCCCTGCTACTTCCCCTTCTTGTCCAATTTGATCAATCGGAAGGGTAACAAGTGGTTCCAACTTAATGTCCCCTTCTTCTTCCTCCGTCAATGGATAGGAAAATCCGCGTGCTGCAACCAAGTGAACCGCCTCATCCTTGGTCGTTCGAATCGATTCTTGAACGATTCCTCCTTCCGTAACAAGCTCTCGTAAAGGGTAGTTCTGAAAGCCATACTCAAACATATGCATCGTATCGTTCCAATCATCCGGTGCATTTAAGGTGACGGCAACCAGTTGTTGTCCTTCACGTGTAGCGGAAGAGACCAGTGTGCGCCCAGCCCTTTTGGTATAACCTGTCTTTACACCATCCGCTCCTTCATAGAAACGCAACATCTTATTTTTGTTATACCATTTGCGATTCCACTCTTCTCCTGGCCATGGAACAGTCGCCACTTTCGCCTTAACAATTTTCTGGAAATCTGGATTCTTTAATGCATAAGCACTTAAGATCGCAAAGTCAGCAGCCGAAGAATAATGTTGGGGATCATCAAGACCATGAGGATTAGCAAAATGTGTATTGGATAGCCCTAAATATTCCGCCTTTTCATTCATCAAATGAACAAACCCTTCAAGCGAACCGCCTACATGCTCAGCAATCGCTACAGCTGAATCATTCCCGGAACGAAGCATTAATCCATAGAGAAGGTGCTCTAAAGGAACCTTCTCTCCCGCTTTTAGATAAATGGAGGAACCTTCTACGCCTTCTGCTCGAGAGGTAACCGTTACTTCCTCCTCTAAGTCCCCTAGTTCGATCGCGATAATCGCCGTCATGATTTTCGTAATACTCGCAATGCGCATTTGCTTATGCGGTTCTTTCTCATAGAGAACCCTGCCTGAAGTCCCATCAATCAGAACAGTAGCTTCTGCACTCACCTGAGAGAGGCGTGGCTCTTGTGCCTGTCCAGTACTAGAGATCCCCCAGAGAGGAAGGGTAACCAATCCACAACAGATCCATTTCATCATCCGCTCCATGCCTCACCCATCCTTCACCTCAATTATTCGCTCGTTTCATATATATGTCGATAAGACAAGGTTATGAGGACAAACCTTACGAAGAGGAATAGAATCGATCATTGACATACAAAAAACACGCCCCCTTTTTGGTAAGCGTGCTTTTTATGTCTCCAGCTTATTTTGCGCTCTCTTTCACTTCTTCTGGAATCGTGATCTCCTCTTCCAACTCTCCAGTCAAATTCATTTCATAGTTTAGAGAGAAGGAACCGGCTGAACCTTCTATCTCGATATCATAGGTTTGCACGACTACTTGCTTTTCCGGAAGAAGCGTCTCTTTACTAACATGTACTTCCCGTTTTTCTTCAACCAGCTCTACTTTCGTCATACCGGAATCTTCACCCATCGCCGCCTGCAAATTTTCTTCTGTTCTCTCGAAGTATTCTTTCATATACTCTTTCATTTCTTTTTTGGTCAGTTTAGCTTCCAAGATGTAGAGACCCTCTTCTTCTTTCATTTCCGTTTTGTCAGATGCCTCCGACAGGAATAGCAAGCCTGTCATGGGGTCAAGAATGTATACATCCTCTTCTGCATAAGGGGTTTTCATCCATTCCCCTGTTTCCGACATTTCGTAGAGGGCGCCTTCCTCCATGTAGCTCTCAACCGTTTCTTCGCCCATTCCTTCAATAGATACCGTTTCTTCTCTCGCCATTTTATAAGGTTCATACTCTACGTCATACTTGCCCGTCGAGTCCAATTCGATCGATTGTTTCATGCCTTGTTCCTTCACTTCAATGGTTTGCACACCTTTTGTTTCAAAAGATATTCCTTTTTTCTCAATCATAGCCGATTGTGCTTCGCTCAAAACACCCTCTGCACCCATGATGGCAATCATGATATTACTGCAACCCGTAAACACGAGAGATAAAATAAGTACTACAGCCAAGGAAAAAAATCGTTTATTCATTTCTAATCTCCTCTTTACTATGTATATATATATATTTCTTGAACTACTATATTATTCTATAATAAACAGCCAAAAAAATCTATACTTTTATAGAAAACATCCTGAGCTGTGAATCTGAGGAAAATAATAATATAATATAAAAACCCCGGAAGCACCCGGGGCTTTTACTCCTAGATATCGTTTTTCGGTTCAGCGCATTTATCTTCTTTCTTTCCTGACTTCACCATGCCTTGAAGCCGATCCATCAAATGGGGAGCTGCGTCTAATAAGCGGTCATATAAGTGGGTTGTGCCTTCCATATTGAGAATACGAATGCCTTTGCCATTAACAACCAAGAAAGCCACTGGCGAGATCGACATGCCACCCCCGCTCCCGCCACCAAAAGGGAGCTTTCCCGAGGAAGAGCTTCCATCCCCGGAAGCAGAACCGCCACCGCCTCCACCACCGCTATCTTCGTCATTGCCTTCCTCAGAAGACCTGCCACCTTTAAATTCACTACCACCAGCGGCAAAGCCAAAGCCCACCCTGGAGACTGGAATTATCACACTTCCATCAGGTGTTTCCACAGGATCTCCGATAATGGTGTTCACATCCACCATCTGCTTGATGTTTTCCATTGCCGTTGACATTAAACCTTGTATGGGGTGTTCGGCCACTCCAGATTTCCCCCTTTACGTGAGTATCGCAGAATACGAATTCCCGTAAGGATAGCTTGCCCTACCCGAAAACGGATCATGCAATCCACTTCTGTCTGTAAAATTGCCTCATTAAAGCGAGGAATCAGTTGGATATCTGGTGGATCGATCCACTTGATATACGACCCGAGAACACCCACAAGGGTGCTTTTCACTCCCCATCCCATTCCTGCAAGTACACCTGTTTCGGCTGCATCACCTGTCCCCAGTGAAGTATGCCAGGTCAACTCCTCACAATAAACATGGGATAAAAAACGCTTCATGATACTCGACAATCCAAATACATCTTCTTGCACCTGCTTCACTTGTTTGCGCAATCGCTTCACAGTGCCTAAGGTTATCCGATCCGTCCACGTTTTCTTTTCCTTCGCACCTGAAGCATCGGTTTGTTCTGTCCGAACATCTACTCCGCCTTTAGCAGATAAATCAAGGGAAGGCAACTGATAACGAAAGCGTATCAATCCCCACAGCAAGTAAATCTGCAAGCCTGCATCATCATCTTCGCCGCGCCGGGAGTAATAGAGGTGGATTCGTACACTGGTGAAAAAGAAAATCAGTACGCACATTAGCAGGAGAGCTACGATGATTAGGACAACCTTTATTTGACCCACCCCCTGTCTTGCCTATATTATCCACAAACTAGCCATGGATCATGCAAAGACAAGGAGATTTCATCCAATTTGAATCAACCCAATCAGCAACCACATGATTGAACACAAAGTGAAGATGAGTCCCCCCTACTCCAACCATTTCTTATACCATGAAAGAGCGAGTTGTTCCAATTCGTTCATATGATTATGAAAATGATGTTCTGCTCCAGAGATGATTTCTATACGAGATGAAGGGGGTAACCACTGCAAGGCTTTACGAGAGTAAGTGGCAAGAAGCCTTTCTTCTTCTCCTTGATCTCCATGGATGATTAGAACTGGACAAGTGATAGTAGGGAGTAAAGTTTCCTGCTTTATTTCTGCAAAATCAGACAAACTTTGTCGCTCGTGTCGCACTTCTTTTCGCCATACAAGCGATTCACGATGAAAGGTAATGGTGCCATCACGCTCTAGCTCCTGTTGCTCTTCACTGGAAAGCAGAGCGTCCCAATCGTATTCCATCGGTCCGGTTAAAGCACCCGTTAATACCATCGCTTCCACATCGACTTCAAATGCGCGCAAAGCTACGTAGCTACCATGACTATGTCCATGAAGAGCGATTCGGCTAAAACTTTGTGATCTCACCCACTGAAGCGCTGCACACAAGTCTTCTTCGCGCTTGGTTACGGTGACGTTCTCCCCATCACTCTCACCGTAACCAGCCGAATCGAAGGCAAAGACATGATATCCCGCACGAGTGAACGTATTGGCTAGCCGATCAAATCGCCCCTCCGATGATTTATCAGAGACAAAGCCATGAAGGAGAACAATGATGGCCTCCCTTGTCGAAGGATAGTAATGACCCACCAACCGTTGATTGCGCGCATTGTAAAAATAAATCTTCTCCATTACAGCCCCCATCCTTCGTTTCACTGCTCTCACTTTCGTTTGTGATATGATGTGCCTAACCCTACAGACAGTCATCATCTTATATCTAGTAAAACCTCAGAGACAGGAGAATGAGCGTATGGTCGTTTTACCAGCTGGCATCACCGGATTCATTGACTATGATAATAACCATTCTCGCTCTTCCTCACCTTCTGTCCGCGAATGGAAAAGCATTTGCTCCCACGCAGCATTCCACTTACAAGGAAGCATTCTTGCCTTTCACGAGCCTGATGTTACCCCCAACTTTTATAGTTGTCACGCCGCTTTTGATAAACAAGAGGTCCATATTCTCCTTCATACCCTTCATCCCTATGTAACCATCGCTCATACTGCTACGTTCTCGGGGATTAAATTTATTGATCATCCAAGGTTAACAACCTTCTTGCAAAAAAATAGTCCTTATACCGTTCTCACCGAAGAAGCGTGTGAGACTCCCCTTGAAATTCGCTTTAAAGGTCAAGAGGTTCAGCTCTCTCAACCTCAAGAACTAAGCCAAAATGAGCTACGTGAGGTTGCCTACTGGAAACCGCAAACAGTTGGAGAGCTCATCTTCAATTTTTGGGATTAAAATCTTTATGAAAAGGAGAGTTCTTTCAACCTCCCCCTTTCGTAAGAAATATTAAGATGACTCTTCTTCTTTATCCTCACTAGAATCGGTTATTGTTTCTTCCATAGTTATAGGCTCGCTTTCCTCTTGACTCTCAACGAGTTCGAGCTCGCTCTTTCCTTCCTTGTCTTCTTCAACCGCTGAAGCATCCAGCATGACTTCTTCTCGACCAACACCTAAACGCTGGTACAGCGCTTCTCGCTCCGATTCCCACTCCGCCCATTCAAAGAGAGAGTCCGGCTCGGGCAATTCTTGCAGGTGGCTCAACCCTAAATATTCCAAAAATGCTTTCGAGGTACCATACAGAATCGGACGTCCGATCGCTTCTGCTCGACCCACCTCTTTCGTCAAACCTTTCCTTCCTAGTGATTGAATCGTTTTATCACACTTTACTCCACGAATTTCTTCAATCTCAATACGGGTAATCGGTTGCCGATACGCAATGATAGCAAGTGTCTCCAATGCCGCACGTGACATTTGTGCACGATTGGAACTAGAAGCTAGCTTCGTCAGGTAAGGAGCATGCTCGGCCAATGTGGTCAGCTGATATGCTTCCGCAACCCGGACGATTTGCACCCCCCGCCCCGCTGCTTTCCAGTCGGACTGCATTTCTTTGATCAGCGTTTTCACTTCTTTGGCTGTTACTTCCACCACCTCAGCCAATTCACGCAGCGTAAGCCCCTCTTCTCCTGCAGCTAGGAGCAATCCTTCAATAATCGCTTGCTTCTGCTGAGATGGGTTCACCAACATCCTCTCCTTCTCTCTCTATAGGTTCAATAATCATTTCCTCATCACTATGGTGTTGCCACACACGAATCCGCTTCAATTTCATCAATTCAAGCACGGCGAGAAAGGTGGTAATCACCCGTTCCCGTGTCCACACTTGATAGGAGAGTAGCTCGGTAAAAGAACGCTTTTTCGTCCTCGTCATCTCCGTCATAATTTCATTCATCCGATCACTAACAGAAATTTCTTCCCGTGTCATATTGGTCATGGGTTCTTCTTCCTGCTCGCGTTCTTGTTGCTGCCGGAGCGCTCCGACAAACACCTCCAATAAATCATCCGGACGTACCCCTTGCACTGGGTTGGGTGTTTCCATATAGGAAGAAAGATCCATCGGATCGCGTGTATATACCTGTTGCCAGTTGCCCTCACGTTCACGCAATTCTTGTGCCAAACGCTTGTATTTCTTATATTCCAACAGCCGTTGAACCAGCTCTTCCCGCGGGTCCAGCATCATCCCATCTTCCATTAAAGGATCATCAACAAAAAGCTCTTGTTTCGGAAGAAGCATCCGACTCTTAATCGACAATAATGTCGCCGCCATCACCAAAAACTCACTTGCTACTTCCAAGTGTCGCTCCTGCATCTGATCCAGGACAGATAAATACTGTTCCGTAATGCGTGCAATAGGTACTTCGTAAATGTCCATCTCTGCTCGCTCAATCAGCTGCAAGAGCAAGTCGAGTGGACCTTCAAACGTCTCTAATTTAATCTTAATATCCATTTTTCGCACACCCCCCTTTCCACTTTTCATCCCCATAGAGAAAAGAAGGGGGACACGTACCCCCTTCTTCCCTATCCATCCCTTATCCTACCCGCAAAGCATCACTCAAGAGGTGAAATTCTTCTTTATTTCCCTAACGATCGGGATAAATTGGCCATCTCAATAGCAGAAGCCGCCGCTTCCCAGCCTTTATTCCCCGCTTTGGTTCCCGCCCGTTCAATCGCTTGTTCAATGGTGTCCACGGTTAAAACACCGAAGATGATGGGAAGTCCATGTTTCAGGTTGATCGCAGATACGCCTTTCGCTGCTTCGTTACAGACATAGTCAAAGTGCGGGGTCGATCCACGGATAACCGCCCCCAATGTGATGATGGCATCGTAACGCCCTGAATCCGCCATCTGATCCGCAATCAATGGAATTTCGAATGCTCCTGGTACCCAGGCAATGTCCACTCCTTCTTCGTCAACGCCATGGCGACGGAGGGCATCCTGCGCCCCGCCCAATAACTTCCCCGTGATAAACTCATTGAAACGGCCAACAACAATGCCAATACGAAGCCCTTTTCCCACCAGATTGCCTTCATATGTTTTACCCATCACAAACACGCTCCTTCGTTACAATAAATGTATTTTTGGTAATCGTATGTTTCCCCTCCTTATGCGTAACTTTCTATCGCAGGAGGGGAGTAAGTGCTTTTTCATTAAAAATGTAGCAGATGGCCCAACTTGCTTTTCTTCGTATATAGATATTGTTCATTATTGATATTGGCAGGCATTTGAATAGGTAAGACTTCGACCACTTCTAAACCGTACCCTTTCAATCCCGTGATTTTACGCGGGTTATTGGTGAGAAGACGCATCTGACTCACGCCGAGATCCCGCAGAATTTGCGCACCAATCCCGTATTCCCGCAAGTCAGGACCAAACCCTAACTTCTCATTGGCTTCCACCGTGTCATACCCTTGTTCTTGTAACTCGTAGGCACGTAGTTTATTTAACAGCCCAATCCCGCGCCCTTCTTGCCGCATATATAGAAGGACGCCTGAACCTTCTTCACTGATTTGCGCAAGTGCTGTGTGGAGTTGTGGCCCACAGTCACAGCGATACGAACCGAAGACATCACCGGTTAAACATTCCGAGTGGACACGTACCATTACGGGCTTCGTCGGGTCAATCTCTCCTTTGACGAGAGCTACATGTTCCTTGCCATCCACTTCATTTTTGTAACCAACCGCTCGAAAATCGCCAAAGGCAGTCGGCATCCGCACCGAGGCAACCCGTTCTACTAGCTTCTCTTTTTTGTTCCGATATTGAATGAGGTCTTGAATCGTAATCATTTTCAAGTCATGCTCACGCGCAATCTCCATCAGATCAGGTACACGAGCCATCGTTCCATCTTCCTTCACTACTTCACAGATGACCGCTGCCGGATAAGAACCGCACATCCGTGCCAAATCTACGGAAGCTTCCGTGTGACCGGCGCGCCGTAATACCCCACCCTCTTTTGCAATCAAAGGGAAGATGTGTCCCGGTCGGCGGAAATCACGAGGCTTCGCATGAGGATCAATCAGAGCACGAATCGTGTCCGCCCGTTCATAAGCAGAAATTCCTGTCGTACTCTCATGATGATCCACGGAAACCGTAAAAGCGGTACCGTGCGTATCCGTATTGTGATTAACCATGAGGGGCAAATCCAATTCTTGTGCCCGTTCAGCTGTGAGGGGTGTACAAACCAAACCACGACCGTGCGTAATCATAAAATTGATAACCTCTGGCGTCGCTTTCTCTGCTAAAACAACAAAATCCCCTTCATTTTCACGGTCCTCATCATCTACAACGATAACCACTTTCCCTTGCATCAGATCATAAATGGCATCCTCAATCGGGTGAAATGCATCCATTTCGTTATCCCCCTTTTTAGGCAAAACCTAGACTCGTTAGTTTCTCTTTCGTTATTCCTTCTTCACCTGGTTCTTTAATCAGCTCTTGCAACTGCTTCCGTATATATTTCCCCATCATGTCGCACTCAATATTAACTGAATCACCCACACTGGCTTGCTGCAATTGCGTTTCTTCCAAGGTATGCGGGATAATCGAAACCGCAATATGGTCACTCGATACCTCAAAGAGAGTCAGGCTGATCCCATTTAGGGCTACTGATCCTTTTTCAATCATATTGCGGGTCAACGTAGAGGGTACTTGCAAACGGAAGAGGATGGCATTTTCCACTGGCTTGCGTTGTACGATCTCACCGACCCCATCCACATGACCTTGCACAAAATGACCACCAAAACGGTCACCCGCTGCCATCGCCCGTTCCAAGTTGACGAGAGAGCCACTCCGTAGTGCGCCCAATTGCGTATGCAACATCGTCTCTGGCATCACATCCGCTGTAAATGAATCATGGTCAAAGCGAACCACCGTGAGACAAACCCCATTGATAGCGATGCTGTCACCCAGTTTCACATTTTCCAGCACCTTTTTACAGCCAATGGTCAGTTTCATCGTCAATCCTTGTTGCCTCTTCTGACGAACCGTGCCGACCTCTTCTATCAGTCCTGTAAACATGAATCACCCTCGCTTTCCTTTTTCACGTCTCCTTTGATCATTACATCATCCTTGTAGGTTTTTAGCGTAAGGTTTTCCAGCTCAACTGCGTCCTTCATTTGTTCAAAGCCCGTCCCCTCGATCGGAGTTGGACTGCTTGAACCACCAAGTAATTTAGGGGCGACAAACGCCACTACCTGGTCAATCAGGCCGGCAGTCAGAAGGGAGCCATTTAACCTACCGCCTCCTTCTACCAAGACCGACAGGATATTCTGCTTACCCAGATAGGTAAAAAGCTGATCCAGATCGACACGTGCTCCACTTCCACAAGGGATCACTTTGACACCCTTCTTCTCCAGCTGTTCTCTTTTCTTCTCGTCTACTTGGTTCGTACAGAAGACCCATGTTTCCGCTTCGTTCGTATCCACCACGGGTGTATCCAACGGAATTCTCAGAGTAGAATCGACGATCACACGGATGGGGTGTTTGCCCCCTTCCGGCAACCGTGTGGTCAAACGAGGGCGATCCGCCAGCACGGTACCAATACCCACCATGATCGCATCCCTGTCATGACGCATGCGATGGACAGCTGCTCGCGACTGCTCATTGGTCACCCATTGGCTATCCCCTGTTGCTGTCGCAATTTTGCCATCCAAAGTCATCGCCGTCTTCAGCGTCACCAGTGGGCGACCGGTGAGGCGATGATGGAAATAAGCTTCATTTAGTAGCCGACATTCCTCTTCTAATACGCCTACTTCTACTTCCACTCCCGCTTGACGCAGGCGCTCAATGCCTGTACCAGCCACGCGCTCATCGGCATCTTCTACGCCAACCACTACTTTGGCGATACGGGCATCGATGACGGCGTTCGTACAAGGGGGAGTCCGGCCATAATGACTACAAGGTTCTAAAGTAACATAAAGCGTCGCCCCAGCTGCGTTTTCTCCCGCCATCGCCAGTGCGTGCACTTCCGCATGCGGCGTTCCTGCTTTTAGATGGGCTCCACTGCCAATTAATTGTCCATTTTTCACAATCACCGCACCAACCATCGGGTTGGGGGATGTTTGTCCTTGGGCACTGCTTGCCAAGGTAAGCGCCAATTGCATCCATTCTTCGTGTCGATTCATCTATAGCCTCCCACCATTCATCAAAAAAAGCCCCGATTCGTTTCGAGGCTTTTTCATGAGGGAATCAGGAGGGTCCATATCTAGCGACAACGCAAAGAAGCGTCATCTCTTAGACAACAATCTCAATCGATTCTGATGACAAATGAGCGCACACGTAAAGAAACCTCGAATAGTAAAAATTACCAATCAAGTAAACTGCACTCATCGCTATCATTCATCGTGACCGCTCCTGTTCACCCTTCTCCCATCCAGACTTTCACTGTCGGCCCCGGAGTTGCACCGGATCCACCGCAAAGTTGCGGGTCACGGACTGAAGGGGAGTGCAAGACTTCCCTATCACCGCCGGTCGGGATTTTCACCCAGCCCCGAAGGATGTACAGTATGCTATTTACTTTCGTACATCTACCGTAAGTATACTGGATTGCGTAATGAATGTCTATTCAATATTAAGATATGGGCAAGATCATCCATAACGAAAGAAGCCAAAAAGCCCCTTCCTCTATTCGAGAAAGGGACTCTCTTCATTAGAATGGTCAAAGGAACATTATACCGATGAGTTCTTCTCTTTCGTCGATACCTTATTGCCCTTCTTCCACGGCCATCCTACTTGCATGCATAGATAGCAGAGGGCGGCAAAAAAGAGCGATACAATGGTGGTATGAGTTAATGCCATCATCAAATAATAGCGCACGGGAAGGAGGACAATCGAAATTCCACTGGCCGCTTGCAATGTAACAAAGAGAAACCCGAGAACACTTCCCCAGTACAAGTCACGTCGCTCTCGATAGTGACGGATGATCCATACCATCAACATCAATGCCAACAACCAAGCCACTATCGCAAATAGACGGTGCGTAATTTGTACTCCCGCAGGAGTTATCAGGTCAGGGAGGAAGCGATCCCCACAGAGAGGAAATGAAGGGCATCCCATGGTAGCTCCAGCATGACGAACATAAGCACCAGTATAAATCACTAGATAAACATAACAGGCATACACCCAGATGAATGTTCGCAAACGGTTACTTAAGCCCCGGCGCTTCTCCTTTGCCTCCATCACTCGTCCCGCTGTCTTTTGAAATAAATAAATGGATAATAAGGCAACCGCGGCGAAACAGATAAGAGAGAATCCAAAGTGGAGCGCCATCGTCATATCTTCACGCCATGCCGTACCGTCTTGCCCCCAAACCACCGTAGCGGCTCCCAGTAGTCCTTGTAAGATGATAAAAAAGACACTCGTAAAGCCGAGAAATTTCACCGTGCGATCCTGACGAAAGGCCAGCCATGACCAGATGGCAAGAACGACGACCACCAGACCGACAAGTCCTGAAACTGCGCGATGACTATATTCAATCATCGTGGTTACCGTCGCATAGGTAGGGAAGACCTCACCATGACAAAAGGGCCACGTTCGCCCACAACCTTCTCCCGAATCTGTCTTGGTAACCAGTGCTCCCATAAGTAAAATGAGATAGGTGCTAAAAGCAGCAAATACGGAAAATCCTTTTAACGAACGGTGCATTTGTACCCCCTCCTTCACAACATATATCTCGAATCATTGCTCACTTAAGTTTTTTAAATCTCGCTTACTCTCCTTTATTCTCGGAACGACTTTCATTCATTCCGCTGTCCTGGAGGCATCGAAGATTTCCTATTTTCTATAAAGAGTCAGCATCACAACATCGCTATTTATTCTACCACAACACACAAATCCATCATGCACAGGCTATCGTTTCGGCACAAGATAGTCACAGACAAAGGTAGCATACAAAAATAAAAGCACTCTATTTTACTGGCCGTTACAATTTTGATTGGCCAGGACAGAATGCTGATTCAACTTCCCTATCAACTATCATGATATGAAACTTCCCCTGAAAAACCCTGCTTAGGATGCTACAGCCCCATTGCTCCTCCATCCGTACCACGCGGTCCTCTCGGCCCTCTTGGTCCTCGTCGCCCTCGTGGACCTGGCATTCCTATTGCACCTGTTGGACCAATTGGACCAGTCGGACCCGTTGGGCCCGCTGGACCGGTTGCAACAATAGGGGGCAATTCCCCTATTTTCATAACGAAGGCATCGGAACCTCCTCCAAAAATACTCTGAAAAGCATTAGAAGTGACAGGGAAGTTCGACGAATTTGTACTTCCTGTAAAATAAGCATTACCGAGCGTGTCAAGGGCCACACTCAATCCTTGATCTATATTGCGACCCCCTAGATAGGATGAGAAAGAAAGTCCTTGACCCAAAAAACTAAGTTGCGTGATAAAGGCATCTTGAGTTCCAGTTAGGCTGTCTTGAAAAGCATTAGATGTTAGCGGAAAGTTATTGGACAGTGTGTAACCCGTCACCCAAGCTGCTCCAAGTGAATCCACTGCAATGTCGTTGCCGACATCAAATTGATTTCCTCCTAAGTAAGTAGAATACACCAGGGCGTTTCCGTTCGCATTGAACTTGGTCACAAAGACATTTTCAGTCCCCCCCAACATTGTCTGAAAAGCATTGAGGGTGGTGGGGAAGTTTGCTGAGGTGGTTGATCCAGTTACATAAGCATTCCCATCATCATCCAGAGAGATGCCATTGCCTGCATTAAAGGTAAACCCTCCATTTCCACCTAAAAAGGTGGAATAAATTAAGCTACTTCCTGCCCCGTTCAATTTGGTCACAAAGGCATCGGTAATTCCTCTTAATTGAGTTTGAAAAGCCCCCGATGTCACAGGAAAATTGACCGATGATGTCTGTCCCGTTACATAGGCATTGGCGTTTTCATCCAATGAAATTCCAAAACCTGTACTTTCTTCACCCAACAAGGTGGAGTAAATTAAACTGCTACCTATCCCGTTCAACTTTGTTACAAATCCATAGTTTCCTTTGACAGATGCGGTCTGAAATGCACCTGAGGTTGTTGGAAAATCGGTGGAATTTGTTTGACCTGTTACATACGCATTTTCTGATTGATCGATGGCCAGATCACATCCTGAATCGAAACCACTTCCTCCAAGATAAGTGGAATAAAGAAGAGAAGTCCCGGTGGAGTTAAGCCGAGTCACAAAAGCAGCACATGGCCCGCTCAATGTCGTTTGAAAAGCGCCAGATGTAACAGGAAAGTTTGTCGATACAGTTGAACCAGCGATAAAAGCATGACAACTTGCATCATCTACCACAATCCCAGTAAAGGCAGGAAAGGCAATCAGTGAACCTGTCCCTCCAAGATAGGTGGAATAAATCAAGGATGTTCCCGTGGCATTAAACCGCGTTATAAAGAAATCAATCCCTCTCACGATCGTTTGAAAAGCCCCGGATGTAATAGGAAAATCTGTAGACGAGGTTTTCCCCGTAATATACGCGTCTCCACCCGCGTCAACTGCAATCCCTTGCCCTTGATCAAAGTTATTCCCGCCTAAGTAAGTGGAGTAGAACACCACAGGGTCAATGATGAGTAGTTGGGTTGAATCATAAGTCGCTAGGCTAAACCCAAAGGAAGCATCGGGAAGAAGGCGAAACACTGTTGCAACCATTCGCTTCTTCCCTTGCACCCACTGAAAGCTCATCGGTTGTTCTTCGTTGAGAAGTCCGTGTGGCGTATGGATCAATAAATCTCCTTGCTCATTTAATGCCACTCCGTCTCCACCCTCATATTTCAGACGAATATCCTCCACACTTGCCCCTGGATGAACCACCACATCATACTTCAACTGTTCTCCCATCCCAGAGAACACCACATCAATTCCCTGCCACACGCTTTCGTAGACAACCTGCTGAATTCTCTGTTCTTCTTGATTTCTCCGTCGCGGGCTGACATCCTTACGCGCATCCACAAATCGCAACATCAACTGCGTCGATTCGCCCAGCGTATACCTTACTCCCTCCGGCAAAAAAGTGTACAGAATCCCCTGACATTCTGCCGTATAAATACCTTTGTCATCTCCCCAGTCACACGCTTCGAATAGAAATCCAGCCTTCTTTATACTCTTCACTCCATATCCCTCCGTTGAATGTCACCCTGATGCTTTATCCTATGATCAACATCCATCCTGGGTATGGGCATGATGACACAATCCCGTCGATTGAAGTATACACCCCGCTCTATTGCGTCATCCTTGAGGTGTTCGCTTGGTTCATACGAGCTCCATTCATACCTCTTCTCACGTAAAAAATTGGTTCGTGGTAAAGGCCCCACCGGTTCCCAGTCCCACCCCTATCCGTTTTTAGGAGGACCAATTCAAACTGAAAGGAGCAACCTCTCCGGTCTTATACCGAAGCAAGGTTGCTCCAATTCACATCATCCACTCTATCTAATCCATCATCCGAATATCTTCCATAGTGTGGATATTACTAAGTCGCTTCAGCGGAGGCAGCGTAGAAAGAACCCCTATCCCTACAGTCACTACGACGATGATCCCTATATCAAGCCAGGGAGTGGACCAGGCGATACCCAATTCGCGATTCATCGTCATATGCAGCAAGTAAGAGAGAGGCAATCCAATAAGGATCCCATAGGTCGCACCTGTTAACCCATAAAACCCTCCTTCTGTCACCATCATGATCTGAAGTTGGCGTTTACTCATCCCAATCGATTGAAGCATCGCAAACTCTCGCTTTCGAAGTAGCAGGTTGGTTGTCACTGTATTAAAGATGTTGACACTACCAATCAAGGCGATGACGGAAATAAAGCCATACAAGAAGACCAGAAGTTGAAGTGTAACTGCTTTGTTCGCCTGTTTCTGCTCCACGACATCCATCACTTCGACGGTGTCCTCATCCTCTGTGATCGCTTTCAGTTCTCGTTTTACCTGCTCATAATCCTCTTCCGAGCGAAGTTGGATATCATATCCACTGACCTTGGTCACTTGGGGAAGAGTTCTTCTTTCATTCTCATAGCTCTCCTTATCGATCTTGGACACCAATGACTTGGCGACCTCTTGCGTGGTTATCAATTCAAACCCTCCACTAACATAAGCAGAATCATAGGGAGAGGATTCAAGAATCGCCATCACTTTGACCTGGGGCGTCCGTTTCCCTTCTTCCATCTTTTTTTCTTGTGAATTTCTTTCTCCTATCCCGCCATAGAGATCAAGAGTGAGTCGATCTCCTACGCGGATATCCGCTATGTCCATAAAGGAGGTCTTCTCTTCATTGTAGAGGATATTCTTCATAACCAGGATGACGCCGTTTTCTTCTTCCAATTTCTCTGCGTCGATCTCCCCTGACTTTACATACTTCTTAGCTACTTCCAGCCTTCTCTCGTCATAAATCTCTACAAAGGAATCGATGAATACCTTTTCTTTCTCCGTTCCTGTGGCATCTTGGATGGCTTCATGAAAGATATATTCCTCTGGATCAATCGTTAAATCTTTGCGCAAGAGTAACGTATCCACAGTGAAAGAGTCATATCGTGGATAGACATCTGCTTCCAATCCCTCTATTTGTTGAATAACACGATCAGATAGGAAGAGGGATTCGTCATGTATACCTTCCTCATTCTCATACACCCTATTTTCTAATTGAAAACCCAAATTCATATCTTCATTCATCTGACTTTCGACTCCTGCGTCCATGTAAAAAGAAATGAACGTATTAAATACTAGAAATAATACTACGCTGATCATGACAGAAAAAGTGGTTATCCAGTAGCGCTTCCGGTTTCGACGCATATTTTTATATGCCATCAAGGGTTCAATCCGCCAATGACGGACCACCCACCCTCGTTTACGTTTGATTTTCTCCTTCGTTACTTCCCCCCGTCCCAGAATGGCGTCCATCGGTGAAATCTTACCAGCGCGCCTAGCGGGTAGAAAAGCCGAGATAAAGATGGCACCTAGCGCAATAGCCGTACTAATTAGCAATAAGCGAGGAGAGAGAGAAAGGGAACCCTCGTTGATCCATTCTGTGCCAAATAAATAAAGGATGAGATAAAGAGACCCTACCCCGAATATTAACCCGAGCGGAATCCCCACTAGGCTATAAAAGATTGCTTCTGAAAAAACCAATCGCCGCACCTGAGTAGGTGTCGCGCCTATCGAACGAAGTACCCCAAATTGCTTGGTCTTCTCCAGTACAGAGATGGAAAAAGCGTTATAGACGACAGCAATCGTAGCGATCACCACCAGAGACGTTAAAATTCCGCCAACGATGATCATCGACAAAAACATGCCACTATCACCTGACTCACCAATTAGATCTAATAAATTACTATTTTCATAATAAAAACTTATTGATTCAGAATTTTCTTCTAGCTTCTGAAACTCCAATAAGTTTTCTCGGATGGAAGTCTCCGCTTTTAGTTCGGCATACACATGAGTCCTCTCGTCTACTTGAGAGCGGTCCCCCAATAGAGTGATCGCTTGCCCCTTTCGTTCACTCTGCGAAAAAAGATCGTTTCGCAAGATCCCTACCACCTGAAAGGACCTTTCCTCCTCTTTCACGGTCAAACGAACCGTATCTCCTATTTGTGGCTCTGGATTCATCTTGTCTACGATCCATTGCTCTATCACGAGTTCATTCTTTCGCTGTGGAAGCTTTCCTTCTACTAGGTGGATGGGAAGCAATTGAAAAGCACCTTCATCGTATTGATCCACTCGCACAGATACATCCTCTTTAATGGGAATCGGCTCTCCACGATCCACCACACCTGTCGTCTCTACTTTTGTATGATTCTCTAGTATAGATAGAGTCGTAGTATCGACTCCTTCATAGGCAAAATGGTAGCTTCCCGCATTTTCAATTACATCTGTAATTTCCTTCTGCTGCAGACTATGAAGCATCGTACTAATCGAGCTGATAAGAGAGACAGCCATCACAATACCTACAATGGTTAGGATCGTACGGCGCTTCTGCTTTTTCAAATAGCGCCAGCCAATCGTGCGATAGCCCTTCATTCTTCCACCCCCTCATCTTGTACGAGCATGCCATCTTGCATGGTCAAGATGCGATCCGCTTCTGCCGCTAGTTGCAGGTCGTGCGTAATGAGAAGTACGGTCTGGTTGTATTTCTTGGCTGTTAGACGTAATAAGTCCATCACTTCGTCTGTACTTTTGGAATCCAGATTGCCTGTGGGTTCGTCCGCTAACAAGATCGAGGGCTTGTATGCCAATGCGCGTCCGATAGCCACTCTTTGTTGCTGTCCTCCTGATAATTCAGAAGGAAGGTGATTCCTTCGTTCGCTCAGCCCCAGCAATTCTAATAGTTCATCGATATGTGCTTGATCCACCTTTTGATGGTCCATTAATATGGGCAAAGTCATATTTTCCTCTACATTAAGGACAGGGATGAGATTGTAGAATTGAAAGATGAAACCCACCTTCCGTCGTCGAAAGACGGCCAAATCTTTTTCCTTAAGTCGTGAAAGTGAAGTCCCTTCGATTCGAATCATGCCCGAGGTCGGCTGGTCCAGTCCACCGATCATATGTAATAACGTACTCTTTCCCGAACCACTCGCTCCTACCACTGCTACAAATTCTCCTTTGTCAATGCTGACATTCACTTCTTTTAATGCTTCTACCTTCGTCTCTCCGTTACCATAGGACTTATGTAAATCGATGGTTTTAATCACTTCCATCATGAAATCCCTCCTTTCTTCTCATCATAGTAGGCGAAGCTTTCATTCCCGTGACATCTTCACTTACGATTTTGTAAGGTGATGAAGAGGCTTGTAGAAAGTAATCGTGAACGTACTTCCCTTTCCTTTTTCACTTGTCACTTTGATCATCCCATCATGCTGATGGACAATCGCTTGTGTGAGGGAGAGACCAATACCAACACTATCTGGACGAGCATTTTGTGCCTTATAGAAGCGACGGAACAGAAAGGGTAGATCTTCTTTGTCTATCCCTCTTCCTTCATCTTGAAAGCGAATTTCGATCACAAAGGGAGATTCCGCAATCGCGACGGTAACCTTCCCACCCACATCAGAGTGTTCAACGGCATTTTTCAATATATTTGTAAATGCTTCGCTCAACCAATTCCCATCATGGACCAGAACCTTCCCTTCAGATGAGGATCGAATCTCTACCTCTATCTCCTTTTGCTCTATTTCAAATTTTAACTGCGAGACACTGCGCTTAAGCGTTCCCAATACATCCTTTTCTGTGCGAACAAGCGTAGTAGCACCTGCCTCCATTCTGGCTGTTTGTAAAAGGGTGGTAATCAACCACTGCATGCGCGCCAATTGTTCATGGAATTTGGAGAGTAGACGTTCTCTTCTTTGTTCATCAAGATCGGATTTTTCTAGTAAGTCTGTTAGAAGAAACATCGAAGCAAGTGGCGTTTTTAATTGATGAGAAACATCCGAGAGAAAGGTTTGTAAAAACATTTTCTCTTTCTCTAAATCTGATATTGTCCGTTTTAGCCTTTCCATCATCAGGTGAAGGTGATGAAGCAGCAGAGAAAACGCTCCTTCACTCGTATCTTCTAGTTCCAATACAGATTGAAATCGACCTTCGACGGCATCCTCTACTCGCTTCGTTACGAGCCTCAGGCGACGAAAGTTTCTAAGATATTCTATATAGACCAACCCTAGCACGGAGCATGCATTTAGGAGGAAAAGACATAGTCCACCCCATTCCACTTCCGAAGAGAAGGTACGAAAGGCTGGAACCATCTCTGCTTCTAAGCCAGTTCCTAGTCCAACCTTTTCAGCCACTTCCTGTCCAGTCGCCACCTCTTCTACTGTTGGATCCTTCGTAAACAGGTGGATAATCTCCTCTTCTAAAGAAGGCTCTTCAAGTAAGACTTTTCCTAAGACGGCTGTTTGTTGTTCAATCCACCTTTGCTTTAATTGCTCTTTCTCAAACGTCACCCATGCCCACAACAGCATCATCCAACAAACTTGTATTAATAGTAGTTTCCATGTGATTCGTTTCACTTCTGGATTTTGAAAAAAAGATTCCATCTCGCTCCTCCTCCATAGATAATCCCCTCTATTTCCCTATACAACAAATACAACGAGAGAGTTCCTCCTCCCTCGCTACGTGAGCGACGGGAAAGAACTGGATCGGCACAGTAGATTGGACAGAAAAATTACGGTCAGGTAGTTCAATCACTAAAGAGGGGCGAACCGATCATGACAAAAAGAAAACAACGCACGTTTACGCACGAATTCAAGCAGTAGATGGTACGATTGCACGAGAATGGCAAGCCAAGAAGAGAAATCATTGAAGAATATGAGTGGACAGCATCCGCTTTTGACGAGTGGATAAGACAAAGCCAGAATAGCGGTTCGTTTAAAGAAAAAGATAACCGCACTCCCGAGGAATCAGAGTTAATGAAGCTAAGAAAAGAAAATCAACGTCTTTTAATGGAGAACGATAGTTTAAAGCAAGCTGCGCTGATCACGGGACGAAAGTAAATGTGATCCGAAATAATCGGCACAAATACTCGGTATCAGCAATGTGCGGTGTCCTACAAATCCCAAGAAATTCATACTACAATGAGAAGAAAAATGAGCCATCGCGAGAGGAAGAACTTGTGGCGATCATTATCGAGATCTTTCATAAGAGCCGTCAAACCTACGGGACACGGAAGATCAAAGTGGAGTTGAAGAAAGAAGGCTGGGCAGTATCTAGAAGGCGAATTGGAGGAATTATGAGAAACCAAGGCCTTGTATCCAAGTACACCGTTGCTCAGTTTCGACCGAGTAAAAGCACCTGTAATGAGTCCAATCTAGCCAATCGGCTCAATCGTGAGTTTCATCAAGATCAAGCGCTGAAAGTGGTTGTAAGCGACTTAACTTACGTCCGTGTTCAGCAGGGGCATGACATCTGTGTTTTTATCGACCTCTTCAATCGCGAAATCATCGGGTATAGTGCGGGAGCGAAAAAGGATGCCCTGCTGGTATACCGTGCCCTTTCTTCCATTCAGCAAGACTTATCAAAAATCGAACTCTTTCATACGGACCGGGGCAATGAATTTAAGAATAGGCTCATTGACGAAGCTCTTGAAACCTTTGAGATTCAACGATCCTTGAGTTTAAAAGGCTCCCCATATGACATTGCCGTAGCAGAAGCCATGTTCAAGGTGATCAAGACAGAGTTTGTTAAAACAGTGCATTTTGAAAGTCTGCAACAACTAGAGTTAGAATTGTTCGACTATGTTCACTGGTTTAATCACTTTCGAATCCACAGCACACTCGATTATTTAACACCGGTAGAGTACAAACAGAGACACCTTAAAAATCTGTCTAGTTTGCTGTTGACAATCCACCCTTTCACTATTTCACACTTACAAACTTATCTTTAAACATATCCCTGACTGGTTCAATCCAAAACACACTATTAATCATCATTCCTAAATGACCATTAGCATTTCCAGATTCATATTCCTTATATAACATCTGTATTTGGGGTTCGTTTGGATCTCCGGCTAATTCATTGAGGTGATTTCTAATATCATCTGTGAAAAAATTGGTAAACTCTTCTGTTGTCCCAGAAATCTTGTATATTTGTTGATCAACTGGGACTTCAATGTACACTTTCTTTACTTCTTCCGGGTGTAACTTAGAAATTAGCAGAGCGTGTGTAAAAGCATCTGAAAGACTCCATACATTTTGTGTGAATTGGTTATCTTCTAAGCCATGCTTCGCATTGCTATTTCTCCACCATAAAAACTCTTCGTTTGACATGAGCCGTGAACTAGAACTAAATTCTTTTGCATAGTCATTATAGGAACTAAAGTAAATGAATTTAGCCACACCATCTTTTATTTCCGCCCTTTTCAAAAAAGATTCAGGGGAAATGGTACGTTGGATGTATTGTTCAAATGTCCCTTCTGATGCTTCATCTCCACTGTTGTTTACCTCATTTTCAGTAGCTTTTTCCTTCTGTAGCTCTATCTCCATATCCATACAAGCAATAAGAATTATCCCCATCATAATGATAATGAGAACGATAAAGAATGTATTTTTTTTCTTGTTCCACTGCACACCTTTATATATTTTCTCCATTTTCCCCAACATATCGTCTCCCTTTCCAGTTGACGTTCGGAACAAATACCCTACAAATAACCAAGGGACATCATCTTAAAGAGAACCACTGGATCGATGGAAGGACGACCGTTGTTCTCACAATAGAGCCCCCGAACTTTCTCGATAATGAAAGAAAAGTCAACATACTGATCCACCTTCCGTAGGAGGTGATCCTCAGGAACCCGCTCCTCAATACAGACGAATTCCATTTCACTTTGTTTCTATTTATTTGAATGTAACATCTCAATCGCCCTCCTCTTATCTATTTCTATATTAATCCACTAAGGACAAACAGAAAAGAGCAAAAAAACAAGCTGCCGAGAAAGTCTCGGCAGCCTGACCGCTTCAGGGGAAGCGGTATCCCATTCCTCTAACCGTCAGGATATATTGAGGATGGGTGGGGGCGGGCTCAATTTTCTCACGCAAGCGGCGGATATGGACAGAAAGGGTGTTGTCATCGACAAAGCCACCCGTAGGATCCCATATCTTCTCCAATAACTGTTGCCGCGTAAGTACTTGTCCCCGATGTTGGAGAAAAAAGTAAAGCAACTTGTATTCAATCGGAGTTAATTCTAGCAACTCACCTCTTCTTCGCACCTGTTGTTCCAGCGGATCCAATGCTAGCTGTCCACTGATGAGGACCGCATCTGCTTCTACCTGTCTATCTTTATGTAGCGCTGTTCGACGTAGGGTAGCTCGAATGCGAGAAAGCAATTCACGTAGACGAAAAGGCTTGGTAATGTAATCATCTGCTCCTAAATCAAGTCCCATCACCACATGAACTTCTTCATCACGCGCGGTAAGAAAAAGGATGGGAACAGAATCTCGTTGGCGTATGCTCCGACAAAGGTCAAAGCCATTGCCATCAGGCAAGGAGACGTCTAATAAGATGAGGTCAAATGTGCCATGCTCATAACAAGACCAGCCTTCCGAGACATGCGTGGCTACCGTTACCTCCATTCCTTCATCTTGAAGGGCATATTGAATCCCCATTGCCAGCGTTTCATCGTCTTCTACAAGGAGAATTCTTGGCATACTCATCCCTCACTTCCCTCTAAATAAAGTAAATCTATTTTCTATATGTAAGGACTCACCTATCTTTTAATTCACCGAAGATCAATTTTTCCTTAGCTATATCCACATCTCCACCTTGCTTTCGTCACCTAAATGCTATCCATTATTGTATCACTTCCAAATACATCCTCCCACCCCGCTTTTCTAGCACGCCTTTTCAAGGCAAAAAAACACCCTTGTCATAAGAGTGTTCTGTAACATTGTATGAATAAGGTTTTGTGATGATCTGTTACTTCCTAAATGATCGTCTCGATCTCTCATCATTTATAAAAGTTAGCTTTTTTGCCATTGTGACCTTCTCATTTCCTCATCCAGATCTCTAATTGCCTCGTCTCATCTATGCATCTATCATGAGGTGTATTCTCCCCCTACCTTCCCACCTCTCCCTCACCTGCACCACGTGATCCTCTCGGGCCTCTTGGACCGCGCCGTCCTCTCGGGCCCGCTGGGCCTTGCGCTCCACTTGTTCCTGTTGGACCTGTCGGACCCGTTGGACCCGTTATGCCTGCCGAAGTAAGCTCTCCCACTTTCATGACGAATGCATCTGTTGACCCTGCCAATTGAGACTGAAAAGCCAGGAAGGTAACTGGAAAATCAGATGAATCCGTATTTCCAGTAAAATACGCACTTTCCTCTGTGTCGACCGCTACATCAGACCCGACATCCGCATTCCTTCCTCCGAGGTATGAAGAAAAGGAGATCCCTTGACCTGAATAACTCATTTGCGTCACAAAAGCATCGCTGTCCGTACTAACAATGCTCGCATCGCTATCTTGGAATGCATCTGATGTAATGGGGAAGTTAGTAGAAGTAGTCAAACCCGTCACCCATGCATTTCCAAAAGAATCAACGGCAATTCCATTCCCTCTATTCGATCCGCCGCTCCCACCTAAATAGGTAGAATAGACCAAAGCACTTCCCACTGGATTAAGTTTTGTCACAAACGCATCAAAAGTACCTGATAAACTCATCTGAAAAGCATTGTTGGTAGTGGGAAAATCAATAGACCTCGTTTCTCCCGTCACTTACGCATTCTCACCACCATCCAAATCGATGGATCTTCCTATATCCCCAGCCGATCCGCCTAGTAAAGTGGAATACAACAAGGAGGATCCAGCAACATTCAATTTGGTGACGAAAGCATCACTTGCTCCACCAAACACGGTTTGAAATGCACCTGTGGTTGTTGGAAAATCTGTCGATGCTCCCCCTGTGATATAAGCTTGATTGCTATTATTGATAATAATCCCTAACCCTTGACTACTTCCATTTCCCGCTAAAAAGGTAGAGTACAGAAGAGCTGTTCCTGCCGGATTGAACTTCGTTACAAAGGCATTGATTCCTCCGCCTGAAATCTGTGTCTGAAAAGCACCACTAGTAGTAGGGAAGTTAGTGGAAAGAGTAACTCCTGTTACATAAGCGTGATCCGTTTCATCAATATCGATGCCAAATCCGCGATCAAGACTATTTCCTCCAAGGAATGTCGAGTAGATCAGAGAAGTTCCTGTTCCATTAAACTTTGTTACAAAAGCATCATCAACTCCATCACCATACACGGTTTGAAATGCACCCGCAGTAACAGGAAAATTTGTTGAGCTTGTTCGTCCCGTTACATAGGCAATCCCTGATTCATTCACAGCAATGTTTTCTCCTCTGTCAGAGTTCGTCCCTCCAAGATACGTGGAATAAAGAAGGGAACTCCCTGATTCATTAAACTTACTGGTAAAGGCATCAAAGCTTCCCTGTCTAACTGTTTGAAATGCACCAGATACAACAGGGAAATTATCGGAAGCTGTACTCCCTGTTATATAAGCGCTCTTCACTGCGTCTACGGCAATTCCGATTCCAAAATCTGCACTTGATCCTCCTAAAAAGGTAGAATAGAATACGATTGGATCTATAATAAGTACCTCTTCAGAATCATACTTCTCCCTTTTAACATTAAAGCGGAAAATTCCATTCGGTTCTAGTTGAAAACACGTATCAACCACTTTCTTTCCCTTATCTGTCCATTGAAAGCTGACTGGCTTTCTTTCTCGGAGAACACCCTGCCGCGAATGAACAAATAAGTCGCCTTGTTCACTCAACCCCACATCCGAGCCACCTTCATACCGTAATCCAATATCCTCGATCTCCGCACCCGGATAAACCACCACATCATACTTCAACTGCTCTCCCTGCCCATAGAAAACCACATCAATCCCTTGCCAGACCGCTTCGTAGACAACTCGTTCCATCCCTTGCGCCTGTGGCTTAACTCCCTTGGGTTCAACTCCTTCACGTGCACCTACAAAATGCAAGAACAATTCTGCCGATCCATCTATCGTAAACTGGACTCCTTCTGACAGAAAAGTGTACTGAATTCCCTCTCCTTTCGCAACAAAAATACCTTTCAGATTGTTGTTTCCTCTACACTCCTGAAACCGCAACTCTGCCACATTCACACTCTTCACCCCATATCCCTCTATTGGATATCACCATGATGCTTTATCCTATGATGAACACCCAATTTTGGGAAGGGCATTTACCTCTAAAAAATTATATAAACTCCTCTTTTATAAGAATCCGTCTCAAAATAAAATTCGCAATAATATACAAAAAAACACAAGTGACTATTTAATGCTACTAGTTATATTTTTATCCTAGATAAACCATTACGTTTAGTAATAAAATCACCATACCCAATGAGATGAGTAGCAACTTTGTTACAAACCACGGAAGAATCGAGAGTAGTATCACTACTATCTCTCCAAATGAATTACCGTATACCTCCACTTCTTCTGATCCTTTGTGGTACCTAACACCAGAATAAATAAAGGCTAACCCTATTCCTGAAATAAACACATGGACCAATACGAACATTCCTTCACCCCACACTACGAGGAATATTATCTGAATTTTTATACATAATATTAATCAATACCAACATCACCATCACACAAAAACCTACTATACCAAAATTATAAATACCAATTCATCAATAATGGATTTGTAATCCAACCAAGAGATAAAAAGATTATACAAAAAGAATAGAAACTATTTCTACTCTATCCATTTGATAGTACTCCTTGCAAGATTGGTTTTCTTCTTTTAATTGGTCGTAATCATAACGATCTTCATATTTTCTTTTTCTAACCACTAGATCTAACTATCTTATTCCTCCATCCATCCAGTAGATACGATCACACTACCATAATAGCTCCACTTTCACGGTAATAGCGGTCAGATATCGATCAAAAAGCGGTCAAAGACTCAGTCATTCTGTCAATCTAATAACCTAAAAGACCTATTAACATAAAAAATCCAAAAATAATCAATCCCACAGCTACTTTCTCCAATAACCCTCTTGCTGGATCAAATAATGCAGGAAAATAGGCCCTCATACACATCCACTACTTAAGCTACACATAAGGCGTCAAGTTTCTTTCTTTAGATTCTTAAGGGTATTCACTAAGACTTCTTTGACATTTTTATTTTGTTCAAATTTATATAAATTTTCTAATTTAGTTAGTATTTCTTTTCGTTTTTCTACATCCTCAAAGCCTATTTCTTCTAAATAATGTATAGTCGCCTCACGTAAATCAGAGTCTTCACTGGATAGGAATGAGAAGATATCTTGTAAATATTTTTCATTTGTGTGATACAATCCATAATACATTCTTAAACGAGCACAATCTTCAACCTCTGATTTGACTTTAGCTAAAAGAATTTCTCTTACAGAAGATAGTCCTACCTTACCTAATGAAGCACCGGCATAACCTCGAACAAGGGGATTAGGATCATCCAACGAATTCAATAATGGTTCTATCACATCTTTGTTCCCACCTTCGTGAAGCCCAAGACCTTGTACAGCATAAATCCTTGCCAATATTTCTGAATCATTGAGACCATTTATACACGTTTCAACTACTTTTTCGCCAGCAAACTGAGTTAAGGAATAATATGCGTAGTACCTTATTTTTGAAATAGGGCTTTTCGTACAGTTTATTAATAAATTTTCTGCTTCTTCATAGTCCGAGTAATTTTCAAGAACATCTATTATAGATAATTGAATATCTAGAAGCTGACATTTATATAGATAAAGTAGTTTATTTAGGTTTTTGCGATTCGGCTTGCTTAATTTCTCAATATTTTTGCACATATCTTCTATGAAGTCATAGACGATTTGCTCTTCTTTATTTTCCGCTTCCTCTTCGTCAAATGGTCGATCATCTAACCACTGGTCATAATGAGTTAGCTCATGAGCGATCAATGCTAGATAAGAATATAGAGCCATGCCCTCTTCACATTCTAATTGAAGAGCATCATATCCTCCAGTAGCAACTTTAGCGTAAGGCTCATCCGCCTTGCTATAAGGGGCGAAAAATAATGCATTCACTCTCTCCCCATTCCGATTGAGTATCAGTTCTTCTTCTTTCAAGTAAACCACTACTCGAATGGGAAAATCTCTATTCTCCCTTAACCACTTTGCAAATAAGTGTACTGCCTGCTTGATATCCGAATGAATCTCTTTTGTACTTCTAATAAATAAACCTGTTCTACTTCCCAATGCTGTCACCTCTATTGTTCTAGCTCTATACAGCATTTGTTCTATACTACTTTCCTGAAATACTGTATTTTTATTATATTTCATAACTAAGGTAATGGAGTTAGTATAGTTTTGTGGACACAAAACTATACTAACTCCACTATCCCGGCATACCGCTCTCATATATAACAGTGAGAAAATATTTTCTAAAGAGGACTAGAATTTTTGCAAAATTCAATTAGTGGTCAAGTGGCGTCAATGTTTTCCTGATCCGTTCCGATGTCGAAACAGCAGTTCCAAATTCATTTCATCCACACTTTTGAAATTCATTTTGATGATATCCTCAAGCAGAAAGGTGGATTCACCATCGTACTCCCCTTGATAAGTAACCCTTGAAATCGCAACCGCTGTATCATCGATCACATTGACAAAACCTACTATGTCACCTGATTCTCCAGTTTCGTCTATACAAATGGTCACCAAACTCTTTTCAACTTTAGCGAGGTTGAGACAAAGAACAACCAAATCTGACTCTTTACTATCTGGCGTCAATTTGAATCCCTCGTGTCCCTGATTTCTTAATGTGTACAGCAACCCAAGCCTTTGTTCATACTCACCATTCATATCCACTCTAAAAACATCTTCAAGCTTTCTTACAATAAAACCATCACTAAAACCCTCTGGCGTTATATGCTTCATCACAAAATGCTCAGTAGACAAATTACTGACAAACCCTACGGATGAACTTTCAGGTTGACTTCGATCTGTATATACTGAAATGATCAATTCTTCTTCCATCGATCTCTTTAGTGCTACTTTTAATTGATTTTCTGACATATTTTCCATCTCCCGAATTTAATACTTGAGAAAGTTGAATCGATGTCAATACACCGATCCAACTTCAGCGCTACAAAATATTTTATCTAAATATTTCCATATTTTTATTTCCATATAAAAAAGAAGAATACAGATGCTTGAGCAATTACGGTAGTAATAGTAAATACATCAATTATTTTAATTAATTTTATATTTCTACTACCTTTGGCTTTCACATATTTACGGTATTTCTTCTCTCTATTCAGGACCACTACAGTCAACAAAACCAATAATATTACTCCTACGTGTTGATAAAGTTGGATCTCTAATAACCAGCTTAAACAGATAAAACCCGATATTATGAATATCCTACTTAGAACGATGAAAAATATAGCTTTTTTACTATCACTTCTGAATAACTCTCTTTGATTGCTAGCCATTTGTCTCCTCCTAAATTAAATAATTTGTCTTCAAAAGGCAGGGTGGAGGGGTATTGCCTCCACCCTTATTAAACCTAATTCCACTTTTTCATATAAACTCTGTGTCTCCATACTTTCATTTTCCTTTTTGCTTTCGCAAGAGGACGAACCCATTAGAGTACCGATGAAGAGTTATCTTTGTACCTTTTTTCCCAATATATGTGCTAGCTTTGTACGATAGCATTCCAAATATTATTGCGCCTAATCTCCACAATCCAGGAATGAACCCAAAAACAGCTGCCAAACCAATAAGTCCTTCAACAAGGAGATGCATATATCTAGCACTAACATAGTATGTCTTTTTCCAATACCCCTCTGGATCAACATTTATTAAAGGACTGTTATGGACATAAATATACTTGTGGAGGCTAATTGGATCTTCCTCAAACCCTTCAAATGTATCCCTCGTCAAGAACCTCCCCGTTGCCGGATTGTAGTACCGACCTGTAGATAATACATCCCTGTCTCTTCATCATACCGATACCCGGCATAACGATACGGATTTTCTACATCGCCCGTCTCGCTGATTAGGTTACCATAGGCATCATAATCATACGTTGCTATAGTAGCTCCCGACGAATCGGTTAGTGCTACTACATCCCCACGATAATTCGTCTGATAATGATACGTCTTCCCATCACGCGTCATGTGAAAGTATGGCCACCAAACGCTTCAACGCCTCCTAATGCACCCACCTCAAATTTTATGAACAATTACGTTGGAAGGTAATATCTTCTGTACTCCTTCCAGATCCATATAAGATTGTTCATTTGAAAAAATACACACACCACTTGAGTCGAAGTCTGCCCAAAAGAATGTATCATTTTCATTCATAGTAATAGTTATATCTACTTCTTTATGGTCTCTGGTTAATTTGGAGAAGAAACCATAGCATGATTTTTCTTTGAGTTCATAGTTTAATTTTAGCTTGTCATACGACCAACAAACAAAGTTATTATTACTAGCCGCAAAATACAGCATAGGAAAAACAGCTTTTAATTCAACATCATTTCTTATCCATATATTGTAATTGATTACTTTTCTGATTGTTCCTTTAGTATGGTCCATATCAAAATTCTTTAGGACACTATCTAGTTGTTCTTCTTGGATATCAAATGGTTCTATTATCATGTTAATTGGATAATTTTGTTGTTTCAATAGTAACTCTTGTAGAAATTTCTCGTCTTTATTTTTTGTTTGTTCAACAAATATTAAATAGACTATATTATTTATATTTCCATTTACTTTGAAAGGAAAATGATCTTTTCTGAGCTTATAATCCGAATTCATTTGTACATCAAGGTGATACATACTTCAAACCTCCTTTTAGTGTAGCTTTGCACTTAATCGAGTGCAAAGCTACACTAAAAACTCCATTATTCACTAGAAACACCCAATAAATTTACTATGCCGTGTGTAATAGTATAATAGCGAAAACAAAAAATACAAATCCCTAAAAAGACCCTTTTTATGCGAATACTAAATAAAATCAAGACTATCCCAATTATTCTTATAACTCGTCATCAGCATTAGAAACTTTACTCTTAACTAGAATCTTGGATTTTGTATATTACCATATGAACATATCAAATATCCACATTTCAATCACAAACATAACAAACAAAAATATGTTCAATACTCTCAAGAGTAACGAAAATCGAGTTCCTTTTAGTTTATCTGGTATTTTGTATTTCCTTCTTACATTAACAATAATGAAAGGTGGAGCAAACCAAATCAAATATGACAAAAGAAGGGCAGCAACCCCTAACTGAAATCCTAATATCAAATTAAACAAGATTGAACCTAATAATAAATAAAATCTCCAAAATATTTCTATTAAAGCTATTTTTTTATGTTTTCCTTCGAATATACTCTCCAGCTCTTTAAACATAATTCCCTTCCTCCTATATTTTAAATAGTGCTAAGATAGACAGGTAAAATTTATACTCTGTCTATCTTAGCAAGTACTCTGTTGCTAATTACCAAATGCCAAATTGGACATATAATAATCGTTGATCACTTGAAATATTGAATAGAATACTCTCTTTTACTCGTAAAGAGTTAGAGAATTCCACAGTTATCCATCAGAAGAGAACCAACTCAGTCTCTTGCTCTGATACTCACACTATAACTAGTAGACCTATGCTTGTAACCTTAGCGATGCGAATATCTCCAAACTCTCCTTTTTATTATAGTAATTTTCGATCCCCTACCACCAACATACACTCCATCAAAATATGCGGTACCAATTGCAGTTGCAACAGCAGCAGCTGCCCACCAACCTATTCCAGGTATCAAAGCTAAAATAACTCCAATTCCTACTGCACAAGAGATCCACCATCACATTGTTTGTCTTGAAATATAGTAAGTTTTTTTACTCCAGTGATATTTGTTCTGGACAAAGAAGGGAGACCGTCTATTTGCTTTTAAGAGTGTGTAAGTTGAGATTTAACGAGTATCGATTTAGCTCCATACAAAGAAGTAGAAACATAATGTTTGAATAACTGTAAACCCGATAGCACATAGATCAATTTTCATCTTTATATTCCAGAATCCAAGTCCTTTTATCCTCCTAGATATCCTATATTTGTTGTTTATTTCACCGAATGCTCCAGTTAAAAGAATCCAAGACACCAAAAAGAAAATGAGCGTATAATCAGAACGATGAAACTCTGCCAGCCAATTAAAACATACAAATCCTAGTACAACAAATAGTCTACTAATAATCAAAAACCAAATAACTTTTTTGGTATTCTCACCGAATATATCTCTTAAATTATGATTTATTCTTATTGTCTCCTTCAGCAAACATCAAGATATTTACTGTATTTAGAATTTTACTCTGTTATCCATTCCGTCTGTTATAGTTCATTAATTTTCAGATTAGTGTGCTATCCTTTTTCTCTACATACCCCTTTATAAGCAATTCCCTCTTTAAATAAATTGCAGGTGAAGGAAAAACCTCCGCCACAATATTAATTCCATTTATTTGGATGAAACTAGGAAATGAACTTTCCATTTTTCAGCAGGCAGTGGTCTGACCCATTTATACGTTATACTTACAGTGAATTTCGTCCCTTTTCGGCCAACATAATGTCTGTCTAGCTGCCAAAGAATCATTGCAGTTAGTGCTTCAGCAAGTGCCCACCAGATTGCCTTTCAGCAATGTATGAAAAGTCGAATTTACATATTATAGATAATCAACAAACCTGCTATTATCTTCTTTTCTTCCAACTATCCCTGCTTTGCAGATAATATAGCCCTATTTCATAATGATCTCCCCTATATGCCTCGTCTTTCGAAAGAATATAATTCTATCAATAAAATTTATTTGTTATCTTTGATTATATAAACTCCAACAAGAACTACGATTGAAAATAAAGTGATATTTGTAACACTATCTATTTCATTTATCAATAGTAAAGTTACACCAAATAGTAAAGTTGCATCCGCTATAAATGAATACCATTTATATGTAACTCCTTGAAATCTAATACTTATAAAACTCGAAATTATAGTAACTAAACTAAATAAGAGGCCTATAAGAACCAAGATACCCACATCCAGGGATGAAATAGAAATACCTGCGATTAGATAAACAAGAATTAATAAAAAAATATAAGTAAACCCTATTGATGCCATCTTTTTAATATATTCCATCAAAAAAATAAACCTCCTTCTAAGAGTACAGAGATGGATAATTTTAGCAATATACCTAATTATCCATTGACTCGATACTCTTATTTTAATATGCTACCTGATAAGCTGAACCTCACAGTAATTAATAATATATTATATCTAAATTACCATTTAGCTCTTTTCCAGCCAGTATCAGAATAGACTGTTGAACCTTTGTATACTTTATTTCTCAAATACCATTTGTTTGTTCCCTTTTTTCTTCGGTACGTCAATTTAATAGTTGATCCTTTAGGTGGAACAGTCCATAGAGTATCTTGTATTCGATAAATAGTGTAGCTTATAATTCCCCACTTAATACGTTCACCACGACCCTTCATGATATTATAAAGTGGTTTTAATACTTTACTAGCGTACCAAGAAATCCATGTTGCAATAGCCCACCTTAATCCATGGGATATATTATAACTTAACCATGATTGCGTATACTTCCTTTCATAGTACTCGTACTTACTAGTATGCCAGTTCTTGTATCCGTGGTACCCTTCAGGATCAATCTTCATTACAGGGTTATTCTCTAC
Organism: Mechercharimyces mesophilus; assembly: GCF_059818345.1. NCBI lineage: Bacteria > Bacillati > Bacillota > Bacilli > Caryophanales > Thermoactinomycetaceae > Mechercharimyces > Mechercharimyces mesophilus. The sequence goes on along the minus strand of NZ_JCBAPH010000001.1, from coordinate 900,571 downwards.
GTATACATATCTATTAAGACTTAAGGGAGAATCCTCAAACCCTTCAAATGTATCCCTCGTCAAGAACCTCCCCGTTGCCGGATTGTAGTACCGACTCTGTAGATAATACATCCCTGTCTCTTCATCATACCGGTACCCGGCATAACGATACGGATTTTCTACATCGCCCGTCTCGCTGATTAGGTTACCATAGGCATCATAATCATACGTTGCTATAGTAGCTCCCGACGAATCGGTTAGTGCTACTACATCCCCACGATAATTCGTCTGATAATGATACGTCTTCCCATCACGCGTCATGCTCACCAATTGATTGTTTGCTCCGTAGGTGTAGCTTGCCATTACCTTGTTCTCTTTATCTGTCTCGTAGGTAACATTTTTATTCTCGTCATAGTGAAAAGTAGTTACTTCGTTCCCTACTGTCATCGACTTCCGCATGCCATCCGCACGGTACGTATAAGAGGAAATCGTCGCTCCGCTCTTATCTTTTACTTTCGTTAGACGATTCTCTGCATCATACTCATACGTACGGTCCCCGTCACTAAGAAGGTTTCCATTCTTATCGTGGGTATAGGCTGCTTCATTCACTTTCACTAATTGATCAGCTTGATCATAGGAGTAGGTTGTGGTTGTCGCCTTTCCTTCTTTCGTCACTTTCATGGAAAGACGGTTCCCGACTTCATCGTACGTATACTCATAGATGGTCCCATCCGGACGAGTTTCTTTGAGCAACTGCTCACGATCATCATACCCATACTTGGTGGTGCCGGCTGCACTTACGATCTGAGTGATATTCCCTTTCTTATCATACGTATAAGCAAACGAATCGAGGGTTTCTCCCGCTTTGTTTAGGATGATCTGCTTGACCAGGTCACCTGCGCCATTGTAATGGAAGAGCGTCACGCTTCCGTCTTGGTTCTTTCGGCTGGCTACCCGGTCATTTTCATCATAGGTATACGTTGCGCGACTAGCGCCATCTTCTTGAATACCGGTCAATACTCCATTTTTGTTATACGTATAACCCTGCTTGAGAATGGAATGGCCCGCTGTTATCTCTTGACCTGTTACATTCCCATTTTCATCATAGGTGTAAGCCGTCTTGTTTCCATCTGCCCTAGTAACAGATGTTATTTTGTTGTCATGGTCATATGAATAGGAGGTATCTTCGCCTGTCAGATGATCCGTCTCTTTCGTCACATTTCCATTGGGATCATAGGCGAAGGAGTAACGCTCTTCGCCATCGTAGACAACTGAGGTCAGGCGATCCACCGCATTGTAACCATATGATAAATTCATTCCATTGGGTTGCGTGATCGCGGTTACATTCCCCGTGATATCATAACCGTACGCTGTTGATTGTCCCAGTGCATCGGTGGTTTTCTTCACTTGGTTAATTTCATTGTATTCGTAAAGAGTCGCTTGATTTTTTGCATTCGTAACCTTGGTTTTGTTTCCATTTGGATCGTATTCATACTGGGTGATTGCTGTGCTCTCTACAACTTCAGTCAGACTATCCAGTGCATCGTATGCATAAGAGGTGTTCTTGTCATCTTTTTTTACGAACGATAGATTCCCCTGTTGATCATATTCCATTTCTACTACTCGACCTTCGGGGTCAATGGTCTTCGTTTCCTCATTCCCAGCCGAGTCATAGGTATGATGGGTTGTAATAGAACCCACAATCACCTTGGCGGTATCAAACCAAGCGGTTCCCGATTGCTTACTGTACTCATAATAGACACGAATGGAATCAAAGTCTTTTTTGGCTTGAATCTCGGCCGCTTTATGCTCCCAATCATGCGATTTTGACTTATCAAAGTTGAAGGTGAATCGTTCCTGTTCAGTCGTTCCAAGCAAACCTTTCTTGTAGGTTTTGATGATGTACCCATAAATCCCACCATTAGGATTGGGGTCTTCTACCTTAGAGAAACCAGAGACAGTAAATACTGAACCTGCCTTACCACTGACAGGGAGATCTTGATAGTACTCTTTCCACTGTGATGTGTTGCCAACAATTTTCGCAGACTTCGCTCCCACATAACTTTCCGTCGCATCGATACCATCTCCCGCCGATGTATCTCCAGATAAAGACCACCGATCCGGAATCGCATCCAAGGGATCATCATTTTTCTCAAAGTCCCCGTTCTCTACAAGATTGTACCCACCGTAAAACCCTTCTTCCACCTGAAAACCATCAAAGAGATAGGTTCCATCATAGCTGCCCTCTTTTTTGAAGACAAAGCCCCGTATGCGGAACGTAGTAGTCTTTTCTCCTAAGGCTCCTGGCTCAAGTGCCACATGCAGACGCGTGGGCCCTTGGGTTCCGGTAATCACATTGGACTTGATCTCTGTGGTTATATTGCCTTGAGCATCATACCCTGTCGCCCGAATTCCCACGATTCCCTTGGCGTCAATGGTTTGGACATATCCACTGAGGAAATAGGTATTCTCTCTGTCATAGGTGATTTTATTGCTATTTCCCACGTAGAAATTTTCTCCTGGATCAACCACCTTCAGGTGGCGTTCGCCCAAAGAGATCCCATCCATAATCAGGCCTTTGTCATTCCAAGTCCCTTTACTTCTTCCACTGGCTGTCCACTGGTACCAATCATCCGGCCAATTATTGCTATCGCGATCAATTTCCAAGCTCCCGTTATACACCAAGTCGTATCCCGGACTCATGAAAGCGGTTTCTTCCGTTACATTCCCGTACTTGTCCACTTTTTGTGCTGACGATTTCTCCACTGCATCGGTTGTCGAAGTTAGATTCCCTTCATCATCATATTCGTTGGTAGTGCTATTTCCTTCGGCATCTATCTCTTTTACTGGGTTATTGTCCTCGTCATACTCTGTTGTTGTTGTCTCCTTCAACGGATTGATCACCTTAGTCAGGTTGCCCTGCTCATCGTACTCGTAGTTGTACGTTGCATCGCTTCCATTGGCATTGGCGTTTGCGTCCTTCTGACTCGTCATTTCATTGCGATCATTATAGGCAAACGATTGCTTGTAATTTAAACCTTGAGGATCTTCCGTCATTTGAATAACGTTTCCATATTCATTGTGGGCATAGACGGTTTTCGTTCCTTTGGCATTGGTGACCGTAGTCAGCTTGTTAACCGAATCATACAATAAGGTGGTGGATGCTGTCTCACCCTTTCCCTCTATCGTGATGTCATAGGTCAAGCGGTTAACTTGATCACGATCATTGTACTCAATCAACTGCTTGTTTCCATTAGGGTCAGTGATGGCTGTCAGGTTATGCTTCTCATCGTATTCGTACAATACGGTCGATAAGGTATTCCCCTTGTTGTCTTTCTTCGTTACCATCGTCTGATTCCCCTTGTCATCGTAGGTATACTCTACCCTGCGATTAGAGGAATCCGTCACTTTTTCTATTAGATGATCGCTATTAAGCGAAAGCTGAATCACCCGTCCCGATGCATCCTGGATACTGGTGGGGAGAGAGTTGGTATATCCAATGGTCGTTGTATTCCCATTGCTATCCTTCATCGTAGTAAGTTGACCCTTAAGATTAAATTTCCATTCCGTCTGAGCACTATCTAAGATCGTATAGGAACCATCCGCTTCTTTCGCCAGCTCCAGATAAACCCCATCAGGTGCTTGGTACGTCCCATCACGATTGGGGGTGAAAGTATGAGGCGTTCCGTCACCATCTCGATAAAGAACAGGTCCTGCTCCACTATCTGTAATGCTCTGTTCCATGATCGAAGTCCATCCGTAACCAAACCATCCATTCTCTTTCGAACGGCTATTGTAAGCGCGATTCACGGTAGCCGATATTCCGCGTCCTTCTAAGCTCACATCGGTTTCTGAAAGGTACAAGTTTCCGTTATAGGTATTCACATTGCTACTCGTCGTCGTCCAGTAACTTTCTTCCCCTACGGGGTCGATGGTATATTCAATCGTCAGTTTTGGGGCTTTTGATTGGTCTTGTCCATAATCGCTCGAACGAAACGATTTGCGATCCCCGCTCTCTGTCTCGTGCTTCAAAGCCACCCCGTATTGCGTGGTGGTGCCACTATACCACTCTTTCACCAAGGAAGTGACATCCCAATGGTATGCACCTACTCCCCCTACCGTGGTTGAAGATAACTTCTCTCCTAAACGAGGTTGGGCATTCCAAGTGATGGTACTTGAGCTCCAATTTTCTGTCACCGGATAGAGATTCACTTTCTGATTCCCATCAGTTTTATATTGATCCAGGACCAAGGAAGCAGAAGTAATATCCGCACCACTTAAAAGCGGTTTCAGATCAAAGTTGATGTATGAACGATTCATTCCATAATCCGGATGAGTACCAGTAATGAGGTAGGTTTCACTTCCGAAATTCGTGGACGGCAAGCGACTGCTGACATAAGCGTCAAACGTGTCGTGGACTCCTTGTACAGACAAAGAAGGGTCCACTGTTACAGGGAATTGACGTTCGGGTTCCGCTAACCACTCTTCATCTGCCACGAGATCCAAGTACGTTTTCTTTCCTTCGGTACGCACTTCTACTTGGATATCATGAGAAAAGCGGTCATTGGCATCATACATGACCGGACGAGGGATCGAAAACAACACCTCACCCTTTTTATCGATAAATTGAATCGATCCATCCGCTTGTGGATTTGCTTCCACGTCCTTCATATTCAAATCCATGGTAAAGGTAGATCGATCGGGTCTCTTATGTAATACCCACTCTTCCTTCACGCCACCACTATTCACGTAGTACACCAAATCGGTATTGGCATACACATCCGGATAAGTAACTTTATTTTCTTCTTTTTTCGCGGTGACGTTCTTCGCTCCAATCAGGCCAAGGTCTACATAGGCTTGTCCCAACTGAAAACGAATCAGCTTCTCTGCTGTGGTATGTTTCGCAAAGCCAATCTCATAAGCATTGGCTTCATTTCGATAGGGAAGATCCGTATCCACTTTTTCATTCCCAGAGACAGCAGTCACACGGTTATCAATCTCTTCCCAATTCCCTTTCTCTTCGTAATGAATAGGTTCCAGGTACTCTTCTAATACGTAGGTCTTATCTCCCTTGATGTATGTTTTTGAATTTTCCGTTCTAAGCTCAGGGATTTCAATCTTTTTGTGTTTTTCCTTTTCAGCCGCAAGTGCTTCCGAGTAATCAGGCAGAAGCAACGTTGCCAATAGACAGACTATTAGCAATAAAGAGAGTGAAGATACTATTTTTCGCTTTGACATCTTGTTTTTCTCCTACTTCCATAAGGTGTACTTCACCATGAACGAGAAACTCTCCACTCGAAGTAGATTTATTATACTTCCCTTTCTATAGAAAAGGAATATACTTTTTTCTGTTGTTAAAAATAAAATTATTCATTTATATCTGCTTATATTGAAGGGACAACATCATTTATTTGCTTAGCCCGTATACCCCTCAAATAATAAGCGACTCCATCTAGCCACATAGCGAGATAGAGTCGCCTCAACATGTCCCTCCGCTTCTACCCCCTCCTCCTGCACCACGCGGTCCTCTCGGTCCACGTCTTCCTCTGGGTCCTCTCGCACCTTGTGCTTCCGTTGTTCCTACAGGACCCGTCGCTCCTGTTGGGCCGGTTGGGGCCAGTAACGCCTACTTGCCTCTCCTATCTTCAACACCTCACCATCGCTAATATTAGACTGTCGAATCCTTCATTGCACGATTGGGTACTCCTATGTCGATACTCTCTATAAGCTGACATATAGAAGTTGGTATAAAATCACGAAATATGATATGATGTTAAAAATATTTATAATTGTCTATGGTGTAATGCTCAACAGACTGTCGAAGTGATTGTGAATCAATCGGAACATGAAATGAGGGAGATTAAATCATGGAAACAACTTTTACAGTGAACAAATGGGAAGAGAAGCCCCTTGATACAACAAGATCAGAATTCCCTATACATATAGCTCATGTAGAATATGTAATGAGCGGTCTACTAGACGGAAAAGCTTCTGTAGAATACTTGCTTTATTATACTGATTTAAATAAGGAAAACCCACATTTATCAACTTCTAAGATTTCAGGATTCTTACATTTTGAAGGAACATTAGGAGGAAAAAAAGGTAGCTTTACAGCAATTGAGCAGGGAGAATATGATAAAGGACAGTTAAACTCACCTGGTCGAATCGTAAAAGCAACGGGTGAATTACAGCACTTACAAGGTTCTTATCAATATCAATTTGATGAAAAGATTAGCAAATTGATATTCGACCTTACGAATGAATAAAAAAAGAAAGCAAAAAGGTCATTCTTTTTGCTTTCTTTTTTAAATGTAAAGTTATGGATAGGGAAAACCAACGTAATAGATCCAATATTCTAATATCTTATCGGATCGAAACCCAATAAAGTATCTAATATCATAAGATAAACAGCAATCCACACCAAATCCAACGTCACCGCGACCTTCTGCATCTCTTCCTTCTTACTTCCGTTTATAAGTAACCTTCCGAATGATGAACGACTCCATCCGATCTCTTTACCAAATGGAATCGTTCGCACAACTTCCTTCCGCCATCTCTCCATAATCCTATCTACTCCATCCGCTTCTACAGACCGATCTCCCCTCCTCCTGCACCACGCGGTCCTCTCGGCCCCCTCGGTCCACGTCTTCCTCTAGGGCCTCTCGCACCTTGTGCCCCTGTTGTTCCTATGGGACCCGTCGCTCCTGTTGGGCCGGCGGGGCCAGTAACGCCTACTTGCTCACCTATCTTCAGCACAAAAGCATCCTGCTGACCTCCAGATTGACTTTGAAAAGTTCCAGAGGTGACGGGAAAATTCGTCGACTGTGTATTCCCTATAAAGTACGCATTCTCTTGATTATCCACTTGCGTAGCAAACCCAATATCCAATCCTGCCCCTCCTAAATACGAGGAAAAGGAAATCCCTTGACCGGAGAAGCTCATCTGGGTCACAAAAGCATCTAGTCCACCAGCCAGGCTGTCTTGGAAAGCATCCGAAGTGACAGGAAAATTAGTGGATTGGGTTCGACCCGTTACCCATGCTCCTCCAAAAGAATCGACCGCAATCCCATCTGCACGATCCTGACCATCTCCACCTAAATAGGTGGAGTACACCAACTGACTCCCTGAGGGATTCAGTTTGGTGACGAACGCATCTTGTGAACCATTGTATAGGGTTTGGAAGGCATTGTTGGTGATTGGAAAATCTGCGGACTGAGTGGGACCTGTCACATAAGCATTGTTGTCTCCATCAACATCAATACCCCTCCCAATGTCGGAATTATTCCCACCTAAGTAGGTGGAATACATCAAGGAAGACCCTGTTGGATTGAGTCTCGTAACAAATACGTCTTGACTCCCTCCATTAAAAACGGTCTGGAAAGCGCCTGAAGTTGTTGGGAAGTTGGTCGAGTTCGTTCTTCCCGCTACAAAAGCTTCATTACTGGTATTGAGAACAATGCCGTTTGCCAGATCGCTATTGTTTCCTCCTAAATATGTGGAGTAAACCAAGGAAGATCCCATTGGATTGAGCTTGGTGATATACGCATTTTCTACTCCCCTTAACATTGTCTGAAAGGTGCCAGATGTGATTGGAAAGTTTGTGGACGAGGTATTTCCGGTTACGTAAGCATTCCTCCCATCATCTATAGCAATGGAAGTTCCTGTGTCCTCAGCCCTCCCTCCCAAAAAGGTGGAGTAAATAAGAGAACTTCCTTCCGTATTAAATTTTGTAATAAAAGCACTTCTCACTCCTATTGCTGGAATCATGGTTTGAAAAGCACCTACCGTTGTCGGGAAATTCATGGAGTCTGTCATCCCTGTCACGAAAGCACTTCCCGTAGAATCAACTACGATTGCATTACCAATTTCGCTTTCACTCCCACCCAGGTATGTGGAATAAAGTAACGAACGACCTGTCTCGTTAAATTTGGAAACAAACACATCACTTGCATTCGAAAATACCGTCTGAAAAGCTCCGGTTGTAACAGGAAAATTATTCGAATTCGTACTTCCCGTCACATATGCGTTACGAGTGGAATCAACGGCAATGCCCAATCCATTTTCGTCTTGGGTCCCTCCTAGATAGGTGGAATAAAAGACGACCGGATCAATGATCAACAGGCGGGAGTTGTCGTACTCTTCCTCCTCGATGGCAAAGCCAAACGAACCCTCTTCCTTTTGTTGAAATTGGGTTGGTATCACATTCTCTCCTTGCGTCGTTAATTGAAAACTGACAGGCTTTTCTTCACGAAGAATACCTTCTTGCGTAAAAATCAGCAAATCGCCTTGCTCACTCAGTGTAAGACTTCTCGCTCCTTCATACCGTAAGCGCACATCTTCCACAGAGCTACCTGGATGAACCCTCACATCGTACTTCAACTGCTCTCCTAGTCCGTAGAATACGACATCAATTCCCTCCCAGACATCCTCGTAGACAACCTGCTCATTATCTTTTTCATGTTGCTCCTCTCTTTTGGGTATCACACCTTCACATGCATCGACAAATCGTAAGGTGACTTCTGTCCGTTCATTTAGTATCAGCCGCACTCCTCCTGGCAAAAAGGTGTATTGGATTCCCTGTCCTTCGCCAATCCGAACTTTCTTACCTTCTCTATCTTCCTCACTGAGACTAAATCTGGTCGCTGGCAATCCAACTTCTCTGACTCTTTTCATTGTCTACCCTCCATTGGATATCACGTAAGATACTGTATCCTATGAGGTGACATCCCGTCCGGGAATGGGTACCTATCTATAAAGCGGAACAAATCACCTTCATCCTCCTTCTCGATAAGCTTTCTATTCCAACAAAGTGTAGCACCATGCGACACCCTTTCGAACAAGGCGCTCTCCTCATCGCTATAAGTCGTTCCTGGTACATCTTATCTCTTCCTTTTGAACAAAACTCCCTCCTTCTAAACCAACAAACCCCTATTCTCTCTGTAAGGGAGAGGGAATAGGGGGGAGATACAAAATTACTTATTTTCTTAAAGCATGTTTAAACATCCAATTCCTTACGTTGGAACGTCACGAGAGCAGCGAGGAAAGCGACTGCTCCTATACCCAGCAGAATGAACAAATGACCAATCTCTCCTTCGCCGACAAACCACTGACTGCTGTCATAATAGTAGGCAAATGAGAGATAGCGTAGTGGCTCCATCTGTTCGCTGATCCCGCCAATCATATTGAAGAGGTAACTGGCGAGGAAGAGTCCCACAGACGCCATGGTTCCCTTTTGTTGTTCGTTTACCAGAGTGGAAAGGAAGAAACCAATGGAAGAAATCGCAAACAGCATACATCCTCCGGCTCCGATACTTTTCGCAATTCCTCCCCAATCAGGTGAATCTTCCACGGTAAATAGGGCTCCCCACAAAGCGAACGTGACTAGGGCCACAAAAACGACAAGGAGAAGGAGCATCGCCATATACTTAGATACAGCTACTTGTGTCCGACTGTAAGGACGAGAAAGCAACAGCCCTATCGTTTTTTGTTCTACCTCACGTGCAATGAGTGTCCCACCCAGCACAGAGGCGAAAAGTCCCCCCACAAGAAGCCAATTGCTCTGGAAGTACTGTGATGCCAAGTAACCATCGATCGTGGTTATAGAGAGCAATTGGTCACCCATCATGTTTTGTAGGAAATCAGGTAGACTGTCCACGTATTCTTGCAACGCAGGGTCCCCACTCACCGATGAAAAGGCCGGTATCGTCAACAGGGTCATCCCGATGAGAATGAAACTCCAGATCAGCAAAGAACGAAAACGCTCCTTCAAACTCTGATTAAAGATAGCGTACACGTCACTTTCCTCCTTCTTGACCTTCATAATATTCAGAGTAAATCTCTTCTAACGAGGCATCTCGCAGGTTCATGTCATGAATCGGCAGTTGTTCCAACTTTGCCAGAAGCAACGGCAATTCGCCTTGGTAGTGGAAGGTATAGCGCTTCTCCCCCACTTCTGTGCAATCCATCACTCCGAGAGAAGTTAATTCCTCCGCCTTCATCTCCTCTGTCAAAAAGAGCTCCACGACTTTTTGACGTTGATGCTTCAACTCTTCCATCGCTTGCACCAGTTCTAACTTCCCATGGCGAATGATCCCGACGTGGTCACACGCTTTCTCTACTTCGGTGAGGATATGGGATGACATAAAAATCGTTTTTCCCCGCTTCTTTTCTTCTAACAACAACTCGACAAAAGCACTTTGCATATGAGGGTCCAACCCCGAAGTGGGTTCATCTAAGATGTAGCAATCAGGGTCATGTTGGAAAGCTTGGATAATTCCAATCTTTTGCCTCATCCCCTTGGAGCAATCCCGCATCTTCGTCGACATAGAACTAGCAAAACGATCCACCAATTCTTTCTGCCGCGTCGGATTAACTCCACCATTAAGCTTCCCACAGTACTCCAGCAACTCGCTTCCTGTCATGGCACCATATAGCGCCACATCACCTGATAAAAAGCCGATCCGTTTCTTGATCTTCACGGCATCTTTTTGACAATCCAGACCAAAAATCTTAGCTGAACCCTTGGTCGGCCGAATGAAATCCAGCAAGCACTTGATGGCAGTCGTTTTTCCTGCACCATTGGGTCCCAAGAAACCAAAGACTTCTCCTGTCTCCACGCGAAGTGTCACCTCATCCACCGCTCGCTTTTTTCCATATACCTTGGTAAGTCCCGTCATCTCAATCATTTGTCTCCCCCTTCCGCAAGTACAAACCGTGCCGCAAAAGTTCTAGGTACTCACCCATCTCCTTCATCATCTCCGGCAACTTCTCCAAGCTACGATCCACATCTCCTTCCACCCTCGCCATGAGTCGCTCAAACAAAGATTCATTTACCAACTGAATCAGTTGGAGCGCTTTCTCACGGTCGATTCCTCTGTGCATCTGGCTCCAATCAATTCCCGCAAAGAAGTCTTCTTTCTTTTCGGTTTGCATCTTCATAAAATAACGTTCTAAATCCTTTTGTACCTCAGGCGGTGTATCGTGCCAAGCCTCGATCACGAGTCGGTAAATGGCAGGACGTCTCATGAATAGACGCAACTTCGCTTCTCCTAATTGCAAGACCCGCTCAAAAATATCCGAGGAAAGGGTACGCATTTCGGGAAGCTCGGTTTGTGACTCTTCCACACAATAGCGAACGCACGTTAGATACAAGTTCTTCTTACTGCCGAAATAGTGAAACAATAATCCTTTCGAACTGCCTGCTTTCTCAATAATCGTGTTGGTTGAAGCTCCTTTGTAACCTTTTTCTGCAAATTCTTCAATAGCGGCAAACAACAAAGCACATTTCTTTTCTTCCGCTGATGATGGTGGCAATGACGACATCTTTCTTTCCTCCAACCTATTGACCATATGGTCAATATCTGTTCCTTTATAGTGTACTGCTTTTTGACCACATGGTCAATGGGTTTTCATTGACGTTTTGTTTCTTTCTTAATACAATTGGTTTAAACGATTAATCTCTTTGACTATTGTTTGCACTAGCCCGTTAACGGGGAAAGTTAGAGTGGAGTCTTCTCACAAGACCCCTTCAAAAAACTTTTCTCCTTAACGATGGCTCTACAGGAAAAGAGAGTAAAAGCTTCTACACTTACATGACGAAAAACCTCTCTTCTCCAGAAAGCGCTGGCTTAGGTAGCCAGCCTGGAAAGCGAGGAGCACGAAGCAAAACAAAATATCTTTTACCAATATACTTAGGAGGAGTTCACTATGACTACAACCAACCGTCAGATTCTTTTTGCCGAACATCCAGAAGGAATGCCTAATTCATCCACTTTCCGCTTGGAAGAGACCAGCTATCCACAACCAGCGGATGGTCAGTTTGTCGTACAGACGTTATATCTTTCCGTAGACCCTTATATGCGCGGACGCATGAGTACCGCCAAATCATACATTGAACCCTTCGCTCTAAACAAACCACTAGAAGGAGGGGTTGTTGGGCGCGTCGTCCAATCCAACCACGCCGACTACCAAAAAGGCGAAATCGTGAGTGGCATGTTTCCTTGGCAAGATTACTCCCTCTCAGATGGCTCCAACGTCATTAGCAAACTGGATCCGAACCTGGCGCCGATCAGTACTTCCCTCGGAATTCTCGGTATGCCTGGTTTGACCGCCTACTTCGGCTTATTGGATATCGGCGAACCAAAAGAAGGAGAAACCGTTGTCGTTTCCGGGGCTGCTGGCGCAGTAGGAAGTATCGTTGGACAAATCGCCAAGATTAAAGGTTGCCATGTTGTCGGTCTCGCAGGCTCAGATGAAAAGCTGGCATACTTAAAAGAACTTGGTTTCGATCACGTCATCAATTACAAAACAGAGCACGTACCGGAAGCGCTGGCAAAAGCTTGTCCTGATGGAGTAGATGTCTACTTTGACAACGTGGGTGGAGACATCACCGACGCTGTTCTTTCTCTTATCAACCGGGCTGCCCGCATCGTTGTTTGTGGACAAATCTCCATGTATAATTTGACAGAACCAGATATCGGTATGCGTCCCCAAGTGCACCTTGTGAAAAATAGTGCCTTGATGAAAGGCTTTATTGTCAGTGACTACCAAGATCGGATGGCAGAAGGCGTTCAACAACTGGCCATGTGGCTACAGGCCGGTAAATTAACCTATCGCGAAACGATGGTAGAAGGGCTAGAAAATGCTCCTTCCGCCTTCATTGGACTGTTCAAAGGCGAAAACATTGGGAAGCAGCTGGTAAAGGTAGCCGAATAGGCGAAGCAAGTCTACTCGATGCAACTATCCCTTAAGATTCATAGGAAGCCCCCTTCGAACCACACCATGTGGTTCAAAGGGGGTTTTTTAAGTAAATTAAGACATCGTAAACTCACACAATAAGAGCACCGGAATAAAATAGGGTGAAAGATAGTGAAAGGGGAATACAATGTATGGGAAATGTCATCTATAGTAGTTTTTTAGGGGGTAGCCTGTTTGATAATGGACTATCGATTGCCGCTGACAACGAAGGGAACGCCTATATAACTGGAGATACAAATTCTAATGACTTCCCGATTACATCAGGTGCCTTTCAAACAGTCAAAGATCCTTCTCCTTTTTCTTTTGCTGCCTTTGTAAGCAAAGTGAATCCGAATGGAACGTCACTCATCTACTCCACCTTCTTAGCAGGCAAAGCCAATGATGCGGGAACCTCCATCGCAGTCGACGTTAGCGGGAACGCCTACGTAACAGGTATAACGGGTTCTACCGACTTCCCCATCACCTCAGGAGCTTTCCAGACGAAAACCAGCGAGTGTTTTGTCACAAAATTAAATCAAACAGGGTCCGCGCTTGTCTATTCCACCTTTTTGGGAGGGCGTAATGAGGACTTTGGCAGTGGCATCGCGGTTAATGAAAATGGGAATGCCTATGTGACCGGATGTGTTGGATCAAGCGAATTCCCAACTACTTCAGGAGCCTTTCAAACAAAGAAGGGGCTGATTGGATCCGATGCATTCGTCACTAAGTTTTCTGTTAGCGGAAGCACCTTAATTTACTCCACCTTGTTAGGCGGAAATTTAATCGATGTCAGTAGTGATATTGCTGTTGATGACGTTGGAAATGCCTATGTTTTTGGCCAGACCGATTCCTTCGATTTTCCTGTTACGTCGAATGCTTTTCAGCCCACCAAAGCAGGGGAGCAGGATACCTTTATCACCAAATTTAACGCTACAGGTTCCGCTCTCATCTATTCAACTTACCTTGGAGGACGGGACAAAGATTTCAGTTTTGGTATCTCCCTTGATGGAGCCAACAATGCTTACGTCATCGGTACGACCAGTTCTAGTAACTTTCCCACAACGATCAATGCCTTCCAGGAAGTGTTTAATGGTGCCTCGGATGTCTTCGTAACAAAAATAAATGAGACCGGAGAAACCCTCACCTATTCCACTTTCTTAGGAGGGAATGGAATTGATCGAGGAGGACAAATCGCCGTAGATGCCTTTGGAGCTGCCTGGGTAACAGGGGTTACCTTTTCCACTAATTTCCCAATTGCGTCCAACGCGTTTCAAGATCAAAGAAATGGGGATTCCGATGCGTTTGTAACCCAACTAAGCTACTCCGGACAAGGAATTAATTTCTCTTCTTATTTAGGCGGAAGTGGAGAGGAAAATGGCAGTGGAGTCGCAGTCGATCGCTTCCAGAGCGCCTATTTCACAGGAACCACCTCTTCACAAAACTACCCTGTCACTTTTAATGCCTTTCAACGCCGTTACGGCGGAGGAGAAACAGATGGGTTTGTGTTTAAACTGCGAGAAGGGCAAATCGGACCCACTGGCCCCAACGGGGCTACTGGACCCAGGGGACCACGAGGACCGCGCGGTGCCAGAGGGCCTCGGGGAGGCGAAGGAGAGTTTGGAGGTTAATTAAAACCCCTTTCTATTGGGATATTCTCCAATAGAAAGGGGTTTATTTCTTACAACTTGCTTTCTGGTAAGTCAAAACAGCTATTCATGCTCCTAGCATAGCGGGTTTGAAAGGGTTGCTCCTCGATTTCCAACTCTTTTAACACCCTTCCATTCGGTGTGTCTCCAATCTTCAAGATGGGGACCTCCGCCTTTCCACCTTTCTTCCACAATGCTTTCATATTCTTCTGCACCTGAAAGGGCGCTTTAAAGTTGGTTTCACTCTTCAATAAGTCTCCCTCTAACTTGGAGTAAAGGTAAGAGGAAACATCAAATTCGGTATTGGTACCTTCCATCGGAATCGAGAGTTCAAAATAAGGTGTACCATCTTCTTCTTTCGCTTCTGTGACACAACGCCCCGCCTGCTCAGAAATGTTGATCTCTTGCACTTTTTTAGGTAGACCCCAGATTTTATGACCACGAATTTGATTTTCCAGTGAGGTAACCGGCATGGAAAAAACATAGTAACCGAAGTTAGGAAACATCTTCTCTGCCACCATAGGCAAGAGGGGTGGATTCCACTTCGCTTGCACCTGAACTGGAATGGTCATGGCAATTTCATTGTATGGGGGAACACCCATTACATTTTTATACTCATAACAAGAGAAAATAACCAGAGAACGGCCTTTTGTCATACGAACCGGCTTCATGCGTGGATCGATCATCATCTTCTCTGCTTTTTCGTAACTACAATGAAAAATTCCAATCGCGCAAGTAACATCGCTATAAAAAGTAGGGAATAAATAATTTTTAGAAATGTTTTCATCCAATTGAAGGGGTTGATCACCATGTCTTAACTGGAATCTTGCAAAAAACTCATCCGTAAATTGATCCTGATTCTCCATTAGGGAGTCATCATACTGAATTGTCGGCTTCATATCCTACCCTCCATTACGTTTATCATCTTCGACATTTATTTTAACATAGAATGATGGAGAGAGGGGGCAAAGTCCAATACATTTTACCTGCTTTCTATACAATTCGCTGAGAGGTGCTTCTTAACACATAACCATGCTCTATACATTGCTCAAGCTCTTCCATTAGAATTTGCATTCGTACGTCTGTCTCCACTCTTTCCATTACTTCTTCGTAGTGGGCACGGTCGCGAAATCGGCGAATATGGGTATATATCTGTTCCTCTCCTGTAAGCGCTTGCATACCGGAGTATTCATTTGTTCGATACGTTGCATCATCGACCACTCCATGTTTCTTCATCAGGTGTGAGGTTGCCTGTTGAATCCGAATAAAAGATTGAATATTCGGCTTTTTAATGTGATAAATGTGTACGTTTACATACACGCTCATCCCTCCCTTTCCATTAGTATACACGATGAGAGGGTCTTCATAAATATTTTCCAAGCATTCTATTTGTATAATCCTTGCTCACTTTTTTTCGCCAAGATTAGCTTAACCGCTTTCATGGTAATAGGAGCTCCTGACACCAACTCGTCATGCTGATCCATCTTTCCGATATCTCCAATCCCCACGATCAACGGCACCTCACGCAACTCGTTGATCACCCCTACCGTATCCCCATAAATGCGTGGCGATTTTTGCTGGGGACACACGGGCGGCTGGGCCACACCATACTTATTTACTCCATAAGGGACCTCTCTTCCCTGTTGATCCAATGCCACATCCACATGCGCCCAACGGGCCAATTGGTTATGGGATGCAACCGCAATCACCCCCAATACGTTGATGTCAGGATGAGTGGCCACATACTTGAGGGACATCTCTCCTTGTCCCACCCCACGAGCACCACAATCATCAAACATGACGAGGACAGGATCGTACTTGGCCTGGTGAATCCGCTTAACAATCTCAGTCCCAGATAGGGGTGTCGGATTTCCGGCAGAGGTGGAGATACATCTCCCACCAACACGTCGTGCCACATGCTCTAACACTTGACAGGCAATACGATCTCCATCAGTCACCAGGATCACGTCCCGTCTCATCCTTTCACCTCCCATCACGCAAAACTCATCTCCCAAGAGGATGGTTCCACCACAAGCGAGGCAAAATCCATATCTACGCTTGTTTATACGACCCTCTACTTATTTACTAACGAAAGAACGTTTACGGAATTCCAATGATCCATTGTATGAGTGAACCGATCACCTTGCCAAAAACCATCGCCATCAAGAGCGTGATCACATGAGACTCCATTCGCAACCGCTTCGAGAGAATGGGCAATACGTTGACCACTTCCGTAAGGGCACCTGCCAAAAACCCCACAAAACAGCCCGCGAATATCCCTAAAGGCACGGTAATGAAGGCGGTTAATGAGAAGTGGATATTCCGGAAGTCCATCCATGTAAACACGATGGCTCCCCAGATAAAAGCATACTCATATTTATGAATCGCCTCTGGACTTCGCGAAAACCGAGCCATGCGAGGAACGATATCCAGTACGGTGATAAAGGCAACAAATCCACTTCCGACGGCAATTCCCCCAGCAAAGCCAATCAGTATGAGGAGAAAGCTACGGAGTAGGTCCACGAATGGTCGACTCCCGTTCTTTTTCATTATCGATCACGTATTGATCGAGATTTTCTTGATAAAGGAACATCTCTACTTCCAAGGGGCTGGGTTCATCATTAAATTTCCGTTTAAAAAGGTGGTTAAAAAAAAGGATCATTCCCACACCAATCCCGATGGAGTAAGGAATTTGCATCAGCAACGGACGAGATGCTTCCACCCCTGTGATCAGGTAATAGATGCGTTGGAGAACGGCTTCCATGCTCACATCTTTGTGAAAGTTCATAATGGCTAGGCCCGATCCAATAAAGAGCAACACCCATACAAAGGAAACGAGATAAGACTTCGGTATCCAGTGGGATGTCTTCCACTCAATGATCGTCTGACCAACTCCAACATTGCGTACATCTAAAGAGGGTGCTTCTTGATGAATCCGTTGAATCACATCGATCACGTCAATCACTGCTAAGGTACCATCCGAGAATTTGGATTGGTAAATCGTAAGTTCACGAATGGCTTGGTACGACTCATCCACAATGAGTTGACAAATGTCTGCCAAGCGTAGGAGTTGACCCGGTTGAGCACGCACCCGTTTTTTCAAGCGAATATAGACGATTTTCGAATGCATAGTGACCCCCCCCATTCTGCCATACCATCTCAACCATTAGTATGCATCGGGCAGAATAGAAAAAAACATCCGCAGCAGTATGAATCCAATCATCGCAAAAAAATGCATCCTCTCCTAGGCTCTATGAGAGACAGGAGTGCACAAAAAAATATCCACCTAGCCAAGGTGGCACTTGTCCAATCATATTTACCCTTTATCGGTTTAAGAAGAGAGAAAAATTCGTTATTTCATCTCCTTCCTTATCCCTCTTCTGACTGCGCTTCAATTTCCTCCCGCATACGGCGAATAATCTTTTTCTCCAAGCGTGACACTTGTACTTGTGAGATTCCCAAACGCTGGGCTACCTCTGACTGGGTTTGATCTTTATAATAGCGCATCATCACAATGAGTTGTTCTCGTTCAGATAACCGTTGAATCGCTTCTTTTAAGGCGATCTTGTCAAACCATGCTTCCCCCGACTCATCCGAGATCTGATCCATCAACGTGATGGGGTCCCCATCGTTTTCAAAAACGGTTTCATGTATGGAGGTGGGAGAGCGATTCGCTTCCTGCGCAAACACGATTTCTTCCGGTTCCACATCCATTCGTTCCGCTATTTCATAGATGGTGGGCAAGCGACCCAGTTCCTTCGTCAATTCATCTTTCGTTTTTCGTACATGATTGGCCAGTTCCTTCAGGGAACGACTTACTTTCACCATCCCATCGTCCCGCAAAAAGCGTTGAATCTCTCCGATGATCATGGGAACAGCATAGGTGGAGAACTTGACCCCATAGGTAAGGTCAAACTTATCCACCGCTTTTAATAGACCAATACAGCCGATCTGAAACAAATCCTCCGCTTCGTACCCACGATTTAAAAACCTTTGTACAACAGACCAAACCAGGCGAATATTATGCTTAACCAATCGATCACGTGCGGCTTGATCCCCTTCTTGGCTCGCTATAATTAACGACTTCACTTCCTCATCCGACAGGTGAGCATGTTTGGAATTGCGTACATCTGAATCCATGGAATCCCCTCAATGACTCGTCGTTTGACGATGAGATTTTAATTGCTTGATAAGCCGGACCGTTGTCCCTTTTCCATTTTGTGAGAGGATCTCCACATCATCCATGAAGTTTTCCATGATAGTAAAGCCCATCCCTGATCGCTCCAACTCTGGCTTGGAGGTATACAGGGGTTGTCTTGCTTCTTCAATATCTTGAATACCAACCCCATTATCCACAATCTCGATTTTGATGCCTGCATCATTGAGCTCGGTACGAATATGAACCACTCCTTCCGCATTCTCCTCGTATCCATGGATGACCGCGTTGGTGACCGCTTCGGACACCACTGTTTTGATATCTGTCAACTCTTCTAGTGTTGGATCCAATTGGGATACAAAAGAAGCTACTGCCACGCGGGCAAACGATTCATTTTCAGAGCGACTCGCAAAAGAGAGCTCCATAAAGTTATGTACCTTGGTCATGACGCCACCCCACAAGCATGCAAAGCTAATTCTTCCGTATCATAGACAGTTAATATTTTGAAAATACCTGACAGTTGAAACAGACGAGCAATCGTAGGCTGAATGGAACACAAGCGCATCGTTCCTCCTTGTTCAGCCATTCGTTTGTACCTCCCCAGCACGACTCCCAATCCAGAACTATCCATAAAGGATAAATTCTCTAAACTAAACACAAGATCATGATAAAAATCGCGGTCCAGTTCCTCCTCAACACGCTGACGAACCAAATCCGCTGTATGATGATCCAACTCACCTGATAAACGAACCACTAATACATTCCTATGTGGAGCCAACTCAATTTGCAAACTCATCGCTTCCACTCCTTCCATTTTCTCTATCCAATTCTCCATAAACCCGGCCGTTCCTTCTATCTGACAAAATAACTAAAAAACCGAGGGTATCAGTAAAGATACCCTCGGTTTTGCTATTGCACCTCACTAGACTAGTCCACTTATAAAAAGGGGGACGAAACCCATCCGGAAAGCAGAGGCCTTATCCCTCCAATCCCCATCACTTTCTTGCTGGAACAACCTTTTCTAAAGTAGCGTCCGTTTCCTCTTCCTGCGACTCTTCTCCTTTCTCATCCTTGATCTCACTTTCCTCATCATCCTTCTTTTTCACTTCGGGATCTTCCGCTTCATCCGGCAAGAAGAGAATTTTCTTCGTCGAACGCTTTAGCAAGGTCCACCATCCTGCACGACCAACATCTTCACCACTAGTAAGAACAAAGTTCTCAATTACTTTTCCTTCTTTCAGCACCTGCACTTTCCCTACTGCGTCTCCTCTATGAATTGGAGCTTCCAGCGGGTCCCACAAAATGGACTGTGTATACTCCTCAGGCTTTTCTCCCTTTTTGATCAAGATACTCAAGCGATGTGGCGCTGTCACCCTTAGTCGTGGGGCTTCCCCCTTACTTATCTTGCGTGTATCGATCACATCTCCTGTCTCATAAAGAACATGAGAGCGATACTGACTAAAAGCAAAGTTCATCATCTTCGCGATTTCTTGATTCCGTGATTTGGGATCAGGTTCTCCCATAACGACAGCAATTAAGCGAAGCCCCTCCCGCTTGGCGGTTGCTGTTAAACAATACTTGGCTTCTTGAGTAAAACCGGTCTTTAATCCATCCATGCCATTATAAAACTTTACCAGTCGGTTCGTATTCACCAACCAGAAAGGGTTGTCCGACTCCTGACGCAAATAATCTTCATAGACACCTGTATACTTCGTGATTTCCGGATGCTTTAAGAGCGCTTTAGACATTAACCCAATATCACGAGCCGTCGTATAATGATCCGGCTCCGGTAAACCATTGGTATTACGGAACTGGGTATGCGTCATACCAAGATCTTTGGCCTTGCGATTCATCTTTTGTACAAATGCTTCTTCCGTTCCTGCTAGATGTTCAGCTACTGCCACCGTCGCATCATTGGCAGAGGAGATCGCTATCGCCTTTAATAGCTCATCTACTCTCATTTCTTCCCCAGGCTTTAAGAAGATTTGCGAGCCTCCCATGGAAGCCGCGTGTTCACTCGCTTGTACAGCTTCATCCAAACGGAGATTGCCCTCATCGATCGCTTCCATAATGAGAAGCAACGTCATCACCTTGGTAATGCTAGCAGGCGGTAATTTATCGTCCGCATTTTTTTCATAAAGAACGGTTCCTGTATCTGCATCCAGCAGAATGGCAGATCGTGCTTTATCAGCTAATTCTTTTCCCTCACCCACTACCGTCTTTCCGGGCAGAACAAAGCCGGCTAATAGCAAGCAAGATAAGAACACAAGCAAAATTTTATGGATTCGCATCGGATCTTTCCCTTCTATTCAAGCTACACATTAGTGTGAGCGATAAATAGGAGGATTATTCCATAATGCATCCGCAAAATACTTCCACTCGGGCAGTATAGTTTCTGCTCACATCAACAGAAAAGCCGGAGCTTCTGCCGCTCCGGCTTTCTTGGATAAATCCATTACGATTGCTCTCTAATCCAACTCATCTTCCAAGTACATGCTGGAGAGAAGTCCAGCCAACTCAGTCGCAGTAAGATCAGGGGTAATTTCTTGTAATACGGCGATCGTCTCCTCTGCGGAGTAATGATTTTTGGACATGGCACGGGCGAGGGAATCATGTGAAAGGTGAGGATAATAAGTTTGGAACGCTTCTGCCATTTCACTCTCCGAATAACCCTTTTCCTTCAATCTCAAAACAAACTGTTCTGGCTCTTGATAAGCATAGTGGAATTGCACTTGATGGCTACAAATGGAGTAGACATTGTCTGAATACGCGCGAACTTGAAGCAAGTAATCCCGATCAGGAATGAGTTGAGTGGCGTCAATGGTAGCCGTATTCCCTTCATAGCGAATCGGGGGTGCCGGTTCCACCTTGTCTTTCTCCTGATCCCAAACATATAGGAAATAGCCTGTAGCTTCTGCGATTTCTTCCCATTCTACTACCACCAACGAGCCTCTGTTTTGAATGGAGGTAATGACAGGAGTGGGTAAATCGGTCACTGTTAGGAATTCTGTGCGCCAACCACTCTCTGCGGTAGCAGAAATCGCTTGCACGGCAAATTGAATTTTCTTCCCATAGAGCGCGGGGAACTGATCCACTGACCAGGAAGCTGAAGTTTCTTTAAATGAAAGTTTAGGCTGGGGAAAGTGTGGTTGAGGGAACAAGGAGTATCCTCCTTCGTCCCGTATTTCTACAACGTAACCCTCTGCCTTCTTCGATTCTGTCCAGACCGCACACACGCTTCGCTTTTCTCCGTCATAATGAAGTTGGAGTTTGGCCGGAGCGGAAAGTGACTCAATTTTAAAGGAAACTGGCGCACAGTAGCACCCTGTAGCATTCTCAGCTGTCGCTTGAAAAGCCACCTCAATATCCAACCCTTCAATCAAGGCACTACCATGGATAAACGCTTCCGTACCATTAAATAAAATTTCCGGGTGTGGTGTGAGGAGCTCACCATTCTTGTAAGTTAGGCGTCCGACATAGCTGGTTGCTCCCTCTACCGGTTGCCAACGAGCGACCATGACGGTGTTTTTCATACTCAGAGTGAGCCCTAATGGTGGCGCCAGCTTCTTAATCACCAATGGAGTCGCTTCGGAC
Source organism: Mechercharimyces mesophilus (assembly GCF_059818345.1). Lineage (NCBI taxonomy): Bacteria > Bacillati > Bacillota > Bacilli > Caryophanales > Thermoactinomycetaceae > Mechercharimyces > Mechercharimyces mesophilus. The sequence continues at coordinate 878,461 of NZ_JCBAPH010000001.1, read as the reverse complement.
CATGGGCTTACCGCAGTTGGCGATGTTGCACGTACCTGCACATAAAACGCGCCTCCATCAGCAAAGACGGCCGCACTCAGCTGTACTTCTTCTTTCTCTGACTGTGCTCCAATAATCGTGCGCCCTTCCTTATTCGTCACACTTACTTCATATTGTTGAGAGTCGTTCACTCCTTGCCACTTCACATACAATACTTCTTTGATAAAGGTGACACGAGGAGCAACCGGCGCACACAGCAATCGTAAACTTGTGCTCAGGCTAGGCTCGCTCATTCCACCACTTCCTGAGGCAAAAAGTTGCACAGATACTTCTTCACCAAGAAAACGAGACTCGACAGGGATCATCACCTCTTTGCCTGATACCGCCGACAATGGCATCAGCTCTTCGCCGACCTTCAATATGATGCCATAATGATGAGACTTGCAACTGGTGAAGTCATCACGTTCTTCCCAGCGAATAACAAGATGATCTGCTTCAAAGAAAAGGGACGGGGCTGCTGGCACAGGTGGTATGGCGCGATCCGCTTCTTTTCTATCCAGCTCTCTCTCTCGTTTGTTCGTTCCCTCTTCAGTCACAATCGTTACCATCCCTTCCGCAATCGTTGCAATCACACCACCGATAGGGAGTCCTCTTCCTCCCGTTGACACCGGAATTGTTCCTATTTCCGCTGACGAAGCCAGTTTTACTAGACGCTCTGCCTCTGTTGCGATAAATCCTCTTCGGATGAGCTCTTCCCTCAATGCTGCTTGCGACCACGTACACCCTTTGGCCACGAGGAACTTTGCTAATGTGAACGCGTTCTCCATTCCTTTCGTCATCTCGGTTTGTAAGAAATGACGGATCTTCTCCACAATCAACTGAATGAAATCATGCCATGTAAAGGACCCTTCCTCTGGCAACGACAGTACAAAAGCAGGTACGATGAAAGGAAGATCAAGGGAATCATCCGCAGCATAAGCGCGGCTTTTCAAGTCAAGCGAAAGGCTACCCTTTATCTCTACCCGTAGTTTCGGTGCAGATTCATCTGTAGGAGGAAGAATAGAGAAGTTGATCTCCAAGTCGGTCTCAGTATCCAACGGTAGTTGTTTGATCAGTGGAAGGCTAGCGGATGCAGAGGCATATAGATCGTTTAACGTAAAAGTCGGTAGGGAAAAGGAAGGAAGCCTCCAGTTCCGCACATGGAAACCCGCTTCGTCCCAAAGAAACGGAATCGGAGAAGAAGGTACGCTATCATAAACGTCGGAGAGTACCAAGCTACCCGTTAATGCCGATTCATCTACTTGCATCTTTACACGTGAGATCTCTTCCGTGAACAACGTGAGGTCCGATTCCAATGTCATCGACTCTTCCACTGTATCCAACCATATCTGTGGGCCTACCCCATCTTCTTGTTCTTGTGTTCCAGCAAATGAGATAAATCCCCAATCGATGATTTCATTAAACTCGGCATATCCGTTCCACATTTGTGGATTCCGATCCTCTGAAGCTGCAAAGCAAATTTCAAAGGTGACCTCTGGAAGAAAGAGCAGGTGGGTTCCAAACAGTCCGTGGAAACCAGGAGGATAAGATACCTCTTGATACATCACCTCATCGCTTCCTGGTACAAACCAAATCTCCCCATGTTCCAACAGCAGATCGGGAGCGTCCGACCACTCTTGCCCTGTTAAATGACGATATAGCTGGCTTATTTTCATCGGAGAATCTTTGCCACGCCGATCCGTTAAGGACATCCATACCATCTGTGGCTCATCACTTAAGAGAGGGAGAATCGCTTGCATCGGCGTACCCTCAATCTGCGCCTCTCCAATCAGATGGGCTGTTTCCTCATATACACTCTCTTCCTCAAAGGAACAACTGGCCACCAATCCAATACGGTCCAAATTCACCGCTGGCATACCCAATGGATTGGCTATGGACTTCTCTGTCATGGAAAGAAACTCAGCCGTTTCTTTGCCCACATGGAGTACACCACTAAAGATATGTTCGTCTGTATCCATTTGCACATGAATCTGTCCTTGCAGATGCACTTGCGAAGAATCATCCGACTTGTTCCAGTAGATCGGGTATTGCAATTCCACATGGTAGCAGGGCAAGAAGCCAAAGAGAAACTGATTGCCAAGATCAGCCCGTAAAAGAATCCACTCACTCTTCTCTTCAGGCAATGTGCACTCCACCAACGGACTCCCTTCTGTAGAAAAAATCGCCTGTGTGTTGGTCAAGAGAAACCCTTTTGCAAAATGAAGCAGGGAATGCAGATGACTTCCTGGTAAAATCCTCAATACCTCTTCTCTACCCAACCACTCGGTTGCGTAGGATTCTGCATAATCAAGTGATGAAAAAGAAAGAACCGCTCGTTCTCCATCTAGTGCGATCTGCTCATCCCAATCAGCAAAATAAGGAAGGTAATCTTTCAGACGCTCCTTCTTCATCTGTGTTAGTAGCATGAAGCCCCACTTCTCTTTGTCTCGCTCCTTTCGTCCAAGAAAAAGTTCCATCTCTTGATCATAACCGGTTCCCTCTTCCCCATGCTTCGCCTCACCTGTTAGGATGAACTCCTGTTCTTGTGGATAGTACCTTCCTTCCATATCAACCATCAAAGGAACAAGTGGCAAGTACTTTGGTGGACGTGAGTCAAAAAAGACAGAGCGTCCAAACCAATCTTTTAGTGTGGATTTTACCTCCAGCGGTTCCGCAATCTCTGTTAACTTGATACAAACATCTTCGTGTGGGTTCAGTGCAATCGATGCTTTCCCAGTAATTCCTCCAAAAGTAAACAAAGCACACAATTGACCGAGAGTCTGGCTTTCCTTTTGCCCTTCATCCCAGCCCTCATGATAAAAATCACCAGATAATTGTTTTAAAGTAAGGGAGGAATTTGCAATAGGAAACACGGCTTCATCTTTCCCCCTACCCGTCAAATGAATTTCTGTCGTTTGCGGATTGCATTTTATCTGGGCTTGGTCGAAAGTCAGGTCAACAGGTAACCCATCCTCTGGTATCCATACACTCAGATCAAGCTGTTCCAACGCTCGACTAACATGAAGGGACCCACCAGATTCCATCTCGCCGTGGAAAGACCATTCTTCTTGTGACTCTTCCTTATCGGCCTGTAGTTCAAAGGAAGCTCCTCCAAGACGAAGCATCCCCCAGATGAGACCACTTAGTTGCAATTCCTTTGTTGATCCCCGATCGAGGGAAAGATCGAAAACGATGTCTTCTAGAGATGAGAGACCCACAAACTTCTTCCATGTTGTATGGCTTTTGAGCAGAAAACGTGCGCTGCTCAGCGTAAAGTCGGAAGCGTTCACCTCCACTTCCCATCCTTCCAAACCGTACGAGGTCGTGAGAGGCATCGCTTTCGGTAAAAAAGCAGCTAACCGGTCATAGGAGATGAGATCTTCAATAACATCCAATCCTGGAAGAATCGAAGAGAAAGTGGCTAGACGTACGGTCCATGTATCCTCTTCACCCGCTATATACGAGGCATAAACCCCAAATTGCACTTCTTTCAATACCATCCAGCCATTAATTTTCCCTCTACTGTTTCTCAATGTGCGAGATTGTGGATAGTCAACCTCCCAATCCATCGACACATCTTTCGCACCGAACCAATCCATACCCGGAATCGACCACTCATTTCCTCTTAATTGCAATGAAAGGGAGTCAATATGAGCAGGAAATTGATCGGTACAAGTAAACGAGAGTGCCTCAACATCCTTTACCTTCCATACGCCAAATTGATTCACTCGCTCTGTAAGGTAAGCAGCATCTCCATCAAAGAAGGCACTCACTTTCTCTAGTTCAAACGGACAATCCGCATATTCGGTCGTCACGGAAAATGATCCATCTACTGCTGGCAAAGCAACCTTGGCCTTGGTCAAATATTCTTCTCCTACACAGAGAGAACCGATGAGGGAACCGAGAAAGCGATGCTGATTTTCCATTGCTGACCACGTCATCTGCACTTGAAACTCCATTCCCTGCAAAGAGACCCTATCCGGAATCATCTCCCATGATTGATGCTCATCAGCAGGTGCAAAGGTGGCTTCTACCCGCCATGTAGCCGGCGTAGCAACCATCTCCATCTCAAAATGGCGTAAGCGAAGTGCAGCTTGTTGCGGAATAATTGGTGGGAAATTCCCTTCAGATAGATGCAGGAAGGAGAGAAGTTGAGTAAAATCTTCTATTAAACATCCTTCTGCTGATTCTGAAAAAAGTTGCACCCTCGTCCCTGTTCCTCCCTTGGGAAAGGTGAGCTTTACCGGTACATCGATCCCTTGGCCACCCCATTGCAACGAGGCTTGAGCCGTTGCTTCGAAGAGCATTTTCCCTTCTGCTGCTCTCTGTTTGCAGAAGTAGGGGGATAACGAGGTAAATGTAGCTTGCTTCCCTCCAAGCAGGAGCTTCCAATCGGTTTCAATGGCTGTCAACGTTACTGCTTCTTTAGCGGATTCCAAAATAAGCTCCACCTGCTGAAAAGAGGGTAGCTCAGCATACCACTCCACCATTTCTTGTTTACAAGCAGGAATCATTCCCTCTTGTAACAACTTATACAACGAACAAGTTGCAATAGAGGCACGTAAGTCGCAATTTAATTCTCCTTTCTTCATAGAAAAAGCCCATTTGACGGTTTCTGCTCGTGCAAACGAAAATTGTGCCTCTCCCTGTAAGGTGATTTGTTCTGAATCATACTCTAATTGATATCCCTCCATCGGAATGCCTTCCTTCGCTCCCAAAAGCTCCTGTAACAAAGAAGCTAACGAAGAGGAAAGCCAATCGAAAGAAAAGAAAAAATCCTTATCTTGTTCTTCTGCACCCTTTTTCATATTGGCTAACAGTGCTCTTAATGCATCATCATCTGGCAATTTTTTATCTAACTGAAAGGAGGTTGCCTGAATCCACTCACTATAGGACCCTGCCTTCACAGCACGCACAGCCACCTTGTAAGATTCCTGATCTGTCAACTTGTCTCCCGCAATTTTTAGGTCACACTCGCCTTGAGATACATGATAAGTATGTGTTTCTCCTTGGTCCCCTCGTATCTCTACCTCAAAGCCATCCTCTTGAAAAGTGACCGACTTCCATCCTATGGTCAGTTCATTCTTCCTCCACTCCACTTGAACCTCTTTTACCGGCTCCACTTCACTAACCACAATTCGTTTGGTCTGACTCCAAGGCGAATAAGCACGTACTCGCGCATAATATTCTTCACCTTGTGCTACCTCATCGATCAACACCGCCTTGCCCTCTTTCATCTCTAGTCGAGGCTGTGGTGATAGTGGTTTGCCTTCGCGATCCACGAATTGAACCGATAAGTCGTATTGGTCTGGAAGGGTTCCTTCTTCCCAAAGAAGCATCGCCTTGCCCTCTTCATAACGAAAATCAAATTCCATCTTCTTTTCTTTCATCCTATATCCTCCCTCTAACAGCAATCAGAGAAATGGCTGTTTTCACTTCTTCCTCCCTACATCCATTATTCAAAGAAGATAGAAATTAGACATGGAGGACAGGCTCAAATGATAAGAATAGCGACGTACTAAGGAAGAGCTTTCCTATCTTTCATTCGAAATCACTTTTGGTTCTAGTCACTACACTAATACAGGGGAGTAAGCAATCTCTTATGTGATTGCATCTGTTCTAACTTTGGGTGGTCGAAGTGCGAAGAAGGTATAAAAATGAAATGCCTACTTTAATCTTGAAAGTAGATAAATTCGAAGAAAAAAATGCTCTATTCTTCATTCATGATTTCAATTCTTCATCTATAAGGTGCAGGTAATCCTATCTATAACTTAAACCTATCTAATCTCATTGAAAAAGTTCTATTATTTTGATATTTTAGTCTTGAACTTGATTGAAATATTTTGAAAGGCGGGGATTTAATGAAGAAAGTCCTGGTAATGATGTTGACTGTTGCATTACTGCTTGCCGTACCGACCCCAGCTTTCGCTACTTCCAGTAGTGAAGAGGATCTCTCACCACAATTCGCAAAAAGTCGGTATTTCACAGAGTACTTCTACTTCTCCAAGATTCTTTACCCTAGTTGGTTGGACATCCCCTTCAGACAGGGCCATCAGGAGTATTACAATGGCGACTTGTATCAAGGACTTCTTCGAAAGAACACCTGTGTGGACATTCAAACGCAATGGCTTTGTACCTATTCTGGATACCTATTTCATTTTGATTGAGCATAAAAAAGAGGCAAGCCTCTCAAAGCTTGCCTTATGTAATCAGAGCTTGCAATCTACTAATCACTTCCCTCTATGTCAGTGATCTATGATTGACGAGCAAAAGGTGATTCATCCGCTGTTGGGCCATAGATCGAAGGGAGCGGTACATCCAATAAGCGTAGGTAGACGGAAAGTTGACCACGATGATGATAAAGGTGGTTCAACATCATCGATCGAATCACTGCCACCCGGGGAGCGGTAAACATCTCCTGCTCTTTATTCATCAGTGACCATTCCTGCATGGCTTCTTCAGGAGATAGGGAACCCAAAAAGGCCAGCGCTCCCTCTACTCCTTGATCAAAAAGATCGATAAACTCTTGCCTACTCTCCGGTAGAGAAGGTCCCTTAAAGCCACTCGCATCTACTTTTTCTTCTTTAAGAATGGCAGCAATCCCTCCAACCGACTCCGCTATATGCTTAGCGAGCACGCCAAGTGGCATCGATTTCGAGTGTGGTCGCCACTCCAGTTGATCCTCTGGAACTCTCTCTAGCATGGTTCGTGTCAATTTCGCTTCATGACGAAGTTCCATTTGCAATGATTCTAAGTGTCTACTCATTTCTCCTCCACCTTTCATGTGGTCATCATGAACAAACATCAGGTGACCGCCACTTTATCAATCTATTTGTTTTCTGTATTTCAATAGATTATCTTCACGATCGACCTTGGTTCACTTTCTGTATATACCTATTCGAGATAGAGAGTGGAAATCCCCCCTGAACGGCAAATCTCGTGGCGGATAAAAGAATACCTATCCTTCACCCTCTCCCATCTTCATCTTCCAAGCAGTCTGCACATGATTGAATAAACTTTCTGCTTGCTTTGGTAAAAAAGTGCTCCAAAAATGAGTTCCCATCTCTGTTAACTGCTCTTTTGTCCACTGCTCTTTCACAAATCGACCCCAGCTTCCATCCGTAGTAATGTTTCCCCATCCAAGGTAATCCATCCACTCGTTCCATGCAAATGGGACATCTCTACCAAAGTCTTGTAAGCTCTCCCAATCAATCGACTCTGGACAGAGATAAAGTGCCGTCGCTAAAGCAAACACCCCTCCATGCAAGTTATTATCATCAGGAAAGCCTGCTCGCTCGACGGCATCCTGCCAGTTTCGGCGCGCATTGCGATGAGCATCCACCACCAATATGTCCGGATAACGAGCGTTAAGATCTTTGATGAGAGGAGCCAACCACAAAGCCCCTCCATGTCCCGTACTTAGCACAAACTTTCGAAACCCTTGCATCCGCAGTTGATTGATGATCTCTTCTGTTACGATCATCATGGTTTGTGGTCGAAGACTGACTGTCCCGCGAAAACCAGCATGCTCTTCACTCGTGTTGTAAGGAAATACCGGAAGAATATAAGCATGCAAAGCCGTTCCATAATGGCTCGCATAGGCCGTCGCCATGTGACAATCGATATCCATCGGCAGATAAGGGCCAAATTGTTCGATAGAACCAAACGGGAGGATCGCGGTATCTGTTTCATACTTCGTAAGCTGGTTCGTTGAATGCTTGGTTGTAATCAAAGAATTTTTCTCCTCTTTCCGAATACTTTTTTCAAAAAAAGTCGAAGCCCTTTCTCAACATAGAAGAAGGCTTCGACTTCTATTCTCTCATCATTTTGCTTAGGTTAGAACGGTTTAACGCCTTCACGCGTAACGACGCAGCGGATTAACTCAGGAGCGGTTACCTTCTCCTGCGAGATCTTCACTGCCTCCATCAATCGCTCACTTACCTGCTTCGCTTTGGCTTCATCATTGGCGTAGAGCGTGGCAATCGCCTCACCGGCTGTTACCGAATCCCCAACTTTCTTATGAAGCATCACACCAACAGATAAATCGATCTCAGAAGCTTTCGTCTCTCTCCCTGCTCCTAGTTGCATCGCACACAAACCGATTTCTTCGGCTTGCATGCTGGATAGATAACCACTTTCTTTCGCCACCACGGGGAGGTGATAAGAAGCTTGTGGGAGTCTTTCCCCATCGTCAATGACTGTGGCGTCGCCTCCTTGACTGGCAATAAACTGGCGAAACTTCTTCAGAGCACGGCCATCATTAAGCCTCTCTTCTAACTGCTGACGCGCTTCTTCTGCAGTCAACTCGGTGGCGAGTGAAACCATGTGCGCTCCCAAAGTTAGGGAGAGTTCTGTCAGGTCAGCGGGACCTTGCCCGCGCAGGGTATCGATGGCCTCTTGTACCTCCAGCGCGTTGCCAATCGCCAATCCCAGGGGTTGATTCATATTGCTAATCACAGCCACCGTCTCACGTCCAACTTGATCCCCAATCGCCACCATGGCTTGCGCAAGCGTAATGGCATCCTTCTCTTCCTTCATAAATGCCCCTTGTCCGTATTTCACATCGAGCACGATGCTATCGGCACCAGAAGCAATTTTCTTACTCATGATGGAACTAGCAATCAAAGGAATAGAGTCGACCGTGGCTGTCACATCGCGAAGCGAATACAACTGCTTATCAGCAGGGGTCAAATCTTTCGATTGACCCGCAAGGGCGATGCCAATTCGATTCACCCGTTCGGTAAAATCAGCATTGGTCATCTCGGTTGAAAAGCCAGGAATCGCTTCCAGCTTATCAATCGTCCCTCCGGTATGTCCGAGACCCCTCCCCGACAATTTCGAGACAGGGACATCACAGGAGGCAACCAATGGACCTAAGACAAGCGTCGTTGTATCCCCCACGCCTCCTGTACTATGCTTATCAATCTTCTTCCCATGAATCGAAGATAAGTCTACTTGTTCCCCTGACTCTACAATCGCCATCGTCAAGTCAGCCGTTTCTCGCGCACTCATGCCTTGAAAGTAGACAGCCATCGCCCACGCTGCCATCTGATAGTCTGGAATTTCTCCTCCTGTATAGCCAACAATCAGTTGATGGATTTCCTCACGGGTCATTTCCTGACCATCGCGTTTTTTTCGAATCCAATCCACCATTCCCATTACTGCTTCACCTCTGCTACAATCCCCTTAACGAGCTGGATGAAGCGCGGACGTGTCCGGTCGGCCACTGCCATGACTTGCTCGTGGGTGAGCGGCTCCAATTCCTCACCGATTGCCATATCTGTAATGCAAGACATACCAAGAACGGTCAGCCCCGCATGACGTGCTGCAATCACTTCAGGTACGGTAGACATTCCTACGGCATCTCCACCTAAGTTCCGGAGCATCACCAATTCAGCTGGAGAGAGGTAGTTAGGACCACTAATCCCTGCATAGACGCCTTCTTGAATCTTTGTATCTTGTTTCGTAGCAACGCTCTTCGCCACTGCACGTAGATCTGCACAATAAGCAGTAGACATATCAGGAAAGCGTGGACCTAACTCTTCCTCATTGGGTCCAATCAACGGGTTACTACCCGTCATGTTCAAATGATCCTCGATCAACATTAAGTCACCCGCTTGGAAGTTTTTATTCATTCCACCAGCGGCATTGGTTGCCATCAGGGTATGTACACCCAATGCTTTCATCACATAGACGGGGAAAACCACTTCTTGTTGGCTGTACCCTTCGTAGTAGTGAAAACGACCTTGCATGGCAACGACGGTCTTCCCTTCTAATTGTCCAATAACAAGTTGTCCAGCATGTCCAGCTACCGTGGAAACAGGGAAATGAGGAATTTCATTATATGGAATGTGAATAGCCTCTGTAATTTCGTCAGCCAGCACACCTAACCCAGATCCTAAAATCAACCCGATCTGTGGTGATTGTTTTATTTTTCCTGCAATATAGGCACGAGCCTCTTCTATTTTTTTCATTCGATTATTCATGGTTTCTTCCTCCTGATTATACGTTTCTCATTTTCGCGCTTATTCTAACGGTGGCACAAACCCATCCACTATGCCTGCCGGAGAATGCCTCGTACCAACTCAATAAATCGAGGCTTTACTTGCTCCGCTACTTCCATGACTTCCGCATGAGATAAAGGTTGGGGAAGGATTCCTGCCGCGAGGTTTGCAATGCAAGAGATTCCCACTACTTCGATTCCCATATGACGGGCGATCACGACTTCGGGTACAGTGGACATTCCCACGGCATCCGCCCCTAATTTGCGCATCATACGGATTTCAGCTGGTGTTTCATACGAAGGACCTGTCAGCCACAAGTAAGTACCTGCTTGTAAGGTAAAGTTCATCTCTGTCGCAACGGAATGTGCCACTTTTCGCAGAACAGGGCTATAAGCATCCGACATATCTGGGAAACGAGGACCCAACTCCTCCTCGTTAGGACCCATCAAGGGATTCTGGAAAGCAAAATTGAGGTGATCCTCAATCAGCATTAAATCTCCTGCCGCAAAATTCGTATCAATGCCACCAGCCGCATTGGTAACCAACAACTTTTCAACACCCAGTGCTTTCATCACCCTCACTGGGAAAGTAACTTCTTGCACCGAATATCCTTCATAATAATGAAAACGGCCCTGCATCGCGATAACAGGCTTACCTTCCAGCTTCCCGATAACGAGCTGACCCGCATGTCCTTCCACAGTGGAAGTAGGAAAGTAAGGAATCTGGTCATAGGAGATGGTGACGGCATCTGTAATTTCTTCTGCCAGTACACCCAAACCCGAGCCTAATATGAGTCCCCATTCTGGAACAAGTTCTGTTTTTTTCTTGATTGAAGCACTCGCTTCATTCATTTTCTTCAAGATTTCTTCCATTGATAATCCCTTCTTTCCATCAATCTCTTCGTAATCGTATCTCTTGTAAAAAACTACGTCCATATAGAGGTGCTTCTACTTTAAAGTTGTCCGCAATCGTCGCGCCAATATCGGCGAAGGATTCTCGTATACCCAGAGAATCTCCCACATCGGTACACTTCGGACCCGTCACTAATACGGGAACGTATTCACGGGTGTGGTCCGTACCCCGATAAGTGGGATCGTTTCCGTGATCAGCTGTAATAATAAGCAAATCATCTTCTCGTAGCGCAGCTAATATTTCAGGAAGACGTTCATCAAATGCTTCTAAAGCATCGCCATAGCCCATGGGATCACGGCGATGACCAAATTTCGCATCGAAATCAACCAAATTGACAAAAGCCAAGCCAGTGAAAGGTTGATTTAAAACGTCAATTAATTGATCGACTCCATCCATATTGGACTTCGTTTTCACGGAACGAGTAACTCCCTCACCATCATAAATATCAGAGATCTTGCCTAGGGCTATCGACTCTAGTCCTGCATCTGCCAAGCCATTCATCACCGTCGGTTGAGGCGGCTTCACAGAGTAGTCCCTGCGATTAGCAGTGCGCTCGAAGGAACCGGGCTCGCCGACAAAGGGACGGGCAATCACCCGTGTTACAGCAAAGCGCTCATCCAATGTTAACTCACGTGCAACCTCACAAATGTGGTACAACTCTTCTAGTGGGACCACATCCTCGTGAGCGGCCACCTGAAGCACACTGTCAGCAGATGTATAAACAATGACGGAACCACTCTTCCTGTGCTCTTCACCTAATTCATCGATAATCGTGGTGCCCGACGCTACTTTATTTCCTAACACTCCCCGTCCAATTCGCTCGGAAAAAGCATCAAGTAGCTCTTGCGGAAATCCATTTGGATACGTACGAAAGGGGACAAACGTCGGAACTCCCATTATTTCCCAATGACCTGTCGTCGTATCTTTGCCCTTGGAGACCTCCATCATCTTTCCATAGCTTGCCTGCGGACGCTCCACTGCTGGAATGCCTTCCACCGCTTCAATATTTCCTAATCCTAGCTTCATCATGTTGGGCATATGAAGCCCGTTGCGATAAGAGGCAATATGTCCTAACGTATGTACATCATCATCACCAAAATCTTTTGCGTCAGGTAATGCCCCAATCCCCACGCTGTCCAGTACAATTAAGGCAACGCGCTTGAATGATTTCATATTCCGTACACCTCACTTTTTTCAAACAAAAAACCCCGCAAAAGGATAACCTCCTTGCGGTATAGATGGTCCACTTCCATTGAGAGATAAGTTTAGCATCAAACGGATACTTGTCAATCCCCACTTTTATCTAAGTGCGGTTTGCCTTGCATCACAGAACCAGCTATCTTAAGCTCATAGACCAGATGTTGCCCCGTGCAAGAAGGAGATGCTTTTCCAGTAAACACCCTTTGCTCCTACTCTCCCAACCAGTAAAACAACAGCCAACGCTCTTCCACCTCATGTAGATGACGAGCCAGACCCTCTTCCGCATAAGCAGGCGCCATCACCTTCACGGCTCGTCCGCGTGGTTCGCGGTACTGGTGAGTGGGCATTTTCATTGCTGAAAACCAGTGAATAAGCTGAAAGAAGAGGGCACACAAGATAACGAACCACATTAACCACTTACACCACTGTCCGATTCTTCGTATTGAGATGATCATGTGCTTCGATCCTTTTCCATGACTTTGTTTTATCCTATGGAAAAGGATGTCCCATTATGATTATTGAACGAGCTGTTCACCCAAAACATCCATCAAAGGAACGTAGGGAAAGTTCAAATCTTCCGCTACCGCCTGATACGTCACTGCACCACCCATGACGTTCACCCCTTTTGCCAATGCGGTATGATTCATGACCGTTTTGCCCAAGCCTTGAGTGGCAATCTTTAAAGCATAGGGGATGGTCACATTGGTCAGCGCAAAGGTGGAAGTTCTTGGTACGGCACCAGGCATATTGGCAACCGCGTAGTGGACCACTCCGTGCTTTTCATAAGTTGGGTTGGAGTGAGTGGTCGTACGATCAATCGTCTCGATGGAGCCACCTTGATCAATCGCCACATCAACAATAACGGAGCCTGCGGTCATGTCAGCCACCATCTCATCTGTTACCAATTTGGGCGCACGATGGCCGGGAATTAAGACTGCTCCGATGAGGAGATCCGCCTTCTTCGCCGCTTCTGCCAAATGGTAGTTATTTGACATAAGTGTTCGAACATGTCCATCAAAAATATCATCCAATTGCCTCAAACGATCCGGATTGACGTCTAGCAGGGTAACATTGGCACCCATGCCAAGAGCGATCTTGGCTGCATTGGTCCCGACCGTGCCTCCACCAACGATGACGACCTCACCGGGTAAAACTCCAGGTACGCCACCAAGGAGTGTACCTTTGCCTCCCTTGGTTCTCTCTAAGTACTGTGCTCCGATTTGGACAGACATGCGTCCTGCCACTTCACTCATCGGAGTCAACAATGGCAAAGAACCATTTTCTAACTGGATGGTTTCATAGGCAATGGCAGTTACCTTATTTTCCATCAATGCTCTTGTCAGATCAGGTAGCGGGGCTAGGTGAAGATAGGTAAAAAGAATAAGCCCTTCACGAAAAAAGCCGTATTCGCTCGGTTGTGGTTCCTTCACTTTGAGCACCATATCTGCAGTATTCCATACATCCGCCACATCTTCTACAATTTCTGCTCCACGTAATGTGAACGCTTCATCTGGAAATCCACTACCTACTCCTGCCTCTTTCTCTATTCTTACATGGTGACCTGCTCGTACGAATGCATCCACTCCAGCAGGGGAAATGGCCACGCGATTTTCATTATCTTTGACCTCTCTCGGTACGCCAATAATCATAACCCGTCCCTCCTTTTTCCCTCTTATCATACCACTGTCCACTCGTTGTTCATACTCGTATCATATAAAAACGCGAGATCGATGTCCTCAATCTCACGTTACTTTTGAACCGACCAGTTTTCCTGGATCTTTTACGAGATCTTTACAACGATAACAGACACCATGAAAGGTAAGACGGTGGTCCACGATCCGGAAATCCAATTCCCGTTCCACCCGTTCCTCTACCTCTCCCAACCAGTCATCCATAATCTCATCCACCGTACCACAATGTAAGCAGATGAGGTGATGATGATGATGCTCTGCTCCTTCAGCACGGAACTCATAGCGTGTGACTCCATCACCGAAGTTAAGCTTATGAATGATGCTGAGCTCACTTAATAGTTCCAGCGTGCGATAGACCGTCGCTAAACCAATCTCTGGTGATTTATCCTTCACCAGTAGATAGACATCCTCCGCACTAAGGTGGGCTTCTACATTTTCAAGGAGAACACGAACTGTTGCTTCCCGTTGAGGGGTCAATTTGTAACTATGGGATGACAACTGTTGCTTAATTTGGCTGACCCGATCTTCCACATCCACACCCCCCAATATCTCTTCCCTCATTATATTGGAGAGATAAGGGAGAAGTCAAACAGATAACAAGCAGTATCAAGTGAGAATAATTATAATCATTTTGCATACGGGCAAAAGATGCTGTGCAAGGGGTGCCCGTATCTATACTACATTTCCCCATTTTGTAGAAGTGAATTTTGCCAATGATAAATGGCCGTTATGGTTTTGGCATCATGAATTTCTTGGCAAGCGATCTTTGCTAATGCCTCATCCAAAGTTAATTCTACAGTTTCCACAAACTCATCCTCATCTGGCTTCGCCTCTCCTGAAGTTAAGCCTTTTGCCTCAAATATGTATATGATCTCATCCGCATAACCAGGAGAAGTATAAAATGAGATCACTTCTACCATTGATTGTGCACGATAGCCTGTCTCCTCTTCTAGCTCACGATGGGCACACGACTCAGGTGCTTCTCCTGGATCGATCTTCCCAGCTGGGATCTCCAAAATCGCCTTCTCTAGTGGTTTGCGATATTGGCGCACCAGGACGATTTTTCCTTGCTCCGTTACGGCTAATACGGACACCGCACCGGGGTGCTTCACCAATTCACGAGTAGAAGTATTTCCATTAGGAAGGGAGACTTTGTCAATCTGCACCTTAATAACGCGCCCTTCAAAGAGAACTTCACTTTCGATTGTTTTCTCTTCCAAATGACTCATGATTCTCACTCCTTACACCTTAGCCTCATTCATCCATTCTAACACACACATTAGCGAAAAAGGAAAAAGGTTTATTGATACCGTCTTTCGAGTAAACTGTTAGGCATATATTCAGGTAAAACCATTTTACAGGAGGTGACTAACCATGAGAATGGACACAGGGCGAAATCAATTACGGATCGTAGGAAAAGGGTGGCAAGTAAAGGCCATGCTGAGGCAATTAGCCCAACACGACCTTACAGTAAAAGAGTTTTTACTTCGTGTAAATGGCCATAACAAGTAGCTATCTACACAAGCATGGTTACCAGGATCGCTGCTTCAGGGATCGCTGAACGCATCAGAAGAGGGGATAAATACGCTTCCATGAGTGAAGCCGCCAGGAAGACACCTACTAAGACCATCGCAACCATCGCGTAAGACAAGAACTGCGGATAAATGCTCCCCCGACGTGCAATGAGACGATTTTTTATGAGTAATGAGGCAAATTGCATCGCCCACACTGCCAAGATCATCATTGCTGGAACCACGAGTAAATTTTGAGGGACGACCGACAATGAAGCGAACCAAAGTCCCTGCCATGAGAGTTGGTTGACAAGAAAACCAATGGTAAAGCCGATGACCAACCCCTTGAAAAAAACCAATAATAACACAAAGGGAATCCCAATGACTGAGAGCCCCAAAATCCACATGAGCCCTAGCGTCTTTAAATGGTTTCCTAAAGAATGTTGAAACGCCATCTTCGGATCAGCAATCGTCTGTTGGTCCAATCCCTGAAAGAAATAACCCATATAATGAAGTAATTCCTCTTTCTGTGTAGGTGATAGTGTATTTACAATGACCGCACCGAAGATGAGGCCCATAATAAAGAGCACCAGTACAAACACATATTGCGAAAAATGGAGTTGGATGTTTTGTTTGATTTTCTCACTCAGTCGATTTCTTCTCCTTCTTCCCGCCCCACTCTTTCGTTTGCTCACTATATTCTGCTTCATTTTCCCTGCCTCCCCTTTCCACTCATTTCTTTCTCTATCTCTATGTGCAAAGAAGAGAGATATGATAGTTTTCACTATATTTTTTGTACTGACCCTACTCTCAAAAACTTGTTCTCATAGAAGGAATACCCTAGGTAACAAGTCGAATACCCTCTTATATTTGTATAGGAGGAGGAGGTTTATGTTTACAACCATTAGTATTCTTTTGGTTCTAGCTGGTCTACTCTTGCTCTATATGGCGAAAGTGGCGATGGGAAATCGTGATGAGGGTTACATGGATGCACAAGTAGAAAGCAATCGTCCCAAGCAAGAAAAAGAGAATAATGCCCGTCGTGCTACTCTATATGTTGTGATTGGTTGCGCTCTATGTGGTGTCGGTATCGGTTTATCGATGTTTACTTGATGGGAAATCCGCTCGCCCATCTTCCAATCATTCTTAGCATGGTTGGTGCCACACGCCCCGGATGAAAGTGCACTACCTGAGAGCACCCTGTTCTCTCGGTGCCTGATTGATAGGCAGGCGGCATCTTCCATTCATCTTTAGGGGAGCTTTCACCCCTATCTTCAACAGCCGATTTCTCATAAGTGGAAATAAGCGGCATCACATAGAGACTTTCATAGAAAAGACGATCCTGTGTAGGACCGTCTTTTCTATAAACATCTATTTAGTGAGGTATTTTCCTATCTCTCTATTATCCCGTTTGTACTCCCACTGTTTCTCTTTCTCTTGTCTCCAATCCAAACACCCTCTTCAGATAAGGGTTAAGAAAGACACCGGTCGGGTCTAATTCTTGTCGCACGCGTAGAAAGTCCTCCCACTTGGGATATCGATTCTTCAACTCTTCGGCAGTCAGTGTATGCATCTTCCCCCAATGAGGACGCCCCTCATGCCGAAGGAAGATCTCCTCCAAAGCCGCGAAATACTCCTTATAGGGCATTCCTTTATACATATGAACGGCAATATATGCGGAATCACGACCATAAGCAGGACTCAGCCAGATATCGTCTGCTTTCACATAGCGGCATTCCAGTGGAAAATGGACAGCAAAGCGGTACTTCTCTATACAAGCTTGTACCTCCTTTAATACTTGCGAAAGGCGTTCCGCTGGTATGCTATACTCCATCTCATGAAAGCGAACCAACCGAGGGGTAGCAAAGAGGCGATGGCTTTCATTTACTTCCTTTAAGCTAGGTACAGCACGCGCCGACAGCTTACTAACGGAACGGCTGGTTTGTGGGATAAGGCGAGAACATTCGGATACCAACCAAAACATTCCATTTTCAACCACGGTTTTATTAAACCGGTTCCATAAAGTTGAGCGGGTCGCTTCCTCATTCGTTTTATCTAATGTTTTCTTCTGAACCCAATCCGTATAGGGAAACCAGTAGAACTCAAAATGACGGTGCTTCTCATTATATTCATCTAGTCGGTCCAGACACTCCGACAAACGGACACGTTCACTCTGAAAACGCAGGTGATATTTCGGTTCCAGGGAAAGAGTCAAATTGGTTACGATCCCTAGAGAACCAAGGGTAAGTTGGGCTGCTGGGAACCATCCTGCCTGCTCTTCTCGCGAGAAGGTGCGCTCTACTCCTTCTGATGTCAGAATTGTAACCGCTTTCACTTGTGTTGCTAAACTTCCAAAAGCACGTCCTGTTCCATGAGTTCCCGTACTGATGGCACCTGCAATCGACTGAACATTAATATCCCCTAGGTTTTCCTGCGCAAATCCCCGCTCTGCCAATGCATCGCCAAGGGTGTACAACTTCGTCCCTGCCCATACCTTTGCTTCTGCTTTCTCCGCATCCAGCTGAATGATGCCTTGTAGCTCATCCAAGGAGACGATCGTATCATTCGTCTCTACCAGAGGGGTGAAAGAGTGACCCGATCCAACGACGCGCACACTTCTTCCCTGTTCATAACTGGCTTTTACAACTTCTCTTAGCTCGTCCACTCCGCTAGGGGCGACCCATTGCTGAGGCGTACATTGCACGTCTCCAGACCAATTGCTCCATGATTTCTTTTCTTTTCTTTCTTTCGTGTCTAGTCCTATAGAAAGCATTGTTCATCACCTCGATAAGTGGTTACACGCTCAATAACTTTACGATTGCGATAAAGGTATAAATAACGAAAACGTTCGCATAATTCGCCCGCTTTGCTATGGCGAAAGAAGACGGGGTCTCCTATTTGCAAGTCGAGCCACTGCGGTGCACGAAAAGGGGTTTGTACTTCACCTGCCCCTTCCATCGACAATAACTTTAAACCTTCTGGTAAATATGGTTTGGGCGTTTTATCTTTTCCTGTAGCGCCCGAAGCGATATAACCGCCGCCCAAACAGGTATAATGCCTGGTGTCTGGTTCTCGCACGATCTCTAAGGCGAAGCCAGCAGCAGGTTGAAAGCGAAAATCACGATAGTAATCAAACAAAGCGGGAGAGAAAAAGCCTGAGCCGACCGTTACCTCGGTAACGGCTTCCTCACGACAAGTGGAGGCAAGGCTTCCTGTACCGCCTCCATTCACAAAGCGAAGCTGAGCTCCTCGATCGCGAAGTGCTGTAACCACCTCTGCTCTTTGCTTCTGTATCTGGGGGATGGATCGCTTTTTTAACCATTGGACCAGTTTATTCTTCATCCATTGCTGGGGATAGCGATCTCCCACTCCCGCAATTTGTGCTTCGTACCCCATCAGTCCTACTAGCTTCAGATAAGAAGAAGCTAAGATAGCCTCAGCAAGCTGAATCACATCTTCTGTGGTTCTTAATGGGGAGCGACGGACCCCAAAGTGTAATCCCGGTAGAGAAAGAGAGAGATCGAGATCGATACAAAGATCCAATTCTCCTGCTTCTTGTTTAGCGATTTCCTCTAAATGATGAACATGAGCAATAGAGTCCACCATTAAGGTAATGCCCGCTCCTTTTTTATGTGTTTGCACAACCTTTTCCAGATGGGTACGCTCCCACATGGGGTAAGCAACCAATAAATCTCGTAAGCCGTTATCCGCTAAATAGAGCGCTTCTTCCGCTGTAAAACACATTACTCCTCTGATACTAGGGTGAGAGGTAAGAAGGTGTCGAATAAGAGGAAGACTACGGATCGATTTACTGGCAATCCTTATGTTTTTTCCCTGTGCTCTCTGCAGGATCGCTGTCACGTTTTCATCCAATAGATCCAGATCAACATAGGCAAACGGCTTGGGTACTTGAGCAAATGCCTTTTGATACTGCGAATATGTCCGAGACAATATGGAACCCCCTACTTCCTACTTACTGAATTACCATGAATTCAAAAAGAAAAGCTGAAAAATCGTATATAAATATAATTTTAAGAAAGATCGGGCAAAAAGTACAGCTTTTTATCTTGATCCGTATCGAAGGTCTATGCCAATTCAAACAAACAAAGAGCTTCCTCACCAATGTTTAAATTGGGTGAGGAGGCTAAATTCTAGAGTGAAAGATTATCTTCCCATTTGCATGCTAACTCCTTTGCAATCCGAAGATATCCTTAATTACCCTTTCCCGCCTCTCCCCGAGCACCCCTCGCGCCTCTTAATCCACGTTGGCCACCAGGTCCAACCGATCCTGTTGCGCCTCTCTCGCCTGGGGGAGTGACAGAGCCCACTTTTAATACGAATGCATCTCCACTCCCGACACCAGAGTTAAGACTTAACTGAAAAGCTCCTGGTGTCACAGGAAAATCCCGAGCTGATGTTCCACCGGTAACATAGACTCGCTCCAACTCATCGATCGCAAGCGATGTCCCATCATTCTCTCCATCCCCTCCAAAATAAGTAGAGAAGATCAAGCCGGTCCCGGCATAATTCACTTGTGTGAGGAAAATGTCTGATAAGCCGACAAACCGTCTCTGAAAGGCATCCGCTGTTATTGGAAAGTTTCTAGCCTCTGTCGCTCCTGTTACCCACGCATTTCCAAACGAATCCACCGTGATTCCGTCTCCTTCCGAGGCATCGTTTCCAGCTAGAATCGTCGAATAGGCGAGGGCTGATCCCGACAGGTTTAGTTTGGTGACAAAGACCGCCCCACCAGTAATCGGGACAACGGTTTGAAAGGCGCCAGGAGTAACAGGGAAGTTTGCCGAATTGGCTTCCCCTGTTACATAAGCAGAGCCCGTCGCATCGACAACCAACGCATTGCATTGATCATTCGAATTCCCACCTAGATAGGTAGAGTACAGAAGCGATGTTCCATCTCCATTTAGTTTAGAAACAAAGCCGTTGTCTGCAACACCCCCTCCTGGACTCTTCGTTTGAAAAGCTCCGGGTGTCGTGGGAAATTCCTGAGAATCCGTCCTTCCTGCGACATACGCATTCCCTTCAGGGTCGATATCAATAGCCATTCCAATATTAGAAGTGTTGGATAGGCCCCCACCCCCTAAGAGAGTTGAATAGACAAGAGTAGAACCATCTATAGACAATTTACTAATAAATGCATCAAAAAAGCCCGCGGTCATGGTTTGAAAGGCACCGCTAGTGACAGGAAATCCCGGGCCATTTGAACTCCCTACCACAAAAGCGAATCCATTATCATCGATTACAATGCCATTCCCAAGAGTCTCTGCCGTATTTCCCAGGTAGGTAGAGTAAATCAATGAGGAGCCGGAAGGGGCTATTTTGGTAACAAATGCGCTTGCTAGTGGACCGGTCACTGTTTGTAACGCACCCAACGTAACAGGATAATTGGTGGATGTTGTTGCTCCTGTAACATAGGCAGCCCCTTCAGCGTCCACGTCAATCGAGGAACTAAACTGACTAACTGTCCCTCCCAAAAAAGTGGAATAAACGAGCGAGGAGCCTGTACGGTTGAGTTTGGTCACAAACACACTTTGTGCGACAGCAGGAAATTTCGTTTGAAAGGACCCCGATGTAATGGGAAAGTCAGCAGAAATGGTAAACCCGGTTACATAGGGGCATTGGAGATTATCAACAGCAATTCCTTCGCCACAATCATCATTACTGCCTCCCAAATAAGTGGAAAAAAATACAATGGGATCAATCGTAAGTGGTTGAGTGGGGTCATACTCCTCTGCCAGTTGAAACCCTATAGTCTGATCGGCAAACAAAACAAATTGGGTATCCAGTTCTCTTCCCGCTTGATAGCTGATGGGTCGCTTTTCCGTTACCGTTCCACTCTGCGTCTCTATGCGTAAATCTCCTTCTGCCAAACGGGTAATCTTTGTACTCCCTAAATAAGAAAAACGGATATTTTCAATACTCGCTCCTGGCTGAAGGGTAAATTCGTACTTCATTTGCTCGGCATTTCCCCAAAAAGTGGCTCCAATTCCTGGCCATATCTCCTCATAGTGAACTTCGCCAGCCTTTTTGCCAAAGAAAAAAGTAGGCTTGGTTTCTACTAATCGGGGAAATGAAGTCTCAATATTGTGGAACTGCATCACTAAATGAACATAAGGCGCATGAATGGTAGGCGATAACTCTTCTCTCTCAAATCGAAACATCACGCTGTCCTCATCAAAAGAATAGTCAGCCCGTCTTCTTGCGTTCTCAAATCCAAAAGAGAGATTTTCTTGAACAGGCAGATTCTCCTCTTTACGAACTTCTTGTCCGAACACGCTTATCACTTCTCCTCATTCACTCCAGACTAAAGTATCCTATGCAGAAAAATGAAAGAGCGTCATTTCCCACCGTAAATATTGCCGACTCTTTATCTTGTTGTATATTCCTCACTCGTCTACACATACTTTGAGGAGAATGACCCTAACCAGAAAGAAGTGACCGCAATGCCGACGATGACAAGCCCTACTTTTACAGAATCTATTCAAGTATGTATCGATGCTTGCAGAGAATGCAGTCAAGCCTGTCGTATGTGTCTAGCCGCCTGTTTACAAGAAGCCGATGTTGCTAATCGGGTGGATTGCATTCGCATCCTACAGGATTGCGCTCAGATCTGTGACACTGCCACCCACTTTATGACGTCCGGCAGCCCCTATGCTTCACAATTGTGTGACTTATGTGCCACCATTTGCTCCGCGTGTGCGCAAGAATGTACACAAATGAGTGACGATCATTGCCAACAATGTGCTACTATTTGTCAGAAATGTGCAGACACTTGTCGAAATATGATCGCTAGTTGATCAAAAAAGCAATCGAAAGACAAAGTCTTCTCGGTCTTAGGGTATGTAAGTTAAGTAGAGGCTGATTCCAAGGAATCAGCCTCTACTTTAAGTTTTAATAAGGTTGAACACGAGAGTAGTTATTTCCATTATCTGAATTTAGATTGAAATTAATAGGGAAAGAGCGAACGCGATTGCCTTCCCTAACAAACAAAACGAAAGCTGTTGGATCATCTTGGCTGACCTCAAATTGTTGAATACGTAGAAGTTGTGTTCTCACGGACCTATTCGGAACTTCGACGACACGCAGAGTGGAAACAACCCTCGTACAACTTGGACTAAAGCGAAACAGTACACGGGAGGTCTCTAATTCACGGACAACATCAATAACGACATTGACTGCAGCCAATCGCAAAGGACGTTGGTCCAGTAACCCTGTTGGAAGCTGGGCCACTACATTGTTTGGACAAGGGCCATTTGATCCTAAAATAACATACCTCTGAGCTACCGGCTGCAACGTCGTATAATCTCCTGTGAGAGCAGCACGAACAGTCTGTTCATTTCTATTAATCTTGATTCACTCCCTTCTACTTTATACTATGAAACGGAACAACTAATTGACTAAACACCGATTACCTTCGGGCAGAGCAATAACAACACAGTACCCTTTATAGAACCACATAAAAAAAACAACTCAGCCCCTCTTTTGATGAGCTGAGTTGTTAGGGTAGCATTCTTGCGATAGGCTCCCTCTATTTTTCTTCTCGATCCGCTTCCAAACGGCGAGTCATCTGTTGCCACACCGAGCCACTCGCTTCATGACCACCTTCAATTCGTTCAATCGCGAGCTGAGCTTGCATCTTCACTTCAAATTCAGGATCATCTGCCGCTTTCCGCAAAGCAGGTAGAGCCTTTTCATTCCCTACTTCAAAGAGAAAGCGGGCCGCACGCCAACGGACAATACGATTCCGATCCTCTAATGATTCACACATGACATCCATCGCTTCCGGATCGCCAATATCGGAGAGTGTGTCGCCCGCAGTTCTCCTCACCGTAGCTGAAGCATCTTTCATCGCCTGATAAAGATAAGGCAATGCTGCCGTACGATCATCTACTTCCCCTAAGAAAGCTGTTGCCAAGCGTCGGACGGACATATTATCATCCTGTAGTGCCTTACCTAGTAATGGCATTGCTTCCTCATTCATTTCGATACGGGTAAGTGCCGCATAACGCTTTTTCCAATCTGACTCATTTAATGCCTGCTCCACTTCCTCCGTCGATAACTTCTCCAACGGCTCCGGTTCAGCTGTCACCTTCTCATCACGCAGGGCACGTTTAACAAGTGACCCTAACCGTTTTTCATCGTAAGAGGCAGCAAATTCCTGGGCCACCGTCTCGGCTACCTCCTCTAACTCTCCGTAGCGGATATCTTGTTCGATCCACTTGCGTTCCATAACCATATTGTCTGCTGCCGCTTGTGCCTGAAGCACCGCCTCGGCAAAACGCTCTGGTAATGCCACGCGCTTGGTTTCCTCACCCGCTGTCACTTTAACTTGTACAGGCAACCCACGGAACATCTGAACAGATACCTGTACTTCACCAAAGTGATCATTCAGCTCTTTCTCCTGTTGTACGGCAGATAATGATTCCTCTTCACCAAATACGGAGCGTACTTGAGGCAAGATTGTCTCCCAACCTACCTTTGGATGACGATCGACAGCGAGAAAGTCACGTACTTGAAAGATACTTTTGACTCCCTCAATCTCCATCAGCTTTTGAATATAGTCAGGAGCTTCTCCTTTATTTTCTGCACGAATACTATACCGCACCCCTTCCGGTAGCGGCTGATCTACATTAATCTTCATCGATAACGGGCTTGGCGTAGGCTCAATAGACGTAATACGCATGAAATCCCTCTTTCTACAACAATTTACTACTCGCTTTACTAACAAACACTTGTATCAAATCATCCCACGATAACAAACGGGACCTACTCGCATTCAATCTTTGAATCCACTTTCGATTTGCGTCCATTCGGCTCTTTACGTCCTCAGAAGGATATGATCTTTGTGATCCCACACCAACTCTAAGGAATGACTCTCTCACACTTTATCATGGAAATTCGAAACCATTCAACTGGACACCTTCCACTTTAAGTAGCAGAAACCTCAATTAGTGCAACGACCAAGGCTGCTGCTTTGTATAATTCTTCTAATGGCATGCGTTCGTTAGTCGTATGAATTTCTTCATATCCGATGCCAAAGTTCACAGTGGGGACACCCATTCCAGCAATGACATTGGCATCACTGCCACCCCCGCTTGCTACCAATTCAGGTGTTCTCCCTACTTTTTCCACAGCAGTAATCGCTTTTTGCACCACTTCATCTTGTTCCGTAAATTTATAGGCAGGATACATATGATCCACTGCAATTTCCACTTGCGCTCGGAGAGCGTCGGCCGCTCCCTGTAATGCTTGTACCATATGGTCTACCTGTGCCTGCAACTTATTGTTATCCCGACTACGTGCCTCCGCTACGATCTCCACTTGCTCCGCCACCACATTCATGGCTGTACCACCATGAAATTTCCCCACGTTGGCAGTGGTTTCTTCATCGATTCTCCCCAAGCGCATGTTGGCAACCGCTTGCGCTGCTACTTGGATCGCACTTATTCCATCTTCAGGATTCACACCAGCGTGAGCCGACTTCCCTTTAATCGTAGCCGACAAGCTGGCTTTGGCAACGGCAGAAGTATAGATTTGTCCCACTCGACCATTGGAATCCATAGCAAAGCCGAAATCAGCCTCTATCAGCGATGCCTCCAATTGTTTTGCGCCAACAAGACCCGACTCTTCCCCTGCTGTGATAATAAATTGAATTTGACCATGCGCAGTTCCTAGCTCCTGTAATGCACGTACTCCCTCCAGCATCGCAGCTAAACCTGCCTTATCATCTGCTCCTAGCGTCGTTGTACCGTCAGTGACCACGTATCCATCCTTGATCGTAGGCTTTACCCCTTTGCCCGGAGCAACTGTATCCATATGAGCCGTGAAGTAGATCGCTGGCAACCCTTCCTTCGTAGCAGGCAAAGTGGCGATGAGATTACCTGATCCGTGGCCGGTCACCTCAGCTGAATCGTCTTCTTTAACCGTAAAGCCAAGCGCGTGCAACTTTTTGGTCAGAAGGTCACACAACTCCCGCTCTTCTCCCGTTTGGCTGTCCGTCTGTACCAATTCTAGAAATTCATCCAACATCCGTTCCTCATTCACCATGCAACTTTCCTCCTCGGTCATTCTTACGGTCCTCCGCAGTTGAAGCTTCACCCCGGAAAACCTTCATCAATTATTGAAATAGAGGTCATAAGTCCTCTTAAGTACTCTTGCTGCTTCTCTATGTAACTCGCCTCATAAGCCAGAATGGACGGCTCATGAAGCGAATCTTATGTTTGTTAATTGCTCTTTTACTCCGCAGCAACTTCAATTAATGCGACAATTAACTCCGCGGCTTTATATAACTCCTGCAATGGCATTTTTTCGTTCGTGGTGTGAATCTCCTCATACCCGATACCGAAGTTCACTGTGGGAATTCCTAGACCAGCAATGACATTGGCATCACTGCCGCCTCCACTTGCCAATAACTCAGGTGTTCTTCCCACCTTTTTCACGGCAGCAATCGCTTTTTGCACGATTTCATCTGACTCCGCAAATTTATATGCAGGATACATTTTATCCACGTCGAATTCAACGCTAGCTCCTAATTCAGTCGCCGCTTCCTCAAATGCCTGCTTCATATGATCCACTTGCGTCTGTAATTTTCCTTCGTCACGACTTCGCGCCTCTGCAATGATCTCCACCTGCTCAGGCACGACATTCATGGCCGTTCCGCCTTGGAATCTACCAATATTGGCGGTCGTTTCTTGGTCAATTCTTCCTAAGCGCATTTTGGAAATAGCACGGCTGGCTACCTGTATTGCACTCACCCCATCTTCTGGGTTGACACCCGCATGAGCAGATTTCCCCTTGATGGAAGCTTTAAAGAGCACCTGCGAAGGGGCAGAATTGACAATGTGACCCACCGGTCCATTGGAATCAATCGCAAATCCAAAATCTACATCAATCAGTGAGGCATCAAGCGCTTTTGCTCCTACTAAACCCGACTCTTCCCCAGCAGTAATAATAAATTGGATGCGACCATGCGGGATATTCTGTTCCTGAACGGTCTTCACCCCTTCTAACATCGCTGCCAAACCTGCTTTATCGTCCGCTCCCAAGGTAGTCGTTCCATCCGTGACGACGTATCCTCCTTCAATGGAGGGTTTCACGCCTTTCCCTGGGGCAACGGTATCCATATGAGCGGTAAAATAAATGGCGGGTGCCTCTTCCCGTGTAGCTGGAAGAGTGGCCACTAAATTGCCTGATCCGTGTCCTGTCACTTTGGCGGAATCGTCTTCGACAACGTCAAAGCCGAGCTTGGTTAATTTTTTCGTCAAGAGATCACACAGCTCTCGTTCTTCTCCTGTTTGACTATCTGTGGTTACTAATTCGAGAAACTCTTCAAGAATACGCTTTTCTTGTATCATGATCCTCTTCCTTTCCTCTTGGTTACTACTTTCTCGTCATGCTTATATGGAAATATCCCTACGATCGCTCTCCTATACGCTTTTCCCGTGGTACTTTACGTTTTTGTGATTGATCGGTCCATTTGCCACGAACCAGGGATGCACGTTGTTCGATTTGGGCTAATCGACCTTCTTTACTCCAAGGACAATCATCCTTTGGACTTCGAATAAATGTATAATCGATAGCAGGGGAAGGCAATTTCAACAAGCTACTCACTTCCTTTGTCGTGCAGTAACAAGCATAAGGGGGGTGCTTTTTCACGTTCCAGCGGACATCTTGTTTATAGAACCGCATGCTCTACCTCTACACGCCCGGATGAGAGCAGTTAACGTGGGAGCACCATGTTCTCTCGCTACGTGGTTGATGGGCGGCGGCATCTCCTTTCGCTGCCTGATCCACGGCTCAGAGTCTCTCAAGGAGAAACCGCTCGCCCATCTTCCAACCACTCTTAGGGTGAGCTCTCACCCTTATCTTCAAAGGTGATTTTTTCATCTAATGAGATCGAGTCTCACCTAGTGAAGGATTGTATTGAAAACACTCATGCTCCCTCAAAGCAAACTACGTGAGAGTTTCAGACTTTCTCATCACATGGCGGAGGGCCAGGGAATTCTTCTTCATGACGGTTGCACGGAAACATTGTCAAGGTCACTCCGAAGGACACCCTGCACACTCTTCCATCCATGAAAAGGGCGAGTTTTCACCTAGTAAAATCAAATTTCACTAAGTGGATGCTTTCATAGAAGTACTTTTTTCTCTTGTAAATGACTTTCATCTCTACAATGGGATATTCCCATGCTTTTTCGTTGGGCGACTTTCTCGCTTCGTCTTGAGCATCTCCAAAGCTTCTTTCAGCTTTTTCCGTGTCTCGCGTGGGTCGATTACATCGTCTATCATTCCATGAGAAGCAGCGACGTAAGGATTAGCGAAACGTTCACGGTAGTCAGCAATTTTTTCTTGACGGGTGGCATCCGGATCTTCGCTACCCGCAATTTCGCGGCCATAAATAATATTGGCAGCTCCCTCTGGTCCCATTACCGCCACCTCTGCACTTGGCCAAGCAAATACCATATCGGCCCCGATCGCTTTTGAATTGAGTGCTACATACGCTCCACCGAAGGCTTTGCGGGTAATCACCGTGATTTTGGGTACCGTAGCTTCAGAGTAAGCATACAAAATCTTCGCACCGTGGCGAATGATTCCACCGTGCTCCTGTTTAACCCCAGGGAAGAAGCCGGTTACATCCACAAACGTAATAAAGGGGATGTTAAAGGAGTCACAGAAACGAATGAAACGGCTGAGCTTGTCCGAAGAATTGATATCCAAACCACCCGCCATCACCTTGGGTTGATTCGCAGCAATCCCTACCGTTTGCCCATCAATACGAGCCAAACCAACAACCACATTCTTTGCAAAGCTTTGCTGTACTTCCATAAAATCGCCATCATCCACAACGAGATTAATTACTTTGCGTATATCGTATACCTTGGTTCCCTCAATCGGCACCACTTCCGCCAGCTCTTCACGCCATTCTTCCTCTTCTTGATGAAAGAGGCGGGGAGGATCTTCAATATTGTTTTGCGGGAGGAAACCCATGAGACGGCGAACTTCGTCAAGCACTTCTGGCTCGCTCTTGCCCGTGAAATGAGCGTTCCCACTGATGGTAGAATGAACCTTGGCACCACCCAAGTCTTCCGAGCTAATATTTTCTCCCGTAACCGTTTCGATTACCTTGGGACCCGTGATAAACATCTGACTGGTCTTCTCCACCATAAAAACAAAATCCGTAATAGCAGGAGAATAAACGGCTCCTCCCGCACAAGGGCCCATGATCACCGAGATCTGCGGAACAACTCCTGAATAGATGGAGTTCCGATAAAAGATATGTCCATAACCATCTAAGGACATCACTCCTTCTTGAATGCGGGCTCCGCCAGAGTCATTTAAGCCAATGATCGGCGCTCCATTCTTCGCAGCTAGGTCCATGATACGGGCAATTTTGAGCGCATGCATCTCACCTAATGCTCCACCAAAGACAGTGAAATCCTGTGCAAACACATAGACCAGCCGTCCGTGGATTTTCCCATAACCCGTTACCACCCCTTCTCCGGGTGCCTCTACTTGATCCATCCCTAAGCTAGTCGATCGGTGTTCGATAAATGAGTTCGTCTCCACAAACGTATCCTCGTCTAAGAGTAAATGGATTCGTTCACGGGCGGTCAATTTACCACGAGCATGTTGCTTCTTCCGTCGTTCATCTCCACCGCCCATCTCCACTTGACGGCGACGCTGATACATTTCATCGATTTTTTTATGCATCATATTGCCCCCTCTATATCATGCAAGCGATAATCCAACCTTTAATGGAACTCTCCTTATTCCTTCGTCTTTCCTTGTATTACTCTTCTTTCGGTTCACACAGCTCATAAAGCACACGCCCCGTCGACTTCGGATGCAAAAATGCCACTTTCGACTGGTGTGCACCTTCTTTCGGCTGTTCATGAATTAAGCGAATGCCCTCTTGAGATAAAAAGGAAAGTTTCTCTTCCATTCCCTCTACGTTTAACGCAATGTGATGGATGCCTTCTCCTCGTTTATCCAAATACGTGGCGATGGCACTCTCTGGCGATAGTGGCTCTAATAGCTCAATACGCGTTTCTCCAATCTTTAAGAAAGCGACGCGTACTTGCTCACTGGGTACCTCTTCTGTTCCTTCCCATTCCAACCCGAGAATGTCTGTATAGAATGGAAGCGAATTCTCTAAGTTACGCACTGCAATCCCGATATGGCCAATTTTGTCTGGGGAGACTGTCATGATGTTGTCTTCCTCTCTGCTAAGGCCTGCCGGATATAATCCGCCGTCTCCTTGGTCGTTGTTCCCGGTGTGAAGACTTTGGCAACCCCTTTTTCTTCGAGAAAGCGAATGTCCTCTTGCGGAATTACCCCTCCGCCTACAACGAGGATATCTTCTGCCCCTTTCTCTTGCAAAAGACGCACCACTTCTGGAAACAACTCATTATGCGCACCCGATAGACAGGAAAGACCAATCACATCCACATCCTCTTGGATCGCGGCTACAGCAATTTGTGCTGGCGATTGACGTAAACCTGTGTAGATAACTTCCATTCCCTCGTCTCTTAGTGCTTGTGCAATGATCAACGCTCCACGGTCATGACCATCTAATCCTGGTTTCGCTACCAGTACCCGAATCGGTCGCTCCATCTTCTTCACTCCCATTTCTTATTAAACCGGTTGATATTCCCCAAATATGTCGCGCAGGGCATGACAAATTTCACCCACCGTCGCGTACGCTTTTACCGCCGCCAATATGTGGGGCATCAAATTGTCCGTCCCTTGGGCCGCTTTTTTTAGTGTTGCCAGCCTTTGATCAACCAGAACCTGATCACGTTGCGCACGCACCTTGTTAAGCCGTTCGACTTGCTCTCTGCCCAAAGCAGCATCCACACGATACAACTCTGGCTCTTGTTCGTTTTCCATACGGAAAGCATTCATCCCAACAACCACTTGCTCGCCCGACTCAATCGCGCGCTGTGTCTCCAAGGCTACACGGTGAATTTCTCTTTGCATATAACCTTGTTCTACAGCACTCACCGCCCCTCCCAACTCATCGATGCGGGAAATGTACTGGCTCGCTTCCTCTTCCATCCGATCCGTCATCGCTTCAATGTAGTACGAACCCCCTAACGGATCGACCGTATCCGCAATCCCGCTT
This sequence comes from Mechercharimyces mesophilus, assembly GCF_059818345.1. Lineage (NCBI taxonomy): Bacteria > Bacillati > Bacillota > Bacilli > Caryophanales > Thermoactinomycetaceae > Mechercharimyces > Mechercharimyces mesophilus. The sequence continues at coordinate 847,983 of NZ_JCBAPH010000001.1, read as the reverse complement.
TCATGCGCCAAGATTTGTTGCGTACGTAGCGCCAAGCGAGCGGATTCCTCCGTCGGTAACGCTAACGCTTCATCGCGTGCATTGGTATGTAAACTTTGCGTTCCGCCCAGTACGGCTGAGAGCGCTTGCATAGCGACGCGCACCACGTTGTTATCTGGCTGCTGTGCTGTCAATGTGGACCCACCCGTCTGTGTATGAAACCGCAATTGCAAAGAACGCGGATCTTTCGCGTGAAAACGCTCTTTCATGATACGGGCCCACATACGGCGTGCCGCACGAAACTTGGCTACTTCTTCAAAAAAGTAGTTGTGCGCATTGAAAAAGAAGGATAACCGCGGAGCAAACTGATCCACATCCAATCCAGCTTCCAATGCAGCTTCCACATAAGCAATCCCATCCGCCAAAGTAAACGCCATTTCCTGTACTGCGGTCGAACCCGCCTCACGAATGTGATAACCACTAATACTAATGGTATTCCATTTGGGTACCTCTTTCGCACAGAAGGCAAAAATGTCCGTAATTAAGCGCATTGATGGCTGAGGTGGAAAAATATAGGTTCCACGAGCAATATACTCTTTTAATATGTCATTTTGGATCGTACCCGTCAGTTTCGCTAACGGAACCCCTTGCTTCTCCCCTACCGCTAGGTACATCGCCAGCAGAACAGAGGCAGGAGCATTGATGGTCATCGAGGTACTCACCTTGTCTAAGGGAATCTCCTGCAAGAGAATTTCCATATCGGCTAATGAATCGATTGCTACTCCCACTTTTCCAACTTCGCCTGCCGCCATCGGATCATCGGAATCGTATCCGATCTGCGTAGGCAAGTCGAAGGCGACACTAAGTCCAGTCTGACCTTGTTCCAATAGATAACGGAAGCGCTTGTTCGTCTCCGAAGCAGAGCCAAACCCTGCGTATTGACGCATCGTCCAGTAACGTCCACGATACATCGTAGGGCGAATCCCACGCGTATAAGGATACATTCCCGGAAGACCGAGCTTTCCATCATGCGTCTCTCTTTGTTCATCATCCGTATACAACCGTTCCACCTGAATACCCGATAAGGTGGAAAATTCTTCTTTTCGTTCAGGGTATTTTTCTAAGAGCTTTTGGGTCTGGGCTTCCCATTCCGCATACAGCTCTGCAAACGATTTTTCTGACACGTCTTCTTCCTCCCACACTGCAGTTGCTTAGACTTTCTCTCCTTCTAATATATCAAAAAAATGAGCTTCTGTCGGTGATTATGGACAGCCGGGACAGATTTCGCTACAATTAAACATTGAAGTAAGTTGTCCACACGTTAGAGGTGAACTATTTATGCAACCAAAATGGATTCGTGTAGTTGTTTATATTATCATTGTCTCAATGGTTATTACCACACTCTTCGTTGGTGGCGGAGCATTGTTCTTTTAGTGTTCATTGTTTTTTCGCTTGGATTTTGCTTATAATAAGAAGGATCGATTTTTGAAAGAAGCGAGGGAGATACCTATGTATATGGTCATAATCATGATCATCATGTCTATCTTAGCGGTGGTGGGAACGCTTTATAACAAACGGACGGATAACAAGCCCGGCTTTGTCATCGGTGGGGTCTTTAGTCTTGGACTAGTCGCGTCCACCCTCCTCGCTATCTATGATGCCATCATTGGATTGCAATAATCCACGAACCGTCAACCATTTTTATTACATAGGTTGGCGGTTTCTATTTTTTTTGTGCCTATTAAGCAACTATTCCAATCAACAGAAAGAGGGACAGCCGGGGTACTGTCCCTCTTTCCTTCGCTAACCTCTCACTACAGGGGCCTTTCAAACCATCTTTGCAGGAGCTTTCAAATGCTTTTGTCACAAAATTCAATCCAACAGGATCCACTTCCTGCTATCAGTATATGCACAAAGCTGTCAATGTTTCATGATTTTAATTTTTTATCTCTCCATCGATCCCTCTTGCCCCTCTCGCTCCACGGGGACCGCGTGGACCTTGTGCTCCGATTGCCCCTGATGGTCCCGTTATCCTTCTCAGCGAACCAACTTTTGCAACAAAAGCATCTTGGATGCCCTCCTCAAAATTCTTCTGGAAAGCACCAAAAGTAGTGGGGAAATTTCCAGAGAACGTACACCCTGTGACATATACATTCCCCTGACTATCCAATACTAAATCGTTTCCCTCCTCACTACTGCTCCCACCAAGATAAGAAGAAAAAGAAATTCCTTGACCGGCATACTGGAGTTGTGTAAGGTAAGCATCCGAAATCCCAGCTTTTCTCCTTTGAAAAGCATCCGAGGTTACTGGAAAATCAAGCGACTCCGTAAATCCTGTAATCCAGGCACCTCCAAAGGAATCTACTGCAATGCCCAACCCTTGATCAAGAGAACTTCCTCCGACAAATGTAGAATATTGTAACGTTTCTCCTCTGCTATTCAATTTTGTGACAAAAGGAGAAGCAACCTTTACGATGGTCTGAAAAGCATGTGCGGTGATGGGAAAGTTACTGGAGGCGGTTGTGCCAATCACATAGGCGTTGCCCTCTCCATCCACATCGACAGCATTTCCTTGTTCTACAGATCTACCACCTAAATAAGTAGAGTAGACGAGTGACGATCCAAAAGCATTCAATTTGCTGACAAAAGCATCGCTGCCTCCTCCACCATACATCGTTTGAAAAACACCCGCGACAATAGGAAAGTTAGTGGAATTTGTGAATCCCGTCACATAAACCTCGTTCTCGTCTGTTCGTGCGATCCCATTTCCGTTATCACATTTCGTTCCACCTAGAAACGTGGAGTATAATAAAGAGCTACCTGATCGACTAAACTTCGTTAGAAAAGCATCCTCCTCTCCACCTAAAACGGTCTGAAACGAACCAGGGGTAACCGGAAAATTACGAGAGGCTGTGGTTCCTGTTACATAAGCATGGAGGTCTTCATCCACTACGATATCATTTGCAAAATCGATGAGTCTTCCGCCGAGATAAGTGGAGTAAATCAATGAGTTCCCTTGTGCATTTAGCTTGGATACAAAGGCCACCAAACCGAAATTTACTGTCTGAAAGGCGTTAGGGGTGATCGGAAAGTTCTCTGAATCTGTAAATCCTGTCACATAGGCATCTCCCACCTTATCTACGGCTACACTCGCACCCGAATCATTGCCTATTCCACCGATAAAAGTCGAATAAACGAGTGAACTTCCACTAGGTGTAAACTTGCTAACAAATGCATCAATATTTATAGAATTTAATGAAGTTTGAAATGCACCTGAGGTAACAGGGAAATTGGGTGATTCTGTCTGCCCTGTGACATAGGCACTCCCTGCATCATCCACAGCGATTCCACGCCCAATATCCTCCAATCTGCCACCTAAGTAAGAGGAATAAAACACCACGGGATCAATCACCAGAATTTTTGTTGGATCATAACTTTTGCGGCTTAGTAAAAAACCGATAGAGCCATCCGCATGCAATTGAAACTTCGAGGGGACCCTCTTCTTTTCATTCCCGACATATTGGTAACTGAAAGGTCTCTTCTCATGGAGAACTCCGTAAGAGGCGGTTACAACTATATCTCCCTGCTCACTCAAAGCGACTTCCTCTCCACCCTCATAGCGAAAACAAATATCACTTATCGTAGCTTCTGGATAAACAAGGACATCATATTTCAATTGCTCATCAGTGAGTAGAAAAACCAGATCGATTCCTTTCCATAGCTCTCTATAAATAAGATGATATTCGTTAAAATAGACCTGAACATTGTTCATCGGATGAACATTTTCAAAGCGAAGGATCAATTTTTCCTGATGTGAATCGGTGAAAAAAAGGAGCTCGACGCGATCAATAAAAAAAAGAACATCGCCACGCTCCCCTTGTGCACGATAAATAGGAGCACTTTTTTTGGCCTCAACATTCTCCACGGTAAAGCGTGGGGATAAAGGCATAGCCTCTTGTTTCACTTATTCTCCTCCTTATAAAAACGAAAGAATGAGGGGCAACCGAGCTACTCATCCCTTTCGCTATTTTGTAGAAAACCCGCATGGTTGGTGCCACACGCCCCGGATGAAAGCAATTAAACATGGGAGCATCCTGTTCTCTCGCGCCTGGTTGATGAGTAGTCTAAAATGCTCGCCATTCCTAATGACTAATTTCTCCTCCACTCGAACGGCCTCTCGCTCCACGAGGTCCTCGTGGCCCTCTTCTGCCTTGTGGACCTCGTGCACCTACTGGACCGGTTGCTCCTCTCTGTACACGTTGGCCTAGCTTGAGGACATAGGGATCAAGTCCCCCAGCAAATTTCCTTTGAAATGCACGGGATGTTGTAGGAAAATCTGATGCCGTAGTAACACCTGTAAAGTAAACATTATCTTCCTTATCAATCGCTATCCCTGAACCTAGAGTTGCCCCCAAACTCCCACCTAGATAAGAAGAATAACTCAATCCCGTTCCTGCAAAACTGAGCGAGGTTAGAAAAGCGGCACTAACTCCTCGTTTGTTCGCTTGAAAAGCATCTGAGGTAAGTGGATAATCAGTCGATATCGTGCTTCCCGTCACCCAAGCCTCATCAAATGAGTTCACTACAATACCCAGTCCATTTTCAGAATCACTCCCCCCTAAAAGAGTGGAGTAGCATAGAAAACGACCAGAGCTCTCTATTTTCGTCACAAAGGCATCTCCTCCTCCTGAAAGGAGGGTCTGAAAAGCCCCCATGGTAACGGGAAAATCAGTGGATTCCGTTCTACCCACAACATAAACTTCATTGATCTCATCAACCGCAATCCCCTGCCCCCTATCCTCCTCTCGACCACCTAAGAAAGTAGAGAACAACACCGTCTCTCCATCCGCAGCCAATTTGGTTATAAAGGCGTCTGTTTCTCCTTTGTAAACCGTCTGAAAAGCTCCATTCGTTACGGGGAAATCCATTGACTCCGTCTCTCCTGTCACATAAGGGCGGAAAAGCGAGTCCACAGCAATGTCACTGCCCATATCTTCCGCACTTCCTCCCAGAAAAGTGGAAAAGACCAGAGACGAGCCACTCGTGTTCAATTTGGTGACAAAGACATCCCCCATCCTCCCCTTCTGGGTTTGAAAAGCATTGCTTGTAATGGGGAAATCAGTTGATACCGTTTCTCCTGTCACATAGGCAAAATTCAGTGAGTCTACCGCAATGCCGAAAGCAAAATCACTACCATCTCCTCCTAAATAGGTGGAATAAATAAGGGAGCTTCCTGTCGCATTTAATTTGCTAACAAAAATATCGATTATGCCCTTAAACTGGGTTTGAAAGGCACCACTAGTCACCGGATATTGAGTAGACGTGGTGACCCCGGTCACATAGGCGTTATCCACTGAATCCACCGCAATGTTCGAACCAATCGCATTCTTCCCCAGATACGTCGAATAGATGAGGGAAGACCCGGTACTAGCTAGTTTGGTTACATAAGCACTTGCCACCCCGCGTAATTGAGTTTGAAATACACCACTTGTTACGGGAAATTGGGTGGAGGTTGTTTGGCCTGTAATAAAGGCATTTTGCTCTGAATTTACCGTCATTTTATTCAAAAAAATGATCGAAGCATCTATTCCCGGTCCCCCAACCAAGGTAGAGTAAATTACAACCGGATCAATAAGCAAGGGAAGATCGTGGCGATACGCTTTTTCCACTTTAAACCCGACACTCTGGTCATCACGGAGGATAAAAGAGGTTGGAATCCGCTGAATTTCTCCATTAACTTCTTGAAAGCTTATCGGCTTCTGCTCGTATAGTATTCCTCGTGGGGTGTGAATAACCAACATGCCATTGTCAATAGACATTTGATGAGCCCCTTCGTATCGAAAAGCAATATTCTCTATGGGAGCACCCGGCTCCACCATCATATCGTATTTTAAATGCCCCTGTTGCCCAGAGAAGATCGCAGAAATACCGGACCACATCTCCTTATAGACCACTTTCTTAAATTCACCGGAAACGCAATGGGGAAGAGGCTCTCTCCCTTCCATTCTCCCCTTCCCATCTGTATGTAGAAAGCGAAGAGTAAGGAAGGGAGAAGGAGGAAGAACAGGGGAGGACAAGTTGTTTTTTTCTTGCTCGTTCATACCACTAGCAGACACATGCTCCATCATGGTAGTTCCGTCGACAAACTCCACTCCATCAGCCGTACAGATAAGTTGTAGCCAATCCTCCTCTAGTTGTGTGCCTCTTACTCTATATCGACCTTCATCATGAACAAATGTTAGCAGGTCCTCTGCTAGCACCTTAGACCTTGTCTGTATTTCGTTGGAGGTTTTCACTTTCACCGCTACCCTCTCCCCTCTGCCATTCACTACCTTAGCATATGAAGAGAATGGGGGATTGGTTAAGATGGATATAGCGTTCCAAGACCTAGACTGCGAGTTTTGAATACGAAAGAGACGGATAGACCGGATGGGATCGCCCTCCTATGATCACCCCATCGAAGCAGATAAACAAATAGCCCTTCCCTTCGCTACAGAAGTGGCGAAGGGAAGGGCTTTTCTTATCAATAATATTTCGGTGTGATCTCTTCTGTGATTACAACTGTGTTTGCGGGCCGTACGCTTCTAGACGTTCTTTGACACGTTGCAAGAAGCGTCCTGCCATCAACCCATCCAGGATGCGATGATCCAAAGAGAGACAGAGGTTCACATGATCACGCACGGCAATCATATCGTCTTTGATGACCGGTTTCTTCACGATCGATTCCATCGAGATAATGGCCGCCTGTGGATAGTTAATAATCGGCTGTGAAGCGATCGAACCAAAGGAACCGGTATTATTCACCGTGAAGGTACCACCTTGTAGATCCTCCATCGATAATTTCCCATCCCTGGTTTTTTCAGCAAGACGATGAACGGCTTTCGCCAGCCCCAGCACGCTCTTCTCATCCGCATCATGGATAACAGGAACATAGAGAGCATCATCAGTCGCCACCGCGATCGAAATGTTGATGCGCTTCTTCAAAATGATCTTGTCTCCACCCCATACAGAGTTCAGGTGCGGGAATTCCTTCATCGAATCGACGACAGCCTTGATAAAGAATGGCATATACGTCAGGCTAATGCCTTCCCGTTGTTTGAAATCATCTTTCATTTTCTTACGTAGTTGCACAAGTCCCGTCACATCCGCTTCTACCATCGTCCAAGCATGGGGAGCTTCGTGCTTACTTTGCGACATGCGTTGGGCAATGGTTTTGCGCACGGTCGTCAACGGGATTTCTTGATCGCCTTCTTCTAAATCAACCTCTTTTGGTGCTGATGCCGGCTTAGAAGTGCTAGCAGGCGTTGACGACGGAGCGGTAGAGGGCGCCTCTGTAGTCGAAGATGACGCTTCGGCTGCCGCTGGGGTTCCTCCTTGTTCAATCACCTGTAAAATATCCTTACGGGTGATCCGTCCTCCTTTGCCCCTGCCTGCAACCTGCGTGAGATCAATATCATTTTCTTGCGCCAGTCGCATCACCGCTGGGGAATAGCGCGCTTTCTGCGAGCGATCTTGTTTCGCAGGAGATGCCTTCTCTCCTGCCGGCTGCTTCGCTTGAGATGAAGAGGGTGCTCCTGTAGATGCTTGAGTAGATTTCTCCGCCGTTTTTCCTGAGGATGCTTCTGGTGCGGGCGTTGCTGCTTCACCCTCTTGTTGAATGCGACAGATCAATTCGCCCACGGCGATGGTCTGCCCTTCCTCTGCCAAAAGCTCTGTCACCTTGCCTGCAAAGGTAGCCGGTACTTCTGCATTTACTTTATCCGTTTCTACTTCGCATAAGGGCTGATACTTGCTTACTTCGTCACCTGGTGAGACCAACCAATTGGAAATGGTCCCCTCGGTCACACTCTCGCCTAATTGCGGCATCGTAACATCGGTTGCCATGAATTTTCCTCCTTCCAACTATCGCAATTAAAACTCCGCCAATTCACGGATGGCAGTAGCTACTTTTTCCGGGTTGAGCATAAATTCTTTTTCCAGTGGTCCACTGTAGGGCATCGCCGGAACGTCCGGGCCACACAAGCGTTGAATAGGGGCATCGAGCTCAAAAAGGGCTTCTTCTGCAATAATCGCGGATACTTCGCCACCCACACCACCTGATTTATTATCTTCATGAACAATAAGTACTTTCCCCGTCTTGGCCGTCGCCTCCAGAATCGCTTCTTTATCTAGCGGTTGCACCGTACGAAGATCCAAGACATGAACACTGATGCCCTCTTTCTCCAATTCCTCTGCCGCTTGCAGCGCAAAGTGGAGCGTCAGTCCATAAGAGATTACCGTCACATCCGTGCCTTCCCGCTTCACATCCGCTTTCCCGATCGGCAAGGTGTAATCCTCATCCGGTACTTCCCCTTTGATCAAACGGTAGCAACGCTTGTGCTCAAAAAAGATAACAGGATCTTCGTCGCGAACGGCTGCCTTAAGTAGTCCCTTCACATCGTATGGCGTCGAAGGCATCACCACTTTAAGACCTGGCACAGAAGTAAACAGCGCTTCCACACTTTGCGAATGATAAAGGGCGCCGTGCACCCCTCCCCCATAAGGAGCACGAATCACCATAGGGCAGTGGAACGTATTATTGGAGCGATAGCGCATTTTGGCGGCTTCACTCACAATCTGATTCAATGCGGGCATAATAAAATCAGCAAATTGCATCTCTGCTACCGGGCGTTTGCCGTAGACCGAGGCACCGATGGAAACACCTGCAATAGCCGATTCGGTTAAGGGAGTATCTATTACGCGCTCTTCGCCAAACTCTTCGATCAGACCAGCGGTAGCACGAAATACACCACCGCGTACACCCACATCTTCCCCTAAGACAAATACATTTTCGTCGCGTCGCATCTCTTCTGCCAACGCTTTCGTCACAGCATCAATATATGACATTACCGGCATATCTCACTCGCCTCCTATTCCGCTTCCTCTGCATATACATGTGTTGCCATTTCACTTGGATCAGGCAAGGGAGCGCTCTCCCCAAAGTCTGTCGCTTCATCAATTTCGTGTGCGATCTCATCGTTCATCGCTTTTTCCTTCTCTTCCGTCAGCACACCTGCTTCCAATAAGTAAGCGCGGAACTGGACCAAAGAATCTTGTGCGCGTGCCTCTTCCACTTCTTTCTTCTCACGATAGGTACTATCATCATCATCACTGGAGTGTGGAACCAGACGATAGGAAATCGCTTCGACCAAAGTAGGACCATCGCCACGGCGAGCACGATCAACTGCCTCTTTCATCACTTCATATACAGCAAGGGGATCATTTCCATCTACCTGAATTCCTGGCATACCATAACCTGCGCCACGTGCTGCCACACTTCCTCCAGCCAATTGTTTGCTCAGTGGAACGGAGATGGCGTATTTATTATTTTCACAGAGGAAGATCACCGGCAATTTATGTACTCCGGCAAAGTTGAGCCCCTCATGGAAATCACCTTGGTTGCTGGACCCCTCGCCAAAGCAGGTAAGGGCCACATGATCTTTGCCTTCCATTTTACCCGCCAATCCAATACCCACGGCGTGCAGAAGCTGGGTCGTTACCGGGCTGGAACCAGAGACGATACGGTAGCGTGCATCCCCATAGTGTCCCGGCATTTGACGACCACCGCTATTGGGTTCATCTTTCTTGGCAAAAGCACATAACATCTGATCCTGTGCCGTTTGTCCAAAGACAAGGGCCATCCCTAAATCACGGTAGTAGGGACACAACCAGTCCTTTTCGCGATCCAAAGCGAAAGTTGCTCCCACTTGAATCCCTTCCTGTCCTTGACAAGAGATAACAAAAGGGATCTTGCCTGCACGGTTTAACAACCACATGCGCTCATCGATACGGCGCGCTAAGAGCATGTAGCGGTACATGCTAAGTACATCTTCATCTGTTAATCCTAATTGAACGTGCCTGGATGTTGCCATTATTGTTCACTCCTTTATTGGGAAGCTAGAGGTTGAAGACAGGAGGCTAGAATCAGCTTTGCCTTCTTTCTCCTCCTTCTTCACCCTACTCTACTCCCTATCTTTACACTCTGTTATTTCTTTTTTCCTGCTTCTGACTGCCTACCTCTTCTCTTTCACTTAACCGTGTATCGCCTTACCATCTACCTTCATCGCACCCTCTGCGTAGATCTCAGATAGTGTTGGATGAGGATGAACAGTATGACTGATCTCCCATGGTGTTGCATCCAATACTTTCGCCAATCCTGCTTCCGATATCAGGTCGGTCGCATGAGGACCAATAATATGAACCCCTAAAAGGTCTTCTGTCTCTTTATCCGAAATAATTTTGATAAAGCCGTCCACTTCGCCGTATACGATGGATTTCCCAATGGAGCGGAAAGGAAGCTTGCCCACCTTAACATCAAAGCCTTGCTCCTTCGCTTCCGCTTCCGATAGCCCAATACTTCCTACTTCAGGACGACTGTAGGTACAGCGGGGTACCATCGATGGATCGAGTGGATGCGGGTCTCCTCCCGCCAGATGTTCGGCTGCCGTTATGCCTTCGTGAGAAGCCACATGGGCCAGCTGATAACCACCCACAATATCCCCAATAGCATAGATATGTTTCTCCGCTGTCTGCATCACATCATTTACCTGAACGATGCCTTTTTCCACTTTGATGGCCGTATTTTCAATGCCAATTCCTGCGGTGTTCGGCTCGCGACCCACGCAAACCAAGACACGTTCCGCCTGCAGATCCAACGTTTTCCCATCTTTTTCTGCCTGGAGATTGACGCTTCCTTCTCCCACCTGAACGCTGTCTGACAAGACTTTCGCGTTGGTGTGTACTTTTACTTTTCGTTTTTTCAATAGGCGGGTCATTTCTTTGCTCACGTCCACATCTTCAAAAGGAAGAATCCGCTCAGCAAATTCCACAACAGTCACATCCACACCAAAGTCGTTTAACATGGATGCCCATTCAATTCCGATCACGCCACCACCGATGATCACCATCGATGCTGGTAACTTCTCTAATTGCAGAGCATGATCGGAGTTAAGAATATATTCGCCGTCTAGCTCTAGACCAGGAAGCGAACGCGGACGCGAACCGGTTGCGATGATCACATTATCCGGAATCAGCATCTCCGCTTCACTACCATCTGCTTTTTCAACCGCTATCGTTCCCGGTTGAGGGGAAAAGATCGAAGGTCCTAAGATGCGCCCAATCCCTTCATAAACGGAGATATCGTGTTGCTTTAAAAGGCTCTGCACCCCTTTATGAAGCTGGTCCACTACTTTGCCTTTGCGTTGTTGCACCAAATTCATATCGAGGCGCACATCGCCCACCGCAATCCCATATTCTTCACTATGCTGCATCTGGTGATAGAGCTCGGCACTACGTAGCATCGACTTGGAAGGAATGCATCCTTTGTGTAAACAAACGCCGCCTACCTTTTCTTTTTCGACAACGGCCACCTTTTTTCCCAGTTGTGCAGCTCGAATGGCTGCAACATAGCCACCGGGACCGGCTCCTAATACGACGACATCATAATTGGTTGCCAACCTCTCCACTCCTTTCTCTGATTCCTATAATGATGTATAGATGGCGGCTTCTTCTTGCCCGCGCAACACACGCAAAGCTCCTTCTGTAAGCGCTTGCATCTCATTTTCTCCCGGAATGACCTCCACATCGGCAATCCAAGAGACTCTTTCACGAATCCAATCACAAAACACCTGACCGTAAGCAAGCCCGCCTGTGAGAATGATGCGATCGACTTGTCCTTTCAATACGGTCGCATAAGCACCGATTTCTTTCGCAACTTGATAAGCCATCGCCTCATAGACTAAACGCGCTTCTTGCTCTCCCTGTTCCATGCGCTCTTCTACCTCACGTGCATCATTGGTCCCTAAGTAACCCATCAGCCCACCGTTTCCAACAATCATTTTCATGATTTCGCTCGCAAAGTACTTCCCGGAGAAACTGAGTGCGATGAGGTCTCCGACGGGCAGGGTGCCTGCTCGCTCTGGGGAAAACGGACCTTCCCCATGGAGGCCATTATTCACATCGATCACTCGTCCCCGCTGATGAGCACCGACCGTAATTCCGCCCCCCATGTGGGCGATAATGAAGTTTAGCTCTTCATAGGGGCGATCCAGCTTCATCGATACACGCCGCGCTACGGCTTTTTGATTCAACGCGTGGAAGATACTGCGCCGTTCTATCTCCGGTACGCCAGAGACACGGGCGATGGGTTCGTATTCATCCACCACGACGGGATCCACAATAAAAGAGGGGATGTTTAAGCTAGAAGCAATCTCGTGAGCCAAAACCGCCCCTAAATTGGATGCATGGGTCCCATACTGGCCAGATCGGAGGTCGTTAATCATTTCTTCATTGACGGGGTACGTTCCTCCTGGTATCGGACGGAGCAAGCCCCCACGACCCACCACCGCATTTAGTCGCGTCAGATTAATCCCTTCCCGATCCAGCGTCTCCAAAATCAACTGCTTGCGATACTTATACTGGTCAAATAACTCGGGGTAGTTCGCTAAGGTCTCCCCGTCATGGCGTAACGTTTCTACTACGACTTCTTTTTCATCGTCATAAACGGCGATTTTGGTGGAAGTCGATCCCGGGTTGATCGCCAGTACCCGAATCGTCTCATGCACATCCAACACTCCATTTCTCCTACTACCAACTAGCTCGAAAGATTAGCGGTCCAAAATACTTTGCTCATTGCGCAAGAACATACTGCGCGATTGACGCACCGATGCGATTCGCTCTTCCGCCATCCGATCCGCTGCTAAATTACTCGAAATGCCATCTCGCTTGGCAATGGTAAATACACGCTCAATGTTGTCATAAATACTTTCTACACGCTTCATCGCCCGCTCACGGTTATAGCCGATCAGCTCATCGGCAACGTTAAATACGCCACCTGCGTTGATCACATAATCTGGCGCATAGACAATCCCACGTTCTTGTAATTCTTTTCCGTGATGGTCTGCTTTTAGTTGGTTATTGGCAGCACCAGCAATGACTTTGCATTGAAAGCGTGGCAGGGTATCGTCATTGATGATGGCCCCGAGAGCGCATGGTGAGAAGATGTCACAGGCAACATCATAAATTTTATCCGGCGCTACGGTTTCTGCACCGAAATCACGCACCGCTCGTTCCATGTTTTGCTTATTGATATCCGTTACGATCAGTTTGGCCCCTTCTTCATGCAGGTGCTTACACAACGTATAAGCTACACTACCTACCCCCTGCACAGCCACCGTTTTTCCTTCAAGGGAATCATCGCCAAAAGCCTCTTTGGCTGCTGCTTTTACGCCACGATAAACACCGTAAGCGGTTACTGGAGAAGGATTCCCGCTGGAACCAAACTCTGGGGAAACACCGGTAACAAAGTTGGTCTCTTGATGAATAAGATCCATGTCCTCCACTGTCGTCCCTACATCTTCCGCTGTAATGTAGCGGCCATTAAGCCCTTGAATGTAACGACCAAATGCGCGGAACATCTCTTCACTCTTATCTTTTTTCGGGTCACCAATAATCACGGTTTTTCCGCCACCAATATTTAAGCCTGCAGCAGCGTTTTTATATGTCATCCCACGAGCCAGTCGTAAGACATCCTCGATCGCCTCTTCTTCGGTCTTATACGTCCACATACGTGTTCCACCTAAAGCAGGTCCTAACGTCGTATCATGGATACAGATAATGGCCTTGAGGCCGGAGTTTTTATCATGACAGAATACCAATTGCTCATAATCGTATTCCTCCATGCGAGTAAATAAGTTCATTACAAACTCCTCCTTGTTCTTGCTTTTTGTTGGCGCGCTTGTAAAGCGGCTAATGCGATCGAGCGCAACTTGTTTTCATGACCATCTGCACGAGAAGTAAGCACCACAGGTGCAGATGCTCCTACAACCAATGATCCGATCTGGCTGTGGGCAAAATACGAAAGTGCTTTGTATAAAATATTACCTGATTCGATATTGGGCACCATCAATACATCTGCCTGACCCGCAACAGCACTTTCAATTCCTTTTTGCTGCGCTGATTCCCATGAGATAGCACTATCTAGGGCCAGTGGGCCATCCACAAGAGCCCCTTTAATTTGGCCTCGGCGATTCATTTGCGTCAGCACAGCAGCATCCATCGTAGGTGGCATATTGGGGTTTACCAATTCGATCGCCCCTAATATGGCTACCTTCGGTTCTGCCACTCCTAACGAATGACCGAGAGAGACAGCATTCTCGATGATTTGCTTTTTTTCGTTTAAAGTTGGTGCAATATTTAATCCAGAATCCGTCACCAACACCAGCCGGTCATAGCCAGGAATCTGAAAAGCCGCCACATGACTTAATACCTTCCCTTGTGCTAACCCGTTTTCTTTATGCAGAACGGCACGCAAGAAGTCGGCTGTCTGAATCATGCCTTTCATCACGATATCTGCTTTTTGTTCTTTCACGAGTCGCACGGCTTCGCTAGCCGCTTTTGCCTGCACAGGTTGATGAATCACTTCCACCTCTTGCAGGGAAAAGTGGTTCAACTCAGCAATCCGCTCAATCTCTTCACGATCATCAATCAAGATGAAGTTGGCAATTCCTTGCTGTTGCGCATCGGTGATGGCTTCCATCACATTACGATCGGCAGCCGCCGCTACGGCAATCGTAACAGGCTCGTATGCTTTGACTGTATTTATTACTTCATCAAAATGACGTAGGAGAGTCATCTATCCCACCTCGTCTTTCTACATTTCTTAGTACTAGCTGGCACGAGAGCCTTTCACTCTAAATTAAATGCAATTTCCATGCCAACTTTTTGAGAGATACAAAAAAAAGGCTTCTATCCCTGGTTTGACAGTCAAAAAAAGTCTTCTTCTGTCAATTAAAAAGCGAATTCCATTCCGAAAGTCTGCAATCATTTGCAGAGATAGCGCATGTCATTGCCTGCAAAAAATTGCAGACATAAAGGAGGTTAGTGTGAGTCAAGTTCGTATTTTTCCAGTTTATAGTAAAGACTGCGAATGGAAATGCCTAGCTGCTTCGCCGTCTTTGTCTTGTTCCCATTATTATCTTCCAATACCTGATAGATATGTTCCTTTTCCGTATCATCCAGTATCTCTTGTAGCGATGGCTGTTCACTCCGTTCGTGATTCTTCGCCACATATCCCCTGTCTCTTCTCTCCGATAACAGAGGGAGATGATCCGCTTGCATGACACGCTCATGAAAGGGCATATGAATCATCGCTCGACCCAATACATTCTCCAGCTCTCTCACGTTACCCGGCCAATAATAACGTTGTAGCTCGCTAATCGCCTTGGGGTTAATCTCTTCTACATTACGGCCATACTCTTGATTAAACTTCTTTATTAAGTGAATGGAGAGAGCATGCAGGTCTTCCATTCGCTCTCGTAGTGAGGGAATGAATATGGGGAGTACATTGAGACGATAAAAGAGGTCTTTCCGAAAACGTTGCTCCGAAATCGCCTGTTCCAAATCAACATTGGTCGCTGCCAGCACCCGTACATCGATCGGAATCGGTTTCGTGCCACCGACACGCACGACTTCCTTTTCCTGCAGAACGCGTAACAATTTTGCCTGAATGCCAGGTGCAAGCTCTCCAATTTCATCTAGAAAAATTGTTCCCCCGCTCGCCTCTTCAAATAATCCCTTTTTCCCACCGCGACGAGCCCCCGTAAATGCCCCTTCTTCATAACCAAATAGTTCACTTTCTAACAGGGATTCAGAGATAGCAGCACAATTGACTCGGATAAATTGATGGTACTTCCGATCCGAATCGTGGTGAATGGCATGGGCAAAAAGCTCTTTTCCTGTCCCAGATTCCCCCCGCAAGAGTACGGTCGCAGGTGTACTGGCGGCTTGTTTTGCTTGCGTAAAAGCCGTTTGCATCACTTTGCTATCACCAATAATATCAGAAAATGTATATTTCGCTTCCAAGGTACGGATAATACGCCTCGCTTTTTCTAATTCATTATAGAGCGATTTCATTTCCGACATATCATGAATAATGCCGACGCTCCCTTTCTGCTCTTCTCCAATGACAATCGGCGCCACGTTGACCACAACATCTTTACGTAGAGGGCCGACCTTCATCCGTGCACCACGAATCGCTTTATTGGTACGAAGAACTTTCATGTGGATGCTTTCCCCTTCTGATATATCGGTCTCCGCCGGCTTTCCAATCACATCCTCCGGGGAAAGCCCTGTCAAACGCGTATATGCCGGATTAATCAACAACCCCTTCCCATTCGCATCCACAACTGAGATGGCATCATCGGATGAGTTGATAATCGCTTGCAGGAGACTTCGCATACTTTCCAAATCCGTCACCTGTTGCGTAAGTGACAGAACCTCCGTCACATCGCGAAAAACGGCTACCGCACCAATCACTTCGCCCGCTTTGGTCTTCACCGGAACGCGGTTCGTTACAATACTTACCCCATTGATTAGCTTTTGCTGACGGTTCAGTTCCGGTTTTCCCTGTTGCAGCACATAGTCGAGGCGCGTATTGGGGATCGACTCTTCTACCCAGGTCCCCATCACCGATTCTGCAGACAGACCAATTAAGCGTTCCGCCGCCCGATTAAAGAGTGTCACTTTCCCCTCTCGATTGACGGCAATCATGCCATCATGAGTAGAATTGACGATGGCATCCAATTCGCGCTGGCGGATTCGCCACGCTGCAAACCATTTTTCTTTCTCTACAATCAGCTGGAGCATCAAGCTGGCAACGGCACCCGAAACCACTAAGGCACTTTGACCTACTTTTTCACACAATGCTTCGTATACCTTTGGCTCCCCTGTTACCTCTAATATGACATCCGGGTGAAAACGCAAAAAGGGTTGCACTTCTTCACCCGTGGGGATTTCCCAAGAGCGAGCGATCTCCATTGCAGGGGCATGTGGATCAATATCGACCACACCCACAACAGAAATATTCTCCAATCCATGAATCGTACGTAAGAGGGCTGTTCCACCTTTGCCTGCTCCAACAATCAACAGCCTTTTCATACACATCCCCCTTCCCCATCGCTCTACTTCCTATCTTATCATATGATCTGAAGATGAATCCCTTGATCTCGTAGATGATCTCCGCATAGTCATCACACAAAAAATGCGTTACGATAGAGAAGGTCTACTCTAGTTATCGGAAAACGAAAGGCAGTTGACAATACATGATCTATCAACGGTTAGGAGCATTAATCATCCTTTTGCTCCCTGGTGTGGCCAGCATCTGGGGCTGGACCATCATGCGCGACGTCACCTATGACTTCTTCGCAGGCGAAGGATTTGCTTGGCTTCCTTTTAGTGGCGGGCTCTTCTTGTTACTAATCGGTATCCTGTTTATCGGTGGCTTCATTCTAAGACATGACTCCAAACGAAATTATGTACAGCCGATGATTCAGAAAATCCTACGCCGAAAGAAAAAAGAACACCACACTGAGAAGAAATAGTCCTGTCGGAAGTTGACATAAATGCCGTTTCCTTATGGTTTCATTATCCCACCTGAGATAAAAATCAATCTATTTTAGAGAACATACCGCTCATCTTCAGCCCTCTCTGAGCGGTATTCCTGCTCGCAAAAAAATGATCAGCCCAATATAAACAACACTGACAAGTATATGTCAGTGTTGTTTTGCTATGATCGCATAGAGAGACATAAAAGAATTTCACTCCAATATATTTAAGGGGATAAATCACAATGAAAAATGATCAGTTATTTCAAATTCTGAAGGAAGTAGAAAAAAACGACTATACTATTCAGCAAAAAGATCAGCTCAAGATCATCATGGAAGCCATGTTAGAGCATATAGGAGATACAGATCCGATTTTACGCGACGAATTAATTTATCCCACATTTTATCATTGGATTATTGAAAAACAATATTTTGAACCGATCGAACTCCAACAGTTACTAGACATCTTGCTAGATGACCAACATTTATTTTCCGGTATCGATAAAAAAGAAGATGATGCTGTATTTACGAGGGCGTTCTCCTCTCTCGTCATTGCCTTGATTTTGCATCAACACCGGAAACACCCCTGCTTGTCCAAGAAAAAAATACACACTACCACTGAACAGTTTCTTCACTATATCCACAAAGAAAAGGATCTTCGCGGAATGGTCGAAGGAAAAGGATGGGCTCATGCCGCCGCTCATGGCGCTGATGTACTGGATCAACTGGCATTATGTGAGGAATTAGCGGAACAACACTTTCACCAAATTTTATTAGCCATTGGTCATACCTTATTAAATAATCATTCTATTCTTCACCACGAGGAGGATGAGCGTCTAACTACCGTCGTCTTTCATTTAATACAACATGACAAACTGGCTTCATCTGCCATCACCTCATGGATAGAAAGTCTCACTCCAAAATGTATGTATGGATCGCAGCCAATGGATCACCATCAATATATCGCCCGCATCAACCTTAAAAATTTTGTTCGAAGCTTGTTGTCACGCTTAAGCAAAACCAATCTTTTTGCGCTAAGAGATTCCTTGAGTACAGCCGAATCCAATCTGAATCGCTTTATTTAATCGTTCTTTTTGGAAGCCAGGTGAGGAAGCATGCTCACCTTTCCCCCCTCCTTACATACATTATACAAAGACCCAGACGTACGAGGAGCGAGCTAGATGTTACATGCCCATTGTCGTGCGCAAGCAGATGCAATCAGCCAAAGTGGTTTGTGGATTCTTGATGGCATGAAAAATCACCATGCAGCAGCACTTTCCTCTCAAGAGATCATACAGATCGAAAAGCAATTCCACCATCTTCTCTATCAAGCCAAACGAGGGCCAAATGATTCGCTCTACCTTGCTTCGCTAGCCCATCAAGCCTGGAACCTGTATCAGCACCTTACCCTTCATGCCATGCAGCAACCCGCAAACAGGGGAGGAGCAAACAGCCTCCCTCCTACCATGACCAAAGAGGAGCGAGACTCCCTTCATCCCACACCCATCGGTCAACACCGCCTTCCTCCTCTTCCCTATCCATATAATGCCTTGGAACCTTCCATTGATGAAAAAACGATGCGCTTGCATCATGATATTCATCATCGAGCCTATGTAAATGGACTGAATCAAGCAGAAATCGCTCTCGAACACGCACGGAAAAAGAAAGATTATTCATTCATTTCTTATTGGGAAAATCAATTGGCGTTTAATGGTGCTGGCCATTATCTACACACCATCTTCTGGAACATTATGAGCCCCAACGGTGGAGGGGAGCCTGATGGCTTATTGCGTCAACAGATTGAGCACTACTTCGGGAGCTTCTCTCATTGCAAAGAACAGTTTTCTGCCACCGCGAACAAAGTACAAGGGAGCGGATGGGCGATCCTGACATGGAATGCTCGCTCACAACACCTCGAAATCCTGCAAGTAGAAAAGCACCAGTTAGGTACTCAATGGGAGACCACTCCCTTATTGGTGCTCGATGTTTGGGAACATGCTTATTATTTGAAGTATAACAATCGGCGGAGTGAATACATCGATGAATGGTGGAAAGTGGTTTATTGGCCTGCTGTTGCTAAACGTCTAGAAAAAGCACGGTGTCTTCGTTGGAAGGCAGATTAATATAGAAGATGCATGCCCCCTAGATGGCGGAAAGATGGGCGAGCAGTTTCACCTACTCTCGAAACAGAGTCATCGATCATCCCGCCCATCCACCCCTCTATCGAACTCATGTTATACTCGCTTGTTTGTTTTTACGTGATATCCACTTAATCTCTCCGCCTCGTTCTCCTCGTAGCACGTCTTTTTGCTGGAGGCCTTTTCCTGTCTCTACTTGCCTTTCGTACTCTCCTCGTCTGGTTAACCTGTGCCGATGGACGCACTTTGCGTCGTTTTTTCTTCCTATTTTTTCTGAAAATGAGTTTGGATTCACAATCTGAGGGGAAAGGAAAATCGATACTCTGCTCATAGGGGGGTGGGATCAATTTGGCATCTCCTTGATAACGGACAGGAGAATCCACAGCATGACGCATGTCATCCTTATCATTGGATAAAGTACGTACAATCGCTCGACCCACGGAGCGACCTAATCGCAATCCTTGATAATTATCAATAGGGAAATTAACCAATCCGTAAAGGCGAGAAAGCGCCGCTTCTTCTGCTAAAGCGGTCAATTTCTCTTCTTCTGTAGGAAAGAAAAAGGAGAGTATCGTTGAGGAAACTCCTGCGATAGAAGCATGCCCAGATACATACGAAGGGTGACGCGGAGTACATGTGACGGTACCCAACTCGGAGTTTAGCTGATTCGGACGAGCTACGTTCAGTTTATATTTGAGATACCAAGCAATAACGAGGGTATCATTAATTCCAGCATGAAGAGCAGCCAGGATACGAGCAGCCCACGGAGCGGAAACAAGAAAATTTCCAGAATTTCCTGCTGAGATGTAAGTATCAAGCAGTCGATCTGCCATCGGGGCCCACTGCTTCGTTCCAGGACCTGCACCCCAATATTTGGCGATCGCAATCTTTTCTGGTGTCAATCCCCGTGCGGTTTCCTCCACCACATTTAGTTGCGCATTCCAGTCAATCCTCTCTGGATCGCGCACCATCCCGATGGGGCTTCCAGCCGGATCTAGAAACATTCCATTGGGCGCTCTTCGTAGAAAAAAGAGAGGCCACGTTCCTGCAAGTGATTGTTCCGCATTGCGTGGTGCTTCCTCTTCACCTGCATATGGGAGTTCCGTCCAGCGTTCATAATCCATCTATCTTCCACCTCGCTTTCAATCCCTACTATCATACGTGAAAGCGAGACTTTTGTTCAAAAAAATAGGATGAGCCCCAGAAAAATAGATAAATACCGTTACACTTCGTAAGGGTTTATGTAAAGTAGGCTCATGGAGAAAGGTTAGAAGAAAGAGCACATTCCTTAGCTTCCGGATTCCTGTTTTTTGCTTGCTTCATGGGAAACTCTCCAAAGACGAATAAAGGTAGCAAAAACCCCCCATGCCTCCCGGCTTTTCTTAAATACTGGGATACGTTTTCCCAGATAGGTAAAGTCAATGGGGAGAGGAATTTCTTTCACCACATAGCCCCTGTCCAACGCTTGTATCATCATACTAAGCTCCATGCCCCATCCTCGAGGCTGATAGATCAGGTGTGAAACAATTTCCCGACGTAATGCTCGCTGGCCAGACAAAGGGGCTTGTATCTTTTTCCCTGTGAGCAAATGCACACCCACAGAGGCAAAGCTTCGTAACCGCAACAAGTGCGGACTGCTTTCCTCTGCGGGATAGCGTGCCAAGGTCATATCCGCTTCTCCCCGAAGAAGGGGAGATACCAACGCATGGCAAAGCTTTACTCGCTCCTTCGCCTGCGCATCCAACAACAAAAAGATCGCTCCCCTAGCTGAGCGCATCCCTTCCAACCAAGCTAAGCCTAGTCCAACCTGCTTGGGAAAAATGACTGTTTGGTCTGCATATCGTCTCGCAACCTCATCTGTGTGATCAGAGCTCCCATGATCGACGACTATCACTTCGTCAATACGGCTGGCTTGTCGTAGAGCTCTTAACGTTATGCGCAAGGACTCGGCTTCATTTCTTGTCGCAATCACGGCACTGATCAACGGTTGATCCATCCAGCGTTAGCTCCCTTTTCACCATTTTCTATAGTATGAGGAGCAAAATAAAAGCGCATGTAGAGTAATAACTACCAATTACTAGCCAACTTTGTGTTCAATACGCAGCTTGTCGGCAACCATGGCGATAAACTCGCTATTGGTTGGTTTCGCTTTGCTGACATTGATGGTATAGCCGAATAGGCTTCGTATGGAATCCATGTTTCCACGACTCCATGCCACCTCAATCGCGTGGCGAATCGCACGCTCGACCCGACTAGGGGTGGTATCGTATTTGTCTGCAATTCGTGGATAAAGCGTTTTTGTTATGGCTCCAAGTAGCTCCACTTCGTTGTACACCATATGAATGGCGTCTCGTAGGTAGAGATACCCTTTGATATGAGCCGGTACGCCAATTTCATGAATCACATTGGTGATGCTGGCTTCTAGATTTTGTGGCTTTCTCTGTGTCACGGCAGAAGTGCGAACAGTCTCCGTGGGCCTCCCTTTGATTTGCCGGATCCGATGGGTCAAGACTTCCATATCAAACGGTTTTAAAATATAGTAGGCTGCACCCAATTCGACTGCACGTTGTGTCACATTCTCTTGCCCAAAGGCTGTCAGCATAATGATCTTGGGCATCGGTTGAATGTGACTCGCTTGCAATTTTTCTAGTACACCCAATCCATCCAAATGAGGCATGATAATGTCCAATACTAATACATCAGGAGGATCTTGCTCAATCAACTGCATCACTTCGTTCCCGTGATGTGCAACGCCGATTACCTCCAAATCGTCTTGTTCAGATAAGTACTCTTCTAATAGCCCAGCAAACTCTCGGTTATCGTCTGCTAAGACGACACGAATGGTATCCAATCGAACCGCTCCTTTTCTCCCCACAAAAATCCTCTTTTACTCTCGTTTCTATCTCGTCTTAATTGGTTTCGACACCTACTTATATCAATCCTGCAAAGCTCCACCTATTTTCCGAAATTTTCCGTTTTGCTCATCCGGAAAACAGCGGGCTCAAGTGAGACCCGCTGTCTGTGATCGGAGGAAAGCTACCCGCATCCCTTAACATCCATTCAATGAACGTGGCGTATCCGGAAGTTGGATCATTAACAAATACATGAGTGACCGCCCCGATCAGCTTACCATTCTGTATGATGGGACTCCCGCTCATTCCTTGGACAATCCCGCCCGTCTTCTCTAAAAGCTTGGGATCCGTAATACGGATGATCATTCCTTTAGTAGCTGGAAATTTTTGATCGGATGCATGCAAAATTTCAATATCAAACCGCTCCACTTTTTGTCCTTCAATCACCGTCAAAATTTGGGCGGGTCCTTCTTCTACATCTTCCGCTAATCCAACGGGAACGGTATCGTCCACCTCGCTCCCATCAGGGGCATGCTTCATCTCACCAAAAATTCCAAAGGAGGTATTGCGAACGATCGAACCCAATACATGGTTTTCCTGCATGAATATCGCTCTTTTTTCACCCGGTTCCCCTGATGTTCCCCGTTCGATCGAAGTCACATTGGAACGTACCACCTGGCCGCCCCCAACCTTGATGGGCTCTCCCGTATCGATATCAGCGATCACATGCCCTAAGCCACCGTACACTTGATTTTCCGGATCATAGAAGGTGAGTGTCCCGACACCAGCCGCCGAATCCCGGATATACAAGCCGATTCGATACATTCCCTCTTGTTGATCGTATTGTGGCCTTAGCGAAAGGGATTTTTTCTTCCCTTTACGCATGACCTCCAATTGGAGTGGGTCTCCATTCTCTCCCGCTTCTTGTACGGATTTCGCAACATCCTGTACATCTGTAACCTTCTCACCATTAATCGATTGGATATAATCTCCCACGTAAACAGGTGATTTACTTGAGGATTCTCCTTTTGCCTGCAAGTGATGATGCCCTACTACCAGTACCCCATGCGATTTTAATTTCACCCCGATGGATTGTCCACCTGGCACCACCTTGATTTCGGGTAATACCGATACATGGACTGTCTTCAAGGGCACCTTGCCAAACAAACGCAAAGTAAGTTGTGATTCCCCTCTGTGCTTTGATAAAACAGTCAACGGGTCTTTTAAATTGATGGAGATGGGGGCATGTCCTTGTTGACCATTCACCTCCACGACATCCGGATTAGAGATGGTTGCTGTCGCAAGGGCTGGGAAGGGAAAACGCAATTGTTGCTGCGCACCCATAGTTAAGCGAAGCTCTTTCGGAAAAGAAACAAACTGCTGAAAAGGTGTGGACGTATAACACCAAATGAAACACCAAGCAACGAATAAAACCATCCATTTTTTTCTATCTGTTGGCTGCAAGCGGATCACACTCCTGCTCCTTGCCTACACCTCCACTTTCGATGATGGGTCATCGTAAACTTAAGGTATCCGTGCTGGTTTGCTTTTATGTCCATCAAATGATTCCTACGAACACAAAAACCCTCCACCAGGTTTTTGCTGGAAGGTTTTATGGGAGCATTGCTTTATTTTGATTGGCCAATCGCAACATTTCACGCGCATGATTGCGTGTCGTCTCTGTCACTTCCACGCCACCAAGCATACGTGCCAATTCCGTGATGCGCTCTTCTCCCTCTAATACACGAACACGCGTGGTCGTACGTTGATTTCCGCTTTCCTTGTAGATATAAAAATGTGTGTCCGCCATACAAGCAACTTGTGGTAAGTGGGAAATCGATAACACTTGGTGGTCATTTCCGAGAGCCACCATTTTTTCTGCTATCGCTTGAGCCGCACGACCACTTACCCCCGTGTCGATCTCATCAAAGATAAGTGTATTCAACGTTCCAGCATGAGCGAATAAGGACTTGATTGCCAACATCAAGCGAGAAAGTTCTCCACCAGATGCAATCTTAATCAAAGGCTTGAGTGGTTCACCAGGATTAGGGGCAATATAATACTCCACCTGGTCTTTGCCCGTCTCCTTCCATTCTTCTGCCGGTTCGATGGAAACATGAAATTGGGTGCTCTTCATATTTAGTTCCGATAACTCTTTTTGCATCTCTGTTTCAATGAGACGAGCTAAGGATTGCCGTCGACCGGTTAGTCCAGTGGCACACTCCTCCATCTCAGGTGAAAGGGCATCTAGGCGAGTTTGTAGCGCCTCTTTCCGTTCATCCCGAAAGGTGAGTTGATGAATTTCTTCCTCCACCTGTTGTCCATGTTGCAAAATATCCGCAATCGTATCACCATATTTTCGTTTTAACTGGGTGATATTGTACAAACGTTCGCCTACTTGTTCCAAACGTTCAGGATCAAATTCCACGTCATCCCGATAGCGTCCCAATTGCCGTGCCGCCTCTTCTAATTGGTAATAAGCCGACTGAACCGTCTCTAAAATAGGAGCCAGTGACTTATCGACGGGCACCATATCTTCTAAATGAGAGATCACTTGATGAAGGTTATCCAATCCCTTGCCATCCCCGTGCAAATAATCAAACGCTTGCGTGCTTTCGCTTAACAGCCGTTCTGCATGAGACAAACGCTGTTCCTCTTCTTCCAAAGATTCTTCCTCATCGACACGTGGCTGTACACGATGTATTTCATCCAATTGGAATTGCAGTAAATCCAAGCGTTGTGCAATTTCTTTTTCATTCTGTTCCAGTGTCTGCTTTTCTTGTAGCAACTGTTTATACTCTTGGAAAAGCAAGCGATACGTTTCCACCTGTGCAAGGTGATCGCTTCCACCATAGGCATCCAACCAGTGAAGGTGAGATTCAGAAGACATAAAGGATTGATGTTCATGTTGTCCATGAATATCCAACAGCGTCGTACCCAACTCCCTCAGCAAAGAGAGTGTTACCACCCGTCCATTTACACGAGAGAGGCTCTTCCCATGTTGTGTAATTTCACGACGAATGACCAACCATGGATCCACATTCTCAATCCCATTTTCCTTCAGCCAGAGCTGAGCGGGATGATCCAAGTCGATGGAGAACAAGGCTTCGACTTCCAGCTTTTTCGCTCCATGGCGGACAAACTCCTGTGAACCTCTTCCCCCTACTGCGAGGGAAAGCGCATCGATGAGAATCGATTTCCCAGCTCCGGTCTCTCCGGTAAGGACATGAAAGCCGCGATCAAACTTTATTTGTAGCTGTTCGATAATGGCAAAATCACGAATGGAAAGTTCAACTAACACCGATAACCACCCCTACAACATATCAATAAGACGTTCAACCAATTGCGGTACCTTTTCTCGATCACGACAAATAATGAGTATGGTATCATCCCCGGCAATCGTTCCGATGATATCTGGCCAATCCAAGCTATCAATTAAGGCTCCAACCGCATTGGCATTACCAGGAAGCGTCTTCATGACTAATAAATTTTCACTCGTTTCGATTCCGACGAACGACTCTTTCAGCATACGACGTAACTTCTGCATCGGATTAAAACGCTTATCTGCAGGAAGAGAGTACATGTACCGGCCAAAATCTGTTGCTACTTTTACCAGACGTAACTCTTTAATATCACGCGATACTGTCGCTTGTGTGACATTGTAGCCGGATTGTTGCAACTCCTCGACTAACTCTTCTTGCGTTTCAATATTTTTGCTTGTAATGATTTCTCGAATGCGAATATGTCGCTGTGCTTTGGTTTTCATCACTTTTCCTCCAGCAACTCTCCATGCAGTTTTTTCCTTACAACCTCGAAAAATGACCGCTCTTTCCACTTAATTAAGGTTGTCTTACAGCTTGAGCGACGGATACGAATCACATCATCCAACTGCAAACGAAAACCCCATTGACCGTCAATTGTCAGCCCAATATCTTTATGAGAAGCACTCACAACAATTTCAATGATCGGATCCGGTGGCAAGACAATCGGACGTGCGGTCAACGTATGTGGACAAATTGGCGTCAACAGTAATGTTTCTACATTGGGCCAAACAATGGGTCCTCCACAGGAGAGCGAGTAGGCTGTAGAACCCGTTGGCGTGGAGATGAGTACACCATCTCCAGAATACGTTCCTAGGTAAGCATGATCCATATAAACCTTCGTCGTAATCATCCGGCTAAAAGAGTTCGCAATACCTACTTCATTTAAAGCAATGCTCTTTTCCAAACGAACTCCATCTCGCAGTACCTCGGCCTCCAACATTAAGCGCTCTTCTAATATGTAATCTTCCGCCAATACCATGTCAATCGCACAGGCCAGATCCTCTGGTTCTGCCTCTGATAAAAACCCTAAGTGTCCCAGATTAAATCCGAGGAGAGGGAGATCATAGGAGGCAAACTCCCGCGCAATGCCCAATAACGTTCCATCTCCACCTAACACAAATAAAATGTCTACGGTGTGGGGAAATTGGTGAAAGTCTAAACCCAGCTCAGGTCTTCCCATATTTTCTGCAACTTCAACATCCAGGTAGACATCCGCCTTGCGCTTTTCCAATAGCAACACCAGTTCTGCTGCAACTTGTGGTGCTTTCGGTTTATCATTGTTTAATGTGATACCAATCTTTTTCGTCATGGTCTCCACCTCAACTATTGCAAAAGGATAGCCAAGCAGGCTCCCAGACCAACTGCTACCAAGTAGGAAATCCAAGGGCGACGTGGGGAAGGAATGTGCGCAGCCTCGACTCGAAATCGGATCTCCTCAATCCGTCGTCGATCCAGATCCACGTACAAAATCCCTTCTGGCTTGAAAGCGAGGTAATGGGCTAAAAAATGGTCGCGCACAGAAGATCCGGTCATGCGAAGGGGTTTTTTCCGCTTCGCAATCACTACCAAAAAAACCTGGTTGGATCTTGTGACCACATAGTCTGTATACAAGCGACTTTCATACGCTTTTTTCCCTACATGTACCCAGACGGGCGTTCGCTGTTTTGCCGCTACAACGACATACCCTTCCTCTTGTAGCCACTCTGGTATCTCACCTGTTATTTCTTCTTGGCGATTGTTCCAAGAGGGAGTGGGAGTTGAATAAGATAGACGCTTAAACAAGAAATAGACCAATCCCAATAAAAACAGGAAAAGGAAGACGATGTCGCCTCTTTGCAACATAGGTCAAACCTCCTTCTCCTATTGATTCTAAGGGAACAGGGATTATTCCTCTCTCATTCGCTCTTTTACCCTTATGGGCGCTGACTCACTTCGTTCATTACCTGCCCAATCATCCGTTCCAGCTCAGCCATGTCCGTTTGTCCTGGCTCACTTTTCTGTAGGTAAAGCAAAAACTCAATATTGCCTTCCCCTCCCTTAATAGGAGAAGGTGCAAGCCCTTTTACCTGAAAGCCGACTTCATCTGCCATCCTTGTCACTTTGCGTATCACTTCACGATGCACATCTGGATCACGCACAATTCCTTTTTTCCCAACAGCCTCTCGTCCTGCTTCAAATTGTGGTTTTACGAGGGCCACCACTTCCCCCTCCTCATGAAGAAGCAGATACAAAGGAGGGAGAATATGTGAGAGAGAAATAAAGGAGACATCGATGGTGGCAAAATCAGGTTGTTCATCGCTCAATTCCTCGCGTGTGAGGTAGCGAAAATTTGTCCGCTCCATGACACGTACATCAGCGTGCTGACGCAGTTTCCAAGCAAGCTGACCATATCCCACATCGACTGCGTACACAAGGCTCGCACCGTTTTGCAAGGCACAATCGGTAAAACCTCCGGTAGAAGCCCCAATGTCAATCACTGTGCGTCCTTGTAACGCTAAGTGAAAGCGCTCCACGGCTCCTTGAAGTTTCAAGCCACCCCGGCTCACGTAAGGGTGAAGACGCTCTGTCACCGATAGGTGAGCGTCTATATTCACCTTGGTACCCGCCTTGTCCACTCGCTCTTGGTCAGCAAAAACAATACCTGCCATGATGGCACGCTTGGCTTGTTCCCTGCTTTCGAAAAACCCTTTATTTACAAGTAGTACATCTAAGCGCTCTTTTGCCACGGCAATCTCCTTGCTCTTAAGCCCGCTGACGCTTGCTCGGTAGCAATGCTCGTGCCACATGAGCAATATTTTCCGACGTCAAGCCCACTTCTGCTCGTTGTTGAGTGGAGCTCCCATGCTCCACATAGTAATCAGGCACACCCATCGTCTTCACCATCATGCCGTACAAACCTTCTGCTTCATAAAATTCCATCACACTACTACCAAAACCACCCATGATGGCTCCCTCTTCAATGGTAACAATCGGGATTTGCCTTTGGTATAGATCAAGAAGCATCTCTTTATCTAATGGCTTCACAAAGCGAGCATTAACAACGTGAGCAGAAACTCCCTCTTGTGCTAAAAAGTCTGCCGCTCGACTAGCCAGCTCCACCATCGGTCCTAATGCTAGTAATGCCACATCTGAACCTTGCTTTACCACTTCCGACTTTCCAATAGGCAACTCTTTAAATTGTCCATCCATGGGCACCCCTACGCCTGTTCCACGAGGGAAACGGACGGCAACCGGCCCTTCTGTAAAGTTGGAAGCTGTGTACAGCATATGCTGAAATTCATTTTCGTCTTTCGGCATCATAATGGTCATGTTAGGAATACAACGCATAAACGGAATATCGTAGACTCCCTGATGGGTTTCTCCGTCTTCACCCACGAAGCCAGAACGATCAATGCCTATTACCACATTTAAGTTTTGGCGGGCAATATCATGGATCAGCTGATCATACCCACGTTGCAAGAAAGTGGAATAGATCGCGAGAAACGGTTTCATCCCTTGAGTCGCTAGTCCTGCTGCATAGGTAGCCGCATGCTGTTCCGCAATGCCCACATCAAATGAACGTTCGGGAAATTTTTCGTGAAATTCAATTAAACCAGAGCCCTGTAACATGGCCGGAGTAATCGAGACGATCCGCTCATTCTGTTCCGCGAGGCGAACCAGGGTATTTCCGTACACTTTTGCATACTTAAGCGGACTTTTCTTTCCTTTTTCTTTCTCGGCCGCCGTTTCCCATTTTCCTGCTCCAACACCATGATAAGCGATCGCATCCTGTTCAGCTGGTTCATAACCTTTGCCCTTCTTGGTTTTCACATGCACCAACACCGGACCTTTGGTATTTAGGCCCTGACGCATGCATTCCATCAATTCGGGCAACTTGTGTCCATCAACCGGACCCAGGTACGTGAAGCCAAATTTTTCGAACAGTACTCCGGATACAAGAAGGTATTTCATACTATCTTTAATGCGTTCCAACGTTTTCGCCAAAGGCTCGCCAACGGAAGGAATACGCTTTAAAAGACTTTCAATATCTTCTTTTACTTTATGGTAATGCTTATGCGTACGCAGTTTTCCTAAGTAATTATGAAGGGCACCCACGTTGTCAGTAATCGACATTTCATTATCGTTCAGAATCACCATTAAATCACGCTGTTCCTCACCAATGTGATTTAATGCTTCCAGCGCCATTCCACCTGTGAGCGCACCATCTCCGATCACAGCAACGACTTTATTATCTTCACCTTTAATATCTCTAGCCACCGCCATACCCATTGCGCCAGAGAGCGAGGTAGAACTATGCCCTGTTTCCCAACAATCGTGTTCACTTTCTCTCATCTTAGGAAAGCCACATAATCCTTCGTATTTCCGTAAAGTAGGAAAAAGCGCTTGCCGTCCCGTCAAGATTTTATGAACATAAGCTTGGTGACCTACATCCCATAAAATTTTGTCTTTCGGACTATCCAACAGAGTATGAAGCGCTAGCGTTAATTCGACAACTCCTAAGTTAGAGGCAAGATGTCCGCCTGTTCCCGCTAAACTCTCTATCAAGAATTGGCGAACCTCTTCTGCTATCCGAGGGAGTTCTTCTACAGGTATATCTTTTAGTTTCGCTGGTGAATCAATCTGTTCGAGGTTCACGAAGAACACCTCGCTTTCGCTTTCTTTTCTTCTTTTTAGGGTGTACATCAAACAATCGAATATGAAAATTCTTTTCTAGTATATATAAAAACTTGCCGACCTTAAAGATGATCTCGTTTGCATAACGGATGGAGTAAGCTTTTCCTAAAGCTTTTCCTCCGACTGTAATCGCAGACAGAATGGATACCATCAGCACATCCAATAGCCACCGGTTGGTCATCCCATCAAAATCATGGACCAGTGTGACAACCACAGCAGCACCCGCTGCCCCACTTATAATTCCGCTGATGTCACCAACGACATCATTACAAAACGTAGCAAACTTATCCGCTTTACGAATGACGCCGATCGCTTGCTTAGACCCAGGCAACCTTTTGGCAGCCATAGCATGAAAAGGGGTTTCACGAGCAGCCGCTGCGGCAAGCCCAAGCATATCAAAAGTAACGCCGATGGCAACAATGACAAACACCACCAACAGCCCACCATTCCAAGGAAGGCTTTGTAATATATTAGTGGATAGAATAGAAAGAATCATCGCAATCAGCGCAGTGACCAGTCCAATACCGATCGCCCAACCAATCGATTTGCGAAACGTCTCCCCCATGGATCTATTTCAATCTCCTCTCCCCGTTAGGGAAACGGAACACTTCCACTTTTTATTCGCGAAATATTCGCACGCCGAATAAGGAGTGGCGACTACTTAGGTAAACCCTGCGGCTTAGGTCCAGTAGGATTTCCCAAAAAAGTATCCCGATCGTTGCCAATCAGGCGGTTTCCCTTTATAACTTTTCTCGATGCTGTCACCAGACATCGGACTGGATTGCCACTTAGTCCGCACTTCAATCCCTAAGTAGCCCTGCTCAAACTTTTAAGAGCAAACAGTCTAGGAGTTTTCCTCGGGCAGTCCTCACGTCCTCCTAGCCTCTTTTGCAGTACAACTTTCAGCGCGACACGGCTTCCCCATTGCACCACGCAAGGCAGGCTACGCTGCAACAAAGGCATTTTTGAAACTGCCCTCATGAGCAGGTTCTTCCCCCAAGCCATAGACCCCGTACGGTAACGGCAATCTACGCACTTGGGCCTCCACGGAAAACGGGTCAAACGCCCACATGCCCTTGTGGATCGCCCTTCTTCCTTAACTCTCAGCATCAACCCCCGACTGGGCGTCGAAAGCCAACACCAAGAACTTCATCGATGTGCCCTTTAGCGGATTTTTAGGCCCGCCTTCAGAGGACAAGAACCGACTAGAATACTGCACCACTCCACCTTGCTCACGATTATATCATAGGATTGTCGCACTCCACAACGAAGTTGACTTTCGCTATTAAGTACGTGTCCGGCTATGTGAAATAGGGGTGATCCTTTTTGAGAGAGGAATATTGCGTAACAGAAGGTTCAGCGGTCTCGTTCCAGCAAATAATCGACAAAGAGAAGCAAGTGTTGTCCATTAATGCTCGGCTCAGCTGCTATCACTTGTTTGGCTTCTTCTGCTAGCCTTTGCATCCATCTGTGTGATTCTTCTAGACCCATCAAACCAGGATAGGTCGATTTTTGTTTCGCCTCATCACTTCCGACGGGTTTTCCTATTTTCGTTTGGTCTCCAATTACATCTAGTATATCGTCCTGGATTTGAAAAGCAAGCCCAATCCGGTCCGCGTATTGACTAAATGCGTTCAGCTGGACTTCATTCGCCCCACCTAACATCGCCCCTAGCCGGACAGCAAAAGAAATTAAGTCACCTGTCTTACGTCGGTGAATACTTTCTAGCTCTTGTAAGCTGATTTTTCGTTGCTCGCTTTGAATATCGACGACTTGTCCTCCAACCATTCCTTCCGCTCCCGCACGCGTGGATAACTCTTCGATAAGTTCCAGCACAACCTCTGGCGCGAGTCCCGCTTTCTTACCTGAGCGAGCCAACAGTCCAAATGCTTTCGTCAAGAGAGCATCTCCTGCTAAGATGGCCATCCATTCGCCAAAAACTTTATGGTTGGTTGGGCGACCTCGCCGTAGATCATCGTCATCCATGGCCGGTAAATCATCATGGATGAGGGAATAAGTATGAATCATTTCGACCGCACACGCCACAGGTAATGCTTTCTCTTCTTCCCCCTGCAGTGCTTCGCTTGCCATCAGTACCAAAATTGGACGAAGACGTTTCCCTCCCTCTGCTAGAGAGTACGCCATCGCTTCCTTTAACTCAGGCGGGATCATGGACCAGTCCGCTATATTCTGCTCTATTTCCTTTTGAATGCGCTTCTCTTTTTCTTGTAAATAGGATCTCATTGCACTCACGGCGTCTCCTCTTCCTCCTCCAACTGAAACGGAGTCTCTACCCACTCTTGGTCTTTCTTAGTCAGAATGGCTACTTTTTCTTCAATTCGTCCCAACTTCTCTTCACAAAGCTTCGCAATCTTCGTTCCTTCCTCAAACAGCTCGACAGACTCTTCTAGCGAGGTTTCGCCCCTCTCCATTTTTTCAACAACTTCTTCTAAGCGGGTCATCAACGTTTCAAAATCAGCCGCCCGATCGGTCATCATTCTTCCTCCTTCTTCTCTGTTACTTCGGCCTTTATCTTTCCGTCTGCCATCCGAATCTCCAAGGTGTCTCCTACGCTAACCTCAGCAAGGGAGCGAAGCGCAACTTTTTTTGGTTCGTGATAGACAAGAGCATACCCTCTTGCCATCACTTTAAGTGGACTTAAATCATCCAGCCTCTCCACAAGACGAATCCATCGTCTTCGCTGTTCGACCAATCGCTTCTCTATCCCTTGCTGTAGTTCACTCGTTTGTCGCGTTAGCTCGGCACGTGGCCTATCCACCATCACGCTTGTCCGCTGTGCCTCCAAGCGAAAGCGAAGGCGTTCCACTTGGCGCTCTTGTTGCGCAATAACCTGGGAGATCCCTTGATGCAAGCCTGCTGTAGCCATATCGAGACGCTGTTCCCACTGCTGCAAACGCTGAGCAGGGCTCGCTAGCAGCAAGCGATTGCGCAACCCATCTGCTCTTCTCTCCGCTTCCTTCATCCGTTGTTCCTGTGCATACAGAAGGCGAAGTTGATAGTCCCTCAGGTATTGGCGAACATCTGTCAGCGAAGGCGCGACCAGTTCCGCTGCAGCGGTCGGGGTAGCCGCCCGAACATCTGCAACAAAATCCACAATGGTCACATCGCTCTCATGGCCTACAGCAGACACGACCGGAATACGTGAACGATCCACGCTCATCGCAACTGCCTCTTCATTAAATGCCCACAATTCCTCGAGTGATCCCCCACCTCTACCCACGATAAGCACATCGATATCTGCTCGTTCGTTCAGATGATCGATCGCTTCTGCAATGGCATCACCTGCTCCCTCCCCTTGCACCGGCACGGAGCGAATAAGGATAGAAACCATCGGTGCTCGACGCTGGATAGTAGAGACGATGTCACGCACGGCAGCCCCACCCGCCGCCGTGATCACGCCGATCCGTTTAGGCAAGTGAGGCAATGCTTTTTTCTTATCCGAGGCAAACAGACCCGCTTCCTCTAGCTTTTCTTTCAAGCGCTGATACGCTAGGTAAAGATCGCCCACACCATCCGGTTGCATATACTGTACATATAGTTGGACGGTTCCTCCTCGTTCATAGACGGAGACATATCCACGTACCAATACTTGATCCCCATCTTTGGGACGAAAGCGCAAGCGTCGATTGTTCCCATGAAACATGACTGCTTTCAGCTGACTCGTCTGATCCTTCAGTGTAAAGTACATATGACCTCGTTCATGGTGACGAAAGTTGGAGATCTCCGCTTGCACCCAAACCCGACTTAAAACGGGATCTTCTTCTAAATGTCCGCGCAAGTATTGAACGAGATCACTCACTGTAAAGGTTTGTCGTTCTTCTGTCAGGTGATCCATGTCAGCCGCCCCCATCCCTTCTCGGTCAGCTTCTACTATCTATTTCCTTTGTTGCCGCCTCCACTGTATTATATAACAGCATAGCGATCGTCATCGGTCCCACTCCGCCAGGCACCGGTGTAATATGAGAGGTTAGCGGACGAACCGCTTCAAAGTCTACATCCCCGACCACTTTCTTGCCACCTAAACGGTTCATACCCACATCGATTACGACCGTCCCTGGAGAGACATGCTCCTCCGTAATCACGTGTGCTTTCCCCACAGCAGCAACAAGAATATCCGCCTGTCTTGTATGGTTAGCCAAGTCTCTTGTACGAGAATGGCACATCGTAACCGTCGCCTGCTCTCGTTGGAGCAGAAGCGAGACAGGTTTGCCTACAATGTTACTCCGTCCAACGACAACTGCATGCTTTCCTGCCAATTCAATCTGACTTCTACGCAACATTTCGATGATCCCATGGGGAGTACAAGGAAGAAGGCTAGGCTGACCAATCATTAAACGCCCTACATTTTGTGGGTGAAATCCATCGACGTCCTTCTCTGGATGAATGCGATCAATCACGCGGTCCGCACACACCTGTGAAGGGAGTGGCAATTGGACCAAGATCCCATGAATATTAGGATCAATGTTCAACCGGTCGACCTCAGCTAACACGTCTTCTTCTAGCACATCGCTTGGGAGTATCACTTGTTCTGAATAGACGCCTACCTCTTCACACGCACGCACTTTCCCACGTACATACAACTGCGAAGCTGGATCTTCTCCCACAAGGACTACTGCTAATCCAGGCTTTACCCCATGCTCGATCTGCCTGTCCACCTTGCTTTTTAATTCCTGTCGGATCGTCTTTGCCATTTCTTTTCCGTCGATCAGCATTCCTGTTTGTCGCATATGAAATAAGCTCCTCTCTTCGTCTTGCTGTTAACAGTGTAGCTTGTCAACAAAACAATGTAAAGAGAAAACGCGAACGTTCACTTATTAAATTTGATTATCGTTCGTCTTTAAAGGAGTGTCCGTTCCTTTCGAACCCTAAATAACCCACTCTACAAGCATTATCTCCTTGGTCACTTGAGAATAGGCTCTTTCTTTATCCATCTTCTCTAGCTTTCTTTCGTCAATTCGCGTGCCAGATTCCCTAACACCCCATTAATAAAGCGACTGGATTCCTCCGTACTAAACGTTTTTGCCAATTCGACTGCTTCATCGAGGGTTACCTTAACCGGGATATCCTCTTCGAATAGTAGTTCATAAGTAGCCAATTGCAGAATACGATGATCCACTTTAGCTAAGCGAGAGGGAGACCAGCCTTTCTTCAAAAAGCGCGCCAGATTCTCATCCAAAGTTTTTTCCTCTCGACGAATCCCTTCCACCAGACGCAAATAAAACTCCTTTTGCTCGGGCTCGTCCTCTGTCAATCGATTGATCGTGCCGGAAATGGCCTCATCGGCTTGTTCAGCATCAAAAGATAGCTGATATAACGTTTGAATGACCCTCTCCCGTATTCGTCTTCGTGTCGATTTCTTGCTCATCATGAACCTCCCATACTTGCCTCACGTTACTTGTACTTTTCTCTTACTATATGCGAAGAGGGGCCCCACTTCGCTTGGGTGAACCAATGTCCCGAAACGATAGAGCCCCCGTTAGATTCGTTATTCCCCTTAAGGGTGAATGACGCTTTAGACATTATTGCGGTTTGTTGGTATCTGATTCTGGCTTTTCTTTTTCCTGCTTTGGAAACTGCACATGAACGATATGAACCCGAATATGATTAACATCGAGGCCGGTCATCATTTCAATCGCATTTTTGATCTTTTCCTGCACAGACCGCCCCACATCCGGAATGAAATGACCATACTCAATGACCAGGGATACTTCCAAAGAAAGCCCTTCATCAATGTGGACTTTCACCCCTTGCTTGACGTTTTTACGCCCAAGCCATTGCGTCAAATCATTCACCACTCCACCGCCACCAAGGCCAAGAACACCTTTGGTTTCAAGCGCAGCTAGACCGGTAATGGTCTGAATCACTTCAGGGGCAATCTCGATTTTTCCTAATTTCGTGCTTTTATGAACTTCTTGCATCTCTGTCATTGTTCATCCTCCTCTGCCAGTACCGTGCTCTCTAGAAATTGTATATGAACATCACCGGAAATGAAACGGGGATGGCGCAGAAGTTTCAGATGATAGGGGATCGTCGTTTTCACCCCTTCCACGGAGAACTCCCTCAGGGCTCGCTTCATTCTGGTAAGTGCTTCTTCGCGATCCTTCCCCCACACGATCAACTTGGCAATCATGGAATCGTAAAAGGGAGGGATTTTGTATCCTGGATAAGCGGCACTATCCACCCTCACACCAACGCCTCCTGCCGGTAGGTAGAAATCAATCTTCCCTGGTGAAGGCATAAAGTTCCGATCCGGATCTTCGGCGTTAATGCGGCATTCGATTGACCAACCATTCCATTCTACTTCCGACTGCTGAATGGAAAGAGGCTCACCTGTTGCCACCAGAATTTGCTCACGTACCAAATCGACTCCCGTTACCATTTCTGTAACAGGATGCTCCACTTGGATTCGGGTATTCATCTCCATGAAGTAAAAGTGGTGATCCTTGTCCAACAGAAATTCGACCGTCCCCGCACCAGCGTAATCGACCGCTTTGGCAGCGGCAACTGCCGCCTGTCCCATGCGTTCGCGCAACTCAGGGTCAAGCGCAGGAGAAGGCGCTTCCTCGATCAGCTTTTGATACCGACGTTGAATCGAGCAATCCCGTTCTCCGAGATGAATCGCATTTCCATGTTTATCTGCTAACACTTGAATTTCGATGTGGCGAGGTTCGACTAAGTATTTTTCTAGGTAGACACCTGGATTACCAAAGTTGGCTTCTGCTTCCTGTTGAGCGGTCTGTACAGCGCGTTTCAATTCACTTTCACTGTGAACCACTCTCATTCCTTTGCCTCCGCCACCCGCGGTCGCCTTCACAATAACCGGGTATCCAATCTCATGCGCGCGCGATAATGCGTCCTCTATGGTGGAGATGACGCCTTCTGTTCCAGGAACAACAGGTACCCCTGCCTTCTCCATGGTTGTGCGCGCTGTGGTCTTGTCTCCCATGCTGGTAATCGCTTTCGGATCTGGTCCGATGAAGGTGATATTGCAAGCTGCACATAGCTCAGCAAAGTCCGCATTCTCCGCCAAAAACCCATATCCAGGATGAATAGCGTCCACCCCAAGCAAGGTAGCTATGCTCATCAGGTTGGTCATATTTAAGTAACTATCTTTTGATGGGGCCGGTCCAATACAATAAGCTTCATCAGCCAATCGGACATGCAAAGCTTCTTCATCTGCCTCAGAATAGACGGCAACTGTTTCGATTCCTAAATCTTGGCAAGCACGAATCACACGAACCGCAATCTCTCCTCGATTGGCGACCAATACTTTTTGAAACATCCTTATCCCTCCCACCTATGAGGTGGTCTTCACTTGAAAGAGTGGTTGACCATATTCAACGAGCTCTCCATTGTCGACGAGTACCTTAACAATCTTCCCACGTGTTTCTGCCTCGATCTCATTCATCAATTTCATCGCTTCAATGATACAGACAATCGTTGTTTCTTCCACTTCGGCTCCCTCTTCTACATACGAAGCTTGATCAGGAGCTGGCGCACGGTAAAAAGTTCCTACCATGGGCGATGTGATCTCATAAAGGTTCCCATCTGCTTTTTCGCTCGGCTTCTCCGTCACTGGAGTTGGAGCGGGAGCAGGAGCCGATTCCTGTTTCTCAGGAATGGAAGGAGCAGGTGGAGCAGATGTCTGGATATTCTCCACACGCGCCGTTCTTTCCTCCACGGGAGGTGAGAGAACCTCTGCCCCTCCAGAAGACTTTTTCTTGATTTTAATCTTGGTACCTTCGTTTTCTAATTTAAATTCTTCAATTTGCGACTCATCCACTAGCTGAATCAGTTCGCGCAACTCATGCATTCGTAGTGGCATGAGAATCACTCCTTTCCAACGAGCTCCCTTATCGGTGTCTAACTCTTGGCTAAAGGGTATAATCAATTTAATGATAATGCTTTTTGCTGGGATTGACTACCCCTACTTTCTCATTCCTATTGTTAACCGATTTCAGCAGAAAAAACCCTCAAGTGGAGAGGGTTTCGTCAGGGTGACTTCCGTGATCAAGCGTGAATATGATCGCATTTAAGGGCGATAAGTAACCGAAACCTGGTTGGTCGCCACACCCAATTGTTTTTTTGCCAGGCTTAAAAGATTGACTACCTCTTCCGATGTTAACTCGTCGCTTTGTACAATGACATTGACATGTTCATCATTGTTGATGACCACGGCATCCTGGTAGCCTTCTTCACGAATCAGCTCTTCCAATACCGTTTCCGTCTGATCCACTTCCATCAAATCGTTGATTTTCGCCTGTGCTTCATCAATCTCTTCCTGTGTCGCTTCAGGGTCTGTTATTTTCTCCATGTATTCAGCGGAAATCTTTGACCGGAGTGCTTCTCTTTCCATATGATAGCCGACAAAATAGTCACCCGCTTCCTGCGCGGTTTCTTCACTTGGCTCTTCTGCTCCCGTCGTTGTGTCCACTTCGCCATTCACTTTCTCTGCACTTTGCTTTTCTTTTCCTTGCTCATCTGCTGGCTCCACCGGGCCTGTCACTACGTAGTACGCAGACAGTACCACCATCAACGTCAACATGGTCACCAACCACACCGTTTGTCTATTCATTTTCATCCTTTACACCCTCCTAGCCTTTTGGCATTACAGAAATTCGATGAGGCGGAACATCAAGCGACCGTTCAATCGCCTCCATGATGGCTGCCTTCACTTTCAGATTCTCTGCCCCTTTTGCTACTACCAACACCCCACGCACTTCCGGCTTCACCTTTTTGATGATCAACGGTTCTTCTGTCTGCCCGTTCTTATAAATCACCACCTTTTCGTCACTCGTCTCTTCATGAATTTTACGAGAACCTCCCTGACGGTCCGTCTCATCGGTCATCCTTTCCTGTTTATGACGGTCTTTTTCGATCACTGTTTCCATCGACGCATCTAAATTGATCATCACAGAGACTTGTTCCACTCCAACAATGTTCTCTAAAAGTTTCGTCATTTCTTCTTCATACATTTGTTCAAAATCTTGAATCGTGATGTCATCGCTTGTATTTTTATCTCCAAAAGTGGCACGCTCTTCGGCTTCGCTATTTTTTTCTGTTACAGGGGGAGAGAGCCCCTCTGGGTCGACACGAAAAAAGTTGGCCACAATCATCACAGCAAGTCCAATACATCCTATTAACAAAAGCCAGCGAATCGACTGCGCTCGACCTGCCCCCCACTTCTCTTCCACCTGATCCAACAGCCGTTTGATCACCCCATTCCCTCCTCATCCCTTACTTTCATTAATAAATATCACATGGGTCTCATCCAGCCCCCATACTTCTTTCACATGGGCTTGGATCAAATGAGTCAACCTCGTCTGCGTCGCCGAGGGCATCACCCCCTCTTTCTGCATATTACTAGCAGGTACCGTCTCTTCGCTTATTTCCACCTTCCCAATCGGTTCCACAGGTTCGATTTCTATCGCTTCTATCTCCGCTGTCTCGGCAGACTCATCCATCTG
This sequence comes from Mechercharimyces mesophilus, assembly GCF_059818345.1. Classification (NCBI taxonomy): domain Bacteria; kingdom Bacillati; phylum Bacillota; class Bacilli; order Caryophanales; family Thermoactinomycetaceae; genus Mechercharimyces; species Mechercharimyces mesophilus. The sequence goes on along the minus strand of NZ_JCBAPH010000001.1, from coordinate 808,109 downwards.
TTCGTTGCCACTACTTTCTTTTACATATACGGTTAATCCCTTTAGTTCTGCTGGCTGACCCTCTTCGCCCCATTCAATCAGCAATTCCGCTTGGCTAGTGTGGATGGAAAATCGCTTCTCGATATCCTTTACCATTTCCTCTTCCAATTGCTTGTTCACCTGTGCTCGCATCCACTGTTGTTGTTCGCTTTCTAATCGTTCTGATTCTTGCTTAATCTCATCCAATGAACGCATGGATCCTGTCGCTAGCTGCGTGTCACTTTCCCAGGTCCACTGCGAAATATCCAAATCATCATTTAAAAATTGAAAGATAGGAGCCAAAATAGCGAGAATGATGAGCAAACCCATCACTAATTTCACATACCGATCCAGCGCATGGTTGGGTAAAAGCAAGTCAATAAAGCTCGCCATCAGAACCAATAGAATGATGGGCTTGAGCCAATCACTAATCAATTCGACCATCTGTGCCACCTACCGCATCATCACTGTAATATTGCCCGCCGTAATCATGATGGTCACAGCGAGAAAGAACATCAAACCTACTGTAGCGAGGGCCGCGAAGATATAGATGAGCGTCTTTCCGATAACCGAGAGGACCCCGATAATGGGACTATTCCCCAGTGGTTGCAACAAAGCTGCCGAGAAGTTGTAGATAAAGGCAAGTGACAAAATCTTAATAGCGGGAAAGGCGCAGATGAAAAGAAGAAGGAGTACCCCTGTAATCCCAACTGCATTTTTCACCAAAAGAGAAGCACCTACCACCGTATCCGCCGCATCCGAGAAAACCCTCCCTACGACGGGTACAAAGTTGCCTGTTACATACTTGGCCGTACGCAAGGTGACGCCATCAGCTACAGCCGCTGTGGCCCCTTGCACCGAGATAATGCCAAGGAAAATTGTCAGCATCCCGGCTAGTAAACTCATCCCCAGTTTTTGCATGAAACCAGCCAGTTGGTTTACTTGGTATTTCTCCGACAAGCCACTCACGATGTGCAAAATAGCCGAGAAGAAAAAGAGAGGGAAGACAACAGTGTAAATGATCGTTCCCACTGCATGGATCATGAACACAATCAGCGGATGAAACATCGCCACCGATCCAATATTGCCAACCGAAGCGAGCAAGGTGAGAATGAGTGGGACGAGTGCGATCATAAAGTCGATCATGGTGGCAATGGCCGACTTAGCGGAATCCACGGCAACCGTAAAGCTCTGAATGGCTAAGATGATAATCACCATGAACGCAATCGCATAAGCTACTTTACTTACTTGGTTTCGCTCAAACGCCGTCTGTAAGGTTTGTAAAATCATGCTAAAAACTGTCAACACGATGATGGTCCCAATTAGCTTACTATTGTAGAGAAGCTCGTGGAAAAAGTAACGAACCATCCCTCGTGAAATTTCCTTAAAAGAGAAGCCTTTCTCCCCACGCTCCATAATTACTTCAAACAGGCTTGGCTGTTCCGTCGGCAGGTAATCATGATAAGTAGACTGAATTTGCTCCCAAAACCCTTCTACCTCGTCTGTTTGTAGATACTGTAATTGCTCCTGTACAACATCATCTGCCACTGTTGATGGATCACCCGTCTCCTCTTCTCCAGTCGCTAAAGCGATGCTTGGCCATAAGCATAGTGTGAATACGAGAAGTGCGAACAGGCGAGTGATCGATAAACGCACCCTCATGTGTCATCATCCTTCTCAAGCAGGGAGTATTTCCACTACCGTTTCGATAATCGTCGTAATAATCGGGATCGCTAATACCATGATGAGAATTTTCCCAGCTAGTTCGATCTTGGAAGCAATCGCCCCTTGCCCAGCATCACGGGTCACTTGTGCACCAAATTCGGCTATATAGGCAATACCAATAATCTTTAGTATGGTTTCTAGAAAGACCGTGTTCACGCGCGCTTGATTCGCAAGGTGGATGAGAATCTGAATAATATCTGAGATTTTTCCGGCGACACTGATAAAGATCATGACCCCAGCAAAGGTTGCGAGCAGGAAAGCAAAAATCGGTTTTTGTTCTTTTAAGACCAGAATGAGAAAGGTGGCGATCAATCCCAAGCCCACAACCTGGATAATCTCCAACTAGACCGCCTCCACAGCTTAAGATCGAAACAAGAACACACTTTTAATCGTCTGAAAGAGGTCCTCAATATAGGCAGCAACCATGAACAAAACCACGATAAACCCAATCAAGGTGACCCAATGGGCCATATCCTCTTTCCCCATTTGTTTTAATACCGTATGAATCATCGCAATGATAATCCCTATACCTGCAATCTGAAAGATGGCATCCACATCATATGGCATGGTTCACCCTCACCCCTATTAACATTAGTACAGCAAGATAATGATGAGGGCTCCGCCAAGAACCCCAAAACTTTTGCACATTTTTTCATACTGTCTTTGCTCATCCCTTGCATGATTCTCTTCTACTTTTAGACTGCTAATCGCCATTTCCAGATGATTCAATTGATCATCGCGGTCGGATAGTCCCAATGTTTTGCCAAAAGCGAGGAGGATTTCTTGCTCCGCTGCTTTTAGATGCAGGTGCGACCAGGAGGCTTTGACGGCTTTTTCCCAGCATTCATAGGTGGAAGCACCATCTAGCTCTTGTAGATAAGTGGCACAGGATCCGAAGACCCGTCCCACAGGAGATCGTTCACGAGTAGCAATATAAGTGAAAGCTTCTTTCAAAGGACGCGAACCATAGATAATATCGGTTTCTAGCAAAGATAACGCTTGACATAATTGACGAATCTGCCGTGGCCTTTCAGAAAACCCGCGTGCGAGCATAAAGCCAACCAACGTAGTGGAAGCAAGGATGAGTGCCGCACCGATGAGTTTCATCATGAGGACTCAACCACCTGGCTCGTTCGTCCTGAATGAAGGAGCCGTCGTCGCTCTTGATCATATACTCCTTCAATGGTACCGGGTCCCTTACGCCGACTAAGCACAACATAGCGAGAAAAGACCCCTTCGCGAATCAGAGCGGATAGCACTGGCCTTCTGCAAACATCTTTCAGATCAAAACCATGCGCGGTCGTAAACACACGAACACCGGCGTAAACCGCTTCATGAATCGCTTCACCATCTTCTTGTCGACCGATCTCGTCCACAATTAATACATCAGGGGACATAGAGCGAATCATCATCATCATGCCTTCTGCTTTTAGACACCCATCCAGTACGTCCGTGCGAACGCCCACATCATGTTGCGGAACCCCATGGACACAACCCGCTATCTCCGATCGTTCATCGACAATCCCTACCTTGAAAGCCAAACGATCTCGGCCACCGTTACTTGTCAACCGCGCAAGATCACGGAGCAAGGTTGTTTTTCCACACTGGGGGGGTGAAATAATAAGCACGTTTTCTGCTTGATCTTTCTGAATAATAGAGGGGATAAGAGACTCTCCCACACCTTTCACTTGACGAGCAATACGAACGTTAAACCCTGTCACATCGCGCAGGTGCCGTACCTCGCCTTTTTCCATAATAACCTTCCCAGCCAGTCCCACACGGTGACCGCCAGGGATCGTAACGTAACCACGCTTGAGCTCTTCTTCCATCGCATAGAGAGAATGGTTGCTTACCAGGTTGAGCATCTTATGACAATCTGTTTGCGACGGTTGATACGCTTCACCTGTAGCTTGTGTAAGCCTCCCCTTTGTATCGATGAAGCAGGACCGATGGGTGAATATCATTTCCAATGGACGCCCCTGTCGAATACGAATCTCTTCTAGTTGGTTGGTCAAGGTATCAGGCAGTGCTTGCACCATATTACGCAACGAAAGCGGTAGTACTTCTAACACTGGTTTCAGCAATCTCCACCTCCTGTTCGATCGTTTACCTAATCCATATGAACGGCTTGTTCACAATATGACCGTAAGTGATAGAAAGAAAGAGAGGAGAGATGATAGAGGGAAAACTAAAAAAAGTCTCCTTAGAAGCTCCTACCACTGGAGACTTCACTCTCATGCAAACGGGAGAGGACGAACATTGAAGTAATGCCGTCATAATCATTACGGGTTTAAATTAGAAAATTGAGATCATTCAGCATAATTAATATAGAGCTGGCTATGCCAATACTTCATGGCATTCACCAGCTCCTTATCCTATACACCTTAATGCGGGCTACTCATATTCATTGTTCCATAATCGTTAGTCGAATCATCTGTACCCGACAAAGTTTCCGCTTCTTCTACTTCGTCTGTCATTAATAACACTTCTCCACAACAGGGGCATTCTATTTGTTTCATTTCGTCCGATCCTAACAATTGTTCGTCAATCACTACCCCTTCATGGCACTCTGGACACTCCAATTCAATTAAGTCCTCTCCTGCCTCATCATAGAGAAGAATTTCCACATCATTTAAATCTTCATCTATCGCCTCTACATACTCTTCCAGTTCGTCTTGACGACGGAGTAACAACTCTGCTTCTTCCACATGTTCATCGAAGAGCCCGATAAGCCGCGTCAATACTTTGTATTCCACACGATTCTCGTTGTTGGTTGAGTCCATCATGCCATGCAAATAAGACAGCTCACGCCGTATGTGTTCAAACGATTCCATTTTCCATCCCTCCATGGCGAGTGTGCGTTTCTATTCTCACCACAACCATGCCTCGCCATACCTCCAGTAGAAGAGACAAATATCTGGTAAGAAGGAAGGGTAGGATAAAGGAGCATGTGATATAGATCTTTCAATTTGAAACATGAGGTGAGCGCGTTGCAGAGCCACTCAAGGAACCAAGAGTCTCCCCGTCCTGCCATCATCGTCGTATTAAGTACCATTCCCTTATTAATGGTGCTAGGCAATTCGATGATCATACCGGTGTTACCCGCAATGGAAAGCCAATTACATCTTACCTCCTTACAAGTAAGTATGGTTATAACCGTTTTCTCATTATCTGCGGGCATCGTCATTCCCTTCAGTGGTATTCTCTCTGATCGGGTCGGACGGAAGAAGGTGATTCTCATCAGTCTCATCATCTATGGCGCCGGCGGAATCGTGGCCGGAACGGCAGCGATCATCGGAGGAGGTTCCTATTCGATCCTTATGGCCGGACGCATCATTCAAGGGATTGGTGCGGCGGGAACTGCTCCCATTGCCATGGCGCTAGTGAGTGATTTGTATGTTCAAAAAGAGCGAAGTAAAGCTTTGGGAATCATTGAAGCTGCCAATGGCATGGGCAAGGTACTTAGTCCCATCCTTGGAGCCCTCATTGGACTGATTACTTGGTATGCTCTTTTCTTTGCTTTCCCTCTCCTCATTCTGCCGACGATTATTGCTTTTTGGATCGTCATTAAAGAGCCAAATACAACGCGTAAGCCTCCTTCTCTCGCTCAGTATAAAAAACATCTATCCAAGACATGGAAAAGGCAAGGGAGGTGGATGACCGTTGCTTTTTTATCCGGAGCGGTTACGCTCTTCATCCTATTTGGGGTTTTGTTTTATCTATCGGATAGTTTAGAGAAAAGGTACGGAGTGGAGGGAGTGCTCAAAGGGCTTATTCTAGCCATCCCATTACTTTTTCTTAGTGCTGCCTCCTATTGGACCGGTGTGCATATACAAAAAGCCGTTCGTCACATGAAGCCGTTAATCCTCATAGGCTTATTCACCTCTGCTATCGTCATGGCAATCGTTCCATTCGTACAAAATACCTACTTACTCATCGGTTTGCTTGTGTTTGTTGGCGCGGGGGGTGGCTTGGTTTTGCCTTGCCTCAATACCATGGTCACTTCTGCTGTCCATTCAGAAGAGCGTGGAATTGTTACCTCCATTTATGGTAGTGTCCGCTTCCTAGGTGTCGCTTCTGGTCCACCTGTATTCGGCGCACTCTTGTCTTCTCCATTTCTTCTGTTTATCGGGAGTAGTGGGCTAGCAGCAATCATCGGATTGCTGGCACTTCTTCTCATCCATCCACCACACCGTCTCAAAAGTCCCCATGGGCATTCCCGATTGCTGGTGCGTAAGAAAAGACTACGGCCTATCAGTTAGTGCCCTTCTCAAGCATCTTTTCTTTTCTCTCGTTGCAACTAAGAAAGAGACCCTCAGCAAGAAGAGGGTCTCTTTCTTAGTTGCACATCCATGATGGATTCCTCGATACGATAGTACAGAACATCAAGCAAAGAGAGACCGATGTCTATTCGTTGATGGGGCACTCGTTCGTTCCTTCACCACACAGTAATATGAATAAAATAGTTGTTTTTCTCTCTTTAACCATCCAAGCAGACAGATAGACCTCCACATACGTTATGTAATGAGAAGGGGGAGTGAGATGATAATGAAAATTGTTAATGTAGATGGTCGGGTATTCCTTGTTATTCAAGATCCACAAGGGAGAAATTCCATTGTCGGCATTAGTTCTCAATATGCGGAGCAACTAAAGCACAAATACCATATCCCCATCATTCAAGTAAATCAGCCTCAGCTACCACACCGATCTCCATCCGTGAAGCCACTCCAAAAGCCAACACCACCTGACCCACCTGTTGCAGAATTTGAACTGCCTGATCAAATCCTACCTATTGCCAATCAAACAAAGAAAAGATCACAAAGTGAGTCCAATCCACTGGCTGAGCTAGAAGAGTTGCTCGAAGAGTATCGCGAGAGAAAGCTTAAACCATAACAAGCATGCGATGCCAGGAAGAGAAAATATCCTTTTCTATCAGACGGCAGGCTTCTGCCGTTTTTATTTATGTTTCTTTCGGAGAAACCGCTCGCCCATCGATGACCAATCTCCTTCGATGCTCGTGCTGGTTCAGACACGAGTCGTTGCATATCAATTCCTTTCCTTTTTTCCGTCTAAAGTCGTAATCTTGCTTCCTCCTATTTCATGAAAGCCTACCCCTCCCTCTTTCCGATTCTTTCCCGGTTAAACCTCGATACAATAAAAGCAACAACCAAGGAAAGAGGGATAATCATGAAAAATCAAGTAATTATGATCAGCGGAGCATCGAAGGGACTAGGGAAAGCATTGGCCATCTCCTTTGCTAAGCAAGGAGCGAAGCTTGCCATCTGTGCACGTGATGAAGTGAACTTGGAGCAGGTTCGCCAAGAAATCGCTCCCTTCGCGCAAGATGTTCTGGCGATCCGAGCTGATGTAGCCAATGAGCAGGATGTGGATCGCTTTGTCTCTGTCACTGAGGCCACTTTTGGAAGCATAGATGTCTTAATTAACAACGCCTCCATATTTGGACCAGGCCCCACCCTTCTAGCCGATTACCCCGTAGATTCGTTCGAAGACGTACTTCGAGTAAACAGTCTCGGCCCTTTTCTTCTCACCAAGCGGGTTCTACCGGGTATGCTTGCACGAGACCGCGGAAGTATTATCAATGTCACTTCAGAAGCGGGGAAGACTGGTTATGCTGAGTGGGGGGCTTATGGCATCAGCAAATTTGCTTTAGAAGGGTTAACGCAAACGTGGGCAGATGAACTGACAGACACCGGTATACGGGTTAATATGGTTGACCCAGGAGAGATGGATACCGAAATGCACGACCTAGCTGTGCCTGGCTGTGACTATCCACTAGCAGCTCCCGCTACGGTTACAGAAGTCTTTCTCTACCTTGCCAGTGACCGTTCACACGACATAAACGGGCAGCGTCTAGAAGCTCAAGCATTCGGTAAGGAGGATAAGAATCATGCTTCATTCGATTAAACCCTCGTTTGTGGTCCCTCCTCATCTGCACGCCTCCTCACCACCCACTAGGCGGGAAGATGTACGCATGATGATCTTGGAGCGGGAAACAGGAAACATCCAACATTCTCACTTCCAAAGCGTCCCCTCCTTTATCCAACCAGGTGATTTAGTCGTCTTAAACAATAGCCGGACGATCCCAGCTAAGCTCATCATGGATGGGGTAGAAATTCGCTTGTCCAGACAAATTTCTGACCAAGAATGGGATGCACTGGTACTAGATAAAAAGGCGAAAATCGGTAGCCACTACTCCCTCCATGAAGCGTTATCTGCTGTTGTTACGGGAAAAGGAAGTGAACCTCCCCTCTTACGCCTCTCTTTCTCGCAGAAGGGGGCACAGCTACTGGAATCCATCTATCAGTACGGTGCCCCTATCCATTATGACTATGTTGATCGACCGTGGGAACTCGCACATTATCAAACCATTTATGCCTCACAACCCGGCTCCGTAGAGATGCCTTCTGCGGGGAGGGCGTTTACCTGGAACATTCTGAAGGAGCTCCAACAGCAGGGAGTACAAATCGCTTTTATCAGTCTACATGCCGGTTTAAGCTATTATCAGGATGATCACTGGCCTCAGCCGACAGAGCACCCGGAGCAGGTGATCATCTCACAAGAAGTAGCCGACCAAATTAATACCACTAAGCAAAAAGGCGGAAACATCGTTGCTGTCGGCACGACTGTCGTACGTGCTTTAGAGGCAGCGGGACAAAAAGGAGCAGTCTCTCCTTATCATGGATCGACCAATCTGTATATCCAAGAAAACTATCCTCTACAAATAGTAGATGGGCTCCTCACCGGTTTTCACGAACCAGAAGCGAGCCATTTGCAACTATTAACTGCCTTCGTGAGAAAAGAACTACTGTTTCGCGCCTATACAGACGCATTGGAAGAAGGGTATCTATGGCACGAATTTGGCGATCTCAATCTTATCCTGCCACAGCAGAGACGATAATGCAGGTTCACCATATCGGCTTCTCCGTATCAGATGTGGAAATGGTCAGCCTATGGTTAGAGCAACAAATGGGCTTTACACAGGAGACTTGTCTTAAATGGGCGGGGGAGAGCATCATCTTTTTAACTCGAGGGTCATTACGAATCGAACTTGTGCAGACAGAAAAAAGAAGTAGTAAGGATATGCAAGACGAACAGGTTCACGTCGCTTTTACCGTGGATTCACTAGAATCAGCACTTCCATACTTTACACTCTTAGAGGGACCTTATGTTCTAGATAATGGATGGAGAGTGGCGTTTGTTGAATGGGGTGAGGAGAGATGGCTGGAGTTGATTGAATTGAGCTACCAACATCCATCCTTTGAGGAGAGTGATTGATACAGTTGCCTTGCTTAAACAGCACAGAAAGCCAACATGGTCTATTCCAAGCTCGGATGAAAGCAGACCGGCGAAGAGGTGTCTAGGTGTCTGACTTTCTCGGTGCGTGGTGGATATTTTCATATGAAGATCGACTTCCATTTATTATCATCATAATTTTCGTATAGAGAATCATCCTATAAGGGGTACACCCCATTCACCTTCTTAAGAAAAGGAGAACGTTTCTATGAACACTGTCAATCAACTTTCCGAGCTGGATTTGCAAAATCTGCGTCATCTTATTGGCGGGCATGAAACCGTTGCTAAGAAGCTCGACTTTTATGCTCAACAGTGTAATGATCCCCAATTTAAACAGATGCTTCAGAAGGACGCCGAAGATGCAAGAAATACAAAACAACGACTCTTGTCGTTTTTAGGCTAAGGGAGGCAAAGTGATGAACACCATGAATCCAACCATCAGTGGTACATTAACAGAGAAAGATATGATCAATGACTACCTCTCCGCGATTAATGGTAATCTTACTGGTTACGCCAATATGATTGCCCAGACGGAAAATCCACAGTTACGCCAAACCCTACAGGAAATCCGCAATGGCGATGAGAACAGACAATTCAACCTGTACCAGGCCGCCAAACAAAAAGGGTATTATCAACCGGCTGGTCCTGCGAATCCTGGTCAAATTCAACAGGTAAAATCGCAGCTTAGTCAAGGATAAAGGGTTAACGTGTAACAGCCTACTCCCACTGGGACGTAGGCTGTTATTATTTAAGTGCAAGGAGTGAATCATCGCAACAAAGAGGCATTACCAAAGAGGAACCATATTAGGTTCCGAGATGCATGGTTGTTCCTCATCATTCATTCGGATTCGGCTACCCTGTCATTACCACTATTTGTATAACTTCCACTCGACTAAGTAGAGTAAAACGGTATCGGATCAAGGATGAGTTTCGTGACTGGACAACGATCTTCCCCTACCATAAATCCCAAACGGGCCATTAGCATGCAAAGAATCTCCGGATATGCTCAAACAAAATGTGAGCTAAAATTAACCCTCTTTACAGCTCACTACTCACCTATCTAGCCCAACTCTCTTTCTCAGCATGGTATCCTCAATCTCATAAGGACGCTCCTTCGGAATAACCAGCTTGTCTAACTCCTCGTTCCGAACATGCTGACGCTGTTCTCGGACAAACGAGGATACATCTTCGATACGGTATATCCACTCTGTTGCATAACGCCTCAATGTCTCCCCTCTTAAGCCCAATTGAATTGCACGGCGTTCTACTTTGTTTCCCATGGGATCATGATCGGGGTCCCATTGCAGACGCACATCCGTCTGTACGCCTGCCTCTTTCCAATCTTCGTATGAATGATAGTCAAGCGGATCAAATGAAGATGAGACTGCTTCTCGCAAAATCGTATGAAAAGCCTCCCGCTTCAACCAGATCGCTAACACCCTCTCTTGATTCTCTTTCATCCCCCAACCACAGCGGTACATCATCCAAAGGAAATTAGGTTTGATCCAACTCATCCGCGTAAATTTAAACCCGCCTCCAAACTGCTGATGCAACGCAGCGTACTCCCCAATGGAAGGATGATACGCCTGATACACCACAATGGCTTCTTCATCGTACTGTGCTAAGATATGGCGACCTGTTGACGGCCACTGCTTAATCTGCTCTTTATATGGCTCTGTTATTAGCTTCATATTGTTTATCCCTTCTCTCAGAATCGTTTTGTACTCTTAAGATCATCCGCACTCGAATCCATTCAACCGCGGAACGTAAGCCTCACTTTTATGCGCCTTTTATCCACGATGCCTATACGTCCATATTTTTTACTTATTGATTATAAAATCCATTTTCTAACTATAGGCACATGTACGCTACCTCGCGCATAGGTATACCTATGATGTGATGAGGGAGGCGAATGATATGACGACATCTTTTCCACAGTGGGAGCCTAACCTTCTTGATCCTACTCGTAAGCGATCTGGTAAGCCCCGCTCAAATGGAATAACGATGGTGATTGATAAAGGAATCGGAATAACCTCTTTTCAAGATGTGCTCGAATTGGGATCTCCTTATATCGATTTTATTAAGCTAGGCTTTGGGACCTCTGCTCTAACCCCTCGCCCACTTCTACAAAAAAAAGTGGAGCTAGCTCAGCAATATCAAGTGGCTCTTTATCCCGGTGGCACCTTCTTCGAAGTCGCATACAAAATGCAACTACTGCCTTCTTATATCCAAACCCTGAAAAACCTCGGCTTTCAATGGGTAGAGATCTCAGATGGTGGCATATCGCTTTCTAGCGATGAACGTTCTCAAGTCATTGCTCTAGCAGTAAGCAGTGGCTTACGTGTCATCACAGAGATCGGAAAAAAAGAAAGTGGTTCATTCATTGAGTGCGAAGAGCTCCTCAAAGTGTATCACCAAGATCGAAAAGATGGTGCCACGTGGGTGATTGTCGAGGGACGTGAATCCGGTAAAGGAATCGGAGCCTTTGACGAAAGGGGCAAAACCGATACCTCCTATGTTGAAAGTATTCAGCGTGCTACCAATGGAAAGCAACTTATCTGGGAAACACCACTGAAAGAACAGCAGGCTACACTCATTCAAACCGTAGGACCTGAAGTAAACTTAGGAAATATTGCCTCAGACGAAGTCATTGCTTTGGAAGCACTGCGTAGAGGGCTACGTGCCGATACTTTTTCCTTATGGAGTACAAAATCATGAATGTAACCATTGAAGCCCATGTTGATGATATCCAAAGCGACCATCTCGTCAATAAAACCGTCATTGTCATTGATGCCTTCCGCGCCTCCACCAGTATGGTTACAGCCATGGCCAATGGTGCAGCAGCCATCATCCCTGTCGATACAGTAGGAAAAGCACGCAACTTAGCACAAAAGAATGAAGAGGCCCTTCTCGGAGGAGAACGCTTCGGAAACCGCTTAGATGGATTCGATTTCGGTAACTCTCCCGAAGAATATACTTCCTCACGCATCCAAGGAAAAGAGATTATTCTTACTACTACCAATGGAACACGAGCCCTGATTAAGGCAACCCGTGGTAGCAAAGTTCTTATCGGTTCCTTTATCAATGCGGCAGCCTGTGCGGAAAAGGTAAAGGGGATTCATAAGGATGTCGCCATTTTATGTGCAGGGACACGTGGTTCCTTCTCTTTTGAAGATGGGTTAGCCGCTGGTTGCATCTTGGAACGCTTATCTACACTCATTCCTTCTCTTGCGATCGATGATTTGGGATGCGCCTTGCTTCATAGTTATCGTCAATGTCAACACCAACTGCTGTCTATCCTTGCTTTTAGTCAGTCTGGACAACGGTTAATGCAACGTGGATTAAAAAAAGACATAGAAGATTGTCTCGAAGTTGACAAGTTTGCACTCGTTCCCATTTTCACTAATAATAAAATTATCCTATAAATTTCTATATTTTTGTCCTTCATCCCAGTCATTCATCCTAATCATACAGGAAGCAAATAGAATTTACAGCAGTCATGAGAGTGAACAGCATTACTTTCTTCAACCCCGTTCTCCAAAAGAGAAGGGGGTTCTTTTCTTCTCTATGGGAGGACAAACTCTACTATTCAGCCTTCACTCAACATACAGTGGTACTAATCACCTTGGGACAAGGAGTTCATACATGAAACCAGAGCTCATTTTGGTCATTCTCATCGTTATCGGTTTGCTCGGTCGCTCTCCTATCATTGCAACAGCCGCCAGCTTACTTTTAATTATTAAGCTCATTCAGTTGGAGCGGTTTTTTCCAGCAGTAGAAAGGCGGGGATTGGAGTTTGGGTTATTATTTTTAACCATATCTGTCTTAGTCCCATTCGCAAGCGGAAAAATCACCATGAAAGAGGTACTGGCTGTCTTCACCAGTCCGCCTGGTGTATTGGCCTTGATCGGAGGTGCGATCGCCACCTATATGAATGGAAAAGGGTTGGATCTCTTACGATGGGACCCACAGATGATTGTCGGGCTGGTGATCGGATCGATCATCGGTATTTTGTTCCTCCGTGGAATCCCCGTTGGTCCTCTTATGGCGGCTGGGATTACGGCACTCTTGATTAAATTGTTTTCCCTCTTTTGGCCGTGAATAGAAGCAAAGAAAAGCTTCTATAACAGCAGGTCCCATCCTCTCCAACAGATGCGTTCCGTACAAGAATAAAAAATCCCCCGTCATGGGGACCTTCTTTTCGGGACAGGAGGCGCACGAACATCACCTTCATCTGTCCTCTTGATAGAAGTCCTACGCATGGTTGGAGGGATTTATTAACCAAGAAAGTCCACTTGGTTCGCTTTTAATTAGGCCCGGGAAATGTAATCGCCACTACGTGTGTCAATCAAGAGGTGTTCCCCTTCATTGATAAACAGCGGCACCTGAACAGAGTAACCTGTTTCTAGTTTCACTGCCTTCGTCGCACCCGTAGCGGTATCTCCCTTGATTCCAGGTTCTGCTTCCACCACTTCCAACTCCACGGTGTTAGGGAGTTCCATTCCGAGAGTAAGGCCGTTGTAAGTAACAATGCTCACATTCATATTCTCTTTCAGGAATTGCAATTCGTATTCCAGTTGTTCACGTGGAAGCTCTAATTGCTCGTACGTTTCCGTATCCATAAAAGTGAACACATCACCACTATCGTACAGATACTGCATTTGACGCCTCTCAACATGAGCACGTGGAACTTTCTCCCCTGCACGGAAGGTTTTTTCCTGAATCGTACCCTTTTGTAGATTACGCAATTTGGAACGGACAAAAGCAGAACCTTTTCCTGGCTTCACATGTTGAAAGTCGATGACCTGCCATACTTCCCCTTCCAGTTCAATCGTCAAACCACTACGGAAATCGTTGGTTGAAATCATGTTAACTTCCTCCTTATTCAGTTAAAAACGGTGATAGACTGCTATTTAATGATCATTAACTTTTTTGATGTATGGGTGAGTACTTCGTAACCTTGCTCGGTAACCACCACATCATCTTCAATACGTACGCCCCCGAAGTCCGGTAAATATATACCTGGCTCCACGGTAATCACCATTCCTGGCGCAAGCTGTTCACTTCCTCGCGCCGACACCCCGGGCGCTTCATGTACTTCCATCCCCAGTCCATGACCTGTACTGTGACCAAAGTATTCCCCATAGCCATGCGAGGCAATGTGGTTTCTTGCCACATCATCGATGTCTGAAGCCTTCACACCAGGAGCGATCGCTTTAACTGCCTTCTCCTGTGCCTCTAATACGATTTCATAAATTTCTCGTTGTTTCTCATTCGGTTCTCCCAACATGAACGTGCGCGTCATGTCCGAGCAATACCCCTGATAGAGTGCTCCAAAGTCAATGGTTACCAAGTCGCCTTCCTCCATCACTTTATCACTAGCCACTCCATGCGGAAGGGCAGAACGATGGCCGGAGGCAACAATCATATCGAAACTGGAGCTGGTCGCACCCATCTCCCGCATCAAAAATTCCAATCGCATCTCTACTTCACGTTCTGTTTGTCCAGAACGAACCTCTTTTATGAGAATAGCGAAGGCATCATCGGCAATTTTGGCTGCCTTTCGCAACAACTCCAGCTCCGCCGGACCTTTTCGTTTACGTAGGGATTCAACCTTACCATCGGAGGGAACAAGTGATGTCTTTTCCAAGGCATCCTTCAAGGTCTCCGCTTGACGATACGTTAGATGATCCTGTTCAAAGTGGAGAGAGTGAATTCCTAATCGTTTGCATTCCTCAGCTACAGTCGTCAGCGCGTCGCGCTCCTGTTTCACCATAGTGAGATGAGGGGACTGCTCCTGCGCTTGTGCAACGTACCGGAAATCGGTTATCAGGAGTTGTTCTTTTTGTGAAACCAACACTAGCCCCGCCGAACCAGTAAATCCCGATATGTATTGGCGGTTAATGGGATGGCTGATGAGTAGGGCTTCCACTTGTTGTTCTTTCATGACTTGCAATAGGGCTTCCGTGCGTGTTCGTTGTTCCATCCACTATTCCTCCTTCGGCTCTATGCATTCACTCTTTTCTGTCGCAATCTGATAGAGGGCCATTTCATAACTACGAAAGCCGAATCCGCTAATTTGCCCACGACAAACGGGCGCAATCACCGATACGGAGCGAAAGGGCTCTCGCGCATGAATATGAGAAAGATGCACTTCAATCGCTGGTACAGAGACAGCAGCAATCGCATCGCGTATCGCATAGCTATAATGCGTGAAGGCCCCTGGGTTAATGATGAGATAATCGTACTCTTCATCATCCGCTGTTTGAATCCGATCAATAAGATCTCCTTCATGGTTGGACTGGAAGGCATCAACCGTTATCCCCCACTCTGCCGCGCCGGCATGAAGGCGTTGATGAAGATCATCCATCGTCATGCTACCATAATGCTTACGTTCTCGCTTGCCCAATAAGTTTAAGTTGGGGCCTTGAATCACCAATACCTTCGTCATCCGAAACCCTCCAACCCGCAATCTTCCCTCGTCTGTGGTACCCCATCGTTTATTGTATCACAAATTGTGCCACTTGCCGTGTAAAGGATTTCCCCTCTACCACACCCTCTATGATAGAATGAGGGTAAATTCAAGTGTTTGGAAGAAGGAGTGGCACATAACTTGGAGAAAAAACCAACTCTTTATGGTGGTCAAGCCGTGATCGAAGGGGTTATGTTTGGTGGAAATCGCGCGCAAGTGACCGCCATCCGGCGAAAAAACGATGAAATTGAACTATTCGAGACTCCTAAAAAAGAGAGCTCACGCTTAAAACGATGGCAGTTTCTTAAAAAGATACCTATATTGCGTGGAAATATCGCTTTGATTTCAGCTAGTGCATCCGGGTCCAAGCACTTACAGTTCGCTAGTGAGCGTTATGATGTGGAACCTGGTGAGGAGAGTGCAGAAAATCCTTCTAAGTTGGAAATGGTTCTCGGTGTCGCACTTGTCGGAGTCCTCTCCCTTATCTTCGGGAAGATCGTATTTACCGCTCTGCCTGCTTTTCTCGCTAGTATCCTCTTCGACGCATATGTAAGCAACATCATCTTACAAAACTTGATCGAGGGTGGCATCAAAACACTCCTCCTGCTCACCTATCTTCTGCTGATTGCACGTACGCCCATCATCAAGCGCGTCTTTCAATATCATGGAGCAGAGCACAAAGTGATTAATGCATATGAAGCTGGGAAAGAATTAACAGTAACCAATGTACTTGCCCAATCTAGGCTCCATTATCGTTGTGGAAGTAGCTTTATTATCTTATCCATTATCGTCGGTGTCGTGGTTTATTCTTTTTTTGGCTACGATAGTGTCTGGGAACGCATCGGTATCCGCTTACTCTTACTCCCTGTTGTCATTGGACTTTCCTTTGAAGTCTTAAAGCTAACCAATGCCGTCCGTGAGATTCCCGTTCTCACCTATCTGGGTTACCCCGGATTGTGGCTACAAAAACTAACGACCAGCGAACCGGATGCGGCTCAAGCAGAGGTAGCCATTGCTGCGTTCCAACGCATGCACGAACTGGATCACGTAATCCACACGCATGCGTCGTCTTCATCTACAATGGATCATGCAGGGTAAGTAGTTGGTACTATTCAATTAGCAAGGAGGAAGAGCTTATCATGAACAGTCAATCCGGTTTACGCCTCCTTATATTATTGTTCGTCGGCATCGGGCTTATCAATCTCATCCTCACACGCCCTTATATGGGGGGGATCATCGTAGCGCTCATCGCGGTGGGATTTTACCTTTACAAACGACCTCCTCGTTGGCTGATGCGGTTTGCCCAGCCCTCCTCTACGCGTGTGGTGAAGAAAAAAACACAAGCGAAGCAAAAAAACAAAAACAAAAACAAAAAGATGTCTCTCAGCAAGCGGCTCAAGCGACGCAAACGTGCTTTCCGCGTCATTGACGGAAATAAAAAAGACTCTTTCCGGAAGCATTTGTGAAAGAAGTGCGCACAAGCATCAAAAAGAAAAAGCCCCAACACAACCCCAGTCGCTACGTTGCGGCTTTTTCTTTTTGCTAACCGCCCAACCCTCTACCCCTCGCACCACGCGGTCCCCGCGGTCCCCGCCGGCCCCTCGGTCCTCGCCGTCCTCGTGGCCCTCTTGCACCTTGCATCCCCGTAGCACCCATCTGGCCTGTTCTCCCCGTAGGGCCCGGAAGAGGAACCGAAGACGGGTCTCCTACTTTTGTAACGAAAGCTGAATCGTTTCCAGTGCGTTGATCCTGAAACGCATCAAAGGTAATCGGAAAATTATTGGAGTTCGTCCTCCCTGTCGCATAGGCACTTCCATCCCCATCCACTGCGATCGCACCTGCATCGTCGTTATTACTTCCTCCTAAATAAGAAGAAAAGGCTATTCCTAAACCAGAGAATCTCATCTGCGTAAGTGTTACGTCAAAATCCCCCCTCAGTGAATCTTGGAAAGCATCTGAAGTAACAGGGAAGTTCGTCGAATTGGTCGATCCTATTACCCATGCCATGCCAAAGGAACCTACCGCTATACCGATCCCATCACTAACCCCTGTTCTTCCATGTAGGTAGGTAGAATACTTTAAAGTGCTCCCCGCAGGGTTCAATTTCGTGACAAATATACTGGAGCGACCACCCACAAAGGTGGTTTGAAAAGCATTACTGGTTGTAGGGAAATTACTAGATTCTGTGATTCCTGTCACATAGGCATTTCCCCCACCATCGATATCAATGCCTAATCCGCCATCTAGACTCACTCCACCCAAATAAGTGGAGTACACTAGAGTTGACCCCGTAGCACCCAATTTGGTGACAAAGGCATCTTCTAAATTATTTGCCTCCCCTTTGAAAATTGACTGAAAGGCTCCGGAAGTTATCGGGAAATTAGTAGATGCCGTCATTCCTGTTACGTAAGCTCGATTGCGCTTATCTGCCTTGATCCCGTTCCCTGTGTCGTCTCCTCTGCCACCTAAATAAGTCGAATAGAGAAGAGAAGTGCCCTGTACATTGAATTTGGTAACAAACACATCCCCACCCCCACCTCCAAATAAGGTTTGAAAGGCATTGGATGTAACAGGGAAATTTTGCGATTCTGTACCTCCCGTCACATAAGCACCCTCTGATGAGTCCACTGCTATACTATTACTTACACTATCACCTGATACTCCGCCCAGATAAGTAGAGTAGATGAGAGAGCTCCCACTCTCATTCACCTTCGTTACAAATGCTTGAATACTACCCAGAGCCCCCGGTTTGTTCATCTGAAAAGCTCCTGAGGTGACCGGAAAATTTAATGAATCGGTTTCACCCGTAATATAAGCATGGTTGGATTCATCTACCGCAATGCCATACCCAATATCTTCACCAAAACCACCAAGATAAGTAGAGTACAAAAGAGTAGAACCTGCCTTGCTAAACTTACTAACAAATACATCAAATAAACCCACTAACCTATTCATCGTCTGAAAAGCTCCTGGTGTCACTGGGAAATCAGGGGAATCCGTCGCACCCGTCACATAAGCATGATTTCCCGTATCCACCGCAATCCCATTTCCAACATCCGTATCAGAACCACCCAGAAAGGTGGAATAAAAAACCACAGGGTCTATCACAAGCAAATGGGAAGGATTGTACGCTCTTTGCCCGACAATAAATCCGATAGAGCCATCGGGAAGGTGTTGAAATTGGGTGGGAACTTCTCTTATCTCGTCTTCTAGCCATTGAAAGCTCTCCGGTTTTCCTTCACGGAGTATGCCTTGTCGTGTATGAACAAACAAGTCTCCACTTGCATCCAGCCTGACCGCCTCCCCCCCTTCATAACGCAGGCGTATATCTTCGATACACGCACCAGGGTGGACAATCACATCATACTTTATCTGTTCCTCATTTCCATAGAAGATTAGGTCAATCCCGCTCCAGACCCCTTTATAAGTAAGCTGACCCTCTTCGCCCAACTGTATGTCTACATCTGCATGCGCATCGACAAATCTCAGAGCAAGCTTGACGTCCTCTTTTCCCTCTCCAGCCACACTAAAACAAAACTCTACACCATCATGGGTAAAGGTAAACGCGCAATCTTTTCTGTCTGCACGGTACCCATCCCCTTCATTCCTGCTTTCTCGGGGTACGAACAGAAGCGCGCGGGTGGCATTCTTATTCACGTTCCTCTTCCTCCTTCTTTCCGCTCCATCGGGGATTTCCACACCCTCATTCTATTGTTTTGCATCTGATTTACGTTCTCATTCCCCTTCTATTATTGAAGGAGCAAGACGCTAATCACCCCCACTCATCCCTCCTAGACCACGCAGTCCTCTTAGTCCCCGCCGTCCTCTCGGTCCTTCTGGACCTTGCTCACCGGTAGCTCCAGTTGGTCCAGTAGCTCCAGTGGGACCGGTAGGTCCGGTGGCACCAACCGACGTAGGTTCTCCCGCCTTTATCACAAAAACATCATCGTTTCCCGCACGTTCCGTCTGAAACGCGCCAAAGGTCACAGGAAAATTATTGGAGCTTGTGAAACCTGTCATATAAGCATTCTCTTCTCCATCAACCGCTATCGCATTAGCAACATCTAGACCGCTCCCCCCTAGATAAGAAGAAAAGGAAACTCCTTGCCCCGAGTAGCTCAATTGAGCAATAATGGCATCAGCACTTCCCCCCAGTGAATCTTGAAAAGCATCTGAAGTAACAGGAAAATTAGTAGAGGCGGTGCTTCCTGCTACCCAAGCCATGCCGAATGAATCGACCGCTATGCCCGAGCCAAAATTACCTTGTGATCCTCCTAAGAATGTAGAATAAATCAAGGCATTCCCCAGCGGATTCAGTTTCGTTACAAATATTTGAGATAGACTAAGAAGTGTTTGAAAAGCATTATTGGTTATGGGAAAATCTCCAGAAAAAGTTCTCCCTGCCACATAGACAAATCTTCTTCCATCAAGATCGATGCCTGCCCCTACATCTTCTTCACTCCCACCCAAGTAGGTGGAAAACACGAGAGATGTTCCCATAGCATTCAATTTACTGACAAAGGCATCAGTCCCCCCAGCGAGAATCATTTGGAAGGCTCCGGCAGTGGTTGGGAAGTCAGTGGAATCCGTTCCTCCCGTCACGTAGGCCAGATTGCTACCATCGACGACGATTCCATTCCCAACATCTCCACCACTCCCACCCAAATAAGAAGAATACACGAGGGAAGAGCCCGTAGCATTTAATTTGGTTACAAACGCATCTGGTCTAACCCCTCCCCCTGTCGTTTGAAATGCATTACTGGTAACAGGAAAATTTGAGGATACCGTCTGTCCCGTCACATACACACTCCCTACCCCATCCAATGCGATCCCCAGACCGGAAGTATCTCCTATATTTCCACCCAGATAAGTGGAGTAGATGAGGGAAGTCCCACTCACATTCACCTTTGTCAAAAAAGCTTGAGAATTCCCTGGATTGATTGTCTGAAAAGCACCCGAGGTCACGGGAAAGTCTGTTGAACCTGTCTCACCCGTCACATAAGCCTGATTGGCTTCATCTATCGCAATACCATTTCCGACATCGGTGGCGCTTCCTCCCAATAGAGTCGAGTATAGAAGCGAAGAGCCTGCCTCATTAAACTTACTGATGAAAACATCACATCCTCCGGCGTTGACCGTCTGAAAGGCCCCTGAAGTCACCGGAAAGTTATTCGATAGCGTCTCACCCGTTACATAGGCACTTCTCTCCGCATCCACCGCAATACCATTCCCAAAATCCACATTGGAGCCTCCGAGAAATGTGGAATAAAAAGCCACGGGATCAATCACAAGCACATGGGAAGGATCGTACTCTCCTGGGGCCACGACAAATCCAATAGACCCACCGTCATGGCATTTGAATTGAGTGGGTACTTCTCTTCTCTCTTCTTCCATCCATTGAAAGCTCACCGGCTTTCCTTCACGGAGTACACCTTGTCGTGTATGAACAAACAAGTCTCCGCTCGCATCCAGACTGACAGCCTGACCGCCCTCATAGCGCAAGCGAATATCCTCGATACACGCCCCAGGATGGACGATCGCATCATACTTTAAGTGCTCCTCATTTCCAGAGAAGATCAGGTCAATTCCGCTCCAAATCCCTTTATACGTAAGCTGACGATCTCCATCCATCAGTATTTCTACTCCTGGATTCACATCGACAAAGCGCAGAGCAAGCTTGACTCCCTCCTCGCCCTTTATAGACTCTGCAAAGCAAAACTCCACGCGATCATGAAAAAAGGTAAATGCACAACCTTCTCCGTTTGCGTGATACCCATCCACTTCACTTCTGCCCTCTCGAGGGACAAACAGAAGTGCACGGGCGACATTTTCACCCACGTTCCTCTTCCTCCTTTGTTTCCGTTCCATATGGGACTTTCTATCCTCATTCTATTCGTTTGCCTATAGGAGGTGCGGACGGACGTTGCTTTAATAGAAGCAGGAACGCTTCCTGGAACATCTTACTAGAAGCTTGGAATCGATCCAATCACTCGCTAGGAGCTACCCAGCGACTGAAAGAACGGCCTATAGTGAATCCCCCACCTCTTAGCAGAGGTGGGGGAGGTTCATTCACTTATAAGCTGACTACTTGTCTTGAAACTCGATCAATTTCTTCTAATTCGTCTTCATTCAACCGGAAGGAAAGGGAAGCAATGTTATCTTTAGCATGTTGAACTTTTGTTGCCCCGGGAATCGCTACGACGGTATCTCCATGGAATGTGATTAGCCAATTCAAAGCAACTTGGGTCGCTGAGACCTGATACTTGTCTGCAATTCGTTCCATCGTATTAATTAAAGGTTGTGACTGAGCTAAATTTTTGTGTTTCTTTCGACTGGTAAGACGACGTGCGATCGACATCTTTTTTATCTGTTCTGGGTTATGGTGAAACTTCCCTGTTAATAGCCCTTGCTCTAAAGGAGAGTAAGCAATAATCGTCATCCCTAATTCCTTTGCTGTCTCGATAATCTTGCTTTCCTCCACCCTTCGATCCAATAAATTATATTTCACTTGGTTTGACACCAGAGGAATTCCAACCTTTGCTAACTCTTCGTGCGCTTCGCGCATCTGCGTGGCACTAAAGTTACTAACCCCTACCGTTACAATCTCCCCTTCTTGAACCAGTTCTGCCATGGCCTGCATCTGCTCTTTTATGGGGGATAGAGAATTGGGTTGATGAATCTGATACAAATGAATGGTTCTAGAATCAAGATTCGCTTTGCGTTGACCAATGGTTTGCGTGATGGAAGAAGCACGACGATAAGCTGGCCACCATTTGGTCGCAATGAACGCTTGACTGTCTGGCACATCCAATTTGTTTAAAATACGTGCAAGTGTTTTCTCCGATTCGCCTCCTCCATATGCTTCAGCTGTGTCAAACCAGTTTATCCCTCCTGCCAGAGAGGTTTGAATAATCTCCGCAATTTCGCTGTCTTCTAAGGGTGACCAGAACTTTCCGGATAAACCCTTCCCTTTGCTAAATTGCCAACATCCTAGACCTAGTGGAGAAATCTCCAGCTCTGATTTTCCTAATTTCCTATTGTATAGCATGTTTTCTCTGCTATCAGACCACATCCTAGAATCGAGCTTATACACCTCTACGTAACCCTATTCTAGGATGTTATTCGTCCATAGCAGATTTCACCTACCTTCCTTATTTTAATGGACGTTAATAATAATTTTTCCACTGGCTCGACCCGACTTACTTATTTCATAGGCTTCGGTTATGTCATCAAGGGGAACGACACGATGGATCGGTGTCGTAACTTTTCCTTTAGCCATTAATTTGCTGATTTCATTCAATTGTTTCAACCCACGAGTAGGAATTAAAATAACCGTTGCTTTTTTACTACCAAAGGAAAGCTTTCCTTTTAGTTTCCCCATGAAATTACGGAATGTCGTAACAGAAGTAACATACTGGCCTCTTTTTTTAAGGAGAGGGAAGAAATCCTTATAGTGTTCAACGGACACCAAATCTAGAACGAGGTCAAACTGGCCATACAGAGAGCGATCTTTGACAACACGATTTTTGGTATAATCAATGGCACGATCCGCCCCTAATTCTTTTACTAGTTCCAGACTATCGCCTCCGCTTACCCCAGTCACCTTGGCTCCTAGAGCTTTTGCTATTTGGACTGCATAGGCGCCTACACCTCCTGATGCGCCAATGATGAGGACCTTTTGTCCTGCTTTCACTTTCCCGTAAGTGACTAAACCGTGCCACGCTGTAATGCCAGCTGTAGGAACACCAGCGGCTTCTTCCAATGAAACCGAATCGGGTTTACGAACCACCTGATTTTCATGAACGGTAAGGTATTCACTGGCCGCTCCTCCTCCGGGTCCCTTATGGGCAAATACAGCATCCCCTTTCTTAAATTTGGTTACTTTATCCCCTACTCCTTCAATGACACCACTAAAATCTGCCCCCGCATGATAAGAAAGGCCGTATTTCGCAAATCTCTCTTGCATCTTCCAGTCGGATGGATTCACACTTGAAAAGTGTACTTTTACTAATAATTCATGTGACTTAGGGGTTGGTTTCGGTCTTTCTCCCACGATTAACTGTTTTTGTTTATTGACAAAAGCTGATTTCATTTTTTAAAACCTCCTATTATTTTGTGTTCATTATTCTTCGCATCGTGAACCTAAAACCTCAGAAAGCAAGCGAAGATTTGACGATAAGACCTTACGATCTAACCAGTAGTAGACCTCTTGCCCTACCTTCTGGTTGTTAATAATCGAAGCCTCTTTAAGAATTTTAAGGTGGTGGGAAATCGAAGGTCTACTTATATCGAAGTGTTTGGTTAGTTCCCCTACATTTAATTTCCCTTCCTCTCCCAGAACATAGGTTATTTCCAAACGAATGGGATCTCCCAGTGCAGTAAAGAACTTGGTAATTGTTTTCCCATCGTTTAAATCAATACTATATTGAGCCATAGAGACACCTCCCTTATATAGATTCGTTTGAACTTATCTACCTATTGCGCAGCCCTGTGTATCCCAGTTAATTGCTTAACCAGATCTATCCCTGGGGTTTTAT
This sequence comes from Mechercharimyces mesophilus, assembly GCF_059818345.1. Taxonomy (NCBI): domain Bacteria; kingdom Bacillati; phylum Bacillota; class Bacilli; order Caryophanales; family Thermoactinomycetaceae; genus Mechercharimyces; species Mechercharimyces mesophilus. The sequence continues at coordinate 784,043 of NZ_JCBAPH010000001.1, read as the reverse complement.
TCAAATAAAAGAGCTTGTCTGGTTTCCTTACTACATGGTTCCCTCGAATGGGTTGACCTCCACTTCCTACACCTCATTTCCTGGACAGATACAGCCTCTCCACTTTTATATGGGGTCACTTTGTCCCTCTTTTTATTGTGATTTTGAAGCGATACACTCATTTAATTAGATGAACTTAAACATATCTACAAACAGAATATATCACGTTCTTTTGTGTGTGTCAATGAAAAGACTGTAGAATACCCGATATTTTTATCGGTAAATAAAGGTATTTTATCTTTCGTTAGTAAAAGGTAAGTCCGTAATAAAGAAGGCATTCATTAAGAATGATGCTAATGAATGCACGTATACTTTCTCATGGCTAATACTAAAAATCTATTTCTCCTTCGCCACCTGCGCCGCGCGAACCTCTTGGACCCCGTGGTCCACGTCTTCCTCTTGGTCCTCGTGGACCCAGCGCGCCGGTTGCTCCCGCAGGACCTGTTGCGCCCGTTGGTCCCGTGACGCCTAGGGAAGTAAGGGTACCAACTTTGGTGACGAAGGCATCATCAGGACCAGCATTTTGAGACTGAAATGCAGCAAATGTAACAGGAAAATTCGTTGACGCGGTATTACCCGTAAAATATGCAGATCCGATATCATCAACCGTCACATCGAATCCTTGGTCCCTTAACGTCCCTCCAAGATAAGAAGAGAACGACAACCCTTGACCAGAAAAACTCACCTGCGTGACAAAAACATCATTGACACCCGCCAAGCTGTCCTGGAAAGCGTCGGAGGTCACAGGAAAATTGATCGAAAACGTTTCCCCCGTCACCCAAGCCGCTCCAAATGCATCCACTGCTATACCAAATCCTCTATCAAAAGCATTGCCACCTAAATAAGTAGAGTACACCAAAGCGCTCCCACCAACATTTAATTTAGTAACAAAAGCATCGTTCCCAGACACCAACGTCTGAAACGCATTATTGGTTATAGGGAAGTTAGTCGAATTCGTTCCCCCTGTGACATAAGCATTATTGGCCCCATCCAAATCAATCGCACTTCCTCTTTCATCGTTATTTCCACCCAGAAAGGTCGAATACACGGGTGATGAACCTAGAACGTTTAATTTTGTGATAAAGACATAAGTACCACCGGCAAATACGGTCTGAAAGGCGCCCGAAGTCACGGGGAAATCAGCAGATTCTGTTTCTCCTGTGACATAAGCATTTCCTACATCATCCACTGCAATGCCTCTTCCCCCATCAACGCTACTCCCTCCTAGGAAAGTCGAATACGCCAGCGACGTTCCCAGAGTATTGAACTTTGTCACGAAAGTGTCTGTTCCACCGCCAAATAGAGTTTGAAAGGCGCCAGGGGTTGTTGGGAAGTTATTTGCTGTTGTAGAACCAGTGACATATGCATTAAAACTGCCATCCGACACGATACTGGCCCCAAAAGAATTTCCGGTCATGCCACCTAGGTAGGTTGAATAAACTAACGAAGATCCTGCGGCATTCACTTTGGTGACGAAAGCACTCAGTGTAGAGGGTAACATCGTTTGAAAAGACCCAGATGTGACTGGATAATTAGTGGAAGCGCTAACACCCGTCACGTAGGCATTATTCAAGGTATCCAATGCAATGGCTACCCCAACATCGAGGTTACTTCCACCAATGAACGTTGAGTAGAGAAGTGAGCTACCCATCGCATTCAATTTGCTAATAAATACATCCACATTACCCGCATTCGTTGTCTGAAACGCGCCCGATGTAATGGGAAAGTTAGTAGACAATGTCTGCCCCGTTACATATGCATTACGCCCCTCATCCACCGCAATACCAATTCCGACATCTGTATTATTTCCACCTAAGTAGGTAGAGTAGAAGACGATTGGATCAATAATGAGCACCTCCGCTGGATCATATGATGGCCCCTTCACCGCAAATCCGATGGATCCATCAGGATACAGACAGAACTCCGTCACGATCGTCTTCTTTCTCTCCGCTGTCCATTGAAAACTAACCGGCTTTCCCTCTCGGAGAACTCCGTGTGACGTATGCACAAACAAGTCTCCCTGTTCATTTACTCTCACTTTGTCTCCGCCTTCATATCGTAATCGAATGTCCTTGATACAGGCTCCTGGATGGACGATAATATCGTATTTCAGTTGCTTCTCATTGCCGGAGAAAACGAGGTCGATTCCGCTCCATACCTCCTTATAAATGACTCGGCTTGCTTGGGAATCGATATCGATCTCCCCATCCGGATTCACGTCGATAAACCGTAAAGCAAGAGGTGGCGCATCCTGTTCGATATCAAGAAAATCCAATGCCACGTGATCACGATTAATATAAAACTGACATCCTACTCCATCTGCTCGATAACAATATTTCGCCTTCCCACCTCGCTGTTCGAAGACAAGCGACCTAGACCCTTTCACTTTGTCTGTCTCCTTTCAGATAAACTCCGTAGTCAGTTCCTCATCCTAGTTATACGTCGTCATCCAAAAGACGGTGTAGGCGCTACAAACCATCATCTCTATTAGGCATGGGTACTGAGCCAACAAATATCCTTCTCATACCGATACGCTAACGCAACCCATATACAATCGATCTTTCATCAAAGGACGCTGCATCATGATGACCCTTTCGAAGATAGTTCATCATTCGCGTGACGGTATCCGGATCATAGCAAATGAACTTTGCCAACTTTTCGCGGTTTAAATTGGAGGACATCGAGGTCTCTTTCATCCGGGTTTGAACAAAGGTAATAGGTCTTGAAATGAAAAAACGGCAGGATCTTTATAGCATCCCTGCCTGATTAAGCGATAGCTTTCCACTGAGTTCGCGCCTCTTCACTTGATACAATTTCGTAAAGGATTCACCCTTAATCAAAGTTTCCTGTCGTGTAATAGGTAGGCTGCGTTATATTTATTACTGCGCTCATTCTTCGTAACCTCGATCATATTAACTCCTGCAATTGGTCCAAGATCTCTTTCATGGCTTTTTTGACGCGAACCAGCATCTTCTAAATATCGTCTTGTTTTAACTCCTTCCCCTCGTTAACCAAGCGCCCCCGCTTTTTCACCCCGACCCGGTACGACGGCTGTATCTTTTTACCACGAACTGCAAGATAGGTCTGAAAAGAAAAGTCAGAGAAAAAAGCTTCAGCAGCTTCCACACCCGCTTGAAAAAGGCGTTCCCTTCCCTTTCGATCAATGTCGAAATCGTCCGTTCTATATCCCAAGGTTGGAACAAGGATAGAACGCAATTTATCCAGTTCTTTAATCGCACGATTATCATGTGCATCCATCATGGTCGAAAATAAAGCACGAAACAATGACAGAGGACCTTTGATTTGATGCGGTTCTCCAAATGAATCAGTAATTAAGCGAAAACCAATCGTTGGCCATCTTGGCTCCGCTTGATCATATAACCATACAGGAAAATTGCTTAAGACACCGCCGTCCACAATATAACTAATCGATTGCGATGGCTCATGCATAAAGGTTACGGGGTCGAAAAAATAAGGAATACTGGTACTCATCCTGACGGCTCTTGCCACTGTCAAACAATCGCGCGGACAGCCGTACTCACCCAATTCATCTGGTAGCACCAAGAGCGACCCGCGACTAATATCAGAAGCGATGATGGATAATTGGCAATTCTTAATATCATTAAAGGTATAGACTCCTTTCTTTGCTAAGAGCCCACCTACCCATTCTTCCAAGTCATCACCATTGTATAAACCTTGTCGTAACCATAGACGTATCGCCATTACACCAGGTATATGGTGATACCAAGACTTGGGCGTCAATTCTTTAAAATCCTTCTCCAGCAAGATAGTATAGATATCTTCACTCGAGTAGCCCGCTGCATACAACGACGCCAAAATAGCTCCAACGGAAGTTCCTGCTAAACGCTGAAATCGCACACCCATCTTTTCTGCTACGCTGAGTGCTCCCACTAATCCAATGCCCTTTATCCCTCCACCTTCAAAAACCGCATCTGCTTTCACCCTGCTTCACCCCTTCGTTGCCCCGATCCATGGCATACAAGATATAAGACGAAGAAGCCATGCTTTATTATCTTATTATTAAGACTATTAAAGTGTTTCTAACTTCTTGACAGCCGGACAATATCCTTCTTTTGCCCGGCTGTCTATTTTTCCTGAGCTTTTCTTTCCTTAACGATTGAGCGCATCATACTTCTCTTTAAACGATTGAAATTCCGCAATTCTCTCAGGGTTTTGTTGGAAGTATTCGACGAGGAGTTCAATACACATAATGGAATCCCAACTTAGGTGGTGCTCAATGCCTTCCACATCGTCATAAACCAACTCCTCTTTCACCCCGATCACACGCAGGAATTCTTCCAGTAAGCGATGCCGATCAAGTAAGCGTTTTCCGAACTTCTCTCCCTTAGGAGTTAAAACCAATCCTCGATATTTCTCATACACTAAGTATTCTTTCCCGTCCAATTTCTGTACCATCTTGGTAACGGATGATGGGTGAACGGATAAGGCTTCTGCAATATCCGATACCCGCGCGTACCCTTTTTGATCGATTAACTTATAAATATTTTCTATATAATCTTCCATACTTGGTGTCGGCATACAAAGACCCTCCCTATCATTCAACCTCTGTTCCCGATCAAGGAACATTTATTTTACCACAACCCGCTCTTATAAACTGGCTCGCCGTAACAGCAACCCAAACTTATAGGTTTTCAGGAGGGTATGGGGTGTTGGTCGGTTCTTTATCTACACCAATCGTATTATCCACTTCTTGTCGAATTTGCTGCAATGCCTTTCCCTCTTCTAGACCCACTTTTGTTTCCAGAGCGATATTGACACAAATGTCACAACCTGCCCCATGCTCATTGAACGAAACACCCTCTTCAGCATGATCCTTGATGAAACAATCACGCACACTCTGATGATCAATTCGACCACATTGACAGTAACACGGAATGTAAGAGAGTTCTTCTGGATGATCCGCAGCAAATGCATAAGCGTCTTTCGCATAGGTTACGCGTGATGCTTCTACAAACGCGGGGAAAGTGTATTCATTCTCACTTTGGTAAGAGTAATCTTTTCCATTTGCTTCGTGATCCTCACTGGCACACCCGATCACGCCCCCTGCCAGCAGTATTACTACAGCAAGTCCTAGCCACCAACGACGCATTAAATCCCCTCCTCTACTTGGTCAATATACTCTTATTTTATCATATTTCGCTATACAAATTCGAAGCGAAGATTGTCACAATACCGTGACCACACTCTCTATAACTAATCCAGTCCGTTCTCAAACGACCTCATTGGTCCATCCTTCATCTGTTCCCACTCCCCATGTTTATAGACTGTATACTGAAAATGGAAGAATGATCGATTTATCCCGACTCATTGATGAACCCGAGTGGACGCCTATTTTTCACCTCTGTATTAAAACAGTATTTACAAATCCACATCTGTTATAGTATACTGAAGTTACACCAACAAACGGAGGGTTACGATATGAATAAGCAAAATGAAGTGAAAAATCATACGAATACTTGTCCAGAGTGTGGAAACCGCATCGAAAAAGAAACGGAATCTGGCCTGAATGAGTGTTGCTCACAATATTGGATTAAACAACAATTAGATAATCGTTACTGGTAAGGATTACTATCCTCCCATCACGGGGGCTTTTTTTTGTTTATTTCACACATACATAGTAGCCAAAAGGTGCCTCTAGGAGGCACCTTTTATTTTTGAAGTACAAGAGAATATCCACTCTCTACTCTCATTTCAGAAGCGCATAACATCATCGTATTCTCTTAGAAGAACCCTATTCTGCTTTCAGTCTAATATTTTCCAGTATGATACTGCCTCTTACCACAGAAAAAACAACAGCTACGTGTCGAGCATTCGATGGTGGAGGAGAAACAACCACGTAAAAACGATTAAATTTGTCTTGTGGTTGTTTATTCGGAGAGATTTGCGCTTCCGTAGTGGTAATCGGATGATGGTTCTCATCTAAAAAAGCGACTTGAGCATAAAGATAGGGAATCACCTTCTTCGGATTCATATTAAATATACGAAATCGCAAATAGTATTTCCGACCCTCTTCAAACGGACCAGGAATCGCTTGGCTGACAACACCAGGGTGCTTCGGTCCTAATTGCAATGAGGTAACCCCTTCTCGTCGCGGATGAGGAACAAAATTGAGATTTTTCCCTCCCCAGTGCTTTCTTCCATTCTTTATATTCTTATCTTTCACTAGATTCCTTCTTCTCCCTTTATTCATCACTCTTCCCTCCTTCAATCCTATTTATATATCATATGAATTTTCTAGAATAGCGACTGGACAGTTCGGCAAAAATAAAAATATGATAAAATAGACTTGAAGAATCAATAGTGAGTCAAATCGTCTGACTAAAGATGAAAGGAGGGGATCGGCTAAGGCCAATCCCCTCCTTTCATTCGCTTTACTTTGATAATGGAGGAAAGTAATCATGCAACCATTCATATTAGATGGGAATCACCTTACGCTAGATGAATTTCAACAAGTCGTTTATCACCATCGATCGGTAACATTATCCCCTGAAGCGATAGAAAGAATGGTTCAGTCACGAAACGAAGTAGAGCGCTTGGTTACGGATGGAGATACCGTCTACGGTATTACCACTGGATTTGGTAAGTTTAGCGATGTCTTGATTGATCAGGACCAATCCGCCGAATTGCAACTTAATCTAATTAGAAGCCATGCGTGCGGAGTTGGCTCCCCTCTATCAACCGAAGCTGTACGTGGGATCATGCTATTGCGAGCCAATGCACTTACCAAAGGCTATTCAGGAGTACGCCCGCAAACTGTACAGTTGTTGCTTCATTTCTTGGAACACCGTATTCATCCTATTATCCCCGAAAAAGGATCTTTGGGTGCTAGTGGTGACTTAGCTCCTCTCGCCCATATGACGCTCCCTATGTTAGGTCTAGGAGAAGTAGAGTATCAGGGACAGCGTATGGAAGGGCGACAAGCCTTGCAAAAAGCGGGCCTTACTCCCATTCAATTAGAAGCAAAAGAAGGTTTAGCACTTATAAATGGAACACAAATGATGACCAGCTTGACAGCTATCGCACTCATCCAAGCGAAAAACCTCCTTCTCTCTGCAGATGTGATCTCTAGCTTAACGGTCGAAGCCTTAGCTGGCATTCCTCATGCTTACCATCCACTCTTGCATCACGCTCGTGGACAACAGGGACAAATCATCACAGCAGAAAATCTACTGCAATTACTCCAGAAAAGCAAACATACGACCTTACCTGGAGAAAAACGTGTACAAGATGCCTATAGCCTACGCTGTATTCCTCAAGTACATGGCGCTACAAAAGATACGTATCGGTATGTGGACGAAATCATTGCTCGCGAACTAAATGCCGCGACGGATAATCCACTTATCTTTTCGGATGAAGGAGAATTCATCTCAGGTGGCAACTTTCATGGTCAACCGATCGCACTCGCCGCCGATTTTCTTGCGATCGCACTCTCTGAAATAGGAAATATCTCAGAACGGCGTACAGAGCGACTCGTCAATCCTCAATTAAGTGGCCTCCCTGCTTTTCTCACTAAGAATGGCGGTCTCCATTCTGGTTATATGATTTTACAATACTTAGCCGCTTCCTTGGTTTCAGAAAATAAAACCTTATGCCACCCCGCATCTGTCGACTCCATTCCCTCCTCTGCTAACCAAGAAGACCATGTGAGCATGGGCTCCATCTCTTCGCGCAAACTATTACAGGTGATTGATAACCTCTATCATATTTTAGCTGTCGAGTATGTATGTGCGGGACAAGCTCTTGAGTTTCAATCACAACTTCAGCTGGGAGTGGGTACGCGTGTCGCTTATCAGCTGTTACGAGAGCAAGTCGATCCACTTACAACCGATCGTGAAGGGCATCGCGATGTAGAGAAGGTGGTCGCACTCCTGCAAAAAGGAACATTGGTCCAAACCCTTACGAACCAGCTCTCATTACGCTTAAACTAATGCAAAACCCGATCACTTAAAGTGATCGGGTTTTCTCGTTATCATTCCAATTTTATGGGGCGAAAGTTGAGAGAGTCACATGAAACCAGATAGAGTTGAATGCCTTCTACTTCTCCCTGAATACCTTCTTTTGTAGAAGTACCATGTAAATGTCCATAAATACACGTTTTAACCCCAAATTCTTTCATCGTATCCATGAAGCTGGACTCCTGTGAATACTTGTTCACGGGTGGATAGTGGAGCATGGCGATTCGTTCTCGGTCAGGCTCTTCTTTAGCCGCTTGCTCTAATGCCATTCTTAAGCGACCCACTTGCCGATCATAAATACGCCGATCGCGTTCTTCTTCCCAGAAGCGATCACCTGGCAGATTCCATCCTCGCGTGGCTACGACCACTTTTTCTTCCACTACCGTATAATCTCCATCCAGCCAAGTCATTCTTTCCGGCAACGCGCGACGCACCTTGGACTTACTCTGCACATAATAACAATGGTTCCCAGGTGAACACACCTTTTTTCCGGGAAGTTGATTAATCCAGTTAAAATCGTGAATGGCTTGTTCCATTTTCATTGCCCAGCTAATATCACCTGGTATCAAAACCGTATCTTCTTCCGCCACTCGCTCCAGCCAGTGGTCCCGTATCTGATCGTAATGATACTCCCAGCCGAAAACATCCATCGGCTTCTCAATATCTTTCTCGGCTTGAATGTGATAGAGATCAACGGGTTTATTAAAAGATAAATGCAAATCACTTATCGCATAGATTGCCACACATTTCACTTCCTTTGCCTTTTCATCCCCAACCGCCATTCATTGCTCTCTATTATACCAAATGTGGAAAATGAGGTGGCTTCGCCGTCTCACTCCTTCATCAATTTCCATATTATATAGAAAACAAAATTGATGATAGGAGGGAGTGATATGTCCTCCTTTTACTATACCGCTCTAGGGGATTCGATCACTGCAGGGTATTCCGCACCCATGAGGCGAGGATTTGTCGATCTATTTACGGAACGTCTCCTATGTATCTACCCCCATACCTGTCTGTTTAATTACAGCAAGGGAGGGATTTCTAGTGGCGCATTATACCGACGGATCCGAAGTTCTAATCCCATCCGCTGTGCTATTTGTGAAGCCGATCTTATCACGCTCACCATCGGTGGAAATGACTTGTTATATGCTTATCTCAAAGCTTCCTTCCTCCAAAACCCTGTTGCCTTTCAGCAAGCAAGCGAACGCTTCGCTCTAAATTTAAACGGGATCTTCCAATGCATCCGCAGGCTGACTCCCGCTCCGGTCTATATCATGAATTTGTATAATCCTTTTCCACTCTCTCCCCTCGCCATCCATTGGATCAATGTATTTAATAACATCATTCAGTCTACTGCTTCTTGTTGGAATATCGGAGTCATTGACTTATACTGCCTTTATAGTGGACATCAACCCGAACTCATCTCCGGTTACAAAGGCGGAGAGCTCACCGGCATCCGTCTTGTGGGTGGAAATCCCATTCATCCAAACTTACAGGGACATGAACTCATTACGCAAACGCTTTGGCAGACAGCCATTGGATAATACTTTTGAAAAGAAGACCGCCCGAGGGGTATTCGGCACGGTCTTCCTTCTATCCATCTTTTTTTTAAGCGGCTCAACCTCCATCAAGAACAGCCCGTGGTAGCTCCGCAATCCAGGCAGACATAACAAGATCCATTTCGCTTCGTCATGCCCCCACAGTCAATACATAAGGGAGCTCCACTGCTGGCACGAATGGCCTCTAAGTTCTCTCTTCGTGTCTCTTCCGATGTTCCTGTTACTTCTTGATATCCTCGATTCATCTCGCTCTGCGCCCCTGATGGAGGAAAAGAAGAGAAATCTTGCTCCTTCTGTTGCTTCTGCGCGTACAAACGCAATTCTTCTAAGCTGGGAGGAACTTGCACAAAGTCGGTCTTTTCTAGATACTCCATTCCGATCATGCGGAAGACATAATCAATGACCGAAGTGGCCATCTTCACATTGGGATGATCCACCGTACCGGCTGGTTCAAAGCGCGTAAAGGTCATGGCTTCCACATATTTCTCTAAAGGGACACCATATTGCAAGCCAAGGGAAACAGCAACGGCAAAGGCATCCAACATCCCACGCATGGTACTCCCTGCTTTATGCATATCAATAAAGATCTCACCCAAAGAACCATCTTCGTATTCGCCCGTTCGGACAAATATTTTTTGACCGGCGATCCGTGCTTCCTGTGTAAACCCTTCTCGCTTGCGTGGCAAACGTCGACGGATACTGGGAACATGCCCCTTAGCCACTTCCTCTTGTAGTTTGGTAACTGCCGTGAGGGAGGCTGAGGAAACCATCTCCTCTTTTTGCTCTTCATCCGGTTGCTTATCTTCCTCACTCTCATCACTTTTCGCATTGAGTGGTTGAGAGCTCTTGGATCCATCTCGATAGAGGGCAATCGCCTTCAAACCCAATCTCCACCCCTCTTCATAAGCGTGCAAAATGTCCTCCACGCTCGATTGATGAGGCATATTAATGGTCTTCGATATGGCCCCGCTCAAAAACGGTTGTGCAGCCGCCATCATCCGCAAATGCCCCATATAATGGATATAGCGTTTTCCCCGTTTCCCACAAGGGTTGGCCGTATCGAAAACAGCATAGTCCTCGGTTGAAAGGTGGGGAGCGCCCTCTGTGGTCAATCGACCACAAATTTCTTCACTCGCTTCTTCTATTTGTTGCTTCGTAAAACCCAAAGCTCGTAGAAGTTGGAAATCAGGCGCACGATATTCTTCTGCTACAAACCCAAGTCGCTCCATACATTCTTCGCCCAATGTCCACACCGTGAAGGCAAAAGGCAGATCAAATACCGAAGGCAAAATCTCTTCTACTTTAGCCAAATCGTCTTCCGTCATCCCTTTTTCTTGCAATGTTTCCCGATTAATATGAGGAGCTCCCTGCAACGAGAGGGTTCCCGTAACATAGCGCAAAATGTCTTCAATCTCTTCCACTTCATATCCGAGATTAACTAAGGCAGGACGGATAGACTGGTTCGCAATCTTAAAATAACCACCCCCTGCCAACTTTTTAAACTTGACCAAGGCAAAGTCGGGCTCAACCCCTGTTGTGTCACAATCCATCAAAAGTCCGATCGTACCTGTAGGAGCAAGCAAGGTGGTTTGCGCATTGCGATACCCATGTTCCTCTCCTAATGCGAGGGCTTCATCCCAACTCATCCGCGCTGCAGCCAATAAATCTGCTGGACAGTAAGACGGATCGATCCCTTTTGGCTGAATGGTTAACTCTTCATATTCTGCTTCATCCGCATGATACGCCGCCCGGCGATGGTTACGCATGACACGCAACATCGACTCGCGGTTGGTTGCAAATGCTTTGTATGGACCTAGCTCCTTCGCCATCTCAGCGGAAGTTTTATAGGATGTCCCCGTCATCAAAGCAGTTACCGCTCCTGTAATGGCTACCGCCTCTTGGGAATCATAAGGAATTCCTGCGACCATCAACACCGTGCCAATATTGGCATATCCCAATCCCAGCGTTTGGTATTCATAGGAGCGTTGCGCAATCTCTTGCGAAGGATACTGCGCCATCAAGACAGAGATCTCCAATACCACAGTCCACAAACGAGTCGCATGTTGCAACGCTTCTAAGTGGAAAGAGCGGTTCTTCTTATTAAAAAATTTAATCAGATTAAGGGAAGCAAGATTACAGGCCGTATTATCTATAAACATATACTCTGAGCAGGGGTTAGAGGCATTAATCCGATTATGCCTTGCTCCGAGCTTGCCATCCATTCCTGCTGGACTCGTGTGCCATTCATTAATGGTGCCATCGTACTGTACTCCTGGATCCGCACACTCCCATGCCGCTTCGCCAATTTGCTTCCAAAGATCTGGCGCACGTAAGCGCTTATTTACTTTGCCATCCGTTCGATTCTTTAACTCCCATTCTCCTTCGGCCTGCAACGTCTCAAAAAAGGAATGAGGGATACGAACCGAGTTATTGGAGTTTTGTCCAGAGACCGTTTCATATGCCTCCCCATTGAAGGAAGGATCAAAGCCAGCTTCGATTAACACACGCGCTTTTTTCTCTTCCTTCGCTTTCCATTGAATAAACTCCTCTACATCGGGATGATCCAAGTCTAACGTCACCATCTTGGCCGCTCTTCGCGTCGTTCCACCAGACTTAATAGCGCCTGCGGCCCGATCACCAATTTTTAAGAACGAGAGCAATCCCGAGGAAGTGCCGCCACCAGACAACTTCTCTCCTTTTCCACGGATGTTAGAGAAGTTGGTTCCCGTCCCGCTTCCATATTTAAAAAGACGCGCTTCTCTTACCCATAAGTCCATGATGCCACCCTCATTGACGAGATCATCTTCAATCGACTGAATAAAGCATGCATGAGGTTGTGGGCGTGTATACGCATCATCACCTTGCCGCAATTCTTCTGTTTCGGGATCAACGTAGTAGTGGCCCTGCGCTTTTCCTTTTATATTGTAGGCAGAAGCCAAACCTGTATTAAACCACTGCGGAGAGTTAGGAGCCGCCATCTGATGAAGAAGCATGTACACGAGTTCATCATAAAAAGCTTCTCCATCCGCTTCTGTATCGAAGTAACCATAGCGTTGTCCCCATTCTCGCCAGCAGTCAGCCAAGCGATGAATCACTTGCTTGGCACTTCTTTCTGGACCCGTGATCTGCTTTCCATTTTCATCCCTTAGAAGCTCTCCGCTTTCATCAACCTGTGGCACACCCGCTTTACGAAAGTACTTGGAGACCATAATATCGGATGCCACTTGGCTCCACGTCTCAGGCACTTCAGCACCCTGCATTTCGAAAACCACAGATCCATCTGGGTTCGTAATTCGACAATCTCGCCATACATAACGAATCGACTGGAATGGATCTTCCCCTGCTCGTGTAAAATAGCGGTTGATCTTCATCCTCTTCTCCTCCACTCAGCTATAGATTGGCGATCGATACACTCTTCTTGTTGGTATCTCCAGGTTGTGGATCGCTATATATTGATGTAACTTATTATACCACTACAATATGTAGCGATCCAAGGGGTTATTGGCAAGGCTTCCATACTGTAAGCTAAATGATGAAAATAAAAAAATTGTTACGAAATTAGGTATACAAGCAAGCGTTTTTCTTCACTTTGGTGTAGAATGGAGCAAAAGCAATTTATTTTATTCTAGGAGGTTGTAACATGATTTTATATAATGATCAATTGATAGAGAGAAAAGACGCTCCCATCGATATTGAAGATCGTGGCTATCAATTTGGAGACGGTGTTTACGAAGTGATTCGTGTATATAACGGCCGTCCCTTTTTTTTAAAGGAGCATTTGGAGCGTTTTAAACAAAGTGCCGGTGAAATCCGCATAGCATTTCCTTATGAGCCAGACCAGTTACACCAATATCTTGAACAATTAGTCGAAAAGAATAACTTACTAGAGGGAATTGTCTATCTGCAAATGTCTCGTGGTATTGCACCACGTTCGCATCCCTTTCCTCCAGACGCGCGACCACTCATCGTCGCTTATACCATTCCTTCCCCTCGTCCACTCTCAAACCTAGAGAAAGGCATTGGCGTCATCCAAACCGAAGACATTCGTTGGCTTCGCTGTGATATTAAGAGCTTAAATCTCTTGGGAGCCGTACTAGCCAAGCAAGAAGCTACAGAAAAGGGTTGTCAGGAAGCGATTCTGCATCGTGATGGTCGTTTAACAGAGGCGAGCGCATCCAATGTTTTCATCGTGAAAGATGGGACCATCTATACTCATCCTGCAAACCACCTCATTCTACACGGTATTACAAGAGCCCTCACCCTCGACATTATTAAAGAGGCAAACCTTTCTCTCAAAGAAGAAGCCGTACTTATCGAGCAAGTCAAGGAAGCAGATGAAGTATTTATCACAGGAACGACGGTAGAAATTTCTCCTGTCATTGAGGTGGACGGACAACCGATCGGCAATGGCAAACCTGGTCCCATTACCCGGCAGCTACAAGCAAGTTATGAAAAACTGATTGAACTAGATAAATAAAGAAAAAAGGAGCGACTCCCTCTTAGGGGATTGCTCCTTTTTTCTTTACTTTGTGATGATTTCCATCGACGACTCGCTTTGAATCGCAATATGTTCAATCTCCAGTTTCTCCATAAAAGGAAAGTGGGTATGAATCTCGTTGGAAGGTCCCTGCGAGATCTCAAAGGCCAGATTTTTCCCTTCGGTTTTGACTCCCACCTGAGTATCTAAACCTGGTTCCCAATTCCAAGCAACGTCCTGGCTCGCTACTTCTTCTTTTTGACCCTCATTAATCATTTTGTTCAGCGTGAGGCGATCATCTGCTGACCAAATCAACTCGTATACCTGACCATTACTTTCTTTTACATAGAGATGTAGTGGGTTGCCATTAAAACCCGCTGGCCTTTGGAAAGTAATCGGCTTCCCTTTGATCGACTCGTAATCCGCCTGAAGAACCACATGATCATATAAGTTCAAAGCATGCGAAGCCATAAAGGCCACACCAGAGACCACATCCCATCCGTGCCCCATATTCCATTCCTGGAGGACAGACTCAGAGTCACTGAAAGCAACCTCTGTCGGTGCGGCGATCGAAGTCTCTTCCCGATTACCAATCGCCTCCACAAAATATTCTCCCTCAGATAGTTCACTTCCCGCCGCTAACCAGCGCGTCTTGTCACCCTCTTTGGAAATGGAGACTCGAAAAGGTTCATTCGGCATGTAAATCATAGAAATTTGATAACGCGTGTCTGGCTGCAACACAAAATCATCGCCTGAATGAGCCATTGTTCGTGTCGTATTAACGAGTGATTGGAAGAGCTCCACTCGACCATCTTCATTCATACGCAGACCAAAAGTTTGTTTCCCTTTTAGTTGGATCGTAAAAGGAGTTACATCCTTCTGCTCCAACGTCAAATCAATTTTCGTCGGTCCATTGATTTGTTGCTCCCCAACATAGAGAGAAGAGCCTTCTAAGTCATCACTTTTCTCTTTGCTTACTTCCCCCGCATTAATTCCTGCTAGTTGAACAATTTCCGTCGCATTCGCCTCGGGTGCCTGCTGCTTGGTGGAGCCGAGAAAGAGAAAGACAAATAATCCAATTGCCACTGAAGCCATGGCCAGTGTTGTCCCAATCAGCATCCAGCTTTTCTCCGGAGTTGGTGGTTCAGGAAGCTTGGGCAACTTCGGCAAAGACGGTACAACACTCTTCTTGTTCACCATGTTGTCCATCCGCCGTAAGATTGAATAAACCGAGTTATTCTCGATTAGCGCTTCCAGGGCAATATCTTGAATGGGCTGAGGAACTTTATGTTTTTGCAACTCCTCTTTCTTGTTTTCTATCCCGCTTGCTTGCCGTCCCGTAAGCAAATAGAAAAGCAAAGAACGCCATTTCGAATCGGTTTCTGTCTTCCATTTATTATCAGGCTCTCGGTGACCGTAGGCAGCATCACCATAAAATATAATGTACGGACAATCGCTATCCAGGATGATATTTCGCGGATCCAGTGTGGTATAGAGGGGCAATGATATCCGAGTTAAATCGAGCATGGTATAAGTAAGGCGTTGTGTCAACTTCAACGCTTTAAATGGTTCCATCGGCCCTTGTTCCTTCATAGCAAGTGGCAATGGCTCCCCCTTCAGTGGAGGATGGACCAAAATCATCCGTTCCGGTTCCTCGATTATATTCATCACAGGAGCGAGGTGGGGATGGTTCAGATGCAAGAGTAATTCTTTGAAATCTTGCGGTATAGAGCGGGGAAGAGGAATCTCTTGCAAAAACACTTGTGAACCATCCGGTGCAGAAGCACGTAACAGTTGCCCGGAGAAAAACATAATCTCATCACTTATGACATAATTCCCTACTTTACTTCCAGGTTTATATTTCTTTTCTTCCAACATTTTCCCTCCCCAACCAGTCTGCACAAACGTCCCCCATAAATCAGTCTCTATTAGTATCATAGCGCTCTGATAGAAAGGATTTTGTCTTTATCCTAACCTTCTTTCTGATAAAAATCAAGCAGTTTCGACATATCCCGCTTCCATTCCAAACAGTGCATCATTCAATTATTTTATGAATAAAAATATATTAATATTGGCTGGTTCCCCAATCTTTTCACATGAGAATCGACGATCGTTCGTCTCTTCTTTCATTAGCGTCGCAAATTCCATTCATCCGTCCCATAACGGGATTGACATAATTGCTCAGCAAGGTCTTGTTCATAAGGGGTGAGATCTTCCTTGACAAGGTCAATTTTCATCCCTCTTATAAAACCTTCACGAAAGGCAGAAGACATCTCCTCCATACTTACGGGCGTTGATCGCAGTTGATGGATGGATACCGCTTTTTGTGTAAATTTCTCCTTCATTCTTTCCTTTTCTACAACAGAAGAAAAGCGTAAGACGTCAAATAAAGCTTCTGCATCCAACTCGAGCGGAATAGAACCATGTTGCAAGATCATTCCTCGCTGTCTCGTCTGAGCACTTCCAGCTACCTTTCGTCCTTCTACCACTAATTCGTAGGAGGAAGGAGTGTCAAAACAAGCAGAAGTCGTGATTTTCATTTTCTCTTCCAGTGGCGCTGTCATTTGTGCCGATAAACCCAGTTGACGGAACCCTTCCACCAAACCCTGACTAATGATGCGATAAGAATCTGTTACGGAAGTTGGCATCCCTGGATAAGATTCCGGCAAAATAACGCTATAGGTTAATTCTTGCCCATGGAGGATCGCTCTCCCTCCGGTAGCTCGTCGCACAAAACCCAATTCTCGCTCTTTTACTTTGCTAAGATCAAGCTCTTTATGTACACGTTGAAAATATCCTATCGATATCGTCGCTGGATTCCAGCCGTAAAAACGAATCGTAGGCAGGACTTTTCCCTCGCTATTGGCAATCAAGATCGCTTCATCAATTGCCATATTTTCTGCTCCCGACAAACATCCACTTTCGACAAAACGCCAACGTTGCTGAGTCATATCAGTCACCTCTCACTGGCCTGGTTCCGCTTTTTCTTCCTCTATTGTATCTTCCCTTTGCCTTAGACACAAATCTCTTTCTATGAAAGTCTCCACGTGGTGAAACAATATTTCGTGTTATAAGGAGCAACTCACCTTTTGATAAAGGATGAAAGCTCACCCTAAGATTGATTGGAAGGTGGGCGAGCGGTTTCTCCTTGAGAGACTCTGAGCCGAGTGATCAGGCAGCGAGAGAAGATGCCACCGTCCATCAACCAGGCACCGAGAGAACATGGTGCTCTCAGGTAGTCCACTTTCATCCGGCGCGTGTGGCACCAACCATGCGGGGGTTTTTATATCTGACTTTTATTCTTCCTTAATGGAGCAACACACAGGGGGATTGGGGTGAAAGAGGGTAAACTTGCCTGTTTGTTGATCCCAATCGATTTGCACTCCTTCAATCTGCTTTTCTTCCTGCGGGTGCCAAACAATCGGGATTCCTTCAATCCACATACATCGAAAGAGCGACCGGATTTCCGTAATTTCTAGTGCATAGGAAGGCGTTTGACAGCCAGAAGTGCGAGGAACCACTCGCACGGAGAGTGACCCTTCTTCATCCATCTCTTCTTGATGCAGCAGGACACGTAAACGAGCTATAGCCAAAGGGCTAATCGACAGATTCATAGCAAGACCTCCTTAATACCTTAATACTTGAAAGATGACAGTCACTCCTTAATCGAATCAATGCCTTGCTCTATTTTTTCTTCGTATAACCGATAAGACTCTTGATCAAATAAGATAAAGCGAATCTCTTCTATGGAGCTCTTCTCATTCGAGATAAAATCATGGCTTGCGCGCAAAGCAACCGCAGCTGCAGCCTCCTTGGGAAAACGATAAATCCCTGTACTGATCGCTGGAAAAGCAATGCTATGTAGTTGATGTTGCGTCGCTAGCTTGAGCGATTCAACATAACATCGATGGAGGAGATTGATCTCTCCCTTTTTTCCTCCATTCCAAACAGGACCCACCGTATGAATAACATGATCAGCAGGTAGATTTCCTCCCACAGTAATGACGGCCTCCCCTACTTGGCACCCTCCCTGTTTTGCTCGAATTTGTTGACACTGCTCTTTCAACTCTCTGCCCGCCGCTCGATGGATGGCACCATCCACTCCCCCTCCTCCCAGAAGGCTCGTATTCGCAGCATTCACAATCGCATCTACACGTTCTTTTGTGATATCGCCTAACTTAATAATGAAATTTACTTGATGGTGTTCCCATCGAAACATCTTTTTCACTCCCATTGTCCACTATGGACTCTACGAAATAAATTCGGATAATCCCATACAACACCATCTTCATCAACAACTAAATCAGCCGTAAAACCGGTCGTTATGGAGTGATAGCGAAAAGTACTTCGCTCCCCTGCTCGTTTTATACATTGATATGTCTGCCACACTTTATGTATCTGCATCTCTTCAATATCAATATAAACAACGGCAAGTGGATCGGATTTCTTACCTTCTTCCCACAAATGCCTGCGTATGGGGAGGGTATTGGTAAAAGGAGTAAGAGAGATGTCCACATCCGTACAACCTTCCAGATCCACTATGTGTTGCCCCCATGCATTCGTCCATCTTCCTGTTCCATCTCGATATAACGCGATAGGCTCGCTCCCGTTCCGATCAATCTGACAGTGAGAAACATTTCCCTCTACATCGCATGTTACTTGGTAATGAACACGAAGCGCTTCTCCACCCACTCTTTCAATAATACAACCATCCACTCTGAAACCATCCATGCTTTTGAATAAAATCAAGTGCTCCAATCCCGTTCCATCCCAGGTTTCCCACATGATTTTCCTCTGTTCCTGTTTCACCAATCTCCCTCACTCTCTCCGAAATCCTCATCTGCTCGTTTGTTTGGTCGTTACTACGAACCGTCCCTTTAGCTGATTTTCAGAAACAAACGGAGATTTCCTCTTTCCTCTATAATGATAATCCCTAGAGCAATGCCTCCAAAAATAGAAATTACCATATTCCTTTCTCAAGCTTACTATATTCCGCCTCTATTCACACGTAATCCAACCATTTTCCTTTTTTGCAAATTTTCATGTCACCTTAACCTTTCTCCAAGTAAGCTCGCAAAAGTTTCATAGTAATAATTTCTACTAAATATTCACTATTCTTATTCGTGTTTTAATGATAGCATGATAAAAAACGCGAAAGGATGATGGATATTGAATCTATTCAAGAAAATCTCGAAGCGTTCATTTGAAATTATTACTCTTATGATCGCGCTCGGTGCCGGTTTTACCCTAGCTGCTGATAGCGCCTATGCGCATGGGTACATCGAAGAGCCCGCTAGCCGAGCCTACACTGGGAGTCTAGAAAAAGAAACACTTGGCTACTATGATGCCTATGAAAAATATGGAGAAGCCATGAACTGCCCACACTGCGTCGAAGGACCCAAAGGATTCCCCGATGATGGACCCGTTGACGGTCAAATCGCTTCGGCCGAAGGTGGTTATGGACAAATAGATTTCGTGATGGATAATCAAACAGAAGATCGATGGGTCAAACAAGATATCAAAAGTGGTATGAATACATTTACATGGTCTTACGACGCACCACATTCTACTGCAAAGTGGCACTACTACATCACAAAAGAAGGATGGGATCCCAATGAACCTTTAAAGAAAGAAGACTTTGAGCTCATTGGTACGATTGAACACGATGGTTCAGCGGCAGATACCAACTTATCGCACGATGTCGATGTACCCGAAGATCGAAGCGGTTACCATGTTATCCTAGGTGTATGGGATGTAGCGGATACCGATAATGCTTTCTACCAAGTCATCGATGTCAATGTTAATAGCAGTGACTCAGTGCAAGAGGATAAGGAAGCCCCATCAAAAGTAACCGATCTAGAAACCACCGTTGTGACAGACCGTCAAGTGACCCTGTCATGGTCCGCTGCTGATGACAATGTGGGTGTAGATCAATATGAAATATACCGAGATGGCGAAAAGATCGGTGAATCTTCTAATCCAAATTACACAGATGAAGAGGTCGAAGCAGACACCTCTTATGTATATACCATACGAGCCATTGACCTTGCAGGAAATCAATCTGACGTGAGTGAAGAATTGGAAGTAACCACTGCTGAATCTTCCAATGATGAGGGTAATGGACTGAGTGCCCCCACCGGATTACACATGATGGCGTCCTATGATGACTCGATTGATCTGATGTGGACAGCTTCAGAAGATAGCGAAAACATCGAGGAGTACGAGATCTACCGTGACAATGAGAAGGTGGGTTCTACGCAGGAAACTCGCTACGTTGATGAAGGATTGTCCCCTGGAACAACGTACACTTATTTTGTAAAGGCCGTTGATGCAGAGGGGAATACCTCCGAAAACAGTAATGAAATTACGGTAAAAACAAGTAACCACGAAGGGGACACAGATGACGGGGAAACCGGCGAAGGTGATGATGGTGATACCGGTGAAGGTGATGAACCTACAGGTGAGTTAGAAGAATGGGACCCTAATAAAACCTACGAAAAAGGGGACCGTGTTTTATACAATGGTGCAGAGTATGAAGCTTTATGGTGGAATACCAATGCTCAACCCAATCTCCTCTATGAGTGGAAGCTTATCAGTGATGATGTCTTAGAGTGGGAAGCAGAATCGACCTACAGAAGTGATAGTCTGGTTATCTACGAAGGGGAAACCTACCGTGCAAAATGGTGGACAAAAGGAGATATACCCGGCGAGAGCGATGTTTGGGAAAAAACGGACGATGAAGCACTCAGTAATAGCATAGTAGAGGCGAAAGCGAGTGATGATGATAAGATTACATCTTCATCTGATAAGAGCACCCTATGGGAGAAGTTCAAAGTTGCCTGTACAAGCTTTATAAAGAAGTTTGAGTGAGTGAAACGAACAACGTGAAGGAACTACAAATTTCAATAAAATGACCTCTTAATATAAAACGGCAAAGAGGATTACTCCCTTTGCCGTTTTTTTCGTCGCTGGGAAACCCAACCTAGTATGATGAGTGGACCTGTAGTTAAGATGGTTAAGCCGACAATCATCCACCATTCACCTGAAGTCATGGGGATTCCACCTCATTTCGCCATTTTCGTTAGCGTTCCCCAAAGGAAATCTCCTCATGCTTTCTAGAACATCATTCCTCTTATCACGAAAAATCTCTTTTTAATATCAAACGAACAACCGCATATCCAGCCCCTGCTAGTATGAGGCTTATCCATGGGGAGAGTTGAAAGGTAGGTGCATCTTCCCATACTCTTGAAATAATGATAGATGGAAGAAGGAACAACAAAAACGCCGAACCCAGTATTAACGCCCCTTTCAGAGCTTTTCCACCCTTCGTTTTTTCAAAAGCCCACCAGCGAAATAGACGGATAACGACAAGGACATACGGGATAGCAAAGAGTGCACTAACGGTAGCTCCCAGTCCAATATCCTGACTAAATTCGATTCCAATAAAGGGCAGAAACAGTCCTAGTACACTATGAGCGAGAAGCCATGCAACAGCAAAGCTACATAACATTAGTAGGCCAAGGGATATCGCCTCTTTCTTTCTTTGTTTTGGCAAAATCCCTACCAGTTCATCACAATAAGCTTTGGCATCATCTCCAATTACCTCTTCAACCGACTTCCCTTCTTTTTGTGCCGCTAGCAAATGATCCAGTATTTCCAACAATAATTCTTCCACTCTTCTTGTCGATTCGGAGCCACTTCGTAAGTAAACAACCATCTCTTCGTATACTTCCAAACTTTCAGGTGTTAGCTGGTTGCGGCGTTCATTGTTTATTTGAGTCATCTCGCTTACCTTCATGATGCTCTCCTCTCCCTTTCAATATGCTCCTTACTGACACCTGAAGTTGGTGCCAATCCGTTTGAAATTGATTCAATGCTTCTTCTCCTTGCTCTGTCAGTTGATAATACTTCCGCTTTGGTCCCGCTGGTGAATGACGAAACCCTCCCTTAATCAATTGTTGTTTTTCTAAGCGCAAAAGTAATGGGTAAATACTCCCCTCGCTGACAAACGAAAAGCCGTGATCTGCCAGGCGAACGGTCAATTCGTATCCATAAGTCTCTTTGTCTGCAATCAGTGCAAGGATACAACCTTGCAAAACACCCTTAAGAAGTTGGCTTTGCTTTGCCATCACCATCGTACCCCTCTTACCTTGTAATACAAGATAGTTGCGTTTGAAGTAGCTAACTTGCAATGCAAGTTAGCTACTCTAGCCTACCAAAGTATTGGAGAATAAACAAGTGAGAAATCATCACCTTGCTCTTACCTCTGAACTGAATTCCCCGCTAAGCCTCACGTTCGAGGTCCCACTATCTAATTTTTCAGCGCGATCATTCAAATAAACAGTTGAATGTTTGATCGATCTCCATTACACTATATTCAAACATACATTAGAATGAGTGATTATATAATGTTTAACTATGATGTTATTGTTATCGGGGCAGGACAAGCAGGACTAGCCATGGGATTTCACTTGCAGAGAACAACCTTAACTTATTGTCTATTAGAAACGAATGAGCGGATAGGGCAAAGCTGGCGAAACCGATATGATTCCTTGAGATTATTTACACCGAGGAGATATAGTCATCTACCCGGTCTTCCTTTCCCAGGTTCACCACAAGCGTATCCAACTAAGGAAGAGACAGCGGATTATCTGGAGCAGTATGCACAAGCTTTTTCTCTCCCCATCCGTTTCAATACAATGGTATATTCTTTGCAGAAGAAGGAAGAGGCTTATCTTATTCGGACAAATCAGGGGAACTTTTCTGCTAGGCAGGTGGTAGTAGCTACAGGCCCTTTCCAAAAACCGACGATCCCTTCCTTTTCTAAAAAACTGGAGTCAACGATCTATCACGTCCATTCCTCTTCTTATCGTCATCCGAATCAATTGCAAAAAGGAACTGTTTTAGTTGTTGGTGGAGGCAATTCAGGAGCTCAAATTGCACTCGATTGTATGGAGTGGGGAAGGACCTCCCTATCCGTGCGCCATCCACTTCAGTTTGTCCCTGAACGAATTGGTGGACAGAGTATCTTCTGGTTCTATGAGAAGTTTGGCTTTTTAGATGCCAATATAAAGACGCGAAGAGGGGAATGGCTAAGGAGAAGGCCGGAGAAAGTATACGGACTAGAATTGAAATATAAAATGAAAGAAGGGAAAGTAGAAGGTAAACCAGAAGCGATTGACGTCCTCGAGGGGCGTAAGATCCTATTTGCTGATGGGACTTCTATTAAACCGGACAATATTATTTGGGCAACAGGTTATCACTCGGATTATCGTTGGATTCAGGTGGAAGGTGCTCTTAACGAACAAGGGGAACCTTTGCATCGCCAGGGACGAAGCCCTGTTCCCCACCTCTACTTTGTCGGTTTGCGCTGGCTTTCTACGCGAGGCTCTGCTTTACTCGGATGGGTAGGTAAAGATGCTGAGCGACTAGTTACAGAAATCACGAAGGAAGCGTAAAAGAAGAAAGAGTTGCTTCCTCTAGGGGAGCAACTCTTTCTTTAACATGCTTTATTATGCTACATAAAACGCGCACCGTTGAGCGACTGTCCTCCATCAATCGTAATCACATCACCATTAATATAACCTGACTCATCAGAAAGAAGGAAGGAAGCAAGGCTTGCAATTTCGTCCAAGCGACCAAAGCGTTTCAGCGGAACGCTTTGTAGCGCCATCTTGTGCATCTTATCGGACAAGATGAGTTTATCGGTTCCACCTGTATCTTCAATTGGGCCTGGCGCGATACAGTTAACACGAATTCCATACTTTTCGCCCCACTCGACTGCAAGCGTACGGCTCATGGCAACCACACCTGCTTTAGCAGACGCAGAGTGAATCACGCCAGCGGCACCTGACTGTGTATACGTAGTCACGATGTTAACGATGGAGCCTTTGTGGCCATCTTTAATCCATTCCTTCCCAACCGTTTGCGTACAGTACCAAGTTCCATTCAAGACAATATCAATAACGGACTTCCAACCATTCACCGAGAGGTCTTCTGCATTTACTAGAAAGTTGCCCGCTGCATTATTAACTAAGTAATCAATTTGACCAAAGGTTTCCTTCGTCTTCTTCACCATTTCCTGTACCTGCTCTAAATCACGAACATCCATGGAAATCGTAAGAACCTGCCCGTCGAAGGTCTCCATCTCTTTTTTCGCTGCATCCAGTTTTTCTTGGTTACGACCGATAATAACGACGTTGGCTCCATCTTGACAGAAACGGGTAGCCATTCCCTTGCCCATGCCGTTGCTACCACCGGTTACGATTGCTGTTTTTCCTTGCATTTTTCCTGCCATTCCACACACTCCTATCAAATTAATATTAAGGATGTTAAATTTCAAGATTATAATGAATGATGCATCATTCATTGAAATGAATCAATTGAATCCGCTTTCACGACCCATTATACCGTTATTTAGTATTCTTGTGAAGAAGCGATAATCTTCAGTCCTTCCAAGTCTGATCGAGTCGCTCGGAATAGTAGAGTAGCGCTTTTTGATAGTCTTGCAACTGCGGATCTCGTGTGGTTTTCGCTAAACTCTGCAAGAGAATCTGCATCGCCTGCTCCATTTCTCCCAGATTATACAGCGTCATAGCAAGAAAGACTTTTAGCGGATGACTTTCAGGAAACCGTTCCAATCCTGTGAGCAGGGTGATTTTTGCTTTCTCATACTCTCCCAGACAGCGATAGGTACTCCCCAAGCCAAGCATCGCCTCTTCGAGGTCTTGGCCATCCAATCCTTCTGCTATCGCCTTTTCGTAATGAGGAGCTGCCTGACGCTCTTGGCTCATGTTATCGTAGACCCATGCAAGTCGGTAGTGAAACGCGGCAGACGTAGGATCGTCTGCCAGTAGAGCAAGCAGACGATCTCGTGCTTCTTCTAACTTCCCTGCTTGATGTAGATGAATCGCTTCAGTAAATGCTGCTTGCTTCATGATGTTTAACCCCTTCGATTAAAAGATATC
Source organism: Mechercharimyces mesophilus (assembly GCF_059818345.1). Classification (NCBI taxonomy): domain Bacteria; kingdom Bacillati; phylum Bacillota; class Bacilli; order Caryophanales; family Thermoactinomycetaceae; genus Mechercharimyces; species Mechercharimyces mesophilus. The sequence continues at coordinate 759,001 of NZ_JCBAPH010000001.1, read as the reverse complement.
TACCATCCATGGTTGGGGACCTGCAAAGAGAAGTAACGCCTTTTGTAGCTCCTCTTCGCTATCCGTTTGTAAATATCCTGTTTGAATTAATTGTTGTGGTGTTTGACGCCCTGTAAATAATGCCGCCAATCCTCTTACATCCAGAGAGATGCGCCCTTTCCCTCCGCGTTGAACGCTGGCCTCTCCATGCTTCGATAGAGTGAGGAGAAAGCGACCACAGTTTTGTTTAAACCAAGGATCAAACACTTCAAGGTGTAGCTTCATCGGCAAACCTGATGGATAACCTCGCAAGGTAAGGGCCTTTTCTACGTCCAAAATCCGTAGCATCCATTCCTCGTAACGATCCACACTCAAATCAAAGGGATTTTCCAGCAGTGGGACAGTGGGGTCTTGTGGTCCTCCCCACCATTTCACCTCATCAAACATCGTCCCGTGATCCTTAATAAAAGCGAGGAGGCGCTGGGCCGCATCATTCGTATTGGTCAGCATTTCTCGCACGACGAGGGTGGTATCTTGTGCCTCTTGTGTCAGATAGATATACCCTTCCATCTGCCCATCTCGTTCCACACGGTAAAGATAAAGGTCGTGTTCGGGCAGGAGAAATAGCTTATCCCACATCTGCTTCGTCCGCTCAAGGAAGCCATTGGCGCGTGCAGCATGCTCTTGGTAAAAGTGAGCGATCTGTTCATCGTAGCCAGCAGGAACCTTCACCAACTCCAATGCATTCATCGTCCCACTCATTTGATCTAAGGGTAGGCGATAGAGATAGCGGGTACCTGCTAAAGCAAATCCAGCCTTCCGATACAGCGAAACAGTAGCCGGGTATAAGGTAACAAGTGGGAAACCATCATGGAAAAGTTCCGTTAAGCTCGCGCGCATGAGCTGAGTGGCAACTCCTTTTCCTCTTCCCTCTGGTGCGATAGCCACAGCTGATATCCCTGCCATGGGAAGGGACTTCCCTCCAAACCACTGCCCCATGCGTAGCAAGCAAACACTACCAACAATCGCTTCCCCTTGAGTAACAACACGCATGTTGGCATGACCCATCCAATTCAACCACTTGTCTGTAAATTCCTTCTCAAAATTAAAGGACTGTTGCAATAGCGAGCGCAGATGAGGAACTTTTTCTTGAGCAATTGGACCGTAATGCATGACAGGCTCCCCCTTTTCGTATAAACAAATTATACCGCCACTGTAACCGCTCTACCGCGTAAACGAATCTGCTTAATTACTCCATCCTCCTGCTGCATTTCCACCTGCATTTTGCTAGGTGCATCCATTTCCACTCCTTGACCCACGCGAAGAGTAAGCCAATCCCCTACCTTTTCACCGAGTGAAGGAGCATATTTAGTCAGGTAAGCACCCAAAGCACTGGCAGCGACACCCGTAGCCGCATCCTCCACATACCCTACCTGGTTAGGAAACTGACGCGCTTCAACATGATATTCGCCTGAACCATCCAAGACGACGAAGGGATAGACACCCGTCAAATCGTAGCGATCACACATCCTCCACAACGTTTCAAAATTAGGCTGGAGTAGCTGCAGAGCTTCTCGACCTTGGAGTGGCACCATTAATTTGTTGCTTGCAGTTGAAACGGCTTCGACTGGTCCTAAGGCAAGATCCATATCGTGCTTCGTTATCCCTAGGGCAGCCGCTACTTCGAAGTCAGCGGGAACGCGCTCTGAATACTGCGGTAGAAACTGCTCCACCACGACATCAATTTGTCCGTCTCGATGGACCCAATTGGCTGTCACCATCCCTTTCGCTGTTTCCACACGAAAGGGAAAGGGGTGAACCCCCACTCGATGCCGTAGAATGGCTGTCACAGCAGCGACCGTACCATGAACACACATATCCAGCTCTTTACTCGGAGTAAAAAAACGTAGGCGAATATCACATTCTGGGTGAGAAGAAGAGAGAAGGAAGGCTGTTTCCACCCCTCTTTCCTCAGCAATACGCAGCATTTCTTCGGAAAGAAAATCGTCCCCATTCATGATGACCGGACAGGGATTTCCACCCTGTGGACTTGCTCCAAATACTCTTGTATGTACAATCTCTAGATGTTTCACTTTCATGCCGATCCTCCTCATGCTTCACACCTTGCCATCTGTCCACTTCCCCATCATTAAAAGGTCCACGTATTCCCCCTCTCTTCATACAGCCTTCCGTTTGCGGCCTTCTTGACTGAAGCCAGCCGATTGAAATAAGCGGACATCAGCAATATTATCTGGATAAACTTCCAATTCCAAACGCTTGCACTTCAGCCATTTCTCATTAAAGTCTATCACATGAGAAAGCAAAGCTGTACCAATCCCTTGTCCTTGCCATTCATCATGCACCGCCATCCCAATGGCACCAACATGAGCTCTGACTCCACCATACTGTTGAAGGGTAATGGACCCACGACTCTCCTTTCCATTTCTGCGCCAAAAGCGTGACATAGGCTCTTCTAATAGAGAAGCCCACTTGTCAAAAAATTACTTTCGGGATAGGATAAAGTCCCATGGATCACCTGCGGTTGCCTCTTAATCTGGTAAACATCTTCTGCATCCGCTTGTATCAATGGCCGAATGAGACATCCACTGTGTGCTTCTGCCGTCTTGTCTCCACCCCACGGAAAATCATTAAAGCATAGAATGATTTTATTATTCTGATTCTATTATTATATACTGTTCATAGCTCCCTGGCGATGAGAAAATGAAGGGAGGCGATGGAGGCACTCTAAAAATTCTAAGATCGTGTACATAAAAAAGGAAGAAGATCCTCTTCGCGACGGATTTTCTTCCTTCTTGTCGTCCTATCATAAAAGACTACCGACGTAGATTTTCCGGTTGCTCCAGCCAGTACCGGATTCCTCGACCCGCATAGGGTTCATCTTGATAACGTAAGATAATGTGCATGTGAGCATGATGAATCTCTTGTCCGGCCACTTCCCCACTATTCCACCCGATATTGTATCCGTCCGGCTGATAGGCTTCATCTAGGTAGAGCTTCACTTCTTGCAACAATTCATATGTAGCCTCCCATTCTTGCGGTGTAAGATCAAAGACCGTCTCACGGTGCGCATTCGGAATAATGAGTCCCGATCCTTTGAGGACAGGCTGTGGCTTTTGCACAAATGTACATAAATCGTTACTTAACATCACTCTTTGGTCAGATACGAGATCCAATTGACAAAAAGGACAGTTTGACTCTTTCATCTCTTATCCACCTCACGACTTCTCTTTATAGGGACCGTCTATAATTTTGGCCATATAGTATTCATCGATATAGTGATCTTCCAACCATAATGAATCTTTCTTGATCCCCTCTTTGTGAAAACCCATTTTGTGATAAAGCGCGATCGCCCGATCATTATGCTTCATCACCGTCAACTCTAGACGATGAATGCCCTGCTGGATCGCCCACTCTTCTAAAGCAGTAAACAAACGAGAGCCTAACCCTTTTCCTGTGTATGCTTGTAGTAAACCGACAATAACATAAGCCGTCCGGCCATTACGACGATATGGACCGCCGATCGCCGCTAAAAACCCCACCAATCTCTGTCCCTCTTCCGCCAGCAGGATGGTTTGATTCTCTTGTGCTACGATCTCTTCAATTTTCCTTTCCTCTTCGTCAACCGTGCTTATTCGTTCATCCGGCTCCAACATCATAAAGGATGATTCCTGTTCTAGCGTTTGTGTCAACAGCAAAAATTCTGACGCATCTCCTCTGCGAATCGTACGAATAATGATATCCATTCCAACCCTCTTCCCTACTCCTTTTTACGCAAAATGACAAGATTGCCGTCCAAACCATATCCGCCTTTATTGGAGACCATTTGAAGCGGAAGGACTGGTCCATAATCAAAGTGGGGTGCGAAGAGCCGTTCAATCACCTCACAGGTAACCGGAATAAACGATGCTTCCTCGTCCGGATTTTTACGGCATCCTCGTAAGAGTATTCTGCCACCGGGCTTTAACACGCGCACCATCTCTTCTACATATTGGGGGCGATCCTCTTCCGCAATAAGGTGAAAACATCCACGATCATTGGCAAAATCGATCGATTCCTTTTCTACAGGCAATTGCAATGCATTGCCCAGCCGAAAGTCTACCTTCGTCCCTGCCTGTTCTGCTCGTTTCTTGGCAATTGTAAGAGCTTTCTCTGTCATGTCTATCCCTATGACAGAGAACCCTTGTTGTGCTAAAAAAATAGCCTCCCGTCCTCCACCACAGCCTACGTCAAGCACGGCTCCTTGTGCAGGAAGCAAGCCTGTCGCCGTAAAGGCAACCAGCTCCTGTGACGGGTACTGATAGTCCCACATCTCGAGAAATTCCCCACTGCCGTAAAGATGGTCCCAATCACGTAATTTTTCGCTCAATCTCCTTCACTCCTTTCATCTCTATCCAGTCATTCTTTTTTCTTTTGTGATTTCCTTCCTATTATTGCATTTGTCTCATTTTATTCATAATGGGTATTTTCAGAACAAAGCCCTTTTTCTTTTGCCTCATCATCTACTTTGAACACGAAAGTATATTCTTCTATTCTAGAGTCAAAGAGCAACTCATGAAAAAAATCCTGTCGTTGGACAGGATTCTCTTCTACAACCTTTTTGTTAGACAATAGTAAGCAAACTACACGTACCTGCAACCTTTCCATCTACTTCTAAGTCAATCCTACCTTATGAGACGTGCATAGGGCGACGATCCTTGTTTTTCTCCATTTCTTGTATCACTTGAAAACGTGTTTCTTGGCGCTCTGTCAATTTCTTCAGCAATAAGATCGTCCACACGAGGGCAACGATCGCCAAAGATTGTTGCAGGATATCCAACCAATGATTCGTAACCAGCGTAGATTCATACGTAGAAACATCCGTTAGAGTAGCAACTTGACCATTATAATAGACGCTCTTCATGATTCGCGTCACTTCTTTGCCGATCCAAAACAACCACCAAAAAAGAACAATACCTGAAACTGCCTTCCTTATTCCCTCTCCCCGTTCTTCTTTTTCAGGCGAAGCTGCGTTTGCATGCCAGGCTTCATTCGCTACCTGAAAAGGCACAATCACGTTAGCTAATGGGATAAAAAACCACCCTACTGCCCATCCAGGAGTAAAATCGATGTCCGTCGCTCGTAACGAAGGAGCATTACGAAAAATACGGTGAAACCACATTAAAAACCAGATAAATGCCAGCAGAATAAAAAGGTAATAAATAATCCGAACAAGCGAATGCAATCCAATCTCAGCCAATCTCACCTGCCGCGAAACCATTTCCCCAGTCATAACTTTATTCATTGCCCATATAGAAAATCCATCTAATATGATAATAGATACTAATAAAGGTATGCATATACTACATAATATGATTGCGATTCTCGCTCTTCCTCTCGCAGATTCATAAGGAATTACTTCTTTGTCAGACATGTCTTCTTTCTCCTCTCTTTGCGACGCACAATTATTGATTATGACATGAGTAAAGCCCTCTAGCAAGAATTTCTCCTATATATCGGAAAGTGATTCTTCATAAATAAAAAAGCTGATGACAAGTGCTTCCGCACTTTACCATCAGCTTGATGCAAAACTCGCTTTAGTAATAAGGAGAAATCATTAAGTATACGATCACTCCGGTCAAGCTTACATACAGCCAAATCGGCATCGTCCAACGAGCAATCTTGCGATGGCGGGGTTTGTCCATTTTCCAGCCATAGTAAATAGAGAACAAAGCTAGAGGTACGATGATAGCTGCTAAGAAGATGTGTGTCAGTAAGATGAAGAAATAGATATAGCGAATGGGTCCTTCCCCACCATAAGAAGTGGATTCAGCTAGCGAATGATAGGTCAAGTAGGTGACCAAAAAGAGGGCTGTCGCCGTAAAAGCAGCTAAGATAAAGCGGCGGTGCCAGGTAATGTTTTTTTGCTTGATCATGATCAAGGCCGCTACCAAAAACACAAATGTAAAGCTATTTAATACCGCATTGATCAGCGGAAGAAATGTCAAATCCATATGGCTAAATTGATCTGATTTCGGTATAAAAAAGAGAATGGCCACAATGGCATTAATCGCAATAGAGAGTGCGACGATTACTTTGGTTGCCATTCCCGATTTCGCCGATGTCTGCTGATTGGGCATACTGATCACCTCGTCTATCCATCGTTTTCTCCAGTTTACCACGAATGAAAGGTTGCTAGACCTTCAACCTTAACAATTGCGTGACCAACGCTAAAAAGCAACCTCCCATTCCCACAGAACGAGGTTGCTCGATAGCATAGCTATATTGACACTAGCAAAAATGCCTACAAACTTTTCTCCATTCTCACCTGCCCTACGTGTTGCACCACCTCACCGATCTTCTCCTCAGCAAGTGGAAAAATTCGTGCAACCGGATCGTTTTTGACCGCTTCCACAACGCGTGCAAATGCTTCTTCCTCATCTTTTTCCCCTGCCATCCTTGCATTTTCATCTGAGAAATCCTTCGGTAGCCCCACTTGGTGCCGAAATTCCTCGATGTGGCGAATAACAGCCTGTAATCGGTCTTCTCTACACCCAGTGGCTTCAACAGTGAGTGCCTGTGCCAGTACATCTACTTTTGGTAAGTACAAGTCTGGAAATACCTTCATCACCACAGGTAAAAAGAGGGCATTCGCAAGTCCATGGGGAATGCGAAATAATGCTCCATAAGCATGCGCAAAGTTGTGCACAGGAATCGCCTTAAGCGATAGGCTAAAAGCAGTAATGGCCATGGCACTAGCTTCCAGCATCTCCATACGAGACAACAGGTTCTCCCCTTCTTGTACAGCGAGCGGGAGGTTTTTTTCAATGGTACGAATCGCGTGTAATGCTAAAGCGTCCGTATACGTATTGGAGGCTGGAGAGGCTACCGCTTCAATCGCATGCGTTAGCGCATCAAAACCAGTAAAAGCCGTGATAAATGGAGGTAGGCTAACGGTCAATTCAGGATCTAATACCGCCATATCCGATGGTAAATGCGGATGAATCAAATTGGACTTGATCTTCTTCTCCTCATTATAAATAACGGTTATGGGAGACACTTCTGATCCGGTACCCGCAGTGGTTGGTATCGAGAGATGCGGTATTTGGAAAGGTCTCGCTTGGGGCCATTTTTCAGATATAATCCCCTTCGTCAAAACTGACTTTATATCCGTTAATTCGTGAGCGAGAGAGTACTTCACTCCTTTTACCGCATCCATCACACTCCCTCCGCCCACTGCCAATAGGGAATCTGCTCCTAGCTCACGGGCAAAGCGAGCTGCCTCATTCACACACTTACTCGTCGCATCTTGATCCAAATCCAAAAAAGTCCCTACAAGTTCTGGACCTGCCTGATCAGTCTGAGAAAAGACAGCTTCTACTTGTTCCACTACTCCTGATCTTTTTAACCCTTGATCGCTAAACAGAACCACACGTGAGCCTTGCATTCCCCGAAAGAGATCGGGAATCATCGCACGAGTACCCGCTCCATTATGAAGAACGGTTTTCAATGAAAAAGGGTGATAACTCAAAGGCATCCTCTACTCCTCCAATCCATTTTATCTATCTATCACTGACATCCGTTTTACCGAGACCGCGTAGTCGGTTGAACATCTGCTTCATTCATCTTGTAGATTTCTTCCACTGTTTTTCCTCGCGCACGTGCCAAAACATCCATGCGAATCGTTAATTGTCTCGTCATAAACTGGCTCACTCGATCGAGATCATTACCAAATGACCCGGTATTTCTTCCCTTGCTATTTTCCATATACATCTCTACCGCGAGAGGGGCCAATTCATTCATCTTTTTTTCCACCACCTCATACAAACGAGCATCTTCTGCAATATACCGTTGCAAGAGGTACGTGCCAAAGGCAATGTGACGGGACTCATCTTGTTTCAAATGACCAATCCCCTTCAGTAATCCTGGCATCAATCCTTCCTTCTCCAACGATTGATAGAATGAATAGTACCCTGTCTCCGCCAATACTCCCTCTACAAACAAGTTATACACGGTGGATGCTTCGACAACCGCAACCGCAGAATCATCATGAGTGAGTCGTTGCATGGCCTCAGGTAAGACTTCATAAAAGATCTTGCGATAAGAATCCGTATGAAAGCGACTCAAATCTCCTGTATCCTCGACATTCTTCAGGAATCGCCCGAAAAATTCGGTATGCTTCGCCTCTTCATATAGAAAAGTAGTTAAGTACATTTCTTCATCGAGGCGCCCCTCTTTGGCAATCACCATCATCAAAGGCAAAAGATCCATGGTAACTGCCTCTTCCCCACCTTGAAACTGAGCAATGAGTCCCAAGATATCCTCCTGCTGTTTGGAAGATAACTTCTGCCAATCTCTCTTGTCCTGTGAAAAATCAATCTCTTCTGGATTCCATATGCCAAACCGCTTCGCCTTGCGATACAAACGCATCGGAAAAGAATCCTCTTTTAGCCCTTCACTACTCGTCGTCACCATTCTTTCTCTCATCCTTCTCCCTCCTCATGTATTGATCTAATGAAGAATCTACCGTATACTAGTTACATATTTATTAGCAGAGAAATGTAAGCGATTACATCTTGATCACTTAATCTAACCTATACGTCGAAATGTTTAAGATATCCTCCCACATCTGAATTACTACTTCATGATTTGTAGAGGTTGTTTTTTTGCAATCGATGCAAAGAGCCTGGAAAACGACCTATCCACCAGTGAACGTAGATATTGTGGCAGGGATGAATTCTGAAACATTAGACTATTAAGGAGGATAGTATCATGGAACGAAGACCCTGGAACCAACACGTTGCTAACGGCAATCCAAAAGAAGTGGAGTTACCTATCTGCTCATTACCTGAATTTCTTTATCAGTCTGTAGAAATGTATCCGAACCACACCGCTGTTACCTTCTATGACACTTCGCTTACCTATGGGGAGCTCTATGCGAAGATCCAACGCTTCGCTCGTTGCCTGCAACAATTGGGGCTTAAGAAAGGGGACCGCATCGGCATCATGCTCCCCAATAGTCCACAATATCCCATAAGCTTCTATGCCGCTCTCCTCTGTGGAGCCACCATTGTCCAACTAAGTCCCATGTATAAACCGGGAGAACTACGCTATGCCTTAAACGACAGCGATGTCTCCTTCTTAATCATCCTGGACAAACTTCTCCCAGTAGCCAACTCCATCCTCGGAGAAACCTCTGTCAATCAAATCATTACGACCTCTTTAGAGAAGGATTCTTCTTTTGATGCGCTTCTCGCCCAAGCTGAGAATAATCCTCCTCTTCTCCCTGCTGACATTGATCCTCAAGAGGATATAGCTGTCATCCAATACACTGGTGGAACCACTGGTCGCTCCAAAGGAGCGATGCTAACACACTACAACATTGTTTCGAACACCTTACAATGCGCTGCTGCCTCGTACATCAAGACGCGCAAGGGAGAGGAGCGCATTTTGTCTATTGCTCCTCTGTTTCATGTGTACGGCATGACGGGTGCGATGAGTCTCACCTTTTATCATGGCGGAAACATGATTCTCGTCCCTAAATTTGAAGTAGGCGAAGTGGTTGAGCTAATCAAAAAGACGAAACCTACCTCTTTTCCTGGAGCCCCTACCATGTACATGGCACTCCTTCAGTATCATGAGAAATCTCCCTTCGATTTAAGCTGTTTACGAAGCTGTACGAGTGGATCCGCTCCCTTGCCACTTGAAGTTCTTCATCGCTTTAACAGCCTAAGTGGCACAGAAGTCGCTGAGGGATACGGATTATCGGAAGCTTCACCCGTCACTCACCGCAATCCAGTGGAAGGGTTGCAGAAAGCGGGTAGCATCGGCATTCCCCTTCCCAATACCGATGCCAAAATCGTCGATGCCAAAACGGGTGAGCAAGAAATGTCCTGTGGAGAGATAGGAGAACTGATCATTCGTGGACCACAAGTCATGAAAGGATACTGGGGAATGCCTGAAGAGACCGCAAGAGCATTGCGTGATGGCTGGCTCTATACAGGTGACCTTGCCAAGATGGATGAGGATGGATTCTTTTATATCGCCGGACGCAAGAAAGAATTAATTATCGCCAGTGGATACAATGTCTACCCGATCGAAGTGGAAGATGTACTCTATCGCCATCCAGAGATTGTAGAAGCAGCTGTAATCGGGGTACCTGATCATTACCGTGGCGAAACCGTCCTCGCGGTCATCGCTGTGAAAGAGGGATCAACTTTAACAGACGAAGCATGCATCAGCTACTGCCAGGAGCATCTCGCCACCTATAAAGTCCCCACCTCCATCACTTTCATGGAGGAATTACCTAAGTCAGATGTAGGGAAGATCCTAAAAAGAAAAATAATTGAGGAACTTTCTATCAAACAAAATTAATGTGGGAGGAATGAAGATGAATTTCCGACTGACCGAAGAACAACAGATGGTGCAGAAAACGATTCGTAAATTTGTCCAGAAAGAATTAATGCCACTTGAAAGCGAAGTTCTGCGAAATGAACGAGAAGGAAAGCCCAGCCTTCCTCCTAGTACCATAGAAGCACTTCAGCAAAAGGCCAAGCAGGCGGGATTCTGGGGGATTAGCACCCCTACGCAGTATGGAGGTGCTGATCTGGGAAATATGATGCTAGCGATCGTGTTGATGGAGGTATCCAAGACATTCGTTCCTTTTCGCTTCGGAGGATACGCTGATAATATTCTGTATTATGCTAATGAACAGCAAAAACAGAAGTATCTCCTCCCTACGATCAACGGAGAAAAGAAATCTTGTTTTGCCATGACGGAACCCGATGCTGGCTCCGATACACAAAACATTAAAATGACAGCCACTCGAGAGGGTGACGAATGGATTTTGCATGGTGAAAAAACCTTCATCACTGGGGGGAATGAAGCTGATTTTGTCATGGTAATCGCTGTAACGGATAAAGAGAAGAAACGCGCCAATCCACGGGATGGGATTACCTGCTTTATCGTCGACCGCGAGATGGGATGGCGTTCTGAATACATTGATACCATGGGGGATTGGGGTCCAGCTTCCCTCATCTTTGACCAAGTACGGGTGCCCCATGAAAACGTACTGGGAGAAGTCCATCGAGGGTACGACTTGGGCTTAGAATGGATCGGTTTCGCACGCTGGATTGTCGGCGCAAGGGCCGTTGGAGCAGCGGAGCGACTGCTTCAAATGGCCATTCAATATGCCAGAGAACGCGTTACTTTCGGAAAGCCGATCGCCGAACGGCAAGCCATCCAATTTATGATCGCTGACTCCGCTGTAGAAATCGAAGCCGCCAAGTGGTTAGTGCTAAATGCTGCCTTCACATTGGATCAAGGAGAAGATAATCGACACGTTGCCTCCATGGCAAAGTTATATGGATCCAATATGGGATGTAGAGTCGTGGATCGTGTACTACAGATTCACGGTGGCATGGGCTATACCAAAGAGCTACCCATTGAGCGTTGGTACCGTGAAGCACGCCTCTGGCGTATTTACGATGGTACCGATGAAATACAACGCCTCATCATTGCCCGCAATCTACTAAAAGAGCACGTTAAAGTTGGACAATAGCCAAGGGAGGAAGCAACATGGAGAAGCGCTTTAACAACCGCGTCGCCTTCGTGACCGGAGGCAGTCGCGGAATCGGCAAAGCGATTATCGAACAATTTGCTAACGAGGGCGCAAGCGTCGCCCTCGTCGATATCAACGAGGACTCCTTGAGCCAAACGGCACGCGAGTTACGAGACAACGGGGTTAATGTTTTTGCCAAGGTTGTGGATATCGTCGATGCTGAGCAGGTAGAAGTGGCCATGAAAGAAGTCGTAGACACCTTCGGTTCGTTGGACATTCTTGTCAACAACGCGGGTATCATTCGCGATAACCTTTTATTTAAAATGAGCACGGACGACTGGCAACAAGTAATGGATGTTCACCTCAAAGGGTCGTTCCAAGCCGTTCGTGCGGCACAAAAATACATGGTAGAGCAAAAGTATGGACGGATCATTAATCTCTCTTCTACTTCCGCACTCGGTAACCGCGGGCAAGCAAACTATTCTACTGCCAAGGCAGGATTACAGGGATTAACCAAAACATTGGCTATCGAACTGGGGCGTTTTGGGATCACTGCTAATGCGGTTGCTCCGGGCTTTATTGAAACCGATATGACGAAGGCAACAGCCGAACGACTCGGCATTTCCTTTGATGACCTCGTACATGCTAGCATCGACACCATTCCTGTGGGTAGAAGCGGTCATCCTGCCGATATCGCCCATGCAGTCCTCTTTTTTGCCGATGAACGCTCCTCTTTCGTTAATGGGCAAGTGCTCTATGTGGCTGGTGGCCCCAAGGTCTAAGCGACCTCTGGGACATGAGCGTCATCACATGACAAAACAATGCTTCATATCCATCGGAGGAGGTTGAGTCATTTGCTAACCGATTTCATTGGAAAGCGATCCACCCCTGTGAAAAATATCGTGGAGCGAGGAGCGATCAAGAAATTTGCTCATGCAATAGGAGATCCTCATCCCCTTTACACCAACGAAGAATGTGGGCGAATTTCACATTATGGAGCCAATGTGGCACCCCCCACTTTTCCTGTTACATTCGATTATGGCGAAATCGCCTCGCTATCTCTACCAAAAAAAGGATTGATTCATGGGGAACAACACTTTCATTACGAACGCCCCTTAATTACCGGGGAAGAAGTAATGTGCTCTCAAGAAGTGGCCGCTTACACAGAAAAAGAAGGGAAATTAGGACTGATGGGAATCTTACGTGTGCAACGTCAGGGTCATTCACCTGAAGGACAACTGATCTTCTCTTCTGAACAAGTGATCATTCTTAGTAGCATCGTCAGGAAGGAGATGGGGGTATGACTGCCCTTACTCAATTGCAGACAGGCGAAACACTTAGCGAGATCACCTTGTCTCCAGTCTCCCGCTTGGAGCTAATCAAATATGCAGGAGCTTCCGGTGACTACAACCCTATTCATACCATTGATGAGGACGCAACCCAAGCGGGCCTTCCCGGTGTCATCGCACACGGCATGTGGATGATGGGACAACTATCGAAACTTTTTACTCCCTATCATGAAGAAGGATTTATCCAAGATTATGCGGTTCGCTTTCAAGGGATGGTCTTTTTGGAGGATGTGCTAACCCTAACGGCACGTTTACAAGAGCGTACACAAAATAACCTCCACTTTGCCGTTGCAGTTACCAATCAAGATGGGAAGGAGATTATCGGAGGAAAGGTGGATTACCGCTTACACCTTTCATTTACGAGACCATAAACAAGAGTCGGAATAAGAGAGTAAAGGAGAGTACAAACAGAGGCAAGTGACTTTGTTTGTACTCTCTTTTTTTCCATTCACTTCTTATGATAGCATTACAACAGCTACATCCAACTCGTTTTTCGCTCATGTTGAAACATAAGAAAAGCATGCGGGAATGGACTTCAACTGATCAGAAAAACCCCTGTTAGACGTGGGAGAGAGTAATCCCATCTAAAAGGGGTGAATCAAGACCTGCTATGTCACTCATCTACTGATACTATGACCATCCGAAGTCTCTATCTAACAGCTGATATAGTTGCTGATTATAAGGAGTGAAATATTCTATTAACTCCTCACGCGTCTCTGCTTTCATCGATGGATAAGTTGGATTGGAGGTAATCAGGTTATCCAAAGTATGGGAGGGTAGATTTAAAAAGTGAAAAGCCTCATCCAACACCTTTTGAGGATTATCAAAGTAATCTTCACTGCGAATAATAAGAAACTGCTCTCGTGGGAAGAAAGCAAACCATCGCTGCAACTGCTCCACATAAATGCCTCGCTTTAAAAACGTATCAAATATCATAAATAAAGGAGGAACTACTTTCTGCTCTCGCTTACACCGTGCAAACACATCTTGTTCGATGGCAATAGCTTCCTCAAAGGAGATAGCGGGGTTGGTACTTCCCATACCCATATAATGAAAATGAGAATAGGCACGTTCGATCGGATTGCGTAGGAGAACAATGAACTTCCCAAGTGGAAGATGCTGCACCACTTTGTAAGGTACTGTTGGATCAAAGAGATAGCGAGGACTTCCTTCACCCGATACATATGGGGATTTCCGTAAGGGAAACTGCACCCGATACCAGTAGATCCCTTTCCGATAATGACCACTATCAAAAAAATGAATCTCCTTCATCACTGCAGGCTTTATGAGTGGATGTTGGATAAGGTTATCGTAAAAAGTGGTGGTGCCACACTTCATGCCTCCAAGGATTAAGAAGTCAGGTAACCGCTTCAAAGTAGCCCCTCTTTCCCTATGAGTGGATTACTAATATGGTATGCCTGGGTTGTAGGAATTATGGGAAGGGTTCTCGTCAAACTCCTTTTTAAAAAATCAATGAACCCCTGATAAAATATCCCGTAAATCCTCTACATGCTCGGCAGCTAGCCTCCCATATGTCGTTTCATTCACAGAAGACTCCCTCAGCACTTCTGCCTTCCCACTTTCCCTCCACCAGATGGCGTAGTTCTCTACCTCCTCCCTTTCTGCATCCATCATTCGTAGGAGTAGGTCTTGCTTCCTTGCCATCGAGGGGCCCCCCTTCTCCCAATCCACCTCCTCCATCAACACCGATAGTTCCTTCACTTGATCCCTATCCTCTATGATCTTCTCATCTTCTAGCGACTCCACAATCACTTTGCTCGTCTCAATCGTTGATTCCTCCTGACAACCTAGTAATGCAGAAAATAAACCGAGAAAAAGTGCCCCTATACAAAGATTTTTGTGCATGACCTTCTCCTTCCCCACCAAATATATTGAATTTATTCAAGCGAGAAATTTTAATACTCTCCCTGCTGTCTGCTTTCATTAGGGGCATATGGCATAGGCCATAAATGGTTTGTTAAATAGGAAGTTCTGCATTCCTAGAGGGAACACCTATGCCATGAGTGATCAGTTTTTTTATTCTGTCTTTATCCAGATAACTCTCCCTCTCCACTGCCTCGTGGACCACGAGGGCCACTGGGACCCCGTCGTCCTCTTGGTCCTCTCGGACCTCGTTCTCCTATCGCTCCTTGCGGACCTGCCGGACCTGTTGGGCCTGATGGGCCTGTTGCTACCAGAGTAAGCTCTCCTATTTTCGTTACGAAGGCATTTGTTGATCCCGCTAATTGACTTTGAAAAGCTCTAAAGGTAACAGGAAAGTTAACCGACCTTGTACTCCCCGTAAAATAAGCATTCTCCTCTGTATCGACTGCTACCCAAGCACCTCTATCCGTACCACTTCCCCCTAGATAGGAAGAAAAAGAGATTCCCTCTCCCGAGAAGCCCATTCGCGTAACAAATGCATCCACTTCACCAGCACTACTATCTTGAAAGGCATCTGATGTAACGGGAAAGTTGGTGGAAGTAGTTTGACCGCTCACCCATGCTGTTCCAAACGAATCAACGGCAATGCCCACACCCGTGTCACTTCCACTCCCAGCTAAAAAAGTAGAGTATACAAGTGCACTGCCCATGGGATTCAACTTTGTTATAAAAGCTGCGATAGTTCCTAGAAATACAGTTTGAAACGCGTTGTTGGTTATCGGAAAATTAGTGGACTGTGCTGCCCCTGTCACGTAGGCATTGTTTCTTCCATCTAAATCAATGCCATTACCCGTATCCGAGACATTCCCACCCAAATAAGTGGAATAAATCAATGAAGAGCCAGCAGTATTCACCTTACTCACAAATGCATTTCGCCCACCATTTAACATCGTCTGAAAGGCACCCGCTGTCGTTGGAAAATTGGCTGAGGTTGTTTCTCCAGTAACATACGCCTGATTGTTGCTATCCACTACAATATCTCTGCCATCATCATCTCCATTTCCCCCTAAGTAAGTGGAATAGACGAGAGCCGTTCCCGTTGGATCAAATTTTGTGAGAAATCCATCTTGAGGTCCTCCTCCATACTGTGTTTGAAAAGCACCCGTAGTTACGGGGAAATCATTCGCACCCGTAATCCCTGTCACATAGGCGTTTCCCAATCCATCTACAGCAATTCCTCTTCCTGATTCCGAACCATTTTGACCGCCTAGGTAAGTAGAGTAAACAAGAGAAGTACCTGTTCCATTTACTTTTGTTGCGAAAGCAGATGAATTACCAGGCAACACCGTCTGAAAAGCGTTAGAAGTGACGGGGAAATCGGTGGAACTAGTCAAACCTGTTACATACGCATTTCCTGATCCATCAACGGCAATACTTGTTCCAGTGTTACTATCTGTTCCACCTAGAAAGGTAGAATAAAGAAGGGAGCTACCCGACATATGAAACTTACTAATAAATGCGTTGGAACCATCTGTCCCACCAGTGTATATTGTCTGAAAAACACCTGTTGTCACAGGGAAATCTGAAGAACTAGCCGACCCGGTCACATAGGCATTTCGATTTCCATCGACAGTAATCCCAATCCCACTATCAGATTCGCTTCCCCCTAAGTACGTAGAATAGATGACAACAGGATCAATCACCAATAGGTTGGTGTTCTCATCATATCTATCTACATCAAAACCAATCGTCCCATCGTCTGACAGTTGAAACCGAGTGGCAACCTCTTCTCTCTCCCCCTCCACCACTTGATAACTTACCGGAGTTGGTTCAAATATTACTCCATTAGAAGTATAAACAAACAAACCTCCCCTTTCACTTAATGTCACACCGTTCCCACCTTCATACCGCAACCGAACATCCTTCACACAAGCACCGGGATGAACCACCACATCGTACTTCAACTGTTGTCCATATCCATAAAAAACAACATCAATTCCCACCCAGACATCCTTGTAGACTAGACATTCAATCCCTTGCTCATTTGGATTGAATCCCTTGGGTGCCATTCCCTCACCCGCGCCAACAAATCGCAAAGCCACAACATCCGATTCACTTAACGTAAACTGTACGCCCTCTGACGAAAATGTACACTGGATTCCCTGTCCTTCTGTAACATAGGCACCCTGCTCATTCTCATCACAACGCTTAAACCGAAGCGATTGCCTTTCGTTTTTCATCCTTTTCATCCTTTTCATCCTACAACCCTCCATTGATTATGACCCTGATGCCCTATTATATGGTCAACAACCATTTCGGGTATAGGCAGCATCACACCATCTCTCATTCGTCACAGACTGAATCACCCTCAACTGTACTTCTTACTTTCCTAGTCCTTCTTCCATGCCTTGCTTTTGTAGCACGGTTATTTCTTCATAGATTTCACCTCTCTTCACCTTGTGGACACCTTTGCCTTAGGCTAACCACTACCGCTACCTTCTACATTCTGAATTTTCAGTCTATTAATGCACCATACCCAAACAAAAAAAAGACGGACCACCCCTGGTCCGCCTCTCCACTCCTTATTTCTTCTCGTTACGCTTGCTCGTTCTTCTCCCATCGCAAGACGGGTTTTCGTGCTGCTACTACTTCATCTAAGCGTTTGACCACCGTATGATGGGGTGCCTCTTGAATCACTTCCGGGTTTTCTTCGGCTTCCCGGGCAATTTGAATCATGGCCTCAATAAAATGGTCGAGTGTTTCTTTGCTCTCCGTTTCGGTAGGCTCAATCATGAGACACTCTTCTACAATTAAGGGGAAATAGATCGTGGGCGGGTGCACACCAAAGTCGAGCAGGCGCTTGGCCATATCGAGCGTGCGGGCCCCTTGTTTTTTCTGCTTGGCTCCTGATAGCACAAATTCGTGCTTACAATGTTGTTTAAACGGAAGGTCGTAATATGGCTCTAGTTTACGCATCACGTAATTGGCATTGAGAACGGCATTTTCGGATACCTGCCGCAAGCCTTCGGCACCCATTGTCCGGATATAGGCGTATGCACGCACATTGATGCCGAAGTTACCATAGAAGCCTTTGATGCGTCCAATCGACTTGGGCACATCTTCGTTAAGGTAATAGCCTTCATCCCCTTTTTCGATCGTCGGGGTGGGGAGATACGGAGCCAGTTTGGCGGTCACACCAACCGGACCCGAACCAGGTCCTCCGCCACCATGAGGGGTGGTAAAGGTCTTATGCAAGTTAAGGTGCACGACATCAAAGCCCATGTCCCCTGGGCGGGTTATACCTAAGATCGCATTGGCATTGGCCCCATCATAGTACAATAGGCCACCTGCTTCATGAACAATATCCGCAATTTCCCGGATTTCTTCCTCAAACAAACCGAGCGTATTGGGGTTGGTTAGCATCAAGGCAGCCGTATCGGGACCCACTACTTGACGCAACGCTTCCACGTCGACATGACCTTTCTCGTTGGAGGGAACCGTAATGGCGTCAAAACCGGCGACGGCTGCACTAGCTGGATTGGTTCCATGAGCCGAATCGGGAACAATCACTTTGTTGCGTTGCGTTTCGCTACGATCGCGTAAATAAGCACGAATCAACATCAAACCAACCCATTCACCTTGTGCACCAGCGGCTGACTGTAAGGTAACCTTGTCCATTCCAGTAATCTCTGCCAACGCGGTTTGCAGTTCGTGCATTAACTCCAATGCCCCTTGCACCGTCTCTTGCGGTTGGTAAGGATGAATGCGTGTAAAGCCCGCGAGACGCGCCACATCTTCATTCACCTTTGGATTGTACTTCATCGTACAAGACCCGAGAGGGTAGAATCCGTTATCAATCCCATGGTTGCGACGTGAGAGCTCCGTAAAGTGACGGACGAGATCCAACTCAGAGACTTCCGGCAGTTCCGCCGGTTTTTCGCGCACCATACCTTGAGGTAGAACTTCTTCCGTAGACAAAACCGGCACATCTGACTCAGGTAAGCTATAGGCTGTACGCCCTGGTTTGCTCATTTCGAAGATTAATGCTTTCTCCTGGCTCATACCAATCCCTCCAATACGCGTGCAAATGCCTCGATTTCTTCTTTCGTCCGCATTTCTGTCACCGCTATCAGCATACACCCTTCATGCTCAGTATCTACTCGTCCAAGATCATAACCCCCGATCATTCCTTGTTCGAGCAGTGCTTGGTTTGCTACGGACACCGGAATAGGCAAATGTAGCGCAAATTCATTAAAGAAAGGCTGGTCAAAACAAGGACGAACACCTGGGATCTGCGCCATACGTTTTCTAGCATAATGAGCTTTATCCAAATTCATCTTGGATACTTGTTGAAATCCTTCTTTTCCGAGTGCGGATAGATAGACAGCTGCTCCCAGCGCATTTAATGCCTGATTAGAACAAATATTAGAAGTCGCTTTCTCTCGCCGAATATGTTGCTCTCGTGCTTGCAAAGTGAGTACGAACCCACGCTGACCTTCTTCATCTACGGTTTGTCCTACAATACGGCCCGGTATTCTACGCATCAGCTTCTTGGTGGTGGCAAAAAAGCCACAATGTGGTCCACCATATTGCACAGGAATGCCCAAAGGTTGCGCATCTCCTACGACAATATCCGCACCAAAGTTGCCCGGTGGATTAACAACTCCAAGGGACATTGGGTTGGTACTGACAACAAACAAACCTTTTTCCCGATGAGCGATTGGTTCAATCGCTGCGAGGTCTTCTAGATTGCCATAAAAGTTAGGCGATTGAACCATCACAGCTGCGGTTTCTTTATCACTCATCTGGGACAGGGAATCGAGATCCGTAACGCCATCTTTCGCTGGGACTATAACAATTTCTAGACCCATTCCTTTTGCTTGAGTATGGATAATGGCCTGTGCTTCCGGGTGAATCGCTTTGGACACAAGAACTTTTCGCTTGCGGTTGGTAGCCAGCGCAACACCCGCTGCTTCTGCCAAAGCGGTCGCGCCATCATACATAGAAGAATTGGCTACTTCCATTCCAGTCAACTCGGCGATCATGGTCTGGAATTCAAAGATGGCTTGCAATTCACCTTGACTCACTTCCGCTTGGTACGGTGTGTAGGCGGTGTAGAATTCGGAGCGCGATGTCATGTGCCCCACGACACTAGGGATATAGTGCTCATATGCACCAGCGCCTAAAAAACAAGCTGCTTCATCAAAGGAGGTGTTCATTCCTGACAAGCGTTGCATATGACGCACAAGTGTGGGTTCGGCTAAAGCAGGAGGAAGGTTTAATTCCCCCTGAAAGCGAACGTTTTCAGGAATCTCTGCAAATAACTCTTCTATCGAATCCAAACCGAGAGAGGATAGCATCTCTTGGCGATCTTCTTCCGTCATGGGTAGGTAACGAAATTTCATCCCTGGTTCCTCCTCTATTTCTGTGGCCGCTTGTAAAAAGGAGTGGCGACAATTTTTGCTATGATGCGTTTTCCACGAATCTCTACCTCGACTTCGTTTCCTTCCACAGCTTCCATCGTTTCAATTAGCGCAAGACCCACATTTTTCTTTAATGTTGGGGAATGCGTACCGGTGGTCACTGTACCAATCTGACGTTCAGCCAAATAGATGGCATAGCCCGTACGAGGGATGCCACGCTCCACCATCTCGATTCCTACCAACTTCCGCTTTAGTCCTTCGTCTTTTGCCCGCATGAGGCTCTCTTTACCAATAAAATCATCTTCTTGTTTTAGCTTAACTGCAAAGCCAAGACCCGCTTCGAGTGGAGAAATATCTGGAGACAATTCATTGCCGTACAATGGTAGACGAGCTTCAAAGCGAAGGGTATCACGTGCACCCAGTCCACATGGCTCTACGCCTTCTTCTTCACCTACCTCCAGGATCTTCTTCCAAAGCGTTGCCGCCTCATCTGGAGCGAGATAAATTTCAAATCCGTCTTCTCCGGTATACCCTGTACGTGAAACCAACGCCCGCACTCCTGCCAGCTCGACGTCCATCTGGAAACGGAAAAAACGAATTTCAGCTAAATCTACAGTAGTTAGCTTTTGTAGTACCTGTTGCGCCAATGGTCCTTGCAAGGCCAATTGTGCCGTCTCATCCGATGTGTTGACGACAGTTACATCACCTACAGCATGCTTCTCAATCCATTCCACATCTTTATCAATGTTGGCTGCGTTTAGGACGAGAAGATAGCGCTCTTCTTCTAACTGGTAAACCAGAAGGTCATCCACTGTTCCGCCATCCGGGTAACACATCAGCGTATACTGTATTTTTCCCGGTTCCAATTTGGAGACATCGTTGGTCGTCAGCTTCTGTACCAAAGAAAATGCACCAGGGCCACGAATCTCTACTTCCCCCATATGAGAGACATCAAATAGACCCGCGCGTGTACGCACCGCTTCATGCTCTTTTTTAATCCCGGTAAATTGAACCGGCATTTCCCACCCGGCAAAAGGGACCAACTTGCCTTCCTCGCGATAAACCTCATACAGGGGGGTGCGTTTACATTGTGTCAACCTCTCCACCTCCAGCAAACTCTTTCACTTCTTAAGAATGTGCTCCTCTTTTCTTTTTAGCACTGGCATTCACTCTGTCCCATAACCAGAGAGTTTACCCGACACAAGTGGTCGAATTGCCCCTTGGGTGGTCTTATATTGGCAAGACACTCTCCAGAGTTGCGTCCAGCGGGCCTCCTTTTGCCTGAGAGATTCACCCGATGCTCCCACGATCGCTGGTCGATCTTCATCAAACTGGCGATCCTTTCATTATGCGTTCTGCCAGGCTGGCATGGGTTTGCTCCTTCGGCGCCACTCTCTTGCTGTGGACTCTCCTCCCGCCTTCAATCGCTCGCTTTCCTCCATTCCATTGTGCCATATTCTCTCTTCCTTTTCGATACCCTACTTTATAAAGTCTCACGAATTATTCCATACTATAAAAGATCCCTTGAGGAAGACTAAGGTATCCACTTGTTGAAAACAGAAGCTTTTAGTAGGAAATATGCTTCTTTGTATCCTTTCTTGCCCGTAAAATCTAATGATTTGTTGGGAAAGTGTCCATCCTAACTCCTACACCCTTACGCTCCCAAGCCAAAGGGTCTCTTGAAAATCATCAATTTGCTAGCATTCACATTATGGGAGGTAGCTAAAATGGAGAGTGTCCCTATTCGTTTCGATCGAACGTGGCTCCATCACTTTCAGCATTGCGTTGAAAGTGACCACAACTGGAGTACATGGGAGCGTTACCAACTGGCACTAACCGCAGCAGAGATTCAGCTGGTGCGAGAGTTTGACGAACTGCATTGTCTAAAAACACTTTCTAACTTCACACCCCTTCCTCACCAAGTTGAAGCAGCCCGGCGAGTCATTGGAGAGATGCGTGGGCGAGCCATCCTCGGAGACGAAGTTGGTTTGGGAAAAACGATCGAGGCCGGTTTGGTGCTTAAAGAATACCTCTTGCGAGGCTTGGTAAAGCGCGCCTTAATTTTGGTTCCCTCTTCTCTGGTACTCCAGTGGACACGCGAGCTGAATCAGAAATTTAACATCCCCGCAGTAGCGCAGAAGAAAGCGTGGATGTGGGAGAAATATGACATTCTGGTGGCTTCTATGGATACAGCCAAACGCTCACCACATCGTGAAACCATCCTGGAACAATCTTACGATCTCTTATTGGTGGATGAAGCCCACAAACTAAAAAATAAGCGTACGAAAAACTGGCAATTTATCTACCAACTCCAGAAGAAATATTGCCTATTGCTTACGGCCACCCCGGTACAAAATGAACTGAGTGAACTATTTAATCTCGTCACCATTTTGAAACCCGGTCATTTAGGTCAAGAACAAGCTTTTCAAAGCGAGTACGTCGCCGGCAAACGTAAAGCAAAGAAGGAGGAGCAATTACGATCCGAAATTCAACGTGTCATGATTCGTAATCGCCGGCAAGATGGAAATATCTCTTTTACCAAAAGGCATGTTCATACCATCTCCATTCAATTAACACCGGAAGAACGGGACCTCTATGAAGGCGTCACGCGTTTTATCCGCCAACAAGTAAAGACGAACGGGAAGAGCCTCAGCAGTATGCTTTCCCTGGTACTCTTGCAACGGGAAGTATGCTCCAGTCGTGATGCCGCCTTTTTAACCTTATTTAAGCTTTTTAAGCGAAAAGAAGGAGAGCAAGAAGCACTCTCTCCCGAAGTAGAACACCTCGCTCACTTGTTACGTGCTGTCAAAAAACCAGCTAAAATAGAAAAAGCCCTCGCTCTTATTCAATCCATCCCGGAAAAAGTGATCCTCTTCACCGAGTATCGTGCTACGCAAGAAATGATCTTGCGCTCACTGGCAGCAGCAGGGATTGCTGCGGTTCCCTACCGTGGTGGGTTTAATCGCAATAAAAAGGATTGGATGATGGAGATATTTAAAAAGCGTGCTCAGGTGATGGTTGCAACCGAGGCTGGAGGGGAAGGTGTCAACTTGCAATTTTGCCACCACATGATTAATTTTGATATGCCCTGGAATCCCATGCGTGTGGAACAACGCATCGGACGCGTCCACCGCTTTGGACAGACGGAAGATGTTCACATTTACAATTTTGCCACAGTAGATACCATAGAAGAGCACATCATCTGGCTTCTACATGAAAAGATCGACCTCTTTCGAACCGTCATCGGTGAAGTGGAAACGATTCTAGAAGAAATAGAGATGAAGCGAACACTGGAGAATCATTTGATGCAAGCCGTCTTGGAAGCCCACAGCGACGAAGAGATAAAGAAAAACATCCTCCATCTCGGGGAACAGATTCATGATGCACGTGAAGGAGTGCCAGGCAAAACCATGCTATCCAAGTGAGGAGGAAGCCATTTGAAAAAGGAAAAAGTACAAGCCTTCACCAAACAATATTTATCCGCCTTCGATTGTGAGATTGCAGATGAATCCCCTACTACTCTTACCACGCGACTCTCCATTGAGGTGGATCAAGACCTCATGAATCGTCCTTTCTACTGGATGTACGTCGACAAAATGGGGCTTACGCCTCAACCTGCTACCCTATCTTTTGCTTTTGATACGCATACGCTACCACCAGAAGGAAGGCGGGTAGAATATCTTTCCTACGGTTCCCCTCGCTTTACCAAGATGCTAGCTTCAGCACAGAAAAAACCGGCTTTTGTGCGTCTGTATGAATCCCCTCCTACGGGACACACGTCCAACCTTTCTGCACGTTCACGTCCTTATCTTCCCTGGCTGGGAATCCATTACCTCACTTCCTACCAATGTGATCAGAAGAAAGAGGAGATCTACTCTCTTGGGATCAACTTACACAGCGGAGAGATTGAGGAATCATTTTCCCAACGGCTCACCAATCGGGGCTGGAGTCCCAGGCTCCCTTCCTATCACCATACCACCGAGCCACAACTTACGATTGGTGAAGGGGTAGGCTTACTCGAAAAACACTTGCAAGATACGATTGAAAAAAAAGATCATCAGTGGGCGCGAGAGGCACAATCCTGGATGCAACAAGAATTGCTCCAGCTGGCTCGCTACTATGGAGAAGAAGAAAAATTAAGCGCAGAAAAACGCGCCGAGAAAACCCAGCGCGTTAGAGAAACCATCAGGCAATACCATCCCCGGATTGAAGTTGTCGTCATCAATGCCGGACTCTTTTACATGGGCGCTTAGAACTCATGAGCGCTCATTTTGTGTACGTACCCTTGCCCGCCCAACCCGTTTCTCTTGAAAAAACGCACGACATCCCCATATCACCCCACCTCAGATAGTTTGTTGGTACTGGTGGCAACAGGTGAATACTCCTTCATCCATTCTTCAGTCGAGAGTAGTTGCCCTGAGGCATTCTGATACGTAAGGTGGGAATGCGTAAACTTCGTGGGAGTATCCAGACCTGTAGCGGCTGCCACTCGGAAGAGCCCTTGTCGAAGGGCAACCATGTAGTTAAGTACACGGTATTTCTTTTCGTCCACGACCAACCCTTTTTGTAGATCAGGATCGGTTGTGGCAACTCCTACAGGACATTCATTTGTATGACACTTTAACGCTTGAATACAGCCAACTGTAATCATCAAGCTACGTGCCATGCAAACGAGATCTGCTCCCAAAGCGAGAGCGGTGGCTATCCGGTCCGGTGTAAACAATTTTCCCGAAGCGATCAAGGTTACCCGCTGTCTTACTTGGAAGCGGCGTAATGCTTCATCCGCCAACGCAAGCGCCGGCTTTAAGGGTAAGCCAACTCCATCCGCCAATTCCTGATAGGTAGCACCGGTTCCTCCTTCACCACCATCTACTGTGATAAAGTCGGGGCCTTTGCCTGTCTCCTGCATATATTGCGCTAGTTCATCCAACATTCCCCTGCCACCCATCACGATTTTCATGCCTACGGGTTTGCCAGTATGTTGACGAATCTGCTCAATGAGGTTTATCAAGGAGGGGACATCGTGAAATTCGTTAAAACGATTGGGGCTGTCAATGGTTTTGTACGGTTCAATCTTACGAATTTCTGCAATTTCTTCCGTTACTTTCGCACCACTCACATGCCCTCCGCGAATCTTGGCTCCTTGCCCTAGCTTTAACTCAATCGCTTTGACTTGAGGCAACGCAGATTTCTCTTTTAAAGTTTTCCAGTCTAAGGAACCATGAGAATCGCGTACTCCGAACAATGCCGGACCAATCTGTAGAATTAGGTCAACATTCCCTTTGAGATGATAAGGAGATAATCCACCTTCACCTGTATTCATCCAGGTCCCTTTCGCCATTCCCAACCCTTCTGACAATGCAGTGATGGCCTGGTCACCTAGCGCGCCGAAGCTCATTCCTGACATCCCTATTTGACTTCTTACCCGAAAAGGCTGTGGACAGTGGGGTCCGATCACAACAGCGTCCTCCTCTGGCAAAAGGAATGGCTCCACTTTCTCTTCTTCCAAGTGCTCTTTGCGCGAGAAAAGTCCATCGTGATCGAGAGAATACCGCTTTGTTTGGATCAAAGGAGAATTATCCACGCGAAGTTCCTTCATCTGTTTAGGGAACATCGCATTGCGAAGAAAGAAACCAGGGGCTTCAAAGTCACGCTGTGAACCAAATCCAATCTTCGTCTGAAAATACTTTGCTCGCTTCACAATCGATAAGTAATCCACCCGAGAAAACGGCTTGCCTTCCGTATCGTGATCAAAGAGGTACTGCCTTAATTCGGGACCCATTTTCTCAAGGATAAATCGCATGCGCCCCAATAACGGGTAGTTACGCAAGACCGAATGTTGATCTTGTTTGCGGTCCACCGTATGCAGATACAACAGAATTAGCACTGGGGTTATCATAAAAAAAACAACAAGAAAAAAGAGAAGGTATATAATTGTCTGTGTCACGATTCAATTCCTCTCCTGTTCTTCACTTCTTTTATTCCAGCCTAACATTCTATACCCGCTCACGGAAGGGACCAATCGCCGTAACAAAGATCTTCATACTCAGTCATCAGCCCACCTTGATTTCAAAAAAAAGAGAGACATCTCGTCTCTAAAATAATGAAAACACTTCAAATACGAAGGTTTTGTATCAAAGGTGTTAGCAGCACCCATAACCTCTCTGTTGATAACCTCCATAAACTCCACATCCGCCGAGGCAAAAGACGAAGATGGTCGCAATCACGAGCAAGAAAATGAGTAAACTCTTATATCCAATACCACCATAACCCGCATAACCAGCACCAGCATAGCCACCCATATTCACATACCTCCTTTGTAATTCTCTATATTTTTATGCTAAACATGGTTTAGCGAAAGGGATAAATGACTCTTCTCACTGAGAAAATAGGTGGCTAGCCCATCACTCGTCGGTTATTTCGTGGTCCAACTGATTCTTTCGCTTTCTCTTTAACGTAGACTACTTCTGAATTTCTTGATAGGTTCCTTTATAAACCCATTCAAGGAATCTCCCTAATAAGGACCCCATCTCCTCCATCCATATCCCATGTTAGGGCCAAGTCCATACCCACGTCCGTATCCATAACCCGGTCCAAAGTTGGGCCCATAGCCATAACCCCGGCCCACTCCATAACCCGGCCCGACTGGTCCAACTCCATAACCAAATCCAGGTCCATACCCAAATGGACGTCCATAGCCAAACGGAGGAAACTGTGATGTATACATCCTTTTTTCTCCTCTCCAATGATAAACTGCCTACTCTACAGGCTATTCAACCTGGACTTTTCTGCTCTCAGCTGACGTCTATCTTTAGCCGAAAGAACGAAAAAAATGGGTGGTCCTGCCTAAGCCATTCTTTTGAGAGAATCCTGTATCCCATCTCCTCTGAAAATGATAAGAAAAAAGATAGGAGGAGCTTATTCTCAAGCCTGCCATTACCCTACTTACTCTCTACTATTCCACTACGATTGACCCGTTGGTGGTTTCCAATTCAATCCGATGTTCTCCATCCCCAAGAACGGCATGATGATCATATTCTCCAAAGATACTCACGCTTCCATTCACTGTTTCTACGTCAATCTGAGCATTCGTCGGCTCTTGATCCGTCTTGAGAATAATCGAACCATTGGTGGTCGCAAAATCCATACTCTCATCGAGGGTTTTTGTAGTAATCTCTATTCTCCCATTTGTCGTTCCACCTGTCAGGTTTCCGTCGCAATCGAGGAGTTGGATGGAGCCATTGGTTGTCTCCACCTGGATAACGGACGAATGAACCTTCTCCATGACGATTGCCCCGTTCACTCCGAGAAGATTCACGTTACCAATGGATAGATCCTCAACCTGCATCGCACCGTTCCCATTTTCTACTTGCAGAAGGGCATATCCTTTTTCTGGTAGAAGCACTTCTACCTGTAATCTTTCAGATACAGAATTCCACGGAAACCAACGCTCTTCTACCGCTGAGTCGTAGCGTATAGATAATTTCTTCCCTTTCACATTGGTCGTTATCTCTTGTTCGCTACTTTCGCTTCCTGTTCCAAAAAGCTTCACTTTTATTCTGTCCCCATCAGTCGGTCTCACCTTCACTGATGGGGACACCTCTACTCGAATCTCTTCGATCCCTGCACTCTCTATTACTTTTTCATCGGAAATCTTCACCTCTGTATCTGAAAATGCGTAAGTCGCCACGCTTCCAATGACCCCAATCACCAGCAATACCGAGCCAATAATTAGGACCAGCCAACCTTTACCCATGTTTCAAACCACCTCTCACAAATGAAATGTTATAACGCAAATAACGAACAAATCCTTTGCTCACAAATCGAGTCACATAGACCATTCCGACAATCATCATGAGACCTAAACCCGTGCATGCCAGCGAAAAGAACCCAGCATATAATGAAAGGGGGGTAGAAAAAAACCAAGCATCGATGAGAACAAGTAGCGGACAAATGAGTAATAACCCACTCATCATCCACCCTGCAACAACCAGACCAAACAAGGCCAGCATTGGCCCCAGCACAAACACAAGGTTAAAAAATCCCAATCCCATCACTGCCCACGTCGCCCGTAAGAGATTGCTTGCATTTCTTTCTGCTTCAACCTTCTCCAGATGATACGTAGCCAATATCTCTTTCGCCATCTGTATGGGAGAGCCGAGGGCTGCTGCAATCTCTTCTTCTCCTTTCCCCTCTACTAAGCCCGCAACAAAATGTTCCTGATAGTCTTGTAAAACCTCTTGCCGCTCGCCATCATCCAAAACATGTAGCTCTTGCTCCAAACTCTTCAGAAATTGGTGCTTAGTCATGGAAACCACCTTCTTGAATTAATTGAGTTACACCTAGCGAGAAACTTTGCCATTCTGTTAATCGCTCATGCAGATAGGTCCGCCCTTTGTCAGTCATTCGGTAGTACTTACGCGGTGGACCCTCTGAAGATTCTTTCAAATAGGTGGTAAAGACCTCCTCTTTCGTCAGTCTGCGCAGGATGGGATAAACCGAACCTTCTGTAATCTCAATGCGACGCGAAATTTTCTGCACCAACTCATACCCATACCGATCTTGTTTATCCAGTAACACAAGAACACAAAGCTCCAAGACGCCTTTCTTCAATTGCGCATTCACTGTCATCACCCATTTTTTGTTTGCCATCTACAATACATTGTATAGTACCAATCAAAAGATAATACCTTACATGAACAATTTATCACATAGTACTGTTTAATGCAAGGTACTGAATCAATTTCTTTTAAAATGAGCTAGAGCCTTTTAAAACGGTAATTGCCTGACCACTTATATAAACACGCTCCCCTCCATCCCATTGAA
Organism: Mechercharimyces mesophilus; assembly: GCF_059818345.1. Lineage (NCBI taxonomy): Bacteria > Bacillati > Bacillota > Bacilli > Caryophanales > Thermoactinomycetaceae > Mechercharimyces > Mechercharimyces mesophilus. The sequence continues at coordinate 729,983 of NZ_JCBAPH010000001.1, read as the reverse complement.
GATGGAACTTTCCTCCCCTTGACGATGCTTGAACATATTTTCTTTACTCAACTTCTTCCCCCAGTAGGTGGCTAGTAAGCAATAAGCCAATCCCGTTACTTATCCTCATCTATCCCAATCGCCGGTGCATAAAACCGGGAGACAAAATCGAACTCCTGGCTCTGTGACCGTGCCGTTACGATCACACCCCGATTCCCTTTGGTCCATCGCCCAAGTTGGTTAAAATCAGGGTTAAGTTTTCGCACGCCATCTTCTGATGATAGTGCCAGCATAATATCCTCCCTGCCTTCCACTTCTGCAACAATAACAAGCGAAGAACCCAACGCTTCTACTCTTCCTTATTCCACCTAATTATCTTGATTCTGTATCAAAAAAACTAGTATCGCATATTATATATTAATAGAAAGGAAGAGGTGAGTATGTACAAACAGACGATAAGCGATCCTGCACAAATCGTGGGGGAGCTTGTATTCTGGGCTAACCAACAATTAGGAAATACGAATATACAAGTATGGAACCCGGCCTTGGATCCACAGATTCTCACTACGCTACAGTCGTTCCGCGCTGTATTCCTACAGATAGAAAACGAAGCCATCGAAATTATGGAAGCGATCGTCTACCACAAAAACACGATCAATAGAAAGCTTCTCCAGCGAATTCGTAATCTGGTAAACCGATCGGCTCATGAAACTAAGAAATTCCGCCTTTTTTATGAGAGAATTTCTTTAACGAATCGGGTAATTCAAAATGACGCTCGTTTACTCGGAATAATCAATAATATCAATAAAGAATCAGACTATTTTCTCGGAATTTTAAATGTTTTCCAATCATCATCTTCCCAGCCAAAGGAGACAACGATACCCGATCGAACTCCATCACGAGATGTACGAATCACATGGGAGATCTGCTTTTTCAAAAATCAAGAAATCGGCAATACGATCATATCCACTTGGAATCCCTCTCTTGGGGAGAGAAGCATCCAAGAACTATTAGCTTTCAAAGCAGCATTTATTCGTATTGAAAATATAGCACAGCAATTGTTGGAGACCTTACTACGAACAAAACAACCAGTGGATAATACTCTCAAAAAAGCTGTTAATCAAATCGCTGTTATTGCGGTTAAACAGAGCAAGCAATTCATTCTTTTTTTGGAGAAACTCCTTGCTCATAACTCCATTGTTCTGCAAACACCTATCCTAGAACTGATCATTCGAAACCTCAAAGCGGAGTCAGATTACTTTATTGGGGTCATTGCATCATTGACGCGCTAGGAAAAAAGAAAGCCCGGATGGTTATCCGGACTTCTAGTCTGGTATGGATCATGCACCCTATTCCTGCCACACATAATTCTCTCCCCAACTGGTACGAGAGAGTTCCTCCACCTTTTGCACGATCTCATCCTCTACTGCGTAAGCATCCCCTTTTTCATAAGGGTTATAGTGAAAAGCGTACAGACGGGAAACAAATTGATGGAAAGGTAGCGAAGCTTCGCCCTCTTGTTCACCATGTCCACGTACGCTCGGTTCAATCCCTTGCCCCCAATCTTGACTACTATCATTATTGGGGTTGTAGAAATAGATACGTACTTCCCCTTCTTCATCTTCGTGGATCTTCTGAATCGAAACTGCATGAAAACCGAGTAATTTTCCATACACATTGGTGATGAAGATTCCCACAGGATTGGGGTAAATCAAATGGTGATCATCATTATAATCCGGATGGTGAGTGGCATAAAATAACCTTACAAATCCCGGATAATCACTTACAACACCTAATGTATCTATGACGTTGGCAAACCCACGCCCTACCCAGTCTCCATAGAAGGCTGGATTCACCCATTTGTGACCATCATCACCTCGCAAAGCGACGCGTTTCATCATATCATTGTAGATACGATCCAGATGAGGCACCAACACCAGCGAGACCGGGTCTAACTCCTCGTGGAGGTTTGGAGCCAATCCATCCAGAGCGCGCTTCGAATGAATGGTTATTCCCTCAAACGTCATGTCAATATCATTATCGCGAGCGGCACGTGCCACAAGGTCGAGGAGGTATCCTGGCGCATGTTGGGCCCACAAACTAATCCCACGTGCAGATTGACAGGTAGGATTCATCCCTTGCCCTACGCCAAGTGGCTGACCAAGGACACTGATTACTCCTGCTAACAAAAGGTCATTTGCCGTCAATCCTTCTTTCTCATAAGGCTTCAACAACACTTTCCGGACTTCCGGATGGATATCCAGTTCGATCAGTCGCTTCAGCCCAGGAATCACCGGCGCGCTAGAAAGCACTCCTCGATCCAATAAACAGGCAAGACCATACACGGATTGATGAGTAGCCGGGTGAATGGCAACTTTGATCAGACGATGAACGAGCTCAAAATATTCCTCTATATTTGCTTTTCCTTTATCACTTAATTGCAGAGCTAGTGGTAGCAGGTCCCACTCATAGCGATTACAGTACCGCACCAATAGAGCATGGTGCCGCGATACGAGCCCGGTCTCGCGCATGGATCGACCGAAAGCCTCCGCTTCCTTCTTTAAAATCTTCCATGAGGCACGGCGCAATTCTTTCCGATATTCGGCCAACTTGGGAAAGCGCTGACTCATCGGAGAAGTCCCTTCCACCGCCTCAATATAGCGATTTAATGCTTGGCGATCCTTTTTATCCATCTCTTTGGTCATTAATGATCGACTTTTTTCGATCATCATAAGAATACGCTTAATCAAGATGGGACGTTGTGCGAGCAATTGGTCCATCTCACGGACAAGCGCACGTGAAAATTGTGTCACGGAGATTTCTTGTAAGAGAAAGTGAAAGAGGCGCACCCCATACTTGCTTTTCCCTTTCTCGTCGATTCGCCCTTCTTCCGTTTCCTTAGGAAAAAGAAAAGGCAGATTAGCGGCCATCACTTCGTTAAGATAACCTTTCGCATCTTCCGGTGAAATCTTCTCTTCCCGTTGCTCTCCCTTGGCAATTGCCAGCATACGTAGTTCATTTAACACCTCTGCTGCTGCGGTCACGCCTCCTGACAAAAGTGAACCGCTCACTAAACCCGGTTGTAACTTTGAAGGATCCTCCCATGGACCTCCGACAAACACGCCTGCTGGATGAAGACGGTGGGCATAACTCCGGAGTAACAAGATGCCATTCTCCGCTTCCAACATACGAAGTACTTCTTGATACACATCTCCCTGGTACTGCACTTTGGCATAAGAAGGAGCCGACTCCAACTTTTCAAATGCCACCAAAAAACGTTTTTCCAACTCTTCGCTCGTCTTGGTTGTCACGATCTCTCACTCCCCCTCTCTTCGTGGTGCTTGGAATTTTCTTATACATAAAAGTCATGTTCCTCGTATTTTTCTAACAGCTCTCTCATGATATCACTATCTTCTCCATAGAGATAAATGGTTCCATAGTGATTCCCAAACCCTGTTCTCTCGACAACCCTCGATCCCGTCATCGGGGCGAATACATTATGTTTGGAAGTGGGAGAAAACATGTTATGACGCTCAAAATAAGAATGCCCTTCTAATTCTTCAGGAAAAGCCAACTCTTCAATCACTTTTACACGTGGATGCACCATGAGACATCCGGCATAACTTCCTGGATCTTCTTCATCGCTAGGGAAGAAGGCTTGTAGTTCCTCCTCTGTCGTCTCGGGATCACTACACAAAATTTGTGCTTGGAAGGCGTTAAATCCATATGCTCGCTCAATCATTTCAAAGATATGACCACCGGGTACACGAGCAGCTACCTCACCAAAGTGCAGACTCCCATCGGCGGTAATAAAGTACTCAGGGTGAATCACGCCCCACTTGATTTCAAATGCATCAATCAATTGTTGCACCGCTTGCCGTATGAGCGGTCGCTTCGATGACAACGACTCCGATGCTGGCACAAAGTTGGAATAACCCAATCGAACATATTCCGTAATATTTAAGAATTGGATCTTCCCATTATGAACGAAGACTTCACAAGAAAATTCTTGCCCATCTAGATGGCTTTCCATTAAACAGGGAAAATAGCTTTCGGTTAACGTTTCAATATCCTCATTGCTACGTACCACTCGATGATTAAATGACCCCGCCTTATCTAGTGGTTTAATATGAATAGGATCATTTCGATCACCCTCTAGTTTCAAGAGTGCCTCGTTCACTCGTTTGAGAAAACGGTACACATCCTCTTTGTTGCTAGCCTCCTCAAACACACCTACCTTGATCCCGGCAATCTGTGCTTTTCGTTTCATCATCCCCTTATTTCTAAGAAGAAGCGAGCGGTTAAATTCGCGAGGATTCTCGCGAAAACGTCCATTCAACGCTCCTGCCCACTCCACCGTCTCTTCAAATAAGGGAACAGCTAGGCGGACATTTAACTCCGATAGTTGCTTATAGAGTGAATCGGACCCTTCATTCACCCACTCAAAGTTCCAGCTAACAAATTCTATCCCATGCTCTTTCGCATAAGGCTCAAAACCAGAAGGTCCTACAACAACGAAAGGTCTATTTAATTTATCGATCGCCTCGATCGCTGGTAAGCTCCACCCCAATAGTGCCGTCCGATATGACTTCGTTGCTTCGGTCATAAAATTCGTTCATCCTTTCGTGTTAGTATAGTTTGAAAAATCCGACCTAGTAGGTACTTACCCTGATGCAGATTATTTAAACAATGTTTTCAAGAAAGCACTTTATGAGAGATGATTGTTTGCGGAGTACCACCAGAACCTTTTTCGCACCGATCTCCCAAGGTGTCACGAGTTAATCAGAGAGAAGTTTTTACTGAATATAAAAAGGAAGGAAACCCCTCCGTTTCATCCATACGATAGACGCATATCCAGATAAGAGGGTTTCCTTCCCTATTTGATTAGCATGATCAAAAAACGAATTTGCTTATATGCGAGAAGTTGATTAACAATTTTCTTTCCCCCATCGATGCTACGATGATTTCTTGGCAGTGGATCCTTTGAAAAATAAGAGAAATAGTGACAATAAAAGAAAGATGGCTGCTGGTATCATATCCTGGGCTGCGTGTCCTGCTTGCATAAGCGTACCCAAAGCACCAATCATGATCACCACGATGAGACCTGCAGAGAGAGGGACAAGCTTGGCTCTCCAGAAACCGAAGAATAGGCCAATAGCAGCAAGTACTTCTAATGCCCCAATAATGTACAAAAAGGCGAGCGGGAACCCAAATTCATCTGTAAATCCCTCTTTCATAGCCTCCAACCCCAGCAATTTCACTCCACCAAAAAATAAAAAAGACAGGATTAAGATAACCTGTATTGCACACCTAGCATAGTTCATCTTGATTCCACCTCTCCATATAATAACAAACCATCCACATCCATTTTATTCTATGAGGATTGTCTCATATGCCTGGACGATCCTTCCTTTACCCCTGTAGTATAATGGAGAAGAGGTCTCTAGAACGAGGAGGAAATTTGAATGGATGGTCGACAGCGGGCTCATATTCAGCCAGGGGCAAACGTGCAAATTGTATTGAAGAAGGACCAACGAACGGGGAAATTAACCTCTGGAATCGTCAAAGATATCTTAACTAAATCCCCCACGCATCCACACGGAATCAAAGTACGGTTAGAAGACGGACAGGTCGGACGTGTCAAAGAAATAATCAAATGAAAAAACCCCCTCAGGACAAAGACCTGTCCTAAGGGGGTTTTTGGTTGGGGGGTTTGTACGAAAAACTAGGATCGTTTCACAACTTAATAAATCGTGGACTCCTCAAGGCCGAGACAACGACGGTAGATCCACTTGTATCCTTCAATGTTGATAATACGTGGGTTACCAAATGTTTGTGGATCATCGTATGCCGCTTGCGCATAACGGTCGATTTCATCCGGGTTCACACCCTGCTCCAACAAGGATGGAATCTCGACGTCACGAATCATGTTTTCTACCTCAATAACAGCCATACGAGCTGCATCTTCCTTAGACATACCAGAAACATCAACTCCTAGGGCTTCTGCAATACGTGCAAACTTGTCTGGGCAACCTTTCCAGTTGTATTCCATTACTGGTGGTAGCATAGCAGACACACACTGACCGTGCATAACCGGTACCATTCCGCCCAGGGTTTGTGCCATCGCATGTGCAGCACCAGCAGAGTCACTTCCGTAGGAGAGACCCGCCAGCATGGCCGCTTGAGCCATTCCATAACGTGCTTCGATGTCTTGTCCATTGGCAAAGGCACGACGGACGTATTTGCCTACGTATTCGATCGCTAAGAGCGCATAAGCGTCCGTTAGCGGTTGCGATTGGTGCATGGTATAACATTCGATCGCGTGGGACAACGCATCCACACCGGTCGCAGCAGTAATGTGTGGTGGCATCGAAAGATGAAGCTCAGGATCGATGATTGCTACGTGTGCCGGAATGAGCGGACCCCCGACGTTAAATTTAATTTCACGCACGGGGTCTTTAATCACAGCCCATTGCGTAACTTCACTACCGGTACCAGCCGTTGTCGGGATGGTTGCCAAGGGAGGAATCCGATTTTCGAGCGGTTTACCGTTATCGGAAGCTTCGTAAGTTAAGAGTGGTTCTGGATGAACGGCTTCTACACCGATCGATTTGGCCGTATCCATGGAGCTTCCGCCACCGATCGCAACGAGCCCATCACAACCTTCTTCCTTAAATGTACGGCTTCCGCGGGCGATCAAATCAGTATCTGGTTCACCTTGGATCTCATTGAAGACGAAAACGTCAATGCCGGCATCCTTCAAGCTCTGTTCTACAGGAAGCGTGATCCCTGCATTGTAAATGCCTTTATCGGTAACGATCATCGCTTTGGTAACACCCAAGGCTTTTACTTCTTCCCCTGCGGTTTTGGAAGCACCAATACCGGATTTAACTTTTGTTGGCAAAACAAATTCTTTCATCTCTTGCATCTGTTCAAAACGCATGGTCATGTGAATGCCCTCCTTAGTGATTGGCAATATCTATTTCTCTTTTCTTTCTCTCTATACGAAAGTTATGCTTTGGTCTCGATATCTCTATCTTGAAACAAAGAAATTCCGTCTATCCAAACCATTTCATCGGCTGTGGATCAAGGTTTTGGAAGATATGTTTTTGCTCCGTATACTCTTCCAGACCGGTTTTACCAAGTTCGCGTCCGATACCGGATTGCTTGTAGCCACCCCATGGGGCTTGTGGGAAGTAAGGATGGAAGTCATTAATCCAAACCGTACCCATGCGAAGTTGCTTCGCTACGCGTTGCGAACGGTTGAGATCTTGTGTCCATACCGCTCCTGCCAAGCCATAGACAGAATCATTGGCAATCGCGATCGCTTCTTCTTCCGTTTTAAAGGTTTCAATGGTCATAATTGGGCCGAAAGTTTCTTCTTGCACAATCCGCATCCCCGTATGACAGCCATCAAAGATTGTCGGTTCGACGAAGAAACCGTTCTCGAATGGAGCACCTTCTGGCCGTTTACCACCGATGAGCAGTTTCGCTCCTTCTTGCTTCCCGACCTCAATATAATTTTCTACTTTCGCCCGATGTTCAGCCGAAGTTAATGGCCCCATCTGTGTGGACTCATCCATGCCGTTCCCCATCTTGATGTTCTTCACTCGCTTCACCAATTCCTCAACAAATTGATCATGCAAGCTTTCTTCGATGATGAGGCGGGCACCGGCCGAACATACTTGTCCAGCATGGAAATAAACAGCGTTTAAAGCATAGTCAACGGTTGTTTCGAAATCACCATCAGCGAAGACGATATTCGGATTTTTCCCACCCAATTCAAGTGCGATTTTCTTCATGTTGCCTGTCGCAGCCGTCATAATCTTACGTCCAGTCTCAATTCCTCCAGTAAAGGAGATGAGATCGACCTCAAGAGACTCCGCAAGGGTAGCACCCACAGCTGATCCAGGTCCCGTTACCACGTTGACTACACCTGCTGGAATCCCCACTTCTTCCATCATCTCCGCCACACGGAGGGTGGTAAGAGGTGTAATCTCACTTGGCTTAATCACCATGGTACAACCTGCTGCTAAGGCAGGAGCCAATTTCCATGATGCTTGCAAGAGTGGATAGTTCCAAGGGGTGATCATCCCACATACCCCTACAGGCTCACGAACCACTTTACTTGTTGCATTTTCCATCGGTGGATCGATCGTTTCGCCACCATCTTTGTCCGCTAAACCTGCATAATAACGGAATACATTGGCGATATCATCCATATCAGCCTGACTTTCAATGAACGTTTTGCCTGAGTCCAAGGTCTCAAGACGGGCAAGTTCATCCCTATGTTTTTCAATCATATCCGCGACACGGGAGACAAGTTTCCCACGCTCTGTCGCAGGCATATGTGGCCACGGACCTTCGTCAAATGCTTTACGCGCAGCTTGAATGGCCAGCTCCGCATCCTCTCCATTCGCTTCCGGTACCATCGCAATCACTTCTTGGTTATAGGGGTTAATCACTTCACGGGTTTTGCCAGAAATCGCATCTACCCATTCCCCATTGATAAACATTTTCTTACGCAAGGGTAACCCTCCCTTTCGTTAAGTTCGTACAGTTTTTTCTGTACAAACTGTTCAATTCGGAGTATATCATTCATTATTCAAGGTGTAAACGATTAAAACTAAAATCCGTTACAAAAAGAATGGTTCCAAATTTATCCTCGATTGCACAAAAGCTGTTTCACGCTCACTCAGGGGCAAGCATTCTCTATCCACTATTGTAGAGGGCAATTGGGATAAACCAGATTTTTCTCTTCATCAATAATCTCTTCTCTCTCTTACTCATAGTTGAGGAAAATCATGTTCAGTTTTACCACTCGAGCTGTAGTCTACCCTGTTTTTTATTTGACAAACGGAATATTTTTGTTACGCTTGTACAGTATAATCTGTACGGGCTTGCTTACCGGATGATTCTGCGCATCATCCCCTTCTGATGGGATTGATGGTCTTTTATGGATCAAGGAGGTGAACATCCTGCCTTTCAATCAAAAATTAGAAGAAGCACGCCGTGATTACATTGAATCGTTAGCGGAAACCATGGAGATGTACGGTCTAAGCCCCTCGATGGGACGGTTGTATGGAACCATGTTTTTGCATGAAGAACCCATGACGCTAGATGAGATGTGCCATTTAACAGGGATGAGTAAAACGAGCATGAGTACGGGTGTACGAGCACTCTCATCCTTAAAACTGGTCCACAAAAAATGGCGAAAAGGTGTGCGCAAAGACTTATATGAAGCGGAATATGATCAAATGCGCTCGTTCGTTGAATTTTTTTGTCACCTATGGGAGAAAGAAATTCAATTGAACGATCAGGCGATCCGAGTGACTGAGTCTCATCTGACAAAACTACTAGACGATGAGAACTTGTCCAGTCAAGATCGTACAGAGGTAAATAAAAATCTGGAAAAAATCCAACATTCCAAAGAGTATTATGCTTGGCTTCGTCAACTGGTCGATGCTTTTGAAAGTCGGGAAATTTTTCGATTTATACCTATGCCATCAAAGAAGCAAGCAGCACGAAAGGATTGATGTGGAAACATGAGTACCGAAAGTAATAAACCGTCATCGGGGCAAGATTCCCCCTCATTTTGGACCGGCGGGAAGATAGGACTTGCTCTCATTCTCGCCATATTTGCGATTGTCATTGTGTACGCCCTCGTTACAGAGAGCCCCGTTCACTGGGGTGGGCTCATCTTCATGTTCATTTTTTACCTCGTGATTTATTACATCGGAGCTATCACGGGTGGTAAGCAATCCGAAGACCTGAAAGATATGATGCTAGCCGGCCGAAAGATGCCTTTATGGATCGCGATGTTTACGATGGCCGCTACATGGGTCGGTGGTGGCTATATCACCGGTACAGCAGAGTATACTTACTCATCAGGAATTGTATGGGCTCAAGCCCCTTGGGGTTATGCCTTGAGTCTGATCATCGGCGGGATCTTCTATGCAAGGAAGATGCGTCGTTATGAATTTACCACTATGCTCGATCCTCTTGAAGCCCGCTTTGGTAAGAAGGTAACGGGTGTACTCTTTATCCCCGCTCTCACTGCGGAGATCTTCTGGAGTGCTGCCATTCTTACTGCACTAGGAACGGCGTTTGGTACCATCTTAGGTCTGGACGTCACCACTTCTATTATCTTATCCGCTGCAATTGCTATCGCTTATACCGTTGTCGGTGGACTCTGGTCTGTTGCTTATACCGACGTTGTTCAGTTGCTCTTAATCGTTGTCGGATTAATTCTCGTCATTCCATTTGCTCTCCAATCTGGAGATGCCGGTGGTTGGAGCTTCGTTTGGAATAATTATGTTACTGAAATGGAAAAAATGGGTACAAACTATGCCAGTTTATTCCCACCACTCGATGGCTGGAAAGATCCCTCCTGGGGGAACTGGTATTGGAACTGGTGGGACTATGCGCTATTGTTGATCTTCGGCGGTATCCCATGGCAAGTTTACTTCCAACGTGTCCTTTCCTCCAAGAATGAAAGCACCGCTATGTGGTTATCCATCTGGGCCGGTGTATTCGCTATCATTGCCGCGATCCCAGCCGCGATGATTGGGGTTATCGGATTTAATGTAGATTGGGCTTCCATGCCTGGTGGAGAGCCTGAGAGTGCTTCACTGATCTTGGCCTATGTTTTGCGATACATGACTCCTGAATTGATCGGGGCGCTAGCACTGGGTGCATTGGCAGCGGCTGTTATGTCCTCTGTTGACTCGTCCATGCTATCTGCTTCCTCCATGGCTTCATGGAACGTGTATCGTCCATTGATCAAACCACAAGCATCACAAGAACAAATCCAAAAGGTTATTAAGCGTTCGATTGTCATTATCGGGGTAGCGGCTACCTTGATTGCCCTCAGTGTTGAAAGTGTCTATGCACTCTGGTATCTATGTAGTGACTTCGTCTATGTGATGTTGTTCCCACAATTAACGATGGCGCTCTTCTTTAAAGGAGCAAACCGTTATGGTTCCATTGCCGGACTGATTGTCGGCTTCATCCTACGTTTCGGCGGAGGCGAACCCGTTCTTCACATCCCAACACTTATTCCGTATCCAATGATCGAAGATGGCGTTGTCCTCTTCCCATTCCGGACGTTCGCAATGGTCTGTTCCTTGATCACAATCTACGTCGTCTCCAAATTGACGGCTAAGATGGATCCACCACAGCCATTGCAAAACCTGAAAAAAGTTCACTAAGACATGATAAAAAAGACTGGTCGAACCTGCTTATCAGGTTAAGACCAGTCTTTTTCTACTTCAAAGCTTATAACCGATAGTAAATAACCATCCGATCCTGATAGATCGGAATTTTCTCCCTTACACGTTTTACGTCCGCTAAATCGAGATCGATCGTTAGTATTTCCTCTTCTTCTCCTGCTTCCGCCACAATTTCACCCCACGGATCAATCACCATCGAATGACCGCAAAACTGGGTTCCCCCCGACTCACCCATCCGGTTCACTGCCAAGACGAACATCTGATTTTCGATGGCACGCGCTTGATTAAGCACGCGCCAATGCTGCAGTCGAGGATGAGGCCATTGTGCAGGAACAAAGAGCATCTTCGCACCGTCTAATGCATACGAACGGATAAACTCAGGAAAGCGAATATCATAACAGATGGCTGTACCGACAGGATGCTCTCCTAACTTCATCATACCCCGTCCGTCCCCGGCCTCTAGAAATTTTTCTTCTTCCATTAAACGAAAGAGATGAACCTTACGGTATGTCCCGACCAAGCTACCCAACGGATCAAAAGTATAGCTGGTATTGTATAACTGTCTCCGGTGTTTTTCTGCGATGGAACCTCCCACTAGATGTATGCGGTATTCTTTAGCTATAGAGGCTAGCCATTCTTTTAGTGATCCATCGTCCGCAATCCGATCTAAATCGGCTAAAGCATAACCGGTATTCCACATTTCAGGAAGGACGACCACCTCAGCGCCTTCCTGTACAACTGCTTGGGTCACTCTTTCTTCCACTCGTTTTTTATTCAACTCAGGTTCTCCCAAGACAATATCCATCTGTATTAGAGAAACACGCATCCTCCCACCCCTTCTTTCTGAGTGAATCTTCATCCCTATTCTCCAGAATAAATAATCAATGAATTAGGTACTTTCACACTATATCACCCTCCAGAATCCCTGTAAAGCAAGGTGCCTCCTACATTTCATTGGCAAGTCATCCAGGGATGAGGACAATAGCAAAACATCCATACTTAAGGCTAAGGGGGGTGAAAATATGGCTGAAAAACATCGCACCTACCGCAGTGGTGAAATCGCTCCTCATCCTGGAGAATACCAAACTACCGCAGGTGTTACCCGCTCCTATGATAAGGGAGAGAAGTTTGATAACTGCCCAAAATCAGGAGAAGAGACAGAGTGGATCATCAACTATGATGATCGCGGCTGTTGCTAGCGAATATACCCAAGGTTCAATTGGTAACTCGATCACGGGATGGAAAAAACCCACTTGTTAAAGTGGGGTAGAAGTGTGAGGCTATGTCTATCAGAAAGACCCTATTGGGAGGAGCCTGTAGAAAGAGGCTCCTCTGTTTCCATAAAGAGCGAAGCATCCTCGTTTTCGTGCTCTGCCCAATGCTTATCTATCTATTGAAATATTATTTAAAGCTTGTTTGAGATCTGCGATCACATCACTCACCTCTTCAATTCCAACGGATAAGCGGATTAGATTCTCCTTGATTCCCATCTGTTCACGTTTTTCAGCTGGAATCACTGCATGTGTCATGGTAGCTGGGTGTTGGATCAAGCTAGATACCTCTCCCAAACTGACTGTTAGCTTACATAGTTGAACGGAATTAAGTACTTGCTTAACTTCATGCGTCCCCCCTCGCAGTAGAAAGCTGATGACGCCACCTGGGGCTCGCATTTGCCTTTTGGCTAGCTCATATTGTGGATGTGAAGGCAATCCTGGATAGAGCACCTCTTCCACTTCTTCCTGTTCCGCTAGATAAGATGCGATCTTTTTCGCGTTTTCTACATGACGATCCATACGCACACCCAACGTACGAATTCCTCTTATCAACAACCATGCATCAAAAGGGGAAAGAGCACCGCCTATATCTTTCAAGGTTGTCTGGCGAATATGCTCCATCCTCTCTTTGCTCCCTACAGCAATACCAGCAATCACATCTCCATGCCCACCGATATACTTGGTGGCACTATGCACCACAATATCCGCCCCAAGTAGTATGGGTTTTTGCAAATAAGGGGTGGAAAAAGTGTTATCAACAACAACACACGCCCCTTGACGATGAGCCATCTGCGAAATCAATTGAATGTCGATCATTTTCATCGTTGGGTTAATCGGTGATTCGAGAAAAAAGAGGGTAGTCGTTGGTCGAATAGCCCCCTCCACTTGTTCCAAGTTGGTCATATCCACATAGTCGGCTTCGACACCAAACTTTTCATTTAACATCGATAACAGGCCGAAGGTGCATCCATAGACCGCATCCGAACAGAGAATATGGTCACCACTTTTGACCATTCCCATCAAGACGGCAGAAATCGCTGCCATTCCTGACGCAAAAGCAATGCCTTCCTCCGCTTCCTCCAGACGCGCCATTTGCTCCTCTAACATCGTCAAGGTGGGATTACCTAAGCGTGTGTAAATATATCCCTTCTCTTCTCCCGCGAAACGTGCTTCTCCTTGATCCGCATCGGCAAACACGAAGGTTGATGCTTGATGAATCGGGGGAACAATCGCACCCGTTTGTGCACACGGCTGGATCGATCCATGGACCATTTCCGTCTCTATCTGCCACTTTCTCTCCACTTTCATCCTCTCCTCTTTGTAAGCGCTTTCATTAATGGTTAGTGCGTAAGATCTGTACCAGACGGGCTACTTGTCCAATCTGACAAGCACTGTACTGGTCAGGTAACGGCTCCAAGCGAACGGCTACTTTAAGATCGGGTTGTTTAATCTGCTTTACCAAATCTCCGATCAACTGATACCTCTTTCCATAATCTGTTTCTAAAACCCAACATCCGCCTTCCACAGCGTAATACCGCATGGTTCCTTCCACCACTCTCACTTCTTTTTGTGCATCGCTACGATGATTAAAAGCAACCGCTTCTGGATAAGTGAGAATAGGAAAGTTTGCATACAGGAGAAAAAGAAGTGCCACCACGACGAGGGTTCGCGCTCTTTTCATAATCGCATCACCATCCTTTTATACCTAGGATGGCACAGCGGAAGCGATTCTATCACTATATGGTTAAGAGGCTACTGCGTTCTCCGATCTCGAACCCCTTTCTTTAGACAATCTATCCCTTCTTTTTCTCCATATAACTGCGCCGCACCTCAATACTTTCTTGCATTCGCTCCACTCTTTCACGCCAGTTCCCTTTCCATCCCTGCTTCTCTGCAGTGAGGGCAATATTCATTGCTTCTTCATACTCGCCTTGTTCCGCTCGAATCGTGTAAAGCACAAGGTATCCCGGATGTGTTGGGAGTTCTGAGGTGAGTGGATCGTCCTGGAAAGCACGTAGAGCAACCGGAGCATACTCGATCTGTGCTTCACAGAAATAAATCGCTTGCTCTGCCGCCGTTGTAAAGCGCTTGCGCTTCTCCTCATGCTTCTCAATCTGTTTACTAAAATAGTCATGTAGACTAAGGTATTTTCTTGCCATCCAATGTTCATGCATCCGAGGATCTGTTACTGTCTGTTTTACATTCTCATAGGCTCTTTTCGCTTCATCATATACTGCTGCTTCGTCACGCGTAAGTGGCATGCGAAAATCCAAGTCCTTGTCGCGAAATTGGAGTTCTGCCACGTAGGGGGAGGATGGGTGAGAAGAAGGAGAAGCATGTTGAGATCTTCCTTCACCGTTCCCGAGTCCTTTGATCTTTTTAACACTACCGCTCAACAACCGAATAATGTTCTTCCAACCATCAATGAATAATTTCAACATGATTCACCTGAACCTCCTTCTCACAAAATCTGCGATCATCTTAATACTTGCTCCATTATAGCATGTGAAGCAAGTATGGGTGTAGGCAAGAAGAAGTTCGTACAGGTAGTATTTTTCATTTTAAATGAAATAATCTTGAACATCATGAACGTACAGGTGCACACACTATAAACCCGGGACACTTGTGGCTTACTCCCTCAAAGGAGATACAACCATTCCCTTTCATTTCCTTATTACGATGAAGAGAACTCCTATTCGCATCCCATTATTTACGAATGGGATCACTCCCTTTATTCGTACTTCCTTTCTTTCCACTCTTCATAGGGCAAGCGTGGCATCTCCACCGTTTCTCCTATTTTCCCATATGCTAACCCTGCCAGCCTTCCTAATGGATCCAAACCTTTTGTATCTACTCTTCCTTGATCAAGCAAGTCATCTTCAATGTGGAAAAGGAGAATCTCACCTAAAATTAAGTCCGCATTAGGGGCCCCATTCTCTCCCACACCTAAAGGTAAAATTTGATGAAGACGGCACTCCATCTGAACCTTAGATTGTTTGATTCGCGGAGGCTTTACTTTTATGCTGGGAAGCAAATCGAGGCCTACCATTTCCATTTCACTCACATCAGCCGGGAAATCAGTCGAGGTTTCGTTCACCAAGGAAACATTGTCACTATCAACCACATGGACGACAAATTCCTCGGTTTGGCGTATATTACGAGCGGTATCTTTCTCAATCCCGCCTGGCTTACGAATACAAGCGATGCTAATCATCGGTGGATTGGTAGCAATCACATTGTAAAAGCTAAAGGGTGCAGCATTGAGCGTTCCGTCACCTGACTGTGAGGAGACAAAAGCAATGGGACGTGGCAAAATGCTTCCGATCAGTAACTTGTAGTTCTCTTTCGTCGATTGTTGTGCTGGATCAAGTTGCACACACATCCTCCTTCTCTATCCTTCTTCCATCATCCGCGTTTCGTCACTCCACTTCACCTTTATGGCAAAGATCAATCACGTCTACTCTTGCGGTAGCCAACTTGTTAAGTAGGATTCATCTTCCACAGTCAACGCTGTTTCCGTTACGTGGAGCGGGCGAAATGTGTCCACCATCACTGCCAACTCTTCTGTCCCCTTCTTTCCGATACTCTTTTCAATTGTGCCCGGATGAGGGCCATGTGGAATACCACTCGGATGCAGCGTCACCGCTCCTACATCTACACCCTTTCGGCTCATAAAGTTGCCTTCTACGTAATAAAGTACCTCATCACTATTCACATTACTATGTGCATAGGGAGCCGGAATCGCTTCAGGATGATAGTCGAACAGACGAGGGGCAAATGTACACACCACAAAATTAGGGCCGGTAAACGTTTGATGTACAGGTGGCGGTTGATGAATGGAACCTGTTATCGGTTCAAAATCGTCCGCACTTAAAATCCAAGGATACAAATATCCATCCCAGCCAATCACATCAAAGGGGTGGGTTCCGTAAGTATAAGCATGCAACTCGTTCCGCGCCTTAACGCGCACCTCAAATAACCCTTCTTCTGTATACACTTCCAACTGTTCTGGTACCCGGATATCCCGTTCACAGAATGGACTATGCTCCATTAATTGGCCGTGTTCATTGCGATACCGTTTCGGTGTTGTAATTTCCCCGGTGGACTCAATGACAAGAAAGCGGGATGTTTTACTCGTCAATTGCAAGCGATAGGTTGTACCTACAGGGATGATGATATAATCTTTCGGTCCGAAAGATAAGCGACCAAAAGTCGTCTCCACTGTGCCTTCTCCCTCATGAACAAACAAAATCTCGTCTCCATCGCTATTCCGGAAAAAGTAAGACATATCTTCTGTTGGAGAAACCGTAGCTAACGCAACATCCTCATTAAGTAAAAAATGCTTTCTTCCAGTGATCAGATCCCCACCAGGAGAATATTGATCTGTGCGCAATAAACGATGTCGATTCGCTCCCGATTCCTCTAGTGGAGGGTGCCAACCACCAATCTTCCGAGCGGTTTGAATCTGAGTAGGTGGGTGCAAATGATAAAGAATAGATTGAATACCCGAAAACCCTTTTGTCCCCATTACTTGCTCCCAATAGAGGCTATCGTCTGATTTGCGGAACTGTGTATGCCTCTTCTTGGGGATCTTCCCTAAACGATAATAGTGTGGCACTTCTTTCATCGCTCCCTTCTCATGATTAGAAATGAACCCCTTCTCCATTGTATCAGATATGAGTGAAAAAATAGAATCAACACACGATAATTTCTTCTTCATGTAAAAACAGGCTCGATTTCATTCGTACAAGAACGATCGTTCGGTGACGGAAAAACCAAAAGCTCCCCGACCTTCTTGACGGAGATTCCTCCCTTTGTTATTCTTTAATTAACCGACCGGTTAGTTAATATCACAAAGGAGTGTGATCCATGATCCACGTACAAAGCTTATCGAAAGAGTTTTCCAATGGGAAAGGAATCTTTGATCTAGACTTCACTATTCATGAGGGAGAAGTCTTCGGCTTTCTTGGTCCTAATGGTGCGGGCAAATCAACAACCATTCGGCTCTTGATGGGCTTTATGAAACCAAGCACTGGAGAAGCCACCATAGCGAAGATGGATTGCTGGCAGGAAGCTGCTTCAATCCAAAAAAGAGTCGGCTATCTCCCTGGAGATGTCTCTTTTTTAAAAGGGATGAAAGGAACGCAATTTTTAGACTTATTAGCAGGAATGCGTGGAATGGTTGACCGCAAGCGCCAGCAAAAACTACTTGAGCGTTTTCAGTTGGATGCCTCAGTACCCATCCGCAAGATGTCCACGGGAATGAAACAGAAAATAGCTATTGTTGCTGCCTTTATGCACGACCCAAAAATACTCATTTTAGATGAACCCACCTCTGGTTTAGACCCCTTGATGCAACAGTCATTCATCGACTTAATCTTAGAAGAAAAAAGTCGAGGAAAAACGATCCTCATGTCTTCTCATCACTTCTCTGAAATAGAAAAAACTGCTGATCGAGCTGCGATGATTCGAGCAGGCAGACTCATCGCCGATGAATCGTTGACCACACTTCAAGCTCAGCAAAAACGTATTTACGAGGTGATCATGCGTAACCCCAAGGATATCTCACTCATAAAAAAGGAGAACTTACCCGTTACCTCTCTCACAGAAGATCACCTTAAGATTGCGATTCAGGGAGAAGAAGAGGTCAATCGTCTCATACGTACCTTGGCGCAGATTGACCTCGTCAGCCTGGATGCTCAATCCCTTCATCTTGAAGAACTGTTTATGCACTATTATGAGGAAGAAAGGGGAGCGAATAAATGAATCCAGCACTTCTCAAAGCAATGATAAAAATGTACGCTCTTCGTGTGTTCCTGTTTTCCACGGCTTCTCTCTTCTATATCCTCGTATTGCTTTGGGTTTTTCCATCCATTGCTAATGAAGATGGATACAATCAACTAATTCAGGCGATGCCAGAAAACATGTTAAAAGCATTCAGTTTAGAAAACGGTATTCAAAATCTGGGTGGCTACTTAGGTGCGGAATTTTATAGTCTAGTTATGCTTTTTCTACTTCTTGGCTATTGCGTCCTCACAGCTACTCATTTATTGGCCAGCCTAGTGGATCAAGGGTCACTTGCCTATTTACTCGCTACACCCGTATCACGAGCACGCATTGCCCTGACACAGTTCTGCTTGCTATGCGGTGGGTTGTGGGTCATTTTCCTTTTCACCACGATCGGTGGTATCGGGGGAATGTCTTGGTTTATAGCAGAGACGGAGCTTTCCACCACTGCCTTCGTACAAATGAATACCGTTTACTTTCTCCTGTTCTCTGTTATCTGCTCCTATTCGTTCCTCATCTCTTCACTTCTCAATGATGAACGTCGTTCGTTAATGATTTCAGGAGGAGTCACCTTACTCTTCTACATGCTTGATGTCATCGGTAAAATGAGCACCCAAGTTTCATGGATGCGAAATCTCTCCCTCTTCTCTCTCTTTAGACCCCAAGAAATTGCTGATGGGAGCTTTCACTTCTGGCCAACCTCTCTTTCTCTGATCGCTATTACCTTGATTTTTATGGCGCTTTCCGTTATCATTTTTCAGAAAAGAGATTTACCACTTTAAGCGTAATGAACCGGTTAATTTGAGGTGATTCTAATACCAGAACAACGCTCTCCTGCCCCCTCACGCCGGGAGCAGATTATCCAAGCTGCCATGTCTCTCTTCTCTTCTGAGGGTATTCATCAAGCTAGCATGGAGAAGATCGCCAGAGAAGTGGGCGTGACGAAAGCCGCTCTCTATTGGCATTTCAAAAGTAAAGAAGAGATCATAGCCGCTATCTTAGAATATTTCTTTGGCAGAGAACTGACTAGCATTAAGCACATTCAACAACACTCGCTCTCAGCAGAAAAGCGTATTCAGTTATTTATTGAGCAGACATTGGCAGATATTGACGAAATGGTGAGTATCCTGCCACTCACCTTAGAACTTTATGCAACCGCCACCCGTCATGAGCAAATTCGGGACGTGATGCAATCCTTCTTTCAAGCTTACCGAAATCGCTTGATGCCCTTGATCAAGGAAGGCATACAAGCGGGGGAATTTCGCCCATTGGACCCTGACCAAACCGCTCTTTCCATCATTGGCATGGTTGAAGGCTCCATCATTATCTATGTGGTGAACCCAGAGAGTATCGATTTGAAGGAGCAAGTAACCGCATCGCTCCAACTTCTCTTACAAGGAATGAAACCTTGATTGACCCTGTTGATTAGCCATGCAAGAAGAGACACCACCTTTCGGTGGTGTTATATTTTTACCCTTCTCACGAATACTAAAGGGAGTTTCTTTCATGAGAGGTGTCCAATATTGCTTCGTAAAATGATGATTTTTTTCAGCGGATTTTCCCTCTTCTTTCTCTTACTCATGTCTCCTTTTCCACTCGCTCATGCCCATACCGATGATATCCGTCATATCGTACAGTCTGGAGAAAGTATGTGGAAGATCGCGGTTCAGTATCAAGTGGGCGTAGGTGAGGTCATCCAAGCCAATCCACAGGTTGAGAACCCTGATCTCATCTATCCAGATCAAGTACTTAAAGTACCAGCTATATCCTGACATTTATAAGGCAAGCGCTTCATCTAATCGGAGATGCTTGCCCTTATTTTTATATTTCGATATTTATATAATAAACAGAGATTTTTGCCTGTCATTGACCAAGATCCATTACAAAGGGAGGGTGAACAGATGAACAAGATGATTGTCGTACCGTATCAGTCCCACTGGTCGTTACAGTTTGAGCAAGAGAAAAAATTATTGGCGAGGATCATGAAAGACCTCGTTGTCAATATCCACCACATCGGTAGTACCTCAGTCCCAGGTTTGATGGCGAAGCCAATCATTGATATCCTTCCCATCGTTACGCATATCGAAGCCGTTGATGAGCTGAATTCTTCCTTTGTGGAGCATCAATATTCACCGCTAGGGGAGTATGGTTTATCTGGCCGTCGCTTCTTTATTAAGGGTGAAGAGACACGTACCCACCACGTCCACATCTTCCAAGAGAATAATCCCGCTGTTGAACGTCACCTTGCTTTTCGTGACTATTTGCGTCACCATCCCCCTATTGCAAATACGTACGGTTCTCTCAAGCAAGAATTAGCTCAGATACATCGTTTTGATAAAGGGGCATATATCCAAGGAAAAGATCCCTTTATTAAAGAGCATGAGGCCAAAGCACTTCACTGGTATCGCCAGCTATCACAATAAAGCCCTCGCTTGGACATCCAATAAAGATGTACCTCAGGGAGGTACATCTTTTCCATCACATGGTTCCACTTCTTAATAGACGAGTTCAATAAACTCATTCTTTGTAATCTCCCCGAAATAGTGTGTAACCGCTACATCTGACAGTGCTTCCTCAATCGCGGCTCGATCATAACGTGTCCCTATGAGACACTGTTCTACATCATGTACGTCGCCCATTCCGAAGAAATCACCGTAGATCTTACACTGCTGGATCGTATTCTTCGCCACATTGAGACGAACATCGATTGTGCCGATAGGAAAGCGCTTGGAATGATGGACATTAAACTTAGGCGACTTTCCAAAGTTCCAATCCCAATTCTGATACCGCTCTTGTGAAATTTGTCGAATGACTGTCCAATCTTCTTCCGTCAACTGATAACGCGCTACTTCTTTTTCCCCAGAGAAAATATATTGAAGCAACGTCTGCTTAAATTCTTCAATCGTCATATCACGATCGAGGTATTCTCGAATATTTCCCACTCGGCTTCGAACCGACTTTGTACTCTTGGATGTGAATTTTTCCTGTTTCACATTTAATGCATCTGCCACATCTTCTAAGTTCACATCAAACATTAACGTGCCGTGGCTAAACATCCGTCCTTTCGTCGTAAATTGGGCATTTCCGGAGATCTTTTTCTCCCCCACTTGAATATCATTTCGACCTGTCAGTTCCGCATGAACCCCCAACTGATGCAATGCTTCTATTACTGGTTGCGTGAAGCGACGAAAGTTTAAGAAGCTATCCCCATCATCTCGGGTAATAAAGCTGAAGTTAAGATTTCCGAGATCCTGATAAACGGCTCCCCCACCTGATAAACGGCGTACCGTATGAATACCTCGCTCATGGACTTTATCCACGTGAATCTCTTCGACCATATTCTGATTCTTCCCTACAATGACACAAGGTTCGTTTATGTAGAATAAAAGATAAGAATCCTGCTCCACATCCAGATGTTTTAAGAGGTATTCTTCTATCGCTAAGTTGATTCTTGGATCCGTATGGTTCTCATTGTCTATAAAGCGCATTGCCTAACCCTCTTTCTTGGTTGCTTAATTATAGGTAGCTTTCCTTTCCCTCATTGTACATAAAGAAAGCACTCGATGAAAGAAGGGTCATTTTCCAGTATCATGATTCTACACTTTGGAAGCGGCTTCTCTTTTACCCTTCTATGACTCGTGTTCGCCTAGTACAATCTTTTATTTTTTCTAATGAGTAAACAGAACTCTATACAAAACTACTTTCTCCAGAATAAGATACATCATTGCTACATCATATTAGATATGAGGGAATGATCATCATAAAAGGGGAAAAACGAACAAAACGAATTTGGAAAGGAAAAATGCTCCAAAGTCACCTGTTGGCTCAACATTCACCCACGAAGACCTTTATTCCGACTGCCCGCCCCTTTACACAAGAAAACCTAACCTTGATGCTGGGTCATTTCTCTTGTGTCTATTTAAAGCCAGATCTAAGTGCTCATGGCCGAGGAATCTATCGGATCGATCAAGCAAATAACACCTACACCTTGCGAACTCAGGGGAACAAAAAGCGCTACTCAAATCTAGAATCATTATTACAGGAGCTCCCTTCGTCACTTAAGCGCAGGCCTTACCTTATTCAGCAAGGAATCCAAAGTATCACGCGAGAAAAATACCCATTCGATATACGAATTCATACCGTTTATTTAAATGGCAAATGGCGTGTCGCCGGAATCGTAGGAAAAATCGCTCCTAAGCATGCCATTGTGACCAACTGCCATCAAAATGGAAGAGGCATTCCAATCGAAAAGCTCCTTCATCAGCATTTAGCATGTAACCATCAACAGCAAAAGCGCATTCTAGATCAACTAAAAGTCTTGTCTATTGAAGCTTCCTCCATCATGAGTCGTGTCTATAGAAATCAGAAAGCCTTCGGAATCGATGTGGGGATCGACCCCTCCTTGCACATATGGTTTTACGAACTGAATATGAACCCTGGTGGAAACGTTTTTCGCATAGCCGATAAAAAATTGTATCAGAAGGTTCGACGCTTACACTATATGGCGATTGCTAAGTAAGAACAGAGACAGTTATCGAGCAGACAAAAAAAACCGCTAGATGAGGCTAGCGGTTTTTTCACTGCTTTCATTTAACCCTTAATACTGTACAAGCGTATTGATCTTCATATCCTTATCCAGTTGATCGCGTCCATTTAAATAGGTTAATTCGACAACAAAGGAAGCTCCTACGACATTGCCACCTAGCTGACGTACTAAATCTACCGTTGTACGCACCGTTCCCCCGGTTGCCAGCAGGTCATCCACGATTAGTACCCGCTGTCCAGGTTGAATCGCATCTTTATGAAGAGCCAATTGATCTTTTCCGTATTCCAAACTGTATTGTGCAGAAATCGTTTCTGCTGGTAACTTTCCAGGCTTGCGCACAGGGATAAATCCTACTCCGAGAGCATAAGCAAAGGGGGTTCCCACAACGAAACCTCTTGCTTCTGGACCAACCACCAGATCAATCTCTTCTCCTTTTACTTGTTCCACCATGGTATCAATCGCGTGTTTAAAGGATTTTCCGTCTTTTAATAAAGTGGTAATATCCTTAAACTGCACTCCCTGCTGAGGGAAGTCCTCCACGACACGAATCTTGTCCTTGAAATCCATTTTTCTTTCCTCCTAAATCTATATGAAACAACGCATGTTCTTGAATATATTTTTGTAATTCCAGTGTGGATGAGTAAATCAGTTGTGATGAGACCTGGGCATCTGCTTGCCGTTGGCGGTATAGAACAGAGTCGTCTAACTCCCGTTTAACGGGCTGTGGGACAACCGCTAATCCACCGCTCTCTTCTGTCAGAAACTCCAATTCCTTAAAGACCTTTAACATAAACGCAATCATCTCGGGAGACAATCCTGTTGACTTTGCGAGCATCGGAAGGTCTGTTTTTTTAATGGATTTTTGACCACGCATGAGACGTCCATACAACTGCTTAAACTTATCCCGATCGAGCGAGTACCAATCCCCTTCCCACTCTGCCTCTCCAAAAAGAAAGTAGAGGCGTTCCACGCTTTTCAGCGTGCCTAACCAATCCTCAAAATGAGAGAGGGTAGGAGGAAGATCGGAAACAATCCAGTTCGTGTATTGTTGCGGGTCCAAGTGAGACACTCCACATCTCCACTCTTCCCATGAGATCACTTCCAAGTCCTCTGGAATCAACGCCCGCTTCTTTTCAGATGCGATGACGATCGCTTGAGGGAGTCCTGACACCTTCTTTAGCTTTTCCTCTAAGCTGGTATTTCCACGCCAGTCAAAGACTTGTACTTGTGGAATCTTAAGATCCCGCAGGAGCAATTGGGGTGTACGCCGGCCATTCCATTCATTAATGGACAACTCTCCCAATAGCTCAGGATGCGCAGTCGACGCCATATGATCGGCTAATTCCGCCATTCGAAAGCCAATCACATCCAATTCGCTTTCTCCGCTTCCCATGCGCAATTTGAGATGATTCTTTTGCTGACCAATCACCTGCAATCGCTTGATTTGAGCTCCCGTTATGCGGATCGATGGCGTGGGATTATCTACTCCAAAAGGGGCGAGTGCCGCCAATTGTTCCAATAAAGAAAGATCCACTTCTTCCACAGTGACGTCAGCATCCACTCGTGAA
This sequence comes from Mechercharimyces mesophilus, assembly GCF_059818345.1. Lineage (NCBI taxonomy): Bacteria > Bacillati > Bacillota > Bacilli > Caryophanales > Thermoactinomycetaceae > Mechercharimyces > Mechercharimyces mesophilus. Next base: position 705,598 of record NZ_JCBAPH010000001.1, on the reverse strand, counting down.
AGAGGAATATAATCTTCTGCACTCAATGCATCCTGCGCCACCTGGCCTAATTGTTCATGCAACGAGGAAAGGTTGTCCGCCGGCAAGCTCATACCAGCCGCCATCTGGTGTCCACCAAACTTCGATAGGAGTTCCTGGCATTGACTTAATGCTTGATAAAGGTCGAATCCCACTATGCTCCGAGCTGAGCCTTTGGCCATCCCGGATTCTGGATCAATCCCGAAAACAAGTGCCGGTCGATAATATTTTTCCACCAGTCTTGAGGCGACAATGCCAATCACCCCAACATTCCAATCTTCTCCAGCAACTACAATCACCTGCTCATGGAAAGCCGGATTGCTCTCCACTTGAGCGATTGCTTTTTTGGCCATCGTTTCTACCATTTTCTGTCGCTGACGGTTTAATGCGTCCAATTCAGTCGCCATCTGGTAGGCCTCTTCACGGTCTTCTGCCAATAGCAATTCTACCGCTTGCGCCGCTGACTGCAGACGGCCACTTGCATTAATACGTGGACCAATAGAGAAACCCACATGTTCAGCTGCAACTTGTTCAGCCACGCCTGCAACATCCAGGAGAGCGTTTAGTCCCACCATCCGACGCAAATTCATCCTTTGTAAGCCCAGTGCCGCCAATACGCGGTTCTCTTCCACCAACGGAACGAGATCGGCAATCGTTCCTAGGGCAACAAATTCCAATACTTCTTCAGGAATCTCACCCAGTAGGGCATGGGCCAGTTTAAATGCCACACCCACACCGGCCAGACTAGCAAAAGGATAGGAACAACTCTCTTTTTTAGGGTTGATCACACAGTACGCCTGTGGCAGAACAGCTGGAGGTTCATGATGATCCGTAATAATCAGGTCGAGGCCGAGATGCTTGGCTACTTCCGCTTCCTCGACCGCACTGATACCCGTATCCACCGTTACAACGACCCGGCAACCAGTTGCCTGTATCTTTTCTAATGCCTCTTTATTTAATCCATACCCCTCAGCAAAACGATTAGGTATGTAATAATCTACGTCGGCGTCAAGTGACTGGAATACTTTCATCATCAAGCTGGTGCTGCTTACACCATCCGCATCATAATCACCATAGATGACGATTTTCTCTCTCTCTGCTATTGCTTCATGAATGCGCTCAACCGCTGCTCTCATGCCATCGAGCAAAAAAGGGTCGTGTAGCTGATCAGGGTGAATCGATAAAAACCGTTGCGCTGTTTGAGGGGTGTCGAACCCACGAGAAACCAACAGGGAGGCAACCAAAGGTTTTACACCCAATTCATCGGTTAAACGCTCGATTTTATCTTGTTCACTCTTCATCGTTTGCCAGCGCGTTTTTGATTGTAACATAAGGGACTCACCTCGCTTGACCGACTTCATTATAGCATAGATGTCCAGGTGCCTCATTTGAAAAATAGGATTGACTCTTTGAGGCACTCCTGGTAATCCCTTTAGTCTTCATTCTTACTCTCTGCTTCGGGTTTCTCTTCTTGATAGGGATTAATATGGACCAATACATCGGAGACATGATCAAATTCGTACATGAGGGCAAATTTCACCCGTTTTCCTATCTTATGACCTTTCTCTACCGTGATCTGTGGGTCCACAGCTACCTTGACGTCCACAATGACATAGTACCCATGCTCACGCGCACGAAGTTCATCAATGTTAAGGACTCCCTCCACGCCAGCGGCGGCAGCAACCAATTCCTCTGCATCTTCTTTATGCAACACGTGGTCCAATGTATAGTGAATCGACTCCTGAGCTAATTTGTAGGCCATACGTAAAACCAATAAGGAAACAACCATTCCAGCGACTGCGTCCAAGTAGACAAGCATCTGAATTCCTAGCTTTTCCCCGAGAATCGCTCCTCCAATTCCGAGTAAAACCGCCACCGAAGAAAAAACATCTGAGCGATGTTCCCATGCATTGGCTACGAGTGCTTGGCTACCGATTTTTTTCCCTAAACGGTACTTATATTGAAACATACCCTCTTTTACTACAATTGAGATAACAGCTGCAATCATGGCCATGCCTGCAGGAGCATGTACCGGTTGAAACAACATCTGGAACGAGCCATAACCAATTTCAACCCCCACTACCCCTAGCAAAACCGAAACAATAATTGCTGCAATGGATTCTGCTTTTCCATGACCATAGGGATGATCCTCATCCGGTGGCATACGTGCAGCACGTACGCCGATGAGAACAGCAAGCGACCCAACGACATCAGATGCGGAATGTGCGGCATCGGCGATCAAGGCACGGCTGTCCGCAAGCAAGCCGACAATCCATTTGAAAATCGCTAATAAGAGATTCCCAACAATCCCGATCCATGCACCTTTTTCCGCTTGCTTGTAAGGATTTTCTACTTGCTGATGAGATTCACTTCTCATTCCATCACCGCCTTTCATGGGATAGAGAAGGCCGCGGTGTTTCCCGCGGCTCTTCTAAGGAAGGTTATTCAGCAGTTTGCGCTTTTAATTCTGCTTTTTTCATCGAACGCCACTTCCAACCTATCCATACCTGACTGGCAATGAAGATGGAGGAATATGTCCCAGCTAACAAGCCGAGTAAGAGGGCCAGCGAGAAGTAACGAATGCTTTCTCCACCGAATAAGAACAAAGCAGCAGCGGCAAAAGCAACCGTGAGCACAGTATTAAAGGAGCGAACAAGTGTCTGTTGAAGACTCTCGTTGACCACGTGTGACAGCTCGTCCCACGTTTTCGGTTTCACCAGTCCCAAGTTTTCACGAATCCGATCAAAAATCACAATCGTGTCATTGACCGAATACCCCACTATGGTAAGAATGGCCGCGATAAAGACGAGATCGACTTCCCATTGAAAGACAGAGAACATGCTAATGACGAAGAAAGCATCATGGAAGAGAGCGATGACCGCTGCAACGGCAAACCGATATTCAAAGCGAATGGTCACATAGAGGATGATCCCAATCGATGCAATCAGCACAGCCAAGATCGCATTCTTTGCTAACTCTTGCCCAATGATGGGGGTTACTTTCTGCTCCTGCTTCCCCACATCTTCTCCATAAATTCCTTGGAAGTGTTGGTGGATCTTCTCTACCTCATTACTACTTAAGGCTTCTCCTGTACGAAAAACAAGGATATCATTCTCATTGCCTGCGATCCGCGTATTGGGCTCTTCATAACCAAGGCTTTCTAGCTCTTCATTCGCTTTGGTCAGATCAAACTCTTCCCCTATCATCAAATCGACGCGTGTCCCGCTGGTAAATTCAATACCCAGGTTTAAACCTTGCAAGAAGAGAGAAGCGATTCCCAAAACAAGAATGACAAGAGAGATGAGAAAAAATGTTTTTCTTTTGCCTACGAAATTAAGTGTTTTATAGTTCACGAATCTCATCCTCCTTCACCGCAAATAAGGCCGGTCGTTTCACCACATTGGAGCGAATCAGTAAGGTAAGAAGGAGACGAGCCAGTGCGACCGCTGTCACAAAGCTGATCACAATGCTCACAATAAGCGAAACAGCAAATCCTTTTACCCCTGCTGTACCGAAGTAAAGAAGGACGAGTGCCGCGATGACGGTTGTCACATTGGCATCAAAAATCGTCAGGAACGAACGGCGAGAGCCAGAACGCATAGCAGCTGGAATCCTCTTTCCAATTCGCATCTCTTCTTTGATTCGTTCATACATAATGATATTGGCGTCAACGGCCATCCCAATCCCCAACACAAAAGCGGCAATGCCAGCTAACGTCAAAGTAACATTAAGGAGGGAGAACGTGAGCATCACGAGATAGGTATAAGTAATCAACGTGATCACTGCAACCACTCCAGGTAGGCGGTAGAAACCAATCATAAAGAGAAAGATCAAAATAACACTATAAATACCTGCTGTCAGGCTCTTTTGAAGCGAGTCTTGTCCGAGACTGGCACTAACAGCAAAGCTATGTTTTTCCACCAGTTTGACGGGTAACGAACCAGCATTTAATAAGCTGGCTAACTCTTTTGCCTCTTCTACCGTGAAGTTCCCGCTAATGGTGGCCTCACCACCGGTAATGACATCATTAATAGTAGGATAGCTCAATTCTTCCTCATCCAGATAAATAGGTACCGGTTGGCCTAAGTATTCCCGAGTGATATCTGCAAATTTATCAGCATCTTTCACTTTAACGGTAACAATCGGATTGCCCGACGGGTCAAAGTTTTGGCCAGCTCCACCCTCAGCCAGGTCTGCCCCACGCATCAAGATCTCTTTCCCATCGGGCGCACGAAAGGTTAGTTCTGCGGTTTTTCCTAGAAGCTCGCGCGCTTCCTCTTGACTCGGTACACCTGCTAGCTGAACGCGAATGCGGTCCTCTCCTTCAATCGTGATGGATGGCTCCGCTACACCAATCGCATCGACACGCCGTTGCAACGCATCGGAGGCAGCAAGCATCGTCTTTTGATCAATTTTCTGCCCCTCTTCTAACGGCTGAGCCTCATACAAGACTTCAAATCCACCTTGCAAATCCAACCCCAAGGTGATGTCTTTGGCAATTCGATCACTCGTCAGCGTGGCCGTCACGAGAATACTCACAACAATCAGCGCAAACAGAATGAGTTTACCCCAACGAACTTTCATTGACTGCTCCTCCTTCGCACATATACAACACTCCCATTATCCCAACTGCTAGACTCCATGTCAATTTTCAAAAAGAAGAGGAATCGTGTTCATCTCCCCATGAAAAAAGCCACCGGCTTCACTTACACCGAAGGCTTCCACCTACGAAAATAGGATGGCTGTTTCTCATTCATTGGGCTGTTTATAAACACTCAGCATCAACCAGTTCATGAAGCGTGCTGGCTTAAGGGACATGATATCGTTCACCAAACGATTCAACCGTGGCCATCCACGTCGATAATCTTCTGATATACAGGCCCATACCTGTTCCCAGGTCACCTCTTCATATCCATAAAGACGAAATTCTTCCGCCTTGCTGCTACACAAATCTTCAATACACTTCATCAACTCTTCTTCGCTTAATAGCTCAACGGACGGGGACTGTATTCTTTCTCGCACAGGACGAAGCGCTTTTCTAACCATCTTGCTCCCTCCTCTCTCCATCTACCTTCATTTCCTTCTAAGATTTACCCCTTCCACCTATGAAAGATGTGGGCTTACTGAAAGCGTGTGAGGCCTAGGTGAAGTTCGCCTCTTCATTTCATCCGATAAATGATCCTTCACTCATTCAATATACCGTAAGCAGCTTGGATCTCATCGAGAGGGACGAGATCCAAGCTATATCAGTATGATTCTACCATCATTAGGATGAAGGTGCAAATGGAAATCCCTCCTCCATCTCCATATATCTCTTCCCCTACCTCTTCCTCATCAAGGGGTGATTTTCCTGCTACTTCTCCTCTTTTTCGTGATGCTTGTCATCATTAGACAGGTTGATGTCATAAGCTTGTATCACGGAGTAAATAACGAAGAGAGGGTCCCTCCTTGACCAAACAATCATTTCTACGCGGTACGTTTATATTAGTGGGTGCAGGCTTTATCACCAAGGTACTTGGCTTTGTTTATCGCATTGCGCTCTCCCGTTTAATTGGCGACGAAGGAGTGGGCCTCTTTCAAATGGCCTTTCCCATCCTTATCTTCATCATTGGCTTAGCCACAGCCGGACTTCCCGTCGCCATCTCAAAATTGGTCTCCGAAGCAGAAGCAACAAAAAACGAAGACCGCATTCGTTCCATCATTCTCGTTTCCATCGTTATCGTCACAGGTACTAGCGTCGTGTTCACTTCTCTTACTCTCCTATTCGCACCTGTCATCGCAAAAACTTTGTTGACAGATGAACGAGCACTCTATTCTTTGATGGGAATCGCACCGATCATTCCGATTGTGGCTGTCTCCTCTATCTTCCGTGGCTACTTTCAAGGAAGACAAAACATGAGCCCTTATGCGCTCTCGCAAATCGTGGAGCAGACGATTCGTATCTTTACCGTCATTCTTTTTGCTACCTTGCTTCTTCCGTATGGTGTCGAATATGCGGCCGCTGGTGCCATGGTGGGTATGGTCATAGGAGAAGGAGCAGGATTATGGGTTTTGCTCCGTTCTTATCGAAAAGATCCAAAACGTCCTCCCTTACGCCTATTTAATCAAGGAAAGGTCCCTCTTTCCGCTCGTTTCTCCTCCTTGAATAGCACCTTTCGTCGCTTGATGAGGATTGCTCTTCCCGTGACAGCGAGTAGAATGGTGGGTTCTCTCGCTTATGCCATAGAGCCGATTGTGGTTGCACAAAGTCTGGCGATAGCAGGTTTTGCAACAGCAGCTTCTACCGCCTTTTATGGTCAATTAGAAGGAATGGCCATTCCATTGGTCTTCTTTCCCGCTTTTATTACTTACGCGTTGTCCGTCTCGCTCGTTCCTGCCGTCTCGGAAGCGGCAGCCCATCAACATCACCGTCTCATCGAACACCGCTTAAATCAGGCCATCCGTCTCTCTCTTATCATCGGGGGACCCTGTGCGGTTATTTTGTTTGTCTTAGCAGAACCACTAACCATCCTGTTGTATCATCATGCTGAAGTGGCACGCCTTTTAAAAATCATGGCACCCTTCGCCATCTTCCTCTACTTGCAAGGACCCTTTTCCGCGGTCCTTCAAGGAATGGATCGCGCTAACGAAGCGATGCGCAACTCCATCTTTGGTGCAATCATCAAAACCATACTTATCTTCGTGCTCGCTTCAAGGCCCCAGTTTGGGATTGATGGGGTTGCCCTTGCGATTAATAGTGGACTGATAATCGTCACTGTCCTTCACTTTCTCACGATCTTACGTTACATCTCGCTTTCCATCGAGGGAGGGAATTTATGCAAACTAGCCCTTGCACTGGGTATCATGGGCTTTACCGCTCATTGGTTCTTTTCTCATAGCGACGGCTCCTTGCTCTTACAAGTGATGGTTTCGATTGGAACAAGTGGTGCGGTCTACTTTATCCTCTTGATTCTGCTCTCGCTCCTCCAAAAAAGTGATGTTCTGCGCCTGCCTTACGTCGGTCGTTATCTAGCTTATCTCTTCCCTGGACGATCTTGATAGGTGTCAATATACAGCCTTCCATTGGAACGTGCACTAACAAAAAACGTCTCACCCAATGAGGAGTAGCCATACCTTTTTAGCTCTTGGTAGAGCCACTTCTCATCCTTATGTATTTTCTGTAATCCATCTTCCTGAATCTCTCCATCGATCACCAACGGAATAGCGAGTGGATAATGATCTTGCTCTTCGGGGAAAAAGTCCTCTCGACGAATTAAGTCCTTCCCCTTAACGGGGAAAACACTTAGTTTACCTGATGTTTCGAGAATCGCATATTCGACATCTGCCACGTCATCCAAATTGCGCTCGCGCAGTTGAGTCATCAGATCGTCCATATTGTAGCGATTCTTCTTCATCTCTTTCTCCATCACCCGCCCATTTTGTATGAGGACAGCCGGACTGCCATCAATCAGATGACGCGCGGTTGCACTCTTCATAGAGAGATACGCCACCAGTATCTGTGCAGCGAAAAACGTAGTAATGGGAATCAAGCCATTCCACAGAGATACCTTTGGGTCCTCGATCACAATGACAGATAGGTCTGCGATCATGATCGAAACCACCAAGTCAAATACGGACAATTTCCCAATCTCCCGCTTTCCCATCAAACGCATGATAATCAGTACCAAAAAGTAAATAAAGAGCGACCGCAAAAAAATGATTCCCAATTCCATCGCTTCACCTCCTTACTTATTTTTCATCACCCGCTCTTCTTTTACACATAAACAAGCCATTTCCCTCATACCTTTGTACAAACCTACATCCTATTTAACAGAGGAGGTGAGTAGATGCGAATAGGATCACCTTATCTATATGGAATCGGTATGGTATGGGGAATCATCCTTGTTGGATCGTTGCTCGTCTCATCACTGCTACGCTTTACGAGCCTCACAGAGGATATTCTCCCTTATTTCACCTATGGGATTAATGGTGTTTCCTTACTAGTAGGTGGGTGGGTCGCAGGTAGAAGGACCCTGCAACGAGGCTGGGCCGTAGGCGGAGGAATTGGACTCTTATATGGAATTATCGTCCTTATGATCGGTTTCCTCGCCTTTAACGCCAACATGATCGTTCACCCTCTCTTCTTTTTGCTTGCTGTTACCTCACTTAGCTCGTTAGGTGGCATCCTTGGGGTCAATTCAAAAAATGTTTAATCACCACTTTTTGTGGGATCGGTATGATATAATAAGTCAAAAGCCGCTTCGGCGACGGCCAGAAGCGGTATTTGTGATTAAGCAACTTTTTGATTTTGTGATGAACCTCAAGGAGTGTCTTTCATGTTTCCGTTTCAATCTTCTCTGACCATCTGGGCCGCTTCGCTTCTTACTTTCTATCTCTTGCTTTGGGTCTGTCTGCGGCGAAGTCCATTCGGTGTGGTCAGTCGTTTCACACAATCCCTCTTCCGTGATCGGATCTTATTCTTCCATATCGGTGGGGTACTGTTGATTCTCTTCATTAATAAAGTTGAGCTTATGATAGAAAAATATTTAGAAAAAGGGACAGATTTCACTCCCTTTATCTTCATGTTCGAAGGAAGCCTTACCCCTTTTGCACAACATACCTTTATGGATACCGGGCTAACCTTTTTTACAACTTACTTTTACGTGATCGTTTTTTCTGTGCTCCTCTTTTCTGCACTGTTTGTTTACTATGAAGAAGGAGAATATCCTCTACTATATACATTACTTTATGCGATCTCGCTCAATTATCTAATTGCCATTCCCTTTTACTTATTCGTACCGGTAAATGAAACGTGGGTACTTCATCATGACGTCCGTTTTCTCATTCCTGACGTCTACCCACTATTTGAAGAGCAGTATCGAGCCTTCTCAGGACTAGACAACTCCTTCCCTAGCTTACACACTTCCCTTTCCATTACGATGGCTTTCATCAGTCTTCGCTCGCGCAATCGACTTTTTAAAGCCTTCACCATCTTTTCTGCTGCCGTCGTCTTGTTCTCTATCATTTACCTCGGTATTCACTGGTTTAGTGATCTTGTGGCCGGTATTGTCTTAGCAAGTATCAGCGTCGGTCTTGGGACGTGGCTCAGCCGTTTCCCCTTAGGAAAACGCAAGCTACAAAATGTAGTCAATCCGGAAACGACTTCATCTACACAACATGCTTCTTGAAACTCCTACAGCCGAGGCTAAAGGGGATTCTTGGGGAAGCGAAAGTGCTTCTGCAGAAAAAGATTTCATGAACAAACCCCTCAGGACCGTACGGTCCTGAGGGGTTTTGCTCTTCCTATTAAAATACTTACTTCTCTTCCTCGTCTTCACTTGTCACAGCATTGATTGCACTGCGCTCAAATACCAGTCTGCTGTTTTCGCCTACTTTAAGAGTGGCTCGTTCATCCGTCAGGTCCATGATGGTTCCATGAAGCCCTCCAATGGTGATGATCTTGTCCCCTTTTTTCAACGCAGACAACATTTCATTCCTTTTTTTCTGTTGTTTCCGCTGTGGACGAATCAAGAAAAAGTAAAAAATCACGACTACCCCAATAATAGGTAACCAACCTACAATTCCACCAGGTTCCATAAGATTCATTCTCCTTCCTATTTATCTATATTTTAAGCAGGTTCGCTTAAAATGCACGGTTAGGTTGTTCTCCATAGTACGTTGCGAAAAATTCCTCGCGAAAATCAGCTAGACGATCGTCACGAATCGCTTGACGCACTTGCTCCATCAACTTCACAAGGAAGTGTAAGTTGTGGTAGGTAGTTAAACGGAGGCCGAACGTTTCATCTGCCTTGATAAGGTGACGAAGATAAGCACGTGTGTAATTTTGACATGTGTAACAGCCGCAATTCGGATCTAATGGTGTGAAATCCCGCGCATACTTCGCATTTCGTACAACCACTCTACCCTGGCTCGTCATGGTTGTCCCATTGCGGGCAATGCGCGTAGGCAGTACACAATCAAACATATCAATCCCACGAAGGACCCCTTCTATTAACGCATCTGGCGAACCCACACCCATCAGATACCGTGGCTTATCGCTTGGTAAGAGTGGGGTGGTATAGGAGAGAACTTCATACATCTCTACTTTCGACTCTCCCACGCTTAATCCTCCAATGGCATAGCCAGGTAAATCCATCGAGGTAATCTCAGCGGCACTTTGCCGGCGCAAATCCTCGTACATCCCACCTTGAACAATGCCAAATAGCGCTTGCTCTTGTGGGCGCTCGTGTGCGTTAAGACAGCGCTCCAACCAACGAGTCGTTCGTTCTAGAGACTGCTTCACATAAGCATGTTCAGCTGGATGAGGTGGGCATTCGTCAAAGGCCATAATAATATCCGCACCTAAGGCATTTTGAATCTCCATCGCCTTTTCAGGACTGATAAACAACTTTTCACCGCTAAGGTGTGAGCGAAAAGCGACACCTTCTTCCGTAATCTTACGCAAGTCGCTCAGGCTAAAGACCTGAAACCCTCCACTATCGGTCAAAATCGCACCGTCCCAATTCATAAAAGCATGCAGTCCACCTGCTTCACGAACAATCTCATGTCCCGGTCGCAGATACAGATGGTAAGTATTACTTAGGATCAAACCCGCTCCCAACTGCCGAATCTCTTCCGGACTCATGGTTTTCACCGTGGCCTGCGTACCAACTGGCATAAATACAGGAGTTTCAATCGTTCCGTGTGGAGTATGTAAGCGGCCCAGACGAGCCCCTGTCTGTCGACATTCTTTAATCAATTCATAACGAACAGCCACATTGTTCTCCTCCTACTGGTACCATTATAGCGCAACAAGGGTGATAGATAAACCTTCTCACCCCATCGATTGTACCACAGAAGGTTTTTGTAGAGCTCAGGGCGCAATCCTTCCTTGATGGTAAAAAAACCTAACCCTCTTCGATTCCTCTCATCGTTCATATTCCCTTGTAAATCTTGTACTATGGATTGTATAGCCATGAGAAATGGGTTCTATCCACCGATGAGACCCGTTACGAAAAGAATGAATGTTACGTCCCCATTCTTCATCCATGGGTATTCCCTCTGTTATCCATCACAAAAAGAGCCTCTCCCAGTAAAGGAGAAGCCTTTTCATCTTTAGCGGGTTAACTATAGAAGATTGTTATACATCAACGCCGGATCAATAATAAGCGGAGCAGACTCATCTACCTCTTCTTCCAGAACAAAGCCAATGGTTTTATCCTCGTGGATGACAAAGCGTGTCGCCAACTCTTTTTGCTCCTCGCCCACGGTTTGGTAACTAATCGGCCTCTCTTCAAGAATGGTTCCGTAAGGTGTCTGTATCTCCAGTTTCCCTTCATCGTTTAGCACCACGTCATCCGCCCCATTATAAGAGAAGCGGATACTGTCTACCGATGCCTCCGGTTGCAAAGTAAAGTCGTATTTTAATTGCCCTTTTCTTCCGTAGAATTTAGCATCCACTCCAGGCCACAAGCCCTCATAGACGAGCTCCTTATACATCGGAAGTCCACGAATCCAGTTCTCTTTCTTTCTACCGCGGAAATAGTTCACCGTTCCACCCGCTTCTTTCTTGCCTTGTGGCTCCACATCTTTGGCATCGTGAAAGCGGATAATCAGATTGATGCCCTCCGTCTTCGAATACTCCGCTTTCTTTTTGTTAAATCCTTTTCTCCTCAGTTGTTCAGCTACTTGAATCTCTTTCTCCTGCCCCTTCTCTTCCCCAGCATCTTCTGCCTTCGCTTTCTCTTTCACTCGTTTATAAAACGTCAAAATAACTTTTTCTTTCTTAAAAGCAAAGCGAAAACCGCTTCCTGTGGCATAAAGGGAGTATTCCGACTTCATCTGACCTCTATTGGGCACAAAAGTAAGTGGAATGTTCCCGTATTTTTGCATCACTTCATGCTTAATCTGAGCTTCGTTTTTGGGTTGTTCTTCTCCCGAAGCCTGGGGTTGTTGCTCTTCATGGGGTTGCTCTTTATCAGATGCCATTTGGCTTCCTCCTTCAATCGTTCAAAATGAGAGTACTTGCTTCCCATTCATCTATATGCAACAGAACAGCTGTCCCATACCCCATGCTTTTAGGAAAGAAATTTTGATACGAAAAGGCTAAAGAACAACATCCATTCTCTACTGCTGAACCAACTCTTCTACATACCGCTTCAGACCCTCTAGCTTCTGCTCGGCTTCATCGTCGCTCTTCCCCACAACGCCTAAATAGAATTTTACCTTTGGCTCTGTCCCAGAAGGGCGAACAGCAATCCAGCTTTCATCCGCTAAAAAGTACTTTAAAACATTGGCCGGAGGAAGACCATCTATTCCATTGCGGTAATCCTTCAAACACTCCACTCGCGTATCTCCCACCTGACGAATAGGATGACTACGCAACTGTTCCAACAAGAGGGTCATTCTCTCTTCTCCACTTTTTCCACTAAATGAAAAAGAGCGAATCTCCTCTTTATAATATCCGTACGTTTGGTACAAGTCTTCTAAACCGTCAAAGAGGTTTTTGCCTTGCCATTTATAGAATGCTGCCATCTCTGCACATAGAACAGCCGCTTGTACCGCATCCTTATCTCGGACAAAGTCTCCGATGAGGCACCCGTAACTTTCTTCGTAGCCAAAGAGAAAGGAATAGGCACCGCTCTGTTCACATTCTCCTATCTTCTCTCCTATATATTTAAACCCCGTTAGGGTGTCCTCCATCTTCACAGAAAAGTGTGCGGTAATTTTGCGGCCCAATTCGGAGGTGACAATGGTCTTATAGGCGATCCCTTTCTCAGGGAGGCTCCCTTGTTCTTGTCGCTGACTCAACAAATAATGAAGGAGCAGAGCCCCTATCTGGTTGCCATTGAGAAGTTGGTAGGTTCCCTCCTTCTTCGCAGCGATTCCCAAGCGATCAGCATCTGGATCGGTAGCGATCACTAGATCAGCTGACACCGCTTCCGCTTGTTTGATAGCAAGCTGAAAAGCCTCTGGCTCTTCTGGATTGGGTATCTCTACGGTTGAGAATGACCCATCGGGCTCCCTTTGTTCTTCTACCACTTGTACCTGAGAGAACCCAAGAGAGGCCAGTGCCTGTGGAATCGCTTTGGCACCCGTTCCATGTAAGGGGGTATAAACGACATGAAGCTCTTCCTCCATTGCTTGCACAATATCTGAACGTAACGACAATGCCTTCACTTGCGCCAGGTAAGCTTCATCCATCCTTTCATCCAAAAGATGAATTCGTCCACAGCGTAAGCCCTCTTCCCATGTCATGGTGGGCAAATGTAATTCATCTTCGATATTATTCATTTCCTGTAAGATTCCTTGAGAGGAGTGTGGAGGCAACTGACCACCATCTTTTCCATACATTTTGAGCCCATTATATTGTGATGGGTTATGACTTGCTGTAATCATCATTCCACCACTTGCTTCCAGTTCACGTACGGCAAAGGAGAGCATAGGAGTGGGTCTAAGGGAAGGATATAGATAGGCATTCACCCCATAATAGGCCAATGTGCCTGCCGTTTCCTGAGCAAATTCAAAAGAACAATAGCGCGAGTCGTAAGCGATAGCAACACGAATGGTCTTCTCTTCCACTGTTTGAACTAAATAACGCGCCATTCCTGTCACTGCTCTGCGTACCGTATAGCGATTCATCCGATTGGTCCCTGCTCCAATCAATCCACGCATGCCTGCCGTCCCAAAAGGTAAATAGCGATAAAAACGGTCTTCTATCTCTTGCGGGTCAAAAAGAGCAACCAGTTCTTTCATCATCTCTTGGTCTAAGTGGATCGCTTGTTTCCAACGTTGATAATGTTTCTCCATGATTTATCCTCCATCTATCTCCCGTCATCTTCTAGCGTCTTGGATTCGTCTAATCAAACGAAAAAGCCTATTCTTATACTAGCACGATCGATAAAATCTCTTTTCTACTAAATCATAATCGTTCAAGTAGCTGCTCTTTCTCCCACTCATGCCCTGGCTTCTCTAACAAAGCAAACATATTTTTCTTATACGCTTCTACCCCTGGTTGGTCAAATGGATTGACACCCAGCACGTAACCACTGATCGCACACGCTTTTTCAAAAAAGTAAACCAGTTGACCAAAGACATGTGCACTGATTTCCGGGATAGATACGATCAAGTTAGGAACTCCACCATCTGTATGGGCCAACAACGTTCCCTCAAACGCTTTTTCGTTTACCTCATCAAGTGAACGCCCTGCAAGGTAATTCAATCCATCTAAATCATTTCTTTCATGAGCAATTAGTAAGCGGCTTGTCGGCTTCTCCACATGTAATACCGTCTCAAACAGATTGCGCAGTCCATCTTGAATATATTGCCCTACGGAGTGCAGATCCGTTGTAAAATTGACCGAGGCAGGAAAAATGCCTTTCTGATATTTGCCCTCACTCTCTCCAAACAGTTGCTTCCACCACTCGGCAAACATTTGAAAAGAGGGATCATAATTGACCAGCAATTCTACTGTTTTTCCTTTCTGATAAAGCACATGCCGTATTGCGGCGTACTGGTAACACTCATTCTCCGCAATCCGAGGGCTAAGGTAGGCTTCATGAGCGGCCTTTGCCCCTGCCATCACCTGCCGAATCGGAATTCCACTAACAGCCATCGGTAACAGACCAACCGCCGTCAAAACCGAATAACGACCGCCCACATCATGAGGAATGACAAAGGATTCATACCCTTCCTCCTCTGCTAACGTGCGTAAGGCCCCTTTTGTGCGATCCGTCGTGACAAAGATTCGTTCTCGCGCTCCCTCTCGGCCATACTTCTTTTCCATCCATTCGCGAAATAAGCGAAAAGCAAGTGCTGGCTCCGTGGTGGTACCTGATTTTGAAATGACATTCACACTAACTTCTTTATCTTTTAAAATCTCCAATAACCCATTCCAGTAAGAAGCACTTAAGTGGTGACCCACGAAGTAAATTTCAGGTGCTCCTCGTTTGGACCGTGGCAATTGATTATAAAAATGAGGATGCAGAAAATCAATCGCGGCATGAGCCCCTGCATACGAACCACCGATGCCGATCACGACAAACGCATCGGATTGTGCACCAATCTTTTGCGCCGCTCGTTCGATTGCTTTAAGCTCTTCCTCATCACCTTGACAAGGAAGATCTAACCATCCCAACGATTCACTTCCGGCCCCGGTTTTGTGATGCAACTGCTGATGAGCTTGTTCAACAAACGGGGTTAACTGCTCCACTTCTTGCTCTCGAATAAATGAAGCCGCGTATTGATATTGAAATGATATCGAGGTAGACATCGGTATTCCCTCCTTTAATCCGTTCCTGTAACGATCACTCTTAAAGGCATTTATTGACTGTTCCTTCGTTCCTGAGCTCATTAAATACCTATTCACTATGACATCTTTATATTTTTGCAAACAGCAATCCCCTCGCTTTAACTATAGGGATGCCAACAAGCATCAACCCGATTGCTATTCATCTTACACGCCTCTTGTGTCATGCATGAGTCAATCCTTCGAAACCTAGTTTATATTTAGATAGAAAACCCACTTGATCTACCTCCACAAGCCCCGGATGAAAACAGAGGCCATGGGAGCATCACGTTCTCTGGCAGACGTGATTGATGGGTGGTGTAAGGCCTATAATTTGCAGATAATTCTTTCTATATAGGTTATACTACTGAAGGAAAGCCTTCTCCTTCCTTTTTCAACTGTAACTGATTAAGACAATCACTCTCGTCAGGGTCAGGGGAAACGAGGAAAGAGCCAAACCACATTGTTTGACTCAATGGGTTTGGCTCTATGTTTGTTCTCTACTTAGCGACGACCTTTGTGCATGGTTTCCTTAATCTGATGAGCGATCATGGTGTTATCGATGGTTCCCGTAAGCATCTTGGAACCTGGTCCATAGCTGTACACGGGTACGTTCACACCTGTATGTCCTGTCGTAGTCCAGCCAATCAAGGAGCGATCACTAATCACTTGGGCAATTCCTAAGTAATCATATTCTGCAGTACGAATCGTTTCCAATTCTTCTGCCGTCAAATTGTTGATTCCTGCGTATTGCTCAACCACTTCCGCAGCATTGCTCCGGTCGTCATTTAATTGATCTCCCATAAATTCAGTGGTGCGCTCTACTTTTTCAATCACTTCGGTATTGTAACCATACGTACCATTGGCACCAAGAGACATGCCACCCGTTTCGTGGTCAGCGGTTACAATCACCAAGGTGTCCTTATGCTTGCGAGCAAATTTGTACGCTTCTTTGACTGCTTCATCAAAAGCGAGCATATCCGTTACGTTAGCTGCTGGCATATTGGCATGACCCGCATGGTCAATGCGTCCCCCTTCTACCATCAGGAAGAAACCATCACGATCCTTTTTCAGAACATCCAAAGACTTCTTCGTCATCTCAGCGATGCTAGGTTCCTCGGTGTCCGCTCGATCCAACTCATAATTTAAATGACTATCATTAAAAAGTCCCAATAACTTCTTCGCCTTGCTATCTTTTAATGACGCTCGATCTTCTACAATCTGGTAACCCTTCTCCTCTGCTTCAGCCAATAGGTTGACGCCATCTTCTCGCTTGCCACCTTCCGCTTCAGTGACAAAGTGGCGTTTCCCACCGCCCAGTAGTACTTCAATGTCGTGATCCAACATTTGCTGTGCGATATCATTCTCCTGTCCACGACTTTCTACATGAGAAGCAAAGGCTGCAGGAGTCGCATGTGTCAAGCGGGTCGTTGTCACCAGTCCTGTCGCTTTCCCTTTTGACTCTGCCATTTCTAAGACCGATTGCACGTCGAAGTGCTTTTCATCTTCGGTATGCTCTAGCTCTTCGGGAGCTTGTCCCACAACTCCGTTGTCGGTTTTATGCCCAGCAGCGAAAGCGGTCGCAGCAGCAGCGGAATCCGTCACTCGATTATCATGAGCATAGGTGGTTGCAAACCCTACGTTCTGAAAACGATCCAATGTCAGCCCACCAGCAGCATAACCTTCACCCTGAAGATAAGCAGCCGCCGATATTTGTGTTGGTCCCATACCATCTCCAACAAGCAAGATGACATTTTTCGCTTTTTTGGGTGGTTTATGATCCATACCCGCATCTGCATTTAACCCCGCAAATAGCGTAGTTACTCCAAGTGCTCCTACCAATGCTATTCCTGCAATTTTTTTCAGTTGTTGAGTCACAACCCATCCCCCTTGAGTCTAGTTATCTCATCATTCCCGTCTACTAGAATACAAGGAAAAGATAAAGTTTTGATGAAGTTAGAATAAAAGGTGTATTAAATATTTAATAAGAGGGGGCGAAATGCTGTCTCTCTACCATTAAAAATCAGCGAACTTCCTTTCGAGAAATCAAAAAAGCCTGACCCCTCGTTCCTATACGATAAGATCAGGTTCATTTTCTATTTTTTTATCTGTTGCTCCGTACCCTTCGCTTCTTTTTCTTTAATCCCTTTGTATATAAAATAGCTTCCTAGTCCTACAGCAGATAGGGCCATGATTACGCCAATAGTCAAGAAGGTATTTGAATAGCCTGGAACATCGGAGGCAACAACATTCTCCACTAATTGAATCCCTAAAATCTGTATAGCAATGCCTCCACTACCAATCCCCGTGTCTAATAGGTCTTCTAATTGCAGAAATTTATGGATCGATACAATCGCGATAAAGGTTAGTAACCCCGGCCAAAACCAACGCATAGATAAGCCTCCTCGATGTATTCTGGTAGATTGTTGTTTCTTCTATCATAGTGCATTTCCCCAGTAACCGTCAAAAGTCTTTAATCATGCTTCTAGTAGCCACTCACCATCATATACCATCGTGGCTGGCCCTTCCATGTAAACACGTCCATCCTCTTCATTCCACTCTACCAAGAGGTCGCCCCCTTTGAGGTGAACGGTCACAAGCCGTGCGGACTTTTCATTTAGAACACCAGCAACGACAGCCGCACAAGCACCTGAACCACATGCATAAGTTTGTCCAACACCACGTTCCCATACGCGCAAATCCATCTCATCTTGGTCATGAACCGTGACAAATTCGATGTTGCTCTTGTTTGGAAAAAATGGGTGTTTCTCTAAGTTGGGGCCCACTTCTTCCACTGGATAATGGATCGCATCTTCAACAAAAAGGATCGCGTGGGGATTGCCCATGGATACTGCGGTGATGGAATAAACTTCATCCTCCCAAGAAAGTGAATGACCCACCACGATCTCTTCTTCACTTTGTGTAGGAATTTGCGATCCCTGCAGAATGGGCTCACCCATATCGACACGGACAGCATTCACACATTCATCTTCTACATGTAACCACACCCGCTGTAGTCCAGTATTCGTCTCCACTAACAACTCCCTCTTCTGCAGTGGGGTTCGTTCATATACGTATTTAGCGATACAACGAATGGCGTTGCCACATTGCTCGGGTTCTGTTCCATCCGCATTAATGATCCTCATGCGCACATCGCCTTGCTGAGAAGGCAGGATGAAGACGACTCCATCTGCCCCCACCCCATAATGGCGATCACATAGCTTGCGTGCGTGTTCACGATCTTGTTCATTCAATGGAGTATTCCGTTCCATCACGATAAAGTCATTTCCCAACCCGTGCATCTTCGTAAATTTCATCGCACTTTCTCCTTTTCCACTACCATCTTTCCCAATCTTGCCTTCTTTTCACCCTCTGATCCTGCCTACGAAATCAGTCACTTGACACAACTTATGTTTGTTTCACATTCGGAACACGCTTCCCTAACCCCTTGATCGTATCCAAAAGTCCCGCCATAAGAGTCGGCGTAGCCGCTGCGACGAGCACCAGTATCCACTCACGTACTCCCAGGGCTACCGTATGGAATATCGGTTGAAGGGACGGAACATACATCACGACTAAGAGCAGAGAGGCAGAAGATGCCACTGCCAACAAGAGCCACCGATTGTCCCAGGGAACACGCTGAAAAACAGAGATTTGACTACGACAGTCAAAAACATAAATCAGCTGTGCAAACACCAATGTAGCGAAGGCAATGGTCTGCGCCCGCACCAAGTCATGTGGCATCTCATGATAACTCACCACAAATGCAATCAAGGTGCACGAGCCTATCAGAAGGCCCCTCGTGAGAATTTTCCATCCTACTCCTCGAGCAAATATATTTTCACGGCTATTGCGCGGTGGACGCTTCATCGCATCCTCTTCTGCCGGATCTACACCCAATGCCATAGCAGGTAAACCATCCGTTACCAAGTTGACCCACAAAATCTGAATCGGCACCAGAGGCAACGGCATTCCTGCCAACATGGCTAGAAACATCACCAGAATTTCGCCAACATTGCTCGCTAATAAGTAGCTGATAAACTTTCTTATATTATCGTAGATATTGCGTCCTTCTTCAATAGCGGACACAATGGTAGAGAAATTATCGTCGGCCAACACGAGTGCCGACGCCTCCTTGGATACATCTGTTCCTGTTATCCCCATCGCAATGCCAATATCAGCGGCTTTGATCGCTGGAGCATCGTTCACCCCGTCTCCAGTCATAGCAACAACATGACCTTGTCGTTGCAATGCTTTCACAATGCGTAATTTGTGTTCCGGTGAGACCCGCGCATAAACACGAATATGATTCACTTTCTCGTCCAATTCGGCATCGCTCATACGAGCCAACTCCTGTCCGCTAACGGCTAAGTCACGCGAACCGGCGATACCGATCTTCCTTGCAATCGCCTTGGCCGTAATCTGATGATCCCCCGTGATCATCACCGTCTGAATGCCTGCTTGTCGACAAAGCTGGATGGAATCCTTCACTTCTTCGCGCGGGGGATCGATCATCGCCGCTAATCCCATAAAGACCAAGTTGCGTTCCATCGCTTGTTCATTCTTACTTATACTACCCGCCACTTCACGATAAGCAAAAGCGAGGTTCCGTAGCCCTTTTCCCGCTAATTTCTCCATCGTTTCGGCAATCTCACGACGAAGTGGCTCTGTCAGTGTCGTCACCCGCCCTTGGTAGACGAGGTGGGAACAGCGCATCAAAATGACTTCCGGTGCTCCCTTACTTAATAGTTGCTGCTTTCCATCTTTGCGCTCGACGAGCACAGACATCATCTTCCGTCCTGAGTCAAAAGGGTACTCACGCACTCGTCGCCATGTTCGGCCCGTCTCTTCAGCAAAGCAATCCCCTTTGCCTCCCAAAGCGAGCAACGCTCCTTCTGTCGGATCTCCATCAATACGCCAATGAGCCTGCCTGCGACGTAGCATACCCGTTCGCTCTGTCTCTTCAATAAGATGAGCGTTGTTACAAAGGACGCCAATCTGCAGTAACCGCTCAAGGGCATGATGATCCGCTGGAGTCACTTTGCGCGTGCCACTGTGAAAACCGCCCTTCGGCTCGTAGCCCTTACCATCTACAGAAAAGAGGCGACCATCCGCCCACACGTGAGTGACCATCATTTTGTTGGTCGTCAGTGTCCCCGTCTTATCGGAACAGATGATCGATGCACAACCGAGGGTTTCTACTGAAGGCAGTTTGCGCACAATCGCCCGGCGACGAATCATGCGCTGCACGCCCAATGCAAGTGCAATCGTCACAATCGCTGGAAGCCCTTCAGGAATCGCTGCTACAGCTAAGCTCACTCCGGCGAGAAACATTTTATAAGCTTCCTGTCCATGCCAAATCCCTGTAAACACCACCACTGCGGTTAAGAGAAGAGAGACAGCAATCAAGATTTTTCCCAATTGCTCCAATCGCCGCTTCAGTGGAGTTTCTACTTCTTCCGTCGATTCAATAAGATGGGCGATGCGCCCCATCTCCGTTCCCATACCCGTCGCTACCACGACGCCTTGTCCACTTCCTCTCACCACCATCGTACCCATAAAACCCATATTGGTTTGATCGCCTAGTGGTACCTCTCCATGTGGAAGACGGTCCGCTGTTTTCTCTACAGGGAGGGACTCTCCTGTCAGAGCAGCTTCTTCTATTGAAAGGTTGTCCGCTCGCAACAGGCGAATATCTGCGGGTACACGATCTCCACTCTCCAAGAGAAGAATATCTCCTGGGACCACCTCTTGGGCAGAAATACGTGCTACACTGCCTCCACGGATCACCTTGGCTGTGGGAGCAGCCAACTGCTTTAAAGCATCCAGTGATTTTTCAGCACGATATTCCTGTACAAACCCCAAAATGGCATTCAAAAAAACGATCGCGATAATGGCAATCGCATCGGTATATTCGCCTAACAAACCTGAGATCAAGGTGGCTACCAGCAGAACCAGCACCATAAAGTCACGAAATTGCGCAACGAATAAGGTGAAAGGAGAGACTTTCTCCCCTTGTGCCAACTGATTGAAGCCGACCTGTCTTAATCGTTTCTGCGCTTCTTCTGGCGCCAATCCTTCCCGTGCTTGCACGCCAAAATGCTCCAACACCTTGTTTGCCTGCCAATCGATCCAGCGACTTTGCTTTGCCACACTTTCTCCCCCTTCTCCTCTTTTCCACTCATGCTTCACTCTATTCAGACAAGCTCTTATTCATGACTCATTGAACAGGGAGCTTTCGGTTCAGAGATTGGACACTTTCGCGATGTTTCCCGTCGATCCAAGAAAAAGCAAGCAGATCCCCTAACCATTCATTGATGAAAGCTCACTCTAAGCGAAAACCTGAAACTCCCCCGCTATCTACTTTCATCCGAGACGTGCGGAACAGACTATGAGTGTTTTCTAAAGTAGCTAATTTGTTGAAATCGAGTAAGAGGGGGTGACTAACCCCCGACCTCTCACACCACCGTACGTACCGTTCGGTATACAGCGGTTCATTTAAGTCTGACGACATATCGATCTCCCAAACTCTTGAGACCTTGGTTTCTCCAAAAAGAGTTACCCAAGGTTCGGTGGAGAATGGGACTACAAGCTATACGCCAGTACTTCTTACGGGCGTTTCCCGTTTCATAGGCTTTTCCCTTAGGTACTCCTAGGGCGATGAGCCTTTTTGTTTTGGTCTTTGGCTTCTTCCATTGTTTCCATAGACACAGGCGGTGCCTTCTTCTCACCCATTCATCCAATCGATTGAATGGGTGGGCCTGTCCGTTAGGGCGAAGTAGTTACACCAGCCCACGAGGAAGGCATTCAGTTGCTCCACACTCTCCTCTCGGGGTCGGTTTCGAGCACGAGGTGATCCCCCGTATCCTTTTCTTTGCCCGTTGGATGCTCTCTTTCGCTAAGCGAATCTTTGGCTGGCGATGGTGGGTAAAGCTGAACCCCAGAAAGGTTCGTCTCCACGGTCGATCTACCGCACTCTTCTCTTCGTTTACCCGTAGTTTAAATTTCTCTTCGATAAATTTCGTAATGGATTCTTTGACTCGGATTCCCGCTTTTCCTACTCTTCACATAGAGGTTACCGTCGTCCGCATAGCGCACGAACGGATGTCCTCTCGCTTCCAGCTCCTTGTCTAGTATGTCCAGCATGATGTTGGACAAGAGCGGGCTCAACCCCCTTGAGGGACCCTTTGTTCACTCCTGACTTTGCCGCGTAAATATGATTGTTAAATCTTATTTAATAGATATTGTCTATTTTTTGCTGTGTTGCTATAATAAAAAAGTTGACTTAAGCGAAATATACCCCCTTTTGCATTATTATTAATTTCTTATTTACAAGGAGGATTCTTATGTATACTAAGTTTACAAAAATTATGTTAGCATTCGTTCTTTGTTTTTCATTCTTAGCTTTTGCACATAATAGTGCAGAAGCAGCCTTTTCCTACAAAGAAGGTGATGTGTTAATTACTGACGACACAAGTTTTAAAGGTGCTACAGGGCATTCAGGAATAATAGGACGTTCAGCAGATGGCCTACTTTATGTAGTACATATTTCAGGGCCTGGAAAGCCAATTACAAAAATATCGATCTCAGATTGGAATAAGAGATACAATAATACAGCAGTTTTTAGACATTCCAACTCAGTTGCAGCAAAAGCAGCTGGACAAAAAGCCATTGATTTCGTTCGATACTACGGTTCAGAAAGTAATTACCAAGCACCTTATTCAATATTTAGTGAATCCGCTTTAGATAGAACAAATAAAAATGCTATGTACTGTAGTAAGTTGGTATTTGCAAGTTTTTATTATGGATACGGATATAATATTGGTTTTGATCCAGATGTTAAATTACCAATCATGCCATACAATTTAGTTGATGTAAAAGACTTTACATTTGTGTATGGGGATGAAGGAATCAGAAGGATAGTGGGTAAGTAATAGATCATTATTACTAATAGGGAGGGCTAGAAAGATAGACCTCTCTGCTTTTTCCCCGTCTATATGGTTCATTTGCATCGATCAGCAATGCTGAAAAACAACACCTAAAACACCATTAATATCAAAAGTTTTCGCTAATTCCACCTTTTCGAGTAGATGGGCAAAAATTATGCTTCTGAAGCTCCTGCATAGATCTATTCATGGGTGTGTTTAGGTACTTCTATTCAAAAGATCTTATAAGTTGTATAGGATCAGTCTGTCCAATTTTATCGGTAAATACTGTTAGGTAATTTTCTCATCTGGCGATAATTAAAATAAGTATCGCAATCAATAATATTCGCTTATATCTGGAGGTTATAGGATGTTTAACACACTAAAAAAAGTCACACGTATTGGACTGGCAATTACAACAGTGTTTGCAGTATCAATAGTTGAAGGAAATGTAGATTCCGTACAAGCAGCACAAACCGTGTATGACGGACCAACTTATGATTACATCGTTACAAATGATTTTCATGTTATTAAGACACATGCAAGTAATATCAAAGCCGTAAAAATTAATAAAGCACTTCCTTATACAGATTACTACGGTATAAACGGCGGGCTCTTTAATTTTGCTACAGCATCTACACAAGCTTCTGCATCAAACATTTTCTGGGAAAAAAGTATGGATGGAGTACCAAATACACTAAATGATGAAAACACAGGTGGAAATTATCGTGGAACCCTTGTAACTTATAAGGACCCAGTAAAAGGTACAGTAGCAGTGGTTAAGAATTATACAAACATGACTGCCGTTAAAAAGGACTTAGGTGCCAACTTAGATTATCGAAATATGCTTGGTGGAGGAAATTTACACCTCCGACAAACCCAAGACTATTTTACAAATGCATTCTATGCAGAAAAATGGGACACGGCAAACCATCAACCAGGTGCTACGGGAGCAAATAGAACTGGTATTGGTGTGAAATATGAAAATGGTCAATCCTACCTTTATCTATTTGCATCTAAAGATCATACTTCACTATATAATCTCAGAAATACTATGAAAGCTTTGGGATGTACAGAGGGAATCTGGCTAGATGGAGGCAAATCCACTCAAATGCGAGTTTATGATGGTTCTAAAATTGTTACAAAAGCAGACTATTATAATGGTCAGCTTCGTGCTATTCATCATGCTGTAACGCTTATTAATAAATAATAATATAATCGAGTAGGAGGGGGTGACTAACCCCCGACCTCTCACACCATCGTACGTACCGTTCGGTATACGGCGCGGTTCATTTAAGTCTGACGAATTCGGACATATCGATCTCCCAAACTCTTGAGGCCTTGGTTTCTCCAAAGGAGGGACTACAAGCTATACGCCAATATTTCTTACGGGTGTTTCCCCATTCATAGGCTTTTCCCTTAGGTACTCCTAGGGCGATGAGCCTTTTTGTTTTGGTCTTTGGCTCCTTCCATTGTTTCCAAAGACACAGGCGGAGCCTTCTTCTCACCCATTCATCCAATCGGCTAAATGGGGTGGGCGTGTCCGCTAGGGCGAAGTAGTTACACCAGCCAACAAGGAAGGCATTCAGTTGCTTGATCCTCTCCTCCATCGGGGTCGGTTTCGAACGCGAGGTGATCCCCCCGTATCCTTTCCTTTGCCCGTTGGATGCTCTCTTTCGCTACGCGAATCATTGGCTGGCGATGGTGGGTAAAGCTGAACCCTAGAAAGGTTCGTCTCCACGGTCGGTCTACCGCGCTCTTCCCTTCGTTTACTCGTAGTTTAAATTTCTCTTCGATGAATTTCGTGGATGGATTCTTTGACCCGGATTCCCGCTTTTCTACTCTTCACGTAGAGGTTACCGTCGTCCGCATAGCGGACGAACGGATGTCCTCTCGCTTCCAGAGTACGTCCAGCATGATGTTGGACAAGAGTGGGCTCAACGGACCCCCTTGAGGGACCCTTTGTTCACTCCTGACTTTGCATCCATTTGCCATCACACCCGCGTTCACGTACTGACGAATCAGCTTGAGTAGGAATTTGTCTTTCACCCTCTTCGCCAGGAGTCCCATGAGTTTGTCCTGGTTCACTCGGTCGAAGAAAGCATCCAAGTCCATGTCGAGGTAACAACTCCTTCTATAACATTAGACGATTTGAAGAAGGTTTAGCGGGAATGGAAGTCCCACAATTCTTAAACATCGAGCTTTCCTCCGCATCCTACACCACGGGATCCTCATGGTCCTCGTCTTCCCCACCTACGCTAAGAAGTGGGGGATTCACCATAGGCACTTCTTTCAGTCGCTTGGGACTCCTATCTAGTGACATGATCTATTCCAATCTTAAACCGTCGTCCCGATGGCAGAATATGTGTGTTTGTATTTCTGTCAAGTAATCAGATATATCCATACAGTTTCACCTTTACAAATCTATGTTCTAACCTAGCGACCCATACTGTAAAAAATCAATAGAGACGGATTTTCTTATTCGTCCGCTGATACTGTTGTCCAAGTATCTTCATCACTATTGCAAGTAAAAGCGCATTTATTTGAGGGTAGGCCGGTCTTATATTCAGTTCGCTCACCAAATAAAGGTGAGCGATTATACTAGAACTGCAAAGCACCACAAACAAAATAGCTAAAATTAGATTATGCCTCTCATCTCTCTATCTCCTCAACCTAGATATATCACTCATTTATCTATTAAAGCCCGTACTTCTTCATTGTAGACAATAATTCCAAGATAATGATCTGAGAACGATTTGTCGCTCTACGAACGACCTCTATGGGAGCAGGCTCATTTTGCTCTGCTGTATCCGTTACCCCACGTACTGAAAGATAGGGAATGGAAGAAAGGAGAGTGGTAAGCCCTATACTTGCGGAAGAAGTCTCTACTACTTGACCGCCAAATGTGAGCCGTAGTCTCTCCTTAAATCTCCTAAGAGTAACAAATTGGTCACCAGTTAAAACTTTCCCGGTAACCGTACGAATGAGCGGGATTCTCTGTGCACCCTTCACTGCGAGCTGTACTAGTTGCCTATTCGTATTATAAACAGATACTCTAAGTGAGGGATATTGACTTAAAGGAACACCAATTTCAGTATAGTTTACATCATGATACTGTGAACCTGTGGCAATGACAACATCCCCCGATTTTAAATTTGGATTAAGAGCACCTGCTGTTCCTGAAGATAGGATAATATTCGACCGAAATGTTTTAATTAAGCTCTGTATGCCAAGAGCAGCATTCACTTTACCAACACCGGAACTACAGGCAATGACCTCGAAGCCGCGTAATGTCCCTGCAACGCACTCAACTTGAGAAGATAAACGAACCTCTCTAACCACTTTCATCTCTTCAACGATAAGATTTAAGTCCCCCAATCCCGCCGCTTGTATTCCAATTCTCATCATATATTCACCCTTTAAATATAGTAATTACATAATAATATATGTAAGGAAATAAAATTAGTGTAATCATTTCAACTATTAACGGATGTACTGTATGAGTTGGGTGCTGGTTTTGTAAGACTAAATATGTACGATCGCTTGATCAAACCCTCTTTTCCTATTGTTCTTGTACCACTTCCAACAAAAAAGGTAATCTTCGATCCCTTCTCTTTTATATCCCTATTCTATTGACGCCGGTCCAAACAAAAATTCATGTAATTGAATAGAATAGCTAGAGAAACAAATAACTTTAGTACGAAGTGAGTTGATTCTATTGAACTTTATATTAACTGAATCCATCACATTAAATACAGATCGCTTCATACCTGGTTTCGGAGCAAGTCGATTAAACTTGCTTACATTCCAAATACTAGAAAGCGGTGCGCCAGCTAGTGACACCGGCTTCACCGTTTCTGTAGATTCTATTCAATCTGTATTTAATCGCACGATCGGTATACGATG
This sequence comes from Mechercharimyces mesophilus, assembly GCF_059818345.1. Taxonomy (NCBI): domain Bacteria; kingdom Bacillati; phylum Bacillota; class Bacilli; order Caryophanales; family Thermoactinomycetaceae; genus Mechercharimyces; species Mechercharimyces mesophilus. The sequence goes on along the minus strand of NZ_JCBAPH010000001.1, from coordinate 678,484 downwards.
GTTTAATCGAACCCTCATTCAAAGGGGCGTCGTGCCAAATGTTGCTCTACCCCTCCCTCCATTTCGTGTTAATTTCGCCCCCAGTGTAGAAAACATTTCGCGCAATGTATTTATCGCTTTTTCGCCTGTCATTTCACAGCTTTTCGGCTCAAGATTGCTCTCTGTTACTGCTCGAGACCAATCGTTTGCAGCAACTTTTCCTGTTAATGGAGTAATAAGATAGCTCCTAGCTATCAAGTGAATAGGTTTTACAACTAAATAAATCCAATATTATTAAGACCTTTTATCCCTCTACCAACGGTTTCAAAATCTGTCATCGTTGGAGAGGAATATTCATTTTATCCCCCAATATAGTTCATTTCTATTTTTTTTATATTCGATTGAGATAATCTCGTCCTTTCCTCAGAATAGCGATCCTTACGATGACTCCATAAATCTTGTATTTCAGCTGATATATCTTCGTCACCTGCTCCTCCTCTTAGTAATGGAGCTAAATCTAATCCATCATTGGCAAACAAGCAGGTGTACAGTTTCCCATCGGAAGAAATTCGGGCTCGGGTACATGAACCACAGAACGTATCTGAGATAGAAGATATGATGCCAAATTCTTCAGTACTTCCCACATATCGAAAGCGTTTTGCTACATCTTCAGAATGACCTTCTACTACTTCGAAAGGCATATCGGCTTCCCGGATGGAACGCAAAATCTCCGATTTAGGCACCACTTTATCTAGATTCCATTTGTTTTGATTTCCAACATCCATAAACTCGATAAAGCGTACCGTATGGCCTGTTCCTTTAAAATAGCGAGCCATGGGGACGATTTCTTCATCATTCACTTCTTTCATGACGACCATATTCACTTTTACTTTCAAACCTACTTTTGCCGCAGCTTCAATTCCTCTAAGAACGTCTTGTAATTCAAAGTGTTTGGAATTTAATTTCTTAAATACCTCTTCTTTTAGTGTATCCAAACTTACATTCACACGCATAAGTCCCGCTTCTTTCAAGACCTCAGCATACTTACTTAGTAAAACACCGTTAGTCGTTAGCGCGATATCTTCTATCCCCTCTATATCACGAAGTTGCCGAATAAAATCAGCCAATCCCGTACGCAACAAAGGTTCTCCACCTGTTAAACGCACCTTTTTCACGCCGAGTTGGGAAAATAAATTTACTAAACGAAGGAGTTCATCAAAAGAAAGCAATTTGTCAAAAGGTAAGAAATCCAAACAAGAATCTTCTGGCATACAGTAGAGACAACGGAAGTTACACCGATCTATAACGGATATACGTAGATCCTTCAAGAGGCGTTGGAACCTATCTCGCATGCTAACACATCTCCTCATCTCTACAAACTTCTTATCAACCTCCACTAACGGGAGGGAGGATGGCAATTTCTTCACTCCCGGTAAGAGCAGTTTTGTCATCAACACATGACTGATCTACAGCAATCAAGCTTGAACGTACAATGGGTTCGCTCGAAGGGTATTCTTCCATTAATTTTTCCTTTAGCTCTTGCAATGTACAAGGGGTTTTCATCTGAACCTCTACCCGACTCCCTATTTCTTGACGCAATGCACCAAAACAGAAGATAGAAATCATTCTACTATCCATCGACTTCTCTTCCTTTCCCCATCCCTACCCAATAGGCTGTACTTTCTGTTATTTCTTTCTTCCAAATAGGAGCTCGCATCTTCAGCTGTTCAATTGCGTACTGACATCCCTGAAAAGAAGCCTCTCGATGAGCTGATGACACTGCTATAGCAACGGCAATATCACTAATTTCCAGCTTCCCTATTCGATGCACAATCGCTGCTTTTTTACAAGAATATCGGCTAATCACTTCATTGCCTATTTGCATAAAGATTTTTTCTGCCATCTCTGTATACGCTTCATACTCTAGACGGACGGTACGTTGACCATCTGTCATTTCTCTAACGACACCAGTAAATGAACAGATCGCACCTGCATTTCGATCTTCCACCCATGGATAAAGAGTATCCACTTGAATGGGATCTGTTGTAATAGAAAAGTTACTCAGTTCCATTGCCCTGTCCCCTCATCCCGCGGGAATATTTGCTCATTCGTTTCAGCCTTAAAATCCCCACTCTTTCCACCTTTTTTTTCAAGCAAATAGGTTGGCCCTATGATCATCTCTTTGTCCATTGCTTTGCACATATCATATATAGTCAAAGCAGCTACACTTACAGCCGTCAAAGCCTCCATTTCGACTCCAGTAACACCCTGAGTCTTTACGATGGAACGAATCCCTAACGTATTTGACTCCATATAGGAAAAGTGAATATCAACGCTGCTTATAAAAAGAGGGTGACACATAGGGATTAGATCAGATGTTCTTTTTGCAGCTAAAACTCCTGCAGTCTGTGCAACGGATAGTACATCTCCTTTAGAAACATCTCCCTCTCTGATTTTCGAAAGTGTCACTTCTTTCATCTGAATGCGACTTAACGCGACCGCGATACGTAAAGACGATGCCTTGTTCGATACATCCACCATTCTTGATCGATGCTGTTCATTAAAATGCGTAAAAGCCAGATCCGATTCGTTCATCCTATCCCTCCTGATCCTGATTTTACTGATTTTGAATGAGTTCCTTATTTATTGACGATTCAAATCCCAAACAATATGTCGTAACTCAGGTAATATCAATTTATTCATAGCTAAATTTATAGCATTTCGTGATCCCGGCATAGAAAAAACTGCTTTTCTTCCAATGGTCCCAGCGAGTGCTCGACTCATCATGGCCCCACTACCTATCTCCTCATAGCTAAGGATTCGAAACAATTCTCCAAAGCCAACGAGCTCTTTATCCAATATTTCAGACACCGCTTCGTACGTAATATCATATCTTGCTATACCTGTCCCTCCTTTGGTTAATACAACATCAACAACTGGATTCTCGCAACCAGCCTGTATCGCTTCCTGAACCAAGCGGATATTTCCTTTTACAATCTCATAGTCAGCGATAGTGAATTTTTTCTTTTCTAACAACTCCATCAGCAGTCTTCCGTTCTCGTCGGTTTCTATTGTACGTGTATCAGAAACCACAATCACCTTACACCCTACCCCTTGTGTAGATGCGGACTTTTTATGTTCGTCCATACTCATTTCCCCATACCCTCCAAACAACCGTTATCCGCCAGCCGTTCTTTTTAACCCTATGCACAAGAAGAGCGGAGTGAGGGGTTCTATACAAGTAACCCCATGACTATCCTTTAATTTGGTGGACTTGTGATAGTTACGGGACACTCCTTCTTTCTCTTGCTAGATGAACCCCTCACTTGCATATTACGCAAATGACATGCTTTTTATATTCTTTCATTAATCCCGGACGGATTGAGGTTGACCAAATAGATCGAGTGGATCAAATTCACGATCGATTCTACGCAATCGATCCAAGGTAGGTGGGTAATATTGCCGATCGGGATCTTCTAACAATAGATCGACCCAACCAGAGTAAGCTTCTTTTGTTCTGTTTCTCTCAATACGAAGACGTAAATTGTTCACCCACGCAATGCGCTCTGCCCGATTTGTTACAGGTTGCTCCCAACTATTCGAGATTTCTACTGCATATTTAGCATTCCGATGTCCATATACACTCTCCGCTGTGGTTCGATCTCGTACGGCACCACCTAACGCATTGAGCATGAGAAAAGATGACGATGGAGCTATCATAAATTGTTTAACGATTGCCTCAATTTCACTGTTACTAAATACGCGATCAATGAATACTCCTGTATTCTTGAAGAATAGTTGCTCTTTCCCTGTCATGGTCTGATACCAGATATCCTGAGTAACTACTCGATCAAATGCATTTTGAATGGAGGTAGGTGGTTCGATCTCTACAATGTCCGGCTGTGTATCGAGTAATGGTTGCAATATTCTCCTCAATTGCTCTTGAGAGCCGACAAACATTCCGATTGCCCGAGCATCTGTATTTGTAATCGCAAACGAAGAAGTGAGATCACGCGTAACTTCCGATCCCCAAAATTGATAGATGTTTAGTATTCTTCCTATTTTACTGAAATCACTAGGGTTGTTTACATTCCATTTCAATAGGAAGGTACTAACATTCACCAAAGGTCGTAATCGGTAGTGTAGGCGGGTAATAAAGCCAGGTACATTCAAACCACCACCTTGAGTTGCCCAGAATAAGTCTTGAAATTTATTCGCATTTGCATGCACCAGCGTGGGAAGTTGATTCTTGCCTTTTGCAATAACGATATCCACTCCTGCCAAGCTATCAATCGTCAAGCCAAATTTGCGTGTAAGGTAGGAAAAGCCCCCACAAATATTGCCTGACATACTTGTAGCTAAAGCGGATGGTGGGATAAATCGATCAAACTTAGCCAACTCTTTGTTCACATCTCCCATGATTTCTCCTGCTTCTATTTTTGCTATTTGCCTAGACGAATCAACATTCACCCCTTTCATCAATTCTTTCGAGATCATTAGCTGGCCATCTGCACCATCAAAACCTTCATAACTTCTTCCTCTCGACTTGACTCTAAGCCGCATCCCATTTTGGATTGCGAATGAAATCGCTCTTATTGCTTCATTATCATTTCTCGGAAGGATAATTAAATTGGGGAATTTGTCAAATCGGTCATTGAATAATTTCCGAATCTCATTGTATCCAACTCCATTCGGACCAATAACAACCAACCCATCTAATGAACTCATTTTTCTCCCTCTTTCCTTTGATGATCGCCATATTGTATGTGGGTTATTTTCATTTCATGCTTAATCTAAACAAAGGGCACAAGTACCCACAGCCAAAGAGGTTGAACCGCTCCCACCTACTCACTTGCAATCGATTGCCCTAAAAACATAGGGTTTCTTCTAAAATGAGAAAGACCCATATTATTTTCGGATCGAGTTTAATTTACTGCTCTTATATCGTAAATGAATCACATACAATTATAAAAACACATGGCCTAAAACCAATAATTTTCTCAAAAGAAGGGAGAAAATGAGATGGAAACAGGAATACAGCGGATGAAATCCGATCGAAACTCTCACTTGATTTCCTCTGAATACAGCGGGAATGGGAGCTATTCGATGGTTGGAGAGGGTATAAGTGCTATATTCTCTTCTGATCGAGTAACTTTTCATTTTGCAGAAAACGAAAAAAGTTGGGAAGAGCATCTTACACTCCGATTTTTGAACAGCCATCCACAAGTGGGCATAGAGCAGTGCCAGCAAGATAGGATCAGCTATCAGGAGCTGTGGACAGGGATCGATCTGGTTTTTTATCAATCCAAAGGGCAATTCAAGTATGATGTAGTGGTTTCCCCAGGTGCTTGTATCGATGATATTCGTTGGATGTATGAGGAAAGCAAAGGACTTTCCATTGGAGAAAATGGAGACTTAGTGATTTACACTTCTCAGGGCTTTCTCTGCGAAGAAAAGCCAATCAGTTTTCAACAAGAACAAGGAACAAAACGATCTGTCTTCACTACTTACCAACTTCACCCAGATCAATCGATCGGTTTCCGCATCGGTCCGGAATATGACCCAACGAAGCAACTGATTATCGATCCTGTTGTCTTCTATTCCACTTATTTAGGTGGTAATCGATCAGATGAAGCAAATGGGATCACCGTAGATGGAGAAAGAAATTCCTATATCGTCGGAACCACGGATTCGACTGACTTCCCCGTGACGTCAGGTGCCTTTCAAACACGTATTGTATTTGGGAATAGTGTTTTTGTATCCAAATTGAATCAAGCAGGAAATTCTCTGGTTTATTCTACTGTTTTAAGTGGGAACTTTGAAGATACAGGCAGAGCCATTGCAGTCGATATGGATAACAACGCCTATATAACCGGCTTTACACAATCCACTAATTTCCCTGTTACTTCAGGAGCCTTCCAGATGAATTTCGGTCCTCTTACAGGATTTCCAGATGCCTTTGTTAGTAAGCTAAACCCGTTGGGCACATCGTTGATCTACTCTACCTTTCTAGGAGGCCAACTCTCCAATGTTGGTGAAGGAATCACGGTAGATGATAGTCAACAGGCCTATGTAGTGGGGCAAACCAATTCGTTTGACTTTCCAACAACATCAGGTGCCTTTCAAACCACCTTTGGGAACGATATCGATGCCTTTGTTACCAAGTTTCATGCTACTGGCTCTTCGCTTGTTTATTCAACCTATTTAGGCAGGTCAGGAAAAGTGGATATTGGATTAGGAATTGCTTTGGATGATCGCAATCGAGCCGTTGTAACAGGTTCCACTACCTCAACGGACTTTCCTGTAACCACGAATGCATTTCAAACGAAGTATGGCGGTCAAGGTGATGCTTTCATTACACAGTTTAATGAAGCTGGATCAGATCTTGTTTATTCTACTTTCTTAGGTGGAAGTGGGAGTGACCAAGCATGCGCCATCGCGCTTAATCTGGGTAACCAACCTTATGTCACAGGGCTGACAAGTTCCAGTGACTTCCCGACAACAGCAAATGCCTTCCAGACGACAAAGGCCGGAGGAGTAGATGCGTTCGTAACCAACCTGGACGACTCAGGATCGACGCTGATTTATTCCACTTATCTAGGGGGGACGCGAACAGATCAAGGCCGAGGGATTGGGGTCGACTCCTTTGGTACAGCATGGGTAACTGGCTTTACGCAGTCCAGCAACTTCCCTGTAACTTCTGACGCTTTCCAAGATAGGTTTGCAGGTGGCACACTGGATGCATTTGTCACCCAAATAAGCTTCTCAGGACAAGGACTCTCCTTTTCTTCGTATCTTGGCGGTAGGGGGAGCGACGCAGGAAATGCCTTGGCGGTTGATAGCACCGAAAGTGCTTATGTATGTGGATCGACTGAATCGCGCAATTTCCCAGTTACTTTTAATGCCTATCAATCTGATTTACGAGGGCCTGGCGATGCTTTCATTCTAAAAGTGGGATCCCTTTCTGCGGTAGGTCCAACAGGACCAACCGGAGCCATTGGACCCCGCGGACCACGTGGGCCACGGGGAGCAAGAGGTCCACAGGGAGGGAGTAGTGGGGAATCAAGCTTTTAGCTACTAGTAAAAGAGTGGATCTCTCTCTACTTCTAAGAGCTACTTTAATCCAACTAGATTTTGTTCTTCTCACAGTTCTCCTCAAATCGATTGTCCAATGAGTACGGCTCTAGGTGGTAGCTTCATCCTGAAAGCCTTGTAGGAGAAGCTACCACCTGCCCTTAAGATTTTTCGAGCGGGATGGAAAAAGAATCACAGTGTTCTGAGCCCCATATAAATGCCACATTCAACAAACGGCACAGTATATAAGCCTCATTCTCATATTTGCAGATAAAAACACCTTTTTGAAAAGGATGCAGTGGATTTGGCGCAAATCCTTTTGACCTGTGGTAATATACTACCCCTCTAACTCCCCTCCTCCTATACCACGTGGCCCTCTTGGTCCCCGCGGTCCACGTCGACCTCTCGGACCTCTGGGTCCTATTGTACCTTGTGCTCCGGTCGCTCCAGTGGGACCCGTCGCCCCTACCGATGTAAGTGCTCCTACTTTCATCACAAACCCGTCCGTTACTCCTCCAAATCTTCTCTGGAAAGCATGGAAGGATACAGGGAAATTAGATGAAGCAGACCCAGTAAAATAAGCACTCTCTTGCCCATCAATCGCGACATCCAATCCCTCATCAGCACCACCTCCACCTAGATAAGATGAAAAGGAAAGACCGCGACCGGCAAAGCTCATCTGTGTCACAAAGGCATCGGATGGCCCAGCTAAGCTGTCTTGAAAAGCATCCGAGGTAAGGGGGAAGTTTGTTGAACCTGTTATGCCAATCACCCAAGCCGCTCCAAACGAATCAACCCCAATTCTCCCTCCAGAATCCGTACCCGCTCCACCGAGATAGGTAGAGTACACCAGAGAATCGCCTGTCGACTCCAATACAGTCACAAAAGCATCTTGCCCTCCAGTTAAGCTCGTTTGAAACGCATTGAACGTCGTCGGAAAATCGTTCGAAGCTGTATTTCCTGTCACATACGCGTTACCTGCTCCGTCCAAATCAATTCCACTTCCCTCTTCCCTTTCCGCTCCACCTAAATAGGTCGAATAGATTAATGAAGATCCGGAAGTATTCAATTTCGTAACAAAGGCATCTACACCCCCTCCAAAGATTGGCTGAAAGGCATTGGTAATTGGAAAGTTTGTTGAATCTGTATCACCTACTACATAAGCCTGATTGCTATCATCGATAATAATGTCAAATCCCCGGTCAGTCTCTCTCCCACCCAAGTATGTGGAATAAGCAAGGGCTGATCCTGTTGGGTTTAATTTAGTTGCAAAGGCATCCACCAATCCTCCGCCATACACCGGTTGAAAAGCCCCGGTTGTGGTTGGAAAATTGGTGGACGATGTGACACCAGCTACATATGCGTTATTCAAAGCATCTACAACAATGCTAAGTCCTGTATCCCCTCCACTCCCACCAAGAAAAGTGGAATAAAGAAGAGAAGTTCCCCTATCATTCAGCTTAGTAACAAATCCATTGTCGGCAGTTGGAGCCGATTGATTTACCGTCTGAAAGGCCCCCGAGGTAATAGGAAAATCAGTCGATCGGGTTTGTCCTGTCACATAAGCATTTTGGGATGCATCCACCGCAATTCCTAATCCTACCTCGATTCCACTCCCCCCAATCAAAGTAGAGTAGACAAGTGAGCTACCAGCTTCATTTAACTTGCTGACAAACACATCGGCAGATCCATTAAGTAGGGTCTGGAAAGCGCCGGAAGTAACGGGAAAGTTACTAGATAAGGTCGGACCGGTTATATAAGCGCTTCGAGCAGAATCCACCGCGATACCATTCCCCGACTCTCGATTTATCCCTCCAAGATAAGTAGAGTAAAACACCATGGGGTCAATAACGAGTAGACGTGATGGATCATAGGCTCCTTTCTCAACAGAAAACCGAATCGATTCATCCGCATACAACTGAAATGCCGTTGGCACCATCTTCTTCTCCTGTCCCGCCCATTGAAAACTTACCGGTTTTTCTTCACAGAGGACACCCTTTCGTGTATAAACGAACAAATCGCCACACTCGCTTAATCTCTGCTTCTCACCACCCTCATATTTGAATCCGATATCTTCAAGACAAGCACCTGGGTGAACAATCACATCATATTTCAGTAAATCCTCTTTTCCATAGAACACAACGTCAATTCCTTGCCATATCCTTTCATAGGCAACCCGAATAAACCCTGCGCCATTTTGCTCGATCCCTCTTGGAAATACCATTTCGTGCACTTCCACAAACCGTAGCATCAACTCAGAACCTTCAAGACTATAGCGCACTCCCTCTGGCAAAAACGTAAAATGAATTCCTGATCCTTCGGCAACATAACCCTTTCGTCCGCGTCCATTTTCTTCAGAAGGCTTAAACAGTATAGATGGTGTCCCAATATTCTTCACATCCTTCATTTCGGACCCCTCCATTATCATGGTGCTTTATCCTATGCTGCATAGGGGTATCAGTGCCTAAAAGGATAGGGGTATACCTATCATTCCCATCATCTCACCCATTTTGGGTTGTACCTCATCCCTTACCCACTTCTGCATTGAGTGAAGTCAGAATCTACTCCATGGTATTAACTAAACAAAATCATCATTGGAGGAACCAATGATGCGTATATTTTCGTAAAAGAATCTCTCAGAGCTTCTGAAGCGACGGGAGCACAGGACCATATGAAGCGATAGAATGCACAAGGACCACGGGGAGCTCGCAGGAAACTGACCAAGAAAAGGTATCGGGGTTACACCATTCTCCCTTGATTACCTTTCCTCCCTCACCTTCTCCAACGCCAAGGTCGTTGATTGAATTAATGATTGATCTCCCTTCTTCATTCTTATGGTAAGAGCTTTTTCTAACAACACTTCCGCCTCACTGAGCCTTCCTTGTTCCCACATCATTTTTCCCAGATGCTGAAGAGCAAAATCTTCGTATGTGACCACCGGATAGGTGGTACACCATTGCATCGCTTTCAGAAAAAGCTTCTCTGCATAATCTACCCTTCCTTGGTACTTATACGCTTCACCCAGCCGAATCCATGCTACTATGAGTTGACGAGGTTCATTCCTTTCCTTCGCGATCGCTACGGCTTCAGTTAGATAGGTTGTGGCCTGTGACAGATTTCCCATCACGCGGTAAGCATTACCAAGGTAGCCGAGCAGAAAAAGGAGAGACGCTTCGTCTCCTTTTTCTTTTACTTCCGATAGCCACTTCTCTGCTTCCTCGATCGCTTCTTGTAGTCGACATCGATCTATAGGAACTTCTCGTAACCGATGATTAAAGTTCCCTAGAGATTCTAATGAAGGCAATTGATTTTTTAGAAACGAGAGCGTAATAACGGTCACTCTCCTACCTCCTCTTCTCCTATTGAAATCCAACTTGGACACAACCTTACCTATTTTCTCTTTTTCCTTATTAACAAACGAAGGCGAGGGGTTCCTTTCTAGTAATGAAGAAGGAACCCCTCGCCTCGCCTATCCCACCAACCTATGATGAGAAGGTGTCCAACTATTCCACTGTATCCCCTTGCTAGCTCTGCGGACTCTGCACTTAAGGTGCATGATACATAGCAAACATACCACCGATGAACAAAGCTATGATAGCACCGTAAATCACAAGCCTTCCATCGAGCAACTCTTCCCTGTTTATCGTCTGGTCGACTTGGTATCAAACGCATCGCGCAATCCATCACCGATAAAGTTGATCGCCAAAACGGTAATCACGATCAGTGTGCCTGGAGGGATCCACCGCCACGGCTCATTGGAGAGTGTACGGATGTTTTTAGCTGAGTTAAGCATATTTCCCCAGGTAGGAGTCGGCTCCGGTACGCCAAAACCAAGGAAACTGAGTGAGGACTCAATCGTAATCATCAAACCCATCAAAAGCGTCGCATTCACAATCAAAGGCGCGATCGCATTGGGGAGGATATGACGCGTGATAATGCGAAAGTCATGACAGCCTGCCGCACGTGCACTTAACACAAATTCACGCTCCCGCAATGACAAAAACTCTGCTCGCATCAGCCTTGCCGTCTGTGGCCACACGACCACCATCAAAATTCCGATGAGAATCCACATGTTTGATTCCCCGATAACGGCCACAACAAACAGAATTAATAGTAAGAAAGGGAGCGCCAAGACCAAATCGGTCAGCCTCATCACAACCGTATCCACCCATTTCCTGTAGTAACCAGCTAAAGCCCCCAAGGTAGCCCCGATAAAAACAGTTCCCAACATCGTAACCACACCAATTAAGAGTGAGACACGCCCTCCATACAGTAATCGGGTAAAAATGTCCCTTCCTGTTTCATCCGTACCCAAGAGATGATCACTGCTCGGCTTCGCCTCAGTATTGTACAAATCGGTTTTTAATGGATCTTGTTCACTTAACAGAGGAGCAAAGACAGATAGGACAGTCACGAAAATCAATATGAGAATACCGACAATCGCCATTCGGTTCTTAAAGAAACGACGCATCGCCAGTTGCAGAGGCGACTTTCCTTTCTTTTCTTTTGGTGAAGGTGTAGGTCCTGTAGATGGTACTTTGACTTCAGATTGTTGGATTGCTGGCTCTTCCATATTCAAGTCACCTCTCAATCATAGCGAATGCGCGGATCAACCACCGCATATAAGATATCAGCCACCAGATTCCCTAACAATACAAAGAAAGAGGCCATGACGGTTACCGCCATCATGATTGGGTAATCTCGATTGACAATCGACTCATATAATAATTGCCCCAGTCCTGGCCAGCTAAAGATGGTTTCTGTGATCACTGTTCCACTCAGAATAATGCCAATATCCAAACCAAATAGGGTAACTAATGGTAAAAGGGCATTCCGAAGCACGTGTTTCCGCAAAACCTTCTTGCGTGGTACACCTTTGGCATAAGCCGTTCGAACATAATCTTGCAATTTAGCTTCCAAAACACTGGCACGTGTATATCGAGTGTAAGATGCCATGTTAATAATCGAGAGCGTTACTGCAGGTAAGACGAGATGATGAAGCTTGTCCGCTATCATGGAAAAGCCCTCATTGTCCCCGCCCGCCGTAACCGTACCGCTGAACGGAAAGAGATCTATCTGAAAAGCGAATAAATAGATGAGTAACAAACCTGCGAAAAAGCTAGGCATCGATAATCCGATAAAGGCAGCCCCGGTTAAACTATAGTCCGCCAATGTGTATGGACGCTGTGCAGAGTATATTCCCAGTGGAATCGCAATGAGGTAGGTTAATAACAATGCACTAACCCCAAGGAGGACGGTATTCCCAATACGATCTCCTATCAGTTCCGCTACCGGAATCTTATGCCGAAAGGAGATGCCCAGCTCTCCTTGCATCGCATTTTGTGCCCAAATAAAGTATTGCTGGGTTGGACTCTTGTCCAATCCAAACTGAGCGCGCATTTTCTCATAATAAGAGGCATCCAAATTGGGGTCAAACTGACCCGTAAAGGCATCACCAGGTGCAATCTGAATCAAAGAGAACAAAATAACCGAAATAATGATCATCATCGGAATAAAGATCAACGTGCGACGAATGGTATATTGTAGCAAGAATGCTTGCCCCCTTCCTGATATCAAGAAAGGGCGTACAGCGTGTCATCCCGCTGCACGCCCTTCTTCCTTCTATCCCGGTCTTCCTATTCAACTATTGCTGATCTTCGGGAATCCACCACTTGTGGAAATCAGGATGTTCCACTGCCCCACGCCAGTCAAAGGTTACCCCTTGCACCCGATTGTTCCAAGCTTCAATTCGATTTTGTGCGTAGAGGAAAGCATAGGGAGATTCTTCGCTAACCAATTCCGTCCATTTCGCATAATACGCCTTACGCTTTTCTTGATCCGCAACTGCATCTTCTGCCGCGACAGCGCTCGTAATTAACTTATCGCTTTCTTCGTTTTCCCAACGTGGGAAGTTCCATTGATCCGTGCTCAGCCAAATCCCCGATGGATCTGGATCCGGCGTCAAACTCCAACCAGCTAAGAAAAGCTCATATTTACTTTGTTCTACATTTTCATAGTAAGCCGCTACTTCTGCCGGTTGATCCAACTCCACATTTAACCCAACAGCCTTTAAATTTTCCTGAATGGGTGCAGCTGATTGCTCCCGTACCGGATTTCCCGTTGGATAAGAGAGCTTGAGCGAAAGTTTGTTCCCATCCGGATCTTCTACAAATCCATCTCCATCTTTATCTTCATATCCAGCCTCTTTTAAAAGCGACTTGGCTTTCTCTGGATCATACGAATAAGCATCCTTTAGCTCTTCGTTGTACGCCCAACTAGCTTGTGGCATATGCTGATTCAGGATCGCACCGTGCCCTTTGAGAAGTCCATCCACGATCCCTTGACGGTCGATCGCATAAACCATCGCTTGACGCAATTTAGCATCTTGCAATTTCTCCAGGGTCAGATTGAAGCCCATGTACTGATAAGCAAAATCTTGTGTTTCTTTTACCGTCAGATTCTCATCTGATTCCAATGTTTCAAATTCTTTCGGTGCAATTTGCGTCAAGAAATCGATTTCTTCGTTTTGCAATGCCCCCAAGGCAACATCTTGCGAATAAACTTTCCAGACAATTTTGTCAAGGTAAGGTTCACCATCGAAGAAGTCTTCGTTTCTCTCTAGTACAACATACTCGTTCGGCTTGATTTCTTTAAATTTGAATGGCCCACTGCCGATCGGTGCTTTCTTGGTCGCATCAATATTGGGCATGTCTTTTACTGGTGTATCCTTGTACAAGTGCTCCGGAATAGGCATATCCCACAAGTTAGAGAGATGATTGGCACGCGCTTCGTTAAAGGTTACTTTCACTGTTAGATCGTCTACCTTCTCCAGACCGGAGATGGTGTCGGCTTTCCCTTCGTTCTTTTCTGTGGCTCCTTTGATAGTGGACACCATGCTGAGGCGTGGACCCGTATAGTCTTTATCTGCAATGGTCTCCCAGGTAAAGATCATATCGTCAATCGTGAGATCTTCTCCATCATGCCACTTCAAATTCTCCTTCAGGGAAATGGTCAGTTCCGTCCCATCCTCTGAGAATTCATATTCTTTCGCTAGGTTGGGCTGCAAATTCAAATTTTCATCGTACTCAAACAAATCTTCAAATGTATAGTTGAGTACATAGACGTCATACTGATCCTCGTAAAAGATCGGATTAAAGATTCCTTTCGGTGCACTAAACATAGCCAGCGTGACGGTTCCCCCTTTTACTGGATCACCTGCACTCTCCCCTTTATCAGAGGGATCTGCATTGTTTTCATCCGAACCACAAGCCACCAAAAATACAGATAATACCATTATGAGCGCTAGACTCAGCAAAAAAGATTTGCGTTTCATCTTCATTCCCCCTCAAACCCCTTCCATCTATTTGTGATTTCATGCCCTTCCACAAGTGATCTAGGTAAACCTCCTTCTGGCATCACCTCCCTTTCATCCTTTGAGATAGGTGCGATTCCCTCTACATTCTATGAGACCACGCCTAGCAATATGGTTCTTCTCATTAAGTATTTATTGCTTCCTTCTCATCAAACAGATGACAAGCAACATAGTGATCTGCATCCAACTGAATCAACTCCGGTCGCTCCACCTTACAACGATCCATCACTTGTGGACATCTTGGATGAAAAGCGCATCCCTGCGGTGGATTGGCTGGACTGGGGACATCTCCACTTAAAACAATGCGTTCCTTTCTCCTTTTCGGATTGGGAATTGGCACAGCAGATAGGAGGGCTTGTGTGTAGGGATGTGCAGGCTTGCGGTATAACTTCTCTTTCGGAGCAATCTCTGCCATTCTACCGAGGTACATCACACCCACTCGATCTGCCATGTGCTTGACCACACTAAGATCATGCGAAATAAAAATATACGTCAGATCAAATTTTTCCTGCAAATCTTCCATCAAGTTCAACACCTGCGATTGAATAGAGACATCCAAGGCAGAAACAGGTTCGTCCGCGATAATTAACTTGGGATGAAGAGATAATGCGCGTGCTAAACCAATTCGTTGCCTCTGTCCACCAGAAAATTCATGAGGATAGCGTTGCATGTAGCTAGCATTCAACCCCACCGTCTCCATCAAGCTCTGCACCTTCTCTTTTCTCTCCTGACTGGAACCAATGCCGTGAATGCGCATCGGCTCCTCAATCAGCTGACCTACCGTCATCGTCGGATTCAGGGAAGCATACGGGTCCTGGAATACCATCTGTAAATCACGGCGTGCTTGACGTAAGCCCCTCCGTGAGAGATGAGCAATATCCTGCCCGCGAAATAACACTTGACCCTCTGTTGGATCAAGAAGGCGCATCAAAGTACGCCCTGTGGTCGTTTTGCCACAGCCTGATTCGCCTACCAATGCAAAGGTTTCCCCCTTCTTCACGGAGAAACTAACCTGATCAACCGCTTTCACCTGACCAATCGTTCGCTTCAATACTCCCCCACGAATCGGAAAGTGCTTACTCAATTGTTTGACTTCGAGTAGAGAATCACTCATTCTTTTCTCTCTCCTTCCGATTCAATCACTTCTTGATCATATAGAAAACAACGAACTCGGTGCCCAGTAGAAGTTGGAAGCAACTGCGGTTCTGCTTGAAAGCATCGTTCCCATGCCTGATCACAGCGAGGGGCAAATTTGCATCCTGTCGGCCATTGATCAGGAGAAGGGACATTGCCCCGAATGGAGTACAGGCGACCATCGATATTCTCCTCATCCAAATTGGGAACCGACTTCATCAAACCTTGTGTATAAGGATGGGCAGGCTCTTCAAACAATTCTTCCACCGGTGCCTCCTCTACCACTCGTCCCGCATACATGACAACCACACGGTCTGCCATCTCTGCGATAACTCCTAAATCGTGCGTAATCAATAAAATCGAAGATGAAAACTTCTCCTTTACTTCTCGCATCAAATCCAATATCTGCGCTTGAATCGTCACATCCAAAGCGGTCGTCGGCTCATCAGCGATCAATAGTTTGGGATTACAGGACATGGCCATCGCAATCATCACGCGTTGCCGCATCCCACCCGATAGTTGGTGAGGGTATTCTTTCATCATCTCCTCCGAGCGCGCAAATCCTACCATCTTCAACATTTCAATGGCTCGACTCCGCGCTTCTTCTTTATGAAGTTTATGATGTAAAAGAAGTCCTTCTGTCAGTTGATCACCAATGGTTAGTACAGGATTAAGAGAGGTCATCGGCTCTTGGAAAATCATTGATATATCTTTCCCGCGAATTCGCCCTAATTCTCCTTCGGACTTTTTCGTTAAGTCGTGCTCTTCAAATAAGATTTTCCCTTCAACAATTTTCCCTTTTTCCGGAATTAAGCCCATAATCGAGAGTGAGGTCATACTTTTCCCGCATCCAGACTCTCCAACAAGTCCGAGTGTCTCTCCTTTATGTACTTCCACAGTAATCCCGTCGACAGCAGGAACAATGCCATCATCAGTGAAAAAGTGCGTTTTAAGATTGTGTATTTGTAACAATGGTTCGGACACTTGCTCCCCTCCTGAAAAAACGAATAATAGAATAATATTTCTCGAATGAATAGAAACACTAATAAAAACAATCTGATATTGTCTTGTATAGTACTATTCGTTGTACTTTATCATAATCCCTTCCTCAGAATCATTTGTCCTATTCTTTCGGACACAAATCCTCTCCTTTGTCACTTATGATCATGTATACTAAACTAGAAGAAAAGGAACGTTGGAAAGGGGGATCCTCATGGCATTTGATGGCATCGTCACACGGGCGGTCGTAGAAGAGCTCCAACAACTACGACGAGGACGCATTACAAAAATCTATCAACCGACAGAAAATGAACTACTGCTTCACCTACGCTCTCACGGAGAAAATAAACGTCTACTCATTTCTGCTCACCCTGCTTACTCACGGGTTCATTTAACTCATTACCCAGTAAACCAACCCAAGCTTCCCCCGATGTTTTGTATGCTTTTGCGCAAGCATTGCGAAGGAGGCATTATCGAAAACATCACACAGGTTGGTTTAGAACGAATCATTCACGTTGACATCCGTGCACGTAATGAATTAGGAGATGAAGGGATTCGCCGGCTCATTATTGAGATGATGGGGCGACATAGCAACATTATATTAATCGACCCAACAACAGATAAAATTTTGGATGGCATTCACCATGTAACCCCCGCCATTAGCCAATACCGGCAAGTGATTCCGGGTGCGACCTATCTCGCTCCACCGGAACAACAAAAGAAAAATCCGTTGGAGACGGAAAGAGATGCTTTTATCCAATCCATTGATCTCAATCGCGGACGAATGGATCAACAACTCATTGAGCGCTTTCTTGGTGTTGGGCCCCTCGTCGCCCGTGAGATTACGCATCGTGCGGGATTGGGACGACGCGAAGAATTATGGGAGTCCTTCCAGGCTGTTTTTTCAGAAGTACGTCAGCATCATTACCAACCGCTGACGGCTGAAAATGAAAAAGGAAAGCTGATTTTCTCAGCGATCCCTCTTACTCACCTTAACAAGAAAAAGACTGTCTATCATTCGATGAGCGCTTGTTTGGAAGCCTACTTTTATGGGAAAGCTGACCGGGACCGTACGCGCCAACAAAGCTTAGACCTTATCCGAAAACTGAAAAACGAATTAGAGAAAAACAAAAAGAAAGTAGGGAAGCTAGCAAAAGAATTAAAGTCTGCACAAAACGCTAACCAATACCGAATCTACGGTGAACTTTTAACTGCCTATATGCATGAAATCAAGCGGGGAGACACTTCCTTTACGACCATCAACTTTTATGACCCAGTGGCTCCAGAAGTAACGATCAAACTGGACCCCGAACAAACTCCTGCTGAGAATGCACAGCGATATTTTAAGAAGTACAATAAAGCAAAAGCCGTACGCAAGTGGAACGAAGAGCAGATCAACAAAGCAGAGACAGACAATGAATATCTCGAAACGGTTTTGGTACAATTGGAGAATGCCTCTATCTCCGATTTAGAAGAAATCCGCGAAGAACTACAGGAAAGTGGCTTTCTCAAAGCACAAAAAAAATCTAGCAAAAAGAAGAAGAACTCTCAACAACCCGCTCCCACTTCCTACTACGCCCATGATGGCACTCTTATCCTCGTAGGCAAAAATAATAAGCAGAACGATCGTTTAACCCAGCAAATGGCTTCCGCAAGGGATACTTGGCTTCACACCAAAGACATCCCTGGTTCTCATGTTGTCATTCGTGGAGACTCCGTGAGCGAAGAAACCCTCCACGATGCCGCCATGCTCGCCGCTTATTTTAGTAAAGCACGCAGTTCTAGCCAAGTGCCTGTGGACTATACCTTGGTCAAACATGTACGCAAACCCAATGGGGCCCGTCCCGGCTATGTCATTTACGACGAGCAAAAAACCCTCTTCGTCACCCCAGATGAAGAGAGCGTCTATCGCCTATTGGAAAACAGTAGAAAACAAAAATAATGTACTCCTATATCAACAAGAGCCTCTTCTTTCTTATACATGAGAGAAACAGAGGCTCTTTTTCTTACATTCTATAAGAAAATATCGTTAGATATCATGAACCGAACCAGTTTCTCTACATATGATAGTAAGAAGAAATAGCTTCGTAGAAGCTTCCCGTCCGTTTGTAAATTTCGTCAGTAAGGGAGAGAAAAGTGAGATGGTTCAATTAGGATACAAATGGAAGATTCATAAGCGCATGTCCTCTTGCTCTAGAATTTCTTCTTTTTTACCGGAGACACAATTGTGGAGTATTCCTAAAATGTGGGAAATGCTTAATAAGTACAAAGCTTTAATTTTAAAGCCTTCTGGAGGAACTGGTGGATATTCCGTTATCCGAGTCGCTTTATTAAAAAATCATAAAATTGAAATACGTTATGCTGAAAAGCGGTTTACCCACAAAAACAAAAAACAAATTAACAATCATTTAAGACGACTTGTTACCTGGGGAGGTTCTCGCTATCTCATTCAACAATATGTTCCGCTAGCCACCATCAATCAATGTGCGGTCGATTATCGATTTATGCTCCAACGGAAAACGAAAAACTCCCCTTGGGTCGTAACCGGGTATTATGGAAAAAAAGCTGGAAATAAGCGATTGGTCATTACAAACCATAAACGGGGGAAAGGAGCGATCCTACCTGCTTCAAAAACAATGGCTCTTTCTACCGCTCCCGTCAACCCTGAAGCTACCATTAAAAAGATAAAAAACCTTAGTCTAAGAGTGGCGAACCATACAGGAACTTCTCCTAAGTGTAGAGAAATTGGGTTAGACATTGCTCTGGATAGAAAGGGTCGGATTTGGATTATCGAGTCGAATCCACAACCCGATGTCCAACCCGTCGTAGGTGGTTTTCGTAAGTTGCCCACAAGGAAAATGTTTAACAATATTATATATTATCGTGGCAGTCGCTATCCAAGAAGGTTTGAAGAGCCGAAAGAAGTGGACATCGATTTGATTAAGCGTGTGAAAAAACAAAATCCAATGGAATCGTAATAGAAAAAGACAATCGTCTACTCTGAGCCACTAATGAACTCGTGAATTCTTTTCACGGGTTCAATTTATATGTAGAAAACTCGCATGGTTGGTGCCACACGCCCCGGATGAAAGCAGTCGATATGGAATATTTGGTTCTATCGTAGCATGGTTGATGGGCGGGTGGCATCTCCCTTCCTTCCATGATCCACAGCTCAGAGTCACTCAGTGAGAAACCGCTCGCCCATCTTCCAACAACTCTAGGGTGAGATTTCACCGTTATTTTCCATCTAGCGAAACTTAATTTCAATAGTGAAGACTTTTCATAGAAATCCCGAAGTCACTCGAATCACTAGAGGTTCGCCCTAAAAGAAATATCCTGTTCATGCCATCGTTTGCTATCCAACCTGGCTTCACGTACAATCAAAGAAGTTCCATCTTATGACGCTATAACCTATCCGTCTCTGCAGAAAGTGAGCGAATAAAAATGTCCACTCCACTCATACTTGCGTCCGGTTCACCCAGAAGAAAAGAACTTCTTACACAGTTAGGCCTTTCTTTTCAGATTCACTCCAGTGACGTAGATGAAACCATTGACCTTCAACTCCCACCATCAGAAATCGTTCAGTCCCTTGCTCTGCGTAAAGCAGAAGCTGTCGCTCCCTCTTATCAAAATTCAATCATTATCGGATCAGACACGATTGTCGCGCTTGATGGAGAGATCCTTGGAAAACCACAAAATACGGAAGAAGCCAAACAAATGCTCCAACGATTGCAAGGACGCATGCATCAGGTCTTCACCGGAATTTCCTTGATCGAGATGCAAAATGGAAAAATCACACGTAAAACAAAGAGTTGCCGTACCACCCATGTATGGATGCGTTCGCTTTCCCCTTCCCTGCTCACTTGGTATTTACATACTGGAGACTCGCTTGACAAAGCAGGCGCCTATGGAATTCAAGGGGTTGGCTCTCTTCTTGTCGATCGCATTGAGGGATGCTATTTTAATGTAGTGGGACTCTCCCTCACTCTGCTGGATGAAATGTTTTCCTCCTGGGGATATCAGCTTACCGATTTTTCACAACAGTAACGATATCCTCTCACAAAAAAGGGTGATGGGTCTAGCCCTCACCTGGGAGAACCAATGCGCCCCTACCCTGCTCCTCCCCCAGCAAGTTGCCCATAGAGCCCTTGTGGCTGTTTTTCTAACCATTGATATTCCTTTCCCCAGCTTTCCCGTGCCAAATTCTCCACTCGTTTCACAATCTCTTCACCCACCGCATAGGCATCTCCCTGCTCGTAAGGATTAAAATGGAAAGCATAGAGACGGGAAACCAATTCATGAATAGGCAAAGAAGATTCGCCCGGCTCTTCTCCATGGCCCACTACGGTCGCTTCAATCCCTTGGCCCCAGTTCTGTGAACTATTATTGTTGGGATTATAGAAGTAGACTCGCCATTCTCCCTGCTCGTCATGATCAATCCGTTGGATAGAGATCGCATGAAAGCCAAGGAGCTTACCATGGATATTTGTGATAAATATCCCTACAGGGTTCGGATAGATCAATCCATACTGACGACCACTAAATTCAGGATGGTGGGTAGCATAGAAGAGACGCACAAAACCGCCAAAGTCAACAATATTCCCTGTCGTTTGATCCCACACCGTCTGAAATCCACGCGAGATCCAATTTCCATAAAAGGCCGGATTCACCCATTTATGACCGTCATCAGGCCGAATCGCCACACGACGCATCATTTCATTGTAAATCTTATCAAGGTGAGGTACCAACACCAAGGAAACAGGATCCAACTCTTCGTGTAACTCATCCACCAACCCTCCAGGCAAATCTTTGGAATGAATGAAGGTACCCTCGAAAGGCATCTCAAGATCGCCATCGCGCGCCGCACGAGGAATCAACTGTAAAAGATAACCTGGTTCATGTTGTGACCACAAACTTATCCCACGTGCCGACTGACAGGTAGGATTTAGTCCTTGTTCCACTCCCAACGGTTGTCCCAACACACTGATCGTTCCAGCTACCAATATGTTATTGGCAGTGATGCCATCGTTTCCTTCCCTGCCTTCACAAGCGTTTAACAGGATGGAGCGCACCTCTGGCTGAATATCCAGCTCAATCAGGCGTTTGAGACCAGGGACGACAGGAGCAGAGAATAACACGCCTCGCTCCAACATGCGGTAAAGTCCATACACTGTCTGTGCTGTCGCAGGATGGATCGCTACTTGCACCAGCTGTTGAATGAAGTCCGCATGTTCCTCCAGATCGGCTCGCCCTTTTGCACTTAACCCTAGACAGGCTGACAGGAGCCCAAGATGATGTTTGCTTACATAGCGAACGAGTACCGCATGATGCTTGGCTACCAATCCCGTCGACAACATCGAAGCAACAAAACCAATGGCTTCCTGCTTCAACTTTTCTGTATCGGCTCCTTGTATAAACTTCCGATAGGCAGCTGGCGTTCGATGCTTTTTACTTCCCCATGTCGGACCATTCACCGCTTCAATAAAGTGCTCCAACTTTTGCTGATGCTCTGCATCGGGACCATTGTTGACCATCTTCTCCGCTTTTTTGATCATCTCCACCACTCGTCCCACCAAAATGGGACGTTGAACCAGTAAGCACTCCATTTCTTGTGTAAGCGAACACACCAATCTCTCCACAGAAAGGTGCTCCATCAAAAACTCCAATAGACGCCTTGCTCGCTCTTTCTGTTCTTCATCTCCCGCTATCCGATCCGCTTCCGTCTGATTAGGAAATAAAAATTCCAAGCTGTTCGCCATCATTTCATGGAGAAAACGACGCGCTTTCTCAGGAGGGACGTTAGCATGCTGAAGTGTCTCTTCCGCAATAGCCAGCATCCTCAACTCACTAAGAATCTCCTTGGTCGCTACCGCCCCTTCTCCTTTAAGGGTTCCCGCCACCAAACGGGGCTGCAATTTACACGGATCACTCCACGGGGAATTCTCAAAAATACCTGCATCCTCAAATTGGTCAGCATACGCATAAAGCGCCTCGGCACCTCCTTCCTGACTCATAAGATGATTGGCTTTCTGTAAGACGTCCGTGATATACAATTCCTTCGCATAGGCATCTGCTTGTTTTAAGGTTCGTAGTGCCTCCTCAAATTCCTGTGTGTCCACTTCTACTGCTTTGTTCATACAACAGATCCTCTCTCTTTGCTCTATTAGGTGAGCAGGTCTCGAATCCCCTCGCAATCTTCTCCACAAAAAAATGGCCCCATGAGGCAAGCGAAGTCCTCTTGCTCGATCACCTTTCCTGGCATAGGACTAAATAACGTATGCCTCTTCATCTCCTCATGTCCGACTATCCCCTCTAGAAAGTCTAAACGCATCACATGCGCTTTTCGTGGGTAAAGCGAGACGGCACGCTCCAACCTAGTAAAGCAATTTCCTGCTGTAGAGTCATTCTCATTCTCCTCTTTAGCCTGTCTGCTCAAATAGTGTTGCACTTTTGCACACTCTGTTATGCAGTAGGCTAAGGGGAAGTAGGAGAGTTTCCTTACTGGATTTTCCCCCATGGACATGGCGGTTTTTCATAGATGAATGAGAAACTCCCTTGAGAAGATCCCCTATCACCGGTTACGAGCATCTAAAGAAAAGAGGGAGAGGGATCACCATTGGAGTCCCTCTCCCCTTCTATCTCATCCACAAATTAGAAATGAGCGTGCTAGCCGACCTCTCCTCCCCCTATCCCGCGTGGTCCACGCGCTCCGCGAGGTCCTCGTGGTCCCTGAGGACCGGTTGGTCCTGTCGGACCTAGAGCAGAAAGCGATCCCAATTTAAAAGCAAAAGCTTGTGAACTCATGAAACTCACAGGTCCAAAGGACAGTTGAAATGCACCAAAGCTGACTGGAAAATCAGTGGAAAGTGTAATTCCAGTAAAATAAGCGTTTTGTTGTGAATCGATCGCAACATCCGCGCCTGCATCTGTATTATTTCCCCCTAGGAAGGAAGAATAGGTAAGCCCTCGTCCGGAATAACTTACTTGTGTGATAAAGGAATCGGCCACACCCCCAAATCGATCCTGGAAAGCATCCGATGTCAGAGGAAAATCCCGCGAACAAGTGCAGCCTGTAACCCAAGCACTTCCTAATGCATCGATCTCAATTCCTGTTCCTGTATCATCCAATGAGCCACCTAAAAAAGTGGAATACAATAAACGGCTCCCATCGTCATTAAACTTGGTGACAAAGGCATCCAAATCTCCTAGTGGTAAGATCGTTTGAAAGGCACCACGGGTTGTTGGAAAAGTAGTTGAATCGGTAAAACCAGTCACATAAGCATTATTGGCCCCGTCCAGTGCAATAGCCGCACCTTCTGTATTCATGTTTCCCAAGAGTGTAGAGTAGACCAATCCGCTTCCCGCGGCATTGAGATTTGAGACAAACGCATAAAAATTTCTTGGGAGAGCGATGGTCTGAAAAGCACCTGGAGTCGTCGGAAAATTGGTTGATAAAGTGGACCCCACCACATACGCTTGATTGCTTTCATCCACGGCAATGCCCGCACCTTGATCCAAATTGATCCCGCCTAAAAAAGTAGAGTAAATTAGAGCAGATCCTGCTGGATTAAATTTGGTGACAAACGCATCTCCCTCGGTAAGAATCGAACCTTTCTCCCTAAAGATCGTTTGAAAAGCACCTGGTGTTGTTGGAAAACTGGATGAGTTTGTGGTCCCTGTAATATAAGCATGATTAGACGCATCTAAGGCGATCCCCATACCGCAGGTTTCACTCACAATACCTGAGCCACCTAAGAATGTAGAATAAATAAGAGCCGTACCGGTATCGTTTATTTTCGTCACAAAGGATTGGTTATTCGCGTTATTAAACTGGGTTTGAAAGCTTCCAGACGTAATAGGAAAATCAGGTGATGTTGTCGCCCCGGTCACATAAGCATTTCTAGCACCATCAACCGCAATCGAGACGCCAAAGTCTTGTTGATTTCCAGCTAACAGAGTAGAGTAGATCAGCCCACTACCTTCAGGGTTAAATTTTGTTACAAAAGCGCTATCCTCTCCGATATTAATTGTCTGAAAAGCACCTGTAGTAACGGGAAAATTAAAGGGGGAAGCGGTAGAGCCGGTCACATAGGAATTGCCCATCCCATCCACCGCAATACCATTTCCTTGATTTCTTCTCGTCCCTCCCAAATAGGTGGAGAAAAAGACGACGGGATCAATAACAAGTACCTGATTCGCATCATAGGTTTTTGCCACATCAAAACCGAAGGAGTCGTCAGAATAGAGATGAAAGGAGCTTGGGATAACGATTTTTTCACCCTGATCTTCTTGATAACTTAGCGGATGTCTTTCACATAAAACACCATGCGGAGTGTAAAGGTACAAATCCCCCTTCTCACTACAGGTCAACCCTCCCCCACCTTCGTAAAGAAAGCGTATATCTTCGATGCAAGCTCCGGGATGAACGATGACATCATATTTTAACTGTTGCTCATCTCCATAAAAAACCAAATCAACGCCTTGCCATACCTCTTGGTACACCAATCGTTGATAGCGAAGACCTGGATCCTCTACATCCTGAAACCAGCCATCATCAGCTACGTTTTCCCTTACAAGCATCCGGTTCCTGCTGGGCTTAACCCAGCGGAAGTAAAGCGAAGATACCCTCTCCTCTTCCACACTGTTTGCTACAGGAAGTGTAAACCGTACTCCTTCTGGACCAAAGGAAAATAATACGCCTTGTCCACAAGCTGTAATCCCCTTCTTGGCACCACCTTTCCCTTCAACTTCCCTTCTAAACTTGCGTCTACCATCTACTCTTCCACCCTTCCTATTCATCATAAATAATCCCTCTCCATCCATTCATTGATGCTTCATTTTATGCCAAATTGATTGCAGGGTGACACTCCATTCAACCCTTTCATACGGAGGCAAGATGCTCACTTACACCCCCTATTAGGATTCAATGAATATCATGAACCAACGAGGGAGAAAGAACATAGAATGGGAAAGGTAGTTTGATCATAAAAAAGCAACATGGAATCGGAGTAACAACCTTCCATCTAATAGTCCATAAAGAGTGGATAGTGGATGAACGTGATAGATAAAGATCATTTCGAGAAGGAGCGTAGTCACTTTGAACGATTCAGGATACAAATGGCGTGTTTATAGACAAATCGCCAAAAGTTCATCCCTTTCATCCGCCCTTCCAGAAACCCGAATATGGAGTCTTTCCAGCCTGTGGGAGATGCTTCATCGTTATGGAAGCATAATCTTAAAGCCTTCCGCAGGTATGGGCGGATATGCGATTATCCGGGTCACCTTGTTAAAGAATAAGAGCATCGATATACGCTATTCAGGAAAGCGCTATTTAATAGAAAATAAAAAAGAAGCAAACCGCTATCTAAATAAGCTCACCCGTTGGGGAGGGTCGAAATACCTGATACAACGATATATCCCTCTCGCTACAGCCGCAGGCTGTCCCATTGATTACCGGGTGATGGTACAACGAAAAAAAGCCACAACCCCTTGGGCTGTGACCGGTATGCATTCACGAATGGCGGGCGATAAACGTTTTGTCGTAACCAATGTCTGGCGAGGAAAGGCATCCGTCTTAACCGTATCGAAAGCACTTTCTCTCTCTAAAGTGAAAGCTCCCGCCATAAAAGTGATGAAGGAAATGAGGCGGATTAGCCTTCTCATTGCACAGCAAACGGCAACATCCCCGCAATGTAAAGAGATTGGAGTCGATCTCGGAGTGGATACACAAGGAAGAGTATGGATCATCGAATCCAATCCTCAACCGGATGTCCAACCCGGCATTAAGGGTTTTAAGAAATTACCTTCGAAGAAGATGTTAAACAAAATCCTTGAGTACCGTGGTCACAATAATCCTGAGAAATTCAAAAAGAAGATAGTGAATAGAAAAAAGCTCAAACAGTTGAATCAGAAGAATCCATTAGAACCATAATGTGCAAAAAAGATGATGGGCAGTAGGATTACTTGTTCTGCTACGGTTTCAAGGCAGAAGAATTCCCATAAAGGTCACGCAACAATCCGAGTCATAGAGTGAGGACTACACCTTTTCACGGCTTCCCGGCTTTGTGAGCGGAATCCCCTCTTGACAAAGTGGGCAATTCTCTGGTTCATAGCTTTCAACCATTAACGACATCAGTGCCTGAAAGGGTTGAGTAAACGGAGAGCTCCCACCGCTGCGGTCGATTAATGCGCCAACTCCGATCACTTCGCCACCCAAGGATTGCAACAGCTGCATCACTTCCTTGACCGAGCCACCCGTTGTCACCACGTCTTCAATCACCAGGATGCGATCCCCTGGTTTAATCGAAAACCCGCGTCGTAACTGCATTTCTCCTTGTTTACGTTCTGTGAAAAGACAGGGAACTCCTAAGGAGCGAGCCACTTCATGACCGATGATGATCCCCCCCATGGCCGGACCGACCACTAGATCGATGGCTTCTCCGCGAAAACGATCTGCCAGGTTATGTCCCGCCGCTTCTGCTTCATCGGGATACTGTAAGAGTTGTGCACATTGAAGATACTGCTGGCTATGTTTACCCGATGACAGCTGAAAGTGCCCTTTTTGTAATACTTTCTTTCTCTCAAGTGCTTCTTGTATCGTCCAATTCGTACTCATTGGCGCACTTCCTTTCCAATATTATCCTAAAAAAGCGGAGATGATTCGGTAAAAATATCCACTACTATCTTGTTCGATTTGCGCTCACCTTTTCTCCCCTGCCATCTGCTGTACAATGGTTTCGACCATACGTTTGGGATCCTGTGCGCGTGTAATAGAACGCCCAATAACCAAGTAATCTGCCCCTCTTTCCAACGCTTGTAGGGGAGTTACCACTCGCTTCTGATCCGAAGGGTCATCTCCCGCTAACCGAATACCTGGTGTAACAGTAAAAAGTGAGCCACTTGTCTCGCTTTTGATCCGTGGCACTTCAAGCGCAGAACTAACAATTCCATCCATTCCAGACAACTGAGCCAACTTGGCTAAGCGAAGGACGGAGTCTTCTACACGACCTGCAATGCCTAGATCATCATTTAACATGTGCTGATCGGTACTTGTCAGATGCGTCACACCCAACAGCTTTAACCCCGTCCCACTGCGATCTACTGCGGTTCGAGCCGCCTCCATCATCGCTCGGCCTCCACTAGCATGAATGGTTAATAGATCAATCCCTAAATCCGCCACGGAAGCAACCCCACCCGCTACCGTGTTAGGAATATCATGTAGCTTTAAATCAAGAAAGGTCTTGTATCCCCGCTCCTTTAACTGACGAACCCAAGCGGGACCCGCTGTATAAAAAAGCTGCATGCCTACTTTCACAAAAGGTCTCTCTGCGCTCTCTTCCCACAGGGAGAGAAACCCTTCCGCCTCCTTCACCGTAGCATAATCCAAGGCGATAATGATTCGATCACGTACCAACAGTGTAGACCCTTGCTCGCTTACCTGTTCTGTCATTTTCCCCACTCCATCCATTTACCTCACCAATTCAATGAGGATGATAGACATCCGTTTCCTTTTAACCAAGCATGTTCGCGGCACAAAAGACGGTAGGGAGCCTCTTTACCCATCAAGGTACGAAGAGATAATGAACATAGACTCCCTATTCTCTTCTATCGCCTGTGAGGGTAGCTTGTCTTCACACCGTTACCTGACTGCCCTCTCTCTTTTTCGTTGGAGGTTGAATCGCTTCGGCAGACAGGTGAATGGATTCCAATGTCTGTAGTAGCGCATCCACCGTATCAAGTGAAGTGAGACAAGCTATCCCATGTTCAACCGCTTCGCGGCGGATACGGAATCCATCACGGGCAGGTGTTTTTCCTCGTGTCCACGTATTGACAACCAAGTCCGCCTCTCCTCGGCGAATGAGGTCGAGAATATGCGGTGAGCCATCTTTCAACTTGTTTACCCGCCTCACGGGAAGCCCCGCTTCCACAAGCATGTCAGCTGTTCCTTCCGTTGCTACCAGCTGGTATCCCAAGGTATGGAAACGTTTCAGAAGTGAGATGGCTTCATCTTTCTCTTTATCGGCGATGGTAGCTACCACCGTCCCAAAGCGAGGAAGAGAAATCCCTGCCGCTAACAAACCTTTATAGAGGGCTCTTGCCACATCACGGTCACGCCCCATCACTTCGCCCGTCGATTTCATCTCCGGTCCCAAGGTAATATCCACCCGGCGCAATTTGGCAAAGGAGAAGACGGGTACTTTAACAGAAACAGCATCATCTTCCGGCCACAAACCACCTGGGTACCCTTGTTCCGCTAGCGATTGACCCAGCATCACCCGTGTCGCTACCTGCGCCATGGGAACGCCCGTCACCTTACTTAGGAAAGGAACCGTCCGCGATGCCCGTGGATTCACTTCCAACACATAGATCTCATCGCCATGAAGCACATATTGGATGTTGATCAACCCGCGTGTATCCAACGATTGCGCAATATGCGTTGTCATTGCGACCAATCGTTCTTTCTGTGCTTCGCTGATGGACTGTGTGGGATAAACGGCGATCGAATCACCAGAGTGGACGCCCGCACGCTCGATATGCTCCATCATCCCTGGGATGAGCACACGTTCTCCATCGGAGACTGCATCCACTTCCAGCTCTTTCCCTTGCAAATACCGGTCGATCAATACAGGGTGAGCCGGATTAATTTTAACGGCTTTCTCCATATAGGTGCGCAATTCACTTTTACTGTATACAATCTCCATTGCTCTTCCACCAAGTACATAAGATGGCCTCACCAAGACAGGAAAGCCAAGTTCCCCTGCTTTTTCGATGGCTTCATCTTCTGAGGTTACCGTTACGCCCGGAGGTTGTGGAATGTGAAGCTCCCTCATCAAGGCTTCAAATCGTTTGCGATCCTCCGCTCGATCCAATGCATCCAGATTGGTTCCTAGAATAGGGATTCCCGCTTCATCTAAATCCCGGGCTAAATTGAGCGCTGTCTGCCCTCCAAACTGGACAATCACTCCCAGTGGCTTTTCTTTCTCAATGATGTGCATCACATCTTCTGTGTGGAGAGGCTCAAAATAAAGGCGATCCGAAATATTAAAGTCCGTCGACACGGTTTCTGGATTGTTGTTCACGATGACTGCATCCAAGCCCTGTTCACGAATGGCAAGGATCGCATGCACCGTTGCGTAATCAAATTCAACCCCTTGTCCAATACGGATCGGGCCCGATCCAAGGACCATGACAGCCGGTTTTTCTGTTAATGTCACTTCATCTTCTTGCTCATACGTGGAGTAATAGTAAGGCGTTTCAGCTTCAAATTCAGCGGCACATGTATCCACCATCTTGTAAACCGGTTCAATGCCCTGCTCTTTTCTACGCTGTCGAACGCTTTCCACTGTCTCCCCAGTTAAACGTGCCAACGTCTTATCGGTTAGCCCTGCCCGTTTGGCCTGCCATAATCGTTCGTGGCTATCCAATCCTTCCGTAGCCACTTCCCGTTCCAACTTGACGAGACGTTCTATCTTCTCCAAGAAGAATGGATTGATTTGTGTTAGGGCTTGCACCACCTCGACTGACCACAGCCTTCGGAATGCTTCTGCCAGCAAGAATATGCGCTCATCATCAGCCATGTGCAGGCGACGCTGCAACTCTTCATCAGACAATTGGTCAGACCCTGGCAACGTGAGGTCATCGGCTTCCAGCTCCAGTGAACGAATCGCTTTAAGGAGAGATTCCTCCATTGTTCGTCCAATCGCCATCACTTCACCCGTCGCTTTCATCTGCGTCCCCAGTTTCCGGTTGGCAGAGGCAAATTTATCAAAGGGCCAGCGAGGAATTTTACTCACAACATAATCAATCGTCGGCTCAAAACATGAGTAGGTCTGCTTCGTCACCGGATTCTTCAATTCATCCAAGGTATAACCCATGGCAATCTTCGCGGCAATTCGTGCGATCGGATAACCCGTCGCCTTCGACGCCAGCGCACTGGAACGGCTCACCCGTGGGTTAACCTCGATCACATAATGCTGTCCACTGTGCGCATCCAAGGCCAATTGTACGTTACATCCCCCTTGGATATTAAGGGCTTCAATAATTCTGAGAGAGGAAGTACGTAAACGTTGGGCTTCCCGGTCGCTCAAGGTTTGCACCGGGGCAAACACAATGCTATCCCCCGTATGAATCCCGACAGGATCGAAATTTTCCATGTTACAGACCACGATGCAATTGCCTACTGCATCACGCATTACCTCATACTCCACTTCTTTAAAGCCAGCGATACTCTGTTCAACCAAACACTGACGAATGGGGCTTTGGCGAAGTCCATTCTCCACCGTTTCCCGTAACTCATGTTCGTCTGTACAAATACCGCCCCCGCTTCCGCCAAGTGTATAAGCCGGACGAACGATCACAGGGTAGCCAACATGATTGGCAAAGGTTAGTGCCTCCTCTACCCCTTCTACAATCTCACTTTCTGGGACCGGCTCTCCTAATTCTTTCATCAGCTGACGAAATTCATCACGATCCTCTGCGCAGGTGATCGCCCGCAAATCCGTTCCCAATAGACGAACATTTTCCTGTTCTAACACGCCACGCTTAGCAAGCTCTACTGCTAAATTCAACCCTGTTTGCCCCCCCAGACTGGGAAGGAGTCCATCCGGTCGCTCTTTACGAATCACCTGTGTAAGAAATTCCGGTGTTAGAGGCTCCATATACACCTTATCCGCCATCTCGGTGTCCGTCATGATCGTGGCCGGATTGCTATTCACCAAGACAACTTCGACCCCTTCTTCTCGCAGAGCTTGGCACGCTTGGGTACCTGCATAGTCAAACTCGGCGGCTTGCCCGATGACAATCGGTCCGGAACCAATCACCATGATTTTCTTAAGCGTTTCATCCTTTGGCATAAAGCTGTCCCTCCTGCTCCTGTGTTGTTTCCATCATCTCGATAAATTGGTCAAACAAGTAGGCCGAGTCAAAGGGGCCTGGGGCTGCTTCTGGGTGATACTGAACCGAGAAAATGGGTAGCTCCTTATGTCGAAGACCTTCTACTGTATCATCGTTCAGTGCTAGGTGTGTAATCACAAAGGGGGTTTCATCAATGGAATCCGCACAAACCGCGTAGCCGTGGTTTTGTGATGTGATAAATGTCTTCTTTGTTGCTAAGTCCTTCACGGGGTGGTTACACCCCCGATGACCAAAGCGCATCTTCTCGGTATCCCCGCCAAAGGCTAGTGCGAGCAACTGGTGCCCTAAACAGACGCCGAAGGTGGGATAACGCTCTGCTACTTTTCTTACCACCTCAATGGCATAAGGGACATCCTTCGGGTCTCCAGGACCATTGGATAAGAAAATGCCGTCCGGTGAGAGGCGTTCAATCTCTTCCACCGAGGTATCGTGAGGAACAACAATCACTTCACATTGACGCTTCACCAATTCTCGCTTCAGTCCTGCTTTCGCTCCATAGTCAATCATGACCACTCGCTTGCCGTAGTGTGGAATGGTATAGAGGTTTTTCGTGCTCACACGTTGCACCTGATCACGCATGATCTCATTATCCTCTAAGTGTTTTTTCATCTCCTCCGTAGCCATGGATTCCGTCGTAATCCAGCCCTTCATCGTGCCATGTTTACGTAGTTTACGCGTTAACATACGGGTGTCAATACCAGAAATCCCTATAATACCATGCTGATCTAGCCATTGGCTTAAGGTTAACTCTTTGAGCCAATGCTCTGGTGCCTCCGCATGCTCACGGACAACAAAAGCATGAACATGGGGAACCATGGCTTCCATGTCATGACGATTGATGCCATAATTCCCTATTAGTGGATAAGTCATGGTCACGATTTGTCCACAGTAAGAAGGGTCCGTCAAAATCTCTTGGTAACCGGTCATCCCTGTATTAAAGACCACTTCCCCAACCGTCGAGCCTGTTGCGCCAAAAGACTCTCCGATAAATAAGGTACCATCTTCAAGTAATAAGTTTGCTTTCATCCTTATTCGCCTCCTACTTTCCAGTCTTCTTCTGCCCAAGCAATGCTCCCATCCACTATGGTGAGCTGTGGCCACCCTTTCACCTTCCAACCGTTGAAGGGCGTATTTCTTCCCTTGGACAAAAAGCTTTCCGCATCAATCGCCCGTTCTTCTTCCAAATCGATTACCGTCAGGTCGGCTACTTCACCCACGCGGCATTCTCCACTGCCTAGTCCAAAAAGTGCTGCCGGCTTGCGTGTCATCTTATCGATCAGCTCGATCAAGGTTAGTTCCCCTGTTTCTACTAGATGGGTATACAAGAGAGGAAAAGCTGTTTCCAGACCGACGATCCCAAAGGGAGCCCGTGACATCGATTGCGCTTTCTCTTCTGCCGTATGAGGAGCGTGGTCGGTGACGATGATATCGATCGTGCCATCCTTTAATCCCTCCAGTACGGCATCGCGATCCGCTAACGAACGCAAGGGGGGGTTCATTTTATATTGTGCTGACGGAGAAGGGATATCCTCCTCGCATAAGAGAAGGTGGTGTGGTGTTACTTCAGCGGTTACTTTTTGTCCCCTACTTTTGGCTTCGCGCACCAGGCGCACAGATTCTTTGGCACTGATGTGACAAACATGATAATGAGCGCCTGTATCTTCTGCCAGGAGAATATCTCGTCCTACATGAACGGATTCTGCTTCGTTAGGAATGCCCTTCAATCCATGACGTTTGGCAAACGCTCCATCATGAACACATCCACCGTGTGCCAGCGTATTGTCCTCGCAATGAGCCACGATGGGTAGATTCAAGCGACTCGCTTCTATCATGGCCTCTTTCATCAGCTGACTGCTTTGCACACCTACTCCATCGTCAGAAAAGGCGATTGCTCCCGCTTCTTTTAATGCCTCTAGGTCGGTCAATTCGCGGCCCAGTTCGTTCTTACTGATCGCCGCTAAGGGGTATACCCGCACCGCCCCTTCTTCTTCCGCTTTATTTAGAATGCCACCAATGACAGCAGGTGAATCCGTAACGGGCCGCGTATTGGGCATACAGGCAACCGCGCTAAATCCACCACGTGCCGCAGATTGGGTCCCCGTAGCGATCGTCTCTTTGGCTTCAAATCCCGGTTCACGTAAATGGACATGCAGATCAATCAGGCCATGAGAAATGAGGCGTC
The DNA here is from genome assembly GCF_059818345.1 of Mechercharimyces mesophilus. Classification (NCBI taxonomy): domain Bacteria; kingdom Bacillati; phylum Bacillota; class Bacilli; order Caryophanales; family Thermoactinomycetaceae; genus Mechercharimyces; species Mechercharimyces mesophilus. Next base: position 644,831 of record NZ_JCBAPH010000001.1, on the reverse strand, counting down.
CTCCGACGTCAATCACCTTAGCTGATTCCTCAATCGTTAAGTTCTTTCCAATCTCGGCAATCCGATTTCCTTCGATGCGGACATCCGCTTCTACCAGCACTTGTTCTTCCCAGTCGATCAAGCGACCGTTTTGCAAAATGATGTGTGCCATTCTCTTCTCCTCCTTTTGGGTGATATGTTCGCTAGATATTTCGATCGGTTGCTTTTAAGGCTCGATCGAGCACAGCCATTCGCACCCAGACCCCGTTTTGCATCTGCTCTGTAATCTTGGAACGAGGGTGCTCGATCCACTGATCGGCAATCTCCACACCGCGATTGACCGGACCCGGATGCATGATCAGGGTATGAGGTTGCAGCCGCTCGCCCCGCTCCACGGTAAGTCCATACTGCTCATGGTATTCTTCTTTCGTTCGCTGCAACTGTTCATGGTGCCGCTCAAGCTGAATACGTAACATCATCACCACATCTGCTGCTTCCATCGCTTCATCCACTGGTACATACGGTGCATGTTCTTCTAATAATGGTGAGCGCATCGCTTCCGGACCGCTCAAAAGAACTTCTGCCCCCATCGTCTTTAATAACTGTACATTGGAGTGGGCCACACGACTGTGAGCGATGTCTCCAATAATCGCGACCTTCAACCCACGTATCTCTCCAAAGTGATCCATCATGGTAAATACATCAAGAAGTCCTTGTGTCGGATGAGAGCACGTACCCTCCCCTCCACTGATCAGGCGGATACCGACCCCTCGATCCACCATCTCTTGCAAGACTCCTTCTTGCTTGATGCGAAGGACGGCCACCTCCACGCCAATCGCCGCTAACGTTTGCAATGTATCATAGAGCGATTCTCCCTTTGTTGCACTAGAATGCTCTTCACTCAAATTAAGAACATGGAGGCCCAGCCGCTTTTGTGCAACTTCAAAGGAAAAATGAGTGCGCGTACTCGGTTCAAAGAAAAGATTGGCCACAAAACGGCCTTCCTGTCTCTTTCCCTCTCGTCGCTTTCTCCACTGCTCCGCCTCTATGAGAATTTCTTTTATTTCTTCCTCGGATAAGTGCTGGGTGGTAAGGAAGTGACCCATAGCATTCCCCTCCTAGCATATTATTTGAATAAAAAGCTCCTTCTAGTAAAAGAAGGAGCTTTTTAGACAGAAGGAAGTGGCTTCTCTTGCTGGTACCTTCTCAACAGCAAACCGTGTTGTTTGAAGTACCGGCAAGAGCGATGCCTCCTCTTTCGCTCCTTCACAGACTCACAGGACTGTAATTAAAGGTGCTACTCTATTCAGATGTTATTAAATCCCATTTAATGAACACATGTCCCATTGAGAGTGGAAACAGGGGGTTTTTCCAGAATAAAACCTCTTTACCTATTGGCAAAGAGGTACAACGAAGCCTTACCCCTTTATGGGTAACAACTTCACCCCCTTGCCAGTCTCACGGGACCGATTTAAAGGGAATCTTCTTTTGTTTTATACAGCCAGACTCCATCTTTCTCATCTACTTCGCTCAGCATCACTTTCACAACTTCTTGCCCTGAAGTAGGAACATTTTTGCCCACATAATCCGCGCGAATGGGGTATTCACGGTGACCACGATCGACCAGCACCGCTAGTTGGATTAATTTAGGACGTCCGTGATCAATCAGTGCATCCAAGCCTGCACGTACCGTACGTCCCGTATACAGTACATCATCTACGAGAATGACGGTCTTTCCTTCTACCGCAAAGGGTATGTCGGTGCCCCGTACTTGAGGGTGCTCGTCTTTCTCCGACAGGTCATCACGATAAAGGGTAATATCTAATTCGCCCACTTCGATTCGCTTTCCCTCGATTTGCTCAATGCGATCAGCTAGCCGTTTCGCGATGTAAATCCCCCGCGTACGAATCCCGATGAGGACACATCCATCTACTCCTTTATTTCGTTCAATGATTTCGTGAGCGATCCGCGTCAACGCCCGTCGCAATGCTGCATCATCCAATATCGCCTTGTAATCTGGCACCTGACTCCCTCCTTTCCAAAAAGTTCATAAAAAAACTTCTTCCCACCTTAAAGGTAGCAAGAAGTTAGTAGGCGCAACAATAGAAAACCGTTCACGGTCCTCTGGTATCGCCTTCGCCAATGTCCGTCTCCTTGCCAGCCTCACAGGACTGAATTAAAGGACATATGCAATTGCACTTAGTATGACGGAACGGACAAAGTATGTCAAGAGGATTAGGAGAAGAATTTCTCTGGTTCACGCAAACTATATCCAAACGTTAGAAATTTATCTTCGAATTCTTGTAGGAGAGGTGCGCGTGTTTCTTCTGGTAATTTACTCCATTTTTCGAAGTATTTTTGATTTTCGCGCGCTGAAATCGATAGCTGTTGCTTGTGCAGTGGAGCTTCTACCATCCGATAAACCGAATCCAAATGCGCCTGTGGGCGTCGCACAAACTCTTCGTATTTAAAAATTAACACATTGTTGAGGTGACGAAGATCTTGTGTCATTTGTTGATGACAAACCAACCAGTGAGCAAATAATTCCTTCAGATGGAGACGCCTAATACCCACATTAGAAAAAGAAACAGCAATGGGGTGACGTTGAATAATCGTAAAGTACGAATTCGGAAACATCGCCTGTAAGAAGCGCATGCGAATAATATTAGGAGGTGATTTTTCTAACAAAATGGGCTTCGAGAGATCCCAATACCGGCTCCATTCTTCATATAGTTTCTGGCGATTTTCCTCTGTGACCAGAGGTGAATTTTCTGTCAAATATGCCTGTTTGTTAAAACCAAAATAGCCAGGCCCTCCATATTCACGAGCGGGCCGATAAACACTTTGCAGAAATTGCCCTTCATTCGCCGGCACTTTCACCCCTGTAAATCCACTAATATCCGGATTTTCTTGTAGGCTTCGTGCCAAAACAGTCGTTCCACTTCGGTGAAGACCTGCTACAAATAAAAATCTTTTTGTATCCATTTCTGTCCTCCTCTACGAGAGATTTGCCAGTAGGAACGATCTTTCCATACTCGCATTATATTCACTTCTATCCATGTTCATGAAACGGGACAGCAAAGCGGATGCATATAGACCGCATGGGAGTATCTGGTTCTCTCGCTACCTGGTTCATGGACGGCAGTATCTCCTATCGCTGTCTGATCCACGGCTCAGAGTCTCTCAAAGAGAAACCGCTCGTCCATCTGCTAACCGCTCTTAGGGCGAGTTTTACCCTTATATCAAAGGTGGTTTAGCTATTGATTGAGTTTCACCAGGTGGGAGGTAAGTATTGAAAACCCTCATGTTCTATGCACACGCCCCCAGATGAAAGCCAGCATGGGAAGCTTTAGGCTCGCAACCAGGTGGAGAGTGAGCTTTCACCCCTTTCGAAAGAGGAATGACTTCATCTAATGAAACAACGCTTCACCAAGTAGGGTTTATCCTATAAAAAAATACCGTAGGGCTAAGATCCCTACGGTTTTCCAGTGAAAATCTATTCCATTCACATCGTTATTCGCCTTGCTCTCTCTCTAATTGCTGGTACAATGCTTTCATATCTTGCGGAAGTTCTGCTTCTAATCGTACTTTCTCGCCCGTCCGCGGGTGGATAAAGCCAAGAACTTGAGCGTGGAGAGCTTGTCCTTCCATCACGGGATAGTGATTCTTTTTCGGGCCATAGACAGGGTCTGCCAATAAGGGATGGCCAATGTGCCTTAGATGAACACGAATCTGATGCGTACGCCCTGTCTCCAAGCGACACTCGATCCATGTTGCTTCCTTAAATCGCCTTTGCACAGTAAAGTGCGTAATGGCTGCCCGACTATTTTCTTGAATAACCGTCATTTGTTGTCTATTGCGGGGATCGCGTCCGATTGGAGCGTCAATCGTTCCTGTCTCATGGGGGATGCTTCCACGAACAGCAGCCACATAAAGGCGTTCTACTTCACGTGCCTGGAGCTGCGCAACGAGCGATTGATGGGCCGAGTCATTCTTCGCTATCATTAAGAGCCCTGAGGTATCCTTATCGATTCGATGAACGATTCCGGGTCGCATGACGCCACCGATTCCAGATAGATCTTGACAGTGATACAGCAGAGCATGCACCAAGGTCCCTACTTGATTGCCCGCCCCTGGATGAACCACCATACCTCGTGGTTTATTTACCACAATCACATCTTCATCTTCATAGCGAATATCCAGAGGGATGTTTTCGGGTTGCAGCTCCAATTCCTCTGGTTCCGGTATGTGGATTGAAATTTTGCTTCCTGCTTTCACCTTATGATTACTTTTGACCGTCTTCCCTTCGACACGGACATGCCCATCGCGAATCCAGGTTTGTACCATCACCCGTGACCAGTCCGCTTCTTGTTGCGATACATACTTATCCAGTCGCTCTCCCGCGTCTTCTGGATTAACAACTAACACATTTTCTTCATACTCTCTCATTGATTCTCTCCTGCTTCTGAAAGGTGCTCCTTTGTTTTTGAACCTGAATAAAGAAGTGTATCTAGTAATAGTAGCCCTACTCCGATCACGATAGCGGAGTCCGCTACGTTAAAAATAGGGAAATTAATTAATTTAAAATGAAGAAAATCCACCACTTCGCCCAAACGTAGACGATCGATGAAGTTTCCGATCGCTCCGCCCAAAACAAGCGCGAATGACCAGGTCGCTAAATTTTTCTCTTGCGTATTTCTCCAAATATAACCTATAAGAAAAAGCACAACGACCGCGGTCACGACAATAAATAACCATTGTTGGTTTTGTAAGATTCCAAAGGCTGCTCCGCGATTACGGGAGGAAGTAAAGTGAAAAACCCCGTCCCACAGAGGAATCGTTTCATATAAGCTCATCTTGGTCTCGACCAACCACTTAGTGAATTGATCACAGGCAATAACGACCAAAGCAAGCACATAATATTGAAAAGCTTTCAATCGATGGCTCCTCCTATCTCTATCCAAATCGTTCTCTTCTTCCATCGATTGTAGCACAGCCAGGGTGTCCCAACAACAAAAGAGGAAGAGCAGGCGAGACAGACTGATGATTCATCCAGTCCTCCTGAGGATAAACCAGCCCTCCTCATGTATCATTTGTTCCAGACTCTGATAACAACCAAATCCGCTCCTATCGCATGAACACCTATACCCTACAATCCCGTCTCTCCTCCGCCTACACCACGTGGCCCTCTCGCTCCCCTCGGTCCACGTCGTCCTCTCGGCCCACTTGGTCCTTGCGCTCCAGTTGATCCCACCGACGTCAGTGACCCTACTTTTATAACAAAGGCATCCTCAAGCCCTCCCCCAAATTGACTCTGAAAAGCAGCAAAGGTGACAGGAAAATCAGATGAATCCGTATTCCCAGTAAAGTAAGCATTCTCCTGACTATCGACGACAACGTCATTTCCTATTTCATTTAAACTCCCTCCTAAATACGAGGAAAAGGAGATTCCTTTACCAGAGTAACTCATCTGAGTTACAAAGACATCACTCGCTCCGTCTAAACTATCTTGAAAAGCATCCGAAGTAAGAGGAAAGTCCGCCGAAGTCGTATTGCCTGTCACCCATGCTCCACCAAAGGAATCAACGGCAATACCCGCAATCGGCCCAACTACTACCGTGTTCTCAGAACCACTTCCACCCAGGTAGGTGGAATAGACCAGCGCATTTCCCAGCGCATTCAACTTTGTTACAAAAGCATCTCGCGATCCGGATAAAGTTAATTGAAAAGCACTGTTGGTTGTAGGAAAGTTGGTTGACTCGGTACTTCCTGTCACATAGGCATTCTCTCCCCCATCTAGATCAATCGCAAATCCCCTATCAGCCATTAAACCACCTAAATAGGTGGAATATATCAGAGATGACCCAGTCGTATTTATTCTAGTAATGAACGCATCAACGTCTCCAAAGACTCCACCAATCGTCGTTTGGAAAGCACCTGTTGTTACGGGGAAATTAGCAGACATTGTTGCTCCGGTGACAAACGCCTGGCGGCTATCGTTGAGAACGATACCTTCTCCTCGATCAGGTAAGCTTCCACCTAGAAAAGTAGAATACACAAGGGATGACCCTAAAGCATTTAGCTTCGAAATAAACGCATCTTGCGAGCCTCCAAAGGTCGGTTGAAATGCTCCAGAGGTTGTTGGGAAGTTCGTCGAAAGAGTCACACCAGTGAGGTAAACATTATTTGTCTCGTCAAGAACCACACCGCTACCGATATCACCCTGGCTTCCTCCAAGGTAGGTGGAGTATATGAGAGAACTTCCTGCTTCATTTAGTTTCGTGACGAAGGCATCACTTCCACCCCCGAAAATTGTCTGGAAAGAGCCTGCCGTAACAGGATAGTTGGTCGAATCTGTCCTGCCTGTCACATACGCGTTGTTCAAACCATCCACGGCAATGCTATTTCCTATATCAAGAGAGGTTCCCCCAATCAAAGTAGAGTAAAGGAGAGCGCTGCCATCTTCATTCAACTTGCTTACAAAGACATCGCTATTTCCAGCTTGGATGGTTTGGAACGCACCCGTAGTAATGGGGAAGTTTGGTGAGTTGGTCGTGCCTGTCATATACGCATTTCTGTCACCATCCACGGCAACACTATTACCAGTATCAAACCCCGTGCCACCTAAGTACGTAGCATAGAAAACAATCGGATCAATGACGAGCAATTTTGTTGGGTCGTATGCTTCTTTATCCACAACAAAACCAAAGGACTCGTCCTTCATCAACTGAAAATGAGAGGCAATCCCCCGTCTCTTTCCATCCATCATCTGATAACTAACTGGCTTTCGTTCAGATATCACCCCTTGTGGCGTGTAGACAAACAACTCCCCTTGCTGGCTAAGAGAAATTTCTCTTTTCCCTTCGTAAACCAAGCGAATATCTTCGATGCGCGCACCCGGATGAACCATCACATCATACTTCAAGCACCCTCCATCTCCATAAAAAAGCACATCAATTCCCTGCCATACACCTTCGTAGAGAACCTGCTGGAATTTCCCTTGTCCTTCTTGCTTCACACCTTGCGGGATCAGATCTGCGCGCGAATCCACAAACCGCAACCATATTAACTCATCCGTTCCATCTAGCGTATACCGCACACCCTCTGATAGAAAAGTAAATTGGATTCCCTGTCCTTGAGCAACATCGGTATCCTTAGCCTGTACATTGCCTTCACTTGGATTGAATAGAAGCAACCCTATCTTTTCCACACTTTTCATCCTATAACCCCTCCCAATTATCACATGATGCTTCATCCTATGATGAGCACCTACTTGGGGTATGGGCGTTTCCCGCGATGAAGCAAACTTTTTTCATTCTCGACCCGAGGGAATCACTCTTGCCTTATTTTTCTCGTGTTTCTGCTACTTTATCGAAAAACAAAGAACAGTCCCCTCTTGATATGTTTCAGGAGATGGCCACTCCAATTCATTTGCACCTATCGGTATCCATCGATTTGGAATAAGTAATCTCTTTTTACTGGATTTATTATTTCGCGAAACAATATTCCATATTATGGACTTCACATAGAAGCCCTTTCAATTACGTCTCCCCACGCTCTCGTGCTTCATATTCTTCTTCTGCACGTCGGTAGGCCGCATTGTGAGTAATCTCGGTAATCTCCTCTGTGTTGCCTTCCGCATCCGTAATCGTAAACCCCTCAAAATTGTCGACATAGCCACGCGGTTCGTCATCTTCCGTTGTTAACTGATTGTAGCTCGTGCCATCACGGAAATAGTCAGGAGGATTGGATGTCCCATAACGCTCCACTTCTTGCCAGGCATCTTCGGCATCAAAAGCGGAACGTTCCTCGCGCTCATCAAAGTCATGTTCTCCAAAAGGCGGATGAATCACCTGTTCTTCAACCGGTCGCCGCATGGATGAATGCGAATCTGGTTCATGATCGACGCAATAAGCCGCCGTCGGTTTTGCTTCCAGTCGTTCATACTGAATCGATTCACCACAGGCAAGACACTGCCCATACGTTCCCTGTGCCAGGCGGAAGAGAGCATCATTAACCTGTTGCAATTCTTCCTCTGCCTCTTCATTTAAAGCAATATCTTTTCCTCGTTCATACAACTCCGTCCCAATGTCCGCAGGGTGATTGTCGTATCCCGACAATTCCCCAATCGAATCATTCATCCCATTCTCTAATCCAAAGTGGCCATTCTCTTGCAAGCGGCCTTCCAGTCGACCTTTTTCTTGCTTGAGATGTTGCTCCAGTGATTCATAAGATTGATTCATTCCCTATCCGCCTCCAATACCTGCTGTTGTGTGCTAGTTGTAATTTCCATCCAATTCCAAGCGAGCTTGTACAATCTTGACGATATCGGCAATAAAGTCCCCGATAATGGGCAGATTGAGTGCACCTAACGCTTGCAAAATATAGATCAGCGTAACTGAGATAATGGTAAATCCAAGAGTGATTCCTACTCCTCTAGCAATTCCAGTAAAGAAATTGATAAAAATCAACCGACGTGGTCGGCGTAGCATCTCTAAATATTCGGCTATATGACTCGCCTCCATACGTTTACCTAGCTCTTCCACTTGCTCATTTAGTTTATGTAGTAGCTGCTGATTCTCTTCTTCCTGGCTCACCCTCTTCACCTCGTGCTCTTAGTTTGCCCTTAAATCCTTGATCAGATGCGTACCTTTGATCCTGACTTGACGGTCCACACTCCTCCTCCAACACCATAAAAATCAGAAGCCCCACTACCCCAATCCCCTCCAACTTTTACTAACTAACTGCCAGGAAAAACCGATGAAAAGCAGGAACCCCATCCTTATAATGAAGTAGCTCGGCGTACTTCATTTCACCATTTCACCATTTCACCATTTCACCATTTCCTCTCACGATGCATAAATAATACATGCTAAAACCCACCCCCGTAGGGGGGTGGGTTTTATATAAACACTTTTACCTTTTTGTAGATCAATCGGTGTTGATAAACAACTTCCCATCGGCTAGTTGTTGCGTTTTGTTGCCATATTCATCTTCTACACGCACCTCGATGCGCGCACCATTTGCCACCAAGTTGGAGGTCGCTGTCCAGTAACCGACGTAATGCCCGTCACTGGTTTCCATCAGTGGTAGCTCGGTCGGTACATCCACCATCATGCGCTGTGGACCTTTTTCCGAGTGAATGAATAGGGGGTTAGCCAACGGTGCATGGATGACAAAGGAAGCATCCAAACCAGGTTCGCTGTCAAATCGGATGAGCACCGACTCTCCCGCAGATAGGTGTTTGTCTTCTGCCGGTTCCAGATTTTCAATGACAGGAGCCGTAAATTTCGCATCAACGGTGACACGCTCCCGCTTTTTGTTCCCTGCTTTATCCTTAGCGAGTACGGTAATCACATTTTCGCCCTCGTTGAGGATAATCCGTTTGGAGTACGTGCCCTCATCACTTACCGTTACTTTTTGACCGTTTACTTTCAGCCATTGAAGTGCTTCATTATCTGACACACTTCCGCTGACGGTCACCACTTCTTTGTTCGTTTTCTCACCATCAGCTGGTGAATCGATCGTCAAGGTTGGCTTCTCTTGATCAAGGATAACGGTAACAGCCTCTGATGGGTCCGTAGTACCAGCATCTGTTGAAGCCGTCGCAGCCAAGGTATTCTCACCTGCATTCAATTCAATCTCTGCCGCGAATGTCCCCTCATCGGATGCTGTGGTAGAGCCCACCGCTTCCTCATTGTTAAGGATCTCGACTGTGGTGCCTGGCCCAGCCGTCCCTTCAACCGTGATCGTCGATTCTTTGGTATACGTACCATCCGTTGGTGACGTGATTACAGGAGGAGTCACTTCATAATCCACTTTCGCACGGATCATGTAGTTTCCTTCTGCTTGCGGTGTCTTCGCCCACGAACCGCTTACGTAACTCCAACTGCGATCCACATATTCTCCATCTGTGTCCGTTCCTAATCCCGGTGTATTCGGGTTGGCGTGACTTTGTAAGAAGACCATATAGAAGTCTCCTTCCACCATGATTCCTTCCCCAGTCAGATTTACTTCGGTCCACTCACCATTACGCAGAGCGGTTGCATCGATCGGTCCGGCCAATTTCTCACCTGGAGCTCCATCTGTTCCACTCGCATCATAAACCGCTACTTGGAAATCAGTTCCTCCAGGAGTAGGCCAGTCTTCTCCCCAGAAACGGAAGAGTCCAGCCGTAACCAGCGCACGATCTTGTCCTTCTTCCAGTGACATTTTAACTGCCCATCCATTGCCGGCATCAAACATTGCACGCGCATCTTCCGCCGTGCCATCATCGTAGCCGATTTCGCCTGGATAACCGATAAACGGTTCTAAACTGATCTCAACCTGCGTTGTTTCTCCACCGTCAATCGTGATAGACGTATCTTCACGGTAGAAATGCGGTGCAGTTACACGCAAGGTATAGCTTCCTTCATAGGCTGTAAGTGAGAAGGAACCATCTGCGTCCGTCTGTACCGGTTGAATCGCTGCATCTTCGACGAGTAATACCGTCGCACCTGCGATCGGTTCTCCCGTCGCATCATTGAGAACGGTCCCGCTAACGGTCCCTTGTGGAATCGGTTCTAACACAAAGTTGGCTGTGCTCGTCTCATTCTCAACAATTTGAACAGACTGCGTTTGTGATTGATAGCCATACGTTTCTGCTAAGAGAGTATAATCGCCTGCCGCATGCAATAGGTTGTAGCTACCATCAGCAGGATTGGTGTGAACCGAACGGCCACTTTCCACTACACTCACAGTCGCGTCGAGCGGAAGCGCTTGTGGTGTATCCGTCGTTTCTTGTTTCCCTGCTGTCGGAGCAGTTGACAAGTCTACTCTCTTCTCTTGCGGAAGGAGTTTCTTCGGATCTACTTTTTCCTTTTCAGCTGCCTCTCCCTGAGGCTCTTCGCGGGTTACATTATCTTGGTCTGCTGCTTTTTCAGAGTTGGTCGGTGCCACGAAAGGAGCGTCGCTGATGCGAACATCATCGAGGTACCAGCCATCTTTGGTAATGCTAATATCCGTTTCCACATGGAAACCGATTTGCACTGTTTGTCCTGCATAGGAGGTTAATTCAACCTCTTGGTCTTGCCAGTTTTCAGTTGTTCCATTCATCTCCGCTAGTTGTTCCCAATTGGAACCATCCGTGGAAATGACCACATGTCCATAGTCAAAGAAGCTTTCTAGGTCATACCACTCACGGAATTGTAGATACGCTTCTTCTCCTTCTGGAAGAGCCACTGGAGGCATAACAAGCGTCATATCCCCATCATTTTCGTACATGCCTTCGAGGTTGGTGGCATATACTTTCTCACCAGAGAATGCTTCACCTGGTCCAGATGTTGGAATTCCCCATTGCCATAGATCATTTGCACCGAAGGAATACCAACCTACAGGTTCGGATTCAAAGTCTTGTTCATACCCTACCGAGATCGGCTCTAGTAACTCGACTTCATAAAGGTCCGATGTCACTTCGTGATTACCAAAGTCCACAATGGTCCACTTGTATTGAATAGAGTCACCTGTAAGAGCTTCACCTGGAATGTTGGCTGCGTAAACACCGTCACGATAATTGCCTTCCACCCGCTCAGCAGGAACGCTCTCCCATTCATCTCCTACTGCATACTGAAGGGTAACTTCTTTGATACTGATATTGTCTTGCGCTGATAGGGCCAACGGGAGGGCCATTCCTTGGTAGCTAGATGCAGGAGCCTCGTGTTGATAAGTTGGCTCTTCTGTATCCTCGCCTTCTTTTAATACTTGACCTTCTACACGTCCTAGTCCTGTCGTCACAGCGGAGACCGCATCATACGCATTGACTAGACCCGAGCCATAGCCGTTGTTGGGTGACTCAGGGAAAGTCGCATCTGTTAGCGGGATAGCCGTCTCCATCAAGATTTGTTCAATTTCATCCACCGTAAGCGAGGCATCCGCCTGCTTCATCAACGCCACCACCGCAGACACGTGCGGTCCGGCCATGGAGGTGCCATTCCAGCCACCTTCATAACCGCTACCCGGAACGGTGGAACGAATATTCACACCTGGAGCAGAGATGTCTGGTTTAATTTCATCGTATGGGGATGGACCTTGCAAGGAGAACCCTGCCAATTGATCATTGATATCCGTGGCCCCTGTAGCAAACGACTCCGGATAGTTAGACGGTGTCGCTACCGAGCCCGGTCCACCTGGATTTGTCAACGTTGTATTGCCTGCGGAGAATTCAGGGAATATGTCAGCTGCCCGCCAGTTTTGTACCATGGGGCGGTACCACTCGTCCATTCCCGGTCCGCCACCCCATGAATTGTTAACCACATCGGGGGCCTTTTCAGGATGTGGATTGCCTTCCGCATCTTTCGGTGCCAAAATCCACTCTCCCGCTTCCAAGAGGTCGACGTCGGTTCCACCAGCTGCGGTAAAAGCTTTAACTGCGATCCATTTTGCACCCGGGGCCACTCCCACTTGGTTGGATCCATCTTCTTCTACACCCACCATGGTGCCCATCGTATGCGTACCATGTGCTAGGTCATCATAAGGTACCGCTTCTTCAGCAACCGCGTCAAACCAGTTCGCTTCATGGTCCACTTCGCCTGTTGCTGCATTAAAACCACGGTATTGATTCTGTAGCCCGGGATGATCCCACTGTACACCCGTATCAATATTGGCGACCACGATGCCTGTCCCATCGATTCCCATATCCCATACTGCTGGAGCACCAATGTGGTCGATGTTCCACTCAATGGATTGGGTTTCAGCATCACCCGGAACATTACGAGGTGCCTTATCTGCTTTCTTCGCACCTTCTGAAGCAACTTGTTGCGTGGGTTGAAGTTGCCGCGTTTCATTGGGTAACACCTTGTCCACTGCTGCAAATGCAGCAACCTCTTCCATTACTTCTTTCGTTCCTGTTATCGCCAAAGCATTGACGATATAGAATGATTCGATATCTTTAACTTTTCCGTCTTTTTTCTGCTGGCCAAGCCATGCTTTCAGTTCGTGTTGCGTTTCAATCGAGGTCGAGCGGAGTGCAGACACTACCGCCGAACGTTTCATCAATTCCGTCTTAGACGGACTCGCATTCTCTTTTTTAGCTAGCTCTTCTGCTTGTTGAGCCGCTTCCTTGGTATCTGCTTGTTCTTTTAGTTTCACTAAAAAGGTAAGCTCTTCTTCCTCTTTAAACTGTTCTAGTAAGCGATCGCTTACTTTCTCTCCTACAGTATCAGCGGAGCGACCTAGCTTGGACACATGATCCTTCAACTCTCCTGTATCCACCGGCTGAGCGAAGGCAGCCCCCGGAACCATTAACGTCATCACCAAAGCGACAACCATGAACCAGGATAGTGACCGCACCATCATCCTCTTTCTTCTGAGCAAATGCTCATCCCCTCTCCCCTAGATAGCTAGAACGTTCTTTTTTCTTTCACACTTTATCTGCGATGCTATTTCCTGATGTTGTCTCCATTTTATCTCAACCGTATAATATTGTCATTAATTTTTTTATATTTTGAATTATATATAAAGAGAAATGATTTCGGAGTTAGACTAATAAAACTATATTTTACTGTGAAAGAGCGTTGGAAAAAAGAAGAAAGATCCCTCATAATAAAATGACTATCAGCGGTTAAAATCTTTCGGTAGTCCAACTATATTATTATATTAAAGTACTATAGGGAGGATCACTTTAAGTGAATATGACTAAGTATTATAAAAATAACTATTCATATTCTCAAAGGAAGACTGATGAAATCGACTTCCTCTAGCCATTTCAGCTTTTACTTCAATTCCGTTACCTGACCAACAGGCTGAATAGGATAACCCCTTTTCGGGTTTCCTTATAGGCTCCATTCCAGAAAAAAAAGAGGGGGAATCCCCCTCCTTTCCAATCACTATCTGCTATATACAATCTCCTCACACTTCTCTTTCAAGAAGACCTTTTGATTCTTACCATTACTCCAGCTCTGCCACTGCCTCGACACAGCGATGGCACAGGGTAGGATGGGTTTCGTCCTCGCCAACGGTAGGTGAGATCACCCAGCACCGTTCACATTTCTCTCCTGTGGCAGGTTGAACACGTACCACCAGTTCCTCGTTCTCTGTACCGCTTTCTTTCGCAGAATGAACGGTTACCGCAGAGGTGATAAAGAGTTGTGTTAGGTCACCCATTTGCGTGAACAATGTTTCTTGTCCAACTGTTGGATATAGATGAACAGCCGCACCCAACGAATTCCCAATTGTTTTCTCCGCGCGCGCCTCTTCAAGGGCTTTTAAAACGGTACTACGCACATCAAGGAATTCGTCCCAGCGTTCTTCTAAAGCCGTATCCTGTGTGGATTCGCTCTGTGGCCAATCGGACAGATGCACACTCTCCTCATCTACTCCTTCGATGTGTTGCCATACTTCATCCGCTGTGTGAGGCAAGATGGGGGCCAAGATTTGGCTGAGTACGACAACCGTATCGTACAACACGGTTTGTGCGGAACGACGCACCTGATCCGCTTGGGGCAAGGTGTAGAGTCGATCTTTTAGGATATCCAAGTAAAACTGACTCAAGAAAACCACACAGTGCTTATGAATTTGACTATAAACTTGGTGGAACTCGTAGCGATCATACGCCTCTTCTACCTCTTTGACCAACCGGCTCAACTTGATTTGGGCATAACGGTCGATTTCCTCTAACTGGTCAGAGTCCACACGATCTACCGCTGGATTAAAGTCTGCCAGGTTCCCTAGTAGGAAGCGGAACGTATTACGGATTTTGCGGTATGCTTCGGCAATTTGCTTTAAGATATTATCCGACACACGTACATCTGCTTGATAATCAACAGAGGATACCCACAAGCGTAAGATGTCCGCTCCGTACTGGTTCATCACCTTTTGTGGATCAATGGTATTCCCGAGGGATTTGGACTGTTTGCGTCCTTCTCCATCCAAGGTAAAACCATGGCTGACAATTTGTTTATAAGGTGCTTTGCCCGTCGTCGCAACCGCAGTCGAAAGAGATGAGTTAAACCAGCCACGATATTGGTCTGACCCTTCCAAATAAAGGTCAGCCGGACGACATAGCTCTTCACGTCGCTCTAAAACCGCTGCGTGACTGCTCCCTGAGTCAAACCAGACATCCATCGTATCTGTCTCTTTCACGAAGTGGGTGCCACCACACGCTTCACACTTCGCCCCTGCAGGTAATAACTCACTCACATCCTTGGCAAACCAACTAGAAGAACCCTCTTGAGCGAACAGTTCTGCTACGTGATCAATCGAAGCTTCTGTAATATGAGGCTCTCGACAGGAATCACAGTAGAAAATAGGGAGAGGAACACCCCAAATCCGTTGCCTGGAGATACACCAGTCACCACGGTCGCGAATCATATTGGCAAGACGCACTTCTCCCCATGCCGGTTTCCAATCGACCTCTTTGATTTCCGCTAACATCTTTTCGCGGAAACCATCAATGGAAGCAAACCACTGTTCGGTCGCACGGAAGATTATCGGCTTTTTTGTTCGCCAATCGTGGGGATATTGATGCGTAATAAACCCGAGGTGAAGGAGCGAACCTACTTCTTCTAATTTTTGGGTGACAGCTTTGTTTCCGTCCTCATAAAACATCCCGGCAAAACCAGGTGCTTGCTCAGTAAATACGCCCTTTTCATTAACGGGACACAAAATTTCCAAGCCATGTTGCTGTCCGAGAGCAAAGTCATCTTCTCCGTGTCCAGGCGCCGTATGCACACAACCCGTTCCCGCTTCCAACGTCACATGCTCCCCTAGCAGGAGTGGACTGGGTCGATCATAGAAAGGATGACGGCAAATGACCCCCTCCAGTTCCGCTCCTTTATAAGTAGCAAGCTCCTGCCAAGAGGATTCCTCTATTTTTTCCATGACGCCTTCTACAAGCTCTTTGGCTAGTACCAGCTTGCGTCCACTTACCTCTACGAGGCTATACTCAATGTCCGCATGCAACGCAATCGCCATGTTGGCAGGAATCGTCCAAGGAGTGGTCGTCCAGATTACGACTTCACTGTCTTGTGGCAACTTGCCTAGCCCCTCCGCTACGGGGAAGGAAACATAAATCGACGGTGAACGCTTATCTTGGTATTCAATTTCTGCCTCGGCCAACGCCGTCTCCGATGTAGGAGACCAATAAACTGTTTTTAGTCCACGGTAGATGTGATTCTTTTTCACCATCTGACCAAAGAGACGAATCTGTTCTGCTTCATACTCTGGCTGCAGGGTTACGTAAGAATAAGACGGATCATCACTTATACCCATGCGCCGAAACTGTGCTTTCTGTTTTTCTACAAAGGAGAGCGCATATTCCTTACACATTTCACGGAATTCAACAGGATCTAGTTCTTTACGCTTTACCTTCTTCTTTTTAATCATCGCATTTTCAATCGGCATGCCATGCGTATCCCAGCCGGTCACGTAGGGAGCACGAAAACCTGCCATTGATTTGTAGCGGACAATAAAATCCTTCAGTGTCTTATTGAGTGCATGACCAATATGAAGGTCTCCATTGGCATAGGGTGGACCGTCATGCAGAATAAACGACGGTTTCCCTTCATTTTTCTTTTGTCGAGCCTGGTAAATATCCATTTCTTCCCACTGCGCTTGCATTTCCGGTTCCCGGTTCGGCAGATTGCCTCGCATCGCAAATGATGTTTGGGGGAGATTTAATGTTTGCTTATAATCCATTTTCCTTCATCCTTTCGGTCAGGATTTCCCATCCTTCTTATAAACAAAAAAACCCTCAACATCCCCCTAAGGGACGAGAAGGTTCCCGCGGTACCACCCTATTTCACCCAACCCTTCGGCAAGCCAAACGGATTGGATCCACTTCACATTCGTAACGAGAATGATTCGGTCTACCCTACGACCCTAGTGGTGTTCAGGTGACAGCTCCTGGGTGATCTTCAATAGAAGGTTTCCGGTTAGGCTTCCACCGTCCCTAACTCGCTGCCATCGGAAGTCTCCTCCATTTACTCTCCCGTTCCATGCTTGTCCCACATATTAATACATGGCTTTTTTCTTCAGTTTGCGCGACGTCCGTCTCAGTTCACGGCGCGGCTCTTCCTCTTCCATGTATCCTTGTTCCATGTAGCCCTGTTCTTGCTCCATGCCTGTACCATACTCATCGGTACCATCATGATAGGCATCTTCGGCGTATTCATCGTGGTAAGCGTCTTGATAAGTATCTTGGTAACCTTCTTGCTCTTCATATCCGTTGTAAGGATCACTTTCCTCAGCAGGTTGTTCCAAGAGTCTCGTATTAGGATCCCCCAATGACTCCAGTTGCTGTCCTTGTTCATCCAAACCTTCTTCCAGATCATCAAGAGACTCCCAATCCGTGTTATCCAGGATATCTAAGTGAGACTGCACCAATGTACGGAAACGAGCACGATAGACTGTTGCTTTCTGACGTAGATCCAAGAGTTCGCTATGAATGGCACGTGCTTTTTGCAATGCTTCATTGATAATACGGTCTGCGTTTTTCTCCGCTTCTTGCACAATCAACTCTGCTTCTTTCTTCGCATTCAGACGAACCTCTTCGGCTACTTCTTGTGCTACGCGAATCGATTTGTGGATGCTTTGCTCCATCGATGCCAATACACTCTCCGACTGATGATGTTGCGGAGCCGGTGGTTGTGGTTTTGGTTCTGGTGGTGCTTGAAAGCGAGCTGTTGTTTTTGGTGGTGCCATTGGCGCTTGTGGTTGTTGCTCCAATGTGCGCTCCAAATCCTCCTGCAGATCTTCTACTTGTTGTTCCAATTGTTGCTTCTCGCGTACGAGAAATTCAAAGTCCTTGATAATTAGATCAAGAAAATCGTTCACTTCATCCACATCATATCCACGGAATGAACGTTTAAACTCTTTTTGATGTATATCCATTGGCGTTAATGCCATTCTCCGCACCTCCTAAATATAGACACTGTCTTTCCTATTCGACAATGGTACCAAAAATCCTTCTTGGATGCCACTACACCTTTGTGAAGTTCACACCTCTTGGGGGAATCGGGACTTCATACCATTCCTCACCCGCAGGGCATCTTCGCTAAAAACACGCTCAGCAAATCTAGTCGCAAACATTCGACTTGCTCTCTCGTTACCCCTTGCATGCATCAAAAGGCCTGTCCTAAATCATAACGCTAGATATAGCGATAAAGGTTCACCCATTGTCGTCCTTTCTTTGACACTCCACCAATCGCTCCCACCTTCAGCCGTCCATAACCTCGAAGCGAAATCATATCACTTGGTTCGACTGCAAACGACGGTTCCTCAATATCCGTCCAATTAACTCGACATTTTTTGCTCTGAATCAACAGAGCCGCTTTGCTTCGGGAGAGCGAATACCCTTCTGCAACAATACGATCCACGCGCAACGATGCCACCGTTGCTTGGATCTCCTTTATCTTGGGAAGCGCGACCCGGTATTCTTCGCGCGAGATGAGCTTCAAAGAGATATGCTGGGATCCTATCTGCGTCCACATGGAACGAAGGTAGTCCATCATCTCCATCGTCACAATAATGTGTGTATGATAAGTGCTAGTCGTAATATCCCCTATCTGCTCCCTTTTAATCCCTAATCCTAGTAAGGAACCCAGTACATCTTTGTGCTGCCAGCCCATGTTTCCGCTTCTCGCCTCTACCTGAAGATAAGAGAGGCCAAAGTCACTCTCGTCCGGAAAAGCATAGTCAGGAAGAATAAGTGCTCGCGCACGTTCCGCTCCTTCATAGCCACCATCCAGCTTCAATTGTACATCCGAATTCTGATTAACCAGCGTCTCCAAGATGTACTGCTGTCGCGGATCTAGGAAGGGGGTAAGATTCCACTGATGCCGTGTATAGGTACGTTCGATCCAATCCTCACAGCGCTTGACAAAGGGATGTTCGCTAGCACGAAAATGGCAATAACGAGACGGGTTCACGATATCACAACCCACCTGCTACCAGCTGTAAAATGGTAATTAGCCCTTGCCCAGCAAACTGTAAGGCTAAAATTGCCACTATCGGGGATATGTCAATCATCCCTATCGGTGGGATAAAACGACGGAATAAGCCTAAGTAAGGTTCTGCAATGCGCCCCAGCGCTTGCCCCAGTGCCGAATCCCTGGCTTGAGGAAACCAAGATAATAAAATGTACCCGATTAATATATATGAATAAGCCCTAATTAGCAAGTAAATCACTGAAATAATTGTTCCCATCGGCTCACCTCAACCAGTCATTAGTCATTTCATTCTTCAAAAAATCGGTCATACTTCCTTGAATATCCACATTGGACGGTGTACAAAAAAAGATATGTGTTCCCAACTTCTGAATGTTTCCTCCCAGAGCATAAACCGTTCCACTCAGAAAATCAACAAACCGCATCGCTGTTTCCCGTTGAATCAATTGCAAATTGACGACCACAGGGCGGTGGCTTTTGAGGTGGTCAGCGATTTCTTGAACTTCATCATAGGTTCTTGGTTCTAAAAGGACCACCCGAATGTTTTTTTGCGAGTGGATGGAAACAACATTTCTCTTTTTATTAGACGCCATCCTCTCTTCCGGTTCTTCTATATATTCTTCTGTCTCTTCGTCATCTACACCAAAAAAACCCATGACGCGTTCTAAGAAACTCACTGTACTCCCTCCTTTAATCCCTACTTAAACAGCTTCGCTTATGGAGGAAAAGCCATTCATCTAGGGTTTACTTTCGTTGTTCTCCGACCAATGTTGAACCGAGACGAATCCATGTCGCTCCTTCTTCAATCGCCACTTGATAATCTCGTGACATGCCCATCGATAAATGAGGCAACCCCGCAGATGGGATAGAGGCGGACTGCACCTCTTGTTGAATGCTTTTTAATTGACGAAAAACAGGGCGAACTTCTTCCGGTTGCGCACTAAACGGGGCCATTGTCATTAGACCGACTAGATCAATATGTGAAAAAGAAGCCGTTTCCTTAACAAAGTCCAACACTTCCACTGGCTCCAATCCCTGCTTACTCTCTTCACCAGCAACATTTACCTGTACAAAACAAGGCATGACTTTATTTACCCGTTCTGCTCTTTTTTGAATCTCTTTTGCTAGAGAGAAGCGATCCAAAGAGTGGATATAATGAAAGCGACTCACAATTTCTTTCACTTTGTTTCGTTGCAAGCGTCCAATGAAATGCCATGTTCCCCTATCGCCTAACTTCTCCCATTTTCGAGTTCCTTCTTGTACACGATTTTCTCCAATATGTTCAATTCCACTGTCAAGTACTTGACAGGTAGTATCGTCATCAACATATTTCGTAACAGCGACGACATGAACGGAACGAGGATCGCGACCCACGCGCGCACATGCTACACGAATTTCTTCATCTATCTTCTCTTTTCTCTCTTTTATCTCTATCATGCCTGGCTCCCTTTCTTTCCTATCCAAGCAACCATACGACCCGCTCTCTCCTGATCCCGTCGATGCGAATGAAAGTCACGGTTGCAGGATGTACAGTGTGAGGAGACAAGAATTTGGTGAGCCTGTATCCCTGCCTGAAGGAGTAGTTTTTGATTCGTCTTTTTCAAGTCCAACCACCACTTACCTTCTTCTTCAGCAGGTGCCAACACTTCGTTTGCTTCCTTGCCAAGTTGTTCACGAACAGGAGTCATCACGCGTTCGTCCACTTCATAGCAACAGGGACCGATTGATGGAGCGATTGCCACTTGGATATCAGAGAGAGTAGCTCCCCTCTCCGTCAACACATTCACCATTCGTGGCCCGATTCCTCCTACAGTTCCTTTCCAACCTGCATGTGCGACACCTATATCCCCATTTACTGGACTATAAAACAGTAAGGGAACACAATCCGCATAAAAGGAAGTCAACAGAAGCTCGTTCTCCCTTGTGATCAATCCATCCGTGTCAGGTAAAGAGGAAGCTAAGGAGGTATTCCCGCGACCGCGCTCGCTCGCCGTGACTTCTTCAATGTGAACCCCGTGAACTTGATGTCCACTTGTCCATGCATCGAAGGAAAATCCTAGTTCTTCTGCTAGTTGCCTACGATAAGGAATGACAAGGTCCGGTTCCTCTGCTCGCACATGCAGAGCATAGTGATAGGAACAGCCGGTATCCTCCTGATCGCTGGGATGACTACGTAGACTCATACCCACCGATAAACCCGGTTCCCTCTCCTCCCACTGGCGAAGACGGAGCTGAGGGACTCTACCTGCTTCATGAAGTTGAAAAGGCTCCATATGTTCCCCTCCCTCGATCATATATTACCACATGCAACCGCTAAACTAAAACTTTTCTCCGTTACTGCGAGGGAGTAAACGGTGGCTGTGCTGGGGGAGAGTCAAATGAACGCTGTTCCAGTCGTACCAAGATCACATCCGCTCCGATTTTCACGATGTGATGCCAAGGAATGATCCATTCTTTCCCGCTCGACAACAACCCAAACAACTTCGTATCACCAGGGATGATAATCGAGATGACTTTTCCTTTATGAAGGTCCAGCTCTAAATCGTAAATATGTCCCAATTTCCGTCCATCCGTTATACTGACGACATCTTTGGCCTGTAGCTCCGAAATTTTAATCATGTAGTTGCTCCCCTTATTCTTCTTTCTACAATATATCGCTAGCAACGCGAAAACATGTTTAAGAGGTGGATGCCAAAAAAAATAGCTGTCCCAAAAAAAGGTACAGCCCTAGCCCTTCATCAGTAATAACTTGCTGGGATTGGCGGATCGAACAAATCAAGTCCTCTATCAGTGAATAGACATGCTGCAGTTTCGTTACGCGATGTCCGGCGCTCTCAAGAAAGCCCGCATCAAGGAAACTAATGGATAAACTTTTCCATCTGATGAATCGCTGCTTTTTCCAAACGGGAAACCTGCGCCTGCGAGATCCCAATTTCCGTAGCTACTTCCATTTGTGTTTTTCCTTCAAAGAAACGCATGGATAAGATCATTTTTTCCCGGTCATTTAGCCTACCCATCGCTTCACGAAGCGCGATCTCTTCAATCCAGTTGATATCCTTATCCCGATCATCACTTAGCTGATCCATCACAAAGATAGGGTCTCCTCCGTCTTGATAAATAGGCTCAAACAAGGAGACCGGATCTTGAATCGCATCCAGGGCAAAGACGACTTCTTCCTTGGATACATTGAGTGTATGAGCAATCTGTTGCACTGTAGGTTCGGTGGAATGACGATTGGTGAGGGTATCTCGTGCCTGCAATGCCTTATAAGCAATATCACGCAGAGAGCGCGACACCCGAATGGGATTGTTATCACGTAAATAGCGACGAATTTCTCCAATAATCATCGGTACAGCATAGGTGGAAAACTTTACATTTTGACCGAGGTCAAAATTATCAATGGCTTTCATCAACCCAATGCAACCTACTTGAAAGAGATCGTCCACATTTTCACCACGATTGTTGAAGCGCTGAATAACACTTAACACCAAGCGCAGGTTGCCATTAACCAGTTTTTCGCGTGCGGATCGATCTCCCTCCGTCTGCAATGCACGAAACAGCTCGCGCATTTCCTTGTTCGTTAATACGGGGAGTTTGGAGGTATCAACCCCGCAGATCTCCACTTTATTCCGTGCCATGGATTCCCCTCCTAGGAAAGCTTATTGCTTAGTATCTCCTGAGGAGGGAAATTTATAATTTCCACCCATATGCAGCGAACTTTTAGACCATTTTGTTAAATTCTTTCTGCAAGCGCTTAATAATCCGTTTTTCTAAGCGGGAAATATACGATTGCGAGATGCCTAACATATCGGCTACATCTTTCTGGGTCTTTTCTTCACCGCCATTTAGACCAAAGCGCAGTTCCATGATCTTACGCTCACGATCCGATAACTTTAAGAGTGCGGTTCGTAAGATTTTTCGATCCACTTGATCTTCAATATCGCGATAGATAATATCTTCTTCTGTTCCCATGACATCAGATAAAAGCAATTCATTTCCATCCCAATCCGTGTTGAGTGGTTCGTCAAACGATACTTCCGAGCGAATCTTGTTGTTTCGACGAAGGAACATGAGAATTTCATTCTCTATACATCGAGAGGCGTAGGTGGCTAGTTTAATCTTCTTAGAAGGGTCAAACGTATTGACAGCTTTTATGAGACCGATCGTTCCTATCGAAATGAGATCTTCAATATTAATTCCCGTGTTCTCAAATTTTCTGCTGATGTACACCACCAATCGTAAATTGCGCTCAATCAGCATGGCACGAACAGCAGAATCTCCATCAGGCAATCGCTCCAGCAGGTATTTCTCTTCATCTCGATCCAGTGGCGGAGGCAATGCTTCACTACCACCAATGTAGTAAATTTCCTCCCCTTTAAGACCCAGATGGATTAATAGCCGATAGAGTAATAACTGAAAGGCAAGCCTCCATTTGACCAACATCAAACAACCTCCTAGAGAGAAGTTTATGATCCTGTAGCCGGTAGACAAGAGGGATGAACAATCGCCTGGTAGGTTCCATCCGATGAGAGCCGATTTCTTTCTAATCCTAACAACACACGCTTGGTTACATGCACCTGTTCACCCACTCTTACTTCGATCTGATCTGGTTTGATGGCAAGGAGCATCTTTCCATCATTGCCAGCTCCGCGATAAGGCACGATGCGAATTCGCGTCATCCAATCAGCAGGCAGATGGTGCAATTCATCCATCCAATTGGGTTTCCCTAATATTTTTTGCAAAGATTCAGGAAGAAAAGAGGCGCAGGAAGACCATTCTATCATGATCACTGGGTCTCGTGACAAAGGATCACGCAATTGATTGCCTGTATCCACCAACCCCACACAATGAAAGTGCTCTTCTCCAATCGAGATCGTCAGGGGTGTCAAATACTGATGAATCGCCCCTTTTTCTTGGAGAGAGCGGAAAGAGATGCGCGTATAATACCACATAATAGGGAAAGCCAACAGAATAAACAACCAAGAGACGGGCGATCCCCATCCAGTTACTTGCGTGATCAACATGCCACCCGCTACGTGACTGCCCCCTGTGATAAACGAATGAAGAGCATACATCCCTCCTCCTGTCACAAAAGAGATCAGATAGAAAACACCCAAATTTCGCAAAAAAGCGGCAGAAGAGATATAGCTAAATGCTATCCAAACCATGACCATAGAAAAAAGGATTTTTGCTGGCAGGGCATAAGAAATCGTTCCTGCTAACCACAGATGGGTGACAGAGTAGCATGCCCCAGTCACCGCTGCCAAGAGAAACCTGCCATAGCGAAAAGGCTGGCGTCGAATGGCTGCTGTCAACCACAGGAGGAGAAAGTCGATACACAAATTGAGGAGAAAGACCATATCTGCATAAATAACCATTTCGATTTCTCCCTCGTTTTCATCCTGCAAACAGTATATCCTAATCTATATTTCAGAGTCTGTCTAAACTTGACGCTTTCCCTAAACTTTTTTTGTCGAACGAAAAAAGATGCCCTTTTGTAGGACATCTCCATTCTATGCATCACTTTTTGCGTTTATGACGCAGAAACGTAGGAATTTCCAATGAATCTTGTTCATCAGGCTGGAAGGAACGAATATCAAACTCGCGCTTGCTATTGGATTCGCCTTCCTCTTTCGACTTAAACTGTGGCTTTTTCGGTTGGGATGACGTATCTTTCTCCTTTTGATCAAATCCAGTCGCAATTACCGTTACTAAAATTTCATCCTTCAATTCTTCGTTGATCACTGCACCAAAAATCATATTGACTTCCGTGTCGGAGGCTGATTGAACGATATCGGCTGCTTCATTCACTTCGTATAGGCTAAGATTCTTCCCGCCGGTAATATTCATCAGCACACCGCGCGCGCCTTCGATGGAGGTTTCCAGTAGCGGACTACAGATAGCTTTCTTGGCCGCTTCTGCCGCTCGCTGTTCTCCAGTCGAAGTGCCGATCCCCATGAGCGCAGAGCCTCGCTCGGTCATAATCGTCTTCACATCGGCAAAGTCCAAGTTGATCAATCCCGGCACCGCAATCAGGTCAGAGATCCCTTGCACACCTTGACGCAAGACATTATCCGCCTCAAGGAACGCATCCACAATCGGCGTGTTTTTATCCACGATTTCCAAGAGACGGTCATTCGGAATGACGATGAGGGTGTCTACGTGTTCTTTGAGTGCTTTCACACCATGATCCGCTTGCAAAGAACGCTTACGTCCTTCAAAGGTAAAAGGACGCGTTACTACACCCACCGTTAAAGCACCGAGATCGCGTGCGATTTGTGCGATAGCAGGGGCTGCTCCCGTTCCTGTTCCGCCTCCCATCCCCGCGGTGACAAACACCATATCGGAGCCTTTCAGTACATTTTCTAACGCTTCTTGGCTCTCTTCTGCCGCCTTCTTGCCCACATCTGGATTGGCTCCTGCACCCAATCCCCTAGTCAGTTTATCACCAATTTGCAATTTCACCGGTGCTTTCGAGCGGTTGAGTGCTTGCGCATCGGTATTGACAGCGATAAACTCCACTCCCTGGACACCACTATCAATCATGCGGTTTACAGCATTGCTTCCTCCGCCACCTACACCAATTACTTTTATTTGTGCGATTTGTTCGATATCCATATCAAACTCTAACATATCTAGTCCCTCCATAGGTATAGGATCATTCTTAAATAAACTCACTGAACCAACTTTTCACTCGTTCATAGGGGGAAGGACCTACCTTTTTCTTTCTGGCGCTTTTTAGTTGACGGTTTTCCTCTTTTCCCCCACGGTGATGGCTGTATTTTTTCGCCAGGTATGTTACCAGACCAATTCCACCGGAGTAGGAGGGATCTTGATCTCCGATCGCATCCGAGATGGCCGTGCGCACGCCGTGCTCACCGATACGCTCTGCCATCTCCACCATGCCAGCGAGATTAATCGCTCCTCCTGTTAAAACCCATCCGCCAGCTAAACTTTCATAGCCCAATTCTGCGATCTTTTCGCGAATAAGCAAATAAAGTTCCTCCACACGCGGTTCAATAATCTGCGCCAATTCCAGCTGGTTCACATTCCTTTTTTGATTGCTCCCAATACAAGGAACGGGAAAAATCGTTTCTGGGTTCGCCAGCGATGTCAAAGCAGACCCATATTTCACTTTTACCCTCTCGGCCGCATCTCGTTGCGTTCGGAGACCGATGGCGATGTCGTTGGTAATATTTTCTCCACCAACAGGAATGACTCCTGTCGCCAAAAGCTCCCCTTGCTGAAAGATGGTTAGCGTCGTGGTTCCGCCCCCAATATCGATTAAAACGACTCCGAGATTTTTCTCATCGCTCGATAAACAGATTTCGCTGGCGGCTAGTGGCAATAGTGTCACACCTGACACGTTCAAAGAGGCCTTCTCCACACAGCGCAACATGTTGTGAATAACCGTCTTTGCTCCCGTTACAATCATCGCATCCACTTCCAACCGCACACCGATCATCCCACTCGGATCTTTGATCTCGCGCAGACCATCCACGACGAATTGTTTCGGTACCACTTCAATCACGGCTCGTTCGGGAGGAAGCGCGATCACACGAGCCGCTTGCAACACGCGATCAATATCCTCCGGTCCGATCTCACGGTCCTCATTCGAGACAGCTACCACACCATGGCTCGGAGTAAGAGAGACATGGCCACCTGTTAAACCGATGTACACATCATGGATTTCTATCCCTACCATTCGCTCCGCACTTTCAACGGCTTCACGAATGGAATCGACCGCTTGATCAATATCAATAATAGCCCCCTTCTTCATCCCTCGTGAGCGGGCTGAGCCTATCCCAATGATTTGTATATCACGTTCTGCACAATCTGCAACAACCGCACGAACTTGAGACGTCCCAATATCTAGCCCAACAAGTAAGCTACCACTGCTCAACTCCAAGACACCTCCTCGCCCAAAACCTGGTGGTGGAAAGAGGTGGGTTCGGGGAGAAGTGAGGACTTGGCCCTCGTATTTACTTTGGTATGCATATGATCTCTAATTCAACAGTCAATAAACGATTCCCTTTATCCATTCTTATTTTTTTCCGGAACAAACCAAATACTATCAAGAAGATAAAGTTTTCCCGGCGGTTTATCAAGAAACGATTCATATTGGACAAATTGATCTAACTCAGACATGCGGATATAAACATAGTGATTGCCAGCGGTTGCTATCTCCACCACATCATCATACACCTCATCTTGATGAGGGAAAATGCGTATGATTTTCTCTCGCAAGGAAGAAGGGATCTCTTCTAAGGCTTGTCCAATTTTTTGGGCCCGCTTCTCTTCCCATCCTACCAGCAACAGCATATCTGGTTCCATCTCCCAAGGTTGATCCAGAATAATCTGACCGTTTGCCAGCATGGGATACAATTGATGCTCATGCTCCCAAAGAGCGACTCGCTCATGCTCACGGATATGTATATTCACAATACCTGGGAATTTTTTTATCACTGCTGCTTCGGCCACGGATGAATGAGAAACGATCGCCTCTTTCACTGGCTCCGTATTCCAGCCAAAAAAGGATGATCCTTCATCGATCGCTGCACGCTGACGAATGTCGGCTTCTTTTACCCATTGATTCCCTTCCACTCTCACTTCTGATACTTGTCCAAGCGGAGAACGAAGAAATAGTAGAATGAACACTGCCAGAAAGAATAAAAAGATCAGCCCAATCACTCTTTTAATGGGCGGCTTGGATCGAGTAGATGTCGGGAGCTTGGGGATCGTTCGTGTCATCGCTTTTCCCCCTCATCCCTTGCATATATTCGACTCTCTTCAGCCTAAGCCTAGCATGAACCCGAGCTTCCAGTATATTTTACCACACATTGAAAAGCAGCGACATGGGAGGCGCTGCTTTTAATATAAAGGAATTTTGGCTTCCATTCGTTCCATTTTGCCACCCAATTGACGAACGGTCTCTTCCAATTGCTCATACCCGCGATCAATGTGGTGAGTGGCATGAACCTCGGTCTCTCCGACAGCAGCAAGACCAGCCATGACAAGGGCTGCACCTGCACGTAAGTCTGTGGCATAAACTTGAGCACCGTACAGTTGGGGCACCCCATCAATTTGGACGGAATTTTGTTCCGCTAGCAAATGCGCCCCCATCTTCCGTAATTCATCCACATGCTTTAGCCTAGCGTTGAAGATTCTTTCTGTGATCAGGCTGGACCCCTCAGCTAAAGTGAGCAACACCATCATTTGCGGTTGCAGATCTGTAGGAAATCCGGGATAGGGTGCTGTGGTAATGTGTGGGATGGCTTTTAACTGAGAAGCTCCTCGTACCCAGATCGCATCTTTCTCCATCTCCAGCCGAGTCCCAGTCTGCTGTATATAATAAAGGAAACTCTCCAGATGAGCAGGCACCGTATGATGCAGGGTTACTTCTCCACCTGTTGCTGCTGCTGTGGCAATAAGTGTACCCGCCACGATGCGATCGGGAATGACCGTGTGCGAAGTTGGAGTAAGCCGCGCCACACCGTCAACAATGATGGTATCCGATCCTGCTCCCTTCACACGTGCTCCCATCCGGTTAAGAAAGGATTGTAGATCCACAATTTCCGGTTCTCTCGCTGCCCGATGGATCACCGTCTTTCCTGTCGCCTTCACGGCAGCCATCATCACATTCTCGGTCGCACCCACACTGGGCATTTCTAATGTGATTTCGGTTCCTTGAAGACGCGAAGCACGACAAAAGATGTGGCCCTCACGTTCATCGATCTCACATCCAAGCGAGCTTAGCCCCTTGAGATGCAAGTCGATCGGTCTTGCACCAATCGCGCATCCACCTGGACGAGAGACGCATACCTCTTGTAGTCGCGACAATAACGGACCCATTAAAAAGATAGAGGAACGCATTTTTCTCATGAGTTCGTCAGGAATATGGGAAGTGTTGAGTTGGAAGGTATTCACCCAGACCGTATGTCCAATGCGAGTGATACGTGCCCCTAAGGATTCCAAGATATCGATCATCACTTCGATATCTGACAAACGAGGGACATCACGAATCTCATACACTCCTTCTGCTAATACTGTGGCCGCCAAAATCGGCAGTGCAGCATTTTTCGCTCCTTGAATGCGCGTCGTTCCCATCAGCCGACGGCCACCTTCGATGGAAAAGTGCGTCAATGTTCCACCTCCGTTTACTCCTCTCCCACCACCAACACTTCCGGTTGAAGGGATACCCCAAACTTCTCCTCCACCGTTTGGATGATATGATCAATGAGGGTGAGAACATTGTTGGCCGTAGCACGGCCTCGATTAATAATAAAGTTGGCATGAAGTGTGGATACTTCAGCGTCCCCCACGCGATACCCTTTTAGACCTGCCGCTTCCACCAGTCGTCCGGCATGGTCGCCAGGCGGGTTACGAAACACACTTCCTGCACAAGGGTGTTGCAAAGGTTGAGTCATGCGACGCCGATCTTTAAATTGGGACATGGCTGCACCAATCTCATCTCGATCACCTGGTTGCAATTGAAAAGTTGCCTTTGTTACAATACCCGGCATCTCTTTTTGTAAAATCGATGTTCGATAAGAAAAGCCCATTTTTTCATTGGTAAGATGAGTCCATTCACCTGTTTCCAACAAGATTTCTGCTGATTCTAATACCCTCATCACATCTGATCCGTGCGCTCCTGCATTCATATAGACAGCGCCACCGACCGTTCCTGGAATTCCGCCTGCAAATTCCAATCCAGAGAGTTCTTGACGCGCGATCTTATTAGAGAGGCGTACCATCGAGTATCCCCCACCAACGGTTACGCGCGTTCCCTCTATTTGCAATTCATCAAAGCCTTCTTCGAGACGAAAAACAACGCCGCGCAAGCCACCATCACGAACCAATAGGTTGGAGCCACGCCCCACGACACGCCACGGTATTTGATGCTGATGTACAATACGCATAGCGGCTTGTAATTCATCCCGTGTTTTAGGATAGATCAACAAGTCGGCAGGTCCTCCTACCCTCCAAGTGGTATGTCGGGACATCGGTTCATTGGGTCGGATATCTTCTATATTGGCTACTTTCAGCTCTTGTATAATCTCGTTCACTTGGTTGGTCCTCCTTCGATCAAGGGCATAACGCGGTATACCGTATCTTATGCCTATGCTCAATATGTGTGACGCCTGCCCAAAAAAGCAGGCGCATGTTGGATAAAGTCTCTCCCATTTTAACACCACTGACCTCTATTTGGCACCTATAGTCTCGCGATAAACGGCTATCTTTGTGAGAGTGAGGTTTTCGTACAGCGGTTCAGTACAAAGCACGTTCTACTTCTCTCGCCCATTTCATGAAAAATCCCTCCGGGATCTAATGGGTATCTTCCGAAGGGAGAAATATGCCTACTAATATGAATGAAATACATGCACGAACAGCTATTCCATATTGCTAGCACCTGCTTTTGCTTTTGCTTTTGCTTTTGCTTTTGCTTTTGCTTTTGCTTTTGCTTTTGCTTTTGCTTTTGCTTTTGCTTTTGCTTTTGCTTTTGCTTTTGCTTTTGCTTTTGCTTTTGCTTTTGCTTCCAAAGCCTATCTCGCCGGTTCCTCAGTGAAGCGTGAGATATTTAAGAGAATTCCAACCGCAACAAGGTTGAGTGTCAAGGAAGAACCCCCATAGCTTAAAAAGGGAAGGGTAATCCCTGTGATAGGGAAGGCACCCGTTACCACACCGATGTTAATGACGGCTTGAATGGTGATCATGGCGGTAATACCGGCCGCTGTCAAACTCATAAAAAGGGTGGGCGAGGTAATCGCAATGCGAATGCCTCGCCACACCAAGAGAGCAAAGAGGCAGATAACCGTACCAGCCCCCAAAAAACCCAATTCCTCCGCCAAAATGGAGAAGATAAAGTCGGTATGGGGCTCGGGTAGGTAAAGATGCTTTTGTCTACTCATTCCTAGCCCTAAGCCCATCAACCCTCCCGGACCAATGGCGTATAAAGACTGAATCAAGTGATAACCTGCACCCAGCGGGTCTTGCCAGGGGTCCAGAAAGGCGGTGATGCGTTTGATGCGGTAGGGTGCTGCCAACACCAAGGCAGTAAATCCTCCTAATCCGAGCAGACCCAGCCCCATTAGGTGCTTGAAGCGTGCACCCGCAGCAAACAAGATAGCCAGGCCCGTCCCCACCAACACGGTTCCTGTTCCTAAATCGGGTTGTAGCATAATAAAAGCAAATGCAAGGCCTACCAAGGCCAGCGGGGGAAAAAGGCCCGTCCAGAATTGGGAGAGGCGGTGAGCATGCTTCGCCAAATAAGCAGCCAGAAAAAGGATAAGCGCCAGTTTCATAAACTCAGAAGGTTGAATACTAAATGCTCCAATTCCTAACCAACTACGGGCCCCACCTCGCCATAAGCCGACACCCGGGATTAAAACCAACGTGAGTAAGGAAAAGCAAATCAAAATGGCCGGCTTGGACCACCGTTCAAACAAGTCCGGAGAAAGATTAGCCACCAGAAACATAAAAAAAACACCCAAAGTGGCAAATAAAAGTTGCCGCTTTGCATAAAAAAAGGCGTCTCCATATTTATGAAAAGAGAAGGCGGCGCTCGCACTGTACACCATCATAACTCCGATCGCAAGAAGCAAGAAAATAACGACAACCACTGTATAATCCACTGTGTGACGAGAGGGAGACACGAGAATGCACCTCTTTCGCTCGGGGCTTGGCTCTATTACTTAAGCCTATGCACAGCTTGTTTAAAAATGCTACCCCGCACCTCAAAAGAAGGATACATGTCCCAACTGGCACAAGCAGGCGACAATAAAACCACACTGCCCGACTCGGCCCACTCTGCTGCAATCTGTGTTGCCTCCGCTACATCCGTTGCCTGTACCGTACGTATACCTGCCTCCTGCCCCCGCGCGATCAAAGTAGGGGCAGCTTCGCCATACGCCACCATAGCTTGTACTCGTTGCTTTAAAGCAGGCAGTAAATCCCTAAAATCAGTGCCACGATCCAAGCCACCTGCGATCCAAATAATCGGTTCCGCAAAGGATTCCAAGGCAAGGCGAGCAGCTCCCGTATTGGTCGCTTTCGAATCATTGTAGTAACGAACTCCCGCCCGTTCGGTCACATATTCTAAGCGGTGTTCCACTCCCCTGAAGGAGCGAAGCGTCGCTTGAATAGAGGATAGAGGACAGCCCGCACGGTAGGCAATGGCGGTAGCAGCAAGCGCATTCTCCAAATGATGTTGTCCCGGAAGAAGAATCTCATTTACAGAAAGGACACGCTCACGCTTTCCTTCAGCTGAATGAACAACCACCCAGCCCGCTTCTTCGATCTCTACTCCTTGTGGCACCGCTTCCTTGCGGCTAAACCACCAAACTTCTGAGGATAGCCTTTCGCCAATTTGTCGGCAGTGTGGATCATCCCAATTAAGCACAGCTGTATCTGCTGCTTGCTGTTGCGCAAATATCCGCTCTTTGGAAGCCGTATAGTCTTCCATGCCCCCATGGTAATCCAGATGAGCTGCGGTCACATTGAGCAAGGCTGCGATTTGTGGGTGAAACTGCTCTGTTCCTTTCAATTGAAAGCTACTTAATTCAGCGACCAACCAGGCTCTAGGATCAATCTCTTGTACAACTTCGGCTAAAGCGGTACCAATATTGCCCGCAATGCGGTGATCCATCCCTGCATTGGCCATCATGTCTCCTACCAACATCGTCGTGGTGGTTTTCCCATTAGAACCGGTAATCCCGATTATGGGAGAACGACAAATTTGCCCAGCAATCTCCACCTCGGTTACAACCGGGATATGGAAGCGCTCTGCCACCTGAATCGGCGGAATATGGTAGGGAATTCCTGGGTTTTTAACCACGAGGTTAACCCCTTCGTGGATCAAATCAACGGGGTGTCCGCCATAAATTACTTGGATTCCTCGCTCTTCAAGCGTTATAGCCTCACTCGATTCCGAGCGTGGTTTGGCATCGTTGACGACGACATGGGCACCCAGGGAGTGAAGCAGTTGGGCTACAGCCACTCCACTTTTCCCCAATCCTATCACCACTACCGTCTTTCCATCCCACAAGGCTGTTTGGTCACTCATCACACTAACACCTCAAGTGAATAAAGAAATATACCCAGTATGGCAAAGAATAATCCCATCAACCAAAAGGAGGTCACCACACGCCACTCTGACCAACCTGACAGTTCAAAATGATGGTGAAGAGGGCTCATGCGGAAGATTCGTTTACCACGTAGCTTAAAAGAAGAGACTTGCAGCATGACGGAGAGGGCTTCAATAAAGAAGACAGCTCCAATGACTAGTAAGAGTAATTCCGTCTTGGTAATGATCGATAACGCAGCCAATCCTCCCCCGAGAGCAAGGGACCCTGTGTCCCCCATAAAGACTTTGGCGGGATGGGCATTAAAGACCAAGAAGCCCAGCAATGCTCCCACAATAGCGGCCGAAAAAATAGCAACCGAGTGGTTCTCTTGCATCAAACCAATGACGGCATAGGCTCCGTACGCAATCGCAGCGGTTCCAGCTAACAGACCATCCAATCCATCCGTTAAGTTGGTTGCATTAGAAAAGCCAATCATAATGATAAGAAGCAAGGGGAGATAGAGCCAGTTCAAGGATAGAATCATATCCGTTCCTGGAATCACCACTTGAAAGATAGCTTGAAGCTCCGATTCAGGGTCAATAACCCGCACCTCTAACAACACCCAAAACAGAATGGCTCCAATAAAAAATTGACCCAATAATTTCTGTCTAGCGGTAAGACCCAGGTTTCGTTTCATGACCACTTTAATGTAGTCATCTAGAAAGCCTAAGATACCATAACCAATCGTGGCAAATAATAAGAAAAAGAGGTCTGCATTCACACTAAGAAAGCCTTCAAAAATATTGCTTACAGGTAATGCGGTCAAAACCAGTGCAATGAGAATCAAAATCCCACCCATGGTTGGGGTGCCTGCTTTTTTAGCATGTGCTTGGGGACCTTCCGCTCGTATACTCTGACCAAACTTCAAGCGACGTAGGCCAGGAATCATCATCGGTGCAATCACGACACAGATCCCAAATGATAAAAGAAGTGGAATAATAAGCATAATCTCTGTATTCATCGGTATTTCTATATTAATGGTTCGTCTCCCCTTCACATAACTGATTTACAACAAGTTCCAGACGAGCTCCTCGTGAAGCTTTGGCCAACAACACCACTTGTTCATTTCCCTCTTTCAGTAGCGTTTGCACCGCTTCTTCCTGCGAGGAAAAATGCTCAATATGGGATATCCCACCCGCTTCTTCGGCTCCTTGAGCAATCCACCGGGCTCGCTCACCAATTGTATATAGCCTCATGACTCCTTTTTGAGCTGCATAGTGACCCACTTCGCGGTGATAGCGCTCTTCATCGGGGCCCAGCTCCAATATATCTCCTAGTAAAATCCACTTTTGCCGATCTGCCTCCATGTCCATCAATAGGTCGATGCAGACACGTACGGCACTGGGGCTCGCATTGTACGTATCATTTATCATCAGCATGTGGTTTTTTGCTTGTAGGGTTTCTAAGCGCATCCCAGATACACGTGCTTGCGATAACCCTTCTTTCATTTGTTCTTCCGAAAGATGGAGTTCTCGCCCTACCGATAATGCCATCAAGGCATTCATGGCATTATGTTCACCTAATAGCGGAAGGGTGTATCGATATTGCGAAAACCGTGAAACAAATGAGATGCCTTCGCGTCCAATTTCACATTGGAGTGGACCCTCATCATTTTCGCGACCGTGACCGACACGCACCACCTTTTGTTTTACATCCTGGAGCCTCTTCTCAAGCAGTGGTTCATCCCCATGAGCAATGATGATGCCTTCCTCTTTCAATCCATCCAGAATCTCCAATTTCGCTCCCGCAATCGCCTCACGACTACCAAGGTGTTCCAGATGAGCTTCTCCAATATTCGTTATAACCGCCATATCTGGTTGGGCAATCGTAGAGAGCTCATGAATTTCCCCTGCGTGATTCATTCCCATTTCCACTACCGCTACTTCTGTTTCTTCCGGCAACGCCAACAGAGTGAGCGGTAGGCCAATGTGGTTATTATAGTTTCCTTCTGTCTTATGCACGCGATAGGAAGGAGATAAGACAGAAGCGGTCAAATCTTTTGTCGTTGTCTTTCCATTACTCCCCGTAATAGCTACGATTGTGGCACTGCATTCCTGTCGATAAGCCGCCGCCAATTGCTTCAGCGCTTCCAGCGTATCTTTCACCACAATCACAGGGATTTCCAGCGAATCTGGCAGAGGGACATCCTCCTGCCAGAGGGTACACGCTGCACCCAATTTGGCCGCTTCCTCAACATAATGGTGCCCGTTAAAACGCGTTCCCACTAGGGGAATATACAGATTGTTGGTTTTCAGCGTACGCGTATCGGTGGAAACACCCTGGACCAGCCGATACCGATCGGAGGCTCTGCCAAAAAGGCGACCAGCCGTCTGCGTCCGAATCCAGTCACATGTTCGCTTCATTCCGTTCCTTCCTCTCTTTGCATCAACCCTCGCACAACCTCTCGGTCATCAAACGGATAGCGAACACCGCTTACTTCTTGATAGGTTTCATGCCCTTTTCCAGCAATCAGGACGACATCTTCCGCAGTCGCTAATGCTAATGCCTGCGCGATCGCCTCTCGCCGATCCACCGTCACCTGATAGCGATCCGCCCATTCGGCAGGTATGCCTTTTTCCATATCTTGCAGAATGGCCTCTGGTGACTCGGTTCGAGGATTGTCTGAAGTAAGTACAACATGATCACTATATTTTACAGCGATTTCTGCCATCATCGGCCGTTTCTCTCGATCTCGATCACCGCCACACCCCACCACACAGATGATTTTTCCTGTGCAAAATTCTTGGATTGTGGTCAAGACATTTTCCAAACTGTCCGGTGTATGAGCATAATCCACCAAGACAGCAAAGGGGGCTGAGATCTCTACTTTCTCTAGGCGACCCTCGACTCCAGAAATAGTAGACAAGCTTTGTACAATAGAGGAAAGCGGAATTCCTTCTCCCAAGGCAATCGCAATCGCCGTCAAAGCATTGTAGACGTTAAATTTCCCCATCATCTGTAGGAAGACATCACTGTCACCCGCATAGGTGGATAAGTGAAACTTCGTTCCCTCTACCGACACCTGAATATCTGAAGCTTGCACAGTGGCCGTCTGCTCCATTCCATATGTAATCACTTGCGCTGGCGTAATCTGCGCAAAATATGGAGTAGCCGGATCATCTTGATTAAGTATAGCTAAAGGAAAGCGATCTCGCTCATTATCGTAATGATTCCCTAGTTGGGAGAACAAAAGACCCTTGGCTTCACGGTAGGCCGTCATCGACTCATGAAAATCAAGGTGATCTTGTGTGAGGTTGGTGAAAGCAGCTGTATGATACTGACAACCCCTTGTCCTACCCAAGGAAAGAGCATGAGAAGAAACTTCCATAACGACATAAGTACAACCGGCCTCTTTCATACGCCTGAAGTTTTGCTGCAAAATATCAACATCTGGTGTCGTATTGGCCGTGGGATATGTTTTTTCTCCGATTAGTATCCCCGTCGTCCCTACAAGACCGGTTTGAAAACCTGCGTCTGTCAGAATACGATGAACCAAGGAGGCCGTCGTTGTCTTCCCATTGGTTCCAGTAATACCAATCACTTTTAAGTCGTGGCTCGGGTAATTGAAAAAGCGAGAGACCAACACAGCCATCGCCCTTTTGGTATCAGGCACGTGGATGGCGGTCATCCCAGTGGCTTCTCCTTCTTCCAGCACCACCGCCACAGCACCTTGCTCTTTGGCTTGCTCGATGTATTGATGCCCATCCGTATCAAAGCCACGCAAAGCAACAAATAGGTCACCCGCTTCCACTTCACGCGAATCCGTCTTGATTCCCAGGATTTCGACATCGAGTGAACCCTTGGAGTCATAGATCACCAGTGGCTCTAAGAGTTCCTGTAATCGCATGTCATTCCTCCTCAATCGATAGGTCATCGCTCGTCACGTTACAAGATCTCGTGATCAGAGAATGATCCCTTCATCTGTTTTCACAAAAAAAAACAAGAAGCACGCTTCTTATAATGATGAACATATATATTTTAATCCCCTTGGCTCGATTTGTCACCTAGATAGAGTTGAATTGGCGTTCCTTTTTTCACTCTTTCCCCTGGTTTCGGTAGTTGATCGATCACGTAAGCCCCATCCCCACTCGTCGTCAAGGAATAATGATGCAAGCTCTGCCGAATTTGATCTAAGCTTTGTCCGACCAAATTGGGGACGGTCACAATATCGGGTGAAGTTAATGTTTTTTCTGGAGGAATCTGATCCTCTCGCCGTTTCACTCCTAAATGCATCAAGCTATCTTCCAAAATATTTTGTACAATCGGGGCAGCCACGACCCCACCAAATTGGATTCCTTTGGGATTATCCACCGCCACATACACAATTAATTCGGGATCATCCGCTGGAGCAAAACCGAGGAACGAGACAATATGATTGTTCTGCAGATACCGCCCATCAGGCCCTACTTTCTGTGCGGTTCCCGTCTTTCCCCCTACACGATAACCATCAATAAACGCTTTGCGTCCCGTCCCTTGCGCTACTACACTTTCCAATGTTTGCCGAACTTTAGCGGAGGTTTCCTCCGAGATGACCCTCTCTAGCTCTTCTGGTTCAAAAGACTCCACTGTCTCCCCTGTTTCCGCTTCGAGCCATGCTTTTGCGAAATGGGGACGGACCCGCGTTCCACCATTGATCGCTGCCGCGACCGCCGCCACTTGCTGAATGGGCGTAACAGATACCCCCTGTCCAAAGGAGGTGGTCGCCAATTCGACCGGACCTGCCCGTTCTTCTGTAAACAAAATGCCTGTGGCTTCTCCGTTTAGATCCACTCCCGTTTTTTCCCCAAAGCCAAATTTGCGAATATAGGAGAATAAGGTTTCCTCCCCTAGCTTTTGTCCCATGGCGACAAATCCGGGGTTACAGGAGTTTTCTACTACCTCCAAAAAGGTTTGCGATCCATGCCCTCCTCTCTTCCAACAGCGAAGGTGAGCACCGCTTACTTCAATGTAACCCGGGTCATAAAAAGAGTCATTTAAGTTGATTTTCTGCTCCTCTAATGCAGCCGCTAAGGTAATGATCTTAAAAGTGGAACCCGGTTCGTACGTCCGCCAAATCGGATAATTGTGATTATAAATATCCGGATCGGTATTGGCGATATCATTGGGCTGGAAAGATGGGCGCATACCCATTCCCATGATCTCACCTGTCTTGGGGTTCATGGCGATGGCGAGAACGTTCTCAGGATCGTACTGGGCCATGGCTTGATCCATCTCCCGCTCCAACACAGTCTGGACATACTTATCGATGGTAAGCACCAAATCCATTCCATCCTGTGGAGGAGTGAACTGCTCTTCGGCTCCAGGCAATTTTCTCCCACCTGCATCCGCGCCAAAGGATACATAACCTCGACTGCCGGAAAGCCCTTGGTCATACGTTAATTCAATTCCAGCCAGCCCTTGATTATCAATGCCCGCAAATCCGAGCACATGAGCTGCAAATTCCTCCATTGGGTAGTGGCGCTTATTATCATCCGAAATCGCAATCCCCTCTAAACGCAAGGCCTGGACTTCCTGGGCCAACTCCTCCGATATCTTTTTTCCCCCAGGCACATACACCATAAGCGACCGCTTCGTAATCGTTTGATAGATCTCTTCTTCCGAACCTTCCAAGTGCCTAGCTAGGGTACGAGCCGTCTCCTGCGGATCTTTGATCTGCGCGGGGATAGCGATAATGGAAGGCGTACTAATATTGTATGCTAGCTCGTCTCCATTGCGATCCAATATGCGCCCCCGCTTCCCCTGAAAGGGAATATCGCGATTCCACAAATCTTTTGCTTGCTCTGCCAGTTCATCTCCCTGCACCAATTGAACAAAACCCAATCTCCCCAATAGCCCAGTAAAAACGAGTAATACCGTTAGCAAAGCCGCCCATAACCGCCGCCTCACCAAGCGATTGGTCAGACGCAACTCATCATCCCCTTCCATCCCGAGGTTGTCCCTTCTCTAATAAGGAGCCTATTCCTCTTTCCTAACGGATAGAACGAAATACCCCTCCAAGCATGGATTGCCTGAAGGGGTTTTATTCCTCTGTTTTCACTTTTAATGAGGATAACGTCTTTTCCAATATTTCTTTTGCCACAGGGGCTGCCACCGCTCCGCCAGACGGCGAACCATAACCGGGTTCATCGAGTGCGACGTAAACCACAGCTTGCGGATCATTTGCCGGGGCATATCCAACAAAGGATACATAATATTTCCCATTGGCATAGCCACCCGCACCATCAGGCTTTTGTGCTGTCCCCGTCTTTCCAGCAATTTCATATAGATCGGACTGTGCCTCTTGACCAGAGCCCTCTCGTACCACGCCCGTTAAAAGCTCTGTTACCTCGCTAGCCGTTTCCTGCGAGACGACACGCTTCCCTTTAACTTTTGTTTTTTCCACTGTCTTCTCTGTCTCAGGGTCCACTACTTCATCTACCAAATATGGACGGTGTAGCACGCCACCATTGGCGACAGCTGCAACAGCAGTCACACTTTGAATAGGCGTAACGGCAATCCCTTGACCGAACGAAGCAGTCGCCAGCTCCGAGGCATGAAGCGATGGATGTCCGTAGAAGATGCCTTTTGCTTCGGCAGGTAAATCAATGCCAGTCATCTTCCCAGTCGATTCGGTCACCTTGCCAAAACCAAACCGGTCCACATACTCGACAAAGCGCTCTTCGCCTAATCGTTGCCCCATATGAACAAAGGCCACATTACTCGACAGGTTTACACCCTCGCGATAGCTAATTTCACCCCAACCCGTGCGGTTCCAATCACGAATAGTTACTCCCCCCACTTGGATCGATCCCGATTGGAATGTGGAGTCTGCGTCAAAAACTCCTTCCTCAATCGCAGCTGCGAGTGTCACAATTTTGAAGGTAGATCCGGGTTCATATTGATGGCTCACCGCAATATTATGTGCGTTATTTCTTCCATTCACCTCTTTCCCATAGGTAGCGCTATATTGATTCGGATCAAAGCTAGGAGTATTGGCAAGTGCCATTATCCCTCCATTATGAGGATCCATCACAATCGCTGTCGCTGCCTTGGAACCAGATTCTTCTACGGCTTCCTGAAGGATGGCTTCTACTTCCCGCTGGACTCTCGTATCCAACGTTAATTTTAAATTATGACCGGGTTGCGGTGGGGCAAATTGATCCGGCTCGGAAATCATCATCCCATCCTTATCCTTTTGATAAGAAATGTTCCCTTCCTTTCCACTCAGAAGGTCATCATAAGCCAGCTCCAGTCCCCCATTCGCCTCTCCTTCGACATTGACGAAGCCAAGTACGTGTCCCGCCTCTGGCTTGCTTACATAATCCCTACTCGGAAGCGGAATCCCACGGATACCGTCCCACTTTTTGTCCATTACTTCTTCATACACCTGTCTCGATACCTTATAATCTCCACCAAATCGCAACTCGACTTGTTTGGCTTCCTTATTCTGCAATTTGGCTAACACTTCTTCTTCTTCTACTTCTAGAAGAGTAGATAATTGCTTGGCAATTTTCTTTTTATCCTTCTTCTGTACCTGGTTAAGATCTGCTACAAGTAAGTATTTTTCTACTTCCCAGGCTAAGGGATGACCGTTTCGATCTACAATCTCCCCGCGCTCGGCATGAATCGCTTTTTGCTTCTCCCATTGCACTTTGGCCTGTTCTAAGTAGGCATCTGCTTTCACTGTCTGTAGCAAAAAGACGCGTCCCAACACCAGTACAAAAGAGAAAAGCACGAACAAACCGATGAACAGACTGCGAAACTTCTGGTCACGGGTCAATCTCTTCAGACGTTCCTCCATAACTTCCCTCCACTAATCGGACGAAGTTGCTGACGCGCTTGGAAGCGGCTTAATCTCTTCGCTTGGAATCATCCCTTGTGATTCCGCAAATTCACGAATGCGCTCAGCGTCTTCCAGCTCTCGCTTTTCCGCTATTAACTCTTTCTTCTCTTGTTTCACCTGCTCAATGTCTTGATTGACGGCGTGGATTTTAACATTCCACTCATTGACAGTGGCATGTTGTGCCACGACCAAGAGTGCCAGCCCCACACAAACGACAACACTGAATAAATACAGAATTTTTTCACCTTTGGGAAGACCTCTAACTTGTGCCAGTCTCTTTTTCTTTTGGGTTGGCTGACCAGAGAGATGATCAAGAGAATCTAAAGCGGTATTCCCTCGGATTCGTTGATCCATCGTAATACCCTCCTGCCCCTTTATCTTTTCACCCTACTCTCTTTTCTCTGCGACACGTAATTTGGCGGAACGCGCACGTGCGTTCGCTTCAATCTCTTGTGGAGAGGGTACGATCGGTTTTTTGTTGACTAACGTCAGAGTAGGGGTATTCCCACATGTACATACGGGGAACCCAGGAGGACAAATGCATCCTCTCGCATACTCCTGAAACGTACGTTTACAGATTCGATCCTCTAAAGAATGGAACGTGATCACCGAGACGCGTCCCTCAGGAGACAAGAGATGAATCGCTTGCTCCAGTGCCCGTTCAAACACCCCCAGCTCATCGTTAACAGCGATACGAATCGCTTGAAAAGTGCGACGCGCCGGATGAGGACCCGTTCGTCTGGCTTTAGCTGGAATCGCCTGCTTAATCACTTCCACTAGCTGGCTAGTTGTTTCCAGTGGTTGCTTCGTACGGGCTTCTACCACCATACGGGCGATTCGACGGGCAAATTTCTCCTCTCCGTAGCGATAGATGATACGGCTGATCTCCTCTTCGGGCCATTCGTTTATCACTTCATAGGCACTTAAAGGCTGATCTTGATCCATCCGCATATCCAAGCGGGCATCATAGTGGTAGCTAAAGCCGCGCTCTCCCTCGTCCAATTGCGGTGAGGAAACACCCAGATCGAACAAAAAACCATCTGCCTGCGTCAGATCCAAATCCTCCAGTACCGCTGTCAGGTGTTCAAAATTGCTCTTTACCAAGTGCAACTGGCAGGTCGCAGCGGAGAGACGATGCGCAGCTTCCTTCAAAGCACGTTCGTCTTGATCGATGCCGATCAATCTTCCTTCTGGTCCCAGCTGCTGGCTGATGAGTTGACTATGTCCACTGCCCCCCAAGGTGCAGTCAACAATCACACTATCGGGGCGAATACGAAGACCCTCTACAGCTTCTTGTCGGAGTACGGTTTCATGGTTAAACATCTCTTCTCTTCCTTTACCCTATAAATCGATATCGAAATCCACTAGTTTTTCTGCTATATCGTTGAAAGACTCTTCTGATTCGGAATAATACGTGCCCCATTTCTCATCGCTCCAGATCTCCACTCGACTGGAAACCCCGATCACCACACACTCTTTGGTGAGATGAGCATACTGACACAAATGCGTTGGAATATTGATGCGGCCTTGCTTATCCAGCTCAACTTCCGTCGCACCGGAAAAGAAAAAGCGTGTAAATGCACGCGCATCGGAGCGCGTAAAGGGCAATGTCTTCAGCTTTTTCTCTAGTTGTTTCCATTCATTGATCGGATATACGAATAGGCATTGGTCCAAGCCACGGGTGACGACAAACGAAGGAGCAAGCTCCTCACGAAATTTTGCCGGCATGATGAGCCGACCCTTGGTATCTATCGAATGCCGATATTCTCCCATGAACATGTCCGTTGCCTCCCCTCATCCCCCCTTTTCCTCCACTTTCCCCCACTTTCCACCACACTGTAAATTATACCACAGGCATACTGAAAAATCCTGCACCCAAGGGCACAGGATTTTGTAAAGCATTTGCTTTTTTTGATGAGGGTTTTGTGGATTAAACTTGCCAGCTTGCCAAGTACTCCTCTTGTTCTTCTGACAACTCATCAATTTCCAATCCTAGGGATTCCAATTTAAAGCGAGCCACTTGCTCATCCAAGTGATACGGAACATCGATCACGCGTGCACCGATTTTCTCGTACTTTTCATTAATATAGAGAAGACCCAAAGCTTGCAGAGCAAAGGTCATATCCATGATTTCCACCGGATGGCCGTCGCCTGCCACGAGGTTAACCAAGCGTCCTTCGCCCAAGAGATAGATCTTACGCCCTTCAGCTGTTTTGTATTCCGTGATGTTTTCACGTACCACACGGGTATCCACAGCGTGGTCTTGCAACCAGATTTTATCAATTTCTACATCGAAGTGACCTGCGTTAGCCAGAATGGCACCATCTTTGAGATTGTCCAGCACATCTCCACTTACTACTCCACGGTTACCGGTAACCGTCACGACGAAATCGGCCTGCGCAGCCGCTTTTTCCATTGGCATAACCGTATGGCCATCCATATGCGCTTCTGTCGCTTTAATGGCATCCACTTCCGTCACAATCACTCGTGCGCCTAAACCTTGCGCACGCATGGCCACACCGCGACCACACCAGCCATAACCAACAACCACAACGGTCTTCCCTGCTACCACCAAGTTGGTCGTGCGGTTAATACCATCCCAGACGGATTGTCCGGTTCCATAGCGGTTATCAAACAAGAATTTGGAATAAGCATCATTGACCGCTACCACAGGGAATTTCAATTCGCCTTCTTTTTCCAAAGCACGCAGGCGCAGGATCCCGGTGGTGGTCTCTTCGCAACCACCTTGCACTTGTTCCATCAAGTCTGGACGCTCACCGTGAAGAATACCGATCAAGTCTCCTCCATCATCAATAATCAGGTCGGGACGTGTTTCCAGCGTCCGTAGGAGATGCGCTTTGTATTCTTCTGGGGACGGATCATGCTTAGCAAAAACGGTAACTCCCCCTTCAACCAGTGCCGCACAGATCTCATCTTGTGTGGATAAAGGGTTACTTCCCGTGATCACAACATCTGCGCCAAAGTCACGCAATAGTTCCGCGAGGCAAGCGGTTTTGGCTTCCAAGTGAAGCGAAATCGCTACCCGCTTTCCTGCCAACGGCTTCTCTGGGGCCAATTGCTCACGCAAACGATTAATCACTTTCATGTGCTCTCGTGCCCAATCCATTTTGAGGCGACCTTTCGGTGCCAGTGAAATATCGCGAATATCGCTTTGATGTTCTGTCGTACTCATAATAGGCTCCTTTCCTAATCAAGGAAATTTATTTTTCCTGACTTAAGGGAATGTAAGTATGATTCCTCTACTTATATTTTTACCACTTGATGGTCGAAGGAGGAAAGAGGTTGTTGGATCAAAAAATCAATCCACTCCGT
Organism: Mechercharimyces mesophilus; assembly: GCF_059818345.1. Lineage (NCBI taxonomy): Bacteria > Bacillati > Bacillota > Bacilli > Caryophanales > Thermoactinomycetaceae > Mechercharimyces > Mechercharimyces mesophilus. Next base: position 600,654 of record NZ_JCBAPH010000001.1, on the reverse strand, counting down.
TCCATAGCAGTTCCAATAGGGAACCACATTATACACTCTTTCCTGGTGGCTTTCTGCTGGAAACAAGAGCGTGCGAAGCGTCTCAAAATGCGAACGTGCCACTTGATGCCGCTGATTTAACGCTCCCCATGCTTTTTTCTCCAGATAGTGGAGTTCCTTTTGCACCCGCTCACGGTTGGTTTCCCCTAATTCTGGTAAGTCGGGACGAATGGGCGAAATCCCATCAATCAAGGCATGATACAAGCGGTCAATTTCCTTATTCGCATCCGCAAATAGCTGCTTCACATCGGGCTGTACTTGTCCGCGAAGCCAAGCCTCCCACTTCTCTTCCCATTTCTCCATGATATCATACACGGTCAACTGATACTTCTCCAATAAACGGTGACTCGTACGGTCCACCAACGTCCAGCTCCCACGAGGCATCACCAACGGCATTTCCAATCCTACTTGGGAGAAAGCACGGCGTAACAATCCCCAGTAGGCGATCTCCCCTGGTCCGGCTACAACCGCCAGCGTAGGAAAGACCCACTCCTGCATGAGGGGGCGTGTAACCACATTATTACTCAATCGCTGTGGATCACTGACTGCTAGCGCCAGCAACTCTTCCCGCGACCACTCCTTATCTCCCTCTCGTAAGCGATAGCCAGTCTCTGTTCGCATCAGCGGATGACGCTTCTCCTCTTCATAGAGAAACAGGTTGGTATGGTCCGGTTGTTCCGCTAGTTGGGATGGATACCCGGCTGCTTCTACTTCACGCATGCTGGTGGACACAGCATCCGCTATGCGTCCTTCTTGCTCGATTAGCGTCTGAAAGAAGGGGGCTTCTGCTGTACGAAGAGGAGGGAAGGAAGCATCAATCTGTACGAGACCATAAGTACCAAATAAATGATGCATCACCCGCGCAAAAAAGCGGGACAGACTGATACCCCCTTGCCCCAACTTTTTGAGCGTGGCAATCAGCTCCTGCTTCTCCTTTGTATCGGGTAACAGTTGTTGCAAGTGATCCAGCCATTCCTGAAGTTGACTCTCCTCGGGGTGAACCGAACTAGCTGATTGCTGCTCGTAATCGCGCAAGGAAAAGGAATGTTTCTTCCTCTCCTTCTCTCCCGTCAGCAATTGAATGTGATCAATCTCTTCCAAGTCATGGTCTTCGCCCGCGATCCAAAAGACAGGAATCACGGGGATACCCAACCGCTCTTCTTCCCGCCGTGCCATCTGGATAATAGAGACCGCTTTATATACCGTATAAAGAGGACCTGTTAAAAGCCCCCCTTGCTGTCCCCCTATCACTACCACACTCGCGGGGTCTTTGAGTCGCTCCATGTTTTTCTGCACTTCTGGGTGCATCAAATCACCAGCATGATATTGTTGCAACACTTCCACTAGCTTTGCTCGCTCCATCCCTTCCTCTCGCTTCTGGACATGCGCAAGTCGTCTATGGAAGCTGGTGGCATCCTGTGGATTGTATGTATACCAATCAGAAACCGAGTTAAAGGAAGTGAGAAATTGCTCCACCAATGGATGACTCGACTTCAGCTTCATCGTTTCTATCTCCATCATCGCTATCCTTTCCTCCGTCTGAGGCTTTAAATATGCATTCGTGAATTCCATGTTAATGGGATCGATCCGCTATTCGGTGTAAAGTCGATCCTCTGTCTAGTATAGCACGGATGTTCTTGATGGTGGAAATGGTGTGGGGAGTTTTTGAGGAGGGGAGGGGTGGGGGAGGGTTGTTTTGCTCAGAATAGGTTGTAGCTTGCTGTCCCTTTGCTTAATGGATTTAGGATCGATGAAGGACGAGCAATATTCTCATCATGTAGGAGGCGAACTCCCCCTGGGATAGGTGTTATGATAACTTCTCCTTCAATCTGTAAAGCCTCAGTCCTTCTGCTACTGGTTCTCCTTCTTCAACCAAACCAAATTTTGCATATAAATCTCCGGGTAACAAGAAGTTTTCCTTGTAGATATCCTGAAATAACAACTCTTCTCTATTGGTCAAACCACAAACCTCTTCTCCTATCATTGCAAAATCAAAAGGTGATCCTCTGAATATATCACCTGCTAATTTGATAAGTAAATCATCCACGACTAACAACCAGGGGTTTAACGATGAAAGCAAAGGATATCTGTACGGATATATTTTCTCCAAAGTATTCTGTGGAATGGATATGTCTATCCAATCTGACTCCCCTTCTACTCTTACGATTCTTATCTCGCATTCGACTACAAACTGATCCATATTCATCAAACAATACCATGGTGAGTTTATATTAGATAAGGAGAGGGGAAATTGGATAGGAGGGTTGCCATATTCACCTTTTTCAATCCAAACACCGTGGATAATAGGGCTTTTAGAAAGCATTAACAGTGCGTCATTAAGTCTTTTGTCGTCCCCAGTTGGATGGAGCTCAATAGAAAGTTCGTAATAACCACCACTCCAATCTGACCTTATAAACTTTTTATTTCCCATGATAAATTCCTTTCCATTAATTCGTAAGTACATCAAGCCAAAGAAGCTCGATGTACTTGCATTATTAGTCTTCCCATTAACTTGGTCAAGCAAAGTTGTAGCGGTCAGTAAAATATGATTAAACTGAACGTACCTCCATAGGAGTTTTTCCGCCTAGAGTACGATGAGGTCTCACATGACGGTAAATAACGAAAGATATAATCCATGATGAGGTCATTGGAAGGAGAAATATTAAAATGAATAATCTTTCCCAAATTAGAATTCAAAAGCCGGCGAATGAGATTTTCGAGGCATTAGTTGATCCTGAAAAAATAGGATACTTTTGGTTTTCTTCAAGCTCCGAAAGATGGGAAGAAGGAAAGACTGTAACATTAAGATATGAGGAATATGGCGCTCAGGGAGATATTGATATAAAAGAAATTCAAGAAAATAAAAAAATTGTTTTTGAGTGGGCTGGCAATCATGTAGTAACAATCAAATTTATCCAAGAAGATAACCATAGCACAATTGTAGAAGTGAATGAAGAAGGTTTTAATGAGAAAAGCGAAAATCTAATTGGTCAACTACTAGATAATAAAGAAGGTTGGGTTTATATGCTTACTTGCCTAAAAGGATACATGGAATATGGAGTTATTCTAAGAGCATCACTGATTAAATGCGACACAAATTAATATAAAATGCTTGTAGTTTTGAGTGTTAATCAAAAAAAGGGCCACGAAGAATAGAGAATGCCACAATAAATAAAAGTAAATCCACTCGATGTGTCAGTAATGAGAAGATATAATCGAGAGTTTAAAAAACAGACGGTCGAGATGACTCAAAGGTACACGCGCCACCTTGTGGTAGAAGCCGGATCATGAGAGTCCTTCTGAAAGGCCCTGTTCGCATGCTCAAAGGTCGTCCTAAATAATTTGCTAAAAGAAACGGAAGGATGTTTCTCTTCTGTACCCACTGAGGACTTTGAGAGAAACGGTCCTTCCGTTTCTTTGTTTCTTATAACCCTAGCACCCGTAAAGTCTTCCTTGTCTCCAATGCGAACGTGATTGGATTGACGATGGCAAGGTATCGTAACAACACCACTTCGGGAGTTTCAAACCAACGGCTTTCCATTCCTGAATGGACAATCCCCGTCTGTCTGTTCACAGCTTCTAAATAGGGCCGTACTTCCTCTGACAAAAGTCCTACACTACCAATACAGAGTGCGTTTCCCTGGGGATCAAATGATTGAAAAGAGAAATTGAGTAGCCCTACACTTCCAATCGTGGTCGGAATCCCCTCTATTCGTACATTCAGGTTACGGGATTGTAGTACATCGCAAGATGTACTGAAGAATTCAGCCGAACCGCCGATCCCGATAATGTCTCGGAATAATGTACATAACCGCTGTACAACGGGAGAGGCAGGGGTAGATATTTGTGGTTGTGACCGGGTAAGAAGGCTCAACACCCGTGCCTTTTGAGCAAACGCGAAGGGGCTCTCAACTGATTGGAAATAAACATCGACGATATTGGGCTTGGTAAATGTGCTGTACTGTGTTATATCGGTTACTTTAAAACCTTGACGAATTAATAGTTTGGTTAAGGGAGTCACTTCTTGCTCTAATAATGCTAAGAATCCAACATTTAGGGTTTTTCCGGGGATCGAAGTACTTTGTAGCCAAAAGGCATTATTCAGAGGGTCTTCCGAGTTTCGATTCAAAACGGTGGAGCTAAAAGGGCGCAAATTCGTGATCAGGCAAGTGTTCTCCACATCACCAAACGTGCTGACATTTCCATTAATGACCTTACTGAGTACTTCACATAGCTGAGGTGTGACATTCATGATCGACATCCCTACTTTATACCTTTGAATATATATTTATAAGGTATTCAAAGTAGTAGAGGTTTGAAATAGAGCATCGTCTATGAAAGAAAGAAATGGAGTGAGTATGGTTTTGTGGACACAATTGAGAAGCAGAAAGGCAAGAGAGGACTGGACCTGCAAACCCTCCAAATTTAATGCAAGCTATTTATAAAATCTCCGAATGTATCTCCGATTTTATAAATGACCTTCCTTTCCGTCTCATTTTGTTTCTCTACATATACGACTGCTGGAACAGCCTCATCACTACGATAATCAAAGCAAAACAAATTATTCCTTAAGTCAATTGCAAAAGGGATTAAACCATCTACCAAAAATCGCTTATTAACATTATACCAATCCAATATATCCAACTCATCAAATGCTACAAACGATAGTAGGTACTTCAATTCAATTTCTCTTGACTCTTCTATCATCACCTTTTTTACTGAGGGTTTTCCTCCATGGAATAGTATCATAAGATGACAGAAATCACTTGGGAACTTAACACCTAGCCGATTCTCTACCAGTTTTATCACGGCCTCATCTGCAATATCATAATCAGTACTCCAATTCACTTCGCCTATCATTTATTGTTTACTCTCTCCCTTCTATTAATTCCATTTGGTTGCTTCTTCAGAAAGTCAATACGACTACATCTCAATAACTAGAACACCCTCTGCATAATCTTCTATTGAACTTACATTTACCCAATGTGGCTCATCATTTCGGAACTTATGAAAGCGCAGAGTAGTTTCCTCTCCATCGAATGACAAAATTATATTAAACTCACTCGAAGGGAACATCCCTTTTATTTTATACATCCATGCTTCCATCAAGCCGAGTGAAATCTCTAAGCCTTCAAGTGGATGATGTTCAACAAAATCAATATAATCCCCTAGGTGAACATGATTATAAGTAGCCTCAAATCCTGTTCTATCTGGACAAAACCGATTCGCTCTAAATTCCTTAGGTAACTCCGACGAATCCTCTTGCTCCAAAAGCACACACTCATCCCAATCTATAAACTGAGGGAACAAGATCTGCTTCACTTTAGGATAGTTCAAGGTAATCGAGTGTTCTCTTTCATCTCTTACTAATAATTCAAGGTAGTTTTCCATCGTCTTGTTCAAGTATTTCTTCACTCCCCTTCACCACTTCCAATCATTTGTAAGATTATACGCTAAAATAATTAGTCAGCCCAACATTAAGTTTCTTAACGAGTTCCATGTCTTTCAGCATTATGCTCCTCCTATTTGGTGTTACGTTCCAGGAAGGATGATCACCCGTGGTTTCAATGGTCTCTCCGTCCACATAGAATTTGCAAGAAAAGTTCTTCGGACAATTACTTCGCGATAAATAGATTTCTTAAAATTCCCAGTTGGACATCTCTAATAAATCAGCACTGCTAAAAACAACCTCTAACCAGGGCTTCTCTAAATCTAATGTATATATTTTTGCAAAATAAAGTGATTTCCCATTATCCTCTCTACTATTACCATCCTTTATGAGTTCTCCTATCTCAAAGACTACAATTGTAAACCAACTAAAAATTTGAGCTGGTGATAATTCCTTTTTGTAATTTTGATGTACCATATCACTATAACTAAGATTAATATTAAGACAATTTTTAAGCACTAGCTTTAATATCCTTGTTTCCTTATTTTCACCCCAATAATAATCTATTACTATTTCTAAATCTGTTAGGTTCTCCTTTAATTTCAGCTCACAAACAATACTATCCGTGAAATCAAACTCCTCCGATATAAAGTTGATGTCATCAGAAATAAGCATATTGGTCCTCCTGAATATTTTTTAAATAAACTCTCCCTGGGCAGTCCTCACCAGTCCAATATACACTCAAATATCAATATTTTAGAAGTTCCACTTATGAATCTGGAGAAGAAATGCGCTTGGGCTTGAGCCAAAGAGATTTTAAACCGTTTTCCTCTAAAACAATAATAGTGCTTGTAGCAATCTCTATTATTTTATCTTCGGAAACACAATTTCTTCTTCCTATACATATCCACCCTGAATCGGCATCATAGTATGAATTCCAATCCCTGTAGATATCTATTATTCCATCATCTATATATCGCTCCTCCAGATAAATAATACCAGGTTCGCTCAGAGGAGCTTTTAAGCTTTCTATACTACAACGACCGAGAGGATAGTAGCCACAAACATACTTTAGTTGACCGTTCCCACCATCAATTTTTATTTCGAGCGTATCAATCAGGATGGTGCTATTTGCAGCCAATCTAGGCTCATAATCAAATGAGTGACCATCTTTATAGACTAGCTCCCCGTCAAAACATATGGAAGAATCCCGTTTAACAATAAACAACACAACCACTCCAACAATTGAATGATGAATTTGAAGCAATAAGTAATAGATTCACCTAGCAGGGAGATTGAGTAATCTTTAAATGAAATGAATCTAGCCAATTAAGAAAAATATCTTCGTTAACTAGACTCGGGCATACCAGCCTTCCTATCCTAATAAAATCACTTAGGAGATTTAAGAAAATATATTTAACCTCTTCCTTATCTCTAACCTGCATATTAGGATTCGGATTCCAATCAGTACTACTCTTGCAAATTAATCTTACATTGTTCTCATCAATATCTTCGAACAAGACTTCTCTCTCTACCCCTTGTTCATAAAAATCCAATGAAAAATTGTAGCAACTACTTTTGATCTTTTTTAATATTTCTGGTGTTTGTTCCATTGCTATTGGTAGATCAAATAAGCAATCTACGGGCCAGTTTTGTTGACCAAAACCAGAAACACGAAAGTTCACTTTCCCTGTTTTTTGAAAAATTTCGCAGATGTCATCTATTATAGATATTTCATTATCTAATTCAAGATCATATTTTTTATTATCCTGTATTTCCCTGGTTAAACCCGTCGAGAGATTTTCACTCACTAATTTCATATTAAACAACACAACCACTCCTTACCTTATTTCTTCAATGCAAGAGCCCGGATTAATCCTGTTACAACGCTCCTACTTCCCAGGGAAAATTCTCTTTCAAACTGCTTTTTTTGTCGTACTCAGTAATAACAAGGTATTACTCTAACTCACTAGCAATTTAGATAACCTACTTCGCTTCTTCTTGAACCCTCTGGAGGTCAACTTTGTAATAAGGTCCTGATTATATCTTTTCGTTTCTGACACCTTGAACATTTTTTCTTTTATTATGGTATTCTCCATTCTTCTTATCCTCATATTAGACTAACACCCAATAATCCAGTCCCTCCTAATCAAGGGAACACAGTTATAGATAATATTTACTGAATTTTTGACCAGTAATCATTCTAGAATCAATTTGAATTCCCCTCCTAATTCTTCTTCTGCCTCTTTCATCAAATCCGCAATAGCATCTCCATATTCTCCTAAGTAACCTTTACTAATTCTAAAGTCTTTCCATAGAATTGTGAGTGGCAAATCTACTCCTCCAGTTAGGCAATCCCATAATGCATCTAAATTTTTTCCGTAATAATTCGGTAAATCTAATTTTCCCTTTATAATCCTGTGAAATTCTTCTACAGAAACAAACTCAGTACCGGAAAGTACTACTTTCATATCTGTATATACCCCATTTCTATAGCAGGCGCCCGAGGTCGGTCTCTGCTATGTATATGATTGAATGCTTAGATTGTGCTCTGTTGAATTGGAAAAGAATCGCTCTCCTTAAATATCAAACATTTAAAGGGAAGAGCGGTCCTATGTCAAATCGCACACGATTTCTATTCTAACTACTAGCCGTTCTCGTAGAAGAAGTACATGATGTCGGGTATCCTGATACGGCTCGGAAATCCTCTTCTTTTTACTCTGCTGCTCAAATCTGATTAAACATTCTAATCATTGCATTTAACATCTCAATCGTGCTGTTCTTTTCATCCTCATCAATGAAAGGTTCATCTATACCTGTATCCATTTTTACTACTTTCTCTTTAGCATCCACTATCTTCGAAAGAGTTTCTACTGTAATATCCTTTCTATCTATCCAATAGCTTTTTTTTACATTAAACAATGCAACAATCATTTGTCCATCATAACCACCACACAACGGATCTAAATCTAACCTTTTCAAGGCCTCCAATATTGTGCAATCTAAAAATATTTCCTGTCTAATCAATCTAGAAATATCACTATCTCTGATTTCAGAAAGAGAATAGTGCCTAATCCTATCGTACCACTCCGGAAGAGATCCCTCATAACAAATTTCTGTTTCTTCATCATACTCTTCACCATAAATAGTCTCTAAATTTTTTATTTTTAAATCCATCTCAATATGTACCTCTTCATTAGAAAGTTCACCTATAGTATATAATTCCCTTTGGTCACTTTCATTTTTTATTCTACTCATTAATTTTCTATATGCTTAATATTCGGTTGCCCGTAGCAAACTAGACAGAATTTTAGAGTATCTCTGTAGGCACTCTATCGGTGTTAATTACACAAGTGTACTGTGGATTCGAAAGTTACTAAACCAGTGAACATCTTCGAACAATCCTAACTCTATTTGTTGCAGATGTTCATTCTGCGTACCGATGGCTTATATTAAGAACCTTTTTTTCTCAACAATTCTTCTCTTATAATCACCTTTCATACTTTCATGCAAAATGAACCATTTGATCAGGAAAGTCACTACCATCTTTCATTTCTCTTAGTTCTCTTGCCAAACGCTGTCCTGCTCTTCTATAGTAAAAATTATCTTTCTCTTCTTTTCCAGGCACCGGATTTAGTTGATGTAACGATCGGGTATTTTTATTATACTCTAGTCGTCCCGTCACTTGATCAAACGGTCCATACATGTATATTACTACCTCTTCATCTTCTTTTTCTTTTACAAGAGCTACTGATATAGCCATATTTCTCACTCCATATTTAACCAACTTCATAGTAAACACCTATTTCTAACTACTGCTTCGTATGCTTCTTCATAAAATGATTTGAGCAGACTCTCAAATTTAGATTTAAGATACTCATGGTTTAATAAAATCTGCATTTTCCATTAAAGTATTTTTAACTCTTCATTTAACAAACTTCCTAGTAAAAGCGTTCAAACAACTACTGACCTAACACACCTTCCCACTTTCAATTTATTGGCCTAATAAATCACTCGAAAAATCAATCGGATAACCCCAACCGCCGTCTTCTTCAACCTTAGATTTTCTATAAATAACTATATCAGGAAGTGGAATGTCATTTTCATTTAGAATTCGAATAACATTCATTAGAGGGGTTAGAGAAAAATGATCTCTAAAGGCACCATATAAATTCTCAGCGCCAATATCATATACTTCTACAATTAATTTGAATAACTCTTCTTTTTTATAAGAAGATAGATGTTCAAACCCAAATGCTTTTGCATATATCATAGATTCTTCTTTTGGAAAAATGTGATCTAGCCTACTTTCCCATTCACTCAAGTCTTCAGAATACGTAAAACTAAGTAATTCCAATACAAGGTTATTCAATTTCTCCGATTTAACTCCCCATGTTTCAATCACTCTAATTATGCAATTTACTCCGAAAGCCATACGACCTCGTATTGCAATTTCCTCAAAATCATTTCTTAAATACATGATACCTCTCCTTTCTAACCCTCGAGAGATGAAATCAAGTAAGAGAGCCCAGCCAGACCTCGAACTCTCACACCAACGTACCACTGAACGAAATAAGGCGATTGATTTAGGCCTGATGAATTTAGGCACATCGATCACCCAAACTCTCAATAACTATTTTACCATAATGATATCCAAGGGTTGGGTGGAGTATGGGCATGCAAACTATACGCCAATTTTTACGGATATTTATCTCAATATAAAACCCATCCCTTGTGGCGAGGGATGGGTTTTTCCGTAAGAGGAATGTGAGTGGTTTTCTCGATCTCCTCTTTTCATCGAGGAGATCGAGAAAACCGCTTATATTTTAGTAGAAAGCTCCGCCTCTGCAGAAAGAAAATATAACTGCTACGAGGAGTATGAAACATAGTAAACCAATACCAGGATATCCACATCCACCACTCATTGTATTTCCCCCTTTCCTTATATTCATAATATAATATGTGGAAATAGAAATTATGTAAGTGCGAATATCATAGTCTGAAAAAATAGGCTTAGATTCATAGTTAGAAAAACGATAGGAAGAATTCAATGGTGCACAACGCGAGATGAAAGAAGGAGGTATCAAGAATCTGCAGTACTTCTTTCTGGGTTATGTCCAAATAGGGTACACTCTGTTTGAACAACTGTAAATGCAGTAAATCCAGGTTAGGGTTGTTCACTGGATAATACGATCAATGTATCTTAATTTTCAGTTTATTATATCCCAGTGGCTAGTTGCTGCTTTCCCCTAACACGAGGGATTTCTTCATATCAATATTTACTAGGCATAGGTATGAATGGAAAAGGTGGCCCTTCCATTGATGTGGCAATCGCCCTGAAGGTCAACGACAGGAGTGTTCGATCTTACTAGCCACTTTTTCACTCAGGATATCATCAAACAAGCCGAGATAGTTGAACGTCATCGTTTCCTTTTCTTCCGTCCGGTCGTACCGGTCCTATTCAGCGTACGGTCAAAAGCATCGTGCGTGTGTTCATAATGTCATCTTCTTGATACTTGTTCTTGATTAACCAAATAGACTAACACTATAACTCGTAACCAGTCAATTTACTAACCCAATAACCCCCAAGATGTATATAGATATCGCTATTTTTATCTTCGATAAGAGAATGCCACTCATACAGCTCCCCTTCATCCAAATAGACTATGAGACTATCCTTTATTTGCCTTCGTTTTATCCTTACGATCTCATTACAATGGTTTATATTTTCTAATGACATCAGCCAACTATACACTTTAACAAGTCTATGATCTTCCTGATGGGAGAAGTGAAATCTCAAATGATCAACTGTTCTCTTTGTAAAATCAGCAGATACAGATACTCCACTATTTAGAGCCCAGATATATTCAAAATCTTGTTCTGTGCAATATAGGAAATTAGAGCTGTCCCCCGAAAAGTCGTACCCTGACAGAGACCATAACCTCTCCATGCCTTGCAAATCTAATACAATCAACCCCTCCTGAGTCCAATTAAACGATTTTTCTTTTACTGGTATCCAAATAAAAGAGTCTTCTATTCTTTTGGGTACTATTCTCAATGACTTATTTACATCAAATTGATTCAACCTTATTTCAACATAACCATTTAAAGATGTAATTAAATCATCACTATATCCATCAAACAACAATCTACCTCTATAAAAAAGTTTGCATTTATCTTCTGCTGGCTCGGATATCCTAGCACTGGTCTCAATACTCAACATAATAAGTCCCTCCTTTTTCTTTAGCTCATCCACTTTGGAAGGCCATTTCTCCTAGGATATCTTGACCAACTACTTTTAGTAATAAATAACCAATGTATTTTTCTATCCCTGCCCGAGATGATAGTTGAAAATGAAATTCTTCTACCCATGCATCTGCCCGTCGTAAGAGATCGTCAACTGAACAAGGAGAGTACGCCCAAGCAAATCCTACTAGTTTATCATTAGGTAAGTATCTTTATTACTTTTCCATGACCAAATACCACCCCACCATTCTTAAAGTTGAATACATATCCGGCAACTATCTTATCACTTAGGGATAATTCTTCATCTAAGATACGCTTATTAGGTATTAATATCTCCACTTCGTATTCTTTTCCCTTCTTCATGATTTGCTCCTACTCTCCATAAAGAATCTTGCATGTTAATAAGTTAGAGTCAATATTAATCGGTATCATCATCCCAGACCACCCGAACCTAACCATCGAGGATTCTTCAAAAAATAAAATTCTAGCAATAAATCTCAGAGAATCATTTTTCATACTCATAACCTCCATTAATTAATGCTATACCCATGGTACTAATTAAATAAATATAACTCTACCCTTGTCGAAGAACGGATTGGTAATATCCTCAAGACTGCACACTGCCTGAAAAAGGATATTAGAGTAATTGTTTGTAATAACATCCAAAAGAACAGTTAAGGGTACTTTCTTCGTTCAGCCTCAATCCAATCAGAAAGAGTCCATAACCAAGCCTTTTCGTCGTCTCATTCGTTCCAAAAGGAAGCAGATTGCGACCTTTTTTTCTGGTCTTGCAGATACCTTTCAATTAACCGACTACGAGTCCCTTCTTCATTGGGCGTTCTCTCAAGATGGACAAGTTCATCGGTGGAAAGACCTTTTCTCAACTAGCACCATGGGTTCAATCAATTATTGCTACTATTGTCAATTACTATTTGTCATTAATCCCACTATCTTAATGACTTCTACTTCTCCCACTCTTCTATTGCCTTCTATAAAATATCCTTTTATTCCAATCCCAATCTCGTTTCTATGAACTTCTGTCCTCATTTCATGAGAAACAATCCACATCCTCGCTGTACCTTCTGGGGGACCTTTCTTATATCCAAAATTATATTTCCTTCAGCATTATTAAACTCCGGATATATCATATAATTACTTGTTACATCACTTTCATATGAAAAATCCCAACGTATTCCTTGATAGGGAATTGATCTTCTCCCGCCTTCTTTCTCAGAATAAATTCGATAATTAACATCAAAATCTTGTGACTGTAGCAATCTCTCTTCATATGGAATCCAAGTGTACTTCTTCTTGATTTTTTTAAAAACATTTAATAGAGAATAAAGTAATCCCTGTTTTTTCGTCATTTCCAATAAACTCCTATTTAATGGGTTCATTGTAGCTTAAGATAGCAGAAAGCCTATCAGGATTTGATAATTCAAAGCTAAGTGTTCCATCTGTTTTTTTCAGTCGGCTAAATGGAGTAGCGTGTCCGTTAGGGCGAAGTAGTTACACTAGCCAGCGAGAAGAACGTTCAGTTGTGTATTCTCCCATTACATCTAACAGGATCGGTTTCGAGCGCTAGGTAAAACTGACCCCTAGAAACTTCAGTCTCCATGGTCGGCATATCTCACTTTTCTGCTCGTTCACCAATAGGTTGAGAGTTGCTCTGCTATGTATTCTTTGCTCCCCCTACTTCATCGTCTCCTCTTTTTTCTTAACGATGCTCGCTTATGTCCGATCCAAACGGGGCGTAACTTGCGAAGTGTTTTCTTGAATGAGCGACCCAACATGTTAGAAATGCAATGTCCACCTCAAGACCATTTCAAAACCTCGATCCGTCTAATGGCAACCAATTCATAGGCTTCTTTGTGATAGCATTCTTTACCCGTACTGCCGTTCTTCCTAATTCGCACTTGATAGATGCACGATTCAGGCTTCTTCTCGTAAGTAGCATACCTCTCACAGACATGGCCGAGAGTATCCGATTACATCGTTTCTAATAGATCAAAGCTTTATTTCCATTTTTTAGAAGTGAGGCTTTCTTAATAATATTTCAGACATAATGCTTTTCACTTGTCAATTAGGATATATGAAATAATTTATTAGGGAAATTACACTCTTTTTTCATTTCCCTAGTTGCACATCTTGCTAGTCGTTGAGCGGTACTATTAAAATCAAACAAAGTGTGTTCTTGTCCCGGAACAGAGTCTAGGAGTAGGATCATTTGAGTTTTTTTGTTAAGCTCAATCCTGCCCAACTGTTCTTCACTTGGGCCGAATTTGTATATCACTCTAATATCATCTTCGGTTTCTTTAATCAACATGCAATACGCTCCCAACAATTAACTCTCCTTTTTAATCAACTTCTCCCTAGAGTATTCGTTCTTTATAGCTAATTCATATGACTAGCGACGGACAAGTCATCGTTGGAAGAAATTCATTCTCATATGCCACGGATATTATCTATGAATCATAATATAATGTATCTGGAAAAATACCGCCTTCTTTCATTACACATCTAGCTAAGCGTGTTGCCGCAACTTCAAAGTATTTTTTGTTTTTTTTAACCCTAGGTATTGACTCTAACTGACGGAATGATTTGTTAATTTTATCTAATTCTATTCTACCTAATAAACTTTTGTCATATCCGATTTCAGGAACATACTCATTTGGTCCATACTTATAAACAACTCTTTGATTGTCTTCAAATTCTTTATACATTACAATAGACACACTCATTACAAAGCTAACTCCTTTCCCACATACGTCTCCCTTATTATCATACAATATTTACATGTCGTTGTGGTATTGGTTCTATAGTAGGCAGGCTTGGCCTTTTTCATGGTCGTCATCTACAGACGCTCATCCCATAGCTCAGAAATGTAGATATGATTTATTTCACCAACGTTATCTTCACTCAGGATGTCTTAACATTACGAGGTAGTTAAAGGTGTTCGTTCCCTCCTTTTCCGTCCCAGCCATATCTGTCTAGCTCAATGTAGGGTCAAAGGCAAGGTGTCATTTGTATACGCCAACGTGTTCAACGTGCATTCTTTTTGAGGCTTGATGAACTTTCATCAAGACGTCGAGCCATCGCGTTTTAATTATAAAAACAGGCTGTCAAGATTCTCGCAAAAGCCCACAAATATCATACCTTCATAACTGGTTTATAGTTGAAGATATAAACCAGTTATGCTCAAGAAAAATGGAAAAGTTCATCAGGGAAAACGCTACCTTCTGTAAACTATGGAAATAATATCTAGATAAACGTCCCCCTGCACGATTGTAGTAAGTAAGCCCTTTTTCTCCAGGAGCCGGTTCTATTTGTTGGAACATAAGAGTTTCTTTATTAAGCTCGATTCGTCCCATTGATCGTTCATTTGGTCCATACTTGTAAATGACCCTTTGTTCATCTTCCATCTCTTTTAGCAAAAGCACAGAAATACCCATATTATAATTCACTCCCTAATACCAGAACCCTAAGGACGCCAAGGATCTACAGTCTCCCCTTCCACCGTCTGTGAGGCGGTGTTATCAGCCGTTTTAGCCACTGAGGTATAGTAAACTTGTTACTACAGGTTATCTGCATAATAAAGAAATGCTTTACTTCTACTGATCGTTACAACTTTGCTTGGTCAAATTAACTCATTATCACTGTTCTCCTCCTAAAACGACCTCTGACTAACTTCGCGAATAATTTCCTCCATATCCCCTGAGTTGTACTTTTTCTTCCTTATGATAAGCTCATCTGAGATACATTCAATAGTAGAATCTTGGAGGCAAAAGATAAAGTGCTTCTTGTTTGTTAGTTTTTCCGGTGTGTACGAAGGATGAATTTGAGACTGTTTATCTAATTCAATTA
Organism: Mechercharimyces mesophilus; assembly: GCF_059818345.1. Lineage (NCBI taxonomy): Bacteria > Bacillati > Bacillota > Bacilli > Caryophanales > Thermoactinomycetaceae > Mechercharimyces > Mechercharimyces mesophilus. The sequence continues at coordinate 585,116 of NZ_JCBAPH010000001.1, read as the reverse complement.
TCCATTGCGAGTTCTCGACTTGAAATACTCCTAATGATTGCAACCCCTTCTCCCATAGCCGATGACTTCTACGGATTTCTTCGTTTGGAGTCCCTGATTGAAATTTCATACAATTAGGAAGTTCCATAATAACTATTTCATCTTTATAATCACTATTAGAAGATGGATCATTCCAAACAGGTTCATTTACATAATTGAAAATCAAAATAGTTTTTCTATCATTAGAGAGCAAAAATGGTTCTGATATGTTCCATCCAATTAAGCTCTCAACAGCTGTTACTACTTCTTCATTATCTTTGAAGTTCAAATTAGCCCTCCTCCACTTTACTTTTAAATGACTGCACTAGTAACCTGTTACAGTCGCTTCACATGTTACATTTCCTACTCAAGACTACTCTAAAATATTTTATAATATCTGTCTGCCATTAACGTAACACCTATCCTCAAGTCGTGATCTTAACAGAATAGTGAGTGGACAGAAGACCGGACAGGGTACCGCTCCTTTGTACAATTACAAGTCTAGTGAGCAAATCCATTAGTTTATTAGTTCATTCAGATTATGCAGTGAGTTTGCACCCCTATAATTTTGATCAAAAGAAAACTCCATTCCTCCTAATTCGAAAGACGCTCAACTCTGTTTAATTATATTCAATGGTTCTTATTTCATCAGCAATAATAGCCACCAAAATAGTACTAGAGAATAGAAATTTTATTCCCCCGTATTCAAGCTGAAAATTAATCACTTTATTTTCTTCTAGCCAAACGGTAAAGCCGTTTTCAATATGCTGAACAAACGTACCACTATCTGGTGATAATTCAATCTCTAAAACAGGAAAGCCTTTTTTATATCTCATATTTTCTGAGAATGTACAAAGACTCTTATCTATAATACTAGGGAACATATCCAATTCTGCTAGGCAATTATTATCATCCAACCACATCATTGCCAATCTATTTACCCGATAGTTAATACAATCATCAGACATAAAATTTGTTATAATATTGTAGTTTCCAGCCTCAGGAGCATACGAGGCCTCTACCACTGCTCCATATTTTTCTTCCCTCACACCTCTTAGATATACCATAACAATCCCCCTGGAGTAAAAGCTACAAGACCATTTAAAAGAGGAGTCAATCCTCCCTGACTAGTAAATTAAGCTCCTTCTCTTGCATGACATGACCTCTATTGACGCATTTCATATATCTTTAATGGATTTTAGAATGTTGCACTCCATCAAATTGCCGTATTGGTAGATGTAAGTGCACCATCTATGAAACTATCAAGGACAGTCTGAGAGAATGAGAGCATTAAATTTCCGAATTAGGCTCCTTCTTTTCCATAGTCTTTTAAGGCGACCCAATAGAATAATTACACTTATTATAATAAAATCCTTTTTTTAGTATAATACTTCGAAGGTCCGCTTTCCCAATAGGTTACAATCAAAATCAACCAAATTTAATTCAGATACCACAAGCTCAACAGACAATTCTTTCTCTAATTCAACTACAAAATCTTGATTTGACCACCCTGTACTTTCTGAATAGATCTTATTTCCCAATTTCACTTCCATATTAATAATTGGCATTAAATGCTTACACAACATCACCTCTATATCACCTACTTTTATAATTTGTACAACTGAAGGACTACGATAATCTTAAATGAGGTGTGTTGTTCTAATGCTCACACTAAACGAGAGGTCCTACTTTAGATCTCCATTCATTTAAAAATTCATTCCTCGGTATCTCTGTTGCCTCAAATTCTTTTTGTGCAGAGATTTCTTCAATAGTACCTACAGGGACTGGAGATAAGAAAGCTCCCATTTCCAATGTCTTTGTCGCGTATTTTACCTTCCCATCTCTATATAACACTATCTTTCGAATTTCATAACCTTCTTGATCAACTTCTAAAAAATACGTAGTAGGCTCATCTTGCAATTCATGGATCCAAGTTACTTTCATATATTTCATTAGTATAAACTCCTTGTTTGAAAAAGACATTGTAACCTGTATACCTAGATACGATAACCAAAACAGAATACTTGTTGTAATCCACTAACTTCCAAATTTGCACATCTTGAAAGGGCCTCTTCCCTTTTCATGAAGTCTTACGTCCCACTCATCCTAGGTGTCAATCCAGCCACAAGAAAAACACTAGTCCCCTGCAATATGAATTCTACTTATCTTTTTATTCGCTAGATTTTCAATTATAAAATCCAACTCAAAGAGATACCGTTCGTCCACTCTATTCTTTATTTCGCAAAGTTGTTGAATTAATTTATCTATATCTCGCTCTTTTAAGGTTATATCTGTTTTATAGTAGTCTTTGATTTTTCTAAGAATTAGATGACTACTCCAATTAGAAGTAGAACTAAAAATACTTTTACGTAGCTCATTTGAAATTTCAATAACATGTAGGTTAAAACCACCTTCACTATAAATCACTACATCAAGCCCCATTATTATCCTTCTTTTATTTTTCGCATCCATATTGTCTATGTATCCTGAGTTTGTTCCCAAAATTGCCTACCTTAATCATGTTTCACTGATTTCTCTTCTAAGAATTTCTTTATTCGAGAAATATTCTCCCCTGCCTTTCCACTCAGAATATCTTCCGACCAGCAGGGATAGTTGAACGTTGTCATTTCCTCTTAATAGCGACCGAAGATTGGTCAAATAGTGCCTATCCCTAGAATTACTCATATAAATAGGTAGCTTCCATAAAAATGGTGGGGTATTATCTAGCAATACGAGCCTTACTTCGTCAAAGTACTGACTTCCACAGAGATTTGAGGTTGGATTTTAATAATAATCCGTGTATACGCATCTTCATAATCAAATATACTCTCGAGTATATCATTACCTCTCCAATTATCCACTCTCATTACTACTCCATTTTCAAATGATAAACAAGAAATAGTGCTTCCTAAGTACTTCATTATCACTTGGAATGACTTTTCAATAGCATTGAGAGAGATCCTCACTTCTATATCTCTATCTTGAACTTCATAACACCAGAACCCATCCTGCGGGTCAGATTCAACCGGCTCATCTCCGAAAAAGCCTATTAATGTATACTCTTCCGGAATGTCAAACTCCCAACTATTCATTGTTTAAATCATCACCTTGACTTTAATGACTTCCTAGGAATAACTGTGGTTAATCTGCGAGACCGACCATCCAATATTCCCTATTTAGACTCGAAAAATGTAAAGGACATATCCATACAGCCAGAGAGGATATTCCTTTGTCTTGTTGTCTTAGATAGGACATTGCCGCCCACTTCAATCTCTACGATAGACTTTCCACCTTCAGCAGTAAGGACCTTCGTTCTATCCACAAAGCAAAAACTAGGAAGCACATCTATCACTGCACCATTTATAGTTCACTTTGCCCTGTCAATGCTCACCCTGCTTCAGAGAGTATTAAAATAAATTCCCGTCCCTCTTGATCCAAGCGACTCTTAGCGTTATTGGTAAACAAGATTAGTTTATAATCAAGCTTAAGGCGGAAGTGCCTGCATCAATTATATAATCTATCTCGAATTACTTATCCATCCATATCCTCCACCGCTCTTACCCCCACAATTAGGGCAACGTTTGACTAATCGATTATTTGGCTCCCAAGTATATGTGCAATTTGTACACATGTACCATCCGTCACCTAAATTTTCTGCCGGCATTAGAGGGGATAGGATAATTTCTTCTCCAAAACGACTCTCTCTACCCATCCAGTCTGAAGCATCACGATATAGCATCCTTGAACATGTAATTTTATTGCAATCAAAATCAAGTTTAATGCATTTTTCCCCGTTCATTTTATTTACCTTGTATTCACCAAATGCATTAGACAAATAGTTAGACTCCACCAAATCTAATTTTCTAACGTTGCCAAGTAATATCTCTATCGCAGATGGGCTTTTCCATTGCCGTTGAATGAGAATTCTGAGGTTATATTGGAAATCAATCGACATTGACAAATCACCATCTATATAGGCTTCATTTAAGATATGCATCTCTTTAATTAAGCCATCATGAAGATTATGTGTTAATTTAAAGAAGTCATCAAGCTTTTCTTGTGAGTCTACATCTACAAAGCAATCGAGAGGTTTATAATCTAAAAAATTTTCCATTTTTCTAACACTCCTATTACGATTTGATTAGTAACCAGTCATAAAAAACACATGACAGGTTACATACAACATTTATCTATAAATGTTAAAACTCTTCCCCTTTATCTATCAATCCTTTCATCATTATGATGGATTTCTCTTGCAAGGACTATTCTTATTTAACTAGCACCACAAGTCACAGATAAAAGCCCGTTCCACTTATCCAAGTCACAATTAATGTAGATCATTAGATGAAGGATTTATTGTCTTGAATTTTCTATACGGAGTAATTCATCTTTAATAATTTCACTACTATCAGTCTTCAGCATCTCCATTGCCTTTGCTAGGAAGTTTGAAGAGGATTCCCTTAATATTCTCAAGGAAACATACCTTATCATCTCATCATCATTAACTATCCTTCTAAATGCTTCTTCATTCGCAACATCTGGATTTGTTCTCGCTAAAGAAATCAGTGCTCTTCTTTCAACATACTTATTTTCATCTTCTAATAGATGCATTAGATGACTTTTAAAGTTGCAATCGGTTTTTCTGCCGATTAGCTCTGCAATTTGCCATCTCGTACTGTATAGTGGGAAATTAATTCCCACTGAAACTATGTGTTCTAACCTTTCATCATCGACTTTTTCAGTTAATAGATCAAGAATATCTTCTACTTCATGATCAAGACCGAGGACAGTAAGAATTAAGGGTATAAAATCTTGTATATCAATTTCAGATGCAGTAATTTGACTAATGAGTTCAGCCGTTAATTTAATTACCTTTCTCCAATTAGGATATAGAGTAGCATCTATTTCAACCGTTGACTTCCCATAATTAATTTTATCAATTCCAGCCCAATTCCAAAATTCGTTTAATTCCTTTTCAACTTCATGCCCGATGAGCCATTTGATCAGGAAATTCACTTCCTCCCCTTACTATATCAGGAAAAGAGCCTATCGATACGGGCACCACGTTGATCATCCCTTCCCGCTTATGCAAGTTGACCTTGTCGTAATTAGCCAGCGAGATTTGGCCACTCGGAAAACGGCGGAATGCCTTTGTCAGCAAGTAAAGTATATTCCTTCTTCTTGTTCACTTCCACAAAGTCCATCGAATCACTTCTTTTCATAGCAAAAAATACCCTCGTTACAAGAGTGCTTTGCTGTTTCGCTATTGTAATGGCGAACCTGTCCTGCACTTCAACGTAGGACATTCCATATTTCCTTAACTGATTTTCCATCAATACGAGCTTGCTCAAGCATTTCTTCTCCCGTCTCATACCATTGTTCATTAATTGGACCTGACTGATAAAAAAGCCAACCTCTCCCTTGGTGATGTGGAATCATCCAGTATTCCTTCCCATTATAGTGGAAGTCTATTTCATCACCCCAACTAATTCTCTCCAAGAGATCTTCATATGATTCCCTGTCCATCCCCATATTTTCATCAAACACTCCCCTCAAGTAGAACTACACCTTCAACAGAGAAACAGAGCTATCCGTCATCAATAGGTGGAATCCAAGACACGACTAGCCACATACTGTCATTCTAAATAATAGGTTAGCAAGCTAGCACGTAATGGGACCTTCTAGTATATTAGATTACCACAATCCCCTTATTCATCCTCCATAGTGATAGCGTTTTTTTGCATCTCTCTTGATAAATTTCACTGATCCTTCATCAATAGCTCCAAACACACAAAAATTTTTTATGGCTTCCTCAAGCGTCATTCTATTTGGGAGGCTATACACCGTTAACGTCTGATCATCATTCCCATCATCCTCCCAAAAACAAACTGGGCAAATGTCATACTGACCCCTTTCTTCTATTGTCATGTACCGACAGCAGGGACACGTGAATAACTGTTCTTCTGATCCTTCACTCTCTATCTTTTCTCCTTTAATCCAAGAAAGTTGGGAGGAAATGTACTCGTTTTTTACACCGAACCAATCAAACTTTAATGACTCTATGAGAAGAGGGTTATACCTCTGGCTCGTTATGTCCTCTGTTGGTTCTTGGAATCGACTTAACTCAAACTGCAATTCCTTTGGAAGACATAAATACTCAGGATCTTCTTGGTCAATTCCCCACCAGTCTAGTAGTCTTGATTCACGCTCTTCTACTGAAAGCTTCTCCAAATCATACAAAGCAATCATTAAAATTGCTCTTCTTCTCTCCATATTCGTTCGCCCTCGCACCTTTTAACTCCACTGAGTTTTTCTGCCGTCTCAATCGCTTATTTATAATAGTGAAGAAATTCCCTTATCAGTTCAGTTTAACAAAGATTAATTTAAAAATGAAAAACGTCGAGAAAGAATCATGCTACTCTTTCCTGAAAAGTGATCTCGTTTCTGTCATCTATTCAAGATGAAAAGAGCAATCCTTCGGATTAGTGAGGGATTGCTCTTTTTTACTCCATCTTGCACTTATCATCGTTCGAATGGGTCATCCACACGTATTCCCCAGTGAAACCCACGGTCGTAGAGGAGCCTAGCGTCGGAATCTGTGGCGATCACCATGTCCTTATCGCCACTGAGTTGCATGGTGCCGTCCGCCTGTTCTTGGACTATCAGGTCGAAAGTCTGCTCGGGTATGGACTCGTACTCCTCCACAGTCTGTCCCGGCATACGTAGCTCACGCAATTTTAATTGGACGGTTTCGTCTCCTTCACGTTGATAGGTTCCTTCCAAAAGCGATCCGTCAGCGACTCGAACCTGGACGTTTGCGATCCCATTGGTCTCTACATCACCAAATGCGATCTTTTGCCACCGCGTGTCCTCAGACAATTGTGCAGCTGGAGCCTCCGAATCTTCCTGCACAACCCAAACTCCAGCGGGTGCGGACTCGTTGATATCTCTTATTGGCTGAGTAGTGAATGCTAACCAGCCTACGAGTCCTAGTATCAATAAACTGGTAATAGGGCCGGCGATCCTGGTCGCGCGTGAAAATTTGGGCCAAGGGATAAGTAATGGTGTAGTAGCGGTTGAGATCTGTCCCTGACCAAACATCGACTTTGACATACGTGTCATCCATGGCAGAAGAACGATCGCGGACATGATAAACAGAGCAAGCGATATCTGTTTTCCCGGCATATCGTAGCCTAGATTCAGAACGAAAACAAACGACATCGTGGCCAGACCTAGCATCGCACCGAATGCGACGGTGCGATGCCAAATCAGAGCAATGGCTGCACCGACCTCAGCAACTCCGGCGAGAGTTTGAAACAGCGGAGAAAACGACACCATTCGTGACAGTAGACCCATTGGACTCATCTCGCCTTGAGAAATCAGTGCGTCTCCCAGATCAGGTACCCCGAACTGGCCAAGGCCAAGCTTGATCGCACCGTTGTACATAAGGGTGATAGCCAGAAGGAACCTTATAGCGCCGTGTATCCACCACATAAAAGTCCGCCTTTTTTCTTTGTGATCCATAATACGCTCCTTTAAATGTATTTTCCTGATTAAACCATCCAGCAGTTCGTTCATCACTTTGCCAGTCTCAAAAATCGCTTAGTCATCAGTCATGACCTTTCGAAAACAAACATACGTAAACAATGCTGCACCGATTACCCAAACGGCAATTATTCCCAAATGGAGCCAAAAGCTGTTATCCAGCATTTCGATTGCTTGCATGACTGGAAACGTATTGGTAATTTTAATCACTATACTGTCTTCAGCAAGGTTAAAGAATCCAACCATCGGTGTGAATCCAAACAGGAACATGACTGGAATCAAGTAACCAGATGTTGCAGCTAGCGATTTCGAAAACAACCCTATACCGATACCCAACAACAAAAAGAACAAGAACATCAAGACAAGTCCCACGATTGCCCTGAAGTTCAAAATCGGTTCAATTCCAACTATCATTAGCGAGACTACAAGGCAAATAATAGTGATTATTCCGGTGACCAGACTTTTTCCGATAATGATATCCAAAAGCGATGCAGGAGACTGTATCAATCCGCGCATTGTATTCCTCTCATTTTCTTCGGCCATCATAGTCATTATGGTGCCTGTTGTAACCATTGAAAAAGTTCCACCTATAATCACATAGATAAAATTAATTTGAAGTTCTCCATCACCAATCAAGGAGTAAATTAACGCTATTAAGATAGAACTTATTGGTATCACCAACAGCGTCATGTTTTTCGTGAAGTCTTTTATGTCTTTTTCAAAAATGGCATTTATTCGTTGAACGCTCATTATTCCAGCTCCCTTCCAGTCACTTTTATAAAGATCTGTCCAAGTGTCGGATTATCAGTATGCATTGCTTTTACTTGACCGCTTGCGACCAGTTCTCTGATTTGATCGGCTTTCTCTGGTTGATTTTCAATGACCAGTTGATTACCTGCAAAAGTTTCCACATGAAAAGCATGGGTCGAGTATTTGTAGCGTAGTGAGTTCGGACTGTCTAATTCCTGTAGTCCACCATTATGCAAAAACGCAACACGGTCACATAACTCAGTTGCTTCTTCCATATTATGGGTAGTCAAGAAAATTGTTGTGCCGGCCTCATTCAGCTTTTGCAGGCCACGGTGAATGTGTGCCATATTTCCAGGATCCAGAGCAGATGTCGGTTCATCCAGAAATACCAGTTCAGGCTTATGAATAAGAGCTTTGGCCAGCAGTACACGCTGCTTCATTCCTTTTGACAGCCTCGAGATCGTTTTGGAACGCTCATGGTGCAAATTAACTTCCCGTAGTACCACGTCAATTTGATTCAGTGGTGCACTATATAATTTACAGAATAATTTCAGGTTATCATAGATGGTCAGCCGCTCATATAACGAGCTGTTATCCGATAATATCCCAACCTGGGATTTGAAATCTGATGTTCCAAACTTTGCCGAATCAATACCGAGCACTTTCACGTCACCAGAGGTTTGTGATAGCTCGCCGGTCAATATTTTAACTGTAGTTGTTTTGCCAGATCCACTTGGACCAAGAAATCCGAAAATTTCCCCCTGCTTAACATTGAAACTGACATTTTTAATGGCGGTTTTTGTGCCAAAAACTTTCTGCATTCCTTTTACTTCAATTGTATTTTTCAACTAGAACCCTCCTTTGATCAATTGCCTTAATCATAGTGGATTGAGCTGTAAGGTTCAGTCATATCACTACGAAACATACCAAAAAGGAGGTGAACTGTACCACATTCAAGTTAACAAACTCTCATTATTCTAGCTTGTAATGGTGAATTGTATCTATTTAAGGCTTAATTTCTCCTGGATATCCTGAATTTTGGAACGAGACAGTGGAATGGTTGACATATTTTTATTATTAATTCTAAGTGAGTATGTGTTTTTCGACCATGTAATGATCTCGCGTACCTTTTGCAGATTCACTACATAGGACCGGTGACAACGATAAAATCCATAACCCTCCAATTTCTTATTAACTTCGGTCAGTGTGGAATCCATAGCATATGACTCCTCATTGATGATAATCATCGTCTTTCCATCCTGGCTTTCTATATAATCTATCTCTGGCGGGTCAAATAGAATCATTTTATCACCCACCTTTGCCGAGATTTTGAATATATCTGCAGTAGTTGGTTCGATGGAACTCTCCAGTTCAGGCGTTATTGAGCTCCCTTTATCAATTTCAACTTGCTGAATACCATTTTGCTGAAGCTCGTACGCAATGTCACCAAGTAAAAGCGCGTGTTCCATATTAGATACTAAAATGAGTACAGATATCGGCAATTCCTTTATTTTTCGAATCATATTGATAAACGTATTTACTGTTATGACATCAACACCATGTATTGGATCTAGAAATACCATTGAATTAAAACCGCTTAAAAAATATTTAGCGAAGAAAACTCGGCGGATTTCGGATTCTGAGCACTTGTACAAAGTTTTCTTTGCACAACTGTACAGTTCAAACTGCACGAGAATTTCTGATAACTGCATCTTACATTCGAACCACTTATGAAAAAAAGCGATATTGTCTTCTACCGATAAACGCATATATAATCCCTCTTGTTGATCAAAAATCGGAATGTTGGTATTGTTGCGGAGGACCTTCACCAGCTCAGTCTGCACCTCCGTATCACTGTAAACAGAGGTTGTTTGCGAATCGCTGATGGTAAGGGAAAATAAGGGAAGCGACTTTCCATTTATCATCTCTTTGTCGATTGTAAAATTGGCCATTTTTCCATCCTTTCTTTTACTTTCAATTAAATTTTCGTAAACGAGAGGTAACCTGCTTTCACTGGTTCACTTTTATTTTCGCTTTGATCATTTTCCTGTTAATTTTCATTTGTCATATAACATCTGTCACCTTCAATTAGGGATGAGAGCACTTATTAGATTTATTAAGCAACTTAGTATTGGGATTTACAATAAAGATTACCCAAAACAAGTTATTTTATCCACATAGTATTTCTAATAATCACAGTCAAAAAATATCAAGGCATAAATGGATAAAAGTTTCGCAACTTCCTTCAAAAAATCGCGACTTTATTTCAAACCTACGACTAAATGTTAATGTCATACCAGGCGTTTTGATTTGCCTTAATATATAAATTCGAAGACGGCAATCTACTATTTATTCGAGAATTGAAAAAGGACCGATCTCTGACCTGGTCAAGCAAAGTTGTAACGGTCAGTAGAAAAAGATTAAGCTGAGCGTGCCTCCATGGGGGTTTTCCCACCTAGAGCACTATGGGGTCTTACATTGATGGTAATAACGAAAAATATATCCGTGATGAGTTCGTTGAGATGTCCATCGTCATCGATGACGTAATGATGAAGGTGTTCATTTTTTAGTTTGCCGAAGAAGGACTCCATAGGTGCATTATCGTATGGGCATCCCGCCTGACTCATGCTTTGTTTGATGCCATTCTGCTCACAAAAATGAATAAAGGCTTTAGAGGTGAATTGAACCCCTTGATCACTATGTAAAATCAGCCCTTTCTTTGGTGAATGTTGATCGAGTGCTTGTTGCAAGGTTTCGATCGCTAAGTCTGCCGTAATATAGGCGGCGGTTTTCGTTGCTACAATGCTACGATCCTTCAAATCGTGAATCGAACAATTGTTTCTCATCCGTCCATTTGACAGGCGGATATAAGTGAAATCCGTACACCCCCGCTGGTCTGTGTGGGAGGGAGAGAAATCCCTATTAAGAATATTCGGAAATACTTTGTGAGGCTTTCCCTTTAGATAAGGAGATTTCCTTTTATATACAATCGAACGTAGGCCGAGTTCTTTCATATACTTATGAACGGTTATCGGACTAAACGATTGACCCTCTTGGGAAAGTTGACGCTGAATCATCCGGTAACCCATTTTCCCGTTATAACAATGGTAAATATCCGTGATTGCCGATTGCGTAGCTTCTTTCTGTTTGAAATACGCCGCTTTTCGTTCCTTTCGGTAGTTGTAGTAGGCATGGGGAGATAACTGGAACCGCTTGAGTAGCCATCGGACACCAAACTCAGGGGCATGTTCTCTTATGAACGGATAGATTACTGATCGATTTCCTTCGCAAAGAATGCGGCCGCCTTTTTTAGGAAGCGGACTTCCTTTTCTAGCTCTTCTTTTTCTTTCCTTAGTTGAGCCAGTTGGTCAAAAGGATCGATCTCTGGTGCTCCGTTCGTTTGCTGACTGTTTAACCATTCTTTGCGGTATTGCTTCACCCATTTGTTTAGGCTTCCGTTCCCCAGACGATACTCCCTCGTCAAACTACTCATGGTTCGTCCGTCTTCCAAATGCATACGGACCAACTTTTCTTTAAGTGATTCATCGTAATGTTTTCTTCCCATTTGGCAACACCACTTTCTTTGATTCTAGTATATCGTTTTTATTCTACGTGGTGTTACAACTTCACTATATCACGTCACTTATAGATTACCACCTCCTCATCTTCTTTTTCTTTAACTAGAGATACAGAAATAGCCATATATCTCCCTCCACCTATTTCAACTAGTTTTCTATTGCTTTTCAGCACTATATACTAACGCATAGTAATAACTATTCCCATTTCTATTACTGTAATCAGCAATAAATTTTATCGCTCTCTTTTTACTTTCTAATATAAAATCCCCCCATTTTTTATTGTCACCTCTATTAATGTACCAATTATCATAGGTTATCTCTAATTCACCTTTTTCCAAGATATAGACATCACCGCCTACAATCGCGAACCCTTTTTTAGTGAGGTAATCTATCACCCGAAAAGAATCCTCTTTTCCCCATGCATAGTTAGATACACCTATCCTCTCTAAAGAGTAGGCCTTATTTACCATTTCTAAGGGATAATCATTTGGAAACACTCATCATTGCTCCTTTACTCTATATAATTGTCCATTTCTATTTATCCTCCAGTCAAACTCTTTAAACCACAATACATAAATAAGCTACCATCCATTACTCATTATATGATTCAAGTGACACTTCTCTCTTTTAAGCCAATCATAATGCTTTTCAATCATCTTTTCATAAAATTCCTTTGAATAATACTCTTCAGGTTCAATATTGTTATTTTTCCCTTGAACAATATGCGGACTATCCATTGGATAGTTAAACCCCTCCCAAAACTCAGTCAAACTAATCATTCCATACAGAGGATCTCGAGAAAGATCTTTTAAAGCTTTCTTTAATAGAAGCAGTCTCCATTTTCGAATCTCTATTTCTCTAGTACTACCTACTTTCTTAGACAACTCTCTTAAACTGTTTTTTATACTTTCATATTCCGAATCATATGCCGATGCAATGGAAATGACATTTTCATCTGATAAATCATCTGGTACTCTACTTAACTCTTCAACTGCAAAACTGATAATATCTATTACATCAATTAGAGGAGTATGATTTACTGGTCCATCCAGACCGATTAGCAAAGTCATCCAATTAACATCGATGTTTTCCTCTTTGAACAAATCAATATAACTCATTTCTTAATTGGCACCCCTATAAATGCAGTAATACCCACATTACATCTTCTTGTTGACATTGGTCATTCGATACTAGCCTCTCTTAAGATCACTAATTATACTTTCATTTAATTTCATCATCCAATCAGATAACATTCTTTCTCATAATATATTATATACCACATATATTATGAGAAAGGATGTTCAGATAAATGGCCAATAGAGAAGCCATATTAAACTTCCTCTGTAATCGTTTTGCGAAAATAATCAATGGGACTGCGTTCGGTGTTTTTAATGGTTTTTGTGATGCAGGCGTACAAAGAAATATCCCCGTCCGTATCCTAGGACGTTCTGCCAATCAAGCTGGGCTCGCTACAGGCGCATTTTTTAATTTTGGAAACTTCGACAGTCAAGGAAGAGCACTAAATGTGGGTCAGATCCCCCTCTTACCGAAAGAAGTTGACCCTTTCGTTCAGTCACTACTTTCAGATCGTCTTATTGTGAGTGGGGTCAATATTCCTTATCTGACAGCCGAGCCTCAAATCGTTGATATTGGTGTTGAAAGCATTGAAAACCCTCTTTCATTTGGAACTAAAATTGCTCGCGCGTTCAATACGCTCTCAATAAAGCCTATGCCTATATCACAGAGAGACTCATTCTTATGCGACCTATTCGCAAATGCCCTCGGCGCCACGCAAAACTTTGGTGTAGTAGGTGAATTTTGTGATGCAGGCATATTTAGAGATTTTCCAGTGGAAATCCTGGGCCGGTCCGCCATCGGTGCGAATGAGGTCACCTCTTCTTTCTTTAATTCTGGAAGTCTAGACAAACAAGGAGTAGCCTTAAACCTAGCACAGATTTCTGTTCGTCCACAAGAAGTCAATCCGATTGTTAACGCTCTACATGCAGAAGGGATCCCAATATCTTCTGTCGATAACCCCTTTTTATTTTCTAATCCTTTGATTAACCAAGTGCGTGCGGAAAAGCTCGAGAATCCAATAATCTTTGCGAGAAAGATCGCAAGAGCATTTCAAGTATTGAAGAGATAAAGCAAGATATCTGCGGTTGCGGTAAAACCTGTTATACGACTTAAATGCACTCCTCTTTGAACAAATAAATATAGCTCATTTCTTAATTGACACCCTATTTTATACTTCCTTGAATGACATCACTCTGCGTGTACTTTTACTCGATCAAAACTTCCAGTGGGTGCTTTTTCAAGAATTCTTTTATCTTTTCTCTTTGAGCAAACCGCTATTTTATGTTGACCTCATCCATTTTTCACCACTATTTATCTGTAACCATCAGACTAGCTAAAACCAGCTACCTACAGAATGTAGGCTTTACCTCCAAAGCAATTTAAAAATCTAACCCCGCATCATACGGGTCTTCCACCGTTGGAATAAATGGTGAGAAAAAGGAATCTGCTTGTTGTGTTAATTCACCTCTTCTCATTGCATAAGCTTGAGTTTCAGTCTCAGTAATAGCACCGTGATCAATGATATAGAGAAGACCATATGATCCAGGTGCTAACTTTGCTACATGCCTGAAAAATTCTATAGGACAAGTACCATCCTGATTTTTCTTTGAAGGCACGCGATTTCTTACTCCTGCAGTATGTAAATAGTAACAGCCATTTACGACACCCAACTTAAGAAGGTCATTACCCCACTTCAGATCTTTCATCCTCATTTCGATTAAATGAATCACTCTATCCAATTCATCATCATCAACTTCTTCAACACCCGGAGATAATACTAATGAAGCCCACCCATGAAACTCGTACATTCTTAATCCCCCATAATATTCTAGTGGCTTGACGAGCCAATTTCCTCTTAGTATTTCTATTATACAACTCAGTTAGATAAAGAAGATTGGGTATCTATCATTTAAACTACCTCTACCTTTATTAATCCCGATTCATAGTACTACTGTTCTCTTCTGCATGAAGAGTACTCATTCGATGAGCAATTTGAGAACACTAGAGCTGAAGGAGCTTGTTTTGTTAAAAGTACTTGTGGTATGGTACTTTCAACCAATAACAAGGGATAGTGGAGGGGAATGTTATGAGAAAAGTGATTGTAGCTACGGTAGCTATATCCTTGGCTTTATCGGGATGTAGCTTCAATCCAGATACCATATCGGCAAAGATATACAAGAAAATCACTCTATCAAAAGAAGAGAAGGAACAAATCGCCAAGAAGGCAAAAACAATGGACGAAACCCATTTCCCTTCAATGATAAAGGGCTATAAGAAGAAAGAAGATACAGTTAATATTGAACTATATGGCTCATTTGATGAAATGGACAAAGAGTATTTAAAGAAGTACAACAAAAATTTAACCGGCTACCAGCAACCATTTAAGAGTAAAGCAGACTTTAACAAGTATTGGTTTGATCAAGACAATGACGGCAATTATGATGAAGAACCTTCGAAATGGGATTTGTTTTTTCAGGCTCAGAAACAATTCCTTTATCTCCCTGAGGTTGATAAAGTAAATATCGCCACCTCTCATAAAAATCACACATACACTATATCAGTAACCCGTGAGGAAATGAGTGATTTTGTAGGAGTTAATTATTCCAAGCTATCTCCTACCTTCATACAAGACGAATTAGTAGGTAGAGAGTTATTCGATATCGATGACGAAGAACATAAGGACTACATAGACAAAGTATATTGGGATGATTCGATTGCTGATCGGTTGTTTGAAGAGTTTGGAAGCATCGAATGAGAAAGAGTAAGGGGAGCGAACGTCGAATCAATAATGATAGGAGAGCAAAGATGAATATTCTCTACTTTCCTGAGTTTGACGATCGTTCCCCATCCTTACTGGCTTCAGATCCGCTAGACCGCCACCTCTACTCTGCATCCAACCATCACCCACCACTTACCCCATCTCATCATCCGAACCAATTAAGAGCATCGCCAACAGGAGCCCCAATACACAAAGAACCGCTTGGAACGTCCAGCCCGCTTGGAAGGATTCGAAGGTGCCGCTGGGGAACTGACTTCCAATTACATTCGTTAAGAGCAATACCCCTAGCGCTCCTCCCATTGCGCGAAGCATGCCGAGGGTCATGAGGACGGCTTTCACTTGACGAGCGGAGACGCGGGCAAAGATTCCTTCGTGCAGAGGAGCACCAATCATAAAGCCCATGCTCAGCCCCAATAGAAGTAATGCCACAATACCCACTTCCCAGCCCTCTACGATAGAGAGAAGGTAATAAGCGATCGCGCCTGTGAGAAAGCCCAGCACGAGAACCAGGGTATAACCAAAGCGTATCGCTAGTTGTCGACATAATGGGAGCACCACCCAGGCACATGCCGTCACAATCGCCAATGCCAGCCAACCCAGACTTGGGTCCTGTAAAAGCTGGCCCGCCCATGCGGGCAATAGGACGACTGCCATCCAGCTTGCCCCCGTTAGGATCACAATCAGATGGAGGAGAAACATATGACGATCACGGGCAAAGTGTCCTCTAAAGAGGGGACGGACAGAAATTCGTTCCATCATATAAAGAGGAACCATCAACCCAAAGCCCAAAAGCCAGTAGGGAAGAGAGGTCGGCTCCCAGAGCGACAGTGGGAAGGATTCGACCTCCAAGAGGGTCATGGCTAACATAAGAAAGAGAAAATGAGAAAAGAACAATCCGAGGCTCCCATAAGAAAAAGGCTTTAAGCGCTCAGCCGTGTCTTGGATATATCGCGGAAAAAGGAGGAGCACAACCACAGCAGCAACAAAGTAAAGGAAGAAAACACTTCTCCATCCCCACCATAGCCACACAGCGGTTGAGGCACCAGAGCTCGCCACCATCAGGATAATAAAACCCGCTACCATTCCTTTTCGCTGGATGGGGGCGCTTTTCATCATTTTTCTTCTAAGTGTTTCTGAAAACAGGGGCACAAATCCACCCGCCCCCACTGCCTGCAAGAGGCGACCACTAAGAAACAAGGACCAACTTGTGCTGACGCTTGCCAAAAGGGCACCGAGGGCAAACCAGACAAGAGAGAGCACAAACCATTTCTTTTTCCCTATCACTGCCGTTCCCATCTCCATCAATAATAGCGACACCGAAAAGACGGCTAGATGAAGAGCAAGTGCCCACGCACTCCACTTCAGCGAAAGGGAAAATGTATCTTGTAAGGAGGTCAGCAAGGGAGCGATCATAGACAAGTCTAATACACTAACAAACAAAGCAATAATATAGGTTTCCATTGGCAGTGCCTTTTTTGCTCCCATCTCTTTCTCTCCTTTCTGTTTCCTAAGGTCTGGTGTTTGCCCATTACTTTCTCTTCTCTTCTACCCCCTTAATCAAGTGGACCAATAGTTCATTGACAGGAGTAGAGATGCCATGTTGCTGCCCGTAAGAGACCAATGCCCCATTAATGGCTTCCACTTCTGTCGAACGACCCGCCTGCCGATCTTGCAACATAGAGGAGGTATTCCGTGCGGTCTTCGTATACACGCTCTCTACTTTTGCTTTCATCTCTTCCATCGTCGAAACCTCGATCCCTTCTGCTTCAGCCACTTGCATTGCTTCTCGTAAGATGAGCTCCATCACTTCATTCATAGGAAGACGAGTTAAAAACCCATTGGGTTCCTCAAGCAATGTTGTCAGCGGATTGATGACACTATTAATCATCACTTTTTCCCACATACGCGACCGAATCAGTGGCTCGTAATTGATAGGATAAGAAGCCTCACGACATTGCTCGATAAATGGAATAAACCAGTCCGGTAGCGGGCGATCGGCTACCATTGGACCCACTCTGGAGAACCCCGCTCCTGTGTGCCATACTTGGTTCCCTTGCTTCCGCAAGGCACCTTCCGTCGTAACAGCAGCGCATACATGCGGGGAAGGAGCCTGATGAAAATAGGTTTCTTGTCCCAATCCATTTTGCCACAGAACAAGCACAGTCTCCTTATGGGTATGGGCCAAGATCCGCTCTGCGACAAGTGGCAGATGGAATTGCTTCAAAGTGACGAACAAGCAATCAAACACGGGCATGTCCTCTAACTGGCCATGGTCTGCCTCTACCGCTGGATCCACCCTCACATCGACCCAGACTCGCTTCTCTTCCCCCGTCAGGGTGCGTAACTGTATCCCTTGTTGCTGAATGAGCTTTGCTTGTTCGTGCGTCCGTGTGATGAGAACGGTACTGCGTTGGAGCTCCTGTATACGGGTACTCCACAGTAACCCCAGTGCTCCTCCTCCCCATACTCCAATGTTCACGCTCTCACCTCGCTTTATTCTCCCTCCATCCTATTTCACTTCCCCGCTAGATGCAATATGAACAATCCTTTATCTAAAGAAAGAGAGCCGACATTTTTTGCCGGCCCCGTAATCTACACCCTCTCACCTACTAAGGTCCATCTGAAAGACAGAGAGGGCATGTCCCATCATCAATCTATCCCTCTTTCTTTCTAACCCGAAGCACTCCTTCTTTTCTAGCCCTAATGACGAAGCACAGGGCTTTGAAGAAGGTTACACGGGATAGACCGGATGCTTTCTTTTAGCAAACGCGGTCTCTTTTCCTTCATAGGCTACTAAACGAGCGATCAACTCTGTTCGCAACGCATCAGGAGCAACAATATCATCCACGATTAATTCCGCGGCGAGTCGATAGATATCGATATCTTCCATATACTCGGCTCTCTTCTGCGTAATAAATTGTGTGCGCTCCTCTCCTTCGAGGGCTGCAATGTGATTGCTATACACGGCATTGACAGCTGCCTCAGGCCCCATTACGGCAATCTGTGCCGTCGGAAGGGCAAGACAACAATCTGGTTCAAAAGCAGGACCTGCCATCGCGTACAAACCGGCGCCATAAGCTTTTCGTACGATGACTGAGATTTTGGGAACCGTGGCTTCCGACATGGCAGCTATCATTTTGGCCCCGTGTCGAATAATCCCGCTCCTCTCAACCTGAGTTCCAATCATAAACCCAGGCACGTCAGCTAAAAAGAGCAGGGGAATCTGAAACGCATCGCACAAAGTGATAAAACGGGCAGCTTTGTCTGCCGTATCGGTAAAGAGGACGCCTCCTTTTACTTTAGACTGATTGGCGACAATGCCGACGGCTTTCCCGTCCATTCGAGCAAAGCCTGTGATAAGCTCCGGAGCAAACAACTTCTTCATCTCAAAAAAGGAGTCCTCATCTATCAAAGAATCAATCACTTCCATCATGTCAAAAGGCATATTCTGATGATCAGGAACAATATCGGCAATCGGTCGGGCTGATGAAGAAGGATGCTTCGCTTCGATAACAGGCGACGGGTGACGATGGTTTCCTGGGAAATAAGAAAGGTAGGTTCGCGCCAGCGCAATGGCTTCCTCTTCTGATTCCGCTAAGACGTCCCCACATCCACTCTGCGTACAGTGCATGCGGGCTCCTCCCATTTCCTCTAGTGATACCTTTTCTCCAATCACCATTTCCGCCATGCGAGGCGATCCGAGGTACATACTGGCATTTTGATCAACCATAATCACCACATCACAAAAAGCCGGAATATAGGCTCCTCCAGCTGCGGATGGACCAAACAGCAGACAGATTTGCGGGATGTTACCCGAGAGTTTCACTTGGTTATAAAAAATACGTCCGGCCCCACGTCGACCAGGAAACATTTCAATCTGATCCGTAATCCGTGCGCCTGCCGAATCCACCAAGTAAAGCATCGGAACACCCAGACGTTCTGCCGTCTCTTGAATACGGATAATCTTCTCTACTGTACGTGCTCCCCATGATCCCGCTTTTACCGTAGAGTCATTGGCCATCACACATACCTTTTGCCCATGAATCTTGCCGATCGCCGTTACTACCCCGTCAGCCGGCAGAGACGCTTCATTCGCGTTGGCAAACAAACCGTCTTCCACAAAGCTCTCTTCATCAAATAACATTTGCAGACGATCTCTTACAAACAACTTCTCTTGTTGCTTTAAACGTTCATGATACTTGGGAGCTCCCCCACTTTCTATTTGTTCACGCCTCTGGTGTAAGGTTGATTGCGTATCTTTGTTCATAGAAATCCTCTCCTCATTCTCCTAGATAGATCGGTTTTCGTTTCTCTCGAAAAGATTGTAGCCCTTCTATGCGATCTTTGGTTGGTATGAGTGCTTCATATGATTTCGCTTCCAACATCAGTCCCGTGTGAATATCTACTTCCATCCCTTGGTCAATAGCCGATTTGGCTTGAGCCACTGCCAATGGAGCGTTGTCAGAGATCATTTCCGCCAACGACAGGGCACGAGGCAATAATTCTTCCGCTGGTGTCACCTGTGTCACTAATCCGATGTGATGAGCTTCTTCTGCCCCGATTCTTTTGGCGGTAAAGATCATTTCTTTTGCGATCGCACTCCCTACCAGTCGCGGGAGACGTTGGGTCCCACCCGCTCCCGGAATAATCCCTAAAGAGGTCTCAGTCAAACCAAAAAGCGCTTTCTCGGAAGCGATTCGGATATCGGCGGCCAGCGCCAACTCCATTCCTCCTCCCAGCGCCCATCCATTCACTGCTGCAAAGACAGGCTTCGGTAGTTGGGCGATCTCATGAAATGTTTCCCGGATCGTTTGAACATAGTGACGCACTTGATCTGGGGACATCCCGCGTCGCTCTTTCAAATCGGCTCCTGCACAAAAGGAAGAACCGCTTCCCGTCAGAATGACCGCTCGTGTCGCTTTGGAATAATACAGCTCAGCAAAAACCTCACGTAGTTCCTGTAAGGTAGGTAGGTTGAGTGCATTATTCACTTCCGGTCGCTGGAGAGTAATCACTGATATTCCTTCTCTTCGTTCCCATTCAATCGTGTTCATGGATAGCCCCTTTCTGTCTCTTGTAGAAATTAGACATTAGAAGAGAATATTTGGCTAATTTTAAAATAAAACTTTCATTCAGCTCTGAGCCAACACACTTTGTAATACTTTGGAGGGCAATGTTTTTTGTAGATCGGTTTGCAAGGAAGCGCTAATCTCGCACAATGCTTCTAGATTTACTCCAGTATCGATGCCGTTACCTTCTAGCAAATAAACGAGGTCCTCCGTTGCCATATTGCCGGCTGCCCCGGGCGCATACGGACATCCTCCTAAGCCACCAAAGGCTGTATCCAAGGTGCGAATTCCCTCTTCCAGAGCAACATAGCTATTAACCACGGCCATCCCGCGCGTGTCATGAAAATGACCCGCCATTTGGCTGATGGGAAAATCCGCTTTTAGTGTTTGTAACACTTGCTTGACTTGTTTGGGAACGGCCACCCCAATGGTATCCCCGAGGGAGATCTCGTAGACACCATACGATAATAGCTGTTCACAAATTTCACTCACTCGCTTCAGTGAAACTTCGCCCTCATAGGGACAACCAAAAACGGTAGAGACGTATCCACGAACCTTTTTCCCTTGATCCTGTGCGCTTGTAATCACTTCTCGCAGACTCAGTAGCGATTCTGAAATCGTTTGATTCACATTTTTGCGATTATGGGTCTCGCTTGCAGAGAGAAATACCGCGATTTCATCGATACGGGTCCCTTCCGTCCGCTCCAACCCTTTCATATTGGGAACCAAGGCACGATAGCAGACATCGCTACGCTCTGGCAAAGAAGATGCCAATTCGCCCGCATCCTTTAGGGCGGGAATCCATTTGGGATGAACAAAAGAGGTTACTTCCAACTGCTTTAGACCTGCTTCTACTAATTGTTGGATCAGTGCGCGTTTGCGCGCAGTCGGTATAAATATCGCCTC
This sequence comes from Mechercharimyces mesophilus, assembly GCF_059818345.1. Lineage (NCBI taxonomy): Bacteria > Bacillati > Bacillota > Bacilli > Caryophanales > Thermoactinomycetaceae > Mechercharimyces > Mechercharimyces mesophilus. The sequence goes on along the minus strand of NZ_JCBAPH010000001.1, from coordinate 563,394 downwards.
ATTTTGTAGTCCATCCCGCAATCCCACCTCTACGATTTTAACGCTGTCCTTCATTCGTCCCCTCCTGTTCGCTCTGTCATCATGCAATCACGATGAGGATATCTCCTTCTCCCACAAAAGAACCATTCTCTACTTTCACTTCTTTGACCACCCCATCTTGTTCGGCGGCGATGGGTACTTCCATCTTCATCGACTCTAAGATAATCACTTCTTGGCCCGCTTTCACTTCTTCCCCTTCCGCGACTAAGATTTTAAAAACGGTCCCTGCCATCGATGCTTGAATTTGCTTCATTCTCTTCATCCTCTCATCATGCGATCGTTACGTACCCTCTTCTTACCTATATTAGCGAACGACTACCATAATCCTTCTCCATCAAGACTTCAACAAACGCTCAAGAAACTGGGTGTCTACCTTGCCCACCTGAAACGCTTCTGTTTCTAGCACCCGTAGGAGAAGAGGAATATTGGTTTTAATTCCTTCTATTTGGATCGAGGCAAGTGCATCGGTACTTCGCTGAAGCGCTTCCGCTCGATTGGAACCGCTTACAATGCACTTAGCAATCATCGGGTCATAAAAAGGAGAGACACTATTCCCTTCCTCCACCCCCGCATCGATGCGAATCCCTTCCCCTGCTGGATAAGAAAGGCGCGCAATCTGTCCTGGTGATGGAAACAAGGTTTGTGGGTTCTCAGCGTAAATACGATATTCAATAGCATGTCCACTTGCTTGCACCTGATCTTGTCGCATGGTTAGTGGCTCGCCTTGCGCGATTTTTAGTTGCCAGTAAACCAGGTCATACCCCGTCACAGCCTCTGTTACAGGATGTTCCACCTGTAAACGCGTGTTCATCTCTAGAAAATAAATGTTTTCATCCTTATCTACCATAAATTCTACTGTTCCTGCGCTCGTATAATTGACTGCTTTGCCGGCTTGCAGAGCCGCATCAAACAAACGTTGACGTGTATCTTCTTGAATGGAAGGAGATAAGCTCTCTTCGATCACCTTCTGATTGCGTCGCTGTACCGAACATTCACGCTCAAACAAGTGGAGAAGGTTCCCCTGATCATCTCCCAATATTTGTACTTCCACGTGCCGTGGCTCCTCAATATATCGCTCAAGAAATAAGGTTCCATCCCCAAAATAGGCTTCCGCTTTGGCCTTAACAGAGGGCAATTGTTTTAGTAGCTCCTCTTCTGTTTTGGCCACTACCATACCAATCCCGCCCCCGCCACTGCTCGCTTTCACCATGAGCGGATAACCAATGCGGGTCGCTTCCGTCAGAGCTTGCTCTACCGATTCAATCCCCTCCGTACCAGGAACGACCGGAACGCCTGCCTCTTCCATCAGGCGACGTGCCACCACCTTTTCTCCCATCTGTGCGATCACTTCCGCTGTCGGTCCAATAAAGAGAAGACCTGCATCGCGAACCGCTTCTGCAAAAGAAGCATTCTCAGAGAGAAGACCATAACCAGGATGAATGGCGTCCGCCCCTGTTTCTCGAGCCGCTTTTAAAATGGCATCGATATGTAGGTAGCTTTGCTTTACTGGAGGTGGTCCAATGTGAACGGCTATATCCGCCTCCTGGACATAAGGCATATCCTTATCGGCATCCGAATAGACCGCTACAACCTCTATACCAACCTTTCTACATGTTCGTATGATTCGGCGCGCAATCTCGCCTCGATTCGCTATGAGGACTTTCTGTATCGCCATATATGTTCTCCCTTCCCATCTAAAAATAATCATTCACCTATTGCAATATTGGCTATTGACGTTCACATGAGAAAAATTCGACAAATTATTCGTTTTTCCTGCTTGCCTCTGTCAGTTAGAGAAAATTACGCTCCTCCTACTTAGTCATGTTATAATGAAAATGAAGGTTGGACACATAGAGGAGGGTTCCATCCACATGCAAGTAGAACGTCTCAAAATCAACTACAAAACCTTAGAAGAGTTCCGAAAGTTTCAAGAGTACGGCCTACAAGAACTTTCTATGTTGGAAGATCTACAGGCCAACCTAATTGAAAACAATAGCAACTCGCCTTTTTGGGGAATTCATCATGAGGGTAAGCTCATCGCCCGCATCAGTTTGTATCCCATTGATAAAAAATACGATCCCTTTTTTGAACCGGCACACGATTACTTCGAACTGTGGAAGTTAGAGGTTCTTCCCCCTTATCGGGACCAAGATTATGGTACGGCGTTGATTGAGCACGCCAAAAGCTTAGGGAAACCGATCAAAACAAATGCGCGACGCGGTTCTGATGATTTCTGGGTCAAAATGGGGTTCACTCCTGTCAACTATGACCCGGTGCGTGATCGTGGCGAAAACCCTTATGTTTGGTTACCTGAGGGAGTCAAACTAAAAGAGATCTAAATGGATGATCCGGATAGAGAGAGGACCCATTCACTCCTCTGAGAGGAACTGCTTCACCTGTGTCCCCAGAGGATGGGTTCGTAAAAATGAATCATATGGGGTTTTGAATATAGGACGGGGATCACTCTCTGGGTCTCCACCCTCGCTTAAGAAATTCTTTTGATTCAGAGTGATTCCGCCTCTTCTACGCTATCCAAGGGAAGTCCTGCAAACTCATCTTTTCTTGCGCTTCCCAACCTAACCTTTTCTCAAGGTGCCCTATTCATGCTCCAAAACATGAAATAACCCACCCAAGTCCTTGGTGGGTCATCCCCGCTATTTATCCACTCTTTCTAAGTTTCCATTCGAATCCATACGAAATTTTGATTTTAGGTGATCCGCTTCCTGCTCTTCGAGGAATGCCATCTTACGTGCACGGTCCATGATTTGAATCAAGGCTCTGTAATCGTCGTTTACCACCTGATAATCGGTCTCTACGTTATCTAAGCGGCCACGCATTTCACTATTTTCAACTTCCAAACGAGAAATACGTTCTTCACGCTCATTTAAATCCCTTTCCAATCTTTCCTGATAGCTTTTCATCTCTCGTAATTCATGCTTGTAGTGACGCAAAAAACGAATGATCGAATCGATGGACAAACTTTCTTCTTTACCAAACTCATCCGTGAACGTGACACGAGAAGACCTGCCTCGTGATTGCGCATTCTTTTGCCGTTGTGATTTGGCAATCTGAATCGCTGCATCATATTTTTTGCGTACATAGCTGTTCCAACGGAAACCGCATGCAGCCGGTGTTCGCCCTAGCTTTTCTGCTACCTCTTCAAATGCGAGTAGCTGGGTACTTCCTTCTCTTATATGGCGCAAGGTAACCTCTGCTAACACAAGATCGTCTTCCGATGTCCATGCATCTTGTCTCTTCGCAACCATCATCGGACCTCCTATTTCCTCTTGAAAATAACTCACGTTGTTTTATCTGTATGCTAGAGATATAAAACGTAGTATATGGGACTACTATTTTTTATATCCCAATTTCACTTTCCTTATACACACGTAAGTGGGTGAGGAGGTAGTTGATAGACAATCCCGTACTCTAAATGCCTCTATTAGTAGGCGTACAAGGTTTCTTTCAAGTCAATGATGATGGCGATTTTTTTGGTTGTTCCCATGAATGGGGTGAATGCTACCCGTTGCAAACTTGTAAGGACTACCCTAGCATAAACCAAGTAGCTTTACACTTTGTGTCGCTTTGTTTTCTTCTGTAAGAAAGCGTTGACCGCTTGCCGATGCTCTTCAGATTCCCATAACCGGGAACAAAACTCACTCTCCTGACGACAATCTTCTCGTTGCACCTTCCCATCTCTTGCAGCCTGCGCTACTTTCAGATAGGACTGAATGACAGGAAGAGGGGCTGTGGTTAATCGCTCCGCTTCTTCTTGCACAGAAGAAGAAAAGTCCTTGCTTGCGATGATGCGATCCGCCAAGCCCAACGTTTCTGCTTGTTCACTAGCCAACCGCTCGCCTCCCAACAAGAGCGGGAGCGCCTTGCTATAGCCAATTTTTTGCACCAGCCGGCTGCCACCTCCCCAGCCAGTGGTAATAGCCAGGTGAACTTGCACAAAGCCAAACGAGGCCTGCTCAGTAGCAAAAATTAAGTCGCAACTTACCGCCACCTCACATCCGCCTCCAATTGCTGTCCCATCCACTGCTGCCACCGTTAGCTTGTCCATGTTTTGCAGTTTATCTAAGCACTGATTCATCTGCCACATCACAGGGTAGATTTCCTCGTAACTCTCTTTCTCGTGAAACTCGTTTAAATCTCCACCAGAGAGAAAGGTACGATCATCCCCTGTTAAGACAACTGCTTTTATTTGTGGATCTGCTTGGTAGATATCTAATGCTTGCTCCAGCTCATCCACCATCTTTTGATTCACTGCGTTTCGTACATGCGGACGGTTAAATGTAATCCATCCAACCCCATTTTTTCTATCCATTTTAATGGTCTCCATTGGTTCCTTCCCTTTCTGTCAAGAAATTGCCTTGAAAATCGTCTTTTGGCTTATCCCTGTTTTATGGTATCATAACGATGGGTATCATTCCGGTCGATATTGGGATGCTAAAGGATAAACGGATATTTATCGCTACATAATGTCAAAAGGGGTGAAAACCATTGGATAAAATGTTTCGTGTCTTAGGATTTTGGACATTTGCCATCGCGCTTATGTTCCTCGCAGGCGGAATGAATGTGCTTGCTATTCTCTTCTTAGTAGAAACCGCTATCTTCGTGATTCTTGGTTATATGCGTTTTACTGAACGAACCTATATGTACCTGTTTCACGCCTACATGATTATCACCTTTATAGGGATGGTCACCTATTCCTACTTCTTTATGCACTAAAAAGCTCCCGTGAGGGAGTCTTTTTTATTATAGAATTTCGTTCCTGCTTTGAATCAGCACTTTAAACCTTTCACCCATCGCTTCTGGTAGAATAAGTTGCTTAATCGATCGCAACTGACGAGCTTCTTGACTAAAGGGGTCTCGGTCTAGTGAGAGATTCCTGATCTCGTCTAAGATCCCTTGTCTTATGAGAAAAGAGGATTGTGTCTCGTAGGAAACAACCTCCCACCCCGCTTTTTCACCCCACCTTTTTAATGCACTAAAATTAACATCATAGGTGATATCATCTGCTCCTGGAGAGCGAAATACTTCGTCGTGTACCTGATGATGAGAAAAACAACGTAAGCTTCCCTCCATCCGTGCAGGTGAATAAACCTCTGCTGTCTCTCCCCCGTAGTCGATCGTCACCAATAGGGATCTTGCGAAATGGCTCCCTATCTTCTCAAGCCATGCGCGCGAACCTAAAGAGACCTCTACCACTTGTTCCCGAAGTAACCTATAATCCAATTGTTGAAAGTAACGGTCGTATATCGTGACTTCCTGAGGAGTAAGAAGCGAATATCGTTCTACGAAAGAATCCCCGTCACTTTCCACTGTCACCATCTGCTCTTCCCAAGCTCCATTCCGCTGACGTACACGCGCTGTAGGGAGTGCATCAAAAAATTCATTGCTAATCACTATCGTAGGGAGGTCTCGCGAAACCTCTTCTATCCTCTCCACCCACTGACATGGACGGAGGTGCTCACTGGAATCTAACCGTTTATGTTGCCGATTTTGGTGGTCGTGACTCGTATCCAGCAAATAATAGACAGCAGGCCCATCTCCCTGCTCTTGCCATGCTCCCATTAATTGTTCAGCTAACCGCCCATCTCCTGCCCCCAGCTCCAATACCGTCCACTCTTCTCCGCTCCATCTCTCTTCCTTCAATTGAGAAAGCGCTCGTGCCAATACACGACCAAAGACAGAGCCCACTGCGGGACTAGTATAAAAGTCACCCTCTCGGCCAATCTTCGTCCGCTCTTGCTGATAGTATCCCCACAAAGGATGATATAAAGCCAGTTCCATATAACGTGTGAAGGGAATCGCTTGTGTCGGGGAGGATTGAATCTCTTTTTTGATTTGTTCTTTAAGAAGGGTGTGCTCGGGGTGCATGGATTAACCTCCCTATCACTCGGAATAGTATGTATTTTCGGGTTATGTGTTTCAATTCCAGCATGGATACAATTCAAACGAGGAGGTGACAAGCATGAACATCAAAGTGGGTGAATGGGTTTCAATTCCAGCATGGATACAATTCAAACCCTTCTTCACAGTACCACAGCACCAACGGCTTTTCCACCTCATACCAAGCCAAATGTCTGTGAACCTCCAATCTTGCAAAAAACCCGGGAGGTTCACAGACATTTAATAAAATCCAGATAAAACCATATCAGTGTGACTCTCAGACTGGAAATCTTGAATCTACACCCTTCTAGATGAAGGCGACTTTTTTCAACTGGAACAGGGTAAAATTCGCCTCATATGAAAAGAGCATTTAACACAACCATGGTAGCGTGGTATTGCTAAAAATCTCTATTCCACCGGACCGGTCCATTCCAGCATACCACCCTTTAAGTTAAAGAGAGAGGAGAAGCCTTGTTCCGCGAGGTAATAAGCTGCCATTTCGCTTCGTCTGCCACTACGACAAATCAATAGGAGATCGTGGTTACGATACGACTGTAGCTCGTCTAATCGTTCTTCCAATTGATCAACGGGGATATGAAGGCTTGCTGGAATGTGCCCTTCAGCAAACTCTTCCTCTGTTCGCACATCTACCAAGGTGTATTTTTTCAGCTCTTGATCAGCGGCACCTAACTTGCTTGCTTCAATATCTTGATAGGGTTTATTCATTTACTTTTGCTCCTTCCATGGGATTTCTTATTTTTGCTCATACTCTTCCATCATATCGTGAATCCATATCTCCATTTGCGATTCTGTCATCGCGCCTTCATGCCGGCGGTGAATTGTTCCATCTGGTAATATAAAAAGTGTAGAAGGCAGGTTGCCCACGACGTACTTTTTCGATATGACTTTATTGACATCCATCCAAATGGGGAAAGTAAGATCGTACTGCCGGACAAAGCTAGATACAGCTACTTTGGATTCTTCGAGATTTACACCAACAACGACGACATCTTCCTCCTGATAACGCTTATAAGTATTTTCCAGTGCCGGCATTTCTTCTTTACAAGGGGCGCACCAGCTCGCCCAAAAATTTAGAAGCACATACTTCCCTTGCAGGTCACTTAGCTTCCCTTGCTCTCCGTTCACCGTATCGAGGACAATTTCTGGAGCTTTATCGCCTGCTTTCGGCTTTTCTTGCCCTCCTTCTTGCATGGTTAAGTATATCGCAAATCCGACCATCAGGATCAGTAAGATCATTGTGATGCGTCTTACCCAATAACGTGTCTGTTTCTTCATGATCCATTCCCTTTCCTTCCTTTAACCTTCCCTATTACTACTAAAACCCTTGAAATCCACCCATTAGATTGGTAAACCATTGCGTAATCACGGTCATCTGATCAAAGTAGAGTAAAACTCCAAAAATGACCATAATTGCACCGCCCACTTTCATCACTTGGCCGGAATATTTTAAGATCCAACGAGCTCTTCCCACAAAAAAGGCCATGACGAAAAAAGGAACGGCGAATCCTAAAATGTACACCACTGTATACAAAATTCCCCGACTTGGGTCTGAAGCTGCCATTGCCAACACCACCGACAAAATGGGACCTACACACGGTGTCCAACCTGCAGCAAAAGCAATTCCCACCAATGTTGAACCGAGGTATCCCATCGGCTTTTTGGTCACTTCAAACCGACGCTCATGAATAAGGAACTGAGGTTGAAAGATGCCCATCATAAACAGACCCATAGCGACGATTAACACCCCACCCAGCATCCGAATCAGTGATTCATACTGAATAAATGCTCCACCAATCCAGGTGAAAAAAAATCCGATAGCAAAAAAGACAATCGAAAATCCAAAAATAAAGAAGAGGGTGTGTAACAACATCGCCCGTTGCATCTCTTTTGTTTGCCCGGATCGATCAGAGAGTTGGCTCACAGACATACCCGTAATATAGGAAAGGTAAGAAGGGTAAAGAGGAAAACAGCAGGGGGAGATAAAAGAGAGCACCCCTGCTCCAAAAGCCAGCCATATTGTAATTTCTCCCATTCTCTACGCTCCTCACTGCTTTAACGTATCTTCAATCATTCGGAAAATATCTTCACGCGACATTTCGCCTACAATTTTCTCGTTAATTTTACCATCCTTGTCTACCATATAGGTGATCGGTGTCGCTTGCACCTGATACAGTTGTACCGCTTCTCCTGTTTCGTCAAGGAGGACTGGAAAGGTATACCCTGTCTTTTCTATATACTCCTGCACATCTTCTTTTGAATCACTCGACGTCCAATTCACCATCATAAAGTTGGCTTTCTCTTTATATTTCTCGTAAGCTTCCTGCATGTAGGGCATCTCTTTCTTGCAATACCCGCACCAGGTCGCCCAAAAGTTGATCAGCGCCGGCTTACCTGACTCCAACTCAACCGTTTTGCCATCCAATGTATTTAAAGCAAAAGAAGGGGCTTGTTCTCCTACTCTCGTCCCTACATTCCCTGCCTTGTCTTGTGATGTCGTCTCCGCTTCCTCAGATTGGCCTCCTTCCTCTACCTTCTCAGTAGAAGAAGTGTTCGTACTTGGTTCGTTCTCATCCGACCCATCCGAACCCAGTCCTTGCCACAACGAAAGTGCAGCAGCTACCACCAATACCACTGCAATCACCAGATTGCGTGAACGCACCAGCGCCACCTCCCTTTCTTCATGAATCGTCTCCATTGTAAACCAAGGCGCACGATGATCATACTCCTATTATTATATCGTTTGTCCCACAAATATTTGTGAATAAGTGGTGAGAAATCAAAAAAGAAAAGAGATAGACTCTCTTTCCTCTTATCAAAGCCCTGCCATTAAATCTTATTGACGTGGAGCTAGCAGTTTCTTATTCTCCTCTTCCACTACCCTTCTCCCGTTTCACTCGCCCCTCTCGCTCCCCTTGGCCCGCGTGGTCCGCGCCGTCCTCTTGGTCCACGAGGACCGGTAGCTCCTAGAGTACCTGTCGGTCCAGTAGCTCCCGTTGGGCCTGTTGGACCAATCGAGGTGAGCGATCCTACTTTTGTGACAAAGCCATCGACAATACCACTACCAAATTGGGTTTGAAAAGCAAGGGATGTTGTTGGAAAATCTGATGAATCTGTTCCCCCTGTAATATAAGCGCTTCCGCTATTGTCAGCGGCTACGGCGAACCCAACATCCACAATACTTCCGCCAAGATAAGAGGAGAATAGAAGGCCTTGACCCGAGAAACTCACCTGCGAGATAAAAACATCTAATATTCCGCCCAGGCTATCTTGAAACGCGTCGGAAGTAACAGGAAAGGTGGTGGAATCGGTCGTCCCTGTAACCCAAGCATTACCAAAAGAATCAACTGCAATGCCCAGTCCAGCGCTGAGTCCAGTATCTCCAGTCAAAAAAGTGGAATAGGCCAGGGCACTTCCGCTTTTGTTTAGTCTACTTACGAAGGCTGACTCTACCGCGCCAGGCGGAAACGTTGGTTGAAAGGCATTATTGGTTGTAGGAAAGTTGGTCGAACTCGTATTTCCAGTAATATAGGCATTACCCGCCCCATCTAAGTCGATCGCCTCCCCACCATCGAAAGAACTTCCTCCGACGAAGGTGGAGTAAATCTGCGTTGAGCCCGTAGGGTTTAACTTTGTGACAAACGCGTCCGATCCTCCTCCGAAGATGGTTTGCAATGCACCGGCACTCACCGGAAAATCGGTTGAACTCGTCTGCCCCGTCACGAAGGCATTCCCTTGACCGTCCGCCTTAATGCCAAAGCCAAGGTCAACACCGCTACCTCCTAAGAAGGTCGAATACACGAGAGAAGACCCTGCCGCATTCACCTTTATCACAAAGGCATCCGTTGACCCAGCATATACCGTTTGAAAGGCACCCATGGTGACCGGAAAATCAGATGAATTGGTGAATCCAGTGACAATGGCACTTTGATCGTCATTGACTACGATCCCTTCCCCAGCTGCCCCGCCAGATCCATTCATATAGGTGGAATAGAAAAGGGAAGTCCCATCCGCATTCAGCTTAGTTACAAAAGCGTCGGTTGTGCCCGATAAAATCGTTTGGAAAGCGCCTGCAGTAACTGGGAAGTTAGTCGATTCCGTAAGCCCTGTCACATACACATTTCGCGTAGCATCAAGACCAATGTCATTCCCCGCATCTACGCTACTCCCACCCAAAAAAGTAGAGTAAAGAAGCGAGCTACCTGATCTATTTAATTTAGAAACAAACACATCCGATGCCCCAGTGGATAACGTTTGGAAGACACCCGTGGTAACTGGAAAGTCAGACGATGTTGTTGTCCCCGTTACATAAGCATTCCGTTGATCGTCCACGGTAATGCCATTCCCTAAATCATAAGCACTTCCTCCCAAATAAGTAGAGTAGAAGACCACTGGATCAATCCAGAGTCTCTCTGTGGGATCGTACGCTTCTCCTATCTGAAAGCCAAAAGAACCATCATCATGGAGGAGAAAATGGGTTGGGATCGTTCTTCTCTTCCCCCTCTTCCATTGAAAACTGACAGGTTTCTCTTCCCGTAAAACACCTCGCCCCGTATAGACAAGTAAGTCTTTATCTTCCGTGAGGCGGACCTCTTTTCCACCTTCGTATTCGAAATGTATGGTTTTCAGATCCGCTCCTGGACGCACAACGATATCATATTTTAATCGTTGCTCGATTCCATAAAAAACGATATCCATTCCTGGCCATACTTCTTCGTATAGGACTTGCTCAAAAATCTCTCCGCATTCATCATACTGTTTGATCCCCTGTGGGATGACATCGTTATCCGCATCCATCCAGCGTAAATGCAGTTCAGGAGACCCATCTAGTGTCAGTAAGACGCCTCCCTGTTGAAAAAGATAATGGATTCCCCCTATCTTCGCTTCATAATAGGGTAGTCCTTCCTTTCCGCTTCCACGAGAAAAGAGCCGCTTTTTTACATTCCTCTCCATTCCATTTACTATCATCTAACTTCCCTCCCTACCTTGTTGCTGTATCCTATGATGTAAAGGCCTTCTTAGTGAAGTACTTCCTTTTCCTGTGAAAGCATCGGGTATCATATAGGTAAGGAGTGATTCAGATGGGAAAGCGGAAGGAAGACTTACACCTCCTGATCGATCGCTTAGAAAATGATAAGGTGAACTGGGCGTCAGAGGATATCAATAACAAGACCCTCGCAGAGCTCGATGACGAAAGAGAACACAATGAATGGGCTAAGGTCCGCGATTCTCGTCTCAGGGAGGGCAAGATACACAGGGTTCCAGAGGGAAAACAATGACGAATAGGCTACTTTTGAAAAAATATATAAAAAAGGACTGGCGGCTTCGCCAGTTCTTTTTCCTGTTCGTTGCTATCTCGAAAAAATATCTCTTCCTTGTTTTACTCCTATCTTTGCTTAGAAGAGGGGAGCCACTCTTTTATACTACTCTACCTCATATCCTTGCTCTTCAATGGCTTCTTTCATCTCTTTTTCTGTCACCGTATCGGGATCATAGGTGACCGTCGCCACCCCTTTGTCTACCTCCACTTTCGCTTCTTTCACTCCATTCAGCTTTTCTAATGCTCCTTGCACTGCCCGCTTGCAGTGGTCACAACTCATTCCTTGTACTGCCAATGTTCGCTGTTCCATTGCTGAAAACCCCTTTTCATAAAATGATATTGGCTATTTTTCTTCGTCCAGTTTAACCCCTTTTAATCGTAAGGCATTCGTAACCACAGAGACGGAGCTAAATGCCATCGCGCCTGCCGCTACCCATGGGGCAAGTAAGCCTGCCGCGGCAATCGGGATGCCGATGGCGTTGTAAAAGAGCGCCCAGAAGAGATTTTGCTTAATGTTTCGCATCGTTATCTGGCTTAAGTGGATCGCGGATGGGATCACACGTAGATCTCCTCGCATCAGGGTAACATCGGCTGTCTCTACAGCTATATCCGTCCCCGTACCCATTGCCATTCCAATATCGGCGGCTGCTAGAGCAGGTGCGTCGTTGATCCCATCACCCACCATCGCGACGCGGTGCCCTTGTTTTTGTAACTGATGAATCTCGTCTACCTTCCCTGCTGGCTTCACCTCAGAGCGGACGTGTTCAATCCCCACCTCGCGAGCGATCGCACGCGCCGTGCGTTCGTTGTCTCCTGATACCATCCACACTTCGATGCCCATACTCTGCAACTTCTCTACTGCCTTCTTGGACGTCTCTTTTACCGTATCCGCTACCGCCACGATACCAATCAGCTCACCATCCACTGCAACCAGCATCGCTGTCTTGCCTTCATTTTCTAGTAAGGCCATCCTCTCTTCGTGTTCGCCCATCCTAATTCCTTGTTCATTCATCAACCAGCGAGTCCCAATCCAACCTTCTTTTCCAGCGACGGTGCCTCTAATCCCATTTCCCGTAATGGAAGTGAAGTTCGTTACTTCCATTAGTTCGATACCCCGGGACTCCGCTCCCTCTACCACTGCCGTCGCGAGCGGATGTTCCGACATCTTCTCCAGTGAAGCGGCCCATTGCAGAATGTGATCTTCATCCCAATCCGTCAGTGAGATAATATCCGTTAGCACGGGTTCCCCATAGGTGATCGTGCCGGTCTTATCCAGTACAATCGCATCAATTAAGTGAGTTTGTTCGAGATGAGCTCCTCCTTTAAATAAGATCCCATGCCCTGCTCCTTTGCCCGTTCCAACCATAATCGAGGTGGGGGTAGCCAAACCGAGCGCGCAAGGACAGGCGATCACCAGCACCGCTGTCATATTGACCAGGGCCGTCTCCACATCTCCTGGAGCCAAGAAAAGAATCCATAAGAGGAAAGTAAAGAGAGCAATCCCGACTACAATCGGGACAAAAATGCCCGAGATCCGGTCAGCCATTCGCTGAATAGGAGCTTTTTCTCCCTGTGCTTCCTCTACAATCTGCACGATTTGAGCTAAGACGGTCTCTTTGCCCACTTTGGTCGTACGGAAGGTAAGACTCCCATTCTGATTGATGGTCGCACCAATTACTTCATCGCCCACCTTCTTATCTACGGGAACACTTTCACCGGTAAGCATCGATTCATCGACAGCCGACTCACCGGTTTCGACTATTCCATCAACAGCAATCTTCTCCCCTGGTTTAACACGAATCAAATCCCCTACCACAACATCTTCTATCGGAATTTCTTCTTCCTTATCTTCTCGAATCACGCGGGCGGTCTTGGCTCGTAGCCCAACTAACTTTTTGATCGCTTCCGATGTTTGGTTACGTGCCCTTGCTTCTAACCACTTCCCTAATAAGACTAAAGTGATAATGATCGCGGCCGACTCAAAGTATAAATGGTCTCCTCCACTTAACACTACGTATACACTGTAAAAATAAGCAGCAGATGTTCCTAATGCCACGAGTACATCCATATTAGCCGAACCATTCTTCAGCGCTTTATATGCCCCGCGATAAAATGCACCGCCCGCGTAAAACTGTACAGGGGTAGCCAAAGCCCATTGCACCCAACCATTATGCAGGATATCCACCTTTAAAAAGGGAACCCACATGCCGATCATCGCCCATAATAGTGGCAGGGACAACACCGCAGATAACCAAAATCGACGTTTCTCTTTCTTAGTTGGATCTTCGTCACCTGTTGTTTGCTCCTGGTTTCGCAGAGAGGCTTCATATCCTAAGTCAGCTACCTTTGCCACGAGGGAATCTTCTGTTACCATTCCTGAGATATACTGGACTCTCGCTTGGTGCGTTGCGAAGTTGACTTGCGCCTCCATTACTCCTGATAACTGGTTGAGTCCTTTTTCAATTCGTGTCGCACAGGCAGCACAGGTCATCCCATCGATGGTTAATTCGATCGTTTCTTGCTTGACGTCATAACCGAGGTCCTTTACCTTCTCCGTCAAATCCTCCAGACTTACCTTTTCTTCATTCAAGGTTACGTTCGCTTTTTCCGTCGTCAGATTTACATGTGCATCTTGGACCCCCTCCATTTTTGCTAAGCTTTTTTCAATCCGATTGGAACAGGCCGCACAGGTCATCCCCTCTATCGGTAAAGCGATTGACCGCTTCGAATCACGATTCATCATTTTTTCCTCCTCTCTAATGGTTTCACTTTACAAACGAGCGTAAAACATTCATCATTTCATCAATAGAAGCTTCTCCTTCTCCCGATTGAATCGCGTGTGTCAAACAACTCTTTGTATGCTCTTCCAGCAAAGACAAGCCAATGCGATTCGTTGCTGATTTAATCGCTGCCAACTGAATCAGTATATCCATGCAGTAGCGGTCTTCTTCCACCATCTTGTGAACACCGCGCACTTGACCTTCTACACGCTTTAAGCGCTGAAGTAATTTTGCTCTCTCTTCACTCATGTCAACCTCCTGGAAAGTAATTATTTATACTATACCCTAGTAGGGTATAAATTGAAACAAATTTTTTTTACAAAGACGTCCAAAATGCCCAAAACTCCTTATGGCATGCTTAACACAAACTTTCGTGCAAAACATAAAAGACGGAGGCAAGCGTCTTCGCCTACCTCCAACTGCAGCTTCATTTCTTTTTACACTCTATCATAAACTAAAAATCGAAGTTATCGGGATCCGGACCATAACGCTTATCCTGATTCAAGTTGTCCAATTGATTCATATCATCAGGAGACAACTGAAAATCAAAGAGGTCTGCATTTTCATCGATTCTTTTTTTGTTACTCGATTTCGGAATGACAACCACACCATGTTGTAGGTTCCAACGAAGGGCAATTTGCGCTGGTGTTTTCTGATGCTTTTCCGCCAACTGACGGATCACAGGAACGTTGACGATATCCCCTTGCATAAGAGGACTCCAAGCTTCTAGTTGAATGTCATGCTCCCGGCAGTAAGATAACAATGGTTTCTGTGTGAGATAGGGATGGCACTCCACCTGGTTCACCATCGGCTTCACATTGCTATCTTGTATCAAATCCTCAAGGTGCTCTATTTGAAAATTACTTACCCCAATCGCACGAACTTTCTTCTCTTTGTACAAATCTTCAAGTGCTCTCCACGTATCTTTATACTTTCCTGCGACCGGCCAGTGGATAAGGTATAAATCGATAGTATCCAAACCAAGGTTTTTTAAGCTTCGCTCAAATGCTTCACGCGTAGAAGCATACCCTTGATCTTCGTTCCACACTTTCGTAGTAATAAAGAGCTTTTCTCGTGGAATGGTTGACTCTCGTATGGCCCGCCCCACTTCCTCTTCATTTTTGTATATCGTTGCTGTATCGATGTGCCGATACCCTGACTGGAGAGCGGTATGAATGGAATCGTCGACGGTCTTCCCTTTCATTTTCCAAACACCCAAGCCCAGGGCAGGCATCTCCACCTGATTACTTAATGTAAACGTATTGCTAATGGACTGAACCATGATGTCATCCTCCTTGTAGTTAATTGAACCTCCCCCACCTACGCTACGCTAAGAGGTGCGGGATTCTTGGGAGCTCCCATCTAGTGACAGGATCGATTCCAAGCTTACACCGTCGTCCCAACGGCAAGAATCCTTAATCCTTCTTTCAAGATGTTCAGGGAGGCGTTGATGTCTCGGTCATGATGGGTGCGACACGCTGGACATGTCCACTCCCTTAGATTGAGGTTTTTCACCTCCTTGTTTCGGTAGCCACAGGAAGAGCATAGCTGACTGGAGGGGTAGGATTTCCCTACCTTCATGACCGTTCTCCCATACCACTTGGCTTTATACTCGAGCATGGCGACAAACTCCGACCACGAAGCATCGGTGATAGACTTCGCCAACTTGCGGTTCTTCACCATGTTTTTTACCTGTAGGTCTTCGATGCAAATCGTTTGGTTTTCACGTATCAGCTTGGAAGACAGCTTATGTAAGAAATCATGGCGGGCGTTCGTGATCTGTTCGTGGATGCGAGCCACTTTGATTCTCGCTTTGTGCCAGTTGGAACTACCTTTGGTTCGACGACTCATGATGCGCTGTGCCTTCGCCAACTGTTTTTCATAGTGGCGGAAATACGCAGAAGGCTTGACTTTCGTCCCATCGGTAAGGATAGCGAAATCCTTGAGACCAAGATCCACCCCAACCGATTGATTGGGATTGACAGGAGCATAAGGGCTTTGGTTCACCTCGCACAGGACGGATACAAAGTACTTGCCTGATGGACTGCGACGGATGGTAGCCGAAAGAATGCGTCCTTTTACCTCGCGGGACTTGGCAAACCTCACCCATCCTAGCTTAGGTAGCTTGATTCGATTGGCGACGATACTGACACGAGGACGCTGATTCTTCTTTTCAATCTTGGTTGTGTAGGATTGAACCATGTTCCGTTTACTTTTAAAGCGGGGTCGCTCGTTTTGTTTCTTGAAAAATCGCCCAAACGCATCATCGAGGTTTCTAAGAGAAGATTGCAGGGCGTGAGCATCCACTTCTTTTAACCAATCAAACTGTTTTTTCAATTCCGTAAGGAGCTTCACGGAAGCGGTGTACGTTAATCTTTTACCAGACTCTTTGTATTCTTCGTGGGATTTGGCAAGAAAGTGATTGAATACAAAACGACTAGAGCCAATGGATTTGTTCATGAGCGTCGTTTGTTCCTTGGTTGGATACAAACGGAACTTAAACGCCTTGTGCATCTTATCCCCTCCCTTTTTCCCTTGATTCTGAATAGAACTTTTGATCACGTCCAACGGCGCTCCACCCGTTGTGAACAAACAAAAACTTCTTGACCAAAAATACGCTTTCCATCATTCCTTTCTTACATGGGGAAACTCTTTTTTGATCACACGAGAACTCGCACTCTTATAAGCGTTAATAAACGTTGACAATTCTGTTTTCGGGTGGGCTTTAAACAACACATGGACAGGATCATGATCATGGTTCCATTCTAGTAAGGTAATAGGATACTTGCTACCGATATGAACGAACATTTGCCTAGCTCTCTCTGATAATGGATCATTGATTCCTTTTCTTCGGTATTTAATGACAAGAACCAAGTGATAAGTGAGACTGAAGGCTGAATGATTATTGCTATCTAATTTCATTTATATAACAACCTTTTTTCTAGTTAATTCTGAATATATCATAGAGGGCGCTCTCAAACAAGAGCCTTTCGGCTATCGCCGAACTGAAATTCACCACCCACTTGAGCCTCGCTTGAAGTGGGTGGTGAATTTCAGCAAGAAGGATAGATCTATCTCTAAACAAATACCCTTCATCATCCCTCCTCACTTAGACCGAAAGAGTCTCATTCCATTCAGCGTAACGAGTAGGGTCGCTCCCATATCGGCGGCAATCGCAATCCACAAGGTGAGAATGCCTGGGAAAACGAGTAAAACGGCTAACAGCTTGGTCACGAGAGCAAAGGTTATATTCTGCTTCACAACCCGCATCGCTTTTTTTCCTAAGCGAATGGTAAAAGGTAGACGGGACAAATCATCCCCCATCAAGACAATATCGGCGGTTTCCAACGCTGTATCCGATCCAGCCGCTCCCATGGCGATGCCTACTGTAGCTGTCGACAAAGCAGGAGCGTCGTTGACACCATCCCCGATCATCCCTACACGCTGATGCTTTTTGATGAGAGCGTGCACTTGTTCCACTTTCTCATCAGGTAATAATTCGGCATACACATGACCAATTCCTACCTGCTGGGAAATGGCTTTGGCGGTATCTTGATGATCCCCCGTCAGCATCGCTAGATCGGCGATGCCCGCTTGATGGAGAGATTGCACCATGGACTTACTTTCTTCACGCAAGCGATCCGCTAAACCAAGCATTCCCTCTACCTGTAGAGGCGTACCAACCATAATCACTGTTTTTCCTTGATCGCGTAACTGAGAGGCTCTTACCCTCATCTCTTCATCGACACAACCGAAAGATTCGAAGAGTGCCAAGCTACCTACGTAGACTTCCTCCCCATCTACTTCCGCACGTGCTCCTTTACCCGTAAACGCCTCAAAGTTCCGACTTGCCAATAGCGGGTAATCATGATGTTTCGCATCATGGAGAACCGCTCGCGCCAAGGGGTGTTCGGAGTACCGTTCCACCGAGGCGGCACGCTGGATCAATGTCTTCTCATCCATGTCGGCATAGAGAACGCGATCTGTCACTTCGGGCTCACCATGGGTGAGGGTTCCCGTTTTATCAAAGGCGAGCGCACGTAAGTTAGCTACTTGTTCTAGATAAACGCCCCCTTTAACCAAGACACCTTGCTTGGCAGCGTTACCGATCGCTGACAAAATCGTCACGGGTGTGGAAATAACCAAAGCACATGGACAAGCGACGACCAACAGGGTAAGGGCACGATAAATCCATTCTTCCCAGCTCGTCGCCAATAAAAGTGGCGGTAGTATGGCAATCGCAAGCGCTAGCCCCATAACCAGCGGGGTATACCAGCGCGCAAACCGGTCGACAAAAGCTTGAGCAGGTGCTTGTTGCGCTTGCGATTCTTCCACCAAGCGAATGATCTTCGCGATGGTTGTATCTTCTACACGCTTCGTAACAACCACCTCGAGCGAACCACGCTGATTCAACGTTCCTGCAAACACTTCGTCATCTATCTCTTTCGCTACAGGGACCGATTCACCCGTAATCGCCGCTTGGTTCACCATGCTTTTACCAGAGCGAACCATTCCATCCATCGGGATTTTCTCGCCTGGACGCACCCGCACGATATCTCCCACTTCAATCTCTTCTACGGGAAGGCTCACTTCTTTTCCATCTTTTACAACCAGTGCGGTCCGTGGTGCAAGATCCATGACAGAGCGAATCGAGCGACGAGCGCGATCCATCGAGGCTTTCTCTAGCATTTCACTAATGGCAAACAGGAGAGCGACGACCGCTCCTTCCCGCCATTCACCGATCAAGGCCGCCCCCGTTACAGCAATCGTCATCAGGACGTTCATATCAAATTGGAGACGCGGTAGATTGCGCAATCCGCGGAGAAACATCGTATAGCCACCCGTCAGCGCTGCCACTCCATAAAACCATACGCTTGTTGCACTACCTATCTGTCCAGTCCAATCCGCCCAAGCACCAATAAGAAGAAACAACATAGATAAGAGGACGCGGGTACGGGTCATATCCCATTTCTTTTTTTGTGATCCTTCTGTTGCTTTCTCCGCTTCCACCACTTTGATTCCATCAAATTTCCCTGCTTCGTTCAACTCTTTTAAGGTAGCCTTTCCTTCGACTCGCAATTTGAGCGAACCAAAGTAAACCGTAGCGTCCTTGACACCAGAGATGTCCTTCACATTATCTTCAAACTTACGAGCGCAGTGAGCGCAAGATAAATTTTCTAATTTGTATGTGCTACTCATGACTCTTCCCCTCTTTCGCATGTTCCAGCGCCATCTGAATCATGGTGATTACATGGTCATCGTCCAGAGAATAGAATACCCATTTCCCCTCCTTGCGCGACTTCGCCAAGCCATGGTTTTTCAGGAGGCGAAGATGGTGAGAAGCGGTTGCGATCGATGTTTGCAATACATTGGCGACATCACAGACGCAACACTCTCCCTCCTCTGCTAACATATAGGCGATCTGGAGGCGCGTATCATCTCCCAACGCTTTGAAGATACTAGATACCCCTCCAAGGTTCCAATCCAGTCCTTTTAATCGCTTCACTTTTGCTTCGTCGTAACAAACCACATCACACGTTTCTTTCTGTTGCTTAGGATTATTCTTGGTAGATGCCATGCCTTCTCCTCGATTCATTCTTATGTTTATTTGATTGTAGTGTAGCATAAGGAGGAAACTCATTTCAATGTTCAAATGAACATTTTATTGTTATTGTATAGTAGCCCATGAGAGCGAGCGGTAACGGGAGATTTGTGCCTCTTCAAAACCTTACTCTTCTTACGTCCATGCGGGGCACCTCGTTCAAGAAGATGTGCCAGCACTTTTGCTGTCGCACATATTTACAGTAAACGGCTTGCACACGAAAAAACCGCACCCTCTAAGGTACGGTTTTTTTGTTGCCTGCTATTCCCTCTATACAAAGAAAACATCTACTCCCAGTATAGCCAAAGAGTGCGATTCTCTTTGTAGAGCCTTCATCAATCAAGCATCAACTGCTGAAAAACTTCCACAAACCCCGGGAAGGAAACATCGATCGCCTCTGCATTTTCCACTGTTACTCCACCAGTGGCAATCAGACCAGCGACAGCCGCCATCATGCCAATGCGGTGATCGCCATGACTATCACAGGTGTTTCCCGTCAGCGGTGTGGGTCCTTCGATGACCAGTCCATCTTCGGTCTCCTCCACTTGCGCTCCGAGTTTTATTAATTCCGTCGCAGTGGACCGAATGCGGTTCGTCTCTTTTACCTTTAATTCCGCTGCATCCGTGATGAGCGTCCGCCCTGTTGCTTGTGTTGCCAGTAGCGCAAGAATCGGGATTTCGTCAATGAGGCGCGGAATAAGTTCTCCCCCGATAGGTGTCCCTTTCAGCTCGGACGGATGAACGGTGATATCTCCTACTGGTTCTCCGCAGTGGGTCGCCGTTTCGACAATGGTCAGCTCCGCTCCCATCGCCTGCAAGGCATCCAAGATGCCCGTTCGTGTCGGGTTTAGCCCGACGCTGCGAATCGTTATCGTACTCTTCGGTACAAGGAGGGCGGCTACTAACACAAAGGCGGCAGAGGAGATATCTCCCGGTACCTGTACTTCGGTTGCCGTCAACTCTTGTCCTCCCTTAACCGCTACTGCGCCTTCCTCCACCGTGAGATCGATGCCAAAACTGGGAAGCATCCGCTCGGTATGATCCCGCGACAGCGATGGTTCGCTTATACGCGTCACACCTTCTGCTTGTAAACCGGCTAACAGGAGACACGACTTTACTTGTCCACTGGCCACCGGACTTTCATAATCGATTCCCGTCAGTTCGCTTCCCCGAATTCCCAGAGGCGTATAACGACCACCTGCTCGCCCATCTACCTGCGCACCCATTTGGCGTAGTGGACGGATTACGCGGTCCATCGGCCGACGGCCGATCGACTCATCTCCCTGTACCGCAGAGTAAAAAGAACAACCTGCTAAGATACCGACCAAAAGGCGAATGGTGGTACCAGAGTTCCCCACGTCCAAAAAGGAAGCAGGTTCCGTCAATCCCCGCCATCCTTTTCCTTCAATAATAAGGGACGTTTCTGATTCCTGCCGAATCGCTACACCCATGCGTCTGAAACAGTCTACCGTCTGCCGGCAATCGGCACCAGGTAAAAAACCTTCCACACGGGTCGTGCCATTGGCGATGGCACCAAACATGACGGCACGATGGGAGATCGACTTGTCTCCCGGCACCGTCACCTCTCCTTGCAGACGCCTTGGCGGTTTGAGTTGGATTTTTTGCATCAACATCGCCTCATTTGTTTTCTTTCTTATCTTCACCATCATAGACCGGATATCCATGGTTTCGCAAGACGGAGAGGGCTCGATTGAGCGCTTGTTCCTTCGCAAAAACCAGCCTCATCACTCCCTCACGATCCTCGCGGTTTTCCATCACTCCGATGTTCTGGATGTTTACTTCTTCCTTTGCAAGCAGCTGAGACACTTCAGCGATCATGCCTAAGCGATCGGGCACATCGAGATAACATTCGTACACCGCAGGTAAGGCTCCGCGTTTTCGTTCAGGCAAACGTTCGCGTGAGGATTTAGCCTGAGCAAAGAAGGATTCAATTCCGTCGGCATCCCCTGTAGCAATCGCCGAGCGAATCCCCTTCATCTCCTCCAACCAATCATCCATCAAGTTGAGCAGGGGCTCTTGATTGGATAAAAGGATATCACGCCACATAACAGGGTCAGCTGCCGCCACACGCGTTAAATCGCGAAATCCTCCTGCAGCCAAGCGATGAAACCACTCATTCTCTTCATTATAATGATCTACCTGTTCCACCAATCCCGAGGCAATGATGTGAGGCAAATGGCTGATGGCTCCCACCACCCGATCGTGATGAGCAGGGGCCATCATCACCAATTTGGCACGCGTGGCTTCTTCCAGAAGGCGCGATAATGCCCCTACGTGTGCCAATGGAATATGAGGAAGTGGCGTCAAAACAAAGTAGGCATTTTCAAAGAGAAGCGCATGTGCCGCTTGTACACCGGTCCGATGGGAACCGGCCATCGGATGACCTCCGATGAAGCGGTTTCTCAACTGTGGCAACACGTTTGCATGCTGCACGATCTCTTGCTTTGTACTGCCTACATCGGAGATGATGCATCCTCCTTTTAGAGGCATGCTATCCAACTGTGTCAGTAACTCTTTAGAAGCCCTTACTGGAGTAGCAAGGAAAATAAAGTCCGCATCTTGAACAGCGGGCGCAAGCTGGGTATGCCCCCGGTCGATCACACCGAGAGACTCTGCCACCACGAGGCTTTCGCTCACCGCATCATACCCTTCAACAATCAGGTCGGTCCGCTCTTTTAAACAGAGTGCCAGCGACCCTCCGATAAGACCAATTCCTAAAACCACCGCTTTTAACGACTTGGATGAGTGTGATACACCGTTGTTATTTCTCATGGTCATCTGCCACTAACGCGCGAAAGAATTGTCGAATCTCTTCCCAAGCGGTTTCCGCATTCTCTTCTTTTGTCAACACAGCCGCACGTTGCTCTATCTGTCGGACCAGCGCACTTCCAACAACAACTGCATCCGCTTGTTGTAAGAAGCGATCCACATGCTCCCTATTGGAGATGCCAAATCCAACCGCCGTCGGCACCTTTGATACTTCCCTTACCGTTTGTAAAAAAGAATCGACACTGCTGGCGAAAGAAGCGCGGGTACCGGTCGTACCCAGTGAAGAGACGCAATACACAAATCCGCGCGCGGTCTCTGCAATTTTTTGCACCCGTTCCTCTGAAGTGGGAGCGACAAGGGGAATGAGACATAAGTCAGCCTCGTCGGCCAACTGGCGCAATTCCTCGCTTTCCTCGTAAGGAAGATCCGGTACGATAAAACCATCCAACCCGTGATTTTTCGCTTGTTTCACGAGTTCGTGCAAGCCAAATTGGAGAAGGGGATTAATATAGGAAAACAGAATAAGAGGTGCCTTCACCCCACGTTCACGCGCCGCTTGTGCAAGTTCCAACACCCCACTTAGGGTCATGCCCGCTGACAATGCACGCGCCGATGCATCCTGAATCACAGGTCCATCGGCCAACGGATCGGAATACGGAACGCCCAATTCGATGGCACACGCTCCTTCTTGATCCAACAATTGAATCAATTGCAGGCTCGCCTCTCGATTGGGATCACCTGCGGTTACGAAGGGAATTACCTTTCGTCCTGCTTTTTGAAATGACTGTTCAATACGATTCATCCTTCTCTCCTCTCCAGTCCCGCACGAATGGACTCTACGTCTTTATCGCCACGCCCAGAGAGACAGATGACGACGATTTCGTCGGGTGCGCGTTGCGCAGCAATACGCACCCCTTCAGCTACCGCGTGGGCAGATTCAAGTGCTGGCAGGATTCCTTCTTTCTGAGACAGCAATTGCACAGCATCCAGTGCCTCTTCATCGGTTGCTGTGGTATAACGAACACGGCCACTATCTTTTAAATAGGCATGTTCCGGTCCTACTCCAGGATAGTCTAGACCTGCCGAAATCGAATGCGGAGGAGAGATCTGTCCATGCTCATCTTGCAGAAGATAGGTAAGTGAACCATGGATCACGCCAGGTCTCCCTTTCGTCAAGGTAGCAGCGTGCTGATCGGTCTCTACCCCATGACCAGCAGCTTCAACCCCATGTAGGCGCACTTCTTCATCTTCTACAAATGGCGTAAACATGCCAATCGCATTGCTGCCACCACCTACACATGCAATCACATCGTGGGGGAGTTTCCCTTCTTTCGCTAGTACCTGCGCCCGCGTTTCATCCCCGATAACGCGCTGAAAATCACGTACCATAGTGGGGTATGGATGTGGTCCCACCACAGAACCGATGAGATAGAAAGTATCATCTACGTGGCTCACCCAGTAGCGGATCGCTTCATTGGTCGCATCCTTTAGAGTGCGTGTTCCCGATGTGACGGGAATCACTTCCGCTCCCAAGAGCTCCATGCGAAAAACGTTTAACTTCTGCCGTCGGACATCTTCTTCTCCCATAAAAACTTTGCATTCCATTCCAAAAAGAGCAGCCACGGTAGCCGATGCTACTCCATGTTGGCCCGCTCCTGTTTCGGCGATCAATTTCTTTTTGCCCATCCACTTGGCGAGTAGCCCTTGCCCGAGCGTATTGTTTATCTTATGTGCACCCGTATGATTGAGATCTTCCCGCTTGAGATAAATACGAGCACCACCCGCATGCTTCGTCAACTGCGGAGCAAAGGTCAGAGGGGTCGAGCGACCCGAGTACTCTTCTAGCAGAGTGTCCAACTCCTGGCGGAATCCTTTATCCGCTATCGCTTGGTGATAACCCGCTTCCAGTTCATCTAATGCATTCATTAATGTCTCAGGTACAAAGCGACCGCCAAATGCACCAAAACGGCCCTTCAACCCTTCATTCTGTTTACTGCGCTGTTTGCTTGTCATAGCTTCTCACCCTCTCCACAAACTGCTCCATCATCCGACGATCTTTGCTGCCATTCTGCTCAATCCCGCTGGAGACATCTACCCCATCTGGCGCATAAGTCCCCACTAGTTGGCCCACATTTTCTGGAGTGAGACCACCAGCCACCCATACATCGACCCCCTGCGCACGCCAAGGATTCGCAAACTCGGGAATGCCTTCCCATGAAAAGGATTGACCCATTCCGCCAACGCCGGAATCGAGTAAAACCTTTTCCACATAGGGGGCGTAGGCTCCTACATCCAGAGTACTTTCACCTTTGTCCATACGAATCACTTTGATCAAGGGGACACCTAGCTGTTCATACAACTGCCGACATTGCTCCGCCGATTCCTCTCCGTGAAGCTGAATCTGATCGAACGTGGCGTCAGCCAGCCAACGGCTCGCCTCAGCCACTGTCGGATTTTTCATCACACCCACTTTGACAATGGAAGAGGGTAAGCGCTTCGTCAACGTTGCCGCATCCTGCGGTGTAACGGTCCGTTTGCGATTGGGAACGAGTATAAAACCGGCCGCATCGATATCAAGAGAGGCACAAATGTCCACATCTTGCAGACGTTGCAGGCCACACAGCTTAATTTTTGTCCTCAAACCGATTGCCCCCTTAGCTCGCGCAAGGTAGAAGCCGGATCTGCCTGCCGCATGAGGTACTCACCAATGAGTACACCGTCCACCTTGGCAGAAGCTAACCGTTCGTAATCGGCAAGCGAGTGGATGCCACTCTCACCGATAATCGGGAGAGAAGAAGGGAGTTGCGGACGTAGCCGCTCAGTCTGAGCAAGGTCCGTCGTAAATGTAGAGAGGTTCCGATTGTTCACACCGATAACATCCGGCTTGGCTGCAACCGCACGAGCAATTTCTGTCTCCTCATGGATTTCCAGCAATACTTCCAAGCCAAGGGAGTGCGCCGCCTGTGTTAGCTGAATCAATCTTTCTTCTTCTAGTAGTGTCGCAATAAGAAGAATCGCATCCGCTCCCAAGAGGCGACTTTCCAATATTTGCCGTTCATCTAGAATAAAGTCCTTGCGCAGAACGGGCAGTGCAACCGTTTTTTTGACCAACTCTAAGTTTTTGGCGTCAGCCTGAAAAAAGGAACGATCCGTCAGCACGGAAATGGCCGCCGCACCGCCTGCTTCATATTGTGTGGCAATCGCCACCGGATCGACCTGTTCCTGAATCACCCCACGCGAAGGCGATGCGGGTTTTACTTCGGCAATGATCGCCGGACGCTCATCTGTCCGTTTGATAACCGCTGCCAGCGAACGACAAGGAGGAAGGGAGGCGACACGCGCCTCTTCTTCCTGGGGAAGTCGCTCTTTTAAGTGGGTGATCTCTTCTTGCTTTACCTTAGCAATCCGTTCAAGAAACATGAGAGATCCCCTCCTCGTCGCGGAATTTACCTTGTACCATCTGGTTTAGTTTCTCCATAGCACGGCCGGAATCGATCGCTTCCGCCGCCATCGTGATTCCTGCTTGAATATCATGGGCCAGCCCGGCAAGCTCAATGACAGCACCTGCATTGGCTAGAACCACATCTCGTTTCGCTCCATGCTCACCCTGTAAAACTTGACGTGCCAGATCTGCGTTCATTTCCGCATCGCCTCCCGCTAGATCGGCTAAGCTGGAACGTTTTAACCCTAATTCTTCAGGAGTCACCGTATAGGTGGATACTTCACCATTTTTCCCTTCCGAGATCTTCGTTTCTGCGGTGACGGAGATCTCATCAATGCCGTCCATCCCGGCAACCACCATGACATGCTTTGCTCCCAAAGCCAGCAGAGCTTGCGCCACCGGTTCGGTTAATGCCGGATCAAATACCCCCACCAATTGCCGTTTCACCCCAGCTGGGTTGGCGAGCGGTCCGAGCAAGTTAAAGCTAGTACGAAAACCGAGCTCTTTCCTTGTTGGCATCACATGCTTAATCGCTTGATGAAAGAGAGGAGCGAAGAGGAAGCAAATTCCTGTCGTTTGCAAGGCACGGGCCGCCTCTTTCTCCGAGAGACCAATATCGACACCCAATGCCTCCAAGACATCCGCGCTTCCGCTCTTTCCCGAGACGGCTCGGTTGCCGTGTTTAGCCACTTTGACGCCGGCGGCCGCCGCGACAATGGCGGCTGTGGTAGATACATTAAATGTCCTACCGCCATCGCCTCCCGTACCACACGTATCGACCGCATCTTCATCTACACCAGTCAGACGAAGGGCTTTATCACGCATAGCCGCTGCTAAGCCGGCTAATTCCTCTACGGTTTCTCCTTTCATACGCAAGGCTGTCAATGCTGCACCCGCCTGAGAGGGAGTCAGATCCCCTTCCATCATGGTCGCCATCAGTCGACTTGCTTCCTCGCGTGATAAATCGTGTCCGCTGACCATTTTTGATAGTGTTTGCTGGATCATTTCTCTTTCCTCCCATGTAGTTCACCCGTGTGAAATAAGTGTTCTGCGACTTGGAGCGCACGAATCATGCCACGTGCCTTATTACAGGACTCCTCGTATTCTTTCTCCGGTACCGAGTCTGCAACGACACCACCGCCCGCTTGGATGGTGGCTTGTCCTCCTTTAAAGTGAAGGGTTCGAATCGCAATACAGCTGTCCAGATTGCCCGAAAAAGAAAAGTAACCAATAGCGCCCGCATAGGTTCCACGCGGACCGGGTTCCATCTTCCCGATCAATTCCATCGCTTTCACTTTAGGTGCACCACTTACCGTTCCTGCTGGAAAGCAGGCCGTAAAGGCATCCATCGCTGTGTTCTCTTCTGCCAACTCTCCGGTCACATGCGAAACCATGTGCATGACGTGCGAATATTTCTCAATTTGCATCTCTTCCGTCACTTTGACTGAACCATAACGTGCCACCCGTCCGATATCGTTGCGACCGAGATCAAGAAGCATCACATGCTCGGCCCGCTCTTTCTCATCCGCTAAAAGCTCTTGCGCCAGTCTAGCATCCTCGGCTTCATTTGCTCCACGTGGACGAGTGCCTGCAATCGGCCTTGTCTCCATCAAGCCATCGGTCACACGCACCAGCATCTCAGGTGAGGTGCCCACTACCTTCTCTTCCCCTAGCGAAAGGTGATACATATAGGGAGAGGGGTTAAGAGTTCTTAGCACTCGATACACCTCGAGAGAAGAAGGTGCATCCTCCCACGTCCACCGCTGGGAAGGAACAATCTGAAAGATATCGCCTCGGCGAATATGCTCTTTGGCTTGCTCCACCACCTGACAATAGGCTTCCTTGGTCGTATTGGAACGTACACGTGCCTCGTCCAGCACAACATCCAACGGATGGATAGAAGAGACCGACGCCGACTCCCTGTCGGGAATTTGCAACTCTTCGATCCACGCTTCAATCTCTTTTTTCGTTTTTTCTATCTTGGCAGTCAGTGTCGCTTCATCCACTTGTGGCGGAACGTGTAGGTTGATGACTAAGGTTAAGTCTTGCTTCAAGTGATCATAGATCATCAACCGATCACAAAAAACCACGTGTACATCATCCACATCAGGATCATCTTCTCCCTCAGGACGTGCAACCGCTTCAAATGTTGTTACGGCTTCGAAACCGACATAACCGACACCCCCACCTAGAAAAGGTGGTGCGCCTTCCAGTTGAGGTGCCTGATAGCGAGCGAGAATCTCCTCTAACACCTTCATCGGTTCATCCGATTTCATTTTTTCTGTTTGATCCCCTTCAGTCACGCTCACTACGCCTTTGCGGGAGCGAAAAATCAAAAAAGGGTCCGTGCCAATAAATGACCATCGGCCCCTACGCTCCCCTCCTTCAGCGCTTTCCAGTAAAAATGAATAGGGTTGGTTCGCCACTCGTTGGTACAAGCGAATGGGCGTTTGCATATCGGCAAACAGTTTCTTGCCAATCGGAATCATCGCATACTCTTGTGCGAGTTTCCGCAACTCGGTCATACTTGGAAAATACACATCGGATCCCCCCTTATATTTCACTCCCTAAAAGACATAAACAAACGTGCAGAAAGAAGTAAATTCTACCGTTCATCTTCCCTTTTACTTAGACAAAAAAGTTCGCCATCCCATAAGACGCACGAAAGGAGAAGAAAGTCCACCTATAAAAGAACCAACAACAACCTCTACCGTGAGATCGTTGATGGTATAAAAAAAGACGAAGGCTTCCCTTCCTCGTTCTATCTTGCGACAAATGGTTTCTACTTTTTGTCTATCAAAAGGTACGCTTTTAGATAATAACTACTACTGTAAAGTAGTTAAGTACGTTTGTCAATCAAGGAGAACACAAAAAAGATGAACGAGGCCCACTCAGGAGTCTGTTCATCGAGAGCAAAACTGCGCCGAAACGTTTCTAATAGAGTAGATTCAAGAACGAATGAAAGTTTCTTCGCTTGTCTCTATCGAACACGATTCATCGATCCGAGTATTGCTCAAAGAATCAAAATCAAGCACCGCTCGCTTTAGCAGGATGAAATAATGTACTTTCCCCAGGGTTCACAAAAGCCACAGCAACATCGTTTGAAATCTGTTCGCCGGGTGGAATGTTCATCAGCAAAACATGACCAGACCCATTATTCAATATAGACAGTTTTTCACTCCCGAAAACAAGGACGGCTGTCCCACGCTTAACTTCGAAAGGAGCACCTACCGCTGTCGCCAACCCATTAGCAACCAGTACATTTCCCTTTAATGTCGCTAAATTAAACATGGGAATACTCTCACCATCACTTGGGACATCTCCCAAATTAACCGCTTGGTTGATCGATAATTCAGATGTCTGCATCACCTGTTACGGAAAAAAGCTCATTAGCTTCGGGCTAATCCCTTCCCGTAACAACTTCACCTCCTTATCCGTCATCTATTTATTATATCGACTTTAGGGAATATTGATTGGGTCATGTGCCTTTATAAGAATCTTTTTCCTTAACTCTGGATTGTAACCAATTTCGACATATGATAATATAACAAATAATTCCGATTGGATAACTTGTATTTACATAGAAAAGGAGTGAAAACATTTGTTCCACTTTATCCTGGCTATCTCCCCCATCTTGCTCGTACTATTTATGCTCTTCTTCTTGCGTCAATCCATTGTACGTGCCGGTCTCGCAGGGTGCCTTTTCGCCTTATTAATCGCCTTTCTCACCTTTCAATTAGCCATTGATGATGTGAGCATTCCCCTAATCAAAGGGGCCCTTACTACTTCTTCTGTCGCTTATTTTTTATTATTCGGTATTTTTCTTTTTCTCTTATTAAATGAACACGGTGTCATTCGTTCCTTCGCCTCTTTAATCGCCCAATCGACGACCGATCCTGTCCGACAAGTACTTATCTTAGCTGTCTCTTTTTCTCCCCTGGTCGAGTCTGCAAGTGGCTTTGGTCTCGCGGCGATCGTGATCTGTCCGATTTTGATTGCTCTCGGCTTCCCACCCTATCGCGCCACACTTCTCTCACTCATTAGCTTGACAGCCGTCCCTTGGGGTTCACTCGCAGCAGGTACTGTCATCGGGGCTCACTTAGCTGGAATGTCCGCACAAGAGTTAGGAATGGGGTCCGCTCTCCTTTCTCTTCCTACCTTTATTTATTTTGCCCTTGTGATGAGCTGGCTCGCAGGTGGATGGAATGGACTCAAACGGCGCTGGTTCGAAACCTTGTTAACATCCGCTACATTAGGAGTATCCGTGTGGGCTTTTACTACTTGGGTAGGCGTAGAACTAGCAGGGATATTTGGTGCCCTTAGTGCCTTAAGTGTGGAAATGGGACTTATCTATTTGTCTACCTTCATCCAAGATAAGACCACTCCGCAAGCAGAGGCCGCAGCTACCCTCATACAGGAGGAAAATACGAATCAAGGAACATGGAGATTGCTCAGCCCTTATCTCTTCTTAATCGGCATGCTCCTTTTCTCTCGGTTGCTACCCGGAGTAGCTGGCTTCTTACAATCCTTTGGTACGCTTTCTCTACCTAGCTATCAGTTCACCCTGTCTCTCTTCTATTCGCCCGGATTTTTTCTGATTCTAACTTCTCTTTTTACGATATGGGTGTTTCGCATTCCGCTGGAGACCATCAAAAAGAGCGCTCTTCAGACATGGAACTATTGGTATCCCGTCATTGCTTCTACACTTTTGTTTGTCATCATGGCCGAAACCATGGCCTTATCCGGCATGACTACAGTGGTATCACAAGCCGCCGCAGCAACATTTGGCTCGGTCTATCTCTACCTTACACCCCTTATCGGAGGATTAGGTGGTTTTCTTGTTGGGAGCAATACGGGTTCCAACTCGATGCTCATACAGATGCAAGTGAGTACCGCCCAACAACTGGGTTTACCCGCAAATTTGGCGGCATACGCACAAAATACAAGCTCCTCGCATCTTCTAATGGCCAATCCTGCCAAAGTGGTTTTAGGAGCCTCCCTGGGCGGACTACGTGATCAGGAAGCTACTCTTCTGAAACACATGGTCTGGGTGGGGTTAGGTACCATTGCTATTATCGTCATCCAACTCATGCTAGCACAACAATGGGGACTCTATTGATATCGTTTCACTGATCGGAACCTTTTTTAGCAGAACCCTTTCCTTTTCTCGATAGCACAAGGCTACAGATCACTCCCGTAACAAATGAAAGCATGATTTTCACAGAGACGTGCTCAGTAAGTCCCGCTATTAGATGCCCTTGTATCTTTTGTAACAGTGTGGCTCCGTGAACCCAGTCAATCACATATCCTATTCCTAGTATTGCGGGGAGGCTCATGACGATATAGGTAAGAATAAATCCCAGTAGAAACGGCTTGATTCTCATTTTTCCCATCTCCCATTGTTCATTTTTATGGCGGAATAGCCCTTGCAGCTAACTATCCCTTTCGACATATGGTAGGATAGTAAACGATATAGCAATAATTTGGAAGGAGTACTCTCTTACTCTCTAGCAAGATGATATTTCTGCTGGAAAAGCTCATCATGATACCTTGTAGTTCAGATTACTAGCTAAAGGATTTGAAGAAATAATGTTAAAGTGGTTTCGCAACAAAAGCAAGTTGCAACAGCGCGTGCTTCTCTATTACATTACACTATCTATTATTTTTCTTGTTGGTCGTTATGGGATTATCTTCACTAAAATACAACCCGAAGAGTTAGACAGGAAAGAAAGGCTTATGGGATTTGAGCTATTATTTCACTGGGTCTCTCTTTTCGCTTTACTGTTTATTCTCTCCACTATCCTATTGTTCATCTGGAAGCAGTATCAACAGAACAAGAATACAGCCGAAGAAAAAAAGTCGATCACTCTCACCCTTCTTAAAATCACCCTATTCGTTCTTCCATTCGCTCTGGTTCTCTCCTTTATTTTTTACATGGTTTTCATCCTCACTTTTTATGGATTCGCTCCATAAGGGAATTCCAATTTAATGAAAAACAAAAGCAGGAAACTGGAGATACTCCTCCAGTTTCCTGCCTTACTCTCAGTCTCTAAGATGCTTTGTCCTCTAATACCCCTTCGTCACAAGATCAAGCTTTCCCGTCTCTGGATCAATCACCAGTCCATGTACGGGTATTCCTGCAGGGAGTAGCGGATGTTGCCGGATGGTTTCTACACTGGCTTGCACACTTTCCTCCACCGAAGAAAAGCCTTCTAGCCATTCTTCCAACTCCATACCCGCCTGTTCCAGTGTATCGATGGTCGAGCGCGATATGCCCCGCTCTACCATCTTCTCCACTGTTCGAGTCGGTTCAATTCCCCCCATCCCACAATCGTGATGTCCCACGACACACACTTCTTCTGCTCCTAATTCATAGATTGCAACAAAGAGGCTGCTGGTTACACGGTCGAACGGATTTCGTACAATCGCTCCCGCATTGCGGATAATCTTGGCATCACCGTTACGCAAGTTCATCGCTTGTGGTAATAACTCGATCAAGCGGGCATCCATGCAGGTGATGATTGCCAACTTTTTCTCTGGAAACTTCGAAGTTTGATACGGTGTGTACTGCTCTTCATGAACAAAGGATTGATTATGCTCCATTATTTCATCTAGTCGGCTCATCTTGTTTCTCCTCTCCGTTCCTTGATTTATTAACCCATCATGCCTGTTAAAAAAGGGTTGGTCGCTTGTTCTTGTCCAACCGACGTCTGGGGTCCATGACCAGGATAAACGGGCGTTGCTTCTGGCATTTCCATCAGGTGCTCGTGGATCGAACGCATCAGAACTTCATGGTTTCCCCCAGGGAGATCGGTACGACCAATAGAGCCGGCAAAGAGGACGTCTCCACTAAACGCCCCAATCCCTTCTATATAGAATGTCACACTGCCTGGCGAATGCCCCGGTGTTAATAGCACCTTGATGTTTTCCCCTAGGAAAGTAAGGACTTCGTTCCCTTTCAACAGGTGCTCCGCCGGCTGGCACTCGATCGGTGAAAAGCCGGGCCACATCCCCGATCCGTTGCTGTTTGCATCGGTCAGCCAATCTCGTTCTATTTCGTGAATATAGACAGGAGCTCCTGTCTTCTCTCGCACTCTTTCCAGCCCGCCGATGTGATCAAAATGAGCGTGTGTCAAGAGAATCGCTTGCACCTGTAATTGCAATTCTTCAATCTCTTTAATCACTTTTTCCGGCCCCATTCCGGGGTCGATCAGGATCGCTTCTCTGCTCTCCTCGTCATACAGTAAATAACAATTCGTCGCTAACGGTCCCAATGGGTACATAGTAACTTCCACTTTCATTCACTCCTTCTCCACTCCCAAACGAGCGAGGACTATCTTCTCTATGCGCTATAGCCCACCCCTTATGAAAAGGAATGGGCTCCTCTCAAGGTGAACTAACCTTCTTTTAATGCACTCAATACCTGTTCGTCCAGTTTATCCGCCGCTTCTTTATCATATGTCTTGTCAAAGCGAGGCTCTTGGATCATCTTCGCGCCATAAAACATCACATCTCTTACTGACTCTACTTCTGCTTCCACCATCGCCAACTTTACTTTGCATTCTCCTAGAGGTCCCTTCACATCCTTCACCCGACAAGAAATCTCATAGGTCGTTCCTTCGGCAATCATGGTAATGGCTAATTTCGGATTGCTTTTCACGTTTTCTACAATGCGTGATTCATCATGCACCGCAAGGCGAATACATTGATCATTAGGGGCATACACCCAAGAGATTGCATTCATTTGTGGAGCTCCGGTTTCCTTTTCCACTGTTGCGAGCAATACATACGCCTCTTGTTGCAACTTATTAAATAGAGGGCGCGCTAATTTGGTTGTTTCTTGGTTAGACATCAAGCATTCTCCCTTCGTTTTACTTAAGATGATTCCTCTTACCTTTCACCAGACTTCCTTACGATACCCTACTTTTCCTTCCCCATCCGTCTGTTGATGTGAAAAAGTGGGTATTAGTATAGTAATCCAATCAGAAAGGAACGATGTATGATGAAAACGAATAAAATGACGGAGTATCCCGAATGGATCAGACAGAACGAAAAGCTGTTAGAGGAAACCGATCAATTAAATCAAAAACTCCATCACCTCTCCATGTGGATGGAAAAATCACGTGTCCAAGACCTGCTCTTTCATTACACCAATCCCAAACGCGTAATCTGGATTAATTTATTGGCTGGTCTAAGCCGAGGGCTTGGACTCACCATCGGAACGGCGATTGTCATCAGTTTACTCAGTATCCTTTTATCCCAACTCTCAGACCTTCCTTTCTTAACCGACTTGGTCCGAGAATTAAAAAGCATTATTGACGGTTCGGCCCCTAACCCATAACAACAAAGGAGTTTGATCCATGGAGCAGCTCACTTGCATTTTATGTGACCGCCCCTTCACACCAAGTACTAGACAATCTCAACGACTGAAAAAACATCCCCATCGCATGTTCCTCTGCCCCCAGTGCGATGAACGCATCACCTATAAGACCATCGCACGCAGGCAAGCCAAGACCGGGAGTGATGCTCCGTATTCTTCCTCCAAAGGGATGTATGAGTGAAGAATCGCCCTCTTCCTCCCTATGCTCTAATTATCTATTTGAATGATCATAATGGAAGAAAAACCCTCTTTGTTCCTAGGAGGGTTTTTTGTGTATTTAGCTTGCTTCCTTGAGTAGAGCTGGAATTTTATTGCCCGTTGTAACGCGGTTCCGCCTGTATCATCTGTAGCAATTGCTCAGCCAACTCAAATGGATAGCTCTTCGTCTGCTCTTCCCCTTCGTGCTCGTAGGAGATAAGAAAGGTAGACGCTTCTCTTTCGACTCGTATTGACTGGACTCCGTGATCCTCTTCCAATAGGTTAACAAAAAACTGTTCGGTGTCTTTTGCAGCACGATCATGAGGCCTCGCTTCACACACAACTTTCATCTGAAGCCAGTTTAAGAGCGCATCGTCCATTTTCATCTCAACCTCTTCCCCTTCCTATCATTCTCCCTCACTACGCTTCTCCCGATTTGTCTTTTTGGACCCACCCATGCGCAAACGAGCAATCACGATGAGTGCAAGGGTGATCAGTAGAATTTCAATAATAGGGGCACTCATAACCAGATACATAATCATAAAGAAATAACAGCCGATCGCCAATACCACGTAGACGACAATCGACTTCAGTAGAGGCAACTCTCTTGCGAAAGCCACCTTATAAATGACTACGGTTGCTAAGAAGATAACCAGATAAGCAATCCAGGGGGAACTCTTTAACCACTCATGTATTTCTGTCAAGGGAGTTCTTCCTCCTCTCTTCTCTTTTTATTTCTTTAGGACGACTTCTTTAACCCATGTAAATAGCGAATCTCGTCCTCGTACTCCGCTTCATCCTTCACCGGGGTTTCAAGTATAATCGGTTGCGCGGAAAAAGCATCACTTCGCAAAAACTTCGCCAGTCCAGCCTCACCAATCTCCCCTTGTCCAATCTTTTCATGGCGGTCTTTGCGACTATTATAAGGCATCTTGCTATCATTAAAGTGAACAGCGACTAAGCTCTCCAGATACCCCGTCTCTTTCATCGTTTTTACGAGCTCATCAAAAGAATTTTCTTCCCAGGCTCCGGCTGCAAACCCATGGCAAGTATCAAAACAGAACCCGATTTTTTCCGGATAATCGGTCGCCTCGCGTATCTTCACCAAGTCTTCGATTTTCAAACCTAGTTCAGAACCTTGCCCCGCTGTATTCTCTAGTAACAACTTGGTTTGGCCTTCATAGCCATTTAAGATTTTATTCAGGGTTTCAACCATACGCTCCGTTCCGTATTCTTCCCCTTTACCCGTGTGCTTCCCACAATGAACCACGGCTCCTATCGCACCATAGGTCTCAGCAATATGTAAATCTTCCTTTATCGAACGAATCGTCACTTCGTGTAAATCTTCCTTATACGTAGACAGATTGGTGATATAGGGCGTGTGTGTCACCAAGGTTATGCCGTGTTCACGACAATACTCAGACCCCTTCTCCGCATCCTTGTAATCGATCTTCTTGGGTCTTAATCCCCGCGGATTTTTGGTGAAAACCTGAAACGACTCGGCGCCCAGTTCATGCGCTCGTTTCGATGCCTTATACAATCCTTTAGCAACACTGATATGACAACCTATCTTCATTTTTTAACCTCCTGCTTACTCATCAATATGCTTTTCCCTACTCCAACCGATACTTCCCTCTACTTTGCTTGCGGTACCAATCGCCTTAAACGATCGGGATGATCCGTCATGATCGCATCCACCCCGAGAGAGATCAGCCGTTTCATCTCATTTTCCTCATTAACGGTAAAGGTACGCACCGGGATGTCATGCTTGTGGCAACCTGCCACCACCTCTTCTATCACTGTTCGATGATATGGATGAATCGACGAAAAACCTTCCTGCTGGCAGTAAAGCCAGGGCCTTAGCATGCCCGCCATGTAGAGAGGGGCAATATCCACCGTAGCGTCTAGAGCTCGTAACTGCTGGAGATGTGCGTGATTAAAGGATGAGAAGACCGTTTTTTCTAACCATCCATACGCTTTCACTTGTGTGAGTACCGCCTGTTCTAAGCGAGGATCGATGTAGCTTGCGCTCTTGATTTCAATGTTTAATTCCAAGTCGTGCTCGCAAACCAAGCGCATGACCTTGTCCAAAGTGGGAACCTGCTCTCCTCGAAAGCGATCATCAAACCACTGGCCCGCATCTAGACGCTCCACTTCCATCAGAGTAAGATCTCCGATGGCTCCACCCCCGTCCGTCGTCCGATCCACTGTCTCATCATGAATAATGACCGCATGCCCGTCACTTGTCAACTGTACATCTAATTCCAGGCCGTCTGCCCCTGCTTCCACCGCAGCGCGAAAAGCAGCCATGGTATTCTCCGGTGCCGTCGCCGAAAAGCCACGGTGTGCATATACCTTTACTTGTCGCATTTCGTTCTCCTTCTATCCGGATTCATTGATTTATCAATCTACTCCCATTGTTCTTTCCAATGACGAGCCTTCACTCCTATCTTAAAGATACCAAAAACCAAAGGGACATGCGAGTCGTCTTCCTTCGAGGAGAAGCAGAGCGGGCTTGTCCGAGTGTTTTTTCCAAGACAAAAGTGCACCCCCACTAGTGGGATACACTCATTATCATGCTATTTTGCTTTCATTTAATTTTTTGTCTTGCAAGAATATTCCTCATTCCTCTAATCAGGTGCATTCCAATCTACAGCGCTTCGAGCATCATCATTTCTTTACGAATCTCTTTTAAGCGCGCTTTACATTGATCCATGCAATGGGTGTTCTGTTCGACGATGGCCTCATAGAGACGCGCCAATTCATAATCCAATTCTAACCGCAAAACAGGAATTCTCTCCTCCGGCGTCCGACACTTAAAAGCCTTAATTACTTCTTCCACCGTTTCACTGCACCCCTTTTCTCCTCACTTTTTGTTCATGATAAGTTTCATTCTTGCAACACGGCTGGTTTTTAAGTTTCTGGCTCCAGCATATCCCCAATAACGATGAATTAAACCTTGAGCGCGAAAAGTCCGTATTTCTGGTTGTTACTATAATTTACGCAAAGCACCCGCTATTGGTCACTGCTATATACCGAATCCTCAATATTTTTGGGGGCATCTTTCCTTGTGTTATCATGGGAGAAGCCATAAAGATAGCAATTCATTTGATAAAGGAGGATGAATCATGGCAACGGATATCCGCTTTACAGAAAGCGATTTTGCTGTTTTTTCTATACCTGGACTAGAAGAACGTATGGAAGCACTAAAGACAGAGATTCGTCCGAAATTTGAAGCACTCGGGCAATCCATCGCCCCCTATCTATCCACTGCATTAGGTGATGAATTTACCTTTCATGTAGCCAAGCATGCGCGCCGTACGGTGAATCCACCAGACGAAACTTGGGTCGCTTGGTCCACGAATAAAAGAGGATATAAAGCGCAGCCTCACTTTCAAGTAGGCTTGCGTCAAGAGGAAGTTTTTGTGCTTTTTGCTCTCATCTATGAGTACCCCAACAAAGCTGAATTCGCTCAGGCACTCCAGGAAGAGATGCACACGATCTGGAATGACCTACCCAAAACCTTTGTGGTCTCCAATGACCATACCAAGCCGGAGCATACACCTATCCAGGCCTTGAGTGATTCAGAACTGGATCAACGATTGGATCGACTGACACGCATCAAGAAAGAGGAATTTCTCTGCGGTGCCATCATCCCTGCTACCGATTCCCTCTTAGAAGACCCAGAGATGTTGGTCCATACGGTGGAATCGACTTTTGCTACGCTTTTTCCACTCTATCAATTGGCTGTACAATTGAAGTCTTAAGTCCCCCTCCCTTCGCTCCTCTTACTAAGAGAGAGCGAATTGAATATAATATCGGTATTTCGTGTATTTTTAAAAAATTATACATGATCTTCTTCCAACCGTAAACAAGAGTCTATTGGAATGCCTTCCTAATGCCACCTTGACTCCCAATAGAGGGACCTCGAGGAACCCTTTCTCCCTTCCTTTCATAGCCTATCATTAGCCACCTTATGCGTACGACGAAAGGAGAGCTCTCATGATGTTCGGCTTTTATCCCCATCCTTCTGCGTTTTATTGGAGAAAAGATTTGGCCTACTTTTATGATTACGGCTTCTATCCTGTCCCTGTTCCAGGAAATCCACACCCTCCTATCGATCCCCATCCCCATGTCGGCCGTCCTCCCGGTGGAGGTCGCCCCCCCATAGGTGGACGACCACCCATTACAAGGCCCATTGAAGCTCGCCCACCTGGAGGAGGACGGCCTCCGATCACAAGGCCCATTGAAGCTCGCCCACCTGGAGGAGGACGGCCTCCGATCACAAGGCCCATTGAAGCTCGTCCCCCTGGGGGAGGACGCCTACCCGTTCCACAACCAATGCAAGTGCGCCCGCCCATTACCCACCCCATCGATGCGAGACCTGTCGTTCCAGGACCACCCTATCCCATTGAGCCACGGCCGATCCGACGTCCCCGTCCAGTCATCCCCTTCCCTAGTCAACCCATCTATCCCCCATACCCCTATTACCATCCTGGATATTATTAAACATTCTATTGCTGAAAAATCATTTTCCATAAAAGATATTCAGCTTTCACTGCCCGTTTCATTTTGCTATACTGTGCAGAGACATTTACAACTATGAAAGCAGGATCTGCCGATGCAAAAGAAACACTACCAAACGCCGTTATTTTCATGCCTTCAAGAACATGCTCAACGTCAAACGGTTCCATTCCACATTCCAGGCCATAAGAAAGGCAAGGGCATGGACCCAGAGTTTCGGGATTTTATCGGTCCCAATGCCCTTGCCATCGACTTAATCAATATCGAACCGCTGGATGACCTTCACCGCCCCCACGGAGCAATCGAAGAAGCACAAACGCTTGCTGCAGAAGCATTCGGGGCTGATTATACATTCTTCTCTGTACAAGGAACAAGCGGAGCCATCATGACGATGGTCATGTCTTGTGTACAACCAGGCGATAAAATCATTGTGCCGCGCAATGTCCATAAGTCGGTCTTAACCGCTGTCATCTTGGCAGGGGCTTCTCCCGTCTTTGTTCACCCCGCCATGGATGAGCAGCTAGGGATCGCTCATGGAGTAACAGAACAGGAGATCATTCGAGCCCTAAAGGCCCATCCAGATACCAAAGCTGTACTCTTAATCAACCCCACTTACTATGGGATTACCGTCAACTTAGAACAAATCATCACACGTGTTCATCAACATGGCATCCCTGTCATCGTGGATGAAGCCCATGGAGTCCATACGCACTTTCATGATCAGTTGCCACTATCCGCCATGCAAGCAGGAGCTGATATGGCGGCCACCAGCATGCACAAGTTGGGGGGATCATTGACGCAGAGTTCGGTCTTGAATGTACGCTCCGATCGCATCAATCCCCATCGCGTTCAATCCATCATCAGCATGTTGACAACCACATCTACTTCCTATGTCTTACTGGCATCATTAGACACCGCTCGCCGTTACTTGATGACTCAAGGAACCCAGCTGTTGGATGAAACATTAAGACTAGCCCGTCAGACACGGGAGCGTATTAATGAAATTCCAGGCCTATCCTGTTTTGGTCGGGAAATATTGGACGGGGATGCACGCTATGATATGGACGAAACCAAACTTACGATCCACCTTCAGCAAATGGGCATTACAGGTTATGACGCAGAGAAATGGCTACGCGAGGTTCACCGCATCGAAGTAGAGCTAAGTGACCTCTACAACATTTTGTGTATCATTACACCTGGGGACACAAAAGAATCGGTACAAGCCTTGGTGAATGCACTTGCTGACCTGGCTCAAAAGTTTTACACTCCGGATGAACGTTTGCTAGAAGATGCTCGTCTGCCTGATATCCCCGAGCTAGCTGTTTGTCCACGCGATGCTTTTTATGCCGATACGGTTGCAGTGGATTTTAAAAATTCGGCGGGTGCGATTACGGCGGAGTTCGTCATGATCTATCCCCCTGGGATACCCGTTCTCCTTCCTGGAGAGAGGATCACTGAAGAGAATATCCAATACATTGAAGCACATATCCGTGCTGGTCTACCTGTCCAGGGCCCGCAAGACCCGGATATTAAGACGATCCACGTGATTCATACGAAAGAAGATAACAATTAAAAGATTCCTCCCGAAAAGAACGACTCCCTTTCTTTACAAATAAAAGAGACTAGGATTTCTCCTTTTTGCTAGGAGATTCTCCTTGTCTCTTTTTTCTTTTCAAAATAAATCGATTCATCTGTTGTTTTCTTCCATCTAAATGACTTTATTGCCGGTCTTGTAATTGAAGGAGCACTACTTACTTCTTTATGGCGTGCTTCACATGATTCTTTCCATCTTTACAGGTATCACATCGACCATAAACCGTTCCCCACTTCTCCGCATTCATATACGAAATCACCTGGTCACAGCCTTGACAGATAAGCAATTCCATTTTTATTTCCCCCTCTATCGTTGTTAACGGTTTCATTAGCGTGTTACATTTATTATATTCAGCTATACTAATTTCGTCAATACCCGTTATCTGGATGACGTTTTCTTCACAAAGAGGCTTAATAATGTGGTGACAACAAAAAGAAGACCACACATCCTCAAGGAAATGTCGCCTTCTACACCGCTTTACTTAGATCGATCTTCTATGATGGGTAGGAAAATCAGCCTATCGTACATTTATATCTTAGATGAAAAAAACATGGGCTCTCTTTCGTGTCACCTGCAGTATGGGCTTTCACTTTC
Source organism: Mechercharimyces mesophilus (assembly GCF_059818345.1). Lineage (NCBI taxonomy): Bacteria > Bacillati > Bacillota > Bacilli > Caryophanales > Thermoactinomycetaceae > Mechercharimyces > Mechercharimyces mesophilus. Next base: position 522,215 of record NZ_JCBAPH010000001.1, on the reverse strand, counting down.
GCTCTTCCCCATGCTGCTATATGACCTGTTCGGGAGACAATTACACTCTCAAAGCCCTCTATCCCTCATCGCGGATCGTATTTTTCACTTTCGTCTCAAACAGGGACGCTACTTCGCGAAACAGCGCCACATCCTCTTCATCTATACTGCCTAACTCTTCACCGAGAACAACCAATTCACCTACTAAATGGTGACCGTGATAGAAGGGAACATATACTTCCAAGCTAGTCCCAATCTCTTCACACACTACATCTCCTCGAACGGCAGCCAAGCTATGTAGACCTTCTCCAAATCGGATGACAGGTGGGTAGGGGCTATACCCTCCCTGGAATATACACTCAAACTGCGTCTTGCTTGATAGGTAGACCGCCACGGACTGATAAGCAGGCACTTTCTTATACAAGGTCCCTCCAGTCACTCGATACAGCCTACGGATATCGGTGCCTATCTTATCGGACGCAAGACCGATGTCGGCACGGACTTCGTCCAAAAGATCCGCTTTTCGCATCCGTTCATCCCCCATCGTATCTTTATCATCTATTCGGTATCATTTTACCACAGAGACCCCCTAAACACAATTGAGAAATCATAATATTTTATAGATTCTATTTCCATTTTATTCACTTTTCTATGCTTTTTTCCTTCCCTTCCCTCCCATTCTCCGCCCTTTTTCCGATCTGTAGCAACATGATCACAAAGAAGTGAACTCCTATTCATTCTAACTCTATCAAGAGAATTGTCATTGCTGGATGTTTTGTATTCATTCCCTTTCGGGCCCTCCCTTCTCATGGTATGATGAGAATAGTCTGTTATTTTCAATCGAAAGAGGGGATTCCGATGACTAACCGCGCTGTTATTCACTTAAATAGCGAACTTTCAATAAGCGACCTTCGTACAAAACTGGAAGAATACCAACACCTCACCACACGCACGGGTGAACAATTAAGTTGGTCTTACGCAAAAGCTGCTTTTCCTTACACGATCCACCCTCATCCAAAATACCCTCAAGATTGGCTCTATTTAAAAGGGATAGATTCTTCTCGCTATCACTCCTTGATGATCGGGATCGAACGAAGCAGCTCTCTAGAGAAAACCCTTTCTTCTATTCAGCTTTTCCTTCCTCCCGCCTCCACGTTCGGCGATAAAGGGAAAGCCAATGAATTGTGCCGATTTTTAGCGAAATCCTATCAAGCAAAGGCCACCTTATTCAACGGCCGCGTTCAACCTTTTTCTTCTTGAAAATATCTCCTGTTGATTCCTGCTCAGCAGGCCGTATAATAAGAACAAGAACAAACGTTCCTGATGGAGGGAATCGTGATGAGTCAGTCCGAACGAACCATCTTATTGGCTGATATGAATGCCTTTTATGCCAGTGTCGAACAGACACTTTACCCTTCATACCGCCAACAGCCTATTATCGTCTGTGGGGACCCTTTGAAACGGCATGGGATTGTCCTTGCCGCCTCTTATGAAGCCAAGAAATTCGGTGTCAAAACCGCCATGCCTGTCCACGAGGCCAAAGCTCTCTGCCCATCCGCTCGGCTCGTCCCCCCACACATGGGAACCTATCTACAAGTTTCCACGCGCATTTTGCAGATTTTGCAACAATTTTCTCCGCTTGTAGAGCCTTTTTCGATCGATGAAGCCTTCGTCGAACTAACCGGGTGCGAAAAACTCATGGGAGAGAGTCAGCAGGTGGCACAAAAAATCAAGCAACGTATTGCAGAGGAAATGGGCATCCCTTGCTCGATCGGAATTGGCCCCAATAAATTACTGGCAAAGATGGCTGCTGAGATGGACAAACCAGACGGGTTGACCAAACTCACTTTAGAAGATGTCCCACAAAGGATTTGGCCACTATCCATCAAAGAACTCTTTGGAGTGGGCAAACGCATGGAGAGTCACTTTCACAAAATGGGCATTCGCACCATTGGAGACCTTGCACAAACCGATCCCCAACGATTAAAGCGTCGTTTTGGTATCATCGGTCGCGCTCTACACCAATCGGCCCACGGAATCGATCCCAGTCCAGTGGACCCCTTCTCGCTAGAAGGAGCAAAATCCATCGGACACCAATTCACCCTTCCCTACGATTATACAGAGGAAGAAGACCTGCTGCTCGTCCTTCGTGAACTAGCGGATGAAATCGGGAGACGAGCACGCTTAGCCAATTCACTGGGACGCACGGTTTCTCTTGTCCTCAGAAGCACCGATTTTCAATCCATTCAACGGAGCCTCAGTCTAAACGAGACCACCAATATTGGCCTGATCATTTATCAAGCAGCTGAGACACTTTTTCGCCGGCACTGGAGAAACCAGCCCATTCGTTTGATCGGACTCACGCTCTCTAACTTGCAAGATACCAGCGATGGAATTCAGTTAGATTTATTCGGTACAACAGAAAAAAATCGACGGCTTGCAACAGCCGTCGATACGATTCAAGAAAAGTACGGAAAAACCAGTGTCCTGTATGCTCATTCCCTGCTCGATGCCAGTATCTTCAAAGACCGCTCGAACAAGATTGGCGGACATCACATTTGAGCCTAGAAGCACAGAGAACAGGACAAATCTAGTGGAAAAGCATCATGGTTCCCCAAGCAAAGAGCCAACCGATAAAGGCACCAATCATCACATCGGTGGGGTAATGCAAGCCAAGATACATGCGTGAAAAACCTACCATGGCCGCAAGTATCAGTAGAGGAAGTGACAGCAAGGGTGCATGAAAGAAAAAGACACCCGCAATCGAAAAAACAGCCGTGGTATGACCAGAAGGAAAAGAATAGTCCGAAAGTGGATTAGGAAAAGTGTGCAACTGCGTCAAGTGCAAATAGGGACGCAAGCGCGGAAGAACCGCCTTAATCAACCGCACCAACAGGTGGCTTGTTCCCAATGCCAATAGCCCTTCAATTGCGATCTCGGAGAAAGGGGTTAAAAACCACCATGCTAGTAAAAACAGTATAGTCACACTGGCATCACCCGCATGGGTAATCCGTGGCATCCACCAATCAAAAGGGCGACATTTCCACTGGCAATTAACCAGCGAGATCAAGCGATCATCATAATCTTGAATCCAGGTAACCAAGCGCTCCATTTTTGGTATTACCCCCAGACCATCGGCATTGTAAACTTATCTTAACTCTATAATATGAAGGGAGCATAAAACATACATGAGGATTTACTAAAAAAAACAAAAACACCCCTCTGGGTGCTCTTCTGCTGGTGGGCAGTATTGGAATCGAACCAACGACCTCTTCCGTGTCAAGGAAGCGCTCTCCCCCTGAGCTAACTGCCCCTACTTTATCGGTAAAAGACATCGACTGGTGGGCCCAACAGGACTCGAACCTGTGACCTATCGGTTATGAGCCGACTGCTCTACCAACTGAGCTATAGGCCCAAAAAAAATGGCGGAGCTGACGGGATTCGAACCCGCGATCTCCTGCGTGACAGGCAGGCATGTTGACCCCTACACCACAGCTCCATGTGAGTTAAGTATTGGTTGCGGGGGCAGGACTTGAACCTGCGACCTCCGGGTTATGAGCCCGACGAGCTACCAACTGCTCTACCCCGCGTCATTACTATGATTTGTTCGTTTTCGTGAGTGCTGTTTGCCAGCGACAATTAATACTATACTACATCCATTTGGATCATGCAAGGGTTTTTTTATATTTTTTTCGAATGTCATCAGAGCACCGAAAACTGGGACATCGTACATTTTGCAAAAGTGCGGATACGGGCACCAATACAATCGCATACTATGCAGTAACAAACGAGGATATCGTTTGTTACTGCAAGACCATCTGAACCTGCCATTGGACAGATGTTCCCTCCTCGAATAATGAGCAGCCCATAAGCTGCTCCTTTTCTGTTGCCCACATCCCTCGCAAAGGGGGCTTTTTTTTGCTATAATTTCTTCCAAAGGCCTTTATTTCACTCTTGCGGGGCATAATAATGTGAGCTTCTATGCAAAACTTGCTCCTACAAGGGATCTTATTTTGTTGACAGATTGAGGAGGCGGTAACATGATTTACGGAGTGGCCATCTTTCCTGAAAAAAAGGTGCAAGACGTCGCAAACTCCTATCGAAAACGATATGACCCTCACTACGGGCTCATCCCACCCCATATTACACTCAAAGAAGCATTTTCACTGGAAAGAGAAGAGGAGCAAGAGATCGAAAGAGTGGTTCATCACTTAGAGGGAGTTTCCAAACAAGCTTCCCCCTTCACGATCCACTTCAGCAAAATTGGCACTTTCCATCCAAACAGCCCCACCCTATACTTAGCTTTGGGAGATGGAACAAAATTGGGGGAACTACATCAAAAAATAAATTCTGGTCCCCTTGACCTTCCAGAGACACATGCCTTTATTCCTCATATCACCATTGGACAAAAACTTCCTGAAGATGAGTTGCTTGATGTTTATGGAAGTTTACGTATGACAGACATCAATATCGAGACCCAAGTAGACCGGTTTCACCTGCTTTATCAATTAGAAAATCAGTCATGGTCACTCTATCAAAGCTTTCTTTTAACTGGTGACCAATAAAGGAGAATGGAATCCATTGGATGTACTAATTGTAACCGCACAAACACCACAACAGATCCAGCAGGCCTTCCAGATTCGACAGACGATTTTCGTTGAGGAGCAACATGTTCCAGCAGAGGATGAAATCGATCAGCATGAAGAAGAGTCTACCCACTTTCTCGCATTGATTAATGGAAAACCCGTTGCAACCAGTCGTGTCCGCTTTCTAAACAATCATACTGCCAAAGCAGAGCGAATTGCTGTGCTCAAGGAGCACCGCAAGGAAGGAATCGGTCATAAACTCCTGCAACGCATGGAAAGCTTCGCCCGCGAACAACGAGCTCAAAACATCGCGTTACATGCGCAGGTTCGAGCCCAAGGATTTTATGAGCGCGCTGGCTATACACTGGCAGGTGCACCTTTTATGGAAGCAGGGATCGAGCACATAAAAATGAGTAAAACGCTTGCATGAATCATGGACTCGTAGCTAGCTACTGGGTTCATGATTTTTCCATAAAAACAGGACTAATCGAGAGGCACCCAGTGGGTGCCTTTTTCGATTAGCCCTTTCACACTCAACCTCAGTTCAGCTCTTCCAATTCCTCTTCTAACTGTTTTCCAAGTTGCTCCTTACTCTCGCCTGACTCTTTTGTTGCTTGCCGCTCTTCCTTCTGCAAAAACTCTGCACCAAATTCATTCATGAGCTCCTCCAAATTCCGGTTCTTCCCCTTCTTCGGACCGGCCTGTTTATCATCGTCACCCATGCCTTGAGTCAACTTTTGTAGAAAGCGGAGCAATGAAAGCGCCTCCTCGACTTGTAGTTGAGTGCTTCCATAGTATATCTCACCATGGTCCAGTCCATCAGCCGGATCACCGTGCAGAAAAATTTACATATTGGAATGGTTCTCGTTTCGTTCCTCAACCGTATGAGGATCGGGCTCAAGTGGGTACACTCTGGTTACCGAAACCAATTCCACACCCTCTTCCTCCATAACCACCTTCCCTCGAATACAAAAGTGCATACCGGTACAGCTTGGTGGAATCGCCTTACTCTTTAGTGGGAACATCCTTCCCTCTAGGGAGACAAACGCACCTGTAGTGGTGATTTCTATAGGAAAGAGGGATTCAGCACTTTCCTCAGTAGAAACAATAGCCCCACTTCCCTCCTCCGTCACCATCCAATTCTTTACCTCAAAAGCGGCTGGAAGAGATCGAATCAAGGAAGAATAGCATTGCCGAAAAAAAGAGTACACTGGAGCCACTTTCGCTTGATCCAACCAGCGAAACAAATGTTTTAAGGTGTTAAGGAATATCTTAGATCTTGCTACACTTTTATGACCTTTATCTGGATACCAAACACCTAAAAAATGAATGAGGACAGGTTGGGTCAATTGTGTCCAATGGAACGAAACACCGAAATAGGTAGAGATATATTCTGTGAGGTCCTTTAATGTTTCTTGATACAGCGCTTGTGTTCTCTCCTGAAAGTGAGAAACATAATCAACGTAAAAATGTTCTAGCTGTTGCGTAATCCCTTCCGACAAACCAGGTTCCGTGGCCAATGGAAGAGTAGGTAACAAAAAGCGACTATCCCCTGATTTTTTTGTTAAGGCGGTGGACTTCACGGTCTTTTCAACCTTCTCTCTTTCTTCCGCACGACGGATCGACCAACTTAGCACATGCAAGCTGTTCTTCTCCCAATATTCGGATTCAGATTCCCTAAGTTTCTGAGCGTTTTTTCGTAGATACAAGAGAATCTCCTCCTTCATCTCAGATGTAAACGATGTATATGGGCCGATCATTTCATACCGGTTACCCAAGCGGGAAAATCGAGCAAAGACCAACATCTTCTCACGAAGAGGTTTATAAGCGTAAACAGAGTAGCGTGTCTTTTCACGTGGCGAATAAAAATGAATACGGTTCCCTTCCACTTGCAGTACCTCATAATAATCCAGGCGAACGGAACAGAACTGCTGTAAGAGTTGTTTGTCCCATTGCCGCGCCGATGATCCCGATAGCGTTTTCGCCCAATATTCAACTGGGCGCATTTCTTGAAAACAAGGAGCATCAAATATCATCCAATAGTGGTAAGTAAAAAAAAGACTTTGAGGTATTGGCTCATCCTGAGAAAGACCAAAGGCTCGTTTAAAAAGAAGGGTATACTCATCCGAACTCAAGCTTTCTTTTTGTTGTTCATACCATCCATACAAATGGTCTAATAATTTCGATTTATGATTCCCCTCCCGGGATTCACGTGCCCGTTCTGCCGTTTCCAAGGTGACGACTCGTTCACAACACTTCTTGTATTTTTTACCACTTCCACAAGGACAAGGTTCATTTCGACCCGGCATTGTCACACACCTCATCTATCAACATCATTAGTTACCAGTATACAAGAAAAGAGGCCATTTCGACAAAGATTCTATGAAAAAGTGCTTGTTCAGACATTCTACAATGGTAAACGAGAGGATTCAAGAAATGTTCGATCTTTTTTGTGTACACAGTAGGAGTAAAAAAAGCTACAGCATGAGTGCTGTAGCTCTTTTTCTCTATTCCAAGATATAGACCTTGAGATTTTTACGTCCCCATTGGCGACATTCTTGCTCGCTATCTAAGAAAACGTCAATAATATTGCCTTGTATTCTACCACCTGTGTCTTCGGCAACTCCATGTCCATATCCTGGAATATAAAGTTTGGTGCCCAGCGGAATAACATCTGGATCAACCGCAATGGTCCCAACCTTCGGCATCGTTCCTGTCGCCGTAGGATTCCCAGTATGCGTATAAGCTGTGGCTTCCGCATTAATCACTTTACTATATTCCAGACCTTCAATCGAACCTGAACCGGCAGCGACCTCCACCGTTTCTTTGGTACCAATATGCACTTCTTTATTTACAGGCTCAATTTCATCGACAAGTCGCTTTTCAGTCTTCGATTCGACCAATTCACTGTTTTTATAAACCATGGAAACTTCATATATTTTCTTTCCTTGTTTTCCTTCTTGAACGACCTTTTCTTTTCCTTTAGCAAGCTCGTCATCTTTTTCTTCTTTTGTCTTGAAATCAGTCGTTTCGACTTCTTTCTTCACTTTCTTCTCCACACGATCGACTGTTACTTCTAAACCATTGGTAATGGTTTTATCCAGCGGATGATTCACTTCATCCCATGGGCCGAGTTCGATCTCTTTTTCCTCTAATAAGCCCCCAACTGTCTGTTCGGCAGTGGTTACAGAATCTTGTTCTTCCCCTCCGACACGAAGCTTCACTTCACACTGACACGTCAACGAAATCTTCATGCCTTTTTTAAGGGGTTCATCCCAAGAAATATTCGGCTTATACTGGGCTTTCATCTTCTCTACATCGTACCCATTGTTCTCCAACGCTTCTTCTAGCGTCCCTCCAAGAACAGTCAATTTCAGATCTTTATCTTTATCACTCATGGCAATGGCCACATCCGTCTTCATCGCATACCCAGCGATAACAACAGTAGTCAAAACCAAGGCAACAACACCCAACGTAATCATGAGGCCCTTCTTCATCCAACGCCCCCTTTAAATCTACATCATTAATCAGAATTCTGACTATCATTATAGCAGAAATCTCCCGTGGCTTCTACCCATACAGCTAGTACTTTATGACAATCTTGGGTTGTATGATCCGTTAATGGATTTTCGGGAGAGTGATGTTCCATTTCTGGAGTGTCTCGTGGAGCGGGGGGAACGCGACGGGAGTGGTGTTTGATATCTTCTGCTCCAAAAATGGAAATAGTTAACCAGCCGTTTTTCAAACTAGCAGTAATCAGCACGGGACGGTTTAACTGATTTTGAAACTGAAAGTCGGGTCCTCCCCATGAAACCGTCGCATCCCGCTTAAGAGGGACATAAGTCACCCGTTTACTGTGACTGACGCGTTGCACAATATATAGCCCTGCTGCATCGGCTGCATTAAACAAGGTGGATGAGGTCTGACAAATCCCTCCACCCACTCCTTCGGAGTATTCACCTTTCACGATGATGGGTGCAGAGCGGTAACCCCGTTGCGTCGTACGCATTCCGACGCTTTCATTGAAGGAAAACGTCTCCCCTATGTCCACCACGGTATGATCCAACGAAGCCACGGACAATGCGATATTATGGGCTCGGTTTCTGTTATACGGGTTAAAGCGAGTGGTATAAGAGGCTAGCCTCTTTTCTTTCATTTTTTGTAGGGTTTCTGTCGTAATTGCCGGGGGAAGTTGCGTAATAGGAAGTTGCTGTGGCTGAAGGAGATAAATATGAATCGACTCTAACCACTCGTCAATCTGATCACGATTAATTTTAATGCCATTTTGATGGAGTACCAATTTCCTGTCTACAAAGTGGGCATCTTCTGGTAGTCGATTCACTTCATGTTCCACCTTACGCAACCATTCATAAAACGCACGACGATCCACTGTGGTCGGGTCAATTCCATCATAGCCAATATCAGATAAATCCATTTTCCATTCACGCTTCTGCCATTGCACAGTCAACGTAGTAGGCATCTTCTCTTCAGCTTCTGCTGAAGGGTAGACAACCAACACACACAAAATAGCTGTCAAAAGTAAACAACGAACCACCATCTTCATCAAAAAATCGCCTCCTCTCGATCTAGTCTGTCGTCGAAAGGAAAAAAGTATCACCCCTATTTACTTCTTTGTGGAACATTGTCTTTTCTGTGATCGACGTGTGTGTAAGCTGTGAATGGAGGGTGATACTTTTGTGAAAAGAATCACATTCTCTGTTTATGCTGGTTTGAATCCGCTATCATATAAGGTAAGGCTCATGTGCTTTCTCAACAAAAAGAGAGAAGGGGGAAAAATCATGGATGCAACAACCTTAAGTCGCATATTAACAGGGGAAACCCTTGCTTTTCATATCATTTGGGCCACCATCGGGGTCGGCCTGCCATTGTTGATTTCCTTGGCAGAAGGCTGGGGAATTTATAAGAAAGATCCTCATTACATTTTACTAGCACGAAGATGGACCAAAGGCTTCGTAATTACCGTCGCTGTCGGGGTGGTAACAGGAACCTGTATTGGTATGATGCTTTCACTCCTCTGGCCCGGTTTTATGCAGTTAGTAGGCAATGCGATCAGCTTACCGCTCTTCATGGAAACATTCGCTTTCTTTTTTGAAGCCATTTTCTTAGGGATCTACCTCTATACATGGGATCGCTTTAAACCGGTTGTGCACTGGCTAACCTCCATTCCCATCGTGATTGGTTCCACCATGTCCGCAGTCTTTATCACGATGGTGAACGCCTTTATGAATACACCGGACGGCTTCACCCTAAAGGATGGGGAACTCACACAAATTGATCCCATTGCTGCAATGTTAAATCCTGCAACACCGACCAAGGTTGCTCATGTCGTCTCGTCCTCCTATGTAACGGGCGCCTTCCTCTTAGCAGGGATCGCCGCTTTCTGGATCTTACGCGGACGAACACATGTCTACTATAAAAAAGCCCTTAAATTCACCATGGCAGCTGGGCTCATCTTATCACTTGCCACCATTGTTGCCGGCGATCTATCGGCAAAGTTTTTGGCAGAGTACCAACCAGCTAAACTGGCTGCAGGGGAATGGCACTTTGAGACACAAGAAGAAGCCCCCTTGATCATTGGTGGCTATCTGGACCCGGATACCCAGGAGGTAATAGGGGCCATTGAAATCCCCAATGCACTCAGTTTTCTCGCGACAGGAACTCTGGAAGGAGAGGTAAAGGGGCTCAATGAAATTCCAGAAGAATTGTGGCCACCTCTCTATGTTCATTATTATTTCGATGGCATGGTTTTCATCGGATTTTATCTCTTCTTTATCTCCCTCTTGTTTCTGCTTCTCTGGATATGGAAGAAAGGGAATGAATGGAATCGATGGGTGCTACGCGGTATTTTACTGGGAGCTCCTCTCTCTTTCATCGCGGTAGAGTTAGGTTGGATGTACGCTGAACGAGGGCGTCAGCCGTGGATGGTTACCGGTCTCCTAAAGGTTGGAGAATCTGCGACCACATCAGAAGATGTTGCGCTTCTCTTCTGGGTGTTTACCTTGCTCTACGTTGTATTGGCTACCATCGCCGTTACGGTACTCATTCGACTCTTCCGAAACAACCCAGCAGAAGCCGAACTCATACAAGAAAACAGCGACTGATGTAGAGTAACTTGTGACCCATCACCTTTAACAGTCGCTAAAAAAGGAGGTCCCCTATGGATTCCATCCAATTAGAGATCGTAGGTATCACCGTGTTATGGACTTTCCTCTATGGTTATCTAATCATCGCGTCCATTGATTTTGGTGCCGGCTTTTTTTCCTACTATAGCCTCCTCACCCACAAGGATTCGATTGTAGGGAAAGTGATCAACCGTTATCTTTCCCCTGTATGGGAGGTAACCAATGTCTTCTTGATCTTCTTCATTGTCGGGATGGTTGGCTTTTTTCCCGATACTGCTTATTACTACGGTACAGCCCTGTTGCTTCCAGGAGGAGTGGCCCTTCTCCTCCTGACCATCCGTGGCTCTTTCTATGCGTTTGCTCATTATGGTGCCAGACAAAGCCGGGTCTACATGTTCCTTTATGGCATGACAGGACTTTTCATTCCAGCCTCTCTGGCCACTGTTCTTACCATCTCTGAGGGGGGGTTTATAGATATCATCGATGGCAAGGTTACGTTTCTGGAAAAAGCGTTCTTCCTTAGCCCCTACTCGTGGTCGGTCGTATGGCTCGCATTAATCAGCGTTCTCTTCATTAGCGCGAGCTTCCTCACTTACTATGCTCACCGTGCACAAGATACAGGAGCATTCACCATCTTGCGTCGCTACGCGTTGGTGTGGAGCCTACCGACAATCTTGGCTAGTTTTTTGGTCTTTGTCGCTCTGGAAAGACACAATCTCGAACATTTTCAAGCGATGTTGGATTTGGCATGGATGTTTGCTCTCTCACTCTTGTTCTTTGTTATTGCTGTTACACTCATCTGGAAGAAGAAGTACCTCGGATGGGCCTTCATCAGTGTCATGTTGCAATTCGCCTTTGCTTTCTACGGCTATGGAGCCTCGCATCTGCCCTATTTGTTATACCCCTACATCACGATTCATTCTGGCTTCACCAATGGAGCCATGGGCTGGGCTCTCGTGATGGCTTTTCTGGCCGGGCTCGTCCTATTAATTCCCTCCTTGCTCCTGCTTCTGCGCTTGTTCTTGTTTGATGCACGATATGTAAGAGGGGAGATTGATTAGGGCAGCAAAGACAGAGTAAATGAGCACATAAGTAGATCATCAACAGCTGACTTTCTTATGCCACTACAAAGTGAAGAAGGAATTTTATGCTTTCCCATAACCTAATTTTAAGGTGCTTCCTTCCAAGGTTTTCTCTATCCTTAGGAAGAGGCACCCTTTTTTCACTAGAAAAGACTCCCTTCGATTATATGATTGACACGCTTTCCCACCACTCAAACTCAACACTTGCCTTTACCACAACGGAACTCGTTAAAAACACCAGGAAAGCTTTCCCCGGAGGAACGATCAGCCTCCCACCGATACGAAAACCCGAAATCGTTGTGTTACCCGGTATTCTCCTCGTCGCAATGCTTGTGCCTCCCTGAATCCTTCCTATTACGCATGGATTAAACTCAATGCTTGCTTTCGGTTTTTTATCGGATCCCAAATTTAAGTTCCCTACATTATTAGAAGTGGACCTTTTACCAGGAGGTATGCCATTAAGATTAAAAATCACGCTATAAGGAGCAGTTGAGAAGTTGGTGAAAGAGAAGAAAGAGGCAAATAAGTTGATTCCAGAGTTTTTCGGGTTAACCAAGCGCCCCCATGCAACTGTCTCTTGCCCAAATATGAGGGATGTCGTTTCCCCAGCAAACAGGTTTTTTTTCGTTGACTGAAAAGCAGAAGGGAGCACTTGCACATTGGATCTGATATCGTTATTTATGTGCTTAGACATGAAAACCACATCCTCTCTTTATCATTCTGTATAAATTATGAAGAGGAAATTGTACCCATTCGAAAGTTCCCATAAAAAAAAGTAATTGGCCTATGACCAACTACCTTTTTAGCGGAACACTTAAACCATTGCCGAACGAATAAATGCCTGATACAGACTTTGCATCAAGTTATCTGATTTGTACATGTTCTCAGGATGCCACTGTACTCCCAACACGAACGTGTGTTGACGACTTTCAAAAGCTTCTATCACCCCGTCTTTCGTCCTACCACTACAATGAAATACCGGAGCAAGTTCACGGACTGCTTGATGGTGAAAACTATTCACCCTTACCTCTTTTTGCCTAAATATGCGAAAAAGCCGGGAATTCTCTTCTATGCGGACAGTATGCGAACCATGAGGGCGCTTAGCTTGTTGTTCGTGTTGAATCAAGTCCTTGCGCTGTGAAAATAGATCTTGATACATATCCCCTCCCATCGCAATATTCAAAATTTGACACCCACGACAAACCGCCAATATGGGTTTATCCAGTTCCATCATACGCTGAGCCAGCAGAACCTCCATCTGATCCCTCTCCCAGATAATCTCCCTTAAACCCGGAAGAGGTTCTTCTTGAAAAAAAGAAGGGTCAATATCTCCTCCTCCCGATAAATACAGTCCATCCAGCTGATAAACCATCTCTTCAATAACAGAAGGATCGGTCGAATATGGAAGAGCAAAAGGGAGCCCTTCCGCACCTAGAATGGCATCCATATTATCTCGATGGAGAGAAAGAAACCTTTCATCTCGTAAGGAAGTAGTTACACCCATTCGTGGCCTCATCCCATTCCCCTCTCTTCTCATTCAATCTCACTTGCGGAATCTGCCTCTTTTATTGATTCTCTTTATGTATATCTGAGCGAACCCTCTCTTGATACTCTTTTCTCCAAAAAGAAGACCTTTCTGCCTCACACCTGAAGGAACACTTACAGAAAAATAAGCAGTAAAAGGGTGTGAAGAATCATAGCAAGATTCTCCACACCCTACCTACATGCATCTAAGTGTTGATTATTATTCACTAACCCGTTCGGACACCGTGTTCTCAAATAGAAATCGGATCGAGTAAATACCAGCTAATCCAACCAGCGAATAGATCAAGCGACTCAAGCCAGACGATTCCCTTGTCACATCTCCACCAAATATCGCCGATACCAAATCCCATTGAAAAACACCGACTAACAGCCAGTTGAGCGCTCCGACGATGACCAAAACCAAAGCCACTTTAGACAAGCCACCCATTTATTGTCCCTCCTTGTAGCGTTCTCATCTTACTTTTGTCTATAGTATGGCATTCGGCCCTGCTCTTTATCCAATTCAAAAAAACAGGCACTGGGAGTTAGGCTCCCAATGCCTGTTTGGCTGCTTCTTTACTTACTTGTATTATTTACTTGCAGCCTTCTCTTTTTCCTCTTTTTCCTGATGTTCAGCGGCGAGTTTGTCAATTTCTTTTTTCAATTCCTCCACCATCTGGTCCTCAGGAATTTTGCGGATAATCTCACCATGGCGGAACAGAAGTCCTTCACCGCGAGCACCGGCAATGCCAATATCCGCTTCTTTCGCTTCTCCGGGACCATTCACTGCACAACCCAAGACAGATACTTTAATGGGGGCCCGAATGTTCGAGATGTATTCTTCCACCTCATTAGCAATACTGATGAGGTCAATCTCAATGCGTCCGCATGTAGGACAAGAGATTAAGGTCGCTGCATTCGCCGCTAGGCCAAAGCTTTTAAGAAGTTCGCGTGCGACTTTCACCTCTTCGACTGGGTCTGCACTGAGCGAGATCCGCATAGTGGACCCGATTCCTTGTGCCAAAAGTGCACCCATCCCAGCCGAACTCTTTACCGTACCTGAAAAAAGAGTTCCTGACTCCGTAATCCCTAAGTGCAGCGGATAATTAAACGTTTCGGCTGCTTTTTGGTAGGCTTCAATCGCCAAGCTCACATCGGATGCTTTCAATGAAACCACAATATCATGAAAGTCCAATTCCTCTAAGATACCGATATGAAAGAGCGCACTCTCCACCATGCCCTCTGCTGTCGGATAACCGTATTTATCTAAGATCCGTTTTTCTAATGAACCCGCATTGACACCAATGCGTATCGGGATTCCTTTTTCTTTCGCTGCCTTCACAACAGCCTCTACTTTATGCCTTTTACCAATGTTTCCCGGGTTAATCCGGATCTTGTCGATTCCGCCTTCAATCGCTTTTAGTGCTAAGCGATAATCAAAGTGAATATCCGCAACTAGCGGAACGTCCACCTGTTTTTTAATTTCTGGAATAGCTTCAGCGGCGCGCATATCTGGACAAGCCACTCTGACGATCTGGCATCCAGCTTCCGCTAAACGCTGAATTTCTGCTACTGTCGCTTCTACATCATGAGTTTTGGTTGTGGTCATACTCTGAATGACAACTTGGTCCTGTCCGCCAATCTGGACATCTCCTACTGTCACTGGGCGGGTATCTTTGCGATGAAACATGCTTTACGTTCGCTCCTTTAGAAGCATGGTGAGAAGAACAATATCGCCCTTCTTACCCATCATAACACACTCAAACGCTTCAGAATTAAAATCATTCCCTAGTATACCATGGTAAGAAAACACTGCCTACACCCACGTGAAAAAAGGAGCCATTTGTGTGGCTCCTTGCGGTTTGTTCCTATCCTATTTCAAGTTCATTCGTTCCTCAACTTCTTGCAAAATATCTTGAGGAGACAAGCCCCGAGCATTTATGACGGATACCCCTGTTGAAATATCGCTGGCACCTGTCACATCTTGATCCATTCCAGAAATCACACAACAGTCACAATCGCCGGCCCGTAACTCTTGCGAGAACTCAACGACATCATATCCCTGATTCTTCAAGGCATCACACACAGGGCTTAAACCGTTCTCCACAGCAATTCTTTGATTCAAGGCTATCCACCTCCTAAAAATAGGATTCCACTATGTGTCGCCCTTATACCTTATTCTTCTAGCTAAATCCATCATACCCTCTTATCGACGAAGACGATGGTGCTGTTTTTTAGCAAAAATTTTGAGTGACATTGGAACCATGCCAAACCAGCGCATGAGAAAAGGTGCACGCCCTTTTTTCTTCTCCTGCTTTTGCTTTTTCACTTCTTCACGAGGGGTATCCATATACGTAACGGCTTTTTCCACTAGGAATTTCAAAAAAGCTTCTGAAGACATGCCATAAGCCCCCTTTTGCCTATAGCATCACCACAGAAGCGATTGCTTAAACGTTCGTTTATCTCTTGTCATACTGGCGCAATATGGCTTTTACCACTTCCTCTACTGAATCATGTGTGGTATCTACCACCCAGTCAGCAAAGTCATAAGCCCCTTTTCTGTCCTTCAGTAACCTCTTCACCTTGGTGGGTGTATCTTCGGCAACCAACGGCCTGTTAACATCCGCTTGAAGCCTCCGTACCAGCTCTTCTTCTTCCGCTTTCAAGTGGACCACCCAGCCCAGTTCTTGAAGCAAAAGTACATTCTCCGGATGGAGCACAATCCCACCACCTGTAGAAAGAACATACGGAGAGGGCGTAGCAGAAAGTGTTCGCAAGAAAGCAGTCTCCTGCCTACGAAAATATCCCTCTCCTTTTTCAGAAAAAATGGCTGGGATGGTTGTCCCCTCGTGACGTTCCACTTCTTCATCTGTGTCGATCAGTGGACAGTGAAGAGCTTGCGCCAATCCATTTCCGATGGATGTCTTGCCAGTTCCCATAAACCCAATAAGAATAATGGGTTCTTCATGCTTTTGACTCATTCAACTTTCCTTTCTGCCTAACCAGTTAAAATATTTCTTCGAAAGTCATATCCCCAGATATTTCTTTTTGAACTTGGAACATGTTTTTCAGCTGTTGACGAAATTCGTCCTTGTCCATCCCTTCTAGGCATTTCACTAAGCGGAAGAGAATCGCATGCTTCTTCTTATTTAGGTTCATACCCTCAATTTGGTCAAGGGCTTCCCGATAATAAGCAGTCGCCTCTTCAATCCGCTCTTTTTCTTTTTTAATATCTCCCATGATGACCAAGGCGTCAATCAAATACAAATCTGCCCGAACTTCTTTTCCTAAAGCAATCGATTCTTCCAACTTCTTCTCTGCGGCATCCAGATCGCCTTGCCGCATATATAAGATTCCATGCTTCGTCAGTGTGGATACATACGGATCTTTGACCACCATCTTGTCATGAATCAATGAAGTTAAATCAAAGCAAACTTCTGCCGTTTGTAATTCATTCATACGTAAATAAACACTACCCAAGGAATCCCACAGAAGAATAATGCGATCGTATTCCTGGGTCATGCGCGCACGATAGATCCCTTCACGCCCCGTTTCAATGGCTTCTTCGTAATGACCTGTCTTACGCAATAAATTAACACGGAGATAGTACAACAAGAGAAGGAGAGAAGGTTTTTTGATCTCTTCTTTTCTTGGCCAAAGCTCACTCATCATGGAGAACGCTTCGCCTACTCGGTTTAAACGATGAAGGCAACTAATTTTATTCACTGTTAACACATCGTAAATATGGGCATGCTTACCTTCAGGGCGGTAGGCATCCAACCCTTTCTCCGCAAAAAGAACCGCTTGTTCCAAATTATTAGTAAAAAAAGATTGCCTCATCAATTCACAGTATGAGCAGGACTCGATATTCTCCATCGGGAAACTTTCCGAGAGACGTATGGCATTAAAGAGTTCTTTTCTTGCCTTTTCCCATTCGCCCTTTCGATTGAGGAACATGCCTTTGAGATAAGAGATCAGAAGAGATGTCGGGTGTTCTGGATGAATATTTTTAAATTCCTTTAACCGCTTTAAAGCCTCGTCCACTTTACCCCCATTGCCCATCGTTTCAATCGCAAGAAGCTCCAACTCCACAAAGCACCATTCTTGTTCCACGCCCGCACGAATCCGTTCCAGATCCTCGTCATCAATTCCTAATAGGCCTTTCAAATATTGGATCTTCTCTACCATCACATGCGGTACGCCACGTTCTATGTTACTAATCGTTGCCGAAGAAATCTGATCATCTGCTAAATCTTCAATGCGCAAATTTTTTTCTTTGCGGATACGGCGAAGAAGCTCTCCCGCTTCCTTTGTATGTAACTCTCCCATCCTACTCCCCCTCTGAGTACTGGTATATTTCTCATTATATACTAACTTAGTATAATTGAATAGGTAGATTTGTCCGTCAATTGTTTTGTTAGATAAATTTAATTATTCTGTTTTTATTTTGAGAAGGATGGTAGAAAGCATGGGAAAGGTGCAATAGCTGTAAGCATGTCAAGTGGCCACCTTGGAAGGAGATTGAGGTGGCCTTAATGGTTTCTAGCAGTATGGGTGCGGTACTGGAACAGCTGCCACTGATCAGCTTTCTACTCCCGCCAGCAAGGCGGTAAAACGTTCATTGGATCTTAAAAGTCATTAGCGATCCCCCCGGTGCAAGCGGGGGGATCGCTTTTGCTTTGTGGCTTTTTTCGCTTACCATTAAGCACTGACAGTAGTGTTGCACTGTCGCACTTATTCACCTCTTTCACTACATGATGTGAAGGGAGGTGAACACATTCGCCCGCGCGAGCCAACTCACTATTTCTAATATATCATATTCTAACCATGCTCAGGATCTTCAAGTGGCTTAACAATAGGTTTAATTGATTCATAAGAATCTGTGTTGAAATTTATTGAGACTAGAGAAAATACGATGAGTGCCACAGCTATGCTACTTTTAAATAAGCTTGTCAATGTTGTCATCCTCCTCATCCATTTGTCCTTGTTTTATTCTGGCTTTGTAAAGTCTATGCGTGTACTCTGTCATTTCTTCATTGCGTTCCTCATGACTGAGTGCCAGTCTCAACAAAGCTTGTTGCTCCCTTTTGTTATTTTGATTCGCCAAAGCTAGTTCTAAGCCCTTCTTGTAAAATGAGATCGCTTCTTCAATTTCTTTGTTTTTTCGAAGAGCGTCACCCTTTACTAAGTAAGCTGTTCCTAATCTCAGTTTGTCATTGTATTTTACCCCATTTTTGATGGCTTCATCTAGATAACTAGACGATTTTTTTGGATCCCCTTTTAAGATGTATAGAATACCCGCTTGTGTGAGTGTGTAAGTTAGGAACCTTTGATCTGGAGTTCTTTTTTGAATGCTTCTAGCAAGATGGATAAAATTTTCCGCATTATCGTACTGTTCTAATTTTATGTAGATCTCTCCTAGGAGCGACCAACACAGGCTGGCATGTTTAGGAAGTAAACCCGTCTGTGCAGAGCTTGCACCTTTCTTGGCAAAACGAATGGCTTCATCGTAATGTTTTGTCTTCATACTTAAGCTTGCACGAGTATGATACAGATGAGTGATAATGATTGGATTCTGGATGTATGGTATCTCATCCATAATATCATTTAGGACGGAGAATCCTTCTCCAATCCTATTCAATTTATCAAGATAAATAGCCTTATTTTGAATGAGGAGATGTCTGAAGTTCTCCCTGTCTCCACCTTCAACAAAAGCTTTTAATCCTTCGTTAGTTCTTGAAAGAGCTTTCTCAAGATCATTTTGATGAAAGGAGATATATCCGAGATTTAGGAGGGAACCAGCGATGATATTGCTCGATGGACTTTGGCAGGAATGGATAGCTTCATTGAATTGAGTTTGAGCTTGTTTCCATTCCTTTTCTTCTAGTAGTATTTTTCCTGTTATGAAACATTTTATTGAATGGAGAGGGTCTGTTGTTCCTTCTGGGTTTGTTCGTTCTAACAATTCTCTAGCACCAAGTGGATCTCCGAAGTCAGATAAGCTTTCCGCATTTAAAAGGAGATCTAGCTGACTTTGATGACTTACCTTTTGTTTCGCTAGAAGGTTGGGCAATTCTTCCTCATCAATATTCAACTTTTTTAATAGATATCGAATCTTACCATAAAGGACATTGGGAACGCCACGTTCAATGTTAGAAATCGTTGCAGCAGATATACTGTTATCTGCAATATCTTCGAGCTTCAATCCTCTATCTTTTCGTACAATTCTAATTAAATCACCAATCTCTTTTCTTTGGATCAGCTCCAAAGTTCGCTCCATTAATCTCACTCCATTTCCATTTTAATCCCTTCACCTCTGATTATATAATATAGCTAATGATTTGAAAACTATATTACTAGATTTTTTCTGCTATTTTAACGTCTCATATTCTATTGCATAAATATTTTTCTATATAAATTGATATCATTCAATTTAAATATGCTTCCCATTATTTTATATATTTATAGTAACCACGCTTCCCTCGCTTTACTTTCAGTTCTTTTTTCATTAAACCACGCATGACTTTAGTTGAATTTTGTCCCATATCAGCCTCTCTCTTTCAGAAATTCAGTTATGATTGTTTCTCTTTTGTTGAGGGAAAGTGATGGTGTTTTTATTCCAAAAATCCCCCATTTGATTTCAATGTGTCCAGAGAATAAGGATGCCATCATAGGCTCTCTCGTTACGAATTTCAGCCCTTCTGTTTCGATTTCCAGTGTGGCTTCATATAAACTCAATTTTAAACAGGTATACGCATACATACTATATGCGCCGCCTGTTGACACACGCACAAGGACAAGAACTTCTTTTGATTTGAGGGATCAACACTTAACTTAGGAATGGAAAACCCTTATATAATTCACTGTAATTCTTTTCTAGAGAACAATTTAGAATAAGCATAGAATAGATATATAACTATACTAAAATATAAAAATATTTTAAAAATTCTCTTGACTTTCCACTATATAGCAGTCTATTATAAGGGTGGTTGTCCAGTTAGTGGCAATACAAAACAAAAGGGAGTGTCTATAATTCAGAAATTTACGTTTTCTTCTGTTGTTGCTTTGATCCTATCCGCGTTACTTGTAGTCTCTACAGCAGATGCTTATCACCTTGCTCGAGACAGTTTTTCCAATCGAAGCAGAGTAGTTTCATCTAATGAAGGTTACTTCGAAGTCTGTTTAAGATCCAACGCGACAGGATTTTACACCCTTTGGGAAGATGACACCGTAAATGATGACCATGTAAAGGGCTTCTATCTTAGGTATAATGGGGATTGTGAGAGGTTTAATTTCCCTTCTTCCTTTGACATCGGAAATGCAGAGTTCTATTTGATAAAAAGTAGTACTACTGGAACAGCTGTTATTGATTTCTATGACTGAGCTATCGTTCATCGCCCTTTATAGGGCTCCCTTTTTTCAGAAAAATATATAAAATAATTTGATACTAGTATAATATGTATAATTAAAAATTATATAATAATTAAATATATTAATAATATTTCAAATAAACTATTGACTTTTCTTTTCTAGGAGTCTATTATTAAGGCGGTTGCCCAATTAGTGGTAACAAAAATACTGTTTAGGAGCGTGGTTTTGTAATGGTAGATCATCTATCACATCAACGTAAATTTGTCTTGTTGGCACTCTGTTTTCTTTTAGCACTTTCGCTTTTTGCTGTTCCGAATGCAGGAGCTGAGGCAGGTTTAAGCGAAGAAGGAAAGCAACTGAGAAAAATGGCAGTCGAGAATGAAACTGAATTGAGAAAGAACATGACTAGATTAGAAATCAATTCAGAGACACAAGAAAAACTATTGAGAAAAATGAAAAAAGGACAAAAACCTGATTCTATGCTGGATAGTTCCTTGAATGTAAGCTTGGATGAAGATGTGGATGTTAGTTTGAATGGGGATGGAAAGACTATAAAAACATACCCCGATGGCTCCCGAACCATGGTCATCGTTGAAGATGCATCTGAACCAATTACAGTTAACGGTAGTACCACTAAATCAAAGAAAGTATCTGCTTGGTTCTTAACTGGGAGTTGCAGTTTCTGGGCTGAGTACACTATTCGAAAACCAGGCTATGACTCCATAAATTCAATCTGGGGTTATGATATTTACTGTGTCGGTTCTTATTCAGATGTAGCCTTTAGAAACTCACAACCAACTGAGAACTCAACAAAGTGGGCTAGAGCTTTCTTGGCATTCACTTACAATAATGGCGTAGTCTCAGACCGCAAGACCCTAAGATTCTTTGTAGGTAAAAATCAGACATCCACCTCGTACATTGACTAAATAAAATTCGCGAGAGAAGGGTTATCCTATCCTTCTCTCGCGTTTAAGATCATGTAGTTAAATCAGATTGAATAGCATCTATTAGATATAGATACTACAACTGACCACTACAGGTACTATTGGGAAGGAGAGAATAGACTGTGGAATTTATAATGGAAATTCTAGTGGGCTTCACATCAATAATTATGTTTATTGTCAAAGCACTTCTTACTCCAATTTTAATGGTGCTAGGAATCATATACCTAATGCAACAGATCAGAAAAAAATGATTATATCGCCCTACATGGGCTTTTTCTTTTGCCCAAATCCCTTCATAATAAACTTATTATTATGATAGTAAATCTTTTATCTACTTGGGTACTGGTAAGATTCCGCAATGAATGATAAATTGTCCCCAACAGGTCAAAGACACGGTGCGCCAACACCGTGCCTGGATTTCCGGGATCTCATTCAGTTATCTTTTCTTGTAAAAGAGTTCTTAAAACCCTTTCCTCATACCAGGGGACAAGTCTGACCTTTAGCTTGTCACTGGTTTGCTCATGCTCATTATATCGAATAAAGACGCTAAAGATCAGACTTTGAGAAAAAAATACTCCTTGCATAAGGAGGGCAAAGTGCACAAGGTTACGATTGAGGGATCGTATACATAATTATCACATTATATAGTATAACACAGGAAGAAGATGTATATTGTCCCTATTTAAAAAACTGAAAAACCCCGGGAGGTTCACAGATGTTGGGCTATCCTTCCCACTCCACAATCGTGAACTTCTCTCTCTCCAATATCACTCTTACTGTCTGCTTTACCTCATGCTGTGCTCTTCCAACCGATACGACTCTTACTTGGCCATTCGGATCTCTTTTTGCGGTCGTGGTCACCTCTATGCCTTCCCACTCCATCGTATGACTCCCTTCCCATGTCGGCTCTTCACGCAGTCGTGCTTGCATCTGAGCGATGCCACTTTCTGCTGCGGACTGAGCTTTGATCATTTGCCATTCGAGTTGTTCGCTCTGTTGACTGCGAATCGTATGAGAGATGGCGACCGTCAGTAAGAGGAAAATGATCAAAGTTGCTGCGAGCACGGTGGGAAGGGCCAGCCCTTCTTCCTTTTGCCACATTCCTTCCTTACTCCTTTGCGAGACGACTGCGAATAAAGGTTTCCATCTCCATATCAGCCGTCCAATTCTGCAAACCGATATCGATCCAGACTCCATCCTGTTTCGGTACAAAAACAGCGTAATAAACATCCTGTAGAAGGATTGTTGTTCCCCTGTAATCCGTTCCTCCTACAGCCTTTACTTCGCGTACCACCCTCCTTCCTCGGCTGTCCAATCGATATTGCAGGCTCTTGCCACTCGGCAGATCAAACTGAAGATCTCCTGCATCACTTAAGCGAAAGTTCTTTCCCTGTCCAACCTCTTCTTTCATATCAGAATAATAGGCTCCCCAGGCCATCTCCAACTTCTGTCGTCCCATCGTCTCTTTCGTTTCCGATTCTACTACCCAATTGAGTGAGAATATAGCGGGTAGAAGGAGCACAAATAAAGATAGCGAGAGTATCACTTCAATATAAGTAAATCCCTCTTCCTTGGAAGAGGCGGAGCGATTGTATTCTCGAACGATGTAGCTCATGGTACGTATTGTAGTGAAGCTTGTTCTAATGCCCTCTCCTTTCCATCGTTTTCTCTCCATTGAATTCGGACGCGCGTCTCGATCAGATGAGTATCTACTTGTGTTCTCTCCCATGATAAGCGATAAACCACTCCCTCCATCCACTGACTTTGATACTCTTCCTCGCCTATTTGCGGTGTGAACTCCACTTGACGCTCCAGCTTCTCCATCTGAGACAGAAGAAATTGCCTGCCTTCAAACACCTGATCTTGCTCTTGTTGTTCATCTCTTAGTTCCATCAAGATGGGTAAACTAAAAACAGCCAGCACACTTAAGATCATCAGTGAGGTGACGATTTCAACAAAGGTAAACCCACCTTCAGCCCGCCCGTTCTGCCTCCTCAAGGGGATCGCTCCACTCGTGGACGACCCGATGCCACTTGTACCACCACTTCTGCTACAATCTCCTCTCCTTTAACCAAAGAAAAAGTGCCACCCCTTGCTTGTCCAGTAGCGCGAAAAACCAATCCTTCCTCTGTATAGTTATCCTTCAATTGATATCCCTTGGGGATAGGCTCTTTTAGCAGCACATTCCCCTCTTGCAAGATACGATAAACACCCTCTCTCCCTTCTACCTTTAACACCACTTCCGCTTCTTCACTCTCTGCCACCCGCTGTGCCGTACGAATATCGGCTGCCAATTGATCAAGAAACAACTCCTCTTTTGTCCGTTCACCAAGAAAGCTCCACGCGGGCAACGCGATGGCTGTCATCACCGCCAAGATCGAGATACTGATCATTAACTCAATCAGAGTAAAACCACCCTCCCGCTTCATCTTCTTCACTCCTCATGACCATGTTCCGAGCAGGAGACTCGCTTGGCGCTTTCCGCTGTCTCATCAATGGTATAGGCTCCACCCGATGGGCAAACAGGAGTGGAACGTAAGTACTCCGCTTCCGTCAGCTTGGCTACGGTCGTCGGGTAACTTCCCATCTCCAAATAATAATTATCTGCTTGGGCACCGATCATTTTCCGGTTGGCCTCACAAGCTCGCAACTGAGACTTTTCCCCTGCAGAAATGAGGTTGGGAAGGGCAATCGCAATAACCACTCCAATAATAAACAGCACAACCAACATCTCAATGAGCGTAAATCCTCGCTCATTCTGTCTCGTGTTTTTCACTTTCATCCTCCTATTCTAGTTAAATCGTCTGTATCAGATTAAGCATAGGCAAGAATAAAGTGACCACTGTAAGTGCAATCCAAATACCGATCGAAAAAATAAGGAGAGGTTCCAGCGATCGTGTCAATCGGCGTGCTCGCTCTTTCATGGATAAAGCGGTTGCTTGTGCTAGCGTAAGTAGAGAGTCATCCAATCTCCCCATTTCCTCACCCAAAGCCACCATGGGTACGAGTGTTGGTAAAAAGATCCCCTTTCCAGCAATCGAAATGGATTCATAAAAAGGAACCCCATTGAGTAACTGCTTTTCCATCCGCCGGACACGGTCCGTCAACGGTTGCCAAGGCGAAAAGCGGCGAATAAATGTTAGGGCATCCAATAGAGAAATCCCTGCTCGCAGAAGAGACCCCAACTGAATCGCAAAGTAATGCGTGGTTCTCTGCTGTAAATACCGGCGAATAACAGGAACTCTCATCACGACCTCCAACCCACGACTACGTTGATATGGAGAGAAGAAGCGACTTCCTAAATAGCAAAATAATATAAATAAACAAAATAAAAAGAGTACGACAAATCCTACACGCGCCCATTCCACTGATGCCAGCATCATTCGCGTAAATGGAGGAAGCTCCACTCCCATGGATTCATACAACCCTTTGAATCGAGGAATAACCACAAACAAGAGAAACAATAAAGCGACTACTACCATTCCCATCACAACCACAGGATAAAGCATGGCCTGTCTCACTTCTCGGATGAAGTGCTCGCGTTCACGATAATACTGCTCCCCCTGTTCCAATCCAAAACAAAGATCACCATGCTCCTCCGATGCACGAATGAAAGAAAGAGCCATTGGGGGAAACTTCTCTTGTTCAAGAGCGAACGAAAAGCGATCTCCAGATTCAAGGCACTTGCAGATGCGATCCGCTTCCAATTCGGTTATCACTTTCTGTTCTGCTAACAAACGTAAACTGGGGAGTAAAGGAAATCCACTCTCCAATAAGTTAGCCAAATACTTACTAAATAAAGCAACCTTCTTATCCTTCCAAACAGACTTAAGCAAATCCTTCCACCACCCGATGGTACTCGTGTAAATCAATTTCCCCTGAGTAAACACGTTTCCGGCCCACATCGGCCAAAGTAGAGATACCCTCTCTTTTTAAGTGCTTGCGCAATTCGGATAGGGACACCCCTTTGGCTATCAATCGTTCCCACTCTTCCGTAATGGAAAGCACTTCAAATACCCCTTTACGCCCCCGACAACCTACTTGCTGACATGCATTACACCCTCGTCCCTGGCAAGTTGGACAAAGGAGTCGCACCAAGCGTTGCGCAATGACACCGGTAAGCGCAGCGGCTACCCTGTAGGGAGCGATCCCCATATCCAGAAGGCGCGTAATGGCTCCGCAAGTATCCGAAGTGTGAAGGGTTGTTAAAACAAGGTGACCAGTGAGTGCTGCCCGCAGAGCAATTTCTGCTGTCTCTTGATCTCGAATCTCACCCACCATGATGACATTGGGATCTTGCCTTAAGAGAGCACGTAATCCAGAAGAGAAGGTTAGTCCTGTTTTTGAACGAATCGGCACTTGATTAATCCCTTCGAGATGGCATTCTACTGGATCTTCTAAGGTAACAATGTTCACTTCAGGTTGATTTAACTCTTGTAGTAACGCATACAAAGTGGTCGTCTTCCCACTCCCAGTGGGACCCGTAACAATCATGAGACCATGTGGCTGGGTGATCATCTGATGCAACCGTAACCTCTCTTCTCTTTCGAGACCCAGATCCGTCAACCTCAATTTCCGTGCTCGGTTATTCAGAAAGCGTAAAACCAACCTTTCTCCATAAAGAGTCGGCATCGTCGAGAGACGGATATCCATTGTTCTTCCACCTTTATTTGCGGGTACCGTGCACGCTCCATCTTGCGGTAGTCTCTTCTCACCGATATCCAACTTCCCCATTACCTTAATCCGTGAAATGACAGCCTGTCCTTCTTTCTTAGAAATCTGATCCAACTCAACCAGCAATCCATCCACCCGTTGCCGAATACGGAGCCCCTCCTCAATGGGTTCCATGTGAATGTCACTTGCGCGAGCGCACAGCGCTTGCTCAAAAAGCCAGGTAACATAAGAAACAATGTTCAAACGAAACACCTCTATTGGTTAAAGAAGTTACAAACCCATATTTCAACAAATTTAATCAGATTCCCTTTTACTTTCCGAAAATAATTGATTTAAATTTGGTAAAAAAGGGTGTGATTCGACATTTCTATCGTCACAACTAGAGCTCTGCAAACAAAAAAAGACCCTACCTCACGCTATAAGCGTATAGGTTAGGGGCTAACCCACTTTTTCATTGATTCCTTCCAATTCACTTTCTACACGAAACAAGCGTTTATTTAACGCCAATGTTTCATGCTTGACGCCACCCACTGCATGATTTACTGCTCGTGTCATCTCGAGTAATGTTTCTTGAACCTCTGCAAAGCCAACTTCAAGCCTCTGTTCAATCACATCGAGTCTCTCATCAACTGTATCTAAGCGTTGTTCAAAGCGTTCTTGTCTCTCTTCAAATGCATCTATGCGTTGTTCAAAGCGCTCTTGCCTTTCTTCAAATGCATCTATGCGTTGTTCAAAGCGCTCTTGCCTCTCTTCAAATGCATCTAGACGTTGTTCAAAATGCTCCAGCTTCACAGCGAAGGCTTGTTGATTTTTGAGTAACTCCTGCTGACCCTGATTCAGTTTCTGTAACTCCGCTAAAATTTGGGCTTCCACGCCGATCCCCCTTTCCTCGCTCGTTCCATTCTTATCTCCGTCAGCTTACCACACTCACCTATCTCTGTCTATATAATAATAGAATATTCTTATAATTATGCACTGGATAAGTCCTCCCTTTCTACTTTGGGAATCAGCGAGACAGATTACTCCTTTAAAGCCTTTGAAAATCATCAGATGATCATGGGGGACAAGCATGGTGTGATACCTCTCAAGCAGGTTAATCGCTCAAGCCGAATCAACAGGGAATTAGATGGCCATTGGGCTCCACCAGCTTGGAAAACCTGCTTAGTAGAAGCGGGGTCAAACCCAACAAAAAGATCAATATGTTCACAAAACCGCCATAAAAAATATGAAATTTTAATATAATTTTCACTTTTTCTCCCCTTGCATACTTCCTCCCCCTTTTAGCCATCTTAATCCCTATAAACAGTGGGGAGTAGCCAAGTGGTAAGGCAACGGACTTTGACTCCGCGATGCGCAGGTTCGACCCCTGCCTTCCCAGCCATTGCTCTAATTCGGCTCATTCATTGCCCATGGCATATATTGCACTAGACTTACCCGCACGGCTCCCTTTATAATGAAAGGGAGTTTTTTCGAAAATTTAAAAGTAAGAGGTGAATCCTGTGATAGTATTATCGTCAATTGTAGCAGGGACGATTTTTTCGCTTTGGGGATTTGCCCGCTTCAACACCTATCGGCCACTGGTTAACCATGTCGACATGAAAGTGAAACGCCCCCTTGATAAAGAGGGCCTACGGATCTTGCACCTTTCGGACTTGCATATGGAGCGACTCTCCATTAGTCCTGAAAGCCTAAAAGAACATGTGTCTGATGGCAAACCCATTGATCTTATTGCACTTACCGGCGATTATTTGGACACGGAACCGATGATCGACCGTTTCTTCGAATATATGGACCAACTCGCTTCTCTAAACCCTCGTTATGGTATGTATGCCGTTTTCGGAAACCATGACTATAAAGTGGCACACCGCATTCCCGAAATCCGTCAACGAATGGAAGCATACGGGTGCGTTGTTCTACAGAATGAGAACCATAAGTTGAAGGTCAACGGCAAGACAATCAATATCATAGGAATAGATGATTATCACACGCGTCATAGCGACGTTGAGAAGTCCTACGAAGGGTTAAACGAAGAGGAAATCAACTTAGTATTAACCCATGATCCCAATATTGTATTGGAAATGGAAAATCATTCGTTCGACTACCTCTTATCTGGTCATTTCCATGGTGGGCAAATTCACTGGCCACGTCCTTTCCATTTACGCAAGATGGGGAAACTTCCGCGCTTGAAGATGATCAAAGGACTTCATTACCATCGTGAACGAGCCTTTTATATTAGTGAAGGTCTGGGACAAACAGCATTAAATCTGCGTCTCCGCTCTCGTCCCGAGATCACCTTTCACAACTTAGGAAATCGTGACCTCTCCTCTTGAAGCTTATCTTAATATGATTAAAAGTGACCAATCGTCTGAGCCAGGCGATTGGTCTTTTTATTCGCTACGTAGGTAAGCGGCAGCCACCTCAGCACCCGCATGTGCGGATGAGGGATGCCCCAACTGCTTTGCCCGCTTCTTCATCGCTTCCCGCTCCCCTATGTGTGAGTAAAGAAGATTCATCTTATATGGAAGATGGATGGGATCGTCTTCGCGTACAGCAACCTGCTCTCGTAATAAAAAGCGGCTATTTCGTTCCTCTTGTCCAGGTATCGGCTGGCAAATAGCCATCGGCAACCCTACAGCGAGTGCCTCTGATGTTGTCAATCCTCCTGGCTTGGAAATCATCACATCAGATAATTGCATCAGTGAGGCCATTTCCTCTACATACCCTGTGATGAGAATGCGTTCATCCTCTTGATATTGCGCTTGCAACGATTGATACAATCGCTTGTTACTCCCTGTTACCACGACAACCTGAATATCCCGAAAGAAGCTGAGTATGGGTTCCAATGATTCCTTCACAGGTCCAAGACCCCCACCTCCGCCCATCAGTAACACGGTAAAACGATCAGGAAATAGACCCCAAGACAACCGCAACGCTTCTCGTGACATCGCCTTCTCCTCAGTAAAAGATGGACGAATCGGAATGCCTGTCACATGGATGCGCTCGGGTAGCAATCCGTACCGTTGCACTAGTTTCTCTTTTATGGAGGCATGTGCGACCAGGTAGAAATCCACATCCGAATGTACCCAAAAGCCATTCACATCAAAATCTGTGATCACCGCCCCTAAACAAAAGGGAGTAGCACCCTCCTTTTTTATGACAGCCATTGCACCTAGGCAAAATGCATGGGTACAGATGACAACCTGTGGCGATCGATCTTCCAACCATTCGCGTAGACGATTTGCAATCATCCTCCCTAACGGCTCCTGAAATAACTGGCTCCATCTTGTTTCACGCTCATAAGCTGCTCCCCACAACCGCGGGACATGGTGAAGCGTATGTGAATATAGCTTTTTTATCACTCCCACCACATAGGGGCTAAACTGTGTAAGACCACTTTCTATCTCTACGGTGTGTTGTGGGGATTTACATGCCAATCCCTGTTTTAATGCCATGGCCGCTTGATGGTGACCACTCCCGCCCATTGTCTCTGTTAGAATGAGAATATCTGCCACAGCTTACCTCACTCCTCTCTGATCCCTCCATACTCGCTTAAGATCTTCTCTTTGGACATGTACACGTTCTTCGGAACGAGCTTCGTATTCCGTTCAAACAAGCGTCTCCATCCCTGTGGACGGCATACACACAAGATAATGCGAAAAAAGAGACTTTTCACCATCCGGTGCCCCTTACTTTCTATCGGATGCGTATCGAAACCCAGGTGATGAGCACCACGGTGCAAAAAGGTTATTCCTAAAGCCACTTTTATCTCATTCGCATCAGGATGCTCCTCGATTCGTTGCGCCAATCTAGGAAGGGACTGTCGAATGAGCTGAATCATCAGGACTGCCATCTGCACTTCACTATTTTTCTCTTTCTTACGTAAGAGCCCTGCCAATTTGCAATTGTAGATGTGCAGCTTGACATAGCGATCTCCTTTTCTTAATACCACTCCATCTGAAGTTGTAATCGATTTTCCCCCATATCTTTTTACCACAATCCGAAAGATGTTTCCCCCTGCGCGGTCCACATATTGAAGACGTGTTAAGCGAAAATAAAGGTGATCCCACCACTGCCATAACGTCAGAATCCCATTCTCCACTGCCCTTCTCTCCCGTCATCTTCGATACCCTCAATGATTGTTACTATTATGATCCCCTCATGACAAGAAATGAGTGAAACCCATTGGAAATAAAGAAAAAGCCTCCCTAATAAAGAGAGGCCTTATGCCAAGGGTTGTCGCTTTTATCGTTAAGAATCGTGATTTTCACCGGCTATGCTTCCTTTATTATCTGCTGCTTCTTTTTTTTCGTTGAAGCAACCAGCCTACTACCAATACAGTAGCGGACATACTTATTGGAATCAGCCATTCTAGGAAATGGAGCTGTTGTTGTTCAATGACAGTTTTCATCCAATTATCTCCAATTACTAGATCGCCAGCCGTATACCCTAAGATCGCCGAACCCACATACACGATCCAAGGAAACTGGTTCATAATCGAAGCGATCATTTTGCTGCCCCACATCAAAATGGGGATACTTAAAGCTAAGCCAAATAGCACGAGATAAATATTTCCGTGGGAAGCACCCGCAATCGCTAATACATTATCCAGGCTCATAATCACATCCGCGATAATAATCGTTTTAATGGCGCTTTTCATCGAAGGTCCTGCTGCCCCTATATTGCTATCTTCTTCCTCTTCTACTAACAGGCTAATCGCAATCCAGATGAGCAGTAACCCCCCGATAGTGCGTAAAAGGGGAATAAACAGTAAGTAGACAGCAACGATGGTTAGTGTGACACGTAATAACACTGCCATCAAGCTTCCGTATAAGATCGCCTTTTTCCGCTGTTGCGGAGACAACTTCCGCGCAGCCATCCCAATGACAACCGCATTATCACCACTTAGAACCAAATCCAATATAATAATATTTGCGAACCCGAGCCAAAACTGTGCATCCATCAAGCCTTATTCATCCTTCCCATGACAAGCCACATTACAAAAAATCCTTTCTAGAATATAATCATTTCTGTCCCAACTCACAAATACATTTTTGATAAACATTGCACTTGATGTAAACATTTCATAATGGATTTTTCCTATTTCAGGACAGGCACACCGTATAATGTATTTACCTATAGTATAGCGTATTCCAATGAAAAAGCCCTTATTTTTAGTCGGAAGTGTCCAATAAGGTACGAATAATGGAATAGGTTAACTTAGGCACAATCTCCATCGAATAAGGAATCTCTACGCGCTCCCATTGCTTATGGGCATCCATTCCATAGGGCCCGACATTGACCACCGGTACATCCAGAGCACGAATAGCATCCACATCCATTTTTAATTTCGTTCCCCATGCAGGAATATTGTTTTCCAATGCCTGAATTCCCTCCATATCATCACTGATAGCAACAAAACTCATATCTGAGATATAGGGGAAGAAGTTTCTTATCTGTATGGGATGCGGATAATCCGATTGTACAGCGTTTACCCCTTCATGGACCGCTTCAATTAAGCGTCGGTCACGTGTATCCGACTCGTTTAAAACGACCCGCGGCTGATAAAGTGTCGCATAAAATAAAATAACGGCCGGAGAGTCATCTTCTGCCCACTCCCACATCCGCTCTACCATTTTACAACAGTATTGACGCATGTCGAGATCTTTATCTTGCTTGTATTGGGAAGCTGCTAAGCGCATATCTTGTTCAAACTCTTCTCCATGCTCCTCTTGGCATAGCGCATAAAATTCCTCATACGTATAAACACGGGGCTCAATTTCTTGTCGCACATATGGCTCCCCGCTCAGATCACAAAATTGGCGATAACGAGCTTGAAAACGGTTAATCGCCTGCTCAAATGCCGTACGGGCCACTTCTTTCATACGTTCCAGTACATCTTTGGGTGACCAGCTGTGTACAAAGAAATTGTAATAAGAAAAGGCCGCCAGTGGCGTTTGCACATCATAGGAAGGTTTTAGATCCGTCTGTTTCAATGATACCGGTGGTGTGGTCACTTCTCCGTACATCTCATCACAAAAATCGGTATTATAATCCAGCCTGGCTGTCAATTCAGCAGCCACCAAGTTGGGATCAAACCCTTCAAATGCTTGGCCTGCATGCGTTTCTTTCCCGACAATAAAAAAAGCAGGTAACAACTTGCCAACCGTCCCTAGATACACATACCGATTTTCGTCCCCTTCAAAGCGCGGAGAAGTGTAGTCGGAATTGATCGCAGCAACATACTGCAACCTTTCTTGATGAGACAAGGCGAGTAAATCCTTCAACGCAGACAATACACCGCGCGAACTATCCTCTTCATCACATTCTACCAACAGCAACAGGTTGCCTTTTAGTTGCTCGCGATGACGGGCAAAATAATGGGTTAAGGCAATATTACTTGCCACCCCACTTTTCATATCTACGGACCCTCGTCCACACATCCATTCTCCTGAATCCAGATCACGCTGAACAGACGGCTTCACTTTCCCATTTTTCCATTTCTCCATCAGTTCATCAGGGGAAAAGGCAAATCTCTTCCATTTCCCATAGTCTTCGATCCCTACTGTATCCAAATGACCCAATAAGATGACCGTTTCTTCCTCGCTAGGGTCTAGTCCTTTAACCAGTGCAAGCACATTATACCGTTCTTGAGACTCTCCCTCGGTCTGGACAATCCGTAGATGTCCAGGATTATCCTGAAAATAAGGGATCTCTTGCAGTAGGTCATGGATTTTAAATGCTATATCTCGTTCCCCCGTCGTTCCCACAACACTTGGGTGCTGAACCAACTCTTTGGTTAAAGACAACACTTCCTCACGGAAATCGGGCATGCCTCATCCCTCCTCATCTACGGATTCTCTAGCCATTCTTGAGATGTTTCCTCTATCATACGCAGTTTCACCCGTACATGACCCTCTTGCTACCTGTAAATATTAGAAATAGGAAAACTCCGATTGTGTACTGGTCGGTTTCAGCACCATGGTTTCTGTTCCTTCTACGGCCTGCTCGACCAACTGCTCCACATCCAGATGAGACTCCGTTCGCTCTGTCTCTTTTATTCCGGGACGTGTTTTAGGTGACTTCGGCAAGAAAATCGTACAGCAGTCTTCATACGGTAGAATAGACGTTTCATAGGTCTCCATCTGCTTGGCCAGTTGCATAATTTCTTGTTTATCCATCCCGATCAAGGGACGCAAGACAGGCATATCAACCACCTGTCCAATCGTTCTCATACTTTCCAGTGTCTGGCTAGCAACCTGTCCTAAGCTTTCACCTGTCACCAAGGCAAGGGCGTTTTTCTTTTCTGCTAGTTTCTCCGAGATACGGAACATCAGTCGCCTCATGACCGTAATAGAATAGGCATCCAGACACTTTTGGCGAATTTGTGTTTGCGCTTCCGTAAAGGGTACGACATGCAGGTGAATCTCTCCGCCAAAACGCGTCAAGATTTGAGCTAGATCCTCTACTTTCTTGCGTGCCCGTTCACTTGTAAAGGGATGGCTATGGAAATGAACAGCATGCAACTCCGCTCCACGTTTAAGTGCCAAGTAGCCAGCTACTGGGCTGTCAATTCCACCTGAAAGCATTAACATCACTCGTCCACTTGAACCGACAGGTAATCCGCCTAAACCTGCGTGGTCATTCCCATACACATAGGTGTGTTCATCTCTGACTTCCACATGTACTTTTAAATCCGGTTGATGGACATCGACAGATAACCCATCGATTTCTTGTAACAAATGACCGCCCACTTGCCGATTCAACTCTTGGGAGCGGATGGGAAACGATTTGTTGCTCCGCTTCGCAATCACCTTAAATGTTTGCGGGACGGGATTCGTCGCTCGCACCAACTTCACGGCCGCTTGACAGATGGCTTCATAATCGGAAAGTACCCGAAAAGCTGGACTAAAACCAACGACGCCAAAAACCTCTGACAATTTCTCCATGACGGGCTCTGCCTCTTCCCCACCCAGCTCCACAAAGAGACGACCATAGGTTTTGGACACTTTGGTTTGATGAAATGGTTTTAACTTTTGCCGAATATTTCTTAGTAACCGATTCTCAAACTCTCGACGATTATTCCCTTTTAATGCTAATTCTCCATAACGAATGAGTATACAATCAAATGACATAACAATAACTCCTCCTACTCATCGCGATAGGTCATGTGCCACAGACGATCTAACGCACGACAGATCGCTTCACCCGTTTGTTCCATTTCACTTGCTGTTGTTTTTTGCCCCATACTAATACGGATAGCTCCTAAAGAGGCTTCTTCTGATACCCCCATCG
Organism: Mechercharimyces mesophilus; assembly: GCF_059818345.1. NCBI lineage: Bacteria > Bacillati > Bacillota > Bacilli > Caryophanales > Thermoactinomycetaceae > Mechercharimyces > Mechercharimyces mesophilus. The sequence continues at coordinate 487,620 of NZ_JCBAPH010000001.1, read as the reverse complement.
CCACCAAAACACGACTGGGCTCCTCTCCCTTGGAAGAACATGCTGATTTACTGGAGACGAGGACCCCCTCTTCTTCCAAAGCATGCACCATCACTTCCGAGCGTAAACCAGGAAAGGAGAGGTTTAAGATGTGCGGAGCGCTACCAGTAGCAGAAAGATCTCCATTAAGTATGACACGATCACCAAAAAAAGTGGATACTTTCTGAACAAGCTTTTCTTTCCACTGACGCCACTTCGCTTCTCTTTGATGACGCTCTTTCATTGTCAGCACAGCCGCCTTGGTCATACCAGCAATTCCGGGAACATTCTCTGTTCCTGAGCGATAACCTGCTTCTTGACCACCTCCAGCCAACAGCGGATAGAGGGGCATACCCTGCCGTACATATAAACAACCGATCCCTTTCGGACCATGAAATTTATGAGCCGAAATCGTCATCAAATCCACACCCAGTTGCTTTGGCTGAACGTCGATCTTTCCAAACGATTGTACTGCATCCACGTGAAAGCGTACTTTGGGATACTTGGCCAAGCGTTGACCAATTTCTTGAATCGGCTGGATGGTACCCACCTCGTTGTTTACATGCATGATAGAGACCAGTACGGTTTCGTCCGTCAGTGCGTTCTCCACCTCATCCGGACAAACACGTCCTGCATGATCCACTGGGAGGTAGGTTACTGTCCACCCTAACTCCTCCAACTGCTTCGCGACCAGAAAGACTGAATCGTGTTCCACAGCCGTCGTGATCATGTGACGCCCACGCTTTTGTAATGCAAATAAGCTTCCCTTGATTGCCAAGTTATTGGCTTCCGTACCACCAGAAGTAAACACGACTTCCCCTGGTGACACCGCCAACAGCCGTGCTAATGTCTCACGCGCATGCAGAACAAACCTCTCCACTTTTAGACCGGCTGCGTGTAGAGAAGAGGGGTTTCCGTAAAGGTCGGTTAGTACATTTTGCATGACGTCCACCACTTCCACGGAAGGCTTTGTGGTTGCACTATTATCTAAATAAATCATTGGCTCCCCTCATAATCTCCTTTCTTACGATAACCTTTTTATCTGATCATGAATGACTGAACACATCATACCACAAAAGAAAAGAGAGTCGCACCCTTTCCAAAGGAGGGGATAGGAGAAAGGGAAATCAGGTGGAAAATTCACTCCACCTGATGGGAAAAGCCCAATTGTATAAGTCAAATCAGGAATCTCTCTCACCTTCCGCCTCAGGTCCTGCCAATCCATGTAGGATGACCTCAGCGATCCATTCGATCTCTTCCTTCTCAGAACGTGGGGCCAATAGATTTGGCGCCACTTGGCTAAAAAGTAGATACCCCATTCCCATCGAAAAAATGCTACGCAAAACGACATGAAGCGGGACATCGGACCGTATTTTTCCTTCCTTTTGTAATTTCCCCATCGGTTCGGACATCACTTGATAAACCGATTGCATCACATGCTTCTCCAATGCTTCCCTCAGTTCTGGATGAAAAAGGCTCTCCACCAGAATCACCTTAACGCGGTCCCAGTTCTTTCTTATCAATTGAAAACGATCCGCATACAGCTCTTCCATCATGGTACGCATCGGAAGGTCTTCATCTAAAATATCCAACAAAGAATGGACAATGTACGGGGTCGCCACTTTAGAAATAACCGGTATGACCAAACGTAACAGGAGGCCTTTCTTGGATTTGTAATGCTTAAATATGGTTGCTTCCGCTACCCCTGCCTCTTTCGCGATCCCTTGCGTGGAGGCACCACTATATCCTCGTTCAGCAAACATACGGATAGCGGCTTCCAACACCTTGCGCTGTTTTTCGGTTAGTTTTTTTGACTCATCTAGATCCAACTCATATTGCGTCGCAATCTCATCTACCCAATCCTGCCAATCAGCCATCTGTTTCTACTCCCTCGCTTCTCATCACATGGATAAAAATATCCTCAAGGGAAGGATCATCCCTCCCGCTGTCCGCTCTCCTATATCGATGGCGCAACTCACGTAAGCTCCCTACTGCCACCATCTCCCCGCGATTCATCAGACCAAGACGGTCGCATTGCTCCGCCTCATCCATATAATGCGTCGTCAATAGAATCGTTGTTCCCCCTTCTCCTAATTGGTAAAGATGCTCCCAAAACAACCGTCTTGTAAGCGGGTCTACCCCACTCGTCGGCTCATCCAAAAAGAGGAGAGGAGGGTTATGGATAACGGCACTCGCAAAAGCAACACGTTGTTTGATTCCATCGGAAAGCTCCTCTACCCTTTTCTTTCGTACCTTGGTTAAATCATATTGTACCAATTGTTCTTCAACCCGGCTCTTACTATTTTCCCCTACACCGTATAGACGCGCGTAAAAGAGGATATTCTCTTCCACCGATAAATCAATATAGAGAGAGAATTTTTGTGACATGTACCCAATCTGCGGGCGAATCATCGCCTGCTGTCGACGGATATCCTTCCCCAACACTTCCCCCTGACCACTACTCGGAGCCAACACGCCACACATCATTTTGATTAAGGTTGTCTTACCTGCCCCGTTACCTCCCAAAAGGCCAAAAACTTCTCCTTTCTTTATCGTGAGATTTACCTTATGGACAGCGGTAAAGGAACCAAAAGTTTTACTTATCTCTTGTAAGTGAATCATACGAACTCGCCCCCTTCACTAGAAAGTTGCCTTAACCGCTCCAATACGATGTCCTCAAATGAGGGAGCACTCGATTGGAGGGTATCCTCTTCCCAACCAAAGAGGCGTGCAATTTCGCCCCGTTCTGTCCCTTCAGAACAGACCAGAATCCACTTCGATCCTCTACGATAAGCATCGATGATCTTCTCTCTCTTTTTCCATTCATGGATCTCTTCCACGGTAGGTCGTTGGCTACTTTCCACTTGATAGATCGGGTAAGGAAACTGGTCGATCAATTTTTGTGGATCTTCCTGTAACAACAGCTCCCCCTTATGCAAGAAAAGAACTTGCTGACAATAGCGAGACTCTTCCAGGTATTGCGTAGACACAATTATGGTCGTCTTTTTCGCATGGATATCCTGGAGCAACTGCCACACTTCCCAGCGCGAAAGTGGATCCACTCCATACGTGGGTTCATCTAGGATGAGCACTTTGGGCTGATGCAAGAGCGAGACAGCAATCGCTAGCTTCTGCTTCATCCCGCCTGAGAGTGCTCCTGCTAATCGCTTCTTAAAGTCATCTAGCCCCACCCATTGTAGTAATGAAGAAGACCGCTCCGTAATTTCTGCTTTGCTCAGTCCGTACAACCCACCGTAAAATCGCATGTTCTCCTCAATGCTCAACTCTTCATACAAAGCAAAGCGACTGGAGACATAACCCAAGGAAGTTTGTTCAATCTCTACCTCTCCGGTGGTGGGACGGAGCGCTCCGCATAAACAACGCAATAAGGTCGTTTTGCCTGCTCCGTCTGGTCCAATCACTCCATAGATCTGTCTATGCGGTAAGTTCAGATCAAGCGGTGCCAGGGCTACTTCTTTGCCATACGTTTTACTTACATTCGTCACACGAATCATGCTCACACCTCCTTTTTAGGATAAATTGCGCCGAAAACGAATGGATGCCAGTAGAATGAAGAAGCAAGCAAATCCAATCAGCACCAGCATCTCCAGAGGAAAATCCCATGGCGTCATGCCTTTAAGAAAAACATCCCGACTGATCGGAATAAAATAGGTAAGTGGCATGAGATAAGCAATCCAACGTATTCCCCATGGCATCGCTTCCAGAGGAAAGACGAACCCAGATAAAATAATTTGTGGGAAAAGTGTCAGTACCGCTAGTTGCATCGCCTGTTGTTGATTTTGCGAAACCGTGGAGATCAAAAGTCCCAATCCTAGTGAACCGATCAAAAAGAGGAAAGCAACAAACATAAAAGAAAAGAAAGGACCATGAAAAGGAACAGCAAATAAGGTAACACCGACAAAGAAGACCAGCAAGAAGTCAACAAAGGCGATCAAGACATAAGGAATGAGCTTCCCTAAAATCAATTCAAATGAACGGAGAGGGGAGACGACCAATTGCTCCAATGTTCCCCTCTCTTTCTCCTTCACCACACCCAAAGAGGTCATCAGTGTCGTAATGAAGATGAGCACCAGTCCCACCAATCCTGGAATCATATAGTCAACACTTCGTAAATCCGGGTTATACAAAACATCTACTTCTGGCTCCAACTGCTTCATGTCAGGAAGGATGTCGGTCAGTTTGTCCGCGCGTTCCGCCATACTCTCCTCTATCCCATTTTTGAGTTGCTCACTCATGTTCTTTTCCATTTGTTCGATCTGAGAGGGGGAGAGTGACTGTAATAGAGGTGCCAGCTCTTCCATCTCACGTAAGCTGAATGAGGGGGCAGGGGGATCTTCCAACGTTAGTGTCAACTCCTCTTGAATTCCTTTCATATTGGATTGTTGCAGTTCTATAAGGAACGAAGAGGTATGACGGACGGCTGATTGCGCAGTAAACAGGCGACTACCATCTACCTGAATGGTCAACTTTTGTTCCTCTGTCTCAGGAAAAGCTTGATATCCTTGGGGAAACGTAAGGACCACATCCGCTTTCCCTTCTTCTAAGTACTGTTTGCCGGTATCTTCATCTACTACGCTCTCCAAGAGCAATTCATCGTTCCCATCCAACTGCTCCGTCGCATGACGACTCGCCTCGTTATCTGCTTTATCTACCACGTAGACATGGATATCTTCGATATCAAAACGAACTGCATAGCCAAACGCGACGAGCCAGATAATAGGCAAAAGCAACATCATGGCCAATGTTCGTCGATCTCGTCTCAATTGAATAAATTCTTTCCATATGAGTGAACCCATTCGCCTCATCATTTCACTTCACTCCCCTTTTTTAAAGTGAGTAATCACTTACTTTTAGCATATAAAAAAACCTCCTGATTCACAAGAGGAAAATACATTCGAAAAAAAGAAAGAGGAGCACCTTTTTTACTTTCAGATCTACGAGACTTCGATTGTGCTCCTTTGAAGGCAAAAGTCAACATTTCAGATATCCTCACGAAAGACGTAGGAAACCATGGGAAAGGCGGATCTATCCATCGCTATCTTGCGCCTCTCCCCATCGGCCCCTGCCCTAAATTCCTTATTTATTTAGAAGGAAAGTGATAAGATGCTCCTATGTATCAGCGTTAAGCGTTAAGACTTCTTATGACATCTTTTGTACTTTCGCCACCGTACAACGGGAGATGCAAATCAAGCGGTCTTTCTCATCGTGTATACGGATATCCCAAACCAACGTTTTCTTCCCTGTATGAAGCGGAGTCGCTTCAGCAAAGACAAATCCCTCTCTTACGGGACGTAAGTGATTGGCGTTAATCTCCAATCCAACAGGCGACTCCGTCTCACTATCACAGTAGAGTATAGAGCCAAAGCTGGCTGCCGTCTCTGCTAAGACGACAGAGGCCCCGCCGTGTAAAATCCCATACGGTTGATGTACGCGCTCATCCACAGGCATTTTCAGGAAGACACGTTCTTTTGTAAACTCAAGGGTCTCAATTCCGAGTAGGTCTACCATATGTTTTGGGTTTTTTTCCATGCCGATCTCTCCTCTGTTGTCTCTTGTTCCCTGTTTAGATTTGATCTACTTCCACTCGTGCTAGTTCACTCAAATCAATCGCGTTCATTTGAGAGAGGGCATCGAAGAAGGCTACTTTAAAACTGGCTGGTGCTTGTGATTGCTGGGCACCCTTTTCACCTGCTACACCCAGAGCGATGAGGGCGATGCTGGCCGCCAACCAATAGTCGCGTTCTACTGCTACCAGTGTCCCAATAACGGAGGCTGCCATACAACCGGTACCGGTAATGCTCCCCATGAGCGGATGACCATTGTGAATGTGCGCCACCCGTCTGCCATCGGTAACAATATCCGTCTCTCCGGTAATGATCACTGTTTTCCAACCATCAGCGAGTGAAATAGCTACCTCTTCTAGATCTGCCTCTACTTTTCCTGCATCCACTCCACGAACTTCTGCTTCAACTCCAGACAAGGTAGCGATCTCAGCAGCGTTTCCTTTGAGTACATCCACTTGGACCTCTGTTAAAATCCTTTCCATCGCTTTGGTGCGGTAAGTGGTAGCCCCCACTCCCACTGGGTCCATAATGACGGGAGTCCCCAATAGGTTGGCTTTTTTCCCCGCAACTATCATGGCCTCCACTTGGGGTTCGGTTAGAGTACCAATATTTAACACCAAAGCAGAGGCCAAGGAAACCATCTCCTCTACTTCCTCTTTCGCATGGGCCATCACGGGTGATCCCCCAATATGTAGTGTAATGTTGGCGCTATCGTTCATGGTAACTCCATTGGTAATATGATGGACGAGCGGGTTGGCTGTACGCACTCGCTCTAAGAGTTGGTAGTCGCTAGACAGTATCTTCATCATGACTCTCCTTTCGTTTTTTAATGGGGTTCTCTCGATTCATCGAAAAAACCGGGAAGAATGGTCCCGGTTTTTTTCTTGTTCTCTTATTCTTTCTCAGCGTGATACTCAGCAACCACGCTGGTGCCAAGACCGCCGCGAGGGTTCCAGAGTGCTTCGATTTTCATGTATTTGGGCTTGGCTAGGGCAACCAAATCATCTAAGATCCGATTGGTCGCATGTTCTTGATAGATCCCTACATTGCGGTACGAGGTTAAGTAGTATTTGAGCGACTTCATTTCGATCAAATCATTTCGAGGAATGAAGGTAATCTTCATTTCCGCGAAATCAGGTAAACCCGACCACGGACAGACAGAGGTAAATTCGCTTGTCGGAATGACCACTTCTGTATCTTTCTCTGGATATTCGTAAGCAATGGTCTCTAAGATATCCACCATGATGGTGGATTCGTCTTGTGTGTCAAAGCGGATATTTTGATATTTGCTATGATCAATCGTGTTGTTTTCCATGGTAACTCCTCCTGTTTCGCCAGTCCATTCTTTACCGCCCGAGCGGTGTCTTTTTCCCGTTCCCTATTATACAGGAAGAGAAGGCGAAGATGAATGACCATTAACACTAAAAATAGGGGATTCCCGCCAACTACGCTAAGCATACTGGAAGAGCCCTCCGCTCTTCCTTGCCTTTTCAAAGAAAAACTACTTCTTGCGAGCAATCCAAAACGTCCACCGTTCTACTTCCTCTATCTCACCCGTAACATCACGCAATCGTTCATTTATTTCTTGGACCAGCTGTGTTAACTGTACATCCGTTAATTCGTGTAAGATGGATCGACCGGTACGAGCCATCAGTTCATCGCGCACTTCTTCCTTCCGCCGATACACTTTACGAACTTCCCAAACCGTTTTCTGCTGGATAGAAGAAAACCCTGCAGCTTGTAGAGCCGTATACACTTGGGAGCTAGCAGGTCTGCGTTGCCGCTCAATCTCCACTAGGTGCGGAAACTGCTCGAAGAAGTAGCCACGGAGATGGTGAATACTTCCCTGCAGCAAACAATCAGCTAGCGTGCGATCCTGAAGAAGAAGGATTCCTTCGTTTTTTAGCAGGCGATTCGCCTCAACAAAAGTCTTCTGCAAATCGGGTACATGGTGGATTAATGCCCGTTGCAAGACAAGGTCAAACGTCATCTCAAAAAGACCCGTCTCATAAGCATTCCCTTGGTGAAGGCGAACACGCTTATCACCTGCTAAACGCTTGGACGCCGCTTCGATCATTTCCATGGAATAATCGACCCCTGTCACATGGGATGCCCCCATCTCCATCAGCGCTTCCGAATAAATACCGCCACCACAACCGATGTCACAAATATTCATCCCACGAACGTCGATCCACTCTCGCACGCTCTCTTTCCATGACGGGTCTGCTACCCGTGTAGCATAAGAGTAACGTTGACTAGGATCGTGAAAATTAATCGGCATCACTTTTCTCCCCCTCAGCTCATCCACCATTCGTTTCAATAGATGAAACTTAGTTTCATTTTTTGTCATCAGCAATTATGTACCCTTTGGCTTGATTTTGTAAACAAGTGGTATAGATTATATAATGGGAACAACGATGGAGAGATGCCGTGGTTTACATGCCTTTCACGTCTGTAGTAGACATCGATTAATAACGTCTCTTGTTAGTGAAAGAAGATCAAGATTAATTGAAGAGGTATCCGTCCGCTGGATGTTCTCTCGAAGCATGAGAGGGTAGGTATCTAGCCTCATCCCGTCTTTGTTCTTCCATTAATCGATAGAGAAAGAGGATAGACACCATGCACCAACATAACCATACCCATACGGGGCACCAACATGGACATGAACGCGCTGGGAATAAACGCGGTTTAACGATTGCCCTCCTCATTACGACGAGTATTATGGTCCTGGAATTTGCAGGCGGTCTTATAACCAACAGCTTGGCACTCTTATCGGATGCTGGACATATGTTGAGTGATGCTGCTTCCCTCGCACTCAGTCTCGTCGCGATGTGGTTTGCCACCAAGCCACGTACAGAAAAGAATACCTATGGATACTATCGTTTTGAGATATTAGCAGCCTTGTTTAATGCCATCAGCCTCTTCATCATTGCTGGTTTTATCCTGTGGGAAGCAAAAGACCGATTCTTCGACCCGCCAGAAGTAGCCGGAAAAACCATGATGATGATCGCCTTCATTGGCCTCGCTGCCAACATGATCAGTGCGTTTTCTCTTATGAAATCGGGGGATGTAAAAGAAAATGTGAACGTGCGAAGTGCTTATTTGCATGTGATCGGAGATGCCCTTGGCTCCGTTGGTGCACTCATCGCTGGCTTGCTCATGATTGCCTTCTCCTGGTACATCGCCGATCCCATCATCAGTGTACTTGTCTCGCTCTTAATTTTAAGAAGTGCGTGGGGTGTGTTGAAACGGAGCATTCATATCTTGATGGAAGGGACGCCTCATGCCGTCGATCACGGTAAGGTTTTTGATACGCTCCAATCCATTCCCGGGGTGGTCCGACTGCATGATCTACATATCTGGACAATCACCTCCAATATCGATGCACTTAGTTGCCATCTGGATGTGGAAGATGAAGCGAATGAACAAGTGATTTTACAAGAAGCCATTAGACGCTGTGAAGAAGTAGCGGGAATTACTCATACAACCATCCAAGTGGAGAAGTCCATGATCCAACATGAGCCGATTCATTAAAAAAGCGTTGGTCCCCATCGAGGGGCCAACGCTTTTTTGGTAAAACAGATGAATGATCTGTATAGCATTTCATGGAGAGCAATCTGTATGAAAGCAAGTGCTCTCTCGCCGTGCAAGATAGCAAGAGATTTTATCTCAAGGCACGTTACCACTTCATGATTGCGAGTCATTCACCCGATTATCACCGTATATTTTATCCTTCCTTCTTCGCTATCGGTGCTGTACCCAGCACGGGTTCCACCATTTTCATAAAAAATTGTACAAGTGGTCCTACGAAAAAGGTAATGAAAAGGGTTCCCAATCCGATCGGCCCGCTAAATAGCAAGGCCAAGATTAGAGCCACCACTTCGCCAATCGTCTTGGACATGCGCAAACTAAAACCGGTACGTTCGTGAATGGCATACATCAGCTTATCTACTGAAGTAGGCGCAAAACGGGCTTGTAGATAGATGGCTACGCCCAATCCAATGACCATCATACTAATGAAAAAGAGGAACAGTTTTTGCCAATAAACATCTGGTTCCCAAGGTATCAGCCACAACCATCCGTCAAGCACAAACCCCAACAAAAAAAGCGTTCCCATCGCCAACCAGTCAAGATTTTCCCACAAGAGTAGGGCATTCACCAATACCAGGACAAAGCCCACAATAATGACCCAAGTCCCTACAGTAAAACCAAATTGACCATGCAAACCTACGTATAAAGCATCCCACGCTCCAGTCCCTAATTGGGCACGAATCGCCAGGGCAATCCCAAGCCCAAGCGTGCTCAGCCCCACTACATAAGAGAGGATTCTAATCATCCATGGATTCATTCTCCAAAGGACAGCTCATCCGCGTCAAATAACCAATAGATAATACAAAAACCGTAGCTGTCCTCTATTCACCTTCCTTTTTCCGCTATCAGCCATTATAGAGCAAAATCCAAGCGCGCGCATCTGTCGAATGATTAGCAATTTCCACTCCATGCGGTATTCCTTACACCATGCTACAAAAAAGACGGTGTTTTTATTACAATGGGGCAATACGCTCCAGTTCGGTGCAGCAGGCACAAAAGTTGCAGACGGAAAGCAAAATGACCCTTTTCCCTCTCTAGAAAATGGTATAATGGAAGAAGCAGAAAAGGAGGAAGCACCGATGGAACTTACCTTTCTCGGTACGGGTGCAGGGATTCCTTCCAAGGAACGGAATGTCAGCTCTCTTGCCTTACGAATGCCCGAATACGGTGGACAAACTTGGCTGTTCGATTGCGGAGAAGCGACACAACATCAAATTCTTCATACATCGATTAAACTGAGCAAAGTGAATCGTATCTTTATTACTCACCTCCACGGAGATCACATCTTCGGTTTGCCGGGTGTATTGGGAAGCCGCTCTTTTCAAGGGGCAGAATCCCCTCTAACGCTGTATGGCCCTCAAGGAATCAAAGCTTTTATTGAAACCGCGCTCGCCACTTCGCAAACCTATTTGCGCTATCCCTTAGAGGTAATCGAATATACGGAAGCAACGCAATGGGATACAGATGATTTTCATATCACAGTCCGCCCTCTCCAACACGGAATCCCCTCTTATGGCTTTCGTCTTCAGGAGAAAGATCAACCAGGTAAACTAGACGTAAAGCGGCTAAAAGAGTTAGACATTCCACCAGGTCCGCTCTACAGCCAGCTCAAGCGAGGAGAAGATGTCCGCCTGCCTAATGGACGTCTACTGTGTGCAGAAAGTGTCGTTGGTCCAACTAAAAAGGGGCGTGCGATCGCCATCTTTGGCGACACCCGTCCCACGGAAGAGGAAAGTGACTTGGCCCATAACGCCGACGTTCTTGTTCACGAAGCCACCTTTCGGCATACAGAGGCGGAGGTCGCCCATCAGCACTTTCATACAACTTCCGGTCAAGCCGCCACCCTCGCAAACAACTGTCAAGTAAAAGCGTTAATCCTCACCCATATTAGTTCACGTTATCAAGAAGAAGTAGGGAACCTACTACAAGAAGCAAAAGAAATTTTTAAAAACACCCATCTTGCGCATGATTTATGGACTTATACATTTTAGAACGTCGATGTCCATCGTCTCCATAAAAACATCTTAAAAGGGATCATGAGGAAACCTCCTCCAGATCCCTTTTTAAAATGTGCTCATCTGTACTTTTTTTTCCTTGCGACAATCGCCGGACGGAGAATTTTATCATCTCCATATCCACGCGACTGTGTATCCGGGTTATTAATAACGCCCATCACAACCAAAATGGAGAGAATAGCATTAACGATCGTTTGGAATTGTTCGGGTATTACTTCTATCCCAAATAATTGAAGTAAAATGGGGATAAGTGCTGCGATCGATGCCCATAGTCCATAGTTTCGCAGGCGGTTCTTCCAGCTCATAGTAGCCTCCTTCTCTCTCTAAAATTATTGCTGCATCGCATCTCCAACGACGTAGTGAAGGTTAGCCGAAGGGCAAGCCACTGTTTCGTATATCCTCTTCCTGTTCATCCTTCACTTCTTTTTGTTCCGTCGACATGCCGTTCAGCTGAATCTGGCCTTCTCGCCAAGCGAACAACAGATGCTTTACCAAGCCACTAAAATTGGTGGTTCGCTCTTCTGAAAAATAATACAATTCTCTTTCCAGCGGATCAGACATATTAAAGCCCACACGCTTTATTTGTTGTTGCATCTCACCATCGCCTTCCCTACTTCATAAAATCCACGCACATTCGCCATCTGCGGTTCATCCAAGGTGAACGCATAGGGAAAGTGCTCCTGCAAATGTGGCTCTACTTTGGGTGCCACGCCGCCTACCATCATCACCATATCCTTGGCATTCCATTTTTTCGAGACGGTACCTGCAATATGATCCGCCATCTCTTCCACGTTGGCGTCACTGACCGTTTCCCACCCGATAGGTAGCGTCCCTGAATCACGGTCGATAAACACTTTATCCTTGAAGGTAGCGTAGTTGGTCGTTTTCGCTCCTACATCAACAATGCGCACCAATCCCATCCGAGGGGCAGTAAAGAAAGCACTCCCTCCTTCGATCGTGATATAAACCCGTTCGATCATGAATTTGCGTAGCTGACCATTAATGGCCACTTCATGCGTTCCTTCTAATAAGCGGCGGAGAGCCGTTCGTTCGCTTTCATTGTAGTTTTGGATGGGCAGACCCATAATCAATTGTATTCTTCCCGTTCCTCCCGCTAAATGAATGGCTGCCAGCGTTAAGAGAAGAGTCTCTTCCACCACTTTGGTGTCTTGCATCGCTTGCCTGGTGAATTCTCCTTCACGCTCTGCCAGTGTTCCGATAAACCAGCGTCGATCTTTATACAAAAGCTCAATATCCCCTTCAAGTTCTTGTCGAAAGTTACGCTTGCGCCAGGTACTTATTTTACTAGGGAACATAAACACTTTTTTTTCTGTCATCACCTTAACATGACTGCGTCCACAGTCTACAGCAATTATCATAAACCATCCCTCCAATACATGCATATGCCTCCTTGTTTTTCGTTATTCTACCTCGCACACGCTTATTTTTATTTGCTCTAGCGAATGCCTAACCGTTATAATAGTACATAGGAGTTTTATAGAGTGCTTATCCTATCTGCTCCTAAGAGACAAGCAAATAGGAAACAGGCTAATCCAATCGATCTAGTATATAAGGGATGATACCATTGGCTTACTTGACTAACTTTTTGATGATTTGTCTTGGCTGGTCATTTGTCTGTTTAGGGTTTCTTGGTTTATTTCTCCCTGTCTTGCAGGGGTTCTTGTTCCTGTTCATTGGCTTTGCCATCTTATCCAAACGATCAAGCACAGCCAATCGCTTCCTTTCCTATCTGAAAAAAAGATTTCCACGACTAACGAAACAGTATGAACATTTGCAGAAGCACAAGCTTTATCAACGTTTTGTGAAACGATTCACGACCAAACATCATGCCGTTCCGAAAAAAACCCTTCGATGAACATGCTTCGAAGGGTTTTTTTCGTTATATTCTTATGTGCAAAATCTTATTCCTTTATACGGGCAACCGCTAGACCATCCCCGATTTGCAAGAGAATAGAGTCAAAGCGATCGTCAGTCGCGATCGTCTGATTAAATTTACGCATCGCTTTAGTGGCAGGGTCATCGCTTTCCTCTTCCAGTACACGTCCATTTAATAGCGCATTATCTGCAACAATTAATGCACCTGGATTGGACAGCTTGACTGCTTGTTCTAAGTAGTGAACATAATTTTCTTTATCCGCGTCAATGAAGAATAAATCATATGTTTCCCCTTGCTGTTCAAGCTTTTGCAAACTTTCGGACGCATCGCCTACATGGTAATGAATTTGGTCACCAAGACCGGCACGCTGTACATTGTGAGCAGCGACTTCTGCATTCTTCTCATTAATCTCCAACGAATCAATCTGGCCTTCCTCAGCCAGTGCTCGCCCCATCCAGATGGTGCTGTATCCGCCTAAAGCCCCGATTTCAAGAATTCGTTTGGCCCCTGACATTTTGACAAGCATATACAATGTCTTTCCCACAGCTGGTGGAACAGAGATTTGTGGCATCTTATGCTCATCCAACACAGCCGGTATAGAGCGCAGAACCTCATCTCCTTGAGCAAATAAAGAATCAATGTATTCTTTTCTATCCATTAAACACCCTCCTCTTCTTCCTTATTCTCTCCTACCAAGGGGGGAGTTGTCTAGCTCTTGTACACCTTTCGCTAAGATATCACTTCGCAGATGAGGAACCCTTGCTCTAACGAAAAAACCTACCGAAATCGGTAGGGAATACAAGCGATTATGGAGCGGATGACGGGAATCGAACCCGCGCTGCTAGCTTGGGAAGCTAGGGTTCTACCATTGAACTACATCCGCACAAAGTTATACGCAGTCGCCGGCCACTTGCTACTTTCGTACGTGACCCTTGGGGCTTCAATCCAAACGACCTTCTCATGACTTGAATCATAATCGTAGCATAATATCCCTTTTCATGCAAGGATAAATCCACACACTGGGAATTCGTTGTTCGATTATCACGTGGCAAAGCGTATGCGAAGAATGACGAATAATAACAGACATTTTTCTAGAAAAGTAAGGAGGGCGGACAATGATGTTTCCTCCCTCCCTTTAGTAAAATGATCCTTAATAAACGCGAAATGGGGCGATGAGAAAAGAAAGAACCAAAGCGGCTACTCCCACACCAACACCCCACCAGCCAAGTCCACTCCCTTGACGTGCACCAATGAAACCAAGAACGATGCCGACGGGGGCGAGAAAATAAGGCAAGAAGAAAAAAGCTAAAATCGAAAAAATAAGTCCTCCGATCGCCAGTCCTCGTCCCTCTGTTCCAGACTCTGTCTGCTCGGTTGCTTGATTCAACTCTTCTTCATCGTGAAAATCGCCTACTCCACGTTGCATAGGCAAGGCAACCTCTTGAGCCGCCTCTACATCATCTTCGCGAGCAGGGTTAAACTCTTGATCCAACTCCTCATTCGTCGCTTCTCGTTCTGCTTTCTCTCGTCCTTCTTTCTTACTCATTCCTTTCACCCCTTTGACCAGCCTGTACTTGTAGTATTGGATAGTGAGGGGGACGTTATTTTGACAAGTTTCTCCTTGTCACCTTACCTACCCCATGCTAAGATGATGAAGCGTGATCTCTCCACCACGGACATCTTCTTGACTTTTATGATCCATATAATGAAACAATAGAACAATTACCCAAAGAATATCTGGAGATGAGGGATGGATAGTATGTTAGACTGGCTTGACGCTCTTGTAGAAATGTTAAAAGAATATGGTGCCTGGGGACTAGGATTGGTTTCGTTTGCTGATTCTTCTTTCTTTCCTATTCCACCTGATTTCATCTTGATTCCACTCTCCATCGCCAATCCCAACTACGCTTATTGGTACGCATTTATCACAGTTATTACTTCTGTAGTGGGTGCATTGTTTGGTTGGTGGGTCGGAAAGCGATTGGGTCGTCCCGTATTAGTAAGATTTTTTGGAGAAGATCGGGTCGTACAGGTAGAAGGGTATTTCAACCGCTACGGTGGCTTCGCCTTGTTTGTCGGTGGATTAACCCCCATTCCTTATAAAATATTTACGATTGCTTCCGGCGTGTTTACTGTCAAAAAACGCGAAGTGGTTTTTTGGTCCACTTTGGCTCGCTCCATTCGCTTTTTTCTCGAAGCATTCATTATTGTTATGCTAGGAGGAGAGGTTGCGGAAGCTTTTATCGCGGACAACTTTGCTTGGATTACCATCACTCTGGCTGCAGTTATCTTAATAGGGATCCTGCTCTATCGCAAATTAAAAAGTCAACGTAAACAAGCCTAAAGAGAATTTCTTTAGGCTTTTTTTCTTTGTTGAAGAGAGGAAACCGCACTCTCTCCAGCGAAGAAAAAAGAAAATCATCAGCTTTCGTGAGGAGGAAACCTGTTGCGCCGCTATGTGTGTGCAAGTATTGCTAATGTATGGTGTTCTCCAGATTCCCCACGCCCTCAAGATCAGTTGTCACTTGAACCCACCTTTGATCCACAAGCATGGCTAAAGCAGTTAGATGAAGTTGATCTCAGTGGACGCCTCCACTTGCAAGGGCGACTTGAAACACAGCTGCTTCTCGGTGAATCAGTCGAGGTCCTCTCTGTACAGGGAGAGTGGTGCCAAGTTTCTATTCCTAAGCAGTTTGTATCCTCAGAGGAAAGTGGCTATCGTGGCTGGTTGCCTCTCTGTCAATTAACCGACCATCCGGACAATGAACGGCTACGTAGCCAACATCCACTGACATGCGTCCTTTCCAAAACCAGTCTCCTAACGCTAGACGGAAGCCGAGAGCAAATACCTATCAGCTTTATGACTTCACTTCCTTGGATCGGTGAACTAGGGGATGAAACCATGGTCTTCACACCAACAGGAAAGATAGGACGGATTCCCAGTAGGGATGTAACTTTGTTCGACTATGCTAACCAGCAACCCGTCCAACCGGCTCCCTATCGCCTTCAACTAGCAGAAAAATTTCTTGGACTTTCCTATCTTTGGGGCGGAACGTCTGCTTTTGGCTTTGATTGTTCTGGATTCATGTACCGTCTATTTGCCGCTGGTGGTATCCAACTTCCACGGGATGCTTCGGTACAAGCACAGTGGGGAGAAAGCATTCCCTTAGAGGAAGTTGCTCCAGGGGACCTTCTTTTTTTCGCTCATCAACAGGGGCAAGGTAAGATTCATCATGTTGGAATGTACATGGGCAATAGGCAATTTATCCATGCTCCAAAAACGGGAGAAGCTATTCAGATCACATCACTACTGCAGTCCCCATATCAGCAGGAAATGTGCCTCATTAAAAGGTATAGCGGATCGGAATTTTCTGATTTAAGTACTTAGAGAAGTCGGAATAATCTGTTCTAGCAAACGATCCTGCAACCACTCACCATGCTGTTCATCTAATAAATGATTGAGAAAGAACGAAAAAATCCACTGGCATTCGCCATTCTTCAAAACATATCCAGAAATCGTTTTTACGTCCCGCAGTGTACCTGTCTTGGCCTTCACTTCGATACCGACGGGCAGAGGCAACACTCGATCTTTTAACGTTCCTGTCTTTCCGTAGCTTGCTAAGCTATGAAGAAGTATGAGTTCCTTCTTTCTCCATACCCGCGTGAGCAAGTCGACCATTTGCCGAGGAGAAGACAGGTTGTGCACCGATAAACCCGATCCATCTCGATAAGAAGGAGGTGAGCTTATTCCCCAGCTTTCAATGGTGCGGATCACTCTTTCCCTTCCTCTTTTTGCTTCTCCCTCACCAAGCGTTTTTAAAAGCACTTCCGCAATCAAATTGTCGCTATCCCCGTTTACGTCTGCAAGCAAATCCGCCAGTCGCGGTGAACAATGTTCCCAAATCAGCGGGAGGTTTATAGGAAAAGGAACCAACTGCGCTCTATTCTCCCTTTTCATTGTAATCCCTTCGTACGCCAGCGCCGCTCGTACTCCCTCCGCATAATAACGGAGTCCCTCAGCAGCCAAAATCAATTCTGGGTGGAGTCGATCGATTGTTCCCTCGATGAGGTAACGATCACTGGAAAGAGGAAATCGTGTTACACTGATGTGCGCTTTCTCCCCTGGCGTTGCCCATTTTATCTGTTGATGGAGTTGGATGTTTGGTTTCCAGGGAGACGATACGGTGAACTCAGGAACCTCCTGGTCTGGATTACACGCTAACGGAATCCGATTACGATCAAAATTAAGAGCATGGATAGGAGCCGCGTAACCCAGGGATAATTCATCCCACTTCCAGCCCTCTCCCCAATGGATCGGCTCAAATGCAGCGTCATCCAGATAGATATCCCCACTTATTTCGCGTACGCCACTCTCTCGTAAGCAAGCGGCCAGCTCGCACATGTTCGCATACGAAAAAACAGGATTGCCACCGCCCTGTATCCAGAGCCCTCCCTCGTGGTCCAATCCCGCTTTGGTATTCCATGTATAGGTTCGTCCTAATTCCTCCAGAGCAACCGCAGTCGTCCATAATTTTTGATTGGAAGCCGGAAGAAACCAGCCCTCGGCTTCTTTTTCATCGACCGGCGAACCCAGCGATGAGTAAAGGGCCCAGCCAACCCGCGCTCCCCACTCTCCTGTCTTCTCTCTCCAGTGATGGAGAATGGCCTCCCACTTTTCATGGAACATAACTGGTATCTCCTTCCCTTATCTGCGATACACGTACTGTTCCAGTTGCGCAAGACGGCTTAATATTTCGCGCATGGTCTCTTCCATATGAGCATTATTTCCTTGCGGTTGTGGACTTTGTTTTTGCGAGCGCAACTGCTCTTTTAAATCCTTGTTTTCTTCCACCAAATCTTCAAAATTCTTGATAATAAGATCCAAAAATTCATTTACTTCGCTTACATCATACCCTCGGATCGACGTTTTAAAGTCCTTTTGGAAAATATCCATAGGTGTTATTTTTTTCGTCGCCATATGCGCTTCCTCCTATCAACCATCCAATCATATGCTACGAACATAATTTTATCATGAATAGAACAGACTGAAAATCAAAATTAGGCGATTTTTACACCTAAAATCACAAAATGATAACGAATAAAGAGAAAGCGGATTTTGATAAACTCCAAAACCCGCCTGTGTCACGAGATGAATCCGGTCTACCTCTTTATAAGTTAGGAAAGGTTCGCTTCACCATATCCATAAAGTTTTCTCTTAGACCTTCAACCGGCTTACCTGCGCGCACATCTTTAGCATAGTCGGCCATTTGCTGGATGAAATCAGGATTTGCCGAAACATATACCTCTTCGATACTGGAATCTACTGCCTTCACCTTGGATGAAATCGTGTCCTTCAGTTTTTTCGTCATCTTTCCATTGTATTTTTCGGCTAGCACGACGGCAACATAGGCAACCTTATCGGTGCGCATCACCGTGGCCGTATCCACTTCTTTCATGTCTGCAACCACATCGGCCATATTTTCAGCTATGCGCACTCTTTCTGTGGTTGTTTCGTTGTTATAGCCCACAGGAGATCGCGTGTCACGGGGTTGACGTGTACGATCCATCGGACGATTTTCAGCCGCGCCTCGTTCCGTGTATTTTACCCGGGTTGTATTGTTTCGATTGTAACCCGCTTCCTCATCCTCATTGGTACCATTGCCACAACCTGCAACTCCTACCACAAAAACTGCTACAAGGGCACTTATCATCCATTTTTTCGCTGTAAATGGCACTCCTCTTCCTCCTTCAATCAAAGATTACTTGTAGTTTGTCGCGAGCAAGTGGAGCTATACAGAAAAAAACTGGTGCCCCATAAAGGGTACACCAGTTTTTTATTCATACGATGGCAGTCCATCGCCTCTCACCAATGCGATTAATCTTCGCTGGAGGCAAGGAATAAGAAGACAAAGCGGAAGAGTTCCAGCAACGCATACAAGGCCGATGCCACATACGTAAGGGCGGCAGCATTTAACACCTTGTTGACCCCACGTTCTTCCACGTTGCGAATAAATCCGCTTTTGACCATGATGGTCTTAGCGCGTGAGCTAGCATTAAATTCTACAGGCAGGGTAACCAATTGGAACGCCACTGTCGCCGCAAAGAAGATAATGCCGATTCCAAATAGGTTCATAGCTTGGAACAAGATCCCCGCAATGAGCAAAAACGGGGCAATGTTCGATGCAAAATTAACGACTGGAAACATCCGATGGCGTAAGACTAAAGCCCCGTATGATTCTTTATGTTGAAGGGCATGACCACATTCATGTGAAGCAACAGAAATAGAGGCAATCGAATGCCCCAAATAAACCGGCTCCGACAAACGCACCACACGATGAACTGGATCATAATGATCCGTTAGCTTGCCTCGAACCATCTCGACGGGCACATCCGTCAAACCGTTTGCATCCAATATGCGGCGTGCCACTTCTTGTCCGGTCATTCCCGAGGAGGCAGGTTCTTTCGACCATTTTTTAAAGTTTCTTTTCACTTTAAATTGTGCCCACAATACCAAAATAAAGGCACCTATTGAGACAAACAGCAGCAGAAAAGCAATTGCACTGTATCCCATTATTATCCCTCACGTTTCTATCGATTCTTCATGGTTCAAAAAATCGAGATCTCTTTCTCTTTACCCATTATACCACATTGGTAAAGGAATCGATTTTTCATCATTTTTCCAATAGACCTTGTTTCTTTTCAAAGTGTGCCTTTACAACACCGTTAGGATGCAAAGACAAATTGCAAAATCATCCCGCCGACCAAGACGAGGAAGAGGAACAAAACAATCCACAATCCTTTATTTGATTTACCCATGGTAACCGCCTCCATCAACCAATCTATACTATCAGATTAAACGAACATCTCTCAAATGTAAACGCTTTTTCTTGCTTAGCCTTCTCTCGAAAGATGACCTAACAAGCAACAGCAATGGAAGCATGGGTTCTCTAGTTTGAATGGAGACATTGATCGTATAAAAATAATCAAGTGGAGTACAGAAACCGTTTCGAATGGAAATAATCCCACTTAATCGGCTTAATGAGGAGGGCTATAACTTAGAATCATAACTTGATCCCTCTCTTATCATAAAAAAGCCACCCCATCCGGGTGGCAAAACCATTCCCAAAGCAAAGAATGCTCTCTCACTGACCTTGGATAAGGGTTGAAAAGCAATTTCATCCGATACCATATCAATCAGGGTTCTCTTGTATCTATCCTACCCACGTAGCTACAGTCCCACCTCTCCTCCACTTGCACCGCGGGGTCCTCTGGGCCCCCTCGGTCCACGCCGTCCTCTCGGTCCGCGTGGACCTTGCGCTCCGGTTGCACCTAATGGACCGGTTGCACCCGTTGCTCCGGTTGCACCTGTAGGACCCGTTGCGCCTACCTGCTCTCCTACTTTTATAACAAAAGCGTCCGAATTTCCACCAAACTCCGTCTGAAAAGCACGATCGGTAACAGGAAAATTCCCCGACCCCGTCTGTCCAACAAAGTATGCATCTCCATCTTCATCCACTGCAGCACCAATTCCAAATTCCGAACCGCTCCCCCCCAAATAAGAAGAGAAGGAGAGACCCTGACCCGAATAACTCAGCTGGGTGATAAACGCATCTTGAATTCCAGCCAGGTTGTCTTGAAAAGCATCTGGGGTAATCGGAAAATCAGCGGCTCTAGTACTTCCTGTCACCCAAGCCACTCCGAAAGTATCCACTGCAATATCACTTCCTGACTGCATGTTACTATTGTCACTCCCACCTAAAAAGGTAGAGTAGATCAACGTACTAGCCATTGGATTTAACTTCGTAACAATTGCATCACTAAGACCTGCTAACGTCTGTTGAAAAGCATTGCTCGTTATCGGGTAATCACCGGAGTTCGTTTTTCCTGTTACGTAAATATACCCATTGTTTATATCAATCCCGAGTCCATTATCATCATCGGATCCTCCTATTAAAGTGGAAAACACCAAGGCAGAGCCAGAAGCATTAAATTTGGTGACGAACACATCGTCATCACCCGCTAACACCGTCTGAAAAGCACCAGAGGTGACAGGGAAATCTGCCGATCCTGTTGAGCCAGTAACATAAGCTTGGTTGCTATCATTGACTACGATATCATTTCCCTGATCTGAACTACTTCCTCCTAAATAAGTCGAGTATAGTAGAGACGATCCTGTCGTACTAAATTTAGTAACAAATGCGTCAGCTGATCCCCCTAGCACGGTCTGGAATGCACCCGAGGTAACAGGAAAATCAGGAGAAAGAGTACCTCCCGCAACATACGCGTGGTTCGTTACATCAACACTAATACCAAATCCAGCATCTACACTACTTCCTCCCAAGTACGTTGAGTACAAAAGAGCGGTTCCTGTGTCATTGAGCTTCGTTACAAATGCGCTATTATTGGTTCCCTGTAGCACAGTCTGGAACGCACCCGAGGTCACCGGATAATTCGTCGAATTCGTCTGTCCTGTTACGTAGGCATTATCTGACGCATCCAGTGCAATATGATTACCATCATCTCTGTTAAATCCCCCTATATAGGTAGAGTAGAGAAGGGAGCTTCCCTGTTTGTTGAATTTACTAACAAATACATCAAAGTTCCCTAAATTTGTTGTCTGAAAAGCCCCTGAAGTGATCGGA
This sequence comes from Mechercharimyces mesophilus, assembly GCF_059818345.1. Taxonomy (NCBI): domain Bacteria; kingdom Bacillati; phylum Bacillota; class Bacilli; order Caryophanales; family Thermoactinomycetaceae; genus Mechercharimyces; species Mechercharimyces mesophilus. The sequence goes on along the minus strand of NZ_JCBAPH010000001.1, from coordinate 465,872 downwards.
AAATCATTCGATGCTGTTCGACCTGTGACGTAAGCATTTTTCGCAGAGTCGACTGCAATCCCATTCCCGGTATCGCTATTAGAACCCCCTAAGTAAGTGGAATAAAAGACGACGGGATCAATGACCAATAGCTTTGACGGATCGTACGCTGTTCTCTCCATACAAAATCCAACTGATCCATCGGCGAATATCTCAAATTGTGTTAGAACCGTTTTCATTTCTCTTCCTGAACCCTGAAAGCTGACTGGCTTTCTTTCTAAGAGAACACCCTCTTGCGCTTGAACAAACAACTCGCCCTGTTCGTTCAACCTGACATTGGCTCCACCCTCATACCGTAACCGAATATCTTCCACACATGCTCCAGGATGAACCATGACATCGTACTTTAGCTGATCTCCCTGTCCATAAAAAACCACATCTATCTCTGGCCAAACACCTTCGTAAATGACCTGCTGGTCCACTATTTTAGGGACAACTCCTTCACGTGGACGGACAAATTGTAAAATGACTTCTTCCGATCCACCTAGCGTAAACCGGACTCCCTCTGGCAGAAACGTGAATTGCATCCCTTTCCCTTCCACCACAAACGTCTTCCTCTCCTCCCCATTCTCCGCACTAGGGTGAAACCAGCCCATTACCGATCCAACTTCCTTCAGCTTTTTCAATGCATATCCCTCCGATGAATATCACTAGGATGCTTTATCCTATGATTGCCATTCTTTTCCGGTACAGGAATATGCCTACTAAATTGTCATGTATGCGTCATTCGCTTCCAAGAGAATGATCTCTACATAGATTCATTTCTTGTGGGAGAGATTGAGGAATAAAAACAGAAACCAAATGGACAAAACTCACTTGGAGCGGGCATACAGGCAAAGAAGATAACATTGGTGAAAATCAAAAATTCGAAGTCAAAATCGAGTTGAGGTAAAAAAAGACCGGACATGGGTGTGATGCGTACCACCTTTGTCCGGTCTTCAATGAATATTGTTCATGAAGCGATCAAACCGTTTGTTGCTAATATGGTCTCACTCTTAATAAATGAAGGCGAAATAAAGATTGAATTCCCATGATTTTTGTTATGAATGATCACAAGAGCACAGATAAAAAAGGAGGAGATACGTGTGGAAAAAGGAACTATCATTGGACTCTATAATGCTCTTCTTAATCAATGTTTTCCTCCATGAAGATCGTTTATCTTAGTACTATGGCTAACTGTGCTTCTGCTAGTATTAAATATTCTCGTGTCCACAATGAGATGTCTCCATCACGTAATATTTCCCTTATATTAGTCTGGGCGGCGACCAATTGTGGAATGGCCCAAGATGGAGTCGCCCCTCTTCGTGTTAACACCGATTCTTGGCCCAGTTGTATAAGGCGCGCACTTATTTGACCCGATTGGGTCAAAATAAAAACTAAATGACCGTGTGCTTCAGATGTCTTTCCCACCACTTCTATTGGTTGTGTCCCTTGTGCTGCACCCCGTAATAACGATTCAATTCCCAATATATTTGATAAAATGCTTTTGGCAACTGATATATGCACATACACATTGAAAGGTAATGGTCCTTGTCTCAATATATCTGTTGATATATTTAGATTCATTTGCTATCCTCCTTCTTTTCTCTCTTTTATTCTATGTAAATAGAATATTTCCGTGCTCGACTTATGACGGTGTGACTCTATCCCTCTTAGCACGGTGGACACAGATAATTGTCACGTATCGTCATCGACTCATGTACCTTCATCCACACCTGTACTTGTCCATGGCTAGTGGTTTCTTACAGATTGACCTCCTCTTCACACACAGTAGACAAGTGACGCCTTATTATGGCAAAACAAAAACACCCTCATCATAAGAGTGTTCAATCATGATTACAAAGATTAAACCCTGTTTCTTCCTCCGAAAGTATTTAAGCACTTCAACAGAGAAGAAGACTTTTCTGCTATTTATCGTTTATGTTTCAATACGAAGTTGTCATATTCAGCTTGTAGACAATCCATTTCCTTTCTAAGTTCATCAAGCTTTTTCTTATCACCCATCAACATTTCATTTTTTGTTTTCCTCATATTATCGATGATTCTCTTGTGCACATCATATGGAATGCCATGCAAATATTCATCCATCCATATCCTGAACTCATCCATACTTTTCACTTGTTCAGGCAATTCGATGGATTGATACTCTTTCGTCCTTTTATATAAGGTTCCTCTCAATGCCCCCAGGAGCTCATCATATTCACCTTCTTTAATAGCAAAAGGCTCCCATTCCGCCATCCTTGTTTTTACTCCGCTCAATAAAATTTCGTTCATGATATTTATTGGAGGAATGATATTTCCCTCCAGTAAATCGATCTCGACTATAAAATCCAACAAGGTGTCATTTTTCATTTCAAAAGACCCTTCAAATTCGGGAAAAACCTGATAATGTACTTTTCGCATCTACTTACCTCCAACTACACTACAAGTATTAATACGGACCATCCATTTTCACTTTAGATTTTTGCTCAGAACGTTAGCTATAATCTACATTCGATCACACTACCATAATAGCACGGCCTTCTCGGTAAGGCGTGACATAATAGATAAGATCGTCGAATTACCAAAGGCGATTATATTGAACCGTCTCAAAATGACTTAATTTACTCGATTCTTGGTTAAAGAAATATGTCCGATATCAAGTTTCGTAAAAGGCATTTAACAACTACACACTGTACATCGATTTATACCTTTCATTACGCATGGGCAACCTGGGGATTAGCAAGTTTCCCACTAAAATTACAAAGAATCTTTTCGGAGATCCTGGAGAATGGTAGACTTAATGGAGAAGGTGGCCTGGTTCCGGGTTATGTGAAAGGCATATTCCAACCCTATCGCTTGGCTTTTTACCGGGCTGTCATAATGAACATGCCCTTGAAAAACCCTTGTCCTAAAAGGGATAGGGTGCTCATTATGAAAATGCATCTTCCTTCTGCTAAAATGGAGGGAAGACAAGAATACATAGGAGGCTCGCGATGGAGATTTACCACGATGTACTAGAATACTTAGAGCACGATCCGTACTTTTTTCTGCTTCAGTTTTTGGTAATCTTGCTGGCAGTCAAGTTAGCCGGCCATTTGAGTAAAAGGATTGGACAACCCGCTGTGTTCGGGGAGTTGCTCGTCGGGATTATCCTCGGCCCAGCTCTCCTCGGTTGGATCATCATCGATACCTCTGGTGAACATCATAGCATGCTATATAGCTTAGCCGAGGTCGGGGTAATTCTTCTCATGTTCCTTGCTGGACTTGAGACAGATGTGGATGAGTTTAAGAAAACCGCTTTTGGTTCTTCCATGACGGCAATTGGTGGTGTTATCCTCCCACTTTTAGGAGGGTATGCAGCCGGGATTTTATTTGGGTATGACCCGATGACTTCTATCTTCATCGGTACCCTACTTGTCGCAACAAGTGTTAGTATCTCCGTACAAACACTGCGGGAGCTGGGAACACTGCAATCCAAAGAAGGCGTCACGATCTTGGGTGCGGCCGTCTTAGATGATGTCCTCGGATTGATTACGTTGTCGGTCGTCCTCGGGTTTGCCAGCAGTAGCGGAGACGGTTTTAGCGTGCTAGCCATTGTTAAGCTACTCGTCATGATTGTGCTGTTCTTCATAATTACCATCGTCTTTGGAAGGTATGTTCTTCCTAAGATCTTCGACTTCGCATCGCGTTTAATGACACAGGAAGTCATCCTGACCTTCGGAATCATAACAGCTCTCGGCTTCGCCTTCTTTGCAGAACAAATGGGACTGGCAGGCATCATTGGCGCATACTTTGCCGGTCTGATGCTAAGTATGACCAAGTATCAGCACGAACTCTTCTCCAAGGTAGAGACGATTTCGTTCTCATTCTTCGTTCCCATCTTCTTCGTAAGTATCGGGGTGATGGCCAATGTGAAGGCTTTAGACACTGACAGCTTAGTTCTGATCAGCGTCTTGACCATCATCGCCATCCTAACCAAATGGATTGGCGGTGGCTTAGGAGCAAAATTAGCTGGATTTAATTTACGTAGCTCTTCCGGTATTGGCGCAGGGATGATTGCGCGTGGCGAAGTAGGGTTGATTGTCGCTAACATTGGTTGGCAAAAAGGACTAATTGATGAAAGCCTCTTTACCGCGATGGTGATTATTGTGCTCGTAACAACGTTGGTCACACCACCTGCACTAAAAGCATCTTTTAGTAAAAAAGGGAAAACAGCACATTGATTTTTTCTAAGGAAAGCCCCACTTCATCGGTGAAGTGGGGCTTTCTCTCTTCTCTTAGAAGGACACAAAGCTTGTTCTAACCAAAAGAAAAACTCCCTCGAACAAGGGAGTTTTTCTTTTGAAAAGGTGCAGGTTATGCGCCTTTCTGTTTGAAGGTGTGACAGCAGGTATCTGCAGGCTTCTTTGCGCTATACTCCTGATGACGTGTATCAATCATCTCGCCACCAATTTCTTCATTGTAATTTGCACCTTGGTGGCTATCCACGTCGACCATAATCGCATCCGCATTGCAGTTGTTCCCTTGCTCCCAAAAGTAACAGTTAGCTACACTACATTTTACTTGGGGCATTCACTTCACCTCCTGCCATACAGTGTTGACAAAAGGCAAAGATTTTATTTCTCCCTTGTAGCGAACAGTTACTTAATCAGAATCCGCTGTTGTATCCGCTTTTTTGAGCTCATCCAAGATGCAATGCAGATCCTCTAACTCGATTCCTTTGCGATTACGTGCAGAAACGGTAAAATATACATCTCCGCTAAAGCGTGGGATTGTCTCCTTCACTTCTACTTCCGTGGCCCCATACTCTTTACGGAAAATGGGCTGATTATTAACCTTCTCCCATCCCAGACGCGCCAACTCTTGTTCATATAAATCAAAGTCTTCTTCTTCGATGTGCATATCGATACTTGTTACCTTCATTGCTTGTTTCCTCCTTGTTCACATCAACAATAACTTTTTGTCCTTTGACAAGAAAGTCAGTTATCGGTATTATCACTAAGAACGTGAAAGGAGAAGGAGTCGATCATCTCGAATTAACCACTATACACCATACCATGAAAACAATTGCGACTATAGTCTATAGTGCTGAAGAGATGGTAAAAATAAGAACGAGAAAATCGATTCACCATCCATCCTTTATTTCTCTCCATGCTACCATAAATGAAACTTGATTTACATTCATAAGCACCTATTTTGCCAATTCTAATTTACGCAACACATAGATTAAGGGGATATGAATATGTCACGCGGAAAACCTGATTTCTGGTTTATTCTGACGGTTTTTATCCTGATCGGATTTGGGCTCGTCATGGTCTTTAGCTCTAGCTATTATGAGGGGGTAACGGATTACAAGGATAGTTATTACTTTTTTCAAAAGCAACTATTGGCTGCCGGAATAGGCATAGTGTTGTTCTTCGTTGTCGGAAACATTCCTTATACCCTTTATCCTCGTTTTATCGGTTGGATCTTATTTGGAAGCCTTCTGTTATTGCCCCTGGTTTTCATTCCGAACCTAGGTCATACGGTAAACGATGCCACCCGTTGGATCAAGCTTGGCTCCTTCTCCTTCCAACCTTCTGAAATCGCCAAGTTAGGTGCCATTTTCTATGTCGCCTATATCATGAGCAAGAAGCAACATCAATTACATAGTTTCCGCAAAGGACTTCTCCCACCCTTGATTGTGGTTGGTTTATTCTGCTTTTTGATTGTTATCGAACCCGACTTCAGCACAACCGTTCTTCTCCTTACCACCTGTATGGTTATCATTTTCTGTGCAGGTGCACGCTGGAAACACCTCTTGCTTCTAGCCGCCCCCACCATCCCACTTTTAACAGTCGTGATGGTGATGGCCAGCTATCGTGTCGAACGTCTAACTGTTGTATTTGACCCTTGGAAAGATCCGCATGGGAATGGCTTTCAAATAATCCAATCGCTTTATGCCATTGCTCCTGGAGGCTTATCCGGTAGTGGCCTCGGAAATAGCATTCAGAAGATGGCTTACTTACCCGAAGCGCACACAGACTTTATCTTTGCCATCGTCGCGGAGGAACTCGGTTTTATTGGCGCCGGATCGTTAATCCTTCTGTATATGGTATTTGCCATCAGAGGCATACGGATTGCGCTCAAGGCCCCTGACACATTTGGGAGTTTACTTGGCATTGGGATCGTCTCACTCATATGCCTACAAGCGCTACTTAACTTGGCGGTCGTGACAGCTATTTTCCCTGTAACCGGGGTCACACTACCATTCATCAGTTACGGAGGAACGTCCTTGATCATTTATTTGACCGCATCTGGTGTTCTTCTCAATATCTCTCGCTATAGCCAGGCACAATCAATTCAGAAGGGACAAGTGCGTAATAAGAGAACCTCCGTCAGCGGAGTGGGTCTCTCATAGAAAACACGATTGCAAACATGAAAAGAGGAGGATGGCGTCTGCTATGGACGCCATCCTCCTCTTTCTTGTGGCTAATAAATATAGGGGATCAATTTGCTTGTACGTGCTTGGTAGTCTTGAAACTGCTTACCATAACGCCCCGCTAGATAGCGATCCAATGTAGGGATATGATAAAAAATAAACCCGAGGAACATGATCACTGGAATGAGAAAAGCCACTAGATGTCCAGCAATCATGGCGAAACCGAGGGCCCAAACTACATCACCAAAGTAATTGATGTGCATGCTGTATTTAAACCAACCTTCTGTAAATAACTTGCCTTTATGAGCAGGGTCCTTTTTAAATTGAAGTCGTTGCCATTCGGAAGATGTATTGAGATACGATCCCCACAAAAAGAGGATCAGTCCCATCCATGCACTGCTACCGACGGCATCCAACTGCCACGTTCCAGAAATGGCAAAGGTGAAGTGAATGATCCACAACCACACCCCCACTTGAATCCCTTCACTCCAGCTAAAGGCACGTTTCATAAAGAGAAAACCAGTTAAACACATGCGAATAAACAGAACGATAGAGCAAAAAAATAGCATGCCCTCACGCCACTGATCTCCTCCCTCTTTTCCAAACAGTACTTCCATGCCTGAACCTAGTAAAACCCAACCAACTCCTACGACTGCAAGCGCATGAATGAATACCCATACCCACTTTTGTACCATAGATGATGCGTAATCTCCGTGCATAATACCCACCCTGTTCCATTCAATTAACTAACCGGTTAGTTAATTGAATCTTATCATAGGAAAGAAAAAAGGAAAAGCCCACTTAGAGAAGTCGACGGTCTAAACCTAATTAAAGAGATATCCATGATGTTACTTCTTGCGAGCGGTTAAAATAAAGCTAGCGGGTACTTGAATATCTTGTTCAGCCAAGTGGCCATATAAGCTAGAGATATCATGGGGGTACTCTTCAAACCTTTCGAGTAACAAGTTATTTTGCAATACAGCTGTAATCACTTGGGATAAAGTAGGATCAAAATTATAATGAGGCTTACTTTCATAGGTTTGGTGCGATACATAATCCAATCCATTATGAAAAACTCGTGGTTCCTCAATGAAATAAGAGTACTTCAGTTGGAGAGGGTTTTCCTTATCTTGTTCATCTAACATCAGGAGCAAAGGGTGAATGTCATAAATAAAGAGAAGACCCTCTTTGTCCAATAGTCTCTGAACCACTTGAAAGAACTTCTTGAGATCAGGAAACCAAATCAACACTCCAGCGGAAAGGTAAATCAAATCAAACTTCCCATCGTAATCGCTTGAAATATCATAAATATCTGTTTGTACAAAATCAACCGGAATATTGGTTTCCGTCGCTAGCGCACGTGCTTGTGCAATCGCTTGGTCGCTAATATCAAAACCGGTGCACATGGCTGCCCCCATATTTTTTAGCGAAAGCGTCTCCATTCCATCATTACAACAAAGTTGCGCGACTCGTTTGTTTTCTAATCCGATGGCCAGTAAAGAACGAGTCACCAACTCATCTAAGCATGAATAGTTCGATTGGTGAAAACGTTGTTTTTGTTCCTGCTTTGCCTCATGGTGGCGGGAAGCCACCTCATTCCAGCTTTCTCGATTTGCCTGCGTGAATTTTTTAAAATCCATTAATAACCAACTCCAATTTCCCATTTCGCCTACAGCATTCTATTTCTAAAATCTCTTTAATCGCAGGACTATCCTTTATCCTTTTCAAGTATAACGTAGATCCATTCTTTTCGTTAACAGAAATTGGGCGAGAAAACCCAACTTAATGACCTTTGCGAAGAACACGAACAACGCACAAGTATCATAAGAAGAGGCGTTCCCGCCCAGACCATACAAGATACATAGAGAAAGAAGAGCTTTCTACTCAGCGATAAGGTTTCATCCCTGACTAAAAGGTAACCTATTAGGCTATTCCATCACTATTTGAAAGTCCCTAGATCATTCCTTCAACCGGGCTGCTTGCTGTCGCATAAGACTTCTTAGGAATACGTCCCGCCTCGAAACCTAAGCGACCAGCTCTTACCGCCAATTTCATCGCCTCTGCCATTTTAATAGGGTCATCGGCACCTGATACTGCCGTGTTTAAGAGAACGCCATCCGCTCCCAGTTCCAGCGCCCAGAGCGCATCTTTCGGGGAACCAATCCCTGCATCCACAATGACCGGTACACTTACAGCATCCATGAGTAATCTCAGATAAAAAGGGTTTAATATCCCTTGGCCTGAACCAATGGGAGAGGCTCCCGGCATAATTGCATGCGCACCTGCTTCTTCTAAGTGACGGGCTAAGATGGGATCATCCGATGTATAAGGGAGAACGGTAAAACCGTCTTGCACCAACTGTTTCGTCGCCTCTAGCGTAGCCACTGGATCGGGAAGCAAAGTATCCGGATCAGCGATCACCTCTACTTTGATCATATCGCACAAACCAGAAGCACGAGCCAAATGGGCAATACGAATCGCTTCTTCCACCGTGGATGCCCCCGCTGTGTTAGGCAACAACGTGTACTTCTTTAAATCCAATTGATCCAATAAACTGGGCTGTTGCGGATTAGATAGGTCCATCCGTCTGATAGCAAAGGTGAGCACTTCCGTTTCTGACACAGCTACCGCCTCTGCTTGCTCGGAAAGGGAAGAAAATTTACCTGTCCCTAAAAATAAACGAGATTGAAAATGATGATCTCCAATGGTTAACATGTTTATCCTCCTCCTACAAAATGAACAATTTCAATTTGATCGCCTTCATGAATCGCTACAACTGAATGCTCTTCTTTGGATAAAACCTTCCGGTTTTGCTCAACAATCACCAAACGCTCGGATAATTGCAAGTGATCTAATAAGGATTCAACAGTAGAAACTTCTTCTGACAGCTCGTGTTGTTTGCCATTCAATGTTATATTCATCCATCTCACCGCCTCTCTAACTGGTTTTCCTGTACTCGACTAAGCTCAAATGAGGATAATAGTGGCGTCATTTCTCCTGACATGGACTCGGCGAGTAAGTAACCGGTGATCGGACTAAGTAAAATGCCATTGCGAAAGTGACCACAAGCAAAGTACAGATTCTCGTAATCTTCTGAGGGACCAAGATAGGGCATACGATCGATAGAGCCTGGCCGTACACTGGCCCACGCGCGGACAAAAGACCCTTCTTTAAGCGCTGGAACCAATTGTGTAGCCGCTTGCAACAGTTGCCTTACGGCATCTGCCGAAACATGCGAGGTATAATCATATGAACGCTCGGTTGCTCCAACAATCACTTGGCCATCTGCCTTTGGTACCAGGTAGCACTCCTCAGCAAAATAAGTCTTCGTAAACAGAGGTTGTGGCGCTTGAATCGCTACTGACTCTCCTTTGACTGGAAAAACAGGCAACTCTATACCGACCGTTCGAGCCAGATGGGAACTCCATGCTCCTGCTGCCAGCACCACTTGGTCCGCCTCGATCCTACCGTACATGGTTTCAATACCACGTACGCGCCCTTTCTCTGCCCAAAGCGAACGCACTTCTGTTCCAGTCAAAAATCTCACGCCCAAGCGCGTTGCTGCGCTCTCCATCGCCATGAGCCACCGCGGTGCCGATACTTGGATATCGGATGGTAGTGAAAGTGCTCCTTTCACTCGATGAGAAAGTTCCCTTTCCTGTTTCCATAGAGATTCTTCTTCGATCCACTCTGCTTCTTCCCCTTGAGCTCGCTGCCACTGACCACGTTCTTGGAGCATTCTCTTCTCTTCTTCGTCCCATGCAAGACGAAGCATCCCGTGGTGATTCAACTCCATATCGATCCCAGTCAATTCCTTTAGTTCAGGTTCCAGTTGCATAAACAGAGAGCGACTAGCCAAACAGAGCTCCACCATGGGTCCTGGAAAAGACATTTCCACTTGTGCACCGAGCATTCCTGCTGCAGCGCTGGAAGCATGAGCCCCAACGGTATCTCGTTCCACCACGGTTACTTTCGCTCCCTTTTTCGCTAAATAATAAGCGATAGAACATCCGATAATACCTCCGCCAATAATCACCACTTCTTCGTTCATGCGTGCCTTCCCTCCTCTCCGTCTCGTACCCCTTCACTTTGGTACAATCCTCTTAGTTGACGCGCGGCCGTAACAGGGTAAGGGTGCGCTGTTATCGCAGAGATGACAGCTACTCCATTTGCACCTGTTTTTTTCACACGTTGGATATTCTCAGGAGTGACTCCGCCAACCGCCATCACAGGAATGGAAACTGCTTGCACGATCTGTTGCAATGCACTCACTCCTTTAGGTGGTAAACCCGGTTTAGAAGAGCTGGAGAACACATGACCAAACAAAGCATAATCTGCCCCCATGGCCTCCGCCTGTTTGGCTCCTGCAAGTGAATGAACCGAGCAACCCACTTCCGGAAGCGAAGGAAACCTCTCTTTGACGATTTCAATCGGCAATCCTGCCTCTGGAAGATGAACTCCACACTGAAGGGCAAGCGCAACATCCACCCGCTCATTAATCATCAGCTGTTTACGATTCCAACCTCCCTTTTCAAGCAAATACTCCCCACACCGATAAAGCTCACACGCCGATGCCGTTTTAAAACGCAGATGTATGCGGTCTACCCATCTGGCTAACTCCGATAGTTGCAAAAAAAGATGGTCTTCCCTCGACAAATGATTGATAATCAAGTCGATGCGCACCTCTATTTTCCTCCCAAAAGAAAAAACGGTATCCGAAAAGATACCGTTGTCATTGAAATCAACTTGCTCATTTGACTCCACATCCTTACGCTGGTATCGTCCAGGTCAAGTTCGAAGGGTTGAGGACTTCCTCTCTCAGCTTTTCAGCACCCCTTGTGGTACCATCTGTATGCGATTTTCTCTTCCATTGTAGATCCGATCGATCGCTTCGTCAATTACAAACCAAATCGATTAGGCGGAACTTTAAGTTTGAGTGGGCCGTGTACTTGCAGTTGGCACGCCAGTCGAAATCCGTTCTCCACTGCCTCTTCTCCGAGACGAAGCTCCTCGTTTTCTCCCACTTCGTTCAAGTGATTGCCACCTTCTAACACCTGAACTTTGCATGTCCCACATCTGGCGGACGTGCAATTGTACGGTATGGGAACCGATTGCATCACGGCTTCCATCAATAAGGGAGCTCCTGTTTCAACTTCTAGTTCATATTCTTCACCCTTGCATTCGACTATTACTTGTGGCATGGACAGCTCCTCTCCTTTCACCATTCTATTCTCATTATTTTACGATACTCTCTCCTGCATGCAAAGGAGAGGAGGTTCGCAACGTTAATAGATGTGCGGCATTTATTTTCGTAAGATACGACGAATGCGGCTCATATTTTGCGTGGTCCGATACCAAAAGAAGAAAATAACCACGCCAACGATCCCTATAGCCGTAAACCAAATACCAAACTGGTGAAAGAGATCAAATACCAATTCCCATTTTTCTCCTAGTATATAGCCTAAGCCCACAAAAGTCGTACACCAGGTGAAAGCACCAACGTAGGCATAAAGACCAAACCGGCGAAAACGCATGTTGGAGATTCCGGCAACATAGGCCGTCAAATGGCGCACACCAGGGATAAAATAGCCAAAAAAAAGAACCCAGTTTCCATATTTTCGAAATAATAACTGTGTTACGCGAAGCCGTCTCCTTGTAATAAGAATCTTCTTCCCATAACGCTTAATAAAAGGGTAGCCCAATTTATTTCCTAAGAAATAACTAATGGTAATTCCAGACATGGACCCGCATAATGCGCTAAGATAAGTATAATAAATCGTAAGTTGACCTTCGGAAGATAAGTACCCGACAAACGTCATCATAATCTCATCGGGAAGGGGCAATCCGACAATTCCCAATACCAAAAATATAAAGATACCTATATATCCATATTGAAGGAGAAAATCAATGAGTGACTGATCCATAATCCAACCCCGTTTTCATTGCTATCAACATAGACAACCATACCATACTTTTAGAAATCAGAAAAGGTATAGAAAGAGGCGCTATCGCTATATCTATTCCCTTTTCCTGCATAGATCCACTCCTTCTTCCTCAAGTTTAATAAGAGAGGGTAGTGTCGTCCATTGTTTGACCATCTCCCAAATCGGATCAATGACATCTTCTAGTAAAGAGAGCTGTTTTTGTCTGAGAAAACGCGTCAGCAAATGAAGCTCCGTACATCCATGAATCCAGCTCGTCACACGATAAGATTGAATCATCTCATAAACGTCTTCCCACAATTGGGAGAGCGTTTTTTCATCTATTCTCCCGGCTTTCAGTTGTTGTATAACAAAATCAATTTGCTTTTGATCATGTACACTGGGTATGAGAATATGCTCGCTTCGCAATAGATGGCTCCGACAGGTGGGGGGCGTAGCCAACAATAGTGAGGGTCGCTTTTTTTCTTCTACTTTCTGTTTAATAATCTGGATCATATCAATCGTTTTCTTTTGTAGTGCCAGAGGCAAATAGGATAAATAATGATGGGCCGTTACACAGCAAATGATATAGTAATCCACCTGCGCTTCTACGCCTTGCATGATTCGAATCAGCTCTTGAACAAAGTAATCCCCATCTCCATAGGAAAGGGATGTCACACGATCTGGAAGTTGTGGGTCCGACAAGAGATAGAGACGAGGGGCTTCTTGTTCCTTGCAAAAGGGAGAGCTTGTTTCGTAAATCGATTGAACAAAAGCCATCGAAGCAAATGGTCCCATTCCACCTACTATACAAACCACTTTCTCCTCTTTCACCGTTCTTCCCCTCCTTTTGCAAAAATCCACCTTAAACCTTTCATCTTTTTGTCTTCCTCTCCGCTTCACCCTATTTACTTTTTTTGGATTTCTCCTCTTCTTTTTTCTGTTTTTTTAATTCAGGAACTTTATTCTCTATATTTTTAATTCGTCGATAAACCCTGGGGTCACTTTTTCTAAAGGCTTTCAGAGAGGGTGTACCCACATTCACTTCAAAAATCCAGATGTGATTCCTGGGATCTAATCCAATGTCAATGCCATGTCGATAGCGTTGAGAGTAGAATTTACTCATCACTCTGGATGATCTTAAAGCTACCTTTTTCAATTTTTTTACTACCTTCCGTGCTTCTTTTTTATTTAATTTCAAATGAATCCTTAGGAGTTTGTTGACCGTTACCGCTTCTCCGCCTGACGAAAGGTTGGTAATCAAACCTTGTGGTGGTGCTATTCTCCCTGCCATTCCCCCAATCACCCATTTTCCTTTGTAACGGATGGTATGAATACGCACATCAAAGAGACGCCTCTCTCTCGTTTTGCTCTCAATTCCCTGTTGGATCACATACTGTTGCTTTATTATTGGTCTAAAAAAATTCAGAAGATCCTTCTCATCTCCGTAGAAAGTGTCTTTTTCCTGGCTTGTCGATCGAACATAATAACCATTTTTATCGCGAGTAACAACGGTAATGTTCTTTCCTTTGAATCCATCCTTGGGCTTTATATAAATCTTGGGATATTTTCTTAACATCCACTTCAAATTTCTCTCATTTAATTTCTTCGTAACTGGGAAGTGATAACGTGTACCTGGATTAGTAGACAAATACTTCGCCTGAATATATTTGTTTCTTAAATGATGGCTCTTCATAGCGAACCCCCTCTTTTTTTACTTATAATCTATTATATTCTTTCTATTAAAAATTGTTACTTATTAAATATGGAATATATAAAAAAGATGATAACAGGCTGGATATAGCAGAGCCATATTACCATCTAATAACGGATCGATGAGAGGGTCAGAAAAAGGATTTCACGCCACTCTATCTTATAAAGATGATTCGTGGCTAAACTGCTGGATCTGATTTACCTTTTGCTCGTCCAACCCCTTCACCATTTCTACTACCAACCGCTTGGTTAATTCCAAGTCTCTTTTGCTAATCATAGAAACATGGCTATGAATGTAGCGCGCCGCTACACCCAACACAATGGAGGGAACCCCTTGCTTGTACAAGTGAAACTTCCCTGCATCTGTCCCTCCCCCGGTCATCGTTTCCACTTGGTAAGGAATATCATGTTGCTTTGCCACTTCTATGACATAGTTACGCAAGCGCGTATTAGGGATCATGGTTGCGTCCAAGAAAGTAACCAAAGGTCCCTCTCCCAATCGTAGTTTGTCACTTCCTTCATTGCCGGGACCATCCTCCGCTACACCCACATCCAGGATAATAGCAATATCAGGGTCCATAGCATAAGGCGCCGTCGTTGCCCCTCTCAATCCCACTTCTTCTTGCACGGTCGCTCCTGAAACAAGGATATTGGGGTGGGCTTGCTTGCTTAGCTCTTTTAATACTTCGAGCGCTAAATAACAACCTACCCGATTATCAAACGCTTTCCCTAACAAAGTATCTCCATCAGGAAGGACTTCAAAAGGGCAGATAGGCACAATTGGATCACCCACATGAATTCCCCACTCCTGTACTTGCTCTTTATCCTTTGCTCCAACATCGATGTACATCTCGCGCATCGGATACACTTTCTGGCGCTCTTCGGCTGTCAAAATATGAGGAGGCTTGGAGCCGATGACACCTGTAAAATTCCGTTTCTCCGTCATAATCGTTACGCGTTGCGAAAGGAGAACTTGGCTCCACCATCCCCCTAGTGGCAGAAAGCGTAAGTATCCCCCTTTGGTAATCTCTGAAACCATGAAACCCACCTCATCGAGATGACCGACAACCCCAATGGTGGGACCATTTTCTGCTCCTACTTTTTTGCCGAAGATACTTCCCATATGATCTAGAACCAGTTCAGCATCCACATTTTTTATTTCTCGATGCAAGATGTTACGTACTTCCTCTTCATAGCCGGGTACACCTTTCGCCTCCGTTAATTCTTTCATTAACATATCCATGATTTCATCTCCTTTCTTCGTTAGATTAACCATCATGTTTAAAACTCACTCACGTTGAAAGGGTTTTCTTCAAGGGCACACAAAAAAAGAGCCTACTATGGGCTAATAGTAAGCTCTTCTTAAGATTGATCTTCTAAGAAGTTGTCCATGCCATCTGCGATGGCCAACTGATTCTCTAGATAATGAATCACATTGCCATAATAATGAGCAGCTTCTTCGTGCTTGCCACTTTGAACCAAATCCTGATAAGCGTCATAACTTTCTCTGATCAACTGAAACGTTCGCTCAAACTCAGGTTGGGACATCATGCCGGGACGTCCATCACCCTCTTCGGACCAAAACATCTTATAGCGCTCGCAATACGCGTCGTACGACGAAAATATGGGATGCATCTATTCACCCTTCTCTCGCTTGATTCCCCTATTATCGTCTCACAGTGGACATCATTCTATACTATCCCTTCGACTGATTCTCCCTCTATCCTATTCGGGATGTGACGGGATTAAAAAGTTGCGTCCAAGCAAATTGATCTCCACCAAACATTAAAACACTGGATGTACCGAGGTAAAGATTCCCTTTCGCAGCCTCAGCAGCACTCTGAGTTACGGAAACAACCGTCTGTAACCCTTTTACCGTTTTCATTCCTACACTTGTCTCCCATTCATCCTAAAGTGCCTTTTATAATTTAACTATTCAATTAAAATGTGTTTATACCAACATTACTCTTCGGCATCGATACTTGCCGTCACAGGTGTCGCTCGATGAATCTCCCTCATCATCTCCTCCGCTATCAGAGCATATCCCGCTTGATTGGGATGTATCTCATCGGCCAACCAACTACGCTCCACATCGGGGGTCAGTACTGGTTCAATATCTACCACATAACCCATGGGATACTCATAGATAACTTTCTTCAGTTCATTATTCCAAATGGTTAGCATGCGTTCGCTCTGTTCATAATAAGCGACTTCTGGAGAGAGAGGGTTGTATAGTGTCGTAACAAGTACGGGGGCCTCTGGGTTGGCTGTCGTAATCCGATCCATTATTTCTGTTAGGTTCTCTTCATATGTTGACTGGATCTCTTGGAAAGTAGCCAGTGTTTCCAGGGGGCTTTCTTGCTCTAAGGCTTCTTTTAACAAGTCGTTTCCACCGATCGTTAGCGTAATGATCTCTGCCTCTTCCACCTTCTTCATGAGGCTTTGATCTTCGCGCAAGGTAGCCAGTAATTGGGTGGACGTCTGCCCAGATACCGCTTGATTATCTAATTTCACACCAATATTTTGGGTGGATAGCTCTTCCTCGACTAAACCCGTATACCCATACTCCTTTTCATTCCACCCTTGACCTAAAGCGACAGAATCTCCAATCCCCAGGTAGTTAACATCCTCTTTTCTTTCATCCGATTTCTTTAATATATTTATAATACTCTCTTCTGCCTGATAGATGCGTTCAGGCTCCTCTGAGAAGAACATTGTTACATAAGGGGTAGCATAATGAAACAAAGTTGAGATAAGGAGAGCAAATCCCCCTATTCCTCCAAGTAACCACTTTTTCATATTGTCTCATCCTCGTATCAATTGTTGTTCTTATACTTATCTTACCCCCTACCGATTACAAGAATTTTTCATGCATATAACAAAAGTATAGAAAGAAGGTAACAAAATAAATGCAAAAACCCAGCGCTCACAGAACCGTCCGGTCTGTAAACGCTGGGTATCTTTTCTTATATATACTCGGAAAGCAAACCATAAGCCGAGTTCTGTCCTCCCAGTGGTGCAAACGGCGAATTCGCCTCCCACTTGTGGAGTGGCAATCATCTGTCTAGGCGATACATTGCTATACCGCTCAAGCGACCAACCCAGGATCACTGCGGGCAACAGTTGCTTTTAAAGCAGATCCTCTCTTAGGTCTTGCTCCAAGTGGGGTTTACCTAGCCAGTATGTCTCCATACTGCTGGTGCGCTCTTACCGCACCGTTGCATCCTTACCTGTGGAATGATATCATTCCCATCGGCGGTCTACATTTCTGTGGCACTAGCCTTAGGGTTGCCCCCACCGGCCGTTAGCCGGCACCCTGCCCTATGGAGCTCGGACTTTCCTCCCGTGGGACCTTGCGGCACTCCACCGGCGATTGCCTAGCTTACTTTCCTTTGCAAAATCGCAACAGGAATTATTATATCAAACTTTATTCCGACCTTCAAGTGGTGTTTTCAACATTTATAACCTTATTTTAGAAAAATTTACTTTCTCGCTTCACCTATCTTATACAAATTGAAAAGGTTCGGTATGGGCACTGGAGGCCCTCACTTGAAGCGATTCATGCCGCCACATCTCACGCAAGCGCTCACACAAAGCAGGGACAATCCAATGTTCCACATGATGTCCCACATCCAACAAGCAGAGCCCCATTCGATCTGCTTCTTGTGCATCGTGAAAACCGATATCTCCAGTAATGTAAGCATCTGCACCTGCCGCTCGTGCTTGTGCATAAAAGCCACTACCGGAACCACCCAAGACTGCAACAGAGGAAATCAGCCGCCCTTCCTTTCCAACCATGCGCAGAGCGGGAATCTGATACATCTGTTTTGTATGCTCTGCCAATTGTCGGAGCGTCATCGGCTCAGCTAAGGTCCCTATTCTCCCAATCCCTTGTGCTTGTCCACGCAAATCAAGCGGATAGAGATCATATGCCACTTCTTCGTATGGGTGTGCCTTGAGCATCGCTTCCTGCACGCTCTTAAGCTTAGATTCCGGCACGATCGTCTCCAAGCGAATCTCATCCACCTTCTCCACTTCTCCTGGCTTTCCGATAAAAGGATTGGCATCCGCTTGTGGTAAAAACGTCCCTGTTCCTGTGAGATTAAAGGTGCAGTGACTGTAATTGCCGATCCAGCCTGCTCCTGCTGCACTAATGGCATCCCGAACTTGTTGATGATAGTCCTGTGGTACGAACACAACCAATTTTTTTAATGGCTCATACCGTTCCGGTAGAAGAACCTGGGTATTTTCCAAACCGAGTCGGGAGGCTAACACATCATTGACGCCCCCTTCCACAACGTCTAGGTTTGTGTGGGCAATATAAACCTGAATCTGATGTTGCAATAGCTTACGTAACATCTTTCCTACCGGTTGATCTGTCCGTATCGCTTTTAGGGGCTGGAAAATGATAGCGTGATGCGCAATAATCCAATTTGCCCCCTGCTCTATCGCTTCATCAATCACTTCATCCGTCACATCCAGAGTAACGAGAACGCCTGTTACCTCAGCCTGCGGATCTCCGATTTGCAAACCGATTCGGCTACGATCCCACTCTGCAGCCAGACTAGGGGGACACCATGCTTCAAATGCCTGGATCATTTCACTTCCCTGGATAGCCATTCTTTCACTCTCCTCCATGACTCCAATTCTCTCTGTACAATCTCTATCTTGCTACGTACATCCGAGGTTTTAGCCTTTTGTAACCCCTGCAAAATCCGTTCCTTTTCTCCACACAATGCTTCTAACCTGTGCAGCAAAAGCGGATGCTTATTTCGCCATAAACACGGACCAATCGTCAGTAATTGATCGGCGCTCAAACGATGATCCTGATACTGCTCTCTTCCTTCTCCCTGCTCCGCCACTATGACTTCGTAAAGAATAGCGGCATCCTCTACGATGGTTTCCTCTACTAACCTCCAGCCATTTTTCCATAACCACTCACGCACACGATGACTTGCGTTGTTTGGTTGGAGGATAAGACGCCTTACCTGCTTTAGTTTTGCTTGTCCACGCTCTAAGATCTCTGCGATGAGCGCCCCTCCCATACCCGCAATGGTGATAATCTCCACTTCATTAGGGGCAATGACATCCAGACCATCCCCTAATCGAACTTCAATCAGGTCTTCGCGGCAAAAAGCCTGTACGCGCTTAGCCGCATTCTCATACGGCCCGCGACTTACCTCTCCTACTATCCCCTTCGTCAACTTGCCCTCGTTCGCAGCGGCTAATAGCAGGAAAGCATGATCCCCTCCAATATCCGCCACCGAGGTTTCACTGGGAATGTATTCATTTAATGTATGTAGCCTCTTGGATAACCCCAACCCATCTGTGGATCGCATCCACTTCCGCCTCCTCTTTCAACCGTCCAGCTCTCGCTTCCCATTATAAACAAGACACCTTCTCCCTTCAAACCGCATAAGGTAGGTGTAGTTCGGTTCCACGATACTTATTAGCTTATTCGAAGCGAGCGTTAGGGGAGGTTATTGAATGGCTGGCTTTATCGTCATGAATCAAATCTTTAATACCAAGATCCAAGCGGTGTCCAATCCTGCAACAGTCAATTTAGGGGACGTAATCAATGTCGTTCCGAGAGAAAATTCGAAATCCTCGGGTGGTTCCTCTCCTGTTGGAGACTTTGCGATCAATATCGATGGTGAATCAAACATTGGAATTGATCCGGATTTGTTTGATCAAGTGGAATTCTTCTAATAGAAGAGATTAAAGGGAGCTAGTATCAGCTCCCTCAACCTCTATCCCTACACGACAATAATGTCCTCACCCGCTTAAACTTTCGTACCTTATTGGCGCGCTTCCTTCTTCCCTTCCTCAAAGTACAACCATTCATCAAAGAAGTTTTTCAAATCGACACCGGCTACTTCATTGGCCACGGCAATAAAGTCCTCTGTAGTCGCAGTACGGAATTGATAACGGTCATAGTAGGTCTGCATAATCTTCTTGACCTTCTCCATCCCAATCTGATCAGACAGGGACCACATCATGGCCGCAGGACGAATATACACCATTAGCCCATAGAGAGGATCGGGATACTTATTGACCGACTCCACGGATGTCAGACCAATTTTTTCATGAACGTCTTCTGATCGCTCCGAAGCACGCTTCAACAAATCCCGTTCGTCTTCTCCCATCTTTTCTTTCATAAAGAGAAATTCCGAGAAGGTTGTTAAGCCTTCATCCAACCAAGGTTCATGTACTTGATCGTTTCCCACCACGCCATACCACCACTGGTGAGCCAATTCATGTGCAACCACCGAATCCGCCGTTCGCTTTCCTTCCTTCGTCGGGATCTCTGGAACAGAAGTAACCAACCCCGGGTACTCCATCCCCGCAATACCGAGCCCTGTCTCTCCCAGGATGACATCCACTTCCTTGTAAGGGTAGGGACCAAAGGTTTTGCTGAAATAATCCATACTACATATTGCTGTATCATGTAGCTGTTGAGAAACATGTTCCATTCCCTTCACATACCACAGGTTAACCTCTGTCTCTCCTGCCTTGCCTTCGATCACTTCATAATCTTTACTAATCATCGCTGCAAAATCTCGCACCCGCTCTTGTTTTAATTTCACCTTCGAACTTGTGCGTTCTGAGGGGTTATCGTTAGCTGTCGTAATGAGCTGATACCCTTTAGGGAGGGAGAAGGTAACTTCAAAATCTGAGATCTCGCTAAAGAAGGGGTCTCCAGTCGTCGTATAAGGATCGGTATGCCATCCCTGCTCATCCTTGACTGCTAACATGGGGTACCATTGCGCGAGAAAAGCGGTTCGATCCACTGTATTCAGACGCGTCCCACCTTGTGGGATTTTCAATTTATAATCCATCTCCACTGTCGCTTTCTTCTTCGGCTTCGCGAAACCGTTTAACTTCAGCAACGTTTCTTTCTCCTCTGTTTTTACTGCTTTCCCGTTCACTTTGACGTGAGATACTTGCAAATAGCCTGCCTCTTTCGGCTCCGATTCTTTGGACCCTTTCCAGTCTTTAAAAGCATTCGGGTAAAGATGAAAATAAAGCTCTTCCCCTTCACGGTATTTTTGTGGCAATTGCACGCTCATATGACCCATTACCGTATCTTGCTCATCATCGTATGTCGCTTCAATTGTATACGCCGGACATTCATCCGCCGGACCGTTGTATGTAATGGGAGTGGCATCTACAGAATTCATCACTGTCAAAAAGAGGAGTACGCTTCCCCATATACTCATTATGCAACGTCTCACTATTTTCACCGCCTGCGTCATGATAGGACTGGACTTGTTCACATGGCTTCTATCGCCCGGCATAAAAACCCTCAGGGATTGTGCCACACGCCTCTAGAAGAAAGCACACAGCATGGGAGTGTCGAGTGCGCTCGTAGCAGTGTTTTGATGGGTGGTGGCATCTCCTATCGCTACCCGCTTCGAGCCTCTTAAGGAGAAACCTCTCGCCATCTTCCAACAACCCTTAAGGTGAGTTTTCACTCTTATCTTCAAAGGTGATTTCCCACCAGCGAAACCGAGCTCCACCAAGTGGAGGGGCTTTCATAGAAACTCACCGATAGAAGTTTCGTTATGATCTTGCACTCCTGTTTTTGTCCGTCTCCATTATCCTGACCCAAACAGGCGAAATCTATGCCGGAGAACTTCCAATAAGTACTAGCATCCGTTATACTTTAGATCATATTGGGCCCAATGAGGAGGATGAGCATGAGTAAGCTTTCGCAAATCTTAAAGATGAGAACAATCCCTACTTTAGAAGAAGAATATCCAGATTTTGATACAAACCATTTACCTGATGAACCAACCACCTTATTTTTGCAATGGCTTCAGCTCGCCGTCAGCGAAGGCATCTCCATGCCACACGCCATGACCTTATCCACTGTCGATGAAGAAGGGGCACCAGATGCACGTATCCTCATTTTAAAAGATGTGACCGAAAACAATTGGTATTTCGGCACGAATTCAGGTAGTAGAAAAGGAAAGCAATTACAGCATAACTCGAAAGTCGCTTTAACCTTTTTCTGGCCAGCACTCGGAAGACAAATACGTATTCGTGGACAGGCTATCTATACTGGCACGGAAGCAAGTGCCACAGATTTTCGCTCGAGATCAAGAGGTTCGCGAGCCAATTCGCTTCTGGGGAAACAAAGTAATGTTTTACCCGACTTTCAGCTTTTAGAAGAAACCCAACGCCAAAGCCTAGACTCCATTCAGCAAAACCCCGACTTGATCGCTCCCAATTGGGCATTGTATGCCGTCACAGCCGACGAGGTAGAGTTCTGGCAAGGGGACCCTGAGCGAAAACATAAGAGGGTTCTTTATCAAAGAAGCGAGGAAGGGTGGACAATCTCCTATCTGTGGCCTTGAACCGAGTCCATCTTATCCACCTCTGTAGAGAGCAAATTCACTCCATACAAAAAAGGCGAAGGAAACCCTTCGCCCTCATCTTCACACCGCGAGAAAGAAGTCTCTCTCTGGTGTTTCTCTTAAAAATGTGTCAATGCTATAAATTCCCCCGCCGTTCCTGCTCCCGCTCAATCGCCTCAAACAACGCTTTAAAGTTGCCTTCCCCAAAGCCACGTGATCCTTTGCGCTGGATGATTTCAAAGAATAGCGTCGGACGGTCGACGATCGGATTGGTAAAGATCTGCAACAGGTACCCTTCATCATCGCGATCCACCAAAATCTTTAATTTCCGCAACTCTTCGATCGACTCATCGATTTTACCCACACGCTTCGTTAATTCGTCGTAATAGGAGTCAGGCGTTTCCAGAAACTGCACGCCATTCTTCTTCATTGCCTCGATCGTTTGGACGATGTCCTTGGTATAAAAAGCAACATGCTGAACTCCCGCTCCGCGATAAAAGTCGAGGTATTCTTGAATTTGCGACTTTCGCTTACCATCCGCTGGCTCATTGATAGGGAATTTGATTCGTCCAGTCCCATTCTGCATCACCTTGGACATGAGCGCAGAGTATTCGGTGCTAATATCCTCATCGTCAAAATGGCGCAATTCCGTGAAACCAAAAACCTTTTCATAATAGGAAACCCATTCTTCCATGCTTTCCACATTGCCCACGACATGGTCGAAACCTTCTATGCCTGTCGAGGTTGAGGGGATTTCGAAGTCGGCTGCCTGAAACCCAGGAGCAAATGGTCCCTGATAGGCACTACGCTCCACAAAAGTATGCACCGTATCACCGTAAGTAGCAATGGTAGCCTTCTTGATTTTCCCATGCTCATCGGAGATCTCCTGAGGTTCCTTCACGACTACTCCCCCGCGAGCGATCGCTTCTTGGAACGCTTTCTCTACATCTGCCACTTGCAAAGCAATATCTTTGACGCCATCACCATGTTTGTTTACAAATTGAGCGATTTCATGTTCGGGTGAATAGGAACCGCTAATAACCAAACGAAGTGACCCCTGCTCCAATACATAAGAGGTAGTCTCACGATTACCTGTCTCTAGTCCACTATAGGCAACAGGACGGAAACCAAAGTTTTTACAATAGTAGACAGCTGCTTGTTTCGCATTGCCCGTATAAAACTCAAGGTAATCAACATCGAGTACAGGGAAGAAATCCCCTTCTGTCGCTGTCATTTGTGCTTGTTTTTGATCCATTTTCATATCCTCCTCCAATCTGAAGGTTTCTATGTTTCAGAGTAACCGGAAAACGCAAAATCGACAAGCACACGCATCAATGTAGTGGTGCTTTTATGCTATGAAGCCTTCCATCTTTCAGATGATCACTAGCATCCAATCTCACGCGCAATAATATTGCGTTGGATTTCAGACGTCCCTTCTCCAATCTCTGCTAATTTTACATCACGATAAAAACGTTCTACACGGAAATCGTGAATATAGCCCCACCCTCCATGAATTTGTACTGCCTGATCACAGATGCGGTTAGCCACTTCCGAAGCGAAGAGTTTACACATCGATGCTTCTTTCGTAAAAGGGCGTCCCTCATCCTTCAGCCAGGCTGCCTTATAGACTAACTGACGTGCGGCTTCTAACTGAAGAGCCATATCCGCTAGCTTATGTTGGATCACTTGAAACTTGGAGATGGATTGTCCGAACTGAACGCGCTCGTTAGCATAACGCAACGCCGCTTCGTATGCCCCTTGAGCGATCCCTACCGCCATCGCTCCAATTCCGATACGTCCACCATCTAAAGTAATTAAAAACTGCTTAAAGCCATAACCAATCCGTCCTAGGATGTTCTCATGCGGAACCCGTACCCCTTCCAAAACCAACTCCGTCGTATTGGAGCTGTGTAATCCCATTTTGTGATACGCATCCCGCACCGTAAATCCTTCCGCATCGGTGGGAACGATGAAAGCGGTAATTTCCTTCTGTCCTGCCTCCTCGCCACTAATGGCTGTTAATGCAAGAAATTTAGCATAGCTGGCGTTCGTAATAAAGGTTTTACTGCCATGAATCTCCCACTCTTTCCCCACTTTATTGGCACGCGTTTTGGTTCCTCCCGCATCGGAGCCTGCATCTGGCTCGGTCAATCCAAAGGCACCCAAGCTTTCTCCGCGACAAATGGGGATGAGGTACTGTTGCTTCTGTTCTTCCGTTCCGAAGAGATGAAGAGGGGCTCCTCCTAGTGAGATATGAGCAGAATAGGTTATGCCAGTGGAGGCACACACCCTGCTCAATTCTTCCACTGCTATGGCAAAACTGATGGTATCCGCTCCGCCTCCTTCATATTTTTCAGGAAACGGTAGGCCCATTAATTTGAGTTCAGACATTTTTTTGAATATATCACGCGGAAAGCTTTTGTTCCGATCCCGTTCATCTGCTCCGGGAGCAACTTCCCCCTCCGCAAAATCACGCATCAACTTTTTGATCATCCGTTGCTCTGTCGTTAAATCAAAGTTCACATACTCCACTCCTTTACTTTCTCTTTGTTAACGCTTACATTATATATTATAGGATTAGACAGGTACATCGATCAAGAATTTTCTGTTAAAGGGAGCTCTTTTGCTAAAATCGGTTTGCATTATGTTTGGAAAAGGGATAAAATTGAATCACAATAAGACAAACAAGGTGCCAAACAAAAAAGCACTCTAGTGAGTGCCTCTTAGGGAATTATTCAAGAAAATCTTTCAGTTGTTTGCTACGGCTGGGGTGACGAAGTTTACGTAATGCTTTGGCTTCGATTTGACGGATGCGTTCGCGAGTCACACCAAATACTTTCCCTACCTCTTCGAGGGTTCGCGTGCGTCCATCATCAAGACCGAAGCGAAGACGCAAGACATTCTCTTCACGGTCGGATAAAGTATCCAAAACACCCTTCAGCTGTTCTTTTAACAATTCATAAGCAGCTGCATCGGCTGGTGCTTGGGCATCATCATCAGGAATGAAGTCTCCCAAATGAGAATCATCCTCTTCACCAATCGGTGTTTCCAACGAGACAGGTTCCTGTGCAATCTTCATGATTTCGCGGACTTTCTCAGGGCTTAAATCCATCTCCTGAGCCACTTCTTCCGGCAACGGCTCTCGTCCGAGGTCTTGCAATAACTGACGGGAAACCCGAATCAACTTATTGATCGTCTCTACCATATGCACAGGGATACGAATGGTACGTGCTTGGTCCGCAATCGCACGCGTAATCGCTTGCCGAATCCACCAGGTGGCATACGTACTAAATTTATATCCTTTGCGGTGATCAAACTTTTCAACCGCTTTAATCAAACCCATGTTTCCCTCTTGAATCAAATCAAGGAACAACATTCCCCGTCCTACATAACGTTTGGCGATACTAACAACTAAGCGCAAGTTGGCCTCCGCGAGGCGACGCTTCGCTTCTTCGTCCCCATCTTCGATCCGCTTGGCCAGTTCAACTTCTTCTTTCGCCGATAACAAGGGAACACGGCCAATCTCTTTCAAGTACATACGTACCGGATCATTAATTTTCACGCCCGGTGGGACACTAAGATCGTCGTGTAACAATTCTTCACTTTCCTCATCAGCCACACGGTAAGGTTCATCGCCCTCTTCGTTGGTGACCTCAACCCCTTGCTCATTTAAGGAATCAAAGAATTCATCCACCTGCTGTGGATCTTGATCAAAAGGAGACATCTTCTCCATAATTTCTTTATAAGAGAGTTGCCCTCGCTTCTTACCTAATTCTGTCAGTTGCTCTTTCACCTGTTCTATCGTCAGATCTTGCTCCAAGTCCATGTTTTGTTCATTGGCCAATCTCTGTTCCCTCCTTCCCTGGTACTCACGCTTAAGCCCTTTTCCTGCTCTTTTCCCTTAATTGATGCAGTTGAATCGCCAATTCTTGTGCTTTTGCGATGTCACCAGCTTTGTCTACCCGTTTCAACTCTTCTTCTACTTGTTTCATCTTAAGATGTAGTGGATAAATGCGGATATGATGGATATAATCTGAAATCGCTTCCTCCGAAACATCCGTAGGGAGCTCCATCATCGCCAGTTCACTAATCGTTTTGAGCAAATGCTCTTCATTCACATAATGGATAAATTGCGCCGGATCAACTCCGTATCCTTCACCGTAAAACGCATACAGGTAAGCGGCTACCGCTGCATGCTCATCCGTATAAAAATCAGCCCCTAGTTCCTCTTCAACACGCACAGAAACTTCGCGGTCACGCATCATCCAAGCCAACAGTTGTTTTTCGGCTTGTTCATGCGCAGAGGGCA
The DNA here is from genome assembly GCF_059818345.1 of Mechercharimyces mesophilus. NCBI lineage: Bacteria > Bacillati > Bacillota > Bacilli > Caryophanales > Thermoactinomycetaceae > Mechercharimyces > Mechercharimyces mesophilus. The sequence continues at coordinate 439,127 of NZ_JCBAPH010000001.1, read as the reverse complement.
GACGAGTAGAACCGACCATGTGTTTGTTTGGTTGATGATACTCATTATTCCACATTCCCTTGCCTTTATCCCCCTGAGTCGCGCGCTTCTTCTTGCTACGGATACGACGAAGTTCCAACTTGAGTGCATCCAACGATAGATGAAACTCTTCACTAAGTTGACGAACATAGTGGTCTTGTTCAATCGCCAGAGGCAAGTCGGCAATCATCGTCAAAGCTTCTGTTAAGTACTTCATTCGTTGTCCTTCATCGCGGACATCAAAATCTTTCTTACGCTCTTGAAGTTTAAACGCTGTTAAAGGCATGGCCGCCACTAATACTTCCTGTCGAAAGGCCTCCACACCACGTTTACCAATATAGTCATCCGGATCAAGCCCTGGTGGAAGTTGACCCACTTTGGCGTGTAAGTCTTGCTCTTTTAACACATCCAGCCCTCGCGTCGCAGCCTGTTGCCCCGCCTCATCCGAGTCGTAGCAGATGATAAGACTCTCACAGTTTCGACGAATGACTTTGGCTTGCATAGAGGTTAGCGAAGTCCCTAGTGAAGCTACTCCTGTTTGGATGCCAGCTTGCCAGGCGGCTATCACATCCATATACCCTTCAAAGAGAATAGCTTCTTTTGCTTGCCGTATGGATTTTCTCGCTCTGTGCAGATTAAATAGGTGACGTCCTTTGTGAAAGAGAGTCGTCTCTGGGCTATTCAAGTATTTGGGACCTGACTGCTTGAGCGCACGGCCACCAAAAGCAATCACATTTCCCTGTCCATCATGAATAGGGAAGATCACCCGCTCGCGAAACCGATCATAGTAATGAGAGGAATTCTCTCTACGATTTACTAATCCTGCTTCCTCCAACAGCGAGGGATGAAACCCTCGTTTCGTTAAAAAACGAAGCAAGACATTATCTGGAGGGGCGTATCCAAGTTGAAACGTCTCGATCGTCTGCTCATTGACTCCACGACCGAGTAAATACCCTCTCGCTTCTTGTCCTAGCTCCATTTTTTGCAGAATATGATGGTAAAATCGGGAGGCAAGATCCATGATGTTACGCAATTTTTGGCGATGGGCCTCTTGGGGATCATCCGCCACTGATTGACTCTCCGGTAATGAAATCCCTGCTTCCGTTGCCATATGTCGTACGGCCTCAAGAAAGGAGTACTGCTCCATTTCCATGACAAATTTAATCACATCTCCGCCCTGACCGCAACCAAAACAATAAAAAATTTGCTTATCAGGAGCAACGGAAAAAGATGGAGTCTTCTCTGAATGAAAGGGACAAAGCCCGAAATAGTTTCGTCCACTCTTCTTTAGCTGGACATGTTGGCTCACCACATCGAGAATGTCATTATGCTCTCGCACCTGGCGAATCACATCATCTGGGATGGCAGCCATGCTCTCCCCCGCTTTCCATATTCCCGTCTCCTATAAGGTGTACTTATTCGCCAAGATTCGTCATCTTCCTTCTCGAATCTTATATTTTTTTGAGGAAAACAGCAAGAACTCTTCCTGTCCTCTCACTATTCTACATCAAAACTTCTTTTCCCTTCCTACTTAGGGAACGAAAAAACCATTGTTACGAAATTTGTCGAATATAGTCGATAAAAGAGCTTCGTTGCTCTCCTTCCTCCTGTAGTATTATACGCTGAAAAACGAAAAAAATCCTTCTTTGATCTTGACAAGAAGTTTTTTTTCTATCTCAGGTGCTTTCTCAGTGATTTTCTTTTTCACATGTGAGGAATCTTCCACTTTCATTGGGACGGCGGGAAAGCCCCTCTGCCTGACTTCTACCAATTCTCTTGTCAAAAGTCATTCAGGAGGGGCTTCTCTAAACCCTTTTCTATTATAAGATAAGGTTGACTCACCGTCACATCCAACAAAATACAGCCAATGAACAGCCTAACCCATTTTCACACTTTACTTCGTTAAACGGGAATTCTTGCCCATTTGGTTTCTGTAAATAAAAGGATACCTTATAAATGAAGGAAACACTTATCTATCCTTCGGTTTCAACATGCCTTCTGCTACTCACTTTTCAAAAGTCCTATCCGGTCACGCTTATTGTTCGTTCAAAGTAGCATGAGCTGCAGCTAAGCGAGCGAGAGGAACACGGAAGGGGGAACAACTTACATAGTCAAGCCCCACTTGGTGACAAAAAGCAATGGAGTCTTTTTCCCCTCCATGCTCACCACAAATCCCCGTTTTCAGTTCAGGTTTTACCTTACGGCCACTTTGAACACCCATCTCAACCAATTTACCGACGCCTTCCGTATCCAATGTGATGAACGGGTTTTCCGGAAGAATGTTTCGGTCTACATACTGATGCAGGAATTTCCCTTCTGCATCATCCCGGCTATAACCAAAGGTGGTTTGAGTAAGATCGTTGGTTCCAAAAGAGAAGAAATCAGCCACATGCGCTATTTCTTCTGCCGTGAGGGCAGCGCGTGGAACTTCAATCATCGTTCCCACGAGATAAGGAATCTCCTGCCCGCTCTGTTCACGAGTACGGCTAGCGATATCATCCACTAAAGCACGCATTTCTTTTAATTCATTTACATGTCCGACCAGTGGAATCATCACTTCTGGCTGAACATGATGCCCCTCTGCCATCACTTCCTGAGCTGCCTGGAAGATGGCTTCAATCTGCATCGCATAAATTTCGGGATAAATCAGTCCCAGACGGCACCCACGATGACCTAGCATGGGATTAAATTCGTGAAGCGCACGCACTTTGCGAAGCATAGCATCTTTTTCTGCTAACAACCTATGGTCCACCTCTTGCTGTAAGCTGAGTGTGGTTCGCTCCACAAGCAGGTCCTCCACATTGGGCAAAAATTCGTGAAGGGGTGGATCGAGTAAACGAATGGTGACAGGTAGTCCATTCATCGCTTTAAAGATGCCTTGGAAGTCGGACTGTTGCATCACCAACAGTTTATCCAGCGCAACTTGCCGCTCTTCTAGCGTTTCTGCCAGGATCATTTCTTGCACCACGGGCACTCTCTCCGGTTCCATAAACATGTGCTCCGTGCGGCATAATCCAACACCTTCCGCCCCAAACTCGCGTGCCTTTGCTACATCAGCAGGTGTATCCGCATTGGTCCGTACCTTCAACGTGCGGAAATGGTCCGCCCACTTGAGAAGATCTTGAAACTCATTGGATAGCTCAGGGTCAATCAAGGGTACCTCACCTTGGATAATCTGACCGGTTCCCCCGTCGATCGAAAGCTGATCCCCTTCTGTCAGAGTGGTATTCCCGACCGTGACCACCTTATTTTTTACATCCACTTTCATTTCGTCACAGCCACAAATACAAGCTTTCCCCATGCCACGAGCAACGACCGCCGCATGGCTCGTCATACCACCACGGCTGGTTACAATGCCGTTGGCTGCTACCATCCCATGGATATCCTCTGGCGTCGTCTCCATTCTCACCAGAATCACATCTTTCCCCTCATGAGCCCACTTTTCTGCGGTATCCGCATCAAAGACAATTTTGCCTGAAGCCGCTCCAGGAGAAGCTGGCAATCCTTTTGTCAATATGTGAAGCTTTGCGTCTGGATCTACCCGGCGATGCAGGATTTGATCTAGTTGGTTCGGGTCCACACGTAGCACGGCTGTCTCTTTATCGATAATGCCTTCACGTACCATATCGACGGCAATTTTTACGGCTGCGTGTGCTGTCCGTTTGCCGTTACGCGTTTGTAAAAAGTATAAATTTCCTCTTTCGATTGTAAATTCAATATCTTGCATATCTTGATAAGTATTTTCTAATGTCTGGCATGTGCGTTCAAATTCATCATATACCTCAGGCATCTTATCAATCAGGGTATGAATCGGTTCAGGTGTACGTATCCCTGCTACGACGTCTTCTCCTTGCGCGTTCAGCAAAAACTCGCCATACAAGTGGTGCTCTCCTGTCGAAGGATTACGCGTAAAAGCCACTCCTGTACCCGAGTCTTCTCCCATATTTCCAAACACCATCATCTGAACATTAACCGCCGTGCCAAGATCATGCGGGATCTTGTGTATTTTTCGATAGATACGTGCCCGATGATTATTCCACGAATCAAAGACAGCGATAATGGAACGCCGCAACTGCTCACGTGGTTCTTGCGGGAAGGGTTTCCCATCCTCTGTTTTCACCAATTTTTTAAAAGAAGCAATGATCTCTTGCCAATCTTCCGCCGTCAATGCTGGGTCATCTTGTACCCCGCGTTCCTCTTTCTTGTTATCGATAATCTCCTCAAAATGATAGTGATCAATACCAAGGACCACATTACTAAACATTTGTATAAAGCGGCGATAACAATCGTAAGCAAAGCGCGGATTATTTGTCAGACGGGCCAGGCCGATTACCGTATCATCGTTAAGCCCTAGGTTAAGAACCGTATCCATCATTCCTGGCATGGAAATAACCGCACCCGAGCGAACAGAAACCAAAAGCGGGTTCGATGTATCCCCCAGTCTTTTTCCTGTTTTTTCTTGAAGACGCTCCAGTGCGTGATCGATCTCTTCCAAGATGTCTCTACTTAACTGCTGATTTTTTTTATAATATTGGAGACATGCCTTGGTTGTAATCGTAAACCCGGGAGGAACAGGTAGACCACTCCGTGTCATTTCCGCGAGATTGGCCCCTTTTCCACCTAGTAAGGATTTCAACTCCCGATTTCCTTCTTCAAACAAGAGTACTGATTTTGAGATCATGATTCCATTCCTCCCCGCTTACGAAGAATATCAATAATCATATTGGCTGTTTCTTCCACTGCTTTATTGGTCACATTTAAAATCGGACAGCCCACTTTTTTAATAATGCCTTCTGCGTACTCCAGTTCATCTAAAATTCGTTCCATATTGGCGTAATTGGCCTTCGCCCCTAGCCCTAATGCTTTCAGTCGTTCTCGACGAATGTTATTCAAATGATCCGGGTGAATCGTTAGTCCAATACATTTTTTCGGTGACACCATAAATAATTCCTCTGGCGGTTCCACTTCTGGTACCAACGGCACATTGGCTACCTTCAAACGACGATGGGCCAAATACATGGAAAGAGGTGTTTTTGACGTACGCGAAACACCAATTAAGACCACATCTGCGCGTAAAATGCCTCGTGGATCGCGCCCGTCATCATATTTAACGGCAAACTCCACCGCTTCGATCTTACGAAAATAGTCCTCATCCATGCGGCGTACCAAACCAGGCTGTTCGCGTGGAGGCCGAGGATAAAGAGAAGCTAAGCCTTTCACCATCGGACCCATGATATCTACAAAGGGGACGTCTAATCTCTTGGCTTCTTCAATAATAAACGCTTGCAGTTCTGGAACCACTAACGTAAAAACGAGAAGGGCATTCGACTCTTTGGCTGCTTGAACAACGTCTGCAATCGTCTGCTTATCATCGACATAAGGAAAACGGCGCAGTTCCACTTCGCCACCATTAAACTGACTAGAAGCCGCCCGTACGACAAATTCTGCTGTTTCACCCACCGAATCCGATACGACAAAGACTAATGGGTGCTTCTTTTCACCTACGATGAGAAATCCCTCCTGCTAAACCGATTCTTCTTTCGCTAGTTCGACAAACGCTTTCGTAATCGTAGTCTTGGACATCCGACCCACCACTTCTACTTGCGAGCTTCCTTCAATGGAACGGATAACCGGTAACGAATCCACTTGATAATCCATCAGCTTCTTGGCTGCTTCAAAGAGGGTATCTTCCAATTCGCATGTCATCACATTGGGCATGCGCGTCATCACTACCCCGACAGGAATCGAGTGTAGGTCTTGTTTGCCCATCGTACTCTGTAACAAGTCTTTCCGTGATAACACGCCTACAAGGATCCCGACATCTTTGACTACGAAGAGTGTCCCAACATCTTCTAGGAATAACATGCAAATTGCGTCATAAACGGAAGTTTCTTCTCTCACCACGACGGGGAGTGACTTGTAATCCTTCACCTGCAGTTTGCGCAAGTGCTCACTTAGTAGCTGGTTAGCAGATTTGCCTGCATAAAAGTATCCCACCCGCGGACGTGCATCCAAAAAACCCGCCATGGTGAGAATAGATAAGTCCGGTCTGAGTGTTGCCCGAGTAAGGCTCAGTTGTTCTGCAATCTTTTCACCGGTTATAGGACCTTCATTCTTCACTATCTGTATAATTTTCTCCTGACGTGCTGATAATTCGATTTCCTTTCACCTCCTCGTACGTTTCTTTCGTGACGATTGGCTCTGCTGTATTATGTTATACTTATTTACCTCAACTTCATATAGTATATACTATATTGGACTAGCTTTTTTTCTGCAACCAGCAAATTGAGTCTATCCCCTCTTTCGGATCGGAAGAGTTTTTATTTGCGATTGCATTTCCTCTGTTTTTATACGAAAATGAAAGGATAGAGGTAAGAACGGAGGTTCATTTATGCTTTTTTCCAATCCCTTGGCTATCAGCATGCCACTTCAATTGCATTCCATCCATCTTCTCAAAAATCATGACGTCCAACAGACCGTCATCCAACTTCCAGAAGAACATTATGAGGCATCTGAATTGACGGAGCTCTTCCGTGCGACCGAAACCACTCCCATCGCTTTTCGTATGCCCTCTTCCTGGGGTCTAGGGACACGTAACTTCTCCCTTGAAGCATGGAAGAAATGGTTAAACGCACTAGCACCTTTCAGCCGCGAGGGAGGCCACGTGATCGTCCATGGAGCGACCGTTTCCTTAGGAGACATCTTCGCCTACCTGGACAACCGGCCACGTCATTTTCATGCCTTACACGATTATAAAACACAGTATGTAGAGCGTATGATCGAGCAACTGCTCTTGCTACAAGAAATCGCGCGACCACTTGAACTGGAGTTATTAGTAGAAAATGCACCAATGGGCGGGAACTACTACTTCGAACCGGGTAGCAATCACATTCATCCGGCGCTTCGTACTCCACGTCATCTCTTGCAAATAGTAGAAGCGACCGATGCCAAGCTCTGTTTTCACAGTGCTCATGCACGTGTCACCTCTCATGCCTTGTCCTATATGCATCGCTCGCGTAGCCTCTTTGGAGCAGCCACTGAGAAGGAAATCCTCAATGCGGCGCGAACATGGATCGACTTTTATGAGAAGGTTAAAGATAAAACTGCGTTGGTCCTCCTTTCGTATGCCACTAGTTGGGGAGATACCCCTTCAACTAACCTTATTCCCTTTCCAGAGAGCGCCTATCCGGAATTGCTGGAGTTTGCCGAAGCCATCAACGAGCGTATCCCTGTCGCATTAGATGTTCAAGGGAAGGAAGCCTATATGACAGAGATGATGGAAACAATGAAACAGCTGAAGAGACGGTGAAGAGAGGTTCCCCTTCCTACTTGGAAGGGCCCTTTTTATATTTAGGAGCGTAAGAATAAGCGAAGTCGTTCTTTGTAGGAGGTCATTTTTCGTTAGGGATGGGTCTATACCAACTCTTCAATTGAGAAGAAAGCTGACCCGCTCTAAAGAGGATCAGAAGAGGCTTTTTGGTATGCCTTTCACTCCCCGATCGCAATCGGTTCCAAAGGCAGTGATCCATTGATGATTGGATCTAGTAACTGACCCAGTTTTCGCGGGAAAATAATCTCATCTGTGTCTTGTAATTCCTCCAGACTCCACCAGTGGTGTCCACGATAAACCTCTTTCTCCAAAGAAGTCAAATGATCCAGTTGAACATCCTGGCCTCTTATGTAAGCAAGAAAGTATTGCTCCATCAGGTACGTTCGTTCTCCCTGAAATTCATGATCGATTTCTCGTGTCCAAATCAAAGGACCCCACTTCACTTCTTCAATTCCGGTTTCCTCCCACAGTTCTCTTTTGGCCGCTTCTTCGTATGACTCTTCTCCTTCCAATCCCCCACCCACTGTAAACCAGATCGATCCATTGGTCGGATTAAGCATATCCATCATATTAAATAAGAGAACACGACTGTCCTCATTCATTAGTACCACACGTGCAGAGGGACGTGTCTTCATTTATAAGCCCTCCTTTGGCTCTCTAAATGGAAAACTTACCATATCACATATTTTAGCATATATCCATTCCCTTACGCTGAGTGAAAGGAGCTCGATTCCAAAAGAGAGCCTTCTTGTGTTAAATATAGAGACTTCATAGAAAAACCGCAGTTTTGGTTTCCCACTCTGCGGTCACTACTCCGATTATTTTGTTCGCTATAGATCATTTGTGCAATTTACTTAAAGAAAAGCTTTAGAATACTGATCCATTCCCAGCGTTTCAATTGCCTTCACTCCTCTCTAGACCCGTCCGGTCCGGCAGGGTACCGCCGAATTCGATCAAGGAGTATATTAGCGTCATAGCACAAAGTTTAGCAAGTTTGAATACGCTCTTCTGCCTAAAATGCCCTAGTCCCAATGATACAGTGGGCTTTAAGTTCACGATATAATATTCTCTCTAGTTCGTCAATTGTTACTTACTCTTTTGTTAAATGAAACCGTTGGTTCAATTGATCACAAAATATCCGAAGCCGATCCTGATTAACGGTATAGTAGTTCCATTTCCCTTGTTTTCGTTCGTTTATTAATCCAGCAGCCTTCAATTCTTTCAGGTGGTAGGAGACTTTGGATTGCTTTAATTCAAGCTCTTCTTGAATATCGCAAACACACACGCCAATCGGACAACATTGATCTTCCAACTTTTCATCTCCATGGGCAATTATATCAAGGATTCGATAGCGAAGTGGATCTGACAGTGCCCGTGCAATTTGTGTTAACTCAGTATCTATTCCCATGGTTTTTCCTCCTCGTGGTCTCGTTTCATGCTGAAACGGGGGCATCAGGTGGAGATTTGACTCCACCTGATGGGAAACCTGGCTTATAGAAGTGGCGATTGAAAGCCATTCTTCCGATCTTCCGCATTAAGTAAAACTAGTGCAATCAAAATAGCCCTAGAAAAAACGAACCACTATCTTCAGGATAGTATCATGTTGTCTTCTTAGCTACAACTAGCATCATCACAACAAGGAGAGGTGGGCTTGGATGATGACTCTGACAAGGCTTTCCCTTGAGAGGATTCCCCAGATACATCACTATCTTGTTTGACAAAAAACACTTCCCAGCGATGCTCATCTGGACTCGTCACCCAGATTTTATCTTGCTTTGCATAGCAACAGGTCGTATCCATCTCATCAAAAGTGGCTAAACCCGCACTTTTCAATCGCTCTTTCGTTGCCAGCACTTCTTCGGTTGACCCAACTTGGATTCCTAAATGATTGATTCCGCCACTCGTTTCTCCTCCCACATTTAAAGTGAAGTTGAGTGCAGGCTCATCCAGATCAAATTTCACATAGTTCTCCCGAACTTTCACTGGCTCTTCTGCAAATAGATGACGATAAAAATTCATTGATTCTTCCAAGTCCCTCACATTAATCGCCACATGCGGTTTCAAAGTCATTTTACTCTCTCCTTTAGGTTGAATAGAATTATTCACATCAATAATTCTTGATATGATAATACATCAAAAAAAGTTGATCTGTCAACAGACAAGACAATTTTTTTGATGTGTATGACTTTTGGTTTTTTCGCTTGCAGTAAGGAGACCCTACTCTCCCGGTGTTTTCGGTGTCACCCTACCGAAAAAAGAAAATTGTACGCTAAGGCGATCAATGGTTAAAGAAACCCCGTTACCCTGTACGTTAAGGGTTAACGGGGTTTCTTATGGTCCTCTTAGGCTTTTCCTTTCGTCTTTTTCATTACTATGACCTTATTTCGAAGTGGCCGAGGATTGTTGATGTCTAACTGTTGTTTCAAGTTCCATACATAGTCACCACTGGTTGCTGGTTTTACCCCAACATACAGATATCTCTCACGTCATGTAACGAGAGTGGGAAATCATATCTCTTTGGCAGATTCACATGGCTAGATATTTTATACAGTATATTGAATGGAGGAAATGTAGCCTTCGGGTTCATGGTCCCGCCCTACCAGCCTCACCTTCCTTAACATACTTTAATTATAGATGGGGAGTAGAAGTGGCCTATTGGATCCTTCGCCCTCTCAATAAAAATTTTGATTCAATCGAGGTGCATTATATGGGTACTGCCTACGTGATTAATCAGCTTTCGAACACAGTGGATGTCATTGATACGAAGACCCAATCGGTTGAGGCTACCATAGGACTGGATAATATCCCAGTAGATATTGCTCTGACACCGGATGGAAAGCTGGTCTTTGTTCCTCTCGGAATCAATTCCCTTGTTGTCATCGATACAAAGACACACACCATAATCGCCAATATTCTGATGGGATTCAGTCCATCCAAAATTGCGATAACACCAGATGGAAAGCATGCTTATGTTCCTTTAGGTTCGAATGGGAGCAATCAGATAGAGGTCATCGATACATTAACTCAGTCTCTCATTGACACGGTAACAGTCGCATTCTCTCCATTTACAATTGCCATTTCTCCAAATGGAAAATGGGTTGCTATCCCCAATTTGGGTTCGCCCGTCATGGGTGGAAGGTCGGTTTCTATTTTGGACACAAAAAGCCATTCCATTATAGCAACAATTGGAGTAGGAGAACGCCCTTTCACTGTTAAATTCACGCCCGATGGAAAACTGCTTTACGTCGCCAACCTTACCTCATCCACTCTCTCTGTTATTGACACCCACACATTCAGAGTTATCGCAAGCCCCTCTGTCCAAAATAATCCGACCGATATCGCTATTACACCTAATGGAAAAATCGCTTATGTTCCTAACTTTGGCACTCCTACTTCAGCTGGGAATGCCATCTCCGCCATCGATACCAAGACACAGTCTGTTCTTGCTCTCATACAGACAGGGGTCGGTCCCATCACGACAGCGATTTCGCCCGATGGAACATTCCTCTATGTTGCAAACTTTGGTACTCCAGAACAAGAAGGAAATACCGTCACCGTCATCGATACCCGCACTCATTGTGTCGTGGCAACCGTACAAGTAGAAAACCTTCCGTGTGTGATTACATTCACCCCTGATGGCAAGTTAGCATACATCCTCAACCAGGAATCAAACACGATCTCTGTCATTAATACTCGAACGCACTCCATTCTTGCGACAGTAAAAGCAAGCGGAAGTCCAGTAGGAATGGTTATTTCACCCGAATGTTCTTAACCAAATATATCGATGTATACTTCCTTAAGAAGGCCATAGCAAAGATCTCGTTATGACCTTCTATTTATTATTCTCTTACTTTCTGAGGGCTTTAACTCTAGATTTACTAAAACTTTCACTTGTACTCTTGCTCGAGTTTACAATAAACAGATTACTTTTGTTGTTTTTCTGTTGAAAAGTGACTGTTCCATCATAACACCCTAGAATCTTATTAAACGCAACATTGGTAGAGCCGTCGGAGTTTGTTTGCGGAGGACAACCATTTGGAGAATCAGGCGCTCCAATTCTGAGCCGAAATGCATTTCTAACAACAATAGACTTCTTTTGCCCCGGTTTTACTGTTAGTCGACCGATTACCTTATCGCTATTATTGGAGATCTCAGCAAAAATATCGCAGTTTCCAGCCTCTCTTTCCGTAGGCGGTTGATCAGGGGAGAAATCGATTCGATTCCAATAATAATCATTTTTCACGTTTAAACAAAATATATTTTCCTCTGTTATGCGAGGGATATAAACAACAAGTTCTGTCGGATCGGTATTCCCATTCTCAAATGTAGGAACCAATACAATGTCGCCACTAATTTGACAAGAACAACAATCACTCAAATTCCTAACCTCCTTCTGATACAATACTATAATATATGTCGACAACTCTCCTTTTCGTTACGATCAAAGACCCAAGGCACTCATACAAATAGTAGATTACCTCTTGTTCATCCATTTATTTTTCAGCCTATTTGCAAGAGTTTCCTATGTCCGATTTCCACTTAGGGATCACCGCATTTGCGACACTTCCATTTAAAATTCGGTTCACGCCACTCAATCATGGAATAATTGCCTGAAAATTGATGCAAAAGTCCTTAGCGTACAATTCTCTCGTATTGGTACCGTGGTCCCTTTTCCGTTGGGTCCGGTTCGTATCTTAGGTGCTTCTTAAACTAGCCGGATGGGTTTCAAAAATCCTTATAGGTACTTCTCTGCTGCGTTCCATCCTAACGTTTCTAGCACTGTTTCAAATCCTTATAGGTACTTCCTAAACAATTAGCTACGTGGTGGGGAGAACAGGAAGGTTATCGGTTTCAAATCCTTATAGGTACTTCCTAAACCCCCAAAAACGCCTACAAATCAGTATTTTCACATAACACTGTATAACAATCTCACTACTCTGTCAAATCATAAATCCCCTCTATAACTGCCCTTCCCGCCCCCTTCACCGTAATCTAACATTACAAAAAATGTCGTCGATCTCCCAAGGCTATGACGCTACTGGAGGTCGACGACACTTTTAAACAACCCTCGGTTTCCCCACACCCCCCTCACAGCTCAAAATCTCTCCTCACCCGGCGCAATTTTCGATCCGAAGGCGGAGTAAGGGTGTAGTCAAATTGAAGCGTGGGCATCTGTACGTTTATCCGATCACAAAGTGATTGCAAAGAAGTGGACACCTTCTTCTCGATTTCCTCTCTCTCTTCTCCTACTATCCTTAAGGAAACTTCCACTAGACTGGGACTCTTTTGCCTCACTTGGTATTCGATAATCTGCTCGGAAGCCGCCATGATACTACGACGAATAAAGTCAGGAAATACAGGAGTAAGGTCCGCATTCATTGATGATGCGTTGCCTTGTATGCTGTTTCCTCGCTGTGGTGGAAAGTAGAAGAGATCATCACACCTACCTTCGATCTGCGCTAGCGGTGTCATCACGCTCCCACAAGGACAGGGCTCTTCTCGTTCGGTCAAAATATCGTTTAGGCGATAGCGAATAAACGGCTGGGTCATCCGCGTAAAATCGGTGATGATGGGCATAAATTTGCCCTGCTCTTTGTCCAAGTACTCCTTCTGAATCACCACCAAATCTTCATTCAGGTGCAAGGTCCCATGTGCACAAGTGGCCGCTAAAAAGCCTTCGGTACATTGGTACACCTGATGTACTTTTTGCCCAAACGCCACTGAGATGATCGCTTCATCCAAGGGATCGAGTACTTCCGCTACCGATATGACCCGCTGTGGATGAATGGACAACTCTCCTTTTTGTTGCTGTTCTGCTAAAAAACGCAACATTGATGGAGGGGCAATCAGAATGGACGGTTGAAAGTGTTGCAAGCGCTCCACATGAAGGGCGAGAGGTGCCAACAAATCAAAGAAAGAGAAGGTGATTCTTCCCCTCCCCACTGATTGATAGAGATTACTGTTTGCCCGCAAGAAAAAAGCGATCCGATGTGCCGACCATAAAGGACCAGGCATCAGCTTGGCTAGCATCGTAGCTGCCCACGCCGCTTGCTCCTGCGGACTTACTAGAAACAAGCCGCGATTTCCCGATGTACCAGAGGAGAGTCCCACTGTCACATTTCCAATCTGCGGGCGAAAGTCACGCGTCTCTTCCGCTTGAAGAGCCACTTCCATTGCTTCTTCTTTATGAATACCAAGTGTATTTAACACATCAAAGTGCTCCATCATTACCTGCTTATCCATCGGAGGAAGGTTACGCCATTCGTTTCTCTCTCTTCCCGAGAAGCGTTCACGGGAAAAAGGGGAAAGTGGCAGGATCTCTTGTAAGAAACGATCTACTCGCCTTGCTTGCCATTTTTCTAATTGCTCACGTGAGTGAAAGTTCGTGCGAAAACGAATGCGCCAATAGTATTGGAGGAAGGTTTTCGCTTGCAATGGTTTCATGAAGATCACTCCTCCCCTTCTTCCTGCGGAGTTTGCTGTGCCTCATGCCATCCTTTGAGGCAATGCGTGAGGACGATCTTGATCTCAGGATGGTATTGATGTAAGGCATGAATCCGATCAATCGTTTCTACTAATTCCAGGCGATTATCGACAAAGAGGCTGGTGAGCGAGTTTGGGTATCGCTTCTCCTTATACGAGCTTTGCAACCAACACCCATCTGCCGCCAAAAAGATTGTCTTTCCCTCTTCTTCTCGCAAGAACACACCCATCTGTCCTGCCGCATGTCCAGGCAGGTCAACAGCTATCAAGCTGCGATCCCCTAACAAATCGTAACCATGGGTGAAAGGTGCATACTCCTCTGATAACGTTACTTCTTCCCGCTCTTCAATCCAGTGCGTACGCTTAGTGAAGTCTGTGGGTAACAGTTCAGGTATAAACCCTTTCCGCAAGGCAGCTATTCCGCTTTTTCCTTCTATCGACTGATAGGCCCTCTTCGTGCAGTAAAAAGAAGCATCAGGAAAGTCCAATGCCCCCGCAATGTGATCCCCGTGCAGGTGGGAGAGGATAATGGACGAAACATCTTCTGCCCTATAACCACGCTTCTTCAACTGCTCAATCGCTCCATCTTCCTCTTGAAAGGAGACCGGCGTGGTCAAAGAATACAAGCGATACGGCCATTTTTGCGTCGCACGTAAAAAGTGTGTAGCGTAACCGGTATCAAAGAGGATCGGCCCTACTCGGGGATGTTCAATCAAGCAAAAAAGAGCCGGAAAGGTGATCTTTCTCCATTTCCCTCCCGTGATCGCAACAAATTCTAAGTGACTGCAAGAACCTCCCCAGAGTAAGTTCCATTTCACAGGGAGTTGCGCTCTTCTTTCCACCATTGAACAAAAGCCTCCAATCCATCCGCCAGTGAAATACGCGGTCTGTATCCTAATTTTTTTTGTGCAGCTGAGATATCCAATGTCTGGCTCTTCCCTAGGACAGACACCGTATAACGCGTCAGAGGTGGTTCTTTCCCGCGCAGTACCGTACGTGACACTCCTTCCATCACCCCTGCTAGAGCATAAGCGACAGCATAGGGAATCTCTCGATAGCGAAAAGGCTCCCCTACCATGGCAAAAACATCTGCTAATGTCGAACGGAGTTCCACCATTTCTCCATTGGTGATGTTGTATTTCTTCCCCAGCGCGCTGGTTGGAGCTTGCTCGCACAATAACAGCGCATCCACTACATTATCCACATACGTTAGATCCACCTGGATGCGCCCTCCCCCGATGAGAGGCACTCTTCCTTGCTCATTGGCTTCCAATAGACGGGGAAAGATCGCTTGGTCTCCCGGACCAAAGAGGGCGCGCGGACGGATGGTAATAACCTCCAAGTCTTCGGCAAATGCTCGATCCACCTCTTGTTCCGCCAGATATTTGGTGTGCGCATAATGGTTGGCGAAACGGGTCGGCAGAGGGTCCGTCTCTTGAATTCCCAGCTGATGCTGATTTCTTGTATACAAACTGGGGGTGGAAACGTGAATCACCCGTGCAATCCCATGCTGCTTGGCTCCAGAAAGGACATTGCGTGTTCCCACCACATTGGCCTGATAGAAAGCCTCATACTTCCCCCAGGGAGAGGATAAAGCACCGCAATGAAACACCACATCTTGTCCACGGCATAAGTCTTGAATCGCTTGTTCATCGGCTAACTCCGCTGCGACAAAGCGAATTCCACTCGCGGTAAGCTCTCGACCGATTCCCTGCTTCCGCCCTGTCCCTGTTACCTGGTATCCCAACGACTGCAGGCGCAAAGCCAATCGCTTTCCCAAAAACCCCGTTGCTCCCGTTACCAGTGCATGTTTCATGCTACAATTCCCCATTCCACTCAATATCTCGTGTCGATGCCTCCGTCAAACCCTGCTGATAACGTCGCCCAAGCCGCCACAACTCAAACCCTGCTGCTCCTTGATAAAAAAAGGGAAGCGGATCTCGCCAGGAAAAGAGAACATCCTGGGAATGCCATATCGCTTTCAGCCAATCCCATCCCTTCTTCTGTTGATACGAAGACCACAGCCCATAGGAAAGCATCGCGGTCATCATCATTTGTGGACGAGAAGTTCTCTTGCGCTTCACAGTCATCCCCTGGGTAAAAACACGATCCAATTGGTCATTAACCGTAAAGAGATGAACGCCACTGGTGGCACGTGGATTGCATTCAATGGGATAGAGTGCACCATACGAAGTCTCGACCAGATCAAATGAGATCTGACCGGTAAAAGATTCCGCTGCCACCACCTGCTTCACCCATTGTTCCGTCTGAACAGATGAATAAGGCTGATACTGGATTCCTGCACCCAAACCTGCCGTATACTGCGGGATATAGGCTGACTGCGCCAATACTTTTCCTTCCTGTGCCACCGCATACGTGCAGATCGGACGGCCTTCCACGAAGGTTTGTAGTACCCATGGATTGGCTTCGCTAATGGAAAGGGAAGAAAGCGTAGCAGACCCTTCCACTTCTTCTCCATGAAGAAACACGACCTGTGATCCAAAGCGGGAGAATACAGGCTTCAACACCATTTTGTGCTGGGGGTGCTGTCGTAATCGTTCCCATAACGCCTTCTGCGATGTTACACGCCACGTCGCTGGCACCTCCAAGCCCATGGAAGCCACACGCTGAATAAACTGTCCTTTATCGTGAAGGGATTGTAGTTTCTCCCTGTCATCTACCCACACTTCACAAAGGCCTGCGAAACGTTCTTTGCCCCAAGCCACATAAAGCGTCTCCTCACAGGTTGGAATCAGCAAGTCGATGCGTTCCTCTTCCACCTTTTGCACCAGTGTATTTAAAAACCCTTCCGGATCCTGTTTAGGTGGAGGCACGATAAAGAACTTATCTACCGCCCGTGACGCCCGGCATATTGGATGAGAAAGCGATTCTGCCACCATCACCTGATGACCCACTTGATGAAAAAGGCGCGCCAACTCCAACGTGACGGGGGCACGCCCTCCGGTAAACAGCACCCGCTTGCCTACTTGTCTTTTAGTAGACAAGCACCATTCCCCCTAACGAAAGGCCTGCTGACGTTCCCAGGAGGAAGAGACGATCCCCGCGCTGAATTCGCTTTTGCTTTATCGCCTCATACAGCCCAATGGGAAGGGAAGCGGCGATAATATTCCCATGATTGGACGCTGTCTCCCACCATTGATCTTCAGCGATACGCAGGCGCCTACGCATGATCCGCATGGCCATCATGCTCGCTTGGTGGGGAATTACTAAATCGATATCTGACAGTGACAGTGAGGCGGTATCCAGTATTTTCTCAACTAAGGAAGGTAACTTACGTGCTGACATTTTAAAGATGGCTTCGCCATCCATATCAAACAAGTAATCCTCTTCATGTAGCTCTCCGTGATACGAAATTGGATGATAACGAGATCCACCTACGCGAATCTCCGATAGGTGCGCTCCCTCACTATAGGTTTCCATAGCGGAACTTAAAATAGCAGAAGATTCCTTTTCTCCCGTAGGTCCAATAACCGCCGCTGCCGCACCATCACCAAAAAGGGCACTGCTCTCCTTGTGCTCCCAATTGAGACCGACAGACGCCACCTCGGAGGCTACAAGTACCACATGGCGGTACCTGCCCGCTTCAACCATATAGGAAACAGTATCCATTCCTGTCAGAAAACTTAAACATGTCGCGTTTATATCAAAGGAGGGAATACCGTATGCTTGCTCACCCAATTCTTTTTGGATCAGGGCAGCCGTACAAGGGATTGCTTGCTCCGACGTCCCACTGGTACAGATGATACAATCCACTTCTTCGATTGTCAGTCCTGCCTCAACCAGCGCCTCATCGATCGCCCGCGCCGCCATGAAGGAAGCCGTCTCTTTTTCATTGGCAAAATGACGGACCTGCACACCCGACTTTTTTGCCACCCATCCAGGTTCTACTCCTAACCTTGCTTCCACTTCTTCTGCGTGCACAACACTCTCCGGTAGATACTTCCCCATGCCCATGATGCGAATCTTTCTCGGTTGCATAAAGGCCCTCCTCGTTTATCCCCTCATAGTTATTGTCATTATACACCCAATCAGTTTGATCTCTCTATAAAATAAGAATCTTATTTAATATTTGTATTTATATGTGAAAGGGAAGTATCTCATTTATTTAATCTTTTAAAGAAGGGAATTCAGTATGTAGGAAACGAAAAAATAAAGGGAGGATACGGGCCATTATGAAATGAAGCAGCCCACACTTATCAGGAAGCTTATCACTTGAAGATGTCCATTCTATTGTCCTGAAACAGATTGCGGTAATGTCAGAAGAAAGTCCTTCGCGTATATCTTATAATCCAATTAACTCAGGGAAAGTCCCAATAAAACCAAGAAAGAGCCGATAGACAGGACATTTGAACCTCGACTCTTTCCTCTCTCATAGTAGTGGGCGAACTACAAAAGTTCTCTTCCTATATCAATCTCTTTCACCCCGGTATTGGTAGCCACTCGGATAACAGTTGCCTTCTTATGCTGGAGAGCATAAAGAACAGTCGCCTCCAGTTGAATTCTTTGTAGTAACTCACCATTCTCTTTAGCAAAAACAAGAATCCTGCCACCAGGAGCGGTACAGACAACTCTATCCTGCAAAAAAAGAACTTTTCCTGCATAGCCGTTCTTTAATGTCTCTTCGTACTGCTGAAAGCCTTCTGGTAATAACTCCTCATTTAGGTGAACCTTCCATAACAGATTATCATCATCTTTTGTAATATCAGCCACAGCAATGGTTCCCAACCCTAAGGACCTTGTTTCCGCCTCGCTATCCCACACAGTACTAAAAACAGCTATCAAATACTCACTCTCATGAAAGTCCATACTGGTGACCACATTGCGGAAGCGTAGCCCCATTTCATACGAATCAACATACCCTAGAACATTTTCATTCTCTTCTACGGACTGAATCACAAGCTTGGCTTGCTCGTCCATAAAGTAAATAGGTCCGGATCCGCCCCCATCACCGCCGTCATTCATCACACATATGCGTTTATTATCTGGAGAGATTTTGACGTAGACCAACTCTTGATATACATCTTGCGGACAGAGGTGATCCAAGTCGACTCTCCTCTTCGTCGGCAAGTGATAAAGGAAGAACCCCCGAATCGATACACCTAATAACCACTGTCCATCCTGTGAAAAGGTTATGGAGACGGGTGTCACGTAATAAGTATTATCTGAGCTCTGTCTTACCCGATAGGTAAGTATATCGATAAACTCCAAGGTACTTGCATCACGAAGTTCAATTCCATGTACTTGTGGTGAAACAAGTGCGAGAAGCTTACCATCGGTTGAAAGTGCCCAATCATGGTGATACGCTGCACGTGTTTGCACAACCTTCTCTACAACAGGTTGCCCTGCTAGACGAACCTTAGCCATTCTGCCACCGTGAAGAGATACATAGAGGAGATTCTCCTGAGGGTGTAGAACAGGGCGGATCACCTTACATGGCGAGGGACACTCGAAGTAATAGAATTGTTCATAGTTTTGGGGTTCCACTGCCTCAGATTGGAGTCGAAGAAGATCTTGCTCAGTCAGCTGATCCCAATTTTTTAATCCCTTCTGCTCGTGTGCCCATATCTTCTCAAAAAGTGCTTGAGTACACGCAATCTGAGCTGGAGTACATCCATCCTTATCCTTGGCATGTGGCGATGCCCCCTGCAACAATAAATAATCGACCAATTCTTCATTCCCTTGGAGAGCCGCTAGATGTAACGGCGTATAATGAAAGATACTACGAACCTCCAGATCCGCTCCGTTTTCTACAAGAAAAGACACATAGGAAAGGGGCTTGTTCTCATAACAAGCAAAGTGAAGGGGAGCGAACCCTTTGTCTCCACGCAAATGTGAGAGGGATGCCCCCAATTGTATAAGCGTACGAGCTACCTCCATGCGATCGAGAAATAGGGCAGTCTCTACCGGTGTGAACTTGGCTCGGTTCTCCTCATTCAATGGCCATCCCCATTCCACAAGCAGGCGGGCAATATCAGTCGTTCCAGCGCAATGCAGGAGATCAGGAGCAGATTCTATCCAACTAGCGATCCCGATTTCTGATGACTCCATCCATCTATGTAATGCATCCACCTCTCCACGCGCACAGATTGTATAGAGATTCTCTTGTTCATAGGACTCATATTCTGACGATACGGGGCGTTCTCCTTTTGCATTGTATATCGAACAAGAGGCACCATGATCCAGTAAAACCTTAATCTGTTCTGATTCTTTTGCTTTATGGAGAGGGGTATCACCTTTATGATCTTGTTCGTTCGGATCGGCTCCAGCTTCCAACAACCAACGCGTCAATGTCGCTGATCCCGAATAATGTAGCGCTTTCCTCTTCCGATAAGGCTTCCCAAATCGATTGTAGGCAATAAAGGTGGTATGTACCCCAATCTCTTGGTCAATGAGATACTTCACAGTAGGAAAACGATACTCTTCAGATAATTCCCAATCACCTGATAGAGCGCGGGTTAGCATCCCTCCTCTGGTTTTAATTCCGGATTCAATCAAGAACCGGATCATTTCCAAGTTGTACGTTTTTATCGCTACAAAAAGAACATTCTCTGCTTCCTTATCTTCCTTGTTCAGATCAGCTCCCTGTGCCAGTAAAGCTTGAATAACTTCTAAATTCTCCTCTCTTGCCGCATACATGAGAGGGGTTTTTCCTTGATCATCCGGTAAATCTACCTCCATACCAGCTTCCACTAATAGATTGACCATTTCCACTGACTGAGCAAAGTGAAGCAGGGTAGCATTATCTGTAAAGCGGGCTTGAAGAAGTGCCGATCGATCCACTTTAATAGATTCTTTCATGTCCATAATCCGATCTTCTTTGCAACTAGCAAGAAATAAATCAGTTGTTTCCAAATAGGTTAGCCTCCTTAGATATCCCTTGCAAAAGAACATATAATCATATAAGTATACTGTATTACTAGGCTGTTAGGGAGAAATATCCTATCGATTATTTCCATTATTGAGTCCCATTACAGACCCCACAACTGATAAAAGGTGTAGAGTATTAATTCCGATCTGATAATCGAGAAAGATTGTTCACCGTTCCTGTCGAACTCCACCCCTTTCTTGTATTACAATAGACCAAGAGAACACCTTAGGAGTGATAACATATGCGCAAACATATTCTCGTCCCAACAGACGGATCACAAGATGCGAACCTCGCCTTACAAGAAGCCATTTCTTTTGGCAAATCACTCAACGAAAAAATTATCCTCCTTCACGTCCAAGTAAGCATGAGTACTTTTCACACCCGTCGCTTCTTTAATGAAGCAGAGATTCATGAATATGAGAAGCAACTAAGTGATGAAGCAATCGCCCCCGCCTTAGCAATATTAAAAGATGCTGAAGTGGAATATGAGGTAAAGGTGCGTAACGGGGACCCCAAACAACAGATCATGGCCGAAGCAGAGGAGCAACAAGTGCGTACCATCGTGATTGGTGCAAAAGGTCAAGGTGCGGTTTTAGGGTCGTTACTGGGAAGCGTTAGTCATGGTTTGGTTCAACACTCTCCCTGCCCGGTCATGGTCGTATCCCATCGCCATGCAAAAAAATAATTCTTTCCACGAAAGAATATGAAGTGTTTACTATTCTATACAAGAGAAAAAAGAAGCAGGATGCTAGAGAACCGCTGTTAGTTCTTAGCATCCTGCTTCTCGTTTGTAGAAGATGATCCATCATACGCGAACCATGCACAGACAAATCGAAACGCCACTCTTTATTGCAGATGCTTCAGTTTATCCGGATTGAGAACAAAGTAGAGCTGACTAATTTGCTTGCCTGCCATGGTTAGCGTACAGACGCAGTATGGCTTTTCGTCTGCATAAAAGAGGAGTCCTGGATCTCCATTCACGGTGGTTACCTGATACGTGTACTTCCCCGTAACCTTGCCCTCAATACCAAATAGATACGCCAGTACACGCTCAAATGTTCGAATCGGGCGTGTAGCCGCTGTTACTTTGCCACCACCATCTGCATAGACGACAATCTCTTTCGACAAGAGTTCAGCCAAAGAGTCCCGATCCCCCCTTTGTACTGCTTGAATAAACCGACTTACCACCTTCCGGTTATCTTCTTGCATGCTCGCACGACGGTCCTCTTCTTTCTGTTCTCTGTTCATTTTTTTCTTTGCACGGCTATAGAGCTGCCGGCAATTACTTTCCGTTTTCTCCACCATTTCGCTAATTTCATCATAGCGATATTGAAACACCTCACGAAAAACAAATACCAACCGCTCGGCGGGTGTCAATTGTTCCAGCAAACGTAGATACGCGATCCCCAGATACTCGGAAGAAATCGCCCGGTTTTCAGGTGAATCTAAGGGTTCGTTGGAAATAAGAGGCTCAGGTAACCACTCTCCTACATAGGTTTCTCGCTGTTTTTGTGCAGACTTTAAATAATCGAGACAGCGATTGGCGACCAGTTTACATAGATAAGCTTTCTCATTTTTAATTTGCTGCCAATCCACTTTATTTAATGAGGCAACGAGTACATCCTGCACCATATCCTCTGCGTCCATCACACTTCCCGTCATTCGATAGGCAATGGAATACAAAAGTGGATGATAATGATCATACAAGGAGTGAATCCTTTCCATGGCGACTCCCTTCTTTACAATCATGATTAACAACCTCGGCCGCTGCCTTTTTCCCGCTGCTTATCGCGGCATCCGATAGTAATCCTTCCTCAAACAGCCAATCCCCTGCAAAAAATAGTCCGGAAATTTCGTTCAGCCTCCTCTTCTCCTCTTCCACTTGCTGTGCACGTTCAACCGTGGCCAAGCCTTCTGAAACAAGGATGTGTGGAAGATAGCGTTGTGTAACGACCTCTTCTTTCCATCCTGGCTGGAGTAAGTCTAAAAAGGCCGTCATCTCTTTGTCGTGACCTTGGCGCGGTTCATCGCCACGAAGATATTTAAACACATGAATCACCACATGGTTAGGGTCCTCTGTTAATTTTGCTACCTTCGAGTGATTGGAATAATAAAGGGGCTGATCCATGCCCATGGCGAAGGAAATATTCTTTGGCAAGCGTTTGAGTACAATATCCATACTAGCTCCGTAAATCGGGGTTAACTGCTGTGCCACATGAGCAATCTGATCCACTTGCGGATGATCCCCTAGTAATATCGCGGTTTGCCGCGGACCAATCGTAGACAGGATATATTTTGCTTGAAGCATGTGATCGCTGTCCGTAGTAAGTTGAAAAGACGGATACTCCCCACTGATACCAACAACCTTCGTGCCCGTTAACACCTGGACCCCTAATTTTTCTGCTTCCTTAAGCAAGGATTGAACAACGGTCCCCCACCCTCCATCTACATAAAGAACACCTGCCGTTGAGCGCTGAAGTTGTTTCAGCATGATCCCTGCACTCATCCGCTCTGGTTGGTTACTGTAACTGGATAATCGACAGAGGGCGTAAAACAATCGTTCCACGTTTTTACTGGAGATGTTGGCTTCTACCCATTCTGCAACGGCAGACGCTCGCAGCGCTTCGGTATCTGCATGTGAAATACTGCTCATCAACTTCGTAAACGCTACCTTTTCCCTCACGCTAAATAGCTTTGTCTTCAATAAAGAACGAGCGGAAGCAGGAAACGAGTACATTTCTTTTTGTAATACGGCTTTTCCTTCAATACTGGGAGCTCCTCCCTGTAGAGAAATATTTAGCTCACGTAATATTTTCAAACCTGCTCCTTGATTAAAGAAGGCATGGGGACCCATGTTAAGAAAAGCCCCGTTACGCTCTTGTGTCTGTGCTCTGCCTCCCATGTGCTCTGACTTCTCACACAGAAGAACGTTCAAGCCGGCTTTAGCCAGATAAATGGAGGCTGTCAAACCAGCCAAACCTCCACCCATAATCACAACATCTTTCGCCTGTACTTTGTTCATATCGAATCTTCCTCTCGTATCACTAGTAAAGTTTGAGCCTGCTCCAAAAGGTTATCCATTGAAAAATGAAAAATGAAAAATCCTTCCGTGCACCTCCTTTACAAATATGACGAGGAAGGGAGTCTCCTTGTGACAATCGTAGCTCAAAAAGTGAATTTCCTCTTCCAAACCCTATCCCCCTTTACAAACCGACGGTCGGTTTATATAATGAAAGAAATTTTCCCCATTCTTTTTGAGAGGAGACTCACTATGAATAAGCAGACCAAGAGCACACCTACCAAGCAACTCTTAATAAGTGCTACAAAAGAGCTGGTGCAACAAGTAGGCTGTAGCACTCTCACCACGCGTAACATTATGGAGAAAACCGGCCTTTCCAAAGGGGCGATCTATCACTATGTAAAAAGCAAAGATGAGCTTCTATCTCTTGTTTTAATGGAAAAGATGGCAGAAGTAAATGAGCGCTTCCAATCAGAGGTGGCAAGTGGCAAGAAAGAATTCGCCGCACCTTTAGAGCAAATTATGAAAAACGCCACTTACTTGCAAGATCCCAGAGATGTGACCAACCAAATCTTACTTTACTTGCTGAGTAAAAAAGATCAACCTGAAGTGAATGCTGTCATTCAACAATATCACAAGCAAGCGGTTCACTTATCTCACCAATGGATTGCTGCGGGACAAGAACACGGAGTAATTCCCTCTACCATCGACGCCAAAAAGATTGCCGATCTATTTCAACTCATCTCTTATGGATTGCGTGTACGTAGTACCATTCAAGGCATCGAACCTTCATTTGATGCGCAGGATTTCACCCAGCTCATTGCTAGATTGCTACAAGGGGAAGAGAGTCCTTCATAAAAAAACCTTCCCTAAGCCATTGGAAGACGCTACCCCAGTTGATTCTAAATAATAATGGTAAAGGAGTGCTCTTCATATGAGTGGACTCTTGTTTCTCCATATCCTTGGCATCACTCTTTTTCTCGGCAACATTCTTACTGCTGTCTTTTGGAAAGTAAGCGCAGACCTTGTAGGAAATCCGCCAATCATGCATCACACCATGAAAAAGATCATGCTGGCTGATTGGATCTTCACCTTACCGGGTGCCCTCCTTCTTTTTGCTTCGGGTCTGGCGATGGCAGAAGAAGCTGGCTGGTCCCTTTCCCATTGGAATTGGCTTACCCTATCCTTACTCTTATTCGCTTTGACCACTCTTATTTGGCTTGTTCTATTGCTACCCATCCAACGAAAGCTCATTCGTCATAGTGCTCTGAGCAAAAATCCATCTCATTTACAGTCGTACAAGAAAGCTTCTCGTTACTGGATGATCTTTGGGTTCATCGCTATTCTTCTGCCGCTCGCTATTTTGTACTTCATGATCGCAAAAGGTTTTTAATATAGAATAGGAGGAAAGTTTATGGCACCATTTATTCTGCTTGTTGGCTCCTTTCTTCTCTTTCTCCTGACCGGATACACACTTGGGTGGCCACTTGCCGAATGGCAGTATTCGCTTCGTTTGGCTGTTGCCCTCATGTTCCTCTTTACAGCTGGTGCCCACTGGGGCAAGCGAAGACCTGATCTAATCCGTATGGTTCCTGCTAAACTTCCTTCCCCGGCCTTTTGGGTAACCCTCACGGGAATCTTGGAAATCATCGGAGCGATTGGACTGCTCATCCCGCCCGTCTCCAACGTTGCTGGCATCGCACTCATCTTGCTTCTGATTGCCATGTATCCCGCCAATGTACGCGCCGCTCGTGAGCCTATCACGTTGGCAGGAAAACCAGCCACTCCTTTGTTTCCACGCACCCTATTGCAATTGATCTTTCTTGCCGCAGTAGGGCTCTCTCTTTGGGGTTAGGTGAGGAGGTGGCTGGGTAGGATTTAGCCTCACCAGCTCTTCTTCCCCCGGCAAGCCAGCAGAAAAAGAACTCCTGTAATCTCTTCTGCATGAAAACGTCGAAGAGATTCTGGCTAACTGATCATCATTCGCCAAACAAAACAGCCGGCAGTTTATCGCCGGCTGTTTTGCTCGTACCATTTCCTCTGTTATTTCATCATATATTGAAGCTCCTCAACCTGTCACCACTTGATCAAAGCGGGCAAATTGTGTCACCAGTTGGCTAATCGCCGCCAACAGAGCCAAGCGATTCACCCGTATAGCTTCCTCTTCTGCCATGACCAAGACATCGTCGAAGAAGCGGTGGATAGCCGGTACCATCTGCTCCAATGCCCCATACATGCCCGCGGCATCACGTGTACTTGCTCTCTTCTCAAAATCTTCCTTCGCCTTCGTATACACATCAAACAGCTCTTTTTCACTTTCCTCCACCAAGGTTTCTACTTGTACAGCTGTATTCTTTCTTCCTTTGGATGCTAGATTGGCCGCACGGGTGAAGCCTTCGATCACGTCTTTAAAGGAAGGTTTTTGTACGGCATTCATTAAGATGTGTGCTTTCGTAAGAACCAAACCTGGATCACAGATATCGCTCTGTAGTACGGCATCGATTACATCGTAACGAATTCCTTCTTCTTGCAAGACTGTTTTTTGTCGTGTCAAGAAGAACTCATGGATCTCTTGTTTCAGTTCTGAGACTGGACGCTTAAGGAGCCCGCAATCAGAGAGTGCCTTGATCGTAGCCCCGTTCAGTTGCTTTAGCGTCAACTTCGGCGAATCAAGATGAAGCAATAACTGCACGATTCCTGCCGCCCGACGACGCAAGCCATATGGATCTTGCGATCCGGTAGGCCGCAAACCAATGCCAAAACAAGCGATGATGGTATCCATCCGATCCGCTAATCCCAGCAGGGCACCCAAAGTAGTGGTAGGCAAATCATCTCCTGCAGAACGAGGGTAATAATGTTCCCGAATGGCTATCGCCACATTTTCCTCTTCTCCTGCCTTACGCGCATAATCTTCTCCCATCATCCCCTCCAACTCAGGGAATTCATCCACCATCAAAGTAGACAGATCAAACTTCGAAATCGTCGCTGCACGTGCCAACTGGGCTTTTGCTTGTTCATCTAGCCCCAAAGCATCCGCTAAGCGCCCGGCAATTTGTCCAATGCGCTGCACTTTCTCTCCAATCGTACCCAGTTCTTCATGGAAAACCACCTGATTCAATCGATCTACGGCCTCTGTGATGGGTAATTTTTGATCTTCTTCATAGAAGAAGCGTGCATCCGCCAGACGTGCGCGTAGTACTTTCTCATTTCCCTTGGCAACCACATCGAGTGAAGTGTCATCCCCATTGCGAACCGTCACAAAGAAAGGTTTGAGCTCTCCATCTGGCGATTCTACAGGAAAGTAACGTTGATGCTCCCGCATGGTAGTGGTCAGCACCCGCTTTGGTAAGGAGAGATACGCTTCATCATAGCGACCAGACAGCGCAGTCGGGTATTCTACCAGGTGGGTCACTTCTTCCAGCAATCCCTCCTCGATCGGGATCTGCCATCCATGTTGCTCTTCCAAGGTGGCTAGCTGTTTGCGAATCAGAGCTTGGCGCTCATCCACATCGGCAAGTACCCACTGACTGCGTAGTTTTTCAACATATTCATGCGGACGAGCCAATTGCACTGACTCTCCCAGAAAGCGGTGCCCTTCTGTAGTGTTTCCTGCCGTATGTCCAGCCCACTGCGCTGGAATCACTTCTTCTCCTAATAAGCAGACCAACCATTTGACTGGACGGATAAAGCGCATCCGTCCCGTTCCCCAACGCATCGTCTTGGGAAAATGAAGGCTACTGCTAATCTCACCCACGCCGGCTTTTAGAAGATCATGCGTCTTTTCCCCTCGTTGGTGAATATGAGCAAAGACATAGGTTTCCCCTTTGTATTCTTTAAAGGTAAGTTCTTCAGGCGTGAGTCCTTGTTTGCGGGCAAAACCTTGCGCCGCCTTGCTCCACTCTCCGTCTTCGCTCAAGGCGATGCGTTTCGCCGGTCCTCGTACTTCTTCTTCACGATCTGGCTGCTCAGTAGCTACTTGCTCCACATAGACCGCCAACCGGCGGGGGGTGGCATAGGTGATAATGGAGCCGTGCTCCAGTCGATGATTGCCGAGCCACTCCTTCACCTTATGGGATAACTGCGTACGCGCTCCTTCCACAAAGCGTGCCGGAATTTCTTCGCACCCAATCTCCAACAATAGATCCGCCTTACTCATCACGATCACCCTCCTTCAACAACGGGTAGCCTAATTTCTCTCGTCCTTCCACGTACGTTTTCGCACAGTTACGGGCCAAGGCACGCACGCGTCCTAAGTAGCCTGTACGCTCGGTCACACTGATCGCTCCACGAGCATCCAACAAGTTAAAGGCATGCGAACATTTCAGAACGTAGTCATAAGCAGGCAGAACCAACTCAGCTTCCAATGCGCGTTTCGCCTCAATCTCATATTCATCAAACCAACGGAACAAACGAGCGGAATCCGATAATTCAAAGGTATACTTGGAATGCTCATATTCCGCTTGCTTAAAGATATCGCCATACGTATAACCCTCTACCCATTCCAGGTCAAATACATTTTCTTTGTCCTGCAGATAGGAAGCGAGTCTTTCCAAACCGTATGTGAGCTCCACGGATACTGGATCCGCTTCCAATCCACCCACCTGCTGAAAATAGGTGAACTGCGTCACTTCCATGCCATCTAGCCAAACCTCCCAGCCAAGTCCGGCCGCACCCAGAGCTGGATTTTCCCAGTTATCCTCAACAAAACGAATATCATGATGACGTGGATTAATCCCGAGCGTGCGCAAGCTTTCTAAGTAGATTTCTTGAATGTTATCTGGTGAAGGTTTGATAATCACCTGAAACTGATGGTGCTGATACAGGCGATTTGGATTATCCCCATACCGTCCATCTGCTGGACGACGAGAAGGCTCCACATAAGCTACCTTCCACGGTTCTGGACCCAATGACCGCAAAAAAGTCATCGGATTCATGGTTCCCGCACCCTTTTCAACATCGTAGGGATTGGTGAGAATGCATCCTTGTTTCGCCCAAAAGGATTGTAGGTTCAATATCATCTGTTGCATGTTCACACGATCCACCTCCAATAAATACGTAAAAACCTCCCGTTCCTATAGAAAGATGCCTTTCCATAGGGACGAGAGGTTTCCCGCGGTTCCACCCTAATTGACTATGTAGATGGTTGGTGAAGGTTGAAATCCCTCTCACCACTTGCCACACACAGCCCTCTTAAGTGCCAGACGCTTCGGACTGCCATTCATCGGTTCTGCTTGCTAGGCTTTCACCTTCCCTAACTCGCTATAAAGCAGATGACCCACTACTCCTGTCCATCAACACGTCGCTATGCTTTTCTCCATGCATTTATATATATCAAATGAACGGGCTATCTGTCAATATTAGCACTTAACTCTTCTCTTTCACGAGTACCTCAGGATTATCAAACCTTCGTTACAGATGAATAGGTATAGACTGAGTCAGAACCCTGCAATTCTCCCACTACTTCAACCCCATAATGCGCATAAAAAGGGGATAAACAGTAACCCTCATTATATTAACATAAGTAATACTTTTAAGAGTTTTTCA
Organism: Mechercharimyces mesophilus; assembly: GCF_059818345.1. Lineage (NCBI taxonomy): Bacteria > Bacillati > Bacillota > Bacilli > Caryophanales > Thermoactinomycetaceae > Mechercharimyces > Mechercharimyces mesophilus. The sequence continues at coordinate 409,844 of NZ_JCBAPH010000001.1, read as the reverse complement.
CTCGATTTATCTTGAACGCTACAAGTCCAAAAAGTACCATGAAACGAGTACTTGTATACTTCCCATACAGCTTATAGAGGAGGATCTCACATGCCCTATAACAATCTTAAAATCACCAAAGGGGCTTCCCGTGCACAGAAAAAACAAATTGTAGAGGAATTTTCAAACACTCCCACACAAGTGTTAGGGAAAAAACCAGAACATACCCACATCGCCATTGAAGAGATTGACGAAGAAAACTGGGAGTTTGCCGGTATGTTAACCGATGATTTCCGCAGACTAACAGACGAAAATCAATAGCAAAAGCAAAGCCCCGTGACGGGGCTTATACAAAACAAACGAACGATGCTAATGATTTTACAACAACCCATCCCGGCGCATTGAATCCAAAAAACTACGCGATTTTATGTATACTTGGGAATACTCGTCGAAAAAGGCACGCATCACAGTCCGCAACTGTTCATTCGTCTCCGATTTGACGGTGACTTTACCCAGTCTTCCCGGCGGTACCTGCTGCAGCATCTGCAAGATACTACCTGCTCGTTCGGAGATCGGCAGGGCATGATGGTCGAAACGATGACACCGTATACACTGCATACCACCATGACGAATGCTAAAGCGATCCAAATCTTGCTCTCGTCCACAATGAACACAGCGACGCAGAATAGGACGGTAGCCCGCATGATCCAATAAAGCCAATTCCAACATGCGCGATAAGATTTCCGGGTCCGTCCCCTGCTCCAACTGAGATAACGTAATAACAAAACGGTGATACAATAGTGACTGAGGATCCTTCTCTGTCGTCAATCGATCCAGTAACTCCGCAAAATAAGCACCATACGCGGTCAGGTTTAAATCGGTTCGTATCTTCACATGGGCATCTTGCACATCCGCTTGCGACAACGTTGCCATTCCCGTTCCAGCATAATAAATGTATTCACCTTGCACAAATGGAAGACAAGCCGCTCCTAAGCGGCTCCCCATTTTCTTTGCCCCACGTGCCAGAGCAGAGATCTTGCCTTGCTGACGTGTGAAAATCGTCACGATTCGATTGCTTTCTCCATAATCTTGTGCGCGGAGCACAACCCCATCCGCTTTGGCCAACATGCACAAAAGCCCTTCCTACTCTTGAATTCCTCCCTCTTCCCTTTCCACGATCGGAAGCTCTTCTTGATCTACATCCTCATCAAGAGCTTCTGTATCTTTGTATAGTAAGTAGGCGTCGACACTGCCAGTCACTGCAAAAACATTCCACGAAAAGTTGCGCAACCAGCATCATCCTTTCGCATAATCGACTTCCTTCTTAGCATGACCCGGAAGGTAGGGAGTATGTTAGCGAAATTTTGTCAGGTATACCGTAAGGATTTTCCTAAAAGAAATCCTCTTACTTCACCCTCATTCAAACAGAAGAAACAATCCGTCGTTCTTCTATCTGCTTTTCCCGACGACTTCTATTCTTCGCGATAACCAAACTGCCGCAATAGATGTTGCTCGTTTCGCCAATCCTTTTTCGCCTTTACCCATAAATCCAAATAGACACGCGAACCAAGTAAGCGTTCGATCTCTTCCCGCGCTTTCCGTCCTACTTCTTTTAATAAAGCGCCGTGCTTACCGATGAGAATCCCCTTCTGGGTCTTACGCTCGGTAAAAATGGTACAGCGAATAAAGACGAGGTCTTTGCCTTCTTCCCGTCTCGTCATTTCGTCCACAACCACTGCCACCGAATGGGGAATCTCCTCATGCGTCAATTGCAACACTTTCTCTCTTACCAATTCACTCACAATAAATTGTTCGGGATGATCGGTCACTTGATCGGGTGGATAAAATTGAGGTCCTGTCGGCAACCGATCAAAGATCAAATTCATCAGGGAAGGGGTATTGTTCCCTTCTAGGGCGGAAATGGGAATTATCTCATCAAAGTCCATCAACTTACGGTAATGGTCAATAAGAGGAAGCAATTGATCTGGATGAACCCGATCAATCTTGTTCACCACCAAAAAGGTCGGTGTTTTTACTTGCTTCAAGTGCTCCATTATGTACCGATCCCCTGGACCCATTCCCTCTTCTGCATCCACCAGAAACAAGATGAGGTCGACTTCGCTAAAAGTGGCTTGTGCCATTTTCACCATAAAGTCACCCAGACGAGATTTTGGCTTATGAATGCCCGGAGTATCCAGAAAGATCACTTGGCCCTCGTCGGTGGTCAAAACCCCACGGATCTGGTTACGTGTGGTTTGCGGTTTATCTGACATAATAGAGATTTTCTCATCGAGAAAGTGATTCATCAATGTGGACTTTCCCACATTGGGTCGCCCGATCAAGGCGACAAATCCTGATTTATAATTTTCTTTTTCCTGCATTTAAATCTTCCTTTCCAAAGGCCCCTGGAAGCAACTCTGCTACGGTGGTCGTATGAGATTCTCCTTGTAGGTTACCCAAAATCACTTCCATATCAGGAGCACATAATTCTGTCATGACTTGCCGGCAAGCTCCACAAGGCGAGACCGGTCCATGGGTATCTGCTATGATCGCCATCTGCCGAAAGATTGTTTTCCCTTCGGAAACCGCTTTAAAGAGTGCTGTTCGTTCCGCGCAGTTGCAAAGGCCATAGGCCGCATTCTCAATGTTACATCCATGGATCACTTCCCCCTCCGATGTTAAGAGGGCTGCTCCCACAGCAAAACCTGAATAGGGAACATACGCACGCTTCCGTGCTTCTTTTGCCTCTTGCAATAAACGTTCTTCCATCCTACTTCCTCCTTCTAATGAAAAGTGCTTAACGAAAACTCCTAACATCTATCTCTGCGATTTATCCGTAAACAAAGCGTGTCTCCACTCCTCAGATTAACTGCAAGCCCATCATCGCCACAATAATCCCCAAGCCTGCACCTATCACAACCGGCCGTGTGCGACGGATGTTAAGGCGAAAGCGGGTATAGGCAATTAAAACCGCTAGGGTATATACCAAGAGGGCCACATAGAGCCTCGGAATCAATCCCACCAACAAGGTGGCAATACAAAAGGAGAGGGAGGTCGTCATGCTCGGCTCCCAAGCACTTTGTTTTTGACGAAGCAAGAGTCCTTTTAATAATAAAGTAAGAAAGAAGTCAAACACAAGAATAGCCGTAATTCGCATATCCAATGGCGTGCTAGAGTAGCGCCAAGCCGTAACGGTCAATGATTCTAAGTAAGGATAAAAAACGGAGATGCCGACCACCACAGCCAATCCCGCACAAAGCAACACCGCCCCCGCCGCTACATCTTTCGCTACTTTTGCGAGGGGATGGTACTCTTTGGTGACCATGTCTACCACAGCTTCTACAACGGTATTAAACAACTCCGCAACCAATACCAAAACGATAGTCAAAAACAATAACAGCACTTCTACTTTGTCGACAGGCAGACTGAGGCTTAAAAACAAGACAACAAGCGCAACCACAATATGGATGCGCATGTTCCGTTGGGTGACAAGTGTATACTTGAGCCCTTCAAGGGCAAATCGAAAGCTTTGGATTAATTTTGCAATCCACATCGAGTGACCACCCTATCTTTGCAGATTCACTTGTTCCAAAATGGCTTCTTGCCGTGTAAACATCTCCCGTTCCTCTTCTTCTGTCAAGTGATCATATCCCAATAAATGAAGAAAGCCATGCACGGCCAAAAAGCCGAGCTCTCGTTCAAAAGAGTGTCCATACTCTTCAGCTTGTGTACGTGCACGAGCTACCGAAATGACGATGTCTCCCAATAGGAGTGGTTCATCTGATGGGGACATCGCCTCGATTTCCCCCCGTTCCCATTGGGGAAAAGAGAGAACATCTGTCGGTCGATCCACTTCCCGATACTCCCGATTCAATTGGTGAATCGCTTCATCGTCCACCAGAGTAATCGCTACTTCCACTGCCGGTTTCTTCTCAATGGTGGCTGCTGCCGTCAAACAAGTTTCAATCCAACTTAGCACTTCTTTCTCGTCCTTCGTTAAGTGGGTCTCCACTTGTATATCTATGATGAGAGTCATGCTGATCTGCTCCTTTAACTAGCCGGGTACTCGATGCGCGAGTGAAAGATCCCATTTAAGGTTTCACATATGGATCGAGAGATCTGATCCAACTCTTTTAGTGTCAGATCACATTCATCAAACTGTCCATCCTGCAAACGATCTTGAATGATTTTACGCACCATTCCCTCAATCTTTGCTGGTGTGGGTCGTGCGAGCGAACGAACAGCGGCTTCCACACAATCCGCAATCCCTACGATCGCCGCTTCTTTAAATTGTGCTTTAGGACCTGGGTAACGATAATCCCCTTCTAAAACTTGGGCCCCATCCGCTTGTTTTTTGGCTTTATAGTAAAAGAATTTAAGTAAGGTTGTTCCATGGTGCTGTGCTGCAATATCGCGAATCGGCTTTGGAATGCGGTATTTAGCTAACATCTCTACTCCATCGCGCGGATGAGCCAAAATAATGCTTTTACTCAGGTTTGGTGATAGTTTATCATGTGGATTCTCCATATGCATTTGATTCTCAATAAAAAATTGTGGACGTTTGGTTTTGCCCATATCATGATAATAGGCTCCCACCCTCGCCAACAAACCATCCGCTCCGATGGCCTCAGCCGCCGCCTCAGCCAGATTGCCCACGATGATGGAATGATGATAGGTTCCCGGGGTCTGTACCAGTAGCTTCCGTAGTAGTGGGTGGTTTGGACTAGCCAACTCCAACAGTTTTAGCGGAGACAAAATATCGAACATCGCCTCAAACAGTGGCAACAATCCGATGGCCAATACCCCTGCAAACAGTCCTCCCGCCATTCCAAAACCAATGGATTGCAGGAGAAGGAGGGGATTTCCTTCTCCAGATATGAAGAAATAGTTGACCATGATCGGGAAAATACTCACAAGGGAGGCGACAAAACTCGCCTTTAACACTGATGTCCGATTGCGCGCTCCCGATAAGGCAAAAGCCGCTGCTGCTGAGCTGGTTAGGGCGACAAAACCATAGCGATAATCAAATAAGAGATGGTTCCCTTCATTGAAAAACACACTCGCCAACACGGAGATCATGAGCGCACTCCACAGAGCGAGCCGAATATCCAAAAGCAACGTAATCAGCATCGTCCCTAAAGCGACCGGAGCAACATAGCCAATCGCACTATATTCTAGATTTTGACCCAGTGCAACCACTTTCATGGACACACTCGTAAGGAGAAGAACAATTAAGAGCAAGGTGAGCTGTCCGTTGTCTTGATCAATTTCTGTATGAAAGCGCAAGGTATAGAAATAAAGTAGCAAGACCAATACGATGACAAGAAGCGCCAACCCAATATAAAGTTGTGGGTTATTTTCATCGCTTAAGAGGCCCAGTTCCTTTAGTTGGAGATATTGCGTAGCGGTAATCACATCTCCTTCTGAAACCAGGACCTCTCCCTTCTTGATCATGATGGGCTCCACACTTTCTCGCGCTGCCTCACGCATTGCTTCTGTGCGTTCTTCATCAAATATTTCATTGGGCACCAAATAATGATGGGTTAATTCACGGACAATGGAGCGAGCATTACTCTCCAGCGAAGAAGTTACGAGTAGTTCATCAACCCGCGACCGTTTTACCTGGATGTCTTCTTCGCTCCGTATACCATCTTGCATGGTTTGTTCCAACAATTGCAGGGCAACGACTTGAACCTCTGATAGTTGTCCTGCTTTCATCTCCGCCATTCTTTTATAGAAGGCTTCAGAAAAATTGGGGTACTTCTCTTCGATTTGCTGTTCTTTCTCTTCACTGCTCATTTCTTTATCCGAAAGGATGTTCTTTAAGTCAGCAAACAAGCTCTCCATCTTATCCAACTGGACTCCGGTGATCTCTTCCTCCAAGCGAAACTGCTTTTCCACCGATTGTGATGCTTGTTCTTGTGCTTCTTCTGTCGCTTTCTCGTTCACCTTCGTAAGCGGAGCGACGACAACCTCTTTACTTACTGATCCTTTTGATAAGTCATATTGCTCAGGAAAAATATGCCCCATCAACAGGGTAAAAAGAACGATCCCAAAAGTAGCATAGAGTAAAAAGCGCAGGCGACGACTTTGTCGCCAGCCTGCTGAGAAAGTAGGTTTTTTCTGGTTTCGTTGTGCTTTTTTCTCTGTCTGCTTTTTCAATTTAACCGACTCCTTAAGAGACTCGTCTTTCCCTTTATGTTTCACGCGCATATGCGTCAATTACACGTTGCACCAATGTATGACGTACCACGTCTTCCTGCGCGAGGTAGATAAAGGGAATTTCCTCGACCGCGTTTAACACACGCTCCGCCTCTTTCAGTCCAGATTGTTTCCCTTTAGGTAAATCCACTTGGGTAACATCACCGGTTACCACCATTTTCGAGCCAAACCCTAAACGGGTCAAAAACATCTTCATCTGTTCAGGCGTTGTATTTTGCGCTTCATCCAAGATCACAAATGAATCCTCTAGGGTACGCCCGCGCATATACGCCAAGGGAGCAATTTCGATCGCACCACGCTCCATTAATTTGGTCACCTGCTCCGTTCCAAACATGTGATACAAACTATCATAGAGCGGACGGAGATACGGATCTACCTTCTCCTGAAGGTCACCGGGTAAAAACCCTAAGCTTTCTCCAGCTTCTACAGCGGGTCGGGTGAGAACAATACGTTTCACTCGATTCTCTTTTAGTGCAGAGACCGCCATGACAACTGCCAAAAAGGTTTTCCCTGTCCCGGCAGGGCCAATACCAAAGATGATATCTGATTGCTTGATGGCACTCACATACCTTCTTTGACCCAAGGTTTTGACGCGTACAGATTTCCCTTTGTGGCTTGTTCCAATGACTTCTCCTAACAGTTCCAAAAGCTCATCCGCTAACCCTTCGCTAGCTAAACGGTAAGCATATACCATGTCTCGTTCGGTTAACGTAATCCCTTTGCGAATCAACGTCAGTAAAACACGAAAGAGGTTTTCCAATACCTCTACTTCTGCCGTCGATCCTGTCAATCTTAATTCGGCTCCACGAGTCACAATCTTCGCCTCTGTAAGTTGCTCAATTTGTTTCAAATATTGATCGTGTGGTCCGAACAGAGTCAAGGCTTCTTCTGCATTTTCCAATTGTATGGTTTTCTTCTGTGTGTTTGCTTGCAAATGGCTCAATCCCCTTGCAAGATAGGTTCTGGAGTCGCAATATTTTCTACGACATCAAAGTGTATCTTCATATAAACTTTACCACTGTCGACGCGATGGTGCAAAACTTTTTGTTCCAAAATCCGCCCTTCTTGTCCAATTTTTTCGTTTACATCTGCTTGTGCCTGTTCCATGCCCAGCTGTAGCGCTTCTTTCTCCGATAGTTCATGGGCTACCCAGTTCATTTCCAACCGTTCTTCTTTTACCCAGCCTAGCGGGATCCGTATGTTCCCAAATGTTAGTGTATGTAGATTGTGGATCGTTTCGTATTGCTCGTAGGGAACTTCTCCAAGAAAGGGTAGCTGGATCATGGAGTGACCAATATAGGGAAGATATGCTGTATCCCGCTTACCCGTATACACTTTTCGCTTTTGTGTCAGAGGAATGGTCACTTCGGAATCATACCAAACCTCCCCCCACACCTTTCCCTTGGCACCCACAATCGTCTGTGGCAAGCCATCATCTTCCGTGTTGCCATAAATGCCCGACACAAGGCGATCGCCTTTCTTTACCATGTCACGCACTTCTACTTCTGGACGCCCTCTCTCTACCTTCATCTGATAAATATAAGCATCCCGGGTCGCGATTAAATGGACGGGTCCCAGATCCTCTTCTCCTTCTTCTTTCCGAACGCTCTGTTTTTCTACCACAGTAATGATGGCTCGTGTTCCTTCCATCCGAAAGCCGACCCACGTGACTTGAGGCAACTCCCTGGTAAGCTCAAATTGAATATCATCATTTTCGGGCAAACGAAATTGGACTTGTCCCGGATAAATGCCCTGCTCACGTGCTACCTGTAATATTTCCTTCTGTGGAATTTGTTCATTCCCTTCCACTTCTACTTTCCATACAAAGGAACTCAGCAAATAGAGTAAGATAAAAAAAGCAGCCAATCCAATAAGAAACCCTTTCCTTCTACGCAATCGGTACATCAAAAAGGGCAGTCCTATCTTTTTCTTAATACGGATCTTGGTTTTTGTTTCTCTCAGTAAGGGACGCAATTGATAAAAATCTGAAATAGATACAACCAATTGCAGATGTTCGTCTCCCAACCAACGAATATTTTCTAGTTGCAGGCGAGACTTGCGGGCGCGATTAATGAGATAGGTGAGATGAGGGCCTCGACAATGGAGCACCACTCGTCCATGTAATTTGGATGCCACCTTCATCTCCCCCTTAGTCCTGAAACTGGATCTCTGTGATTTCCCCTTCAATGACGACTTCTTCTGGATAGATGCTGCGAATCATCAACTGACGACCTTGAATATGCAGCTGACCTTTTCCCAGCTTGAGGATCAAACTGGTACTACAAAAGCTTTCCACTTCCACATAATTCTCCACCCGCAGCTGCTGGGAACCCAGCATAAGAATACGCGGAATATTGGTCACCACATCTGACGGGACATCTAACCAATCTGCTGCCATCTTTTTGATTTTCCCACTCATACCACGCATAGTCCGAGCCCTCCATCTCCCTACCACCATATGCAGGGTAAAGAGGCTTTATGAGCAAAATCACAACAGCTTGATCTTGATGAATCGTTCGAGCAGGTATTGTTCTTCACGTTCTCTTCACGAAAAAGAACCCAAGCTTTCATCGACACACCGTGTCCGTAAGCTCGGGTTCCTAAGATTTCATTGATTGCTTGCTATTGTTGTTGTTCAGCTTGCTGAACCAGGCGTTTGGTGATCTCTCCACCAATCGATCCATTGGCACGTGCGGTTTCATCTGGACCTGGCTGAACACCAAATTCAGCAGCGATTTCTTCTTTGTATTGCTGTAAAGCAAATGCCGCACCGGGCACCAAGAGCTGATTGCTCCGTCTGCTACGCGTCTCTCCCATCGCCTCTCACCTCCTCTTGGCACATAGTATGACCCCAAGAGGAAGGCTCACTCCTACGAACTATTACCAGTCCAATTTAGCGTGAATGCGGGCGCCAGGGTCTTTTGGAACGTGGCTGATCCAGTACTTCCTTAAAAACCACTGCGCGCGCCCACTCTTTTTGGCGCGCTCTTCGCAGTGCGGAACCTTGTTGTTGATTGGGTTCTCTTTGCACTTTAAGAGGCTCCCTCACAAGCTTCTGCGGACTTTCCTCTTCCGTAAGCATCTCTAGCCGAGAAGGAATCGAGGAGAGAGGAGTTTCTTCAAGCATCTCCATGCGATTCTCCACTTCTTCCTCCAATTGCGCCCATGGCCCAGTAGAAGGTTGCTGGGATTTTGGTTGCCTGGAAGGAGGAAGCGGTCTTTCTCTTTGCTCTTTCTCTTCCTTTAGAGCAGCAGTAACCTTTGTTAGAAACCAAACGATGCCAGCTAGCAATAATGGACCTGCAGGTGTTTGAAACAAAACATCAAAAATCATCCCCAAATCCACTAGCAAAATCACGACTCTTCACCCATATCGGTTTCCGGGTTCCCAATTGATTTTCTCATGTCTGTGTCCGCCATAATGTTTTGCAAGTTGTAGTAGTCCATCACACCCAGTTTCCCATTGGTTAAGGCTTCCGCCAACGCTTCTGGAACACGTGCTTCTGCTTCTACCACTTTGGCGCGCATCTCTTCCACCCGAGCCCTCATCTCTTGCTCATTCGCAACAGCCATGGCACGCCGCTCTTCTGCCTTGGCTTGCGCAATATTCTTGTCCGCTTCCGCTTGATCCGTTTGCAACTTCGCACCAATGTTCTTCCCTACATCCACATCCGCAATATCGATGGAGAGGATTTCAAAAGCAGTGCCTGCATCCAATCCTTTTTCTAACACGGTGCTGGAAATCAAATCAGGATTTTCTAGTACTTCTTTATGACTATCGGCGGAGCCATTGGTGGTAACAATCCCCTCACCCACACGGGCAATAATCGTTTCTTCGCCCGCTCCTCCGACTAAACGTTCGATATTGGCACGAACGGTCACACGAGCAATGGCCTTCACTTCGATTCCATCTTTGGCTACAGCCGATACAACCGGTGTTTCAATCACTTTTGGATTTACACTCATTTGTACGGCTTCCAATACATCTCGACCGGCTAGATCGATGGCCGCCGCTCGTTCAAAGACGAGATCAATTTCGGCTCGTTGGGCAGCAATTAAAGCATCGACCACACGGTCCACATTTCCGCCCGCTAGATAGTGCGTCTCTAGTTGATCAATTTGCACATCCAACCCCGCTTTTCGTGCCTTAATTAAGGGATTCACAATTCGGGACGGGACAATTCGACGAAGACGCATCCCGATGAGCGTACTCAAGCCAACATAAACCCCCGAAGCCCAAGCTGAAATCCAGAGCATAATTGGTACGAAGGTAAACAAAATGGAGAGGGCAATAATAGCCAACACCACTAAAATTAGAATAGGGATTTCCATCGACACTTTCTCTCCTTTCAAAGTAGGAAAACTTGTTTCCGCCTATCTATACTCTACTTCCATTCACCACTTACTTCTCTTCAGTTGATGATTCTTCCTTTATCTCACGTACCACGACACTCGCCCCAGAAACTTGCACCACTTTAACGCGTGCATGATTCGGAACGAATCCCCCTTCGCTGATCACGTCATAACGTTTTTCCCCGATCATCGCCCAGCCAGAGGGACGCAATTGAGTCATCGTCGTTCCTTCTTGCCCTAACAGGCTATTCTTTCCTAGATTGCTAATGTAACCTGCATCATTTTTTTGCTCTTCTCTTAGGATGATCCCTTTCCAACCACCCCGTTTACCAAAGAATCTCATCGCTATCACCATCCCTGCAATCACCACTGCAAATGCAATAAGAAAGGCAACCATACCATATGTCGCATCGTAGGCAGCCAAGGCGACGGAGCCAATTAGAGAGATAATCCCCAGTACACCAAATACGGCAAAGCCGGGAACAAACAACTCAATAGCCATTAAGATAACCCCTGCGACAAAGAGTACAATGGACTCCCATCCTGCAAATCCAGCGATATAATGCCCAAAAAAATAAAGACCAAACGCTGAAATTCCCAGAGCACCTGGCCAGCCAAATCCAGGAGAAAAGAGCTCGATCGCAATCCCTGCCATCCCAATCAGAAAAAGGATGGGAAAGACAAAAGGACTGGTAACAAAGCGTGCCAGTTGTTCACTGGGACTCAAGGAGAGAGAGACCTGCTTCGCATCACCCAATCCTAGGGCACGCAAGACCTCTTCGTCACTTTCTACCACACGATCCGCCATATTCATTTCGACCGCTTGTTGAGCAGTCAAGGTGAGCAACTCACCTTGCTTTTTTACGCCCTCTATCTCCAGATCCCGTTCCACCATCCCGCGGGCAATCTCAGGATCTTTGCCGGTAGATTCCGCGGCAGATCGCATATTGGAGGACCAGAATGAAACCGTCTTCGCGTCTGCTTCTTCTCCGGTTAACGTTTTCGGTTCGGCCGCCCCAATGGAACTTCCCGGCGTCATCATAATTTTCTCTGCATTAAGGGCAATATAGGCACCTGCTGAAATCGCCTCTCCTTGTATGTAGACAGTAACCGGTGCTTTTGATTCACGGATCGTACGACCAATATTTAATGCAGCATCCACACTGCCACCAAGCGTATTCATCTTTAGCAAAATGGCGTCTGCTCCCGCCTCGTTCGCTTCTGTCAAGGAACGATCCAAAAACTGGGCCAATCCTTGTTCGATCGTCTCCTCAATCGGAATCATGTAAACGACTTTTTCTTCTGGTTTGGCCAAGACACTCACTTCGTCCATAAAGAACGGCAACAGGAAAGATAGGAAAAGGATGCCGACATAGCCCAAAAGACGTAAACGCTTCATGTTCTCTCCCTTTCCGACCAGCTATCTTTTCTAAGTAACCATCATTTTCACTCTTTTATGCCATTGAGACAGCAATGCATGAAGTCAATTTCAAAAAAACAGCGTGAAACCACGCTGTTTTAACTTAATTTCTGTTGCACCATTTGACTGACCAATTTCGCATCAGCACGCCCTTTTACGCGTGGAAGCAAAGCCCCCATCACTTTTCCCATGTCTGCTTTTGAGGAAGCACCTACTTCTTGAATAACAGCATCCACCTGTTGTTCCAGTTCTTCCTCCGTTAATGCTTCTGGGAGATAGTTCGTGAGGATGGTTACCTCTGCACGCATGTTTGCCACAAGATCATCCCGACCCGCCTTTTCAAATTCATTCAGCGAATCTTTCACTTGCTTCAACTCACGTACAACAACGTCCATTTCCTCATCTGCTGACAACGTCTTTTTTTGGTCAATCTCTTGGTTTTTCATCGTCGAACGCAAACGACGAATCACATTTAATTTTGCTTTGTCTTTTTCTTTGAGAGCGATTTTCATATCATCTTGCAATCGCTTAATCATGCTCACCTAAGATATGCCTCCTTGAAGGCCCCATCGCTCGTTTATCTGAGCGTGCTTAAGCGCCACTTGTTGTACCCTATCTATTTATGAAATGGTACATACAAGATCGTAAGCTTAGCGAGCACGTCGTTTATTATTCTTACGTGCGGCTTCCGATTTCTTTTTACGCTTCACACTGGGCTTCTCATAGTGTTTACGCTTTTTCACTTCGGACATTACACCCGATTTGGCACAAGAGCGCTTAAAACGGCGTAACGCACTGTCCAACGATTCGTTTTTACGTACTTGAATCTCCGGCATGCTTCTCCCTCCCTCCACGGGCCAACTGAAACCACTCTTTATAAGTGGCCACACCCTTGGGGAGCCTATCAGCGGGTCAAATGACCCAGACAAGACTGCTTGGATATCTTTTGCAACCCATCCCAAGACGTGCTCACACCAACCTCACTGCATCATATGCAGGAGCCTGGGTACCATGACATTCATTTATGGATGAAGCCATATCAAGTTTATTATACATGCCGTCTTTAAAAGTGTCAAAGAGTCTCTTGCGATCAACCGGGTGGCCACCCTAGTGAACGACCGCCTAACAGGTGAAAGTGAAGATGGTCGACGGTTTGACCTCCTTCTTCTCCACAGTTGTTCACCACACGAAAACCCTTCTCATCTATCTCTAATTCTTGAGCAAGTTGCTGTATCACGCCCACCATCCGGCCGATGAGTGCTTGATCCGCCGCTTCCACCTTTTGCAAGGAGGGAATGTGTTTCTTAGGGATAATGAGGATGTGGACTGGAGCAGCCGGATAAAGGTCATGAAAAGCAAGCAGTTCTTCATCTTCATACACCTTCTTGGAAGGAATCGTTCCTTCCACGATGCCGCAAAAAATACAGTCTGCCATAATTGGATGCACCTCCTGTATGTAGTTCTTTCATCATATCAAAAGATTCTCAAATAAGTAAAGAAAGAGAGAGAAAATGATTTCTCTCTCTTGTAGCATTGAAGACTTCCTTCCTAATACCCATCAGTGGAATGCCCCATGTTCTCAGCATCTTTCACTGCTGCATCAGAGCGCGGAGATCCCATGAAAGCACCGGAATCACTTGAAGTTCCTATCATATCCGCTTCTTTTAATCCTTCTTCCAATCTACTGCCATACTCCTGATCACTCTGTTTCAACATATCAATCATACGTGAGCGTATATCTTGCCGACATTCGCTCAGCGCATCGACGAGGTTTCCGATCAGTTCGTCTTGTTCCCATTGGTCAAACTCACGGTACGTTTCTCCTACTTGTTTGAAGTCATTGGTTCGTTCAATCGATTCACGAACCAAGTTACCTGATATGGATGGTGTATACTCCGGTCCGGACTCAGGAGCTTCCTTCAAATGATTGAGTGACGACGGTTCATAATTGACATGTGGATTTTGCTCTCTTCCTTGATCAACATAGTACGTCATCGAACCATCGCGTAAGTTTGTGGAAACATGTTTTTGCGGACGATTAATCGGTAATTGCGTGTAATTGGCCCCTACCCGATACCGCTGCGTGTCCGAGTAAGAGAAAGTACGCCCCTGTAGCATCTTATCATCGGAAAACTCCAATCCATCGACGAGTACGCCGGTTCCAAAGGCGGCTTGCTCCACCTCAGCGAAATAATTCTCCGGATTTTTGTTGAGCGTCATCTTCCCTACAGGTAGAAAGGGAAATTGATCTCGTGGCCATAGTTTTGTATCATCGAGCGGATCAAAATCCAACTCAGGATGCTCGTCATCACTCATGATCTGAACGCACAGTTCCCATTCTGGATACTTTCCCTCTTCGATGGCATCATACAAATCCTGTGTGGCGTGATTAAAATTCATCCCTTGAATCGTTTCCGCTTCTTTCTGTGAGAGATTTTTAATGCCCTGTAGCGGTTCCCAGTGATACTTGACAAGAACCGCTTCTCCCTCTTTGTTCACCCATTTATACGTATTCACACCAGACCCCTGCATCATGCGGTAATTGGCAGGAATCCCCCAGGGAGAGAAGAGAAAAGTCGTCATGTGCATCGATTCGGGAGTGTTACTGAGAAAGTCAAATATCCGTTCATTATCTTGACGATTGGTTACGGGATCGGGTTTAAAAGAATGGACAAGATCGGGAAACTTCATCGCATCACGAATAAAGAAAACCTTCAAGTTATTCCCCACAAGGTCCCAATTGCCGTCCTCCGTGTAAAACTTCGTAGCAAATCCGCGAGGATCGCGTAAGGTTTCCGGTGAATGTCCGCCATGTACCACTGAAGAGAAGCGGACAAAGACCGGAGTACGCTTTCCTTTTTCTTGAAACAACTTGGCCCGTGTATACTTCGCGATCGGCTCCCCGTCCACCGTTCCATACGCCTCAAAGTACCCATGTGCACCTGCTCCGCGAGCGTGTACCACCCGCTCTGGCACCCGCTCACGGTCAAAGTGAGAGATCTTCTCTATAAAATGATAATTTTCTAAGGTTGCCGGCCCGCGGTTCCCTACAGTCCGGAGATTTTGATTGTAGGAAACCGGATGCCCTTGACGATTGGTAAGTGTTTCCTTCGATTCATTCACGCCCATCCGCTGATCCAGTGGTCCCCCCTCACCATCATCTGGTTTACTCTTCAGGGGATGCGATACACCCTTTTTCATATCCTTCTCCATGCGAATTCAACCTCCATTTTCATGAAATTGTAAACAGATGATTTTCACCCTTAAGTTGGATTATTTTTGCTCGATTTATACTCAAAAAAATCCATTTGTCTTCCTTAAAACGCACAACAGCTTTCGTAGAATCGAATCTCCTTTTTCACAAAAGAGAAGTTTTATAAGTAGGAGAAAAAGGTAGTTAAATAACAGAAGATCCCTCCTGATGTCTCGTTACCAAGATAAACGTCTTGATTTTCTCCATCTAGTAAAGCAATGTTTCATCAATTGGGACCATCATTTTTCTTAACTGTTCAAAGAGGCCCCAGTAAACTAGAAACTTTTTTCGTACATCATGACAGGATAGTGGTTGACACAGTTGATATTATGTATTACTTTATAATTATTATAAATAAATATTGACTATCAGGAGAGAGGATGAACAATATGGATCAACATAAAAATCGACTAACGACAAATCAAGGGAGACCAGTAGGTGACAACCAAAACTCCCGCACGGCGGGACGACGTGGCCCAACCCTATTGGAGGATGCCCATTTAATAGAGAAAATTGCCCATTTCGACCGTGAACGTATTCCTGAACGTGTCGTTCATGCTCGTGGTGCGGGTGCCCACGGTGTATTTAAAACATTTAACAGCATGAAAGAGCATACCAAAGCGTCTTTCTTGCACGAAGAAGGCAAAGAGACACCCGTCTTTGTTCGTTTCTCCACTGTGATCCATTCCAAAGGATCCCCTGAGACAGCACGTGACCCACGTGGATTCTCTACGAAGTTCTACACGGATGAAGGCAATTATGATATTGTGGGAAACCACCTTCCTATCTTTTTCATCCGTGATGCGATCAAGTTTCCCGACATGGTTCATTCGCTCAAACCAGCACCCGATACCAACATCCAAGATCCAAATCGCTATTGGGACTTTATGACACGGACTCCTGAATCGACTCACATGATGACATGGCTTCTTTCCGATTACGGTACCCCTGCTAACTATCGCCAGATGGAAGGGTACAGCGTCCATTCCTTTAAATGGGTGAACGCTGCGGGAGAAGTTTCTTACATCAAATATTTCTGGAAACCACTATCCGGAGTGAAAAACCTTAGCGCAGAAGAGTTGCCACAGGTACAAGGGGAAGATTTCAACCACGCTACTCGTGATCTATACGATCGCATTGAAGAAGGAAATTATCCTGAGTGGGATCTGTATGTTCAAATCATGAAGCCAGAAGAGATGGATAACTTCGAGTTTGATCCATTGGACCCCACCAAGATGTGGCCAGAGGCAGCATTCCCATGGCAGTTGGTCGGACGGATGACGCTCAATCGCAATCCTAAGAACTTCTTCGCAGAAGTAGAACAATCGGCTTTCTCACCGAATGCTACGGTACCAGGAATTGAACCTTCCGAAGATAAGTTATTACAAGGACGTCTGTTCTCCTATCCTGATACACAACGGCATCGCTTGGGACCCAACTATTTGAATCTACCTGTTAACTGCCCTTATGCAAAAATAAACAATTATCAGGTGGATGGTTTGATGCAGACAAACACCGATATCTCTCCGGTCAATTATGAACCGAACCGCGACGAGAATCGTCCGGTTGAGCACCCAGAATACTTGGAGCCAGAAACACCCCTTGAAGGAAATGCGGGTCGTCAGAAAATCTACAAAACGCTCGACTTCCAACAAGCAGGTGAACGGTACCAGTCCTTTAGCGAACAGGAAAAAGAAAACCTCATTAAAAACTTGGTAGGCGACCTCTCTCAAGTCCAAGAAGAAACCAAATTAATGGCCGTCTGCAATTTCTACCGTGCAGATAAAGAGTACGGTGAGCGCTTAGCAGAAGCACTAGGCGTTGACCTAGGGCAGTTTGTATAAGTAATTGCCATATCCGAACTCTTGCGAGCGTGAACAGCCCCCTTGCCTATGTAGGCAAGGGGGCTGTTATTTGCTGCTTAACATGCCTTGCTTAGAGGAAAACTCCCCTTCTCTTCCCTTACTCGTTGGAAAAAGAAGGAGTCGTTCCTCTTTTCAACGGACTCTTCTTTGATTGATTCTTGGCACCCATAATCAATAGCCAAAAAACAAAGGCAAATTCTGCGAGATTAGCCGGAATGGTAACATAGGTTGAGATGGACTGATATAAGCTTGGAGAAAGGAAAAAGATAAAGAAATCAATGAGATGACTAAAGCAACCAACGATCAGCAACACGCCTAATAGTCGGGGGAAGATACCTGACCGAAGCACTAGATAACCAAGTGGCAGTAACCACAGTCCAAAAAAGATTTGTGCAACAAAGTATCCATGGGTGTGCATATCCAGAAAGAATAACATGAGCCCCTGTACTTGATCCTCCGTGAGTAAACTTGTATAACTGGAATCACTAAGGAGGAGCAATGGGGCCAATTGATTTAACATGTTGATGCAAAGGATCGCCACACTAGCCAAGACCGATAACAGCATAAACAAAGCGTGATTTTGATTCACGGACTTGAGTAACGCATACAAAACAAGTGCCAGCAAGAAATACACCGTCATCATCACCAGGTCGCTTACAATCCCGAGACGAAATAAGGACTCAGAAGCCATGATGTTACTGGCTGTCGCCGCTGCATCGCTAGAGTCAATCAGTTTAGAACGAACAAAAAATTCTGCAAAAATACCGCAAATAATGACCATAAGATAAAGAAACCCAGCTATTCGAGCCATCTTGTTGTTTGTTGATTTCATTAAATCATTCCTTTCTGCGTGATGCACCCTCGTTTCTCCGTCATTTTATTCTCTCTACTCTATATTGATCACTTATAGCAGCATTCAATATCCATTTCATCCTATCCTTCCAACACAAGATGTCATTCCTATCGTTCTTGCGATGCAATCTTACCTCCGACTCGAGAAGGAACAGCTGGTAAAATAGCTCATACTCTGCCTTCTCATTCAAACCAAGTCAAGTCTAGGCTTTTCCTCTAAGAGAGTAACAATCCATTATGAAAAAGGTGGGCTACCCATCATGGCTAAAAAACCAACAATTCTCTACAAGCATCCCAAAACAGTGCTAAATAAAGGGACAGGTTATCTGGCGGGTTATAGTCACTCCCTCAATCCGTATACCGGATGTTCGTTTGGCTGTTCTTACTGCTACGTTCGTCAAATGCCCGTCTCCCTTTTTCGTAAAGAGGAGTGGGGATCATGGGTTGATGTAAAAAAAGGAGCGGCGGATCTCCTACATAAAGAACTGCGACGTGCCAAAACGAAGGGGAGCGTTACGATTTTTCTATCCTCCAGTACCGATCCTTATCAACCTATTGAGGCTCAAGAAGAGATAACGAGAAAATTACTAGAAGTGATGGTCGAAGAACCCCCCGATTTTTTATTTGTACAGACACGGAGCCCACTCGTGCAAAGGGATACCGACTACTTTGTCCAGCTAAAAGATAAGATACGCGTCAGCATAACTATCGAAACAGACTCTGATGAGATACGTCAACATTTCACACCAGGAACTCCCCCGATACAAGCAAGACTACATGCGCTCCGCGCTTTAGCAGAGAAGGGTGTTCCCACACAAGCTACTATTGCCCCCCTCTTACCTAGTAGTGATCATTTCCCGAATAAGTTGAAGTCGGTCGTGCAGCGTGTCTGTATCGATGATTACTTTATGGGAGATGGGAGTGGCGGTAAGCGAACCAAGCGGTTAGGGGTATCTTCCTTGTATGAGGAGTGTGGCTTACAAGAATGGTACGACCCAGCTGCCTTCCGGATCGTCTATAACCGATTTCGAGAGGTATTTCCTCCTGGTCAGCTTTACGTAAGCCAAAAAGGTTTCGCTCCCTTCTAGCTAACCTGTTCATCCACTCCATTACTACGAAGAAAGCAGGCGACTAATCAGCCGCCTGCTTCTCCTATTCGTTCGAGCGAAGTTCGCTCCATTTATTCGTTTCTTGCGGTGGTTGATAAGATAATAGTTTCTCAACGAGAGTAGCCGGATCGCTCTCGCAGATGACCAGCTCTTTATGCTCTTTAGGAATGAAGCCATCATCAATCGCCCGCTCAATGAGTTGGACGATGGGATCATAAAAGCCATCAATATTAAACAAACCGAGCGGTTTTTGATGAATTCCTAGCTGGCCCCAACTAATCACCTCAAAAACCTCTTCCCAAGTGCCAAACCCGCCAGGTAATGCGATAAAGGCGTCAGATAGCTCCCCCATCTTCGCCTTGCGCTCATGCATGTTCTTCACTTGAAACAATTGGGTTAAATGGGTGTGCACCATCTCTCCGCGAAACAAGTTTTTAGGGATCACTCCCATCACCTTGCCTCCCTCTGAAAGTACGGTATTGGCCATGACCCCCATTAAGCCAATACTGGAACCACCAAAGACAACATCCTTTTCATAGCGAACCAGCTCTTTACTCAACTGAATTGCCGCCTCTTGATAGGTTTCACGCAAACCTACATTAGAACCGGCAAAGATACAAATTCGTTTCATCCTCTTCCCCCTATTTTTTCTTTCTATCCTGATCGACCTTGCTCTTCTTAGATGTCTTCCACTATGACGACTCCCATTACTGAGTCAATGTGAGTATCGTTACTTCGGGTCGACATAGAAAGCGGAAAGGTAAAATCGTCGTTCCTAATCCACGGCTCGTATAAATAGATACACCAGAATCTGCCTTGTTCAGACCTTCAGGGTATTTCCCTCCTTGCGGAGGTGTTAATAACGGCCCAATCCATGGCGCCTGAATTTGGCCCGCATGGCTGTGCCCAGACAATTGCAAATCGATCTGTGCTGGATCCACCAGATCTGCAAAGTCTGGCTCGTGCATTAACAGAAGGGTACAAGCTTCGTTTGGAACCTCTTTTGTTGCCTCTAATAGATCTGGCCGACCATGGAGAAGATCATCTAAGCCAACAACATAGAGAGAATCGCTTCCCTTTTTCACCTCGACCTGCCCATTTCGCAACACATGAAAGCCCGCTTTTGTTAATACTTCAATCGCAGGGAGTCCTGGACCAAAATCATGGTTTCCCAGTACGGCTAATTTTCCATAAGAAGACTGGATCTTAGACAGTGCGGTTATCACTGGCCCTGCAGTATTCAGATCAAAATGTTTATCGTATAAATCCCCAGTAAAGCACACAAGATCCGGCGCAACGTGATTCATTTTCTCAACCAACTTATCCAGTTCCTGTTGCCCAATCGTCATGCCGAAGTGCAAATCACTGAAGTGTAGTACCTTCATCCCTACAAAAGATTGAGGCAAGCGCGGAAGGGAGACAGAGAGCTTTGTCCATTCAATCCATTTGGCCTCATAAAAGGCACTATAGCTCCCCCATACCCCTGCACTTAGCAATGCTCCTAAGCCCCACTTCCAGGTTTTCTTTAGGAACCCGCGCCGGTTAATATTCTGTGAAGTCTTTTGCTCCATAGGTCCTCCTCTAACCTCTCCATTCCCATCTATTATAACAAGAGAATTTAGGCGTGCGGAAAGAGAAGGGCATCTATTTTTCGCCAATAATGCGTCTACCTTCGCTTAAAAACCAGTTTTATCTTCTAAAGCAACTTGCTTCTTGATTATTCTATTCATTACATCAAGATGTTTTGCCTCTATACTGGTTATACCAGATGATCTTTGTACCTTTGATAGAAATACGAGACCAATAACAGTACCGCACCCAGCCCAATAAAGGAAAATATCCGATAAAGAAGCATTAAAAACCCTAGATCAAAAAGAAAGATTTTCGCTATGGAAAGTGCAAATATCCCCATTGCCATGAAACGAAGGGATCTCATGCGTCGCCAAATACCAATAGTAAGGAGAGTGAATGAAAAGAAAAGCCACAGGAGGGATAGTGTAAGATGCATGGCATGAACAAGTGAGTTTTCCCCCTCCACCATTGAGAGCGCATAGCGAAAGCTATCATAGGTTTCGACCGTTAGTAGTTCCAATAGGGTTCCTGCTAGCACCAATTGGATTACAATCACTGCTTTCTTCATAAAAGGATAGTCTTCCTGATAACGGTGAAAGAGCCTAGCCAAGTAGAAGAAGCCACCAATCCAACAAAGGAAAGCCAGGAAGCGCACATTCAAAATCAGCGTAAATTGTGATAGGGGTTCATACTGCATACCCACAGTTACCATCGATATCCATGAGAGAATCGCCATCGCTCCACCACTGATGGCAACTGGAAGTGTCTTCTTTCTCAAACTGACCAGTATGAGAAGGAGAGCATATATAAACCAAGAAATACAGAGTGTGAAGATAGTCCTATACCGGAGGGTTTCCGTTAGCCATTCACCGGTTGTTCCTGAGCTCCATGAGGTGAAGAGAAGAATAACTTCAATCGACATCCACAAAAAGATGACCCAGGTGGAAATCGTCAGCAACACACTGGCCCAGGTGATATTTTGTCTTTTCTTAAGCCCAAGACCAGCAATAATGAAGGTAAGGACAAGCAGAAAAATCGTCAATGTCCTCATATTCAATAGGAACATATAGGTATCCGGATCGTAGACCCAGACATCCTCAACCCCTAACAAGCGGAAGAGCGCGAGAGAAAAAGCAATGATGGACGGGATCCACGGGTTTTCTCGCTTCCAGACCGTCAATGTTCCCCCGATGAACAACAGCCCCAGTAATGACCAAGCCATAACGAGACCATAACCTGAAAACAAAATAGGAGCAGCAACCAATAACCCTCCCATCCCTATGTAAAGGAAGAGAGAAGAAAATGGTTTCTTCTTGCGCGTCAGTATGGTGTAGAAAGCCAGATAACACCCCGCTATGAGAACATGAAGCATACCTACGACATTCTCAAAGTGAGGATGCAACAGCCAATAGAGAATTCCAAAATACAACGTAGCATTTATGCAAGCAACCATGGCATGCAATCGGGCAAAACTTACTTTTTCTTGTAAACGCCGATAACCATCGTACGCAAGGAACAAGAACCAGAAGAGCGAGCCAAAAAATACTCCTACTCCTACTTGCTCCGTTGGGTATTGACTAGCGATCCAGACAAGAAACACCACATAGGTTGCACCTACCGTCAAGGGATATAGATAGACCCACGTTGGCTTCTTTAAGAGAACGGCTAGAAATCCGAGTACCAGTAAGGTAATGTAAGAAAACAGCCCAACAGCAGTTGCATCACCTGTACTTAAAATGAAGGGAGTGAGAAAGCCTCCCGTCCACCCTAATATGGATATGGCAAGCGCATGATAGCGAATGGCCTGCTGAAAAGCGAGCACCGTCACCATCGACATTAAGAAGAGCGCGAAACTCTGTGGAACGAGTTGGTAGAATTGAAAACTGGCATAGACACATAAGTCAAGAATGGCAATCCCCGCTCCCACTATGCCTTGTGTGAAAATAGCATACCCTTTGCGATCCGTACGAGCACCTAAAAAGAGGAGCCCTCCACCGAGTAAACTACCCATCAGTACACGCACCGTCTCAGGTATCCAGTTATGGTCGACTGCATATTTTAAGAAAAAGCCGATCCCAATAATGAGCGCGAGTGCCCCAATTCGATTTAACCAACGTCCACCAATGATCAGTTCCCAATCAGGAGAAGCTTTTTTCTCTCGACTTTCATCGCCGCTCTGCTCCGATTGTGGCAACGGATAGTGGGAGTACGTTTCCCTTCTTTTCTCTTCCTGCTCATCATACAAATTGTAAGAGAAAACCTTCTCCTCTTTCTTCTCCCCCTCGGAAGACTCCATCACCGTAGCATCTTTTTCTATTGGTCCTGTCCTAGCCGAGTGGTTATCCGTTACTGTGACGTTTTCGTTAGGAGAAGGATTGGCAGACGGCTCCTGAGAAGGGTAAGAAAAGGTCGGTGGTTTCGCCACTGAAGTAGCAGAATGAGCTTCATCTTTCGAACTTTCTTCGCGGGCAGTCTCTTTCAGTTGGAGGTCAGTAAGATGCTTCCTTTGTATTTCCAATAGCATCTGTTCTAGCTTCAACATCTCCTGCTTTAAATCTCCCTGTTTCTTATACAATACAATCAGAGCAACACCCATCGGTAGAATAAAGAAGATAAATAGAAACAATAACCTTTCACTCCTTTCCATATGATACCTGCTATTCTACCACATCTGGAACTATTGGGAAGAAGGCTGATGAGAAAATATTTCTATCTATTACATTGTGAATGTTCTATTATTCTTTCTATTGAATCAAATGGAAAAGATTGATAAAGTGATAATGATCAATAAAAAAAGGGTGATTTGTATGAAGAAGAGATTGCTATCATTGGTTGCTGTATTTGTTGCCTTATTCAGCTTAGGAATTCCTGCTCATGCAGACACTTCCTACGAAAGCACTTGGTATTCAACCGAAGATGGTCAATGGGACAAAGCGGGAATTACCACGACCTATGGTGAGAACGATATCCGCATTACGCTTGATTTCTCTAAAGACATGTGGAAAATAAACAATAGGACAGGTGAAAAAATTCTATATGCTAGCGATTTTCTCACTCTAGATGGTCGCTTATGTAACGCATCTACTGGAAACTGTACTCCTTATAAATCATTCGATGGCCCCACCTTTGGCTCCATCACTTTTACTAACATGAAAACGGGTACTTTTTACCTGGACATCAGAGACCTAGAATCCAACTACCGTTATGAAGGATATGTCGAAGCAGAAGTGTACTAAAAACACCAACATACCTCTTCTCGGCACATTTACATTCCTAATTTTCTCTCCATACGCCTTTTCTAAGGGCCCAAAAAAGAATCACACTCAGGTACAAATGAGTGTGATTTTTTTGGTCCTTTTATTTAATTCTTTTCTCAAGACTAAGGGGCTACTACAGTGTTCACCAGAAGAGAAAATCAAATGATTTGACGCCCCATTGTCATCCTCTCATCAGAAAATCCACTCTAATCCAACTACCTACTGAACACCCCCACCATTTCACTTCCTTCATCTACCCTGCATATAATGCATTGTGACTTACCACCCCGAGAAAAAGGAGGTTTGTTACCTTGCCTAACCCAAATGCAAAGAAACTGGAAGCTCAGATGCGTAAATTGATCCGCCGTATCGTTCAAGAAGAAATGACACGGGCTGCACAAGCTGAGGAGGAAGTTCCAGAGAGGCATAACTCACCCCATCCAGATTTCTTCCCGCGGGATGATTTTGCCCCTCATCACAGAGAAGAGCCTCCACACGATCGTTCAAGGAGAGAAGAACTACATCAACCGGATGTTCCTCCTCATCGACGCCCCCCTTTACCAGAAGAACACTTCCACCCTGAGATGCCTCCCTTTCCACATGCTCATCGAGAAGGACCCTTTCATCCGGATCATGAATTGCACCATCCGTCGAATCGTGAAGAAGAACCCTCTCCGCCTAGACGTGAACGTTCTGCACGCCCCCCTCGCAGACGGCCTCGTCCCTTAGACGAACATCCATCCAGAGCACACAATCCACAAGAGCCGGAAAGAGAAGAAGATATCCCTCCATGGGTATTTTTCGGTTCACCGGAACCTGACAGAAGAAGAGGTCCGGGGCCTCGTCAAGAGCGTCCACCCATGGAAGAACAACTCCCTTGGGATAGCGGTCCTGTCACGCAACCCTTTCATCCAAATGATGAATCTGACTTCGATGCCCCTCCCTATGTACCGAAGCGGAAAAAGAAAGAGTAACGCCACATGGCCCCTTTATCTCCATTAGGGGCTTTTTATTTTCCTGAGCTCGTCATGCCTGTCCTTTCTCCCCCATATATATAAGAGGACAAGTGGGGGGGCTTTATTTATGAAAGAAATCCTCATTCCTTTAGCAACGGGATTAACGATCTTTTTATTTGGAATGCAATTGATTCGTATTGGCTTACAAGTACTAGCAGGAGATCACATGAGAAAGATCTTACGCACTTTCACTCGTACACCCGTCCACGGTTTGATTACGGGGGCACTTTCTACTGCAGTCTTACAAAGTAGTAGCATGGTTACTGTCTTAACCATCGGCTTTGTTCATACGGGTCTACTTCGCTTTCCACAATCGATCGGAATCATCTTGGGAACCAATATTGGCACCACGGTCACAACAGAAATTCTCTCGCTTAAAATTGAGGATTTCGCTATACCCATGCTCCTACTTGGTGCTTGCATGCGCATCTTTCCATACAGAACGTTCGCTCATATCGGGTTGGTGATTGCCGGTTTTGCCTGTATTTTTCTCGGGATGGATGCCATGAAGTGGATTTCTGTTCCGCTCAAAGAATACGGCTTCATCGAATGGTTTTTAGCACAGAGTGATGCCCCTATTTGGATGGGTATCCTCGTCGGCACCTTAATAACTGCCCTAATCCAAAGTAGTAGTGCCGCGGTAGCCATGACGATGGGCTTTTTCGCCACGGGTCTGATTCCGCTTCCCTTTGCACTGGCCATCATTCTCGGTAGCAATATTGGTACCTGCGTCACAGGACTCATCGCTTCCATCGGTACCATCCGTCCTGCACAACAGGTAGCGGTAGCTCATCTTATTCTCAACTTGGGTGGCGCACTCTTATTCGCCCCCCTCATCGGCTGGTTTGCCGATTATACTTCCAGTTTAAGTATCCATCCTGCAGCACAAGTGGCCCATTTTCAAACCATCTATAATGTACTCTGCTCGCTGATCGTGCTCCCCTTTATTCATCCCTTTTCCCGTCTGGTTACGTCACTGGTTCCCGAGAAGCAAGAAAACTGGGAACGACTCGCCTGGAAGGGCAAAAAAATAGACAAGCGAACTTAATAGTCGCTTGTCCCTTTCTCCCCAGTCACAATGGCAATTCCTGAGCTGGCTCCAATGCGCGTCGCTCCTGCGTCAATCATTTTTTCCACCGTCTGGCGATCGCGTACGCCACCAGAAGCTTTTACACCCATTTCCTCACCCACGGTCTGGCGCATGATGCGAATGTGCGCTTCCGTCGCGCCTCCTGGGCCAAAGCCAGTCGACGTTTTGACGAACTGTGCTCCCGCTTCTTTTGCTTTCGTGGACGCCACCTCAACTTCTTCATCCGATAAAAAGCCGGTTTCCAAGATCACTTTGACCGCATGTCCATCCGCCGCTTCGACCACTGCTTTAATATCTGTTTTGACCAGATCCAAATCTCCCGATTTGAAGGCACCGATATTCATCACCATATCAATCTCAGTGGCTCCTTGTTGGATCGCTTGCTTGGTTTCATATGCTTTCACCTCAGGAGTAGTCGCTCCCAAAGGAAAACCGATGACCGTACATACTTTCACTCCACTTCCTTTCAGACGCTCCGCACAACGTTGCACCCAGGAAGGATTGACACAGACAGAAGCAAATCCATATTGTTTTGCTTCTTCACACAGTGTATCAATTTGATCCGATGTGGTTTCTGGTTTAAGTAAAGTGTGATCGATATATGTCGCTAACTCTTGTTGGTTCATGTTGCATCGTTCCCTTCTACTCGGTGGTTAGTTGGTGAATGGCTTTTTGCAGAAGTGCGTGGTTGTTATCGTAACCCTTTTCCCGGTGAATCTGTTCTGCTTCCTCCACTGAAAACCATCTGGCTTCGTTAATTTCCTCTTCTTGCGGTGTAATATCTGTCGTCAGGGCTTCAACCAAATAGTAATAGACCGTCTTGTTTACCTCACCCCGCTCGTGATGGTGGTAAACATAATGTACTTTCTCCAATAGATGAAGAATTCGCCCCCTCACACCCGTTTCCTCTTCAATTTCACGAAGTGCGGTCTCAGGCTCTGTCTCGCCACGCTCTTGTTTCCCCTTGGGCAATGTCCAGTGTCCATACTGATCATTTATCAGAAGAATACTTCGCTTCTGTCCTTGGTGGCGGAAAACGACACCACCTGCTGCAACCTCATTCATAAAAGTAAGCTCCGCCCCCTTCACCATTTTCCCTTTCGTCATCGTAGCATTATCACTATTTGAAAACAAGCAAATCCACCGCAACAGAAAGAAAAAAGCCTTCTGCCATCCACTTGGCAAAAGGCAATGGTCTCCATTGATTTAACCAGCCACTGCTGGACGTGGGACATCGTCTACCACACGCACAAATGTACCTGTACATGTTTTTCCTTGTACACTATCAATCCGCACACAGCAGATCTTGCCTACCATTTCTTCTGTTCCTGGAAACTCGACATGCAAATAGTTATCCGAATACCCAACATATACGCCTTCCTCAGGGGTATCTTTGGCTGGGCGTTCCGGGATGACCTCCACAACCTCACCGATAAATTGTTCCGCATATTCTTGCGAGAGGCGTGTCGATAAATCAATTAGCTGTTGTACTCGCTCCTGCTTCACTTCCGCAGGAACTTGGTCCGGCATCCGTGCAGCCGGCGTCCCTGTCCGCATGGAATAGGGGAACACATGAAGCTCGGCAAACTTCAATTCTTCAATCAGACGATACGTATTTGCAAACTGCTCATCTGTCTCTCCAGGAAAGCCGACGATCACATCAGAGGTTAGAGCAAACTGCGGCATCGCTTGACGCACGTACTCGATCTTCTGCTTGTATTCCTCCACCGTATACTTGCGACGCATCCGCTTCAGAACTGTATCATCACCTGCTTGCAGTGGAATGTGCAAGTGACGACACATTTTTTCCGAACGATTGAGGACGTCAATCACTTCGTCGGTAATTTGACTCGCTTCAATCGAGCTGATACGAATCCGGTTCAGCCCCTCTACTTTATCCAGTTCCCACAGCAAGTCAGCAAATGAGTAATCTTCCATGTCTTCCCCATAGCCTGCCGTATGAATGCCTGTCAAAACCACTTCTTTATATCCCGCATCCACCAATTGACGCGCTTGTGTTAGAACACTCTCCACCTTGCGGCTGCGCAACAGTCCACGAGACCATGGAATGATACAAAATGTACAGAAGTTGTTGCATCCCTCTTGAATTTTCAAGTAGGCTCGTGTGCGTTCGGAGAAGGACGGAACATCGAGATCTTCAAACTCACGCGCTTTCATGATGTTCCCAACCGCATTGATCGGGCGACGCTCTTCTTGAAACTGCTCGACATACTCCACTAACTTCTCGCGACCTTGCGTACCGACAACAATATCGACACCAGGAATTTGCGCGACTTCGTTGGAAGAAGTTTGCGCATAGCAACCCGTAACCGCAATCACCGCATCGGGATTTTTGCGCACTGCACGGCGAATCACTTGACGGCTTTTTTTATCTCCGGTATTGGTTACAGTACAGGTATTAATCACATACACATCTGCTTCCGTTTCAAAATCTACTTTTTCATAACCGGCTCGTTGAAACAGTTGCCAGATCGCCTCTGTTTCATATGAATTCACTTTACAACCTAAGGTATGAAAACCTACTTTCATCAAATTCACCCCATTTCGCCATTCAAAACCATAAAAAACGTAAGGACGGCTAGACCAGCCGTCTCCGTGCGTAAAATACGCGGTCCGAGGGAGACGCGGGTCATTCCCGCCTCTACTGCATCGTTTGCTTCATTTTCAGTAAACCCGCCTTCGGGACCAATCACCACGAGGTGGCGCGCTGGCTTGTTTTCCCACTGCTGGCCCACCGCACGAAGCGATTCGCCACCCTGCTCAAAAGCAAACCATACTTGATCAAAATCGGCGACATAGGCACATAATTGCCTCCACGATGCTACGGAATGCACTTCTGGAACCTTTCCGCGATGAGCTTGTTCCGCTGCTTCCTTCGCAATTCGCTGCCACCGGGAGCGACGTTTCTCCGCCTTCTTCTCATTTAGCTTCACGACGGCGCGCTGTGAAGAAAAAGGGAGGAAGGAGCTTGCCCCCAATTCCGTTCCTTTCTGTACCACCCAGTCCATCTTATCTCCCTTGGGAAGGGCTTGTGCAATGGTAATGTTAGCAAGTGCTTCCCCGCGAGAAGGAGAAGTTTCTTCGATCACGCCTGCAATCGATTCTTCCCCGATTTGCTCCAGACGTACCGTATAATCCATTCCTTCCCCATCACAACAAACCACATGCTCACCAGGTGTGCTACGTAAAACATTGCGTATATGGTGCACATCATCCCCGCGGATGACGATGCTCTCTCCTTCAATCTGCTCGCGCTCAATAAAGTAGCGTTGCATGATCCTCTACTCCTCGTATCTTACCATTTTTTTTGCGGCAATGGCTACCCAATCACCTTGATGAATCGTTTCCAATACGGTCAAACCGGCTTGATGAATCGCCTCCACCACCAGCGCTTCCTTCTCTTTAATAATACCGGAGCTAATCCACACCCCATCAGGAGTGAGTGCGGCAGGAATATCTGGTGCCAACAACGTAACCACTTCCGCTAAGATATTGGAAACAACGATTTGTCCCTGACGGGTAACACCCGTAAGCAAATCCCCTTGCCGTACGGTCACCTGCTCCACTACGCTATTTTCTTTCACATTGGCTTCCGTATGATCTACCGCCACCTGATCCAAATCGAGCGCAAGAACATGAGCCGCACCTAGTTTAGCAGCTGCAATACTTAAGATACCACTTCCACAACCCACATCGATGACTTCATCCCCGCTTTGTTGGTATTTTTCCAATAGGAGAAGGCACATCGCCGTTGTCGGATGACTTCCCGTACCAAACGACATCCCCGGGTCAAGAGAAATGACAATCTCGTCGGCGGAAGTAGGTTCATACTCTTCCCATGAGGGGCGAATAGTGATGTTCTCACTCACACGAAAAGGATGGAAGTACTTTTTCCAAGCATCTGCCCATTCTTCTTCTGCTACTATTTTCTTATTTACCGCCGCTGTTCCTACATCCAGTTCGGCCTCTTGAATCCGTTTCATCCCCTGACGAAGTTGCCCTTCAATCTCTTCCGCTGAAAGAGAAATGGAAGCCTGAGGGAAATACCCTTTCACCCACACACCTTCTGCTGGAAAGTCTTCAGCAGACAAATCATATATCTCGCCGAAGGGTCCCACTCCTTCTCGCTCTAATACGGCAGGATCGACCACTTCCACGCCACCTGCACCCACTTCAATCAAGAGCGCACTGACGGCTTCTAATGCTTCTGCGCTCGTCTCAATCGTAAACTCCATCCACTTCACCGAATTTCCCCCTATCATAAGGAAAAACGGGCGCGATCGCCCGTTTTAGTCTCCACGAAATGCTTTCTTCATTTTATCAAAAAAGTTATCTTGTTGCTCGTGAATATAATCCCCGCTGACGCGCCCAAATTCTCGCAAGACTTCTTTTTGCTCATCGTTCAGCTTCGTTGGGGTAATCACTCGGATACGAACACGCTGATCGCCTTCCCCGTTACCATGCAAATGAGGAACGCCCTTGCCACGTAAGCGGAACTCCGTTCCCGTCTGGGTTCCAGCTGGCACCTTCAGGTTGGCCCGGCCGTTCAATGTGGGAACCACCACTTCATCTCCCAATGCCGCTTGCACAAAAGTAATCGGCATTTCACAGGTGATGTCATCCCCTTCACGTGAGAAGTATTCGTGTGCCTTCACACGCAAGGTGATATACAAATCTCCCGGAGGGCCTCCATTCTTGCCTGGTTGACCTTCGCCGGTCACACGCAATTGTGCACCATCTTGAACACCTGCAGGGATCTTGATCTGAATCTTCTTCTGCCGTTTTTGTTCGCCACTACCATGGCATTCCGAACATTTCTTGCTAATAAATTTCCCGGTTCCACCACAGTCGTGACAGATGCGCCGATTCACAATCCGGCCAAAAGGCGTATTCTGAATGGTCTCCGCTTCTCCTGTACCTTTACAAGTAGAGCAAGTTTCTGGACTTGTGCCCGGCTCTGCACCACTACCATGACACTCATTACAGGTTTCGGTTCGTTCCAGAGGAACATCTACTTTTTTCCCAAAAACCGAATCCTTAAATTCGACGGCCATTCGATATTCCAAATCGGCTCCTCGACGGGGTGCATTGGGATTACCACGGCGACCACCGCCACCACCACCGAAAAACATGTCGAAGATATCACCAAAGCCAAAGTCCTGCGCACCGCCTCCGAAGCCACCAGCGCCAGGTCCACCTGGATCGGCTGTACCAAAACGGTCATAATTGGAACGCTTTTGCTCATCGGATAATACTTCGTACGCCTTCGTTAATTCTTTAAATTTATCTTCTGCACCCGGTTCTGAGTTCACATCTGGGTGATATTTTCGTGCTAACTTGCGATACGCCTTCCGAATTTCATCTTTCGAAGCATCTTGACTGACGCCTAATACATTATAAAGGTCTTTTTGACTCACCAGCGACTCACCTCCTCTTTCCTTCTGCTCAGCGTGGAAATGAGCAAGTCAAAGAAAGGCGATGTGCCTTTCTTTGACCTTAACCGAAGGAGATTATCCTTCTTTTTTCTCTTCCTCATCCATCATTTCATAATCCGCATCAACCACGTTATCTTTCTTTTCCCCACCTGCTTCACCGTCTTGCCCTTGTTGGGCTTCGGCTGCTTGCGCGGCTTGTTCATACAACTTCACTGATAGTTGTTGTACAACTTCTTGTAGCTCTTCCGACGCCTTTTTGATCGCTTCCAGGTCGTCTCCTTCTAATGTGGACTTCAACTGCTCTTTCTTTTCGTTGGCTTGATCCACTTCAGATTGCTCCACTTTATCTTCTAAGTCTTTCAATGTTTTTTCGGTGGTGAAGATTAATTGATCCGCCGAGTTACGGATTTCTACTTCTTCCTTCTTCTTCTTATCTTCTTCTGCATGCTCTTCCGCTTCTTGCACCATGCGATCGATTTCATCGTCACTTAGGCCACTGGAGGACTGAATGGTGATGTCCTTGCTCTTACCTGTTGCTTTATCTTGTGCCGATACGTTAACGATCCCGTTGCTATCAATTTTAAAGGTAACTTCAATCTGTGGAATGCCTCGTGGTGCTGGTGGAATATCTTGCAATTGGAAACGACCCAAGGTTTTGTTGCCCGCTGCCATTTCACGTTCCCCTTGCAGAACATGGATATCTACTACCGTCTGGTTATCCGCAGCAGTGGAGAAGACTTGCGATTCTTCTGTCGGAATGGTCGTGTTGCGCTCGATCAGCTTGGTAAAGACGCCACCGAGCGTTTCAATACCGAGGGAGAGCGGAGTAACGTCTGCCAAGACGACATCATTTACTTCACCGGCAAGGACGCCCCCTTGAATCGCTGCACCCATAGCAACCACTTCATCGGGGTTTACACCTTTGGATGGTTCTTTACCCGTCAATTTTTTAATTTCTTCTTGTACTGCTGGAATCCGCGTAGAACCACCTACAAGTACCACTTTATCGATACCGCTTGGTTCGATTCCTGCATCTTTCAATGCCTGTCTGGTTGGACCCATTGTACGATCTACCAACTTAGCGGACAGCTCTTCAAATTTGGCACGGGTCAGGCTCACTTCCAAGTGCTTTGGACCTGTTTCATCTGCCGTCAAGAAGGGGAGAGAAATCGTGGTGGTTAGAACGCCGGACAAGTCTTTTTTCGCTTTTTCTGCAGCGTCTTTCAGGCGTTGCGTCGCCATTTTATCTTTGCTAAGGTCAATCCCATTCTCTCTTTTAAACTCTTGAATGAGGTAGTCAATAACAACTTGGTCAAAGTCATCTCCACCCAATTTGTTATCGCCACTGGTCGATTTTACTTCGAAGAAACCATCACCTAGATCCATAACGGACACGTCGAAGGTACCGCCACCCAGGTCAAATACAAGAATGGTTTGATCCTCTTCTTTATCTAGACCATAAGCAAGTGCAGCCGCGGTCGGCTCGTTGATGATCCGCTTCACATCAAGACCTGCGATGCGACCAGCATCTTTGGTTGCTTGACGCTGACTGTCGTTAAAGTAAGCAGGTACGGTAATAACTGCTTCGCTTACACTTTCACCAAGGTAAGCCTCTGCGTCAGCTTTTAGTTTTTGTAGAATCATGGCTGAGATTTCTTGTGGTGTGTAATCCTTGCCGTCAACCGTCTCTTTATGGGAGGTACCCATATGACGTTTAATGGAGCTAACCGTTTTATCCGGATTGGTGATCGCTTGCCTTTTCGCTGCTTCCCCGATTAGACGCTCATCCGTTTTGGAAAAACCGACAACCGAAGGGGTTGTGCGACCTCCTTCTGCGTTAGGGATAACAACCGCTTCTCCACCCTCCATAAATGCGACGCAGGAGTTCGTGGTACCTAAGTCAATTCCAATTACTTTACCCATGACGAAACCCTCCTAAAAAAGTTTTGTAGTTTTTATCTGTTAGTAAAGTTTATTCACTTACTTTAACCATTGCCGGTCGGAGAACACGATCCTTGAGACGGTATCCACGCTGCAACTCCTCTAACACGTGACCCGACTCCATTTCATCGCTCTCCACCTTCATCACCGCATTGTGTTCGTGTGGATCAAACGGTTTGCCTACCGCTTCAATTTGTTCGACACCAGACTCTTGTAAAGCCTGCATCAATTGGCGATACACCATATCCACACCCTGATAAAACGAATCGGTTTCAGAAGGGCCGGATAGCAATGCCCGCTCCAGGTTATCCACAACTGGTAACAATGCTTCCGCTAAAGGAGAAACCGCATATTTAGCCGATTCAGCTTGTTCTTTGCGTATGCGCCGACGGAAGTTCTCTAGATCGGCTCGTGCACGCAGATACTGCTCATGATTCTCTTCTGCCTGCTGTTTTGCTTCAGCTAGCTGTTGTTGAAAGCCACCTTCTTCGATGACCTCTGCTTCCGTACCTTCTTCTGTATTATGTACGGACTCTTCTGTTTGCGCATCTTCTTCCCTTGCGAACGGTTGCTTGCTCTCTTCCACAAGGTCACCTCCTATTCTACGTCAGATTCTGCATGAAGCAGAACTTGAAAAAGAGTCGATTTCCACTTGCAACACGTACAGTAAGCACAGGAAAAAGGGGCGAGTCTATTCACCGAGCATCTGCTCGCCCGCATCTCTTCCCTATTTATATAAATGTCGCATGTGGTCGGAAAAACTTTTAGATAAAATGTCGATATACCCAACCACTCTCTGATAATCCATTCGGGTTGGACCAAGCACGCTAATGGTTCCCAAGACACGCCCGTGAAGTTGGTAGGAGGCAGAAATCAAACTACAATGATCCAATTCAGCAATCACATTTTCCTGCCCGATCTTCACTTGTATCCCTTGATCAGATGCTGTATTAAGACCCATAACCAACGATTGACGCTCTTGTTGTTCAAATAGATTTAAGAGGCTCTTCACCTTGTTCAAATCCTGGAATTCAGGCTGGTTCAACATATTGGTTGTACCGCTATAAAACACGCGATCATTTGTATCCGTTGCAAGCACATGGTCCATCAGGGAAAGGATCGTTTGATACTCTTCGATGTGACGAGACAACTCCGCCATCAATTTTTTATCCACCGTCTCTTTCAAACGGTGGAGGGGAACTCCAATCAAGTGTTGGTTTAAAAAGTTCACCATCTGTTCGAGTAAGGAGATCGATATCCCTGCCGGAATCGAAATATTCCGTTTGTCTACATGTCCGGTATTGGTCACCATGATGAGAACCGCCGTCTTCGCTGAAAGCGGAATGAGTTGTAAGTGTTTCAGTCGGTGCTCCACAATCTGCGGGCCTAAGATGATGGTCACATAATTGGTAATCCGCGACAAAATCTGTGCCGTTTCCTGAATCACTTGCTCCACTTCACCCATTTCAATGGCAAACAACTGCCGGAGGAAGACAATTTCGTCCCGTGACGGACGCTGGGGCCGCATCAAATGATCAACGTAATAGCGATACCCCTCATGTGTAGGAATGCGGCCGGCAGATGTGTGCGGCTGTTCTAAATAGCCCAAGCTTTCTAGATCGGCCATCTCATTGCGAATGGTCGCTGCACTAAAACGTATATTTCCCACCTTGGAAATCGTGCGTGAACCGACCGGTTCTGCTGTCGATATATAGTGATCCACAATCGCTTGGAGAATAATATTTTGCCGCTCCGTCAGCATCTGCCCCACCTCCTTCTCTTGTTAGCACTCAGTGTCGTCGAGTGCTAATCCTTTATTTTAAGGTATCAAACCCCATGCTAATTGTCAATTCTTGATTCGCGCTTCTCCTATAAAATCGGCAAAAATATCATTCCCGAAGAGAAGACCTTTTTCTGTTGTTACGATACGATCCTCATGTAACTGGAGATGACCCGATTGAAACCACTTCTCCAACACGGGACCGAAAACAGAGTCGAGTGAGTGCCCAAATTTCTCCGCAAACACAGATGGGCTTACTCCTTCTGACAGTCTCAATCCTAGGATAAGCTCATTCTCCATCGCTTCCTCCAGCGTGACCGGATGATGTTCTTCGACAGGTCGCTCCGCGCCATCACTTTTTTCAATATAGGGTTGGATACCACGTACATTGCTATGCCGTTCATCTTGCATGTACCCATGTGCTCCTGCACCTAAACCATAAAAAGGCTGGTTACGCCAATAAACGAGGTTGTGTTGACTTTCTTTTCCCGGTTGAGCGAAGTTACTTACTTCATATTGCGCAAAACCTTGCTCCTGCAAAAACTTACGCGCCAGCTGATACATAGAAAGCTCTTCTTCTTCTGGTGGTAGCGGTAATCTCCCGGCCCGGCGCCATTGATCAAAAGGAGTTCCCGCTTCCACCTTTAGACTATAGACAGAAAAATGTTCCGGTGCTAAGGAGACCGCTTCCCGAAGCGTATGTTCCATATCTGCTGTCGTTTGCTTAGGGAGACCAAACATCAAATCAAGTGACAGGTTGTCAAAGCCAGCCTGACGTGCTTGTTCCATACTGCGATAAACATCTTCTACTGAGTGAATCCGGCCAATGTAGCGAAGCAAATCGGGGCGAAAGGTTTGTACACCGATGCTCAGACGGTTCACCCCTCCCTCACGCATCGCCGCTAGTAGTTCCGGACCGGTCGTTCCAGGGTTGGCTTCTACCGTACATTCGATGTTTTCCGACCACCGCGGAAAGTAGTGACGAAGATTAGCCAGCAAGCGCTCCATCTGCTGTGGACTGAGAATGGTGGGTGTTCCTCCACCGATAAAGATCGTTTCGATCTCTTCAGGAGGCACAAGACTAGCGGTTACACGCATCTCTCGTTCCAACGCATCGAGATAAGCATCCACAGGCTGTCCTTTCACGACGTACGCTGTGAAGTCACAGTAATGACATTTATTAGTACAAAAAGGGATGTGTACGTAAATCGCTTTTGGTATGGGTGTGATCATGATTTTCCTCCTTTCGATTTGGTGTAGATTTTATCCGGGTTTGTCATGGCCTGTGTCAACACGTCCGCTGACAAGGTATACTGCGTGGGAGTGTTAGGTTTTCTCGAAGTTTGGCTGATGCCTACATGCCCCGCATGAAAGCAACCAGTTTGGGAGCCTCGGGTTCTCTCAAAGCATGGTTGATGGGCAGCGCGGCATCTCCCATCTCTGCCTGATCCACGGCTCCGATTCTCTCAGTGAGAAACCGCTCGCCCATCTTCCAGCCACTCTTAGGGTGAGCTTTCACCCTTATCTTCAACGGCAGTTTTTCCACCTAGTGAATTCAAGTTTCACAAGGTGAGGACTCTCATAGAAAAAACCGCAAGCGGGCTTTCGTGCTTGCGGAAATAAATGCTGTCATGACGGCAGATTAGTTGGCGTTATCATCCATCCGTAGGACAGCCATGAAGGCTTCTTGTGGAACTTCCACACTGCCGACGTTCTTCATGCGGCGTTTTCCTTCTTTCTGTTTCTCTAAGAGCTTTCTCTTCCGTGAAATATCGCCACCGTAGCACTTTGCCAAAACGTTTTTGCGCATCGCGCGGATTGTTTCCCGAGCGACTACCTTTTGTCCAATGGCAGCTTGTACAGGCACTTCAAACTGCTGACGTGGAATCAATTCCTTCAGACGCTCCACCAACTGACGTCCGCGATAATACGCTTTGTCGCGATGAACGATGAAGGAAAGGGCATCAACAACCTCGCTATTTAGCAGGATATCCATTTTCACCAGGTTCGACTGCTTGTAACCCACCAGTTCATAATCGAACGAAGCATAGCCCTTGGTGCCTGACTTTAATTGGTCAAAAAAGTCAAAGACGATTTCAGATAGTGGCAGTTCATAAACGATGTTTACGCGGTTCTCGTCCATGTACTTCATATCCTTATAGTCCCCGCGTCGACTTTGACAAAGCTCCATCACGGTTCCAACAAAGTCGTTGGGCGTCATGATGCTAGCTTGGACGTAGGGTTCTTCTACATAATCAATCCGCTGTTGGGGTGGCATCAAACTAGGGTTTTCAATCTCTAATTTTTCCCCATCAGTCTTATGAACTCTGTAAACCACACTTGGTGCGGTCGTAATCAGCGGAATGTCATATTCTCTTTCAATCCGCTCTTGAATAATTTCCATATGAAGAAGACCTAAGAAACCACACCGAAAACCAAAGCCCAATGCACCAGAAGTCTCCGGTTCATAGCGTAAGGAAGCATCATTTAGTTCGAGACGTTCCAAGGCTTCACGCAAATCCTCGTAGTCGGAGCTATCCACTGGATACAATCCACAAAAAACCATGGGATTGGTCCGCCGGTATCCAGGGAGCGGTTCGGTGGCGGGAGCAGCCGCATTGGTAATGGTATCCCCCACACGCGTATCTTTCACATTTTTAATGGCAGCGACGACAAAGCCCACATCTCCTACTGACAGCTCATCGGTTTTTACCGGAAGTGGAGTTAGTACACCCAGTTCGGTTACTTCAAAGGATTTGCCTGTTGCCATCATCTTAATGGTCATACCCTTACGAATCTTGCCTTCTACCACACGGATATAAGTAATCACCCCGCGGTAAGCATCATAAATAGAATCAAAAATCAGGGCCTTAAGAGGTCCGTTCGGATCACCTGCTGGTGGGGGAACGCGTTCTACGACTTGCTCCAGAATCTCCTCAATCCCGATCCCTGACTTTGCCGAAGCGAGTACCGCATCGGAAGCATCCAACCCGATCAGGTCCTCCACTTCTGCTTTTACTCGTTCTGGTTCTGCACTTGGTAGATCAATCTTATTAATTACCGGTAAGATCTCCAAATCGTTCTCTAAAGCTAAGTAAACATTGGCCATTGTCTGCGCTTCTACCCCTTGGGCAGCATCGACAATTAATAAGGCCCCTTCACAAGCGGCCAAACTGCGGGACACTTCATATGCGAAGTCTACATGTCCCGGCGTATCAATTAGGTTTAAGATATATTCTTCTCCATCTTTGGCCTTATACTTCAGGCGCACCGACTGCAACTTAATCGTGATTCCGCGTTCCTTCTCCAAATCCATCGTATCTAGATACTGATCGGTTAGTTCGCGGTCCGAAAGAGCGCCGGTAAATTGCAATATACGGTCAGCTAAAGTCGATTTTCCGTGATCAATATGAGCGATGATCGAAAAATTCCGGATGTTCGACTGCCGTTCCTCATGACTCATGTGCTTTTCCCTCCTGCACAAACGACGAAAGAGACTCCGTTCCATTATAGCAGTCCAACGGGATGGCTTCAATTTTTCTGTTGTAGGAAGTGATAAGAGAAGAATCATTCATGATTATAGATTTTTTAAGTTACCAGATTGTCTGATTGAAATCTACCACCGTTTGGATTTGATCTGACCCAGTATAATAGGGAAGAAGATGGTTGGAAGCAGGCTGTCCCAGCTACATACATCATTGGACATTGGAGTAATCGTGATCTCGCAGGGGGCTAAAGAAAGCATTGGAACCGGTGGTAAGGTGGAATCATAGGAGAGGATTGAGGCTGCCACGATAGACGTTCTTGGCAGCCTCTTTTTCGTAGAACTCCGCTCGG
This sequence comes from Mechercharimyces mesophilus, assembly GCF_059818345.1. Classification (NCBI taxonomy): domain Bacteria; kingdom Bacillati; phylum Bacillota; class Bacilli; order Caryophanales; family Thermoactinomycetaceae; genus Mechercharimyces; species Mechercharimyces mesophilus. The sequence goes on along the minus strand of NZ_JCBAPH010000001.1, from coordinate 370,842 downwards.
AAGGACTGTTCAAATCTCTACTTCTGTCTCTTGGAGTTTCTTTAGGTATTGACTAAACTTTTCATGGTCACCTTCATGGCATTCGGCTAGCCGAACAAGGGATTGAAATTCTTTCTTTTTCAATCCAACTTTCTGTTCAAAAGCCAATCCATCTTGATAAAAGGGAATAGCTTCAGCTTTTTTGCCCTGTCGTCTATACGCATCCCCTTTAATGTGAAATGCATCCACTAGCCGAAGACGATCATTATGTTTTTTTCCGTTATCAATTGCAGACTCTAGCACTATGTGAGCTTCTTCGTAACGTTCCTGTAGAATATACAAGTACCCCAATCTTGCATAGGTATCCGTAGCGATTCTCTTGTTCTCTAACTTATCTTCTATACTGAGGGCCGCCTTAAAATTCTTTTCCGCTTCTTCATACTCCTTTAGAGAGGTATAGATAATGCCTAGAAAAGACCATAACCCAAAAGCATCCTGATATAATCGATTCAATCGAGCTAATTCTAAACCTTTCTTCGCATATTTCAAAGCATCGGAAAAGTACTTTGTTTCAAAACAAATCTCTGCCTTTGTATGATACAGATGAATAACATCCGTTATTCTTTTCACCTCTGGTATAAAGGAAAATGCCTTATTTACTACATCTAGTGATTCACCAATCCTACCTAGTCTTAGTAGGAATAAAGACATATTCCGATGGAGTAAATAATAAAGTTCCTTTCTATCACCTTTCATAACAAAAGCTGATATTCCTTCTTGTGTAAGTTCCACTGCTTTACTCAGTTCATTTTGATTAAATGCACAATGACCTAGATTAGTATAGCTAGCAGAAATGATATTGTTGCTCGATATACTATTGACTTGAATCGCTTCATTAAATTCCCTTTCCGCTTTCCGCCACGCTCTCTGATTCATAAATATCTTCCCTAAAATAAAATGCTTCGTCGAATTGTTCGGATCATTCACTCCATCGATTTGGATTTTCTCCAGTTCTTCGAGCGGTTGATCTGACCCGCCCATATTTACTAAACATTCCACCATGTACAACTCTCTTTTTATTTTTTCCTGTGTTTCCTTCTCGCCAGCTAACAGATAGGGCAAGTCTTCATCAGCAATCTCCAGCTTGCCAAGGAGATACTGCACCTTGCCTTTTAACACATGTGGAACCCCACGTTCAATATTGGAAATGGTCGCGGGAGAAATATTTTCATCGGCAAGGTTTTCTAGCTTCAGGTTTTTTTCTTTCCGGGCTTTGCGAATGAGATTACCAAGCGCTTCGCGCTGGGATTGTTCCATAATCCTCACTCCATTACAATTTTATCCTTGTCTTCTCTGATTATATAATATAATCTATTCGCCGGAAACCGTTGTTAGATTTTTATATTTTATTATAACAATTCTCTCAAGCACATTCACCACACTTCTCCTCCCAACTGGTATACTGGTACTTTGCTGAAAATAAAAAATATATCAGTATTGCTAGATATCATAACTAGTGCAATCGAGTAGGAGGAGGTGACTAACTCCCGACCTCTCCCACCACGTACGTACCTTTCGGTATACGGCGGTTCATTAAAAGTCTGATGAATTCGGACATATCGATCTCCCAAACTTTTGAGACCTTGGCTTCACCAAAAGGAGGTACCGAGGGTTCGATGGAGTATGGGACTATAAGCTATAAGTCAATATTTCTTACGGTTGTTTCCCCATTCATAGGATTTTCTCCTCGTTATCCCTGGGAGATGAACCTTTTTGTTTTGGTCTTTGGCTACTTTCATTGCTTTCAAAGACATATCCGGCGCCTTCTTCTCACCCATTCGTCCAGTCGGCTAAATGGGGTCGGCGTCTCCGCTAGGTCGAAGTAGTTACACCAGCCAACGGGGAAGGCATTCAGTTGCTCTATCCTCTTCTCCATTGGGATCGGTTTCGAGCGCGAGGACATCCCCCATATTCTTTTCTTTGCCCGTTGGATACTCTCTTTCGCTAGGCGAATCTTTAGCTGGCGAAGGTGGGTAAAGTTGAACCCTAGAAACGTTCGTCTCCATGATCTATCAACCACACTCTCCTCTTCATTTACCTGAAATTTCAATTTCTGTTCGATGTTTGGTAGACTCATCCAAGCAGGACTCGCCTTCTATGAGATTCCTGTTTGTCATGTCGGAGGTTTGCCACCGACTTCCTTCAGATTCCACCTCGCGATGGACACCCTTGTCTTAAGCTAACGACTAATGCTACCTTCGTCGTTCGGGACTTTCACCATATAGAACTCGTTCATGACGGGCGCACTAGAAAAAGCTGTCACAAGGGTACTTGTAGCAGCCTCCTTTTCGTAGAACTCCGCTCGGCAGGACTGTTCAAATCTCTATTTCTGTCTCTTGAAGCTTCCTTAGATACTGGCTAAACTTTTCATGGTCACCTTCATGGCATTCGGCTAGCCGAACAAGGGATTGAAATTCCTTCTTTTTTAATCCAACTTTCTGTTCAAAAGCCAATCCATCTTGATAAAAGGGAATAGCATCAGCTTTTTTCCCCTGTCGTCTATACGCATCCCCTTTTATGTGGAATGCATCCACTAGCCGAAGACGATCATTGTGTTTTTTTCCGTTTTCTATGGCAGACTCTAGCACTATGTGAGCTTCTTCGTAACGTTCCTGTAGAATATACAAGTACCCCAATCTCGCATAGGTATCCGTAGCGATTCTCTTGTTCTCTAACCTATTTTCTATACTGAGGGCCGCCTTAAAATTCTTTTCCGCTTCATCATATTCCTTTAGAGAGGTATAGATAATCCCCAGAAAAGACAATAATCCAAAAGCATTCTCATGTAGCCGATTTATCCGAGCTAGCTCTAACCCTTTATTTACAAATTTCACTGCATCAGAATAATGCTTCATTTGGAAACAAATCTCTGCCTTGGTGAGATATAAATAAACAACGTCAGAAATTCTCTTTATTTTTGGTATTAATAAAAGTGCTTTATCCACTACATCTAGAGATTCACCAATGCTCCCCATTCTCAAAAGTAACAAAGCTTCGTTTCGACATAGTAGATAAAAAGCATATTCTCGCTCCCCTCCTTCAACAAAAGAAGATATCCCTTCTCTTGTTCTCTCCAGAGCAATATCTAATGAATTTTGAAAAAATGCATAAAGACCTAAATCACAGTAGCTTGCCGAAATTATATTGTTACTTGGAATACTGTTCAATTGTATAGCTTTAAAATATTCTCGTTCAGCTTTTTTCCATTCTCCTTTCGCTCTATGAATCCTACCCATAATGTAGTGCTTCATTGAATTATTTGGGTCATTTATTCCACTAATATGAACCTTCTCTAGTTCTTCAAGTGCTTTATCTGGCTGACCAAAGCTGACTAAACATTCCACCATGTACAACTCTCTTTTTATTCTTTCCTGTGTTTCCTTCTCGCCAGCTAACAGATAGGGCAAATCTTCATCAGCAATCTCCAGCTTGCCAAGGAGATACTGTACCTTGCCTTTTAGCACATGTGGAACTCCACGCTCAACATTGGAGATGGTCGCGGGAGAAATATTTTCATCAGCTAGATCTTCTAGCTTTAGGTTTCTTTCTTTCCGGACTTTGCGAATGAGATTACCAAGCGCTTCGCGCTGGGATTGTTCCATAATCCTCACTCCATTACAATTTTATCATTTTATTTTCTGATAATATAATATAGTAATTTAGCTATAAAGGTAGTAATTTAGCTATAAAGGAAAAACATTCAGATCTCTATATCTGTCTCTTGAAGCTTCTTTAAGTATTGACTAAACTTTTCATGGTTGCCTTCGTGGCATTCGGCTAGCCGAACAAGGGATTGAAATTCCTTCTTTTTTAATCCAACTTTCTGTTCAAAAGCCAATCCATCTTGATAAAAGGGAATAGCATCAGCTTTTTTCCCCTGTCGTCTATACGCATCCCCTTTTATGTGGAATGCATCCACTAGCCGAAGACGATCATTATGTTTTTTTCCGTTTTCTATGGCAGACTCTAGCACTATGTGAGCTTCTTCGTAACGTTCCTGTAGAATATACAAGTACCCCAATCTCGCATAGGTATCCGTAGCGATTCTTTTATTCTCTAACTTATTTTCTATACTGAGGGCCGCCTTAAAATGTTTTTCCGCTTCATCATATTCCTTTAGAGAGGTATAGATAATCCCCAGAAAAGACCATAATCCAAAAGCATTTTCATAAAGCAAATTTAATTGAGCTAGTTCTAGCCCTTCCTTTGCATATTTTAATGCTTCAGCATAGTGCTTAGTTTCTAAATAGATCTCTGCTTTAGTATGATAAAGATGAACAACATCTGACATCTTTTTCATCTCAGGTATCATTTCGAAAGCTTTATTCAATACATCCAGTGACTCACCAACCCTGCTCAATCTTAATAAGAACAAGGCCTGATTCCTATAAAGTAAGTGAAGTACTTCTTCTCTTTCTCCTTCCGAAAAGAACGAGGAAATTCCTTCTTGTGTTCTTTCTAATGCTACTTCTAATGAACCTTCATGATAGGCACAGTAACCCAAATTACAATAGCTAGTCGCTACTACATTATTACTTGGTGTGTTATTCATCTGAATAGCAGCATTATATTCTCTTTCTGCTTTCTTCCACTCTCTTTTCTCTACATATATTGTTCCCAAAATAAAATGTTTCGTCGCATTGTTCGGATCATTCACCCCATTTAACTGGATTTTCTCCAGTTCCTCAAGTGCTTTATCTGGCTGACCTAAATTCACCAAGCACTCAGCCAAGTATAAATCCTTTTTTACTTTCTCTTGTGATTCTTTCTCACCAGCTAACAGATAGGGCAAGTCTTCGTCAGCAATCTCTAGCTTACTGAGGAGATACTGTACCTTGCCTTTAAGCACATGTGGAACTCCACGCTCAACATTGGAGATGGTCGCGGGAGAAATATTTTCATCAGCTAGATCTTCTAGCTTTAGGTTTCTTTCTTTCCGAACTTTGCGAATGAGATTACCAAGCGCTTCGCGCTGGGATTGTTCCATTACCCTCACTCCATTACAATTTTATCCCTATCTTCTCTGATTATATAATATAATGTATTGGTTGAAAACCATATTGTTAGATTTTTATCATTTGTTCTAATAATACTTCCATACCCCCCTTCATATTCAAGACCATTTAAGGAAGGCTTCGAGAAGTCACTGTAAATGAACAAAGCGAGTAAAAAAAGCCCCACTCCACACTGAAACGTCTTGTTCCGTCTCGATGTAGAGGGGGTGTTGTGAGCTCCAAAACCAAAAGGGGAGCGTAAAAAGAAAAATCAATGAAAATTTCTTTCTACCTACTTCACCTTTGCACCTTCCTTATAGCGAAGTTCTATCTTCTCAATTAAGTCCAGAGCCAGTTTCTTCGATTCTGCTGGAGTGTCTCCAACGGTAATCACATACCCTAACCGTTGATCCGAACCCTTCGGAATGGTCACTTGATCACCTGGTTTTACTGTGATTTCATGGCGAATAAGATTTTTTTGTCCTTCTAAGCACTCCAGTCCATGCACTTCATGAATCACTCCATCATCATCGGCTGTTAAATAGGCAATGGACGCCGCTCTTGCTCGCGTGGTTTTCGTTTCAACCGGTTGGTCGAGGTAATAATTCACAGTTGCTTCAAAGATATCAAAGCCTAGCGCTTGATACAACAAATCCGAAGCAATGTTATCACCTGCAGGGCGCCCATTCACTTCGATGATGCGAACGCCATCATGGGAGATCTTTACTTCTACATGACTCGGACCATTTAGAATACCGATAGCTCGTAAAGCACGCATGGCTGTATCCCTTATTTCCGCTTCTCGCTCATGCTCAACCGGAAGCGTATGCAAAGTCTCCACAAAATAGGGAAGAGGGGAAGTTTCTTTCTCTGTCAAAACAGAGAAGATGGCCTCTCCTTCCTGGGAGAATACTTCCACACTATATTCTGGGCCATCAATAAACTCCTCTAGCAAAAACTCTTCGCGAACCGGAAATTCCATATAGGTTTGCTTAAACTGAGATAGTATAGCCATGGCTTCTCTCATCTCTTGCTCGTTACTGATAAAAAAGACATTTTGACTGCTAGAAGCATTCATCGGCTTGATCACAAGTGGATATCCCAGCTCAGTAGCAGCGGTAAGCGCCTCTTCCACATTCTTTACCTTCTTAAATTTCGCTCCCGGTACTCCGTGCTGGTGGTAAGCTTCCCTCGCCAGATCCTTATTCCTCGCCTTTAATGCTGCATCATACGGTATTCCCTTCAAACCAAGACGCTCTCCTACCTTGGCTGTAATGTGCGAAGCATAATCGGTAGCCGGAATTAAGGCATCCAGCTTACCGTTATAAGGTGAAGATTGAATCGCTTGATAGACGGACTCTTCCTCGCGAACGTCCGCTACGATCAGATCATGATACATGCCCTCATATCCATATTTCTGCGGATTCTCTCTGGAAGAAACGATCGAAACCACGTGATGACCCTGTTCATAGACCGCTTGAGCAAATTTCACTCCATAGAAACTAGGCTCTACTAAAGCAACTACTTTTTTCTCTCTCACCATTTCCACTCCCATCGATTATCCTCCTATACTACTCATCTTTTCATTTTTCATCTCTTGTTCATTTTCGGCTGGACGAATGGTAATCCTTTGCATAATAAAACCAGCAAACATCAATATTCCGATGCAAACAAAGCCCCATCCCGCAGAGTACGCATCGATCAAATAGCCTAGAGCGAGTGCTCCACCTACTTGCAACAGATTGGAGATCGCGATCCAAACGGACATGGACCTCCCCATAAACGACTTGGACACTGTTTGCATCAACATGGTATTCATCACAATACGTAATGAAGAGTTACAGAGGCCAAAGACCAGGCTACCTAGATACAAGGCCAAGGTAAAGCTATTAAAGTAAAAGGCGACTAGAATACCAATCGCGATAAGAAAAAAGAGCGCGATCGCTTTATTATTAGATAGTTTCTTTGCTAAAGGCGCCGCCATAAAACCAGATAAAAGCCCTCCGATGCCATAACACATGTCGGTAAATCCAAACACGATTGAATCCCCCTGGATGGCATCACTTACATAACCGGGCAATACTACATTAAATAACATTGTAGCCACCAAAGGAACGATGGCCGCTACACCCAAAAAGAAAATGGAGGGACGATCCTGTAGATATTGAATACCGTTTTTAAAGTTGACGAAGAACGACTCGTCCGAACTATCATCCACAATGGATCGATATTTGACAAAAGAAATAAAAAAGCTACTAATGAGAAACACCGTTGCATTGGTAATTAAAATACTCTCAAAACCAAAATACTTATAGAGGAAACCTGACGCACCTGCTGCCATCAGCATTCCTACTTGCAAACTGATTTCGATCAGGGAGTTCCCATTAATTAAAACTTCTTCTGGTAAAATCTCTTGTATTAAACTGCGTGAAGCAGAATAATAGACCGTCCACCCAATCCCATTGACGATGGCAAAGAGATAAAGGAGTTCAAGCTGAAAGCCGTAAAGAAAAAAGAAACCGGTAATCAGTATCAAAGCAACGGCTCGCAGGAGAAAGCTCCACAGGACAACACTTTTACGGTTAAAGCGATCGGTAATAGAGCCGACAAAAGGGAAGATGATAAAGCCGGCTAATACATTCAGCGCCAACATGAAGCCAACGAACTTCATCGACCCCGTTTCATCCATCAGAAACCAGTTGGCGCCAATCGTGCTCATTCCTACTCCAAATCCAGAGATAATATCAGCTAGAAAAAAGTTGCGAAAGTTTCTGGTTTTAAGTAATTGATAAATCATGTTATCCTCCAATGGACATGAGTTGTTTCCTCGCTTCTTCTACCCCAAATCCTAAGTATTTTAGAACATCCGCATGACTCCCTCCATATACCGGCCACTTTTCTCCACAATTATGCGAGTACACTCTACACTCAGGCATAAGAAGAGACAAGTAGGAAGCCACGCTTCCGGTTGCACGATGCTCTTCGATGACAAGGAACGTATCAGAGATTTCTCGCAATTCCTGCACACTCCGCTGTAAGCTATGAATGTCGATATAGCACAAATGTACGTGCGTGATAGAGGGGTTTTCTTCGTGAATGGATTTTCCTATTTCCGTTGCTTGTTCACCGACTGAAATCACACAATGGGTCGACCCACTTCCCTCTTGCACAAGTAAATCATGGCAACTGCTTCCCGTTTTTCGTTCCATACTATCAAAACAATCATTGCGAGATAGGCGAATATAGTAGGGCTCAGGGGAAGCAGCCGCCTCCCGAATCACTCTTCTGGTCTCATCTTCACCATGTGGGCAGGCAATACGAATATCCTGAAAGGATTGAACTATCGCAATATCCTCCAGACAATGGTGAGTGGTACCAAACCATCCTCCAGAAACGCCCCCATATGCGGCCACCACTTTGACATTTTTCTTCATATAGCCCATCGCTAATTTCAATGATTCGGAACCTCTTAAAGAAGCAAACGCAGCAAACGAAGAGAAAAATGGGATAAAGCCCACTTCTGCCAACCCGGCTGCCATGTCGATTCCTGCTAATTCAGCAATTCCCAGATTGAAGAATCTGTCGGGATGTTTCTCTTCGAAAGGGTGCTTTTTCCCCCCTAAATCCGCTTCTAGACAAAGAATTCGTTCATCCTCCGAGGCAAGTTGGGTCAACTCTTCTTTGTAACTAGCTCTTCCAGAAAGACTCATCGTAATCCTCCTTTCCAACGATTGGCGAGCTTTTCAGATATCTTCGCATAATGCGCATCAGGGTTTCCCTCAATGGCTTTAACCCCTTTGCCCTTCACTGTTTGAGCCAGCACCGCTAGGGGCTTGTCCTCCTCTTTCTCACGGAAAACAGACAAAATATCCCCCATGCCGTGCCCATCTATTTCCATTACTTGAAATCCAAAAGAAGCAAAGCGCTCGCGCAAATGAGGAAGGGGAGAGATCGCATCGACAAAGCCATCATTTTGCGCCCCGTTGCAGTCGACGAAATAGATAAAGTTGCTGATGGATTTTGCTTGCACGATTTGTGCAGTTTCCCAGCAGAGTCCCTCCTGTAATTCTCCATCTCCTCCGATGACAATCCCTACTCCCTGCGTTTTCTTAAGCTTTTGTCCCAAAGCCCAGCCAGCCGCATAGGAAACACCGTGACCCAAACTTCCTGTCGCAAAGGGAATGGGGCCAATTTTATGATTGGGGTGTCCCGTAAAGAAGGAATCTTTTTCACCATATGAGTGAGCCGGATTTTCCTCGATCAATCCATACACATACAAGGTAGCGTAAAGAGCAGCGGCAGCGTGGCCCTTGCTCAAAATGACCACGCTCTCCTCCTCTTCAGCATAAAGAGAATAAATCCCCACCAAGAGATCAAGCACCGACAAACTTCCGCCAAGGTGACAACCTGTTGGCATGGCCGCCATATCGATAATACATCTTCTCGCTTCTTTGGCCCGATCAACCAGTGTCTCTATGTTCGTGTCATCCTTGTATAACACATGGTTGCCCATATTAGGACTCCTCCCTTAATCGAAACCACTCCGTAATCGCTTCTTTTAATATTCTCCTGGTAGCCAACACCTCTTCTTTATGAAGAACCTCTTCCGTCGTATGATCCAGGCTAGAATCTCCTGGTCCATAAGCCACCATCGGAACTTCTTCCCATGTGGTAGCAAGCGTATTCATATCGCTTGTTCCGCGTTTCTGGATATAGTGGATTTTCTTCTCTTCCTTGGCGAAGCTACGAACAAATGATTTGACCAACATTCCACTACGGCGATTGGCAAAGCCAGGCGTCGCTCTCAACACTTCCACGCTACTTTCCTCACCTAAGTCAAGATCAATCCATTCTACATAATCTTTTCTGATCTTGGGGGAAATCCGGAAGTTTAAGATGCCCGTCACTGTCATTATTCCTCTTTCTTCCGTGTGATTGATATCAATCAGATAGGAAAGGCAACTGGGATCTAGCTCTTTCACCCGTGAGCGCATCTGCTCCACTGCTCCATAAAATTGATCGATTACACTAATCGCATCTTTCGCAGCCGTGTGTTCCTGACGTTTCTGGATGGTGATTCTACATTTGAATAATCCATAGTAGCCCAAGGTAAGGTTATCTTCGCCACTTGGCTCTCCGATAATCACCGCGTCCGCCTGATAGTGATCCCGAACATGGTACGCCCCTTTCGAAGAGGATACTTCTTCTTCTACTGCCCCGATCACTAAGAGCGAACCATGTGATGGTACTTCGACCGCCTGCAACATCTCCACAAAGTTCACCAAGCATCCTTTCGCATCGACAACCCCTCTACCCGTAAGTGCATCTCCATCATTGCGGACGGGCCAATTATAGGGCACCGTATCCATATGACCGAGTAGCATTAAGGTATGCTCTCCCGTTCCTTTTCGCAATACGATATTTCCCGCTTCATCGATGTTCCCTTCGATCGAAGCATCAGGAATATTTTCTGCCAGATAGGTCGCTAACTCATACTCTCCTCCCGATACAGAGGGGATTCGTACCACCTTATTCAACAAATCCATCTCTTCATCTCGGTTCATGTTCCAATACCATGTCTTACCTGACCCATCTAGTGTATGTGGACCGGTGATACACACATCACAAATGCCGTTTTGACTTGCCCATTTGGCCGCTCGATCCTTTTGTTTCATTCTTCCACTGATCGATTCTACTGCATCCTCTAAATACACATCTGAAATGGTTGAACCTAGATCGTCAATATCTTGTAAGATACCGGGCGTGCCAGTAACAAAACGCACGTGCTGCGCTTCTAGTTCTGTTGCCAAGTGGGCTGCCAGCATATCTGCATCAATGTTAAGGTAAGACTCACTCGCCTCATCTTTGATCGGAGGACTTACGCATACAACATCAAATTGATCCAGGGTAGCGTTTAGGAAGTGGGTATCGCATCCGCTAAACTGCCCATAGAGCGAGTCTCGTACGATAACGGACTTTTCTCCCTTTATGGTCTTTAGAGGCTTTCCGCGCTTTCCGTAAGCAATGTTGTTCTCTCCCCCACATTGTGCAAATACCTTTAATCCCAATGCTTCTAGCTCTGTTCTCACTTTCGCTAGAATCACTTCATGATAGGCACTCTGAATAATGGGCATCTCTTCGGGAGAACAGTACCGAACCTCTCCGCCACTTGCTAGGGTAAGAAAAGGCATCTCTCTTTCGATCTGCTCATATTTTTGCTTGATACCCTCTGCCCCGCCAGCTACCAGAAGAATGTTCGCTCCTTTTCGGACAAGCTGCGAAATTTCCTGAAAGATTGTATCTGCATGGTGAAGAATCGTACTGCTTCCCAACTTAATCACATACGTATTTTCCATTACGGCCAAACTCCTTCTAATTCAAATTGTAGCCCCGCATCCTCAGGAATACCCATATACAGATTAGCGGCTTGAATCGCTTGGCCGGCGGCTCCTTTGATGAGGTTGTCGATACTTACGACGGAGACACAGTTTTCTCCCTCCACATAAACACCGACTTCTGCATCGTTACTTCCCACTATGCTTTTGATCATCGGATAGGAATAAGGTCCTTTGCCCGACTTAAAGTAGCGAATAAAAGGCTTCGAAGCATAGCTGGCATAGAAGGCTTTCTTCACATCTGCTGCCGTCACAGCAGGACGTAAGACCGAATACGTGGTCACCATAATACCCCTTGGTAAATCGAGGCTATGAGCAGAAAATTGCAGATTGATACAACGGTTAAAGTAATGCTGAAAGGCATGTTCCACTTCTGGTTGATGCCGGTGTCCGTGTAGTTTGTGGGGACGAAAATTTTGTGCCCGTTCCGCATGATGTTCACTGGTTTTTTTCCCTCCGCCGCTCGAGCCGGTCTTGGCATCGGTTACGACACGTTTCTCAATAAGATCCTCCGCCACCAAGGGGTAGAGTGAATAAATCGTGGCAACTGCCATACACCCTGGTAAGTTGACCACTTTAACGTTGGGTTGAATGGCGCTAAATTCAGGGATAAAGTAGTGACTGCTTCCCTTAACCGGAAAGCGTAAGGTTTCTGGATAATACTTCTGCAGTTGTGCTGGATCAGAAAGGCGGTAGTCACCACTTACATTGAAGATGTAAGTGGCATGCTGGGACAGTTGATCAATAAAGAGTGGTAATACCCCTGTAGGCAAGCAGGTGAAGATAATATCGTATTCCCCGTCTAATTCGGATAGTTTTTGAAACTTGAGCGGACTTTTTCTCTTACTATGAATAAACGCACGATGGACCTTCTCTACCGGATAACCTGCTTTGGATTCGGATGAGACAAATTCCACATGAAAATACGGATGCTTGCGTAGCAGTCGGTATAATTCTTGTCCTGTAAACCCATTTCCCCCGATAATCGCAACTTTTATCTCTGGAGTATTTAACCTACTCATCCCAATCGAGCATCCTTTAGATAAGGCAATTTCATCTCTGCTTTTTTCTTGACAGCCACCTCACGAATGGCTTGGGGATTGGCATCAATCTTTTTAAACGCGAGAGCATAAGCTTGGATTTTCTCTAACTCTACCGGGGAACGTAATTCTCTACACAGGGTGAGGGTCGTGCGCAACATCTTCAATGTTTCAGGATAGTTTTGTACATCATACCCAAAATCCGTTCGATCGGATAAGGAAAATGGGAATTGATTTCCAAATCCTTTTCGATTTTGAAAAGGTAGATGGCCAGGAATCGGGCGGTTTTGCCATTCCCGTGCGTAAACCCCTTCGCTCATCAACAACTCTTGTATCGCTTCTTTCACCATATAATCTTCCAAATCTTCTAGTCCAGCTTGTTGGGGATCAATCTTCATTCTATACATGTTATAACTGTGCTTATATCCATCTGGTACAAAGGGACCTCGAAACAGCTTTGTTTCTCCTAATGCACGTGTCAAATAATCTGCATTACGTGCCCGTATGGCGTCGTAGTAAGGAAGACGATCCAACTGACTGATACCGAAGGCCGCAGCGATCCAAGACATGCGGTAATCAATCCCCGAATCAGCTATAAAGGAGCGCGCGCGTTCATAATCTTCTTTGTGCTTGAAGAAAGCCATTCCCCCTTCTCCACCAACAGGGAAATTCTTATCCGCCATTAAGCTTTGTCCTGCACTATCCCCAATCGAGCCGCACATTTTACCATTAATGGATGCGGAGTGCGCATGAGAGGCATCTTCAACCAACCGCACGCCATAGTGATCAGCAATTTCTCTTAAACGAGGTAAATTAGCAGGTAAACCGTGTACATGAACCGGCATGATCGCCTTCGTCTTCTCCGTAATCGCTTTTTCTACTGCGGAAGGGTCCGCACAAAAGGTATCCGGATCAATATCGACAAAGATCGGTATCGCCTTGGCTGCCACGACGGCTTGTGCCGTTGCGATGAAAGTAAAATTAGGAATAATCACTTCATCACCAGGTTCAACCCCCACACCGACCAGTGCCAGATGCAAACTGGCCGTTCCACTGGCTGTCGCCAATGCATAATTTGCTCCAACATATTTTCGATATTTCTCTGTAAACTCCGCAATCACGTCCTCTCCATTCTCTTGGAGAGAAATCATCATCTGTAGAACATCTTCTTTTGTAATAATAGGGAAGTTGGTTTTCCGCCCGTCTTCCGGTAGGATCGGCGTTCCGCCTCCATAAGCAAGTTGTTTCTCAATCCAGTCATCCTGCGGGATATCGAGTAACTTGTAAATAAAATCTGTTTTCATATCAAGCATCCCTCCGTAGAAGTGAGAGTTTGATACAGGCGGCTACCAACGGACTTAACCGATAATTAAATTGTATCCCTGGTTGCACATCCACTTCTTTCTCCGTTTGCGTCCACATCGTACGCAAATCAGATGATCCAAAGATAATTAGTCGTTCTGCTTTTCTCCAGATCTCTTCCTCTGAGACTGCAAGGGCTGCACAGGGACCAAATCCGAGATCCGTAAAATCAATCACCAACGGGGTAGCCGAATCCACCCCTTTGCAGTGTTCATCGATTTGGTTAAGGTTGTCCCAATTCACAACAACCTTCTCAAACCCTATGTTTGTCTCTCTATCAGAGGTTAACTCAATCCCTAGCCAATGCAGAAATTTCTTCTCCTGTTCACTGGCGTATGCTAACCTCGTTTTGGAACCATGGTCTATGTCTTGCCCCCAAAGAGATCCATGTACAGCTCCTGTATAGCTGTTAAACAGGGTAACAAAGGGACGCTTCGCGATCTTGCTAATTTGTTTCCGAAACCCTTTTAATTCATTCTCATTTTTCTCAATACTCATGATAACACCAGAATTGAGCACGCGTGTCAAAGCAAACGAAAGCGGAAATAGCTTCTCTTTCTCAAGCACTGTGTTTTTCATATTTACCTCCTTATGTCTAAGAAGAGCCATCTTCCCCTTACGCGGGCGCATCAGAAAATCCCCTGCGCCCAGCGATTAAGGGTAGAGAAGCACCCCACAGTCAGCATCGTTCTTTTCCAGTCTTCGTCATTACCGGATACCGTGGCTAACTTCCTCTCTCATCTCTTTACTCTCTGTCTCTTTCCGACCGTTCTCTACTCGATCAAATAGATATTGAGCAATATGCATCGCAACATCCACTCCATGCACTTGCCATGATTTCGAGAATTCTGGGTTTTGGTTTACCTCACATACTAAGTAGCATTGCCTTCTATAATCATAAAAGAGATCTAGTCCGTAGATCCCTTCTCCCAGCACACCCACCACTTGCCGACAAATGGATTCAATCTTCTCATTCATCTCAATGATTTCTATATCGGCTCCAAGGTGCGTGTTGGTTTTCCAATTATCCATGGAAACTCTTCGGAAAGAAACGATTGGCTTATCGCCCACAATCACCACGCGAATATCAAAGTCGCCTTTCTCGATATACTCTTGAACCAATACTGGAAAAGAGTTCTTTCGCGGGTCAAGTGACTCTCTGGCTGCGAGCCAACTATCCAAACTTTCCTTTCCGGCAATCCGTGCAATCCCTCTTCCCCAGGAGGAGCTTTCTGGTTTAATCACGAATTCCGTTCCCAATTCATCTTGTGCTTCGTATATATTCTCCTCATTAAAAGCAATCTTAAATCGAGGATGAGGAATATGATATTTCTGAAAGAGAATCGCTTGATGAATCTTGTTCGTACAGATGGTAATGGCTTTAACTGAATTAATCGTTTCCACTCCGGATAACTCGAGTAGGAGAGACCGACTCAAAGCTTTTTTTTGCGACAAACACCGCACAAGAGCGAGTGTATGCCGCTTCTCCTCTTTTCTGTACAAGGGCAATTCCATTGAATCCAAATTGATTTCTACCTTCACACCCATATTCTCTAGAAGGCGGTGGATTCGCTTTTCTTCCTCACGCAATTTGGTTACACAAAGTAAGATTGCTTTATTATGAACACTCATTTTCCAACCTTCTTTACTCTCCCCAAGTCTCTTCAATTTCGGGAGCTAGTTCTACTTTTAAACCACTATCAGTAGATTGAACCTCGTGTTCCTGTCCACAAGATAAGCACTCAACAATCTCACCCGTCATCGCATTCTCTTCAATCTCCACTTCCGATTTACAAACCAAACAATTCGCTGCTGCCATCTGTCACCCTTCTCTCTTTTTTTATTTTCCTTTCGACCTAGGGTAGGTCAGATAACAACCTCTGTGTGCGATCGTTACTAGGATGATGCACTCTAATCAGATGCAACGAATATAGGTTAATATTAATATTTTATGAAAATAGAGGTTATATATCTATTTCTTAGGCTATATTAGTCATAGTCTATTGTCAATTATTTTTTTTCGGAATAATAGTATTTGTATGTATATGAGCCCCTGCCATCAAGGTTTTTATTCCTCAAAGGACTACAGTTTAATCCCTTTTAACGATTATATAATAGAAATTTTACATTGAAAACAGAATGATCTATTTTTTATTATTTTTATAAATAATGTTTTTATACAAGGGAATTTAGATATAAAAGCCAATATTAAACAAAATTTTAATTATATAAATCCCCCAAAAAATATACCGCTAGTTTAGCGGTACATTTTCGGGGGATGAATGAGCCATTGTTTAGCAATCGATTCTTCCTTCATAAATAAATGGCAGGCTTTGCAAAGGTGCCTCTCCCCGCGCTCGCCAAGGAAGGTCGTCCCTCTCAGTCACGCTCCCCCGGTTCAAATGGGGAGACTCCGCGATACTCTTGCTCTTGTTCCTGCTCGTTAAACAACGCGAGGATCTTCGCGAGGGTGGAACGCGCCCCCTCTTCCAGTCCACTTCCAACCTGATTCCCCCATGTCGCCAAGCGATTGGAGGAGTTCATAACGGCCTCATCGGTTTGATCCTTGATCGTATCTACCGCTCGGATATTAATTTTATCCACTGGAGATTCCGCCTCAAACTCCTCTCCTAGCACCTCGATCTCCACCCAACCATCCTCCGAGCGAATCTCTAGCGCTTGTGATGCTCCTTCTTGACCTTGCATCTCTTGCATACTATCCTCTGCTGTATCGATTCCTAGAAAAATCCCAAAGAGGAGTACGACCAGCAGAAGCGTAACCTGACCTGAATATCGCAACGTTATCCCCTCACTCGTCCGTGATGTTTGCATCAACCGGTGTTGCTTGAAAATGAATCTCCGCCAAGGCATGGGCCATGGCTTCCGTCGCTCGATAAGCCTCCTCCATCTTGTTGTCCACTCCACCTATCTCCACTAAGATTGCTTTGGAAGACAATGACTGATTGTACTCTCCATTTCCCATCGATCGACTTTTACGAAAGATCCCTTTGGATAAACCAGGATAAAGCTCTTCTAACTTCTCATGCAACTGCAGAGCAAACGCTTCATTCGTCTCCCAATTCTCATGGGCCGTCCCAATCACGAAGGCCACGCGTGCATAGGTTTGCCCGTTAATCTCCTTGGTCGTCTTATCGCGCCTTTGCGAATCGCGATGAATATCAATAAAGTATTGCAAGTCATCATCTTTTTCCATGGCCTGCACCACGGTTTTACGAGAGGCTCCATAAAGCCTTGCCCACTCTTCTTTGTACTGCTGATCCGATACTTGCGCTCCAATTCCCAGTTGTTCTAACTCCTTTTCTAGTTGCTTCCCTACCATCGTGATATTGGTCTTGTTGTCATACGCTTTATTTGCTTCTTTCTTCCCTTTTAAGTGGGGTAAATAGGATTCGTTATAGTGGGTGTGGTAGATAAATACCCGATTGGCCCCGGTCGCATTAGCGACCGGCTTTTCCTCACTTTCTTGATTGGCTTCTACTATTTCTGCTGCCTCGTCCGGAATCAATGCCTTCTCCAGTTCTGCAGGCGGAGCCGATTCCATAGGGACAGAGGTATAATCAACCCCTTCACCTGCAACCACAATTTCTGTATCAAAAAGGGCAAACCCCGGTAGTTCGCCCCCCAAGAACGTGCGCGGGTCTGTGGGGTTTACACTTGTCACCATTTCAAAGAAAAACCGCGAGAACATCCCTTCGTCTTGCTGAATGCCCTCCGTCGAGTGAAGATAAGGAATCTCCCTCCCCATCCCTTGTACCAAGGTCTCTACGGATAAATGAGCCGTAATCTTCCCTAAGCTCGTCCCAGATACACTTCTCTCTGCTTCTGCCATAGCAAAGAGTCCACTTACCACTAAAATGCTCGCCATTCCTAATATAATCATGACCACCATCTGACGCGCCCGCGGCCTAGATAAGTTCACCTCTGTAAACCCGGCTCCTCGATTCCCCATTCCCACATCTCAACCCTTCTTTCTCTGCCTGTCTCTTAAAAAGAGCGTATGTAAATGAAAGATAGAGTAGAACCGAAAAAAGAAGACGAGATGTTTATGAGAAGACAAGGAGCAAGAGCTGAAATGGAAAATCAGGAGAGTTGCTTCTCCCCTTTTTCACTTCCTCCAACTCTTACTTCCACCAATATCCACTCATAGAAGATTGCGCATCCAACCCGTTAATGGGTGTGGGCTGCCACATTATCCATCGTAACCGCTTCATGCAGGGCACAGTTGAGTCCATTTGCGATCAGCTTAGCCATATCGCCAATAAACGCATCCACTTCTTTGGGAGTTACGATCAAGTTTTGCCCTAAAGGGCTGAGCACTTCGCGGATCAACCCGCGCTTCTCATTCTCATCCAAACTCCCTAACAGACCCAACAAATCACTTCTCGTCTGTTCTCCCACATCAATGCCCTGCAGTTCCCGTACACTTGCACGGTTGAGTGGGTCCAAAGGGTTGGTTGGCTGCTCGTTGGACATCTGCCTCTGCAAATGGGCTAAGATAAAGTCGATCGTATCATGTGTAATCGTGACTGCATCCACCACAGTAGGAATCCCGATCGCAATCACCGGCCGTCCAAGTGTTTCTTTCGTTAGTCCCTTGCGATTATTGCCCACTCCAGAGCCAGGATTAATGCCTGTATCGGCAATCTGGATGGTCGTATACACACGACTCAATGCCCGTGAAGCAAGCGAATCGATCGCCACGACGACGTCAGGCTGTGACTTCTCTACCAATCCATGAATAATTTCACTCGTCTCCACCCCTGTCGTACCCAAGACACCGGGTGAGATCGCACTTACGGAGCGATAGCCACGCTCCACTTGCTCTGGCATCAATTGAAACAAGTGACGGGTCACCATTAAGTGCTTAACGACAAAGGGGCCAAGCGCATCAGCGGTCACATTCCAGTTCCCTAAGCCCACCACCAAGACGGAGGCGTTGGGTGAGATGTTGGATTCCTCTAAAAAACGAGCGAAAGCGGCAGCAAATTGAGCCGTTACACGTGATTGAAGGTTGGAATCTTTACTGCGCAAACCAGGTATCTCCAAGGTAAGATAAAGTCCTGGCATCTTACCCATCTTATTAGCAGCATCCTCTTCACGAATGCGAATCCAGCTCGTTGTAATGCCGTCTTGCTCATGCTCCTCCGTTTCAACCCCGGGAATACCTGCGTCACCGGGTTGTTCTTGCGTGGCTATATCATGTGCTTCTCTTGCTAGATCGGTACGAATGCCATAACTACTAATGTCACTTAACGCACCATCCATCATTTCTTCTTTTGCCATGAATGAACCCCCTCATTGCTTGTGTCACCACGTTCCTCCCCATTTTTTCCAAACACCCGCCTCTTTTATTCCCCATCTTGCGTTTTCGTCGTACCCATGGTAGAATGCAGGGTGTTGTTCGACTAGGGATAGCGTATATCGCTTCTTAGGAGGTGAACCAGATGCCAAACATTAAATCTGCTGTGAAACGGACGAAAACCAATGAAAAGCGCCGTGAACACCGTGCTATGCAAAAATCTGCACTACGTACATCGGTAAAAAAATTCTTGGTTGCTGTTGAAAAGCAAAATAAAGAGGCTGCACAACCATTGCTCCAAGATGCACTCCGCAAATTGGACAAAGGCGTGACCAAAGGCTTGTTGCACAAAAATGCAGCTGCCCGTCAAAAATCCCGCCTCACGCAAAAATACAACAGCCTCTAGAACTAAAAAACGACCCGATTGGGTCGCTTTTTTAGTTCTGTATATTATTTAAACGGTGCTATCAATCCTACAGCTTGGCGCATTCTCTCCAGTACCTCACCTGCCACTTCATTGGCACGTGCTGCACCTGTAGCCAGAATCTCTTTGATCTCCCCCGATTGCTCCAACTGTCTATAACGCTCTTGTAGAGGAGTCAGATGATCAATCACGACCTCTGCCGTCTCTATTTTCAACTTGCCATAACCAGCCTCTCCAAAACGCTCTTCCAAAGTAGAGATCGGCTCGTTCGACAAAAGACTATGAATCTCCAACAGATTGCTTACGCCAGGCTTATGCTCCGGATCATAGCGAACCAGATTTTCCGAATCCGTTACCGCTCGTTTCATTTTTTTCATGATCGTTTTCGGTTCTTCCATTAAATTAATATAGTTCCCCGCACTTTCTGCACTCTTACTCATTTTCTTAACCGGATTATCCAAACCCATAATCCGTGCACCTTGCTCACGAATCAATGGTTCGGGTAACTTCAATACGTCACCAAAGCGATGATTAAAACGTTCAGCTAAATCACGCGTCAATTCAATATGTTGTTTCTGGTCTTCGCCCACGGGTACCACATCCGCATCGTAGAGCAGAATGTCTGCTGCTTGCAATACGGGATACGTGAACAGACCGACGCCTGCCGTCTCAGATTCTTTACCTTTCTCCTTAAATTGCACCATCCGATTCAATTCACCCATACGTGCAATACATTGCAATAACCACGCGGCCTCCGTGTGAGCTGGTACGTGCGACTGTACAAACAGGGTCGCTTGATTAGGGTCCAAACCCGCGGCTACATACAACGTAGCTAATTCCATCGTTTTTTGCCGCAGTGCCTCCGGATCTTGCGGTAGCGTTAATGCATGTAAATCAACAACACAATAAAACCCTTCCCCTTCTGATTGAAGATTGATATATTGTTGCAATGCTCCCAAGTAATTTCCTAAATGAAGGTTGCCTGTTGGTTGACTCCCCGATAAAATCCGTTTCATCGTAATTACGCTCCTCACTTTTTTGGAAAATAAAAAAATCCCGTTCCCCAAAAGGGACGAGATTACCCGCGGTACCACCCTGCTTCACCAACATTTGGTGCGCTTACTGGATAACGACCAGTACCGATCTTCCACTAAAAAGCCGAATCCTTTAGCGGAAAATAGCTCGGAAGCCCATTCACAAGGAAGACTGATTGGCTTGCACCGTCCGCCAACTCTCTGCGACAGTCCCACCCTTGCTACTCTTCTTCTTCAACGCTTCGTATGAATGACCCTTAACCGAGTCAAAATGGTAACACTATCATACAATGGACATCTTCCCGATGCAAGCTCCAATCGCTTCACACCTCGTTTGTGATAGAATGAGTCCAGTAGCTCTATTTGCGCTTAGAAAACCTGTTTGATTCAGTAGCACATGCCCTGGATGAAAGTAGGCACAGCAGGGGAGTGTCGTACTCCCCTAACCTGATGGAAGGTCCGGGAACCGCCTGCTCAGGCGGTTGCACAGGAACGTTGTCAAGACCTCCTCAGAGATTCCCTGCGCTCTCTTCCATGAAGAAGAGGAGTAATTATCTTTCTTCCATCAAAAGGATTATAATTTCACTGAGTCAAAAATTCAGTTTCATCAGGTGGAGATCTTCATCGATAACCCTGATTAAGCGATACATACCATTTGCTATTCTATGCATTATGATGAAAGGAGTTTGACAATCATGCCAACCCTTCCCTCTTATTTTCCGTATGTGGCTACCGCTTTTGCCATCATGATGGGCAGTATAGCCGCCATTGTTCGTCTAAAATCAGCTAACAAACCCATTACAGCAAAGAAAATTCTCCTGCCTCCAATGGGAATGAGTACGGGCTTCTTTATGTTTTTCTTTCCTTTTACCCGCATTCCTCTTTCCTGGGCACTCCTCGCCTTTGCTTGTGGGGCGATCTTCTTTGCTTATCCCTTAATTCGCACCTCTGCTATGGAGATCCGAGAATCAGACGTGTACCTCTCCCGTTCCAAAGCCTTTGTGGCCATTCTCTTAAGCTTATTGGTGGTACGGCTGGTCTTACATCAATACGTAGAAGCCCATATTACTATCGCACAAACAGGCGCTGTCTTCTTTTTGCTCGCATTTGGAATGCTTCTTCCTTGGCGACTGGCCATGTACTTTCAATATACAAAAATAAGGAAGGTGCTAGTAGAAGAAAAGCCGCTTAACTGAGGTAAGCGACTTTTCTCTTACTCACGTGCCGACGAAGTAACATCCTGTAAGATGAGACGTTGCAAGGCAAATGTCTTCTCTATCCGCCCCGATTTGATCGCCTGATCGGTCTCTATTGCCATCGCTAAAAATGACCGTAGACCTTCCATCGAGAAGGATTCACCCTGCCCCCTGGCCAACTTCACAGGATAGGGATGAACATTCAGTTGCTGCGCAATCTGCTTGTCTGGTAGACCTTGTGCACCCAACACCTTCACTTGAAGAATCAAGCGAATTTGCCGCGTCAAGAGAACCAAAATACGTAGGGGCTCTTCCCGATTAAGAAAGAGGTCATCCAAAATGGCAAGCGCCTCTCTCCCTTTGCGACCCGCTACACAGTTTACCAACTTAAAGACATCCTGTTCCAACGTCCGCGGAACAGATGCCTTCACCATCTCCATCGTAATCTCCTGCTCCTCGCCAGCATAAGTAACCAGCTTCTTGCACTCATTGTCCAACAGGTATAGATTGGTCCCTACTCTTTGGATAAAGCGCTTCACGGTATCAGAGCTTGCGGTTTTCCCTTCTTTTTTCAACCGCTCTTCCACCCATTTCATTAATTCTTTTCCTTCCAATGGAGCAAACTGGACGGCTGTACTTTCCTTCAACAGCGCTTTCACCATTTTTTTTCGTTGATCCAGTTTTTCCGCCACCACACAAAGAACAAGAATGTTTTCCAAATAGGGGTCCTGGATATATTGATGTAACGCCTCCACATCATGTTCCACCTTCGCTTTTTTCGTCGCAGAAGTAAGGAATGAGGCATTTTTCCCCAATATGACTCGCCGTCCTCCAAAAAAAGAGGGTGTCTCGGCTTCTTGGATGAGTGCTTGAATCGGTTCTTCTTCCAGATCACGTTCCACTAGATGAAAATCAGGTTCCTCTTCCGGTAGTGCTTTTACCTTTAATAAATGACACGCCTCTTCCATCAGAAACGATTCACTACCATAAAAGAGATAGACAGGTGAAAACTTCCCTTGTCGAATCGATCGAAATAATGATGATGGCATGAATGACTTCCCTCCTCCAGCAACCCTTTACAAGAAAAAGCGGAAGTAGGCTTCTCTCACCGTCCACTTCCGTCTCTTATCATCCATTATACAGCTGCGTACGTTTCTTCTCCATCAAAGTGACCCTTTCCACAAGAATCCATACGGGATATTATTGGTGGCTCAGGATGCACTGGTGCACTTTCTCGTATTCCACCAGAACCGAAAACGAGTTGTCGTTCCTTCTTATTCCACCGTTTCCGTCTTTTCTTTCACATTAATGACGCGCGTCTCACTTGGCTTCATGCCTGAGATATCATCTACGCGAGGGTAAATGTGTACAGAAAGATGTTCTTCTGTTTCCCACTCCACTTTCGCTTGTTGATCAATTCCCCACTCTTCGGAACGAAACCATTCTTCTCCCTCAGCCGTGAAAATGATGAGCTGACGGGTTTGTACGATTGCCCGGTACTGGCGATCGGGGGAATAAACCACTTGTACTTCTTGTGGACTCGCCGTCCCTTGCTCTGTTCCCTCTCCTTGCTGATCAGGTTCCTCATCAGAGAAGCTACTTACACCAGGACCTTCCTCTGACTGATCGCCCTCTTCTTGCGAAGGGATGGTCTCCATCTGTTGTGTGTACTCGGAGCCGGTGTCCGCTGGACCCAAAACATCTCCCTGCCATGAGAGAAAGGTAAGCAAAATGGCTGCAGCGATGCCACCACCCAACCACCATCTTCGCTTCGCATGAAAGAAGGAAGGTTTATTTTTCTTTTTCTCTACTCCCTTGTCCAAAGTGGTACTCTCTTCTTCCAATTGGGGGATTAGCTGCTCTACAATGCTTACTGGAGGCTGGACGGAGGGGAGTTGAGACAGCATTTCTTCCAAATGCATCAGCTTGCTTTCTTCTTCCTGACAAGCTGGACACTTCGCCAAATGAGCCGTTAACTCTCGCTCTTCTTCAGGAGACAAAGCACCATCTAGCCGGTACTGAAGAGATTCACGTGCATTATCGCACTTCATGCCTTCCACCTCCTTCATCGTAGTTGGCTAGCCAATCTTTGAGTTGATTCCTGGCACGAAATAAATGAGATTTAACCGTGTTTAGTGGTAAGCCCAGAGCCTCAGAGATCTCCTGATAACTATAATCTTGCATATGACGCATCACCACGACGGCACGTTGGTGATCCGGTAAGCGGCTGATGGCCTCCTGCAAATCTTGGGTAACATCTCGCTTTTCCATTTCCATTTGTGCGTGGGCATCCACGGGCTCAACTTCTTCTAACAAGGGAACTGTTTTCTTGCGGCGCCTAAAGGCATCCATGCAAATATTGGTCACAATCCGTTGCGCCCAAGTTTCTAATTTGGACTGTCCTTGGAATGTATGGATTTTTCTATAAATACGCAAGAGTGCTTCTTGTGTCGCATCCATGGCATCGTGTTCATTTCCCATGAGATAGTAGGCGGTTTGGTATAATGGGGTCTCTAAATCTCGGAGTAGCTGGATCATCGCCTCTCGATCTCCATTGATCGCCCGTTTCGCCCGATTCACCTCCTCCATCTGTCATCCCTCCTATCTTTGTAGACGTTCATTTTTTACAAGAAGTTGCTGGAAAACATTGTTTTAAAGCATTTTTTTTAGAAGAAAGGTTTTCTTCCGGATCTCCTTATTCTATCATAGGCCCCTCACCTTCATCTCTTCTCATAGTCTGCACTCTCATCTTTTTTTCAGAGACTAAAAACGTAATAGCTCCTTGTATATCCGTCCGAAATAGAGAGGCTCCACTCGTTTTAAGACGCGCGATCACTTCAGGAGCTGGATGACCGTAGCGGTTCTTTTCTCCCACCGAAATAACGGCATATTGCGGACTCACTTGATCTAACCAAGCATGGCTGGTTGATGTCTTACTACCATGATGCGCTACTTTTAACACGTCAACCTGCGAAACACTCCAACGGGAAAGAATCTCTTCTTCTGCCTCTCTTTCAATATCTCCTGTGAGAAGAAAGGTTTTTTCATATGCAGAAAGCCACACAACCACCGAGTCATTATTGCTTCCTTCCTGATATTGGACAGAGGGAACTTCCTGCAACGAGGGATGCAAAATCATTAGTGATACATGAGGTTCTAATTGTTCTTTAATGCCTGCTCCTCCTCTATAAATATCACTCTCCTGCTTCTGCAGTATAGACATTAAAGATTTCTCGTGATCACTCTCTGCTGGACGACCATTGCGAATAACTCGCTTCACAGGGAGCTCATCGACCACAGCAGACAAACCCCCGATGTGATCTTGGTCTCCGTGCGAGAGGATCAGAAGGTCAATCGTTTGAATGCCACGGTAGGCCAAGTAAGGGAGAACGACATCCTTGCCTACTTCGTACGGATCATCTCGCTCTTGCCATTGCGCTCGTGGGAAGGGAAGCATCCCTCCACCATCAATGAGAATGGTTTGCTCCTCTGGTGTTTCGATCACAATACAATCGCCTTGTCCCACATCCAAGAAGGTGATACGCAGATGATCACGCTCCCACGGTTGATAAGCATAGAAGCAGAGTCCAACCATGAGCAGACAAGAAAGAAGCCGTATCCCTTTCCTGTAGTACCAATCGCCTGTCCAGGCAAAAAACAGGGCAACACAACCTGCACTATATAAAGCGAGCCACTCTAGCGGGGGCGGACGCCAATTCAGATGGAAAGTTCGCCATCCGGCCATGGTTTCCGATAGAGTAAGCAAAAGTGAAAGAACAGAAGAAGAAAGAAAAGCAGCCACCGTTGCTATACCAAGCGGGAGAAAACTAAAAAGAAGGGAGAGGAAAGCCAACGGGATCACGAACAAACTGACCAATGGAACAAGCAATAGATTGGCTATCCAAGAAAGAAGAGAATATTGATGAAAGTGGGTAATTGCCAACGGAAAAGAAGCTATCTGTGCCACCAACGTAACGGCTACAAGTGAAGTAAACCACTTCGCCCCGGGAAGGAGGCGTTGGAGTGGGCCCACTCCTATCACGAGCGCCAACGTCAACGTAAAAGATAACTGAAAGCCTGCTTGAAAAAGCGTATAGGGGTCCCACAATAGGAGAACGAGCGCCGCCAATCCCAAGAAGGACAGAGGGTCTTTATAGCGACGGAACATGACAGAAACCAGTACCATTCCAGCCATCACCGCAGCACGCACAACAGGGACACCCGCCCCTGTTAGTGTCACATACAAAGGGAGAAACAACAGAGCACAGAGAGCCGACTTCTCTCGCGTCACGCCAATCCACTTTAATCCTTGGAACAGACAAGCCACCAGTACTCCCACATGCAAACCCGAGATGGCGAGGATATGGACCAACCCCAGCCGTTTCAAATCTTCCTCTACCTCGCTTGGAACCTCTTCACGTTCCCCTAATAGCATCCCTGCAATAATTCCTGCTGTGTCGGATGGGTAGAGAGTAGAAACCTTTTCTTGAAGGATCGATCGCAATGAATCCGTTAGGCGCATCCATCCTCCCTCAGTAGATTCAACCTGAATCTGACCCAGTCCCTCCCCAAATGCTGTCCAATGAATGTGCTGTTGGTAGAGATAAGAACGATAGTCAAACGCACCTGGATTCCTTCTTTCTGCCGGCAGGCGTAATTCTGCTGGAACCTCCACTTTCATATCGCGCACCCACCGCCTGGCGACTTCTTTCTCTTCCTGCGTATGTAAGCGAACAGAGACCACTACTTTTTCCGATGGGACAGAGAAGGACCTCTCCTGGTAGAGAACCTCTTCTGTTTGTAATTGAAAGCGAAGTCGGTCACCATCCACTGTAGGAGCATGATGGATCTTGCCGATAAGCACTGCTTGAAGGGGTCCTTCTTGTTGAAATACTTGTGACAGATAGGAACGGTTATCATCATCTACCACAGTAAAATAAGCGCCACCTAAACCCACAGCAAAGAGTAAGCAGGGAAGAAAGAACAAACGATGCCAGCGATAGAAGAGAAGACTACCTAGAGCGATCCCTCCACCCATAAGGATCAACCATAAGATAAGAGAGAGTGTATTAGCTAAGCTGATCCCCATAATCATACCAACAGCGAGTACAAACAAGGGTCGACGCATAAAACGTGCCTCCATCTATGCTTCATCTTGTAAAGATAAGGATATATGTAGAAAACATTTCGATGGATGGTGACCATTTCCCTATAATACAGAAACAAATATCGAAAAAATCTTACACAACGGAAAACAAATAAAAGATGCTCCCGCTATGTTCTGCGCCACAACGCTAGATCATCTCGGGTGCATCTTTTACAAAAAGGAAAATTCTTACTCGTTCACGAAACTTCTCTTTCACGCGGTCGTCGCAAATTTGAGCCCCATGACACCGATCACCACCATGGACAAAAATAAGATCCGCCACCCATCGCGCGACTCGTGAAAGAAGAGCATTCCCACGATAATACTGCCAGCGGCGCCGATCCCCGTCCAAATCGCGTAAGCCGTTCCGAGAGGCAAAGATTGCAGAGACCAAGAAAGCAGGAAAAAGCTGAGCGCCATTGCTATCATAAAAAGCAAAACGAAGCCTTTGCGTTTCAACCCATCGGAAAGCTTCAGCATCGTCACGGACGCCACTTCCATCAAACCGGCTACAAATAAGATAGCCCACACCATAACACTCCCTCCTCCATATTCAACGTACCCACTTCACTCCATTGTTTTACGCTTCATATCTCTCCTGCATCGGCTCTTCCTCGGTCTCATCACTAGACGACCATTTGAGTCCGACCACCCCAATAATGAGTATGAAAGCGAAGAAAATCCGTGTCCAAGTTGCTGGCTCTCCTAAAAATAAGATGCCCACGAACACCATAAAAAAAGAACCCAATCCGGTAAAGACGGCATAAACGGTACCAATCGGCAGTACCTTGATGGCGCTGGAAACAAAATAAAAGCTAAGCCCGATCAATGCCGCCGTTATTCCCCAAAAGAGCCAATGATCCGCATATTTGAGCCCCATGGCCCATCCCACTTCCAATACACCACCGAAAAAAACATAAAGCCAAGCTTTTTTCATCATGATGGTTTCCTCCTCCCGATGAACTAACGATCGTTCGTTTGTTAAATAGCAAAAATAATTTTCATCATCCATTAGGATACTTTTACCCCTGCCCAGAAAATTTTCCAAATCGAATCCATCCGCTTCTGAATCTGCGGTTCATCAAGGTACTGAATCTCAATCAAGAGACCATCCAATACGCAGCAGTAGGCGAGGGTCATCTCTTCCACATCCCCTTCTTTCATTTCCCCTGCATCAATCCCCTCTTGAAAGAGGTGATGAACAATATTAATGAATTTCTGATCGTACGTAGCAATTCGCTCTTGGATCTTCTCTTTCAGTGACGGACACGGAAAGAATACCGCACGCATCCAAAAGGACTGCTCCGTCTCATCACGGTACTGCTGACTAATCTCTTTGATCAGCTGATAGAGCCGTTTCTCGGATGATTCCTGCTTGGTTTTCTTCACAAACTCATTTAGCGAGAAAAGATCCTGATTGACTACATCTTCTAGCACCGCTAAAAAAAGTGCTTCTTTGTTTTCAAAGTGCGCATAGATGGAAGATTTCTTAATTCCCACCCCTTGTGCAATCTTCGCTAGCGAAGTTCCTTCGTATCCATGCCGAGCAAAGAGTGATTTTGAAACCTCTTTGATTGCATTGGCTGTCATGATCCTTCCTCCTGACTACCTACCGTTCGTTAGTTATATTATAAACTGCTGTTAAGAAGGCGTCAACCATGCTTTCCTCTCGAAGCTCCGACTGTAAATTATCCATACTGAGATGAATAATCAAGTATGACCTACCCGTTGCTCTCTATCGGGATATCACTACCTTAGTAAAAATGGTTCTTAATAAATTTTCTATCGCTGTAAATTGATGAGGTTCGCAGACATCCTATCGTGTGCCACTTCTCTAACCTATTCCATGTTAAACAGCCCGCTCAAGGTATATCACCTAAGCAGGCTGTTTCCAATCGTTTTGCCACCCCTAGCCATCCGCTTACTTCCTCAACTCCGCTCGCTTGCGCTTTGCTTCATCATAGTCCCCCTCATAGCGGGTACAGGCATGATTCTCCAACCAGTAGATGCGCTGAAACAACTTGTTGATGAAATAGCGATCGTGCGATATAGCAAAGATGGTTCCTGTGAAGTCTTGCAGTGCCTCTTCCAGCACCTCACGTGAATCAATATCCAAGTGATTGGTGGGTTCGTCCAAAACAAGCGTGTTCACTTCCTGATGCATCAACTGAGCCAGACGAAGCCGCATTCGCTCTCCACCGCTCAAATCCTTCACCTGACGGAAGACAGCATAACCATGGAAAAGGAAGCGCGCGAGCAATTGCCTTGCTTTCCCTTCATCCACCGGAACCTGATCGCGAAAAGCAGAGAGTACCGTCTCCTGATCGTATCCTTCCAATCCCATTTGAGAGAGGTAACCGATCTTCACTCCACTTCCCACATGAACCTTTCCCCTGTCTGGTTCTGCTTCGCCTAACATCATCTTTAACAAGGTCGACTTCCCTGCGCCATTCTCTCCCACCATCGCAATGCGCTCTTGAAATCGCACCTGTAAATTTACTTGTTGAAAAAGGGTACGTCCACCCATGCACTTCTCCACTTCTTCGAAGAGAAAGACGTCCTTTCCACTTCGTTCTTCCTTGCCAAAGGATAACCCCATCTTTTTCTTCTCCAAGACAGGCCGCTTTACTTTTTCCATGCGATTCAATGCTTTCTCCATGCTTTTGGCACGCCGATGCAAAGCATCATTGGGTGGATTGGCTTGGTTGGCCCACTCTCGTAAGCGCTTGATAGCCTCTTTCATCTTCTTGATTCTTTTCTGTTGCTCCTCATAGTTAGCAAATTGACGAAGCAACGCTTCTTCCTTCGCTTCCACAAAGGTGGAGTAATGGCCCTTGTAGGTCGTTAGCTCCCCTTCTTCCATATCCCATATTTGCGTAACGGTTCGGTCGAGGAAATAGCGATCATGCGAAACAATCACCACTGCCCCTGTAAATTGCTCGATAAACCCTTCAAGCCATTCGATCGCATGTAAATCCAAATGGTTGGTGGGTTCATCCAAGAGAAGTAACTTGGGTTGAGATAATAACACCGTCCCCAGACCCACCTTCGTCTTCTCTCCTCCACTCAGTTGGTGAAACGGCTGATCCAGTAAAGGTGTTAATCCCAAACCGTTGGCCACATTAGCGATCTCCGCCTCCATCTGGTAGCCGCCTTCTTCTTCAAATTGGTGCTGTAAGCGATCATATCGTGCAAGGAGCTTCTCCAGACGATCGGGGTTGCTGCTTCCCACTTCACTCATTTCTGCAGTTACCTGTTCAATCTGCTGTTCCACTTGTAATAAAGAATGGAAGGGAGCTCGTAATACCTGATGAACAGTTGCTTCCTTTTCCCCAATAGGTATTTGGGCAAGGTAGCCAACTACTGCCTCTTTCTGAAGAAAAACATCTCCTTCATCAGGGCGCTCCACACCAGACAAACATTTGAGTAAGGTGGTCTTCCCGCTTCCATTGGCACCTACGAGTCCAATACGCTCGCCCTCTTTAATTTCTGCGCTCAGTCCTTTGAGCACCCAGCTACCACCGTACATTTTTCCTAATTGATTCATCGCACAAACGATCATGTTTGCTTCTCCTTCCACATAAAAAAGCCGCGGACAAGGTCTTGAGATACAAGTACCTTGTCCGCGGCTTTGGGACGTATTCAAATTCACCCCACAAGAAGTCTTTTGCTTTTTTTAAAATAACCAAAAGCTCTTCTTTAGAAACAGACGATGGCTGGATCAGGATTCATGAGTGAGAGGCTTCTTTTGTCAACGGAAGAATCGAGCGACATAGCGTAAGAACGCCATCATATCGTTCATCCTATGCTAGAAGCTTCCCGTAAGCAAAGAGAATCCCTTCTCTCATTCATCTTCGTCCTTGATTCAAGGATAGCAAAGATTCCTGTTACCAACGTCCTACTTGCCGAGTGGTGAAAGGGTACTTGTATATCGGTTTGAACAGCGAAAAATGGGCAGACGTGTCCCGTTATTAGCAAATTCATGCGTTATGGTAACGATTTCCACCGTCCATGTCAGGTACTGTCCATTCATACCAATATACAATCCCTTTCACCTCCTTTATATAGATAATCTTATCGTAACTGAATAGGATGAACAAAGCAAGAGGGAAAAGAATCAATTCATGAAAAGAGAAGAGAACAGAAAGAGTCGACAGTGCTAACTTTTTTTCAGTTTTCTATTGACACCTCCTCGATTAGTACTATATAGTACTACTATGAACACGAAAAAATTAACCAATCGCGAACATGTTATTCAGGTCGCCGCCTTGCTCTTTTTCCAAAGAGGATACCACCTCACCAGCATGGATGAAGTAGTCAAAGCGAGCAATGTATCCAAGTCCAACATCTACTATCACTTTAAGACCAAAGAAGATTTAGCGATCGGTGTGCTTCAATGGAGAATCGCACAGTTTACAACTGGTTTAGAGACCATTCTAACTGATACGAATACATCGGCCGTCGCTAAACTGGCTCACTTGCACACTTTGATCACACAGGAGGAATGCCAAGAGGATGAGGATAATCCATATGGATGCCCTTTTATCTCCCTCTATCTCCAAGCGTCACAGCAATCAACTACCATACAGAAAGTAGTGAGTCAGTTTTTTACGGACCTCCTTCCCTTTCTGCAACAGTTGATTCGCACAGGAAGCGAGAAGAAAGAGTTCACCCACGAGATACACGAAGAGAAAACAGCCCGCTTCATACTCGCTTCTTTGGAAGGAGCCTTGATGATGGCTGAAATCACGGGTGATGCTCGCTATATTGAGGACTACACCCTCATGATTCCTTCCTTGTTTCATTAATTTTTTTTACCCTCAACTAGTACTACATAGTACTAAAAATAACTGGATAAAGGTGAGATGATGATGTCCACGATTTTATTAACCGGCTCAACTGGATTTATTGGTAAAGAAGTTCTCAAACACCTCCTGAAAAGTCAGCATACCGTGCTCCTTCTACTGCGCTCCAAAGAAAAATTCCTCCACCTACAAGAGGAACTCTCTCTAAAAGATAAGGACGTACACCCCATCTTCGGCGACCTCACTCAGAAGGAACTCGGATTAAATGCCGAAGGAAGAAAGCAAGTTCTAATGAGTGATACCATCATTCATGCCGGAGGACCCATGGATATTACTCTCGATCCACAGAGCGCCCAGAAGGTTTTTCTCGACTCCGCTCAAGAGTTAATGGAACTATGCAAAAAAATAAAACAAACCAATCCTTCTTTCAACCATTTCATCCATGTGGTTGGGTATCAAAGTCCCTATAATGAACAAAACGTGGACCTTACCCTTGATCCATACCATATTCCCTCCCTCTATCCTGAATTAGGAGCATATGAACAGATGAAATTTGCCGCTGACTTGCTTATTCGTCAGCAAACAAGAGAGATCAACCTTCCTTTATCTGTCGTTAATCCCTCCACAGTCATTGGGGATATCCACACAGGGGAGAATGAACAACTAAGTGCGCTTGGTCTCTTTGTCGACCTTATTCGCAGAGATCAAGTAAAAGCCTTGCCGAAAGAAGAAGATCATTGGTTACCACTCGTCAGCAAAAGTGATGTCGCCCGCCTCATTCATCGGCTAGTCGATCAGCCTGAACCCACAAGCGATACCTACTATATGCTGTCTGAAAAAAAGGATGCGCCTGATATTGAAGGCCTCTTTTATCATCTCTTTCATGAGTTGCGAGTGAACCTTCCACAAAAACATCATTCGATCACTCGTCTACGTGAAGAATGGTCCCTACTTGGTGAAGAGATGGGCTTTCCTAAAGAAACACTCCATTTTATTATTCACGACGACCGGCCAGGTGAGAGTGTACAGAAAGTGCTCCAAAAGCCACTCACCGTATCTTCTATCTTGCCACATGTGATCGCAGATGTAGATTATCGCTTATCCCATTACAATCAGTCCACACCACCTCTCATTCGAAATCGCCGTGGAAACCTTGCGACACTTGAGACGAAAGGCTCGGGTACACCTATCATTTTACTCCATGGTTTATGGGGAGCAGCAGACTCGCTCGTTCCATTGATCCAAGAGTGGGAACAAAAAAAGATCGGCCCCGTGATTGCTCCCGATCTCCCTGGATTTGGACGTTCTCCCTATCATCATGATTCCGATCCCCTTCGAGGAAGCATAAGAGCTGTAACCGAAATGGTCAACAGCTTTGACCAGCCTGTTGTTCTGGTCGGTCACTCTATCGGAGGATGGATTGCCGCACTTGCTAGCGAACAATTGCAAGATGCTGTACAACAATTGATTCTTCTTCACCCACAAAACAACCTGGATCATCTCTATCAGATGATCTCATCTTGGAGCGATACACAACACTTAAAGACATTCCTGATCGAAAGCGGATTTTTCACTCAGGAAGAGGGTATTCCAGCTCCTTTCCTGAACCACCTAGAAAATGATCTTCGATCCCCTCGTATCCAGAAAACGACAACCGACTTTCTCACCATACTCTATCAGGAAAGAAACGAGTCCTTTCTTTTAAATGATGATATGGAAGCAACAATAATTTTAGGAGAACGGACACCATCAAAGATGGATGAACTTGGTGCTGATAAACACCTTCTTCCGTATGCGTCCTCCTTCCCCATCACTCATCCAAGAGAGACAGCTGATCTTTTGGCAGGTATCTTACACAAAAGTCTTATAAAATAAGCTTGCTTATCGCCCCACTAACTAAACTCGACATCACTTTCTCGAAATCTCCTTTTATTCGACTGTTCTAAGGGTTGCCTCATTATACCTTTAGAACAGTCGCCTTCATGAAAGTCTTCATTTGCTAAAACGATGTTTTGCTAGATCGTTTGTTAATATAGAAGGTATCTTTCTCGTAGTAGAAGGGTGAAAGCTCTTCCTCTTCATGATGAAGGAGAGCGAATGAGTCTATTCGATCAAAAGTGCCAAGATCTCATTCATAGCTACTATCTGTCCAAATAACCCTTATAGAATTAACTCGAGTAAGCAAAGAAAAAGGACATCCCTATCTGGAAGGGCGAATGTCCCATTAACAACAGCTTCTCTATCACAAATGTGATTATTCCGTCATATTTCTTCAAATTGACTTAACTTTCACTCGGGACAGATGGCTCTGGACTAATCTCTTTAGGTACAGGAGCACCATGATGCGAAGCCGAACTTAGAACAATTAGTAAAACGGCTAAAATAATTGACGACTTAAATGATCTCATCAATTACTTCATCCTCCTTAATTTCTTTCTTTATCTCAAACATATTCACCAATTGCTCCCTAAATTCATGTTGGTCCGTTTGCTGTAGACATAAGGTCAGACGATAAAGAATGGCATGCTTTTTGCGATTCAAATCAATGCGATCTGAAATATTTAAGGCGTGACGATAGAAGACAATGGCATCTTCAAATTGCTTTTGATCCTTCTTCAGATCACCCATTACTACATAGGCATCGATAAGGTAGATATCCGCTTTCAATTCTTGACCTAGAGCGATTGCTTCCCCTAGTTTGGCCTCCGCTACTTCCCACATCCCTTTTCTCATGTACAAAATGCCGTATTTAGTCAGTGTAGAGACAAAGAAATAGTATTTTTCAACAATGGATTGTAGCGTTAATGCGTAATCAAGACAAACCTCAGCATTGTCTAAGTCATTCAACCGCAAATAGACACAACCGAGGGCATCCCACAAGTCGACCCTACGAGAGTATTCACTAGAAAGCTTCGCTCTCTCTACTCCTTCAATCCCCACTTGTATCGCTTCCTGATAGTGATCCGTTTTCCGCAACAAGTTTACTTTTAGATGATACAGATGCAGGAGGAGCTCCGGTCTTTTTATTTTTTCCTTATTGTCCCACAAATCATTTAAAAGGGAGAAGGATTCACCTAAGCGATTGAGCTTTTCAAGATATGCCAGCTTGTTCACCCTGAGCATATCGAATATATGAGCGTTCTTTCCTTCGGAATTAAAAGAAGATAAGCCTTTATCCGTATATGAGATCGCTTCATCCAAGTCATTCTGATAAAAAGATAATACCCCTAACATATTATACGCACTCGCCTCTAGATTCTCGAAGGGATTATTCTTAGCTAGCCGAACCGCATTTAAATACTCTTTCTTCGCCTTTCCCCACTGCCCCTTATTTCGATAACATCGACCCCTTAGGTGAAATACATAGGGAGCAATCGGGTGTTCCGTACTAATCGACTCATACTTTTGCAACTTCTCAAATGCCTGATCTCCTTGTCCAACATCAAACAAGGACTCAATCGCTGTCATTTCCAGTCGTAGCGATGCCAACTCCTCATTCACACCTACCCGCAGACTCTTCACTTCCGACTCTGTGGTTTCCAAGCGCTCCATCAAATATTTTATTTTTCCCGGTAGAACATGTGGCACCCCACGTTCAATGTTGGACACCGTGGCAGGGGATATATTCTCATCTGCTACATCCTCTAGTCGGAGTCCTTTTTCCTTCCTGATACGACGGAAAATCTCACCAACCTCACGTGTATGTAGCCCTTCCATTTTCAATCCTCCTTAGAATTACCTAGTACTTTTCTCTTATTATATATTAATTCAGAACAATGGCAATATAGTACTCACTACATACCTTTGCTTTTTGTCGTGATCGTTTTCCCTCCTCCGTTCATTTTTGATTCATCACCCCCATGATTCCTAATATCCACTATCCGCATTTCCAACATTTATAGAAGCACGCTAACAAACATCCAATCCAATGAGAGAGGTTGACAATATACTGATCCTGTACAACTTACCTTATAGAAAATGGTGATAAATCATGCGGATCGGTTACAAATGGAGGTATGAGAAAGCATTCCGTAAGGATGAGCAAATTAAAAAAAGGTTACCCGAAACCCACCTTTATTCCTATAATCAGCTACAATCTATGTTGAATCGCTATCCAGCTGTTGTGCTCAAACCTTCTGGGGGAACTGGGGGACAAGGGGTTCTGAAAATCGCAAAGAAGAATAGTCGATACTATGTGCACCACCATTCTAAAAGGTTGGACCTCAACGAGCACAAACTTAAAAATTATCTCCAATACATCGGTCAATCCTCGCGTTCTATGTACATGATCCAAAGATGGATTCCCCTCCTCACGGTGGGAGGCCAACCTTGTGATGTACGTGTGATTGTGCAAAGAAAGAATGTCCGCTCTCCGTGGACCGCCACCGCTACACTAGCCAAGGTAGCAGGGAAGAACTTCTTCATCACCAACTCTAGAAGTCGCGGGACGGTTTATCAATTAAAAGAGGCTTTGACACTTGCTGGACTAAACGCAAATCAACAAAAGTTGGCAGCAAGTAGGCTATACGATACGTGTCTTAAAGCAGGGATTGTCCTAGGGAATGCTGAACCCAGCATGAAAATATCTGGATTGGATGTAGGAATCGATAAAAATCTTAATGTTTGGATTATTGAAGCCAATCCTCAGCCTAACTTTAAGCGGTTTAAGAAAATGAAAGATCAGAGTCATTATCGGAGAATTGTCAGTTATTTATAAGAACCCTCGAAAACAAGCCTCCTTGTTGGTTCCATTCATAGAGGCTTGTTTTCAAAAGGTTTTCGTTTGAATAGCAGGATCATTAGAAGCTGTGTGTCGGCGATACGACAGGCGAGCCAAGCTTTCTACACCTTGGGTAACGTTATCCCTCTCTGCTCCTGGTATTTTCCTTTCTTTTCTTTATAAGAAACTTCGCAGACTTCGTCACTCTCTAAGAATAGAACTTGACACAAGCCTTCTTCCGCATAAATTTTTGCTGGTAGTGGAGTCGTGTTGGAGATCTCTAAGGTGACATGCCCTTCCCAGCCTGGCTCAAAGGGAGTCACATTGGTAATGATTCCACAGCGCGCGTACGTAGATTTACCAACACAGATGGCTAGCACGTTCTCAGGAATCCGAAAGTATTCCACCGAGCGGGCGAGCGCAAATGAATTAGGTGGAATAATGCAAACATCCCCCGTGAAATCTAGGAAGGAATCCGAATTGATTTCCTTGGGATCGATAACAGGCGTAAGGGCATTATGAAAAATTTTAAATTCGTTGGAAACCCGAAGGTCGTAACCATAACTACTTAGTCCGAAGCTAACCGCTTCGCCCTTGCCCACATTGCGATCGATGAAAGGTTCGATCATTCCTTGCTCCTCTGCCATCTTGCGAATCCATTTATCTGATTTAATCGTCATTTCGTCGTTACTCCTTTTCTCTTTCTTTCTCCCTATTGTACAAGAAAACAGGGACAAACGGAAAGCACCTGCAAAAGAGAGCTATGACAGATCCATACTTAAATTCACTCTCACCATGCCCTTTCCACAACATACTCTATCATAGAGAGAACCATCCGATTTCCGGCCAAACAAACGAGAGAAGTGGTCATCAAGGCAATTTTAGCCCCCAAAGGCTTCTCTAATGAAACTCCTGATGATACACTTATCGAGTGAAACCCTTCGTTTTCGCATAAACTAATGATAAAGATAAAGGAGGCGTAATGCGTCATGTCTCATAACCAAGCCATCATTGAGCGCACAGATCGCCACGGCGCACAAAACTATCATCCACTTCCTATCGTTATTGCCAAAGGAGAGGGGGTTTGGGTAGAAGATGCAGACGGCAAACGGTATATGGATATGCTAAGTGCTTACTCTGCTCTCAACCATGGACATCGTCATCCTCGTCTCATCGCAGCTTTAAAGGAACAAGCCGATCGGGTTACGCTTACTTCCCGCGCCTTTCATAACGACCAACTGGGTCCCTTTTATGAAAAAGTAGCAGCGCTAACGGGAAAAGATCTCGTGCTTCCGATGAATACGGGTGCAGAAGCCGTCGAAACAGCGATTAAAGCGGTTCGTCGCTGGGCGTATGATCGCAAAGGGGTTGCTGAAAACCAAGCAGAAATCATTGTGTTCGATCAAAATTTCCACGGACGGACCACAACCATCGTTTCCTTCTCCGCAGATGAAGGAGCTAGGCGTGGCTTTGGCCCTTATACCCCTGGGTTTGTCAAAGTACCTTACGGAGATATCCAAGCACTACAGCAAGCCATTACCCCCAACACTGCCGCTGTCCTCATGGAACCCATTCAAGGAGAAGCCGGTGTTATTCTTCCTCCTGAAGGGTTTATCAAAGAAACAGCCGCATTGTGTAAAAAAGAGAATGTCCTATTCGTAGCCGACGAAATACAAACCGGATTTGGCCGTACCGGAAAACGCTTCGCTTGCGATTGGGAAGGAGTCACCCCTGATATGTATATTATGGGGAAAGCCCTCGGAGGTGGTGTGCTTCCTATCTCCGGTGTAGCAGCAGATGAAGAGGTTCTAGGAGTTTTCGATCCAGGATCACACGGCTCCACCTTTGGTGGCAACCCATTGGCTTGCGCCGTTGCCGTCGCTGCATTAGAGGTACTGGAAGAAGAACAATTGCCTCAGCGTTCACAAGAACTGGGCTCGTATTTCAAAGAGGAATTAAAGAAAATTAATAACCCTGCCATAAAGGAGATCCGTGGAAAAGGGCTGTTTATCGGGGTTGAGTTAACGGTTCCTGCTCGCTCCTACTGCGAACAATTGATGGCAGCAGGGCTCTTATGTAAAGAAACGCACGAGAACACGATTCGCTTTGCGCCCCCATTAGTCATTTCCAAAGAGGAATTGGATTGGGCTTTAGAACACATCCGCAAAGTATTGTCGGTATAGA
This sequence comes from Mechercharimyces mesophilus, assembly GCF_059818345.1. Taxonomy (NCBI): domain Bacteria; kingdom Bacillati; phylum Bacillota; class Bacilli; order Caryophanales; family Thermoactinomycetaceae; genus Mechercharimyces; species Mechercharimyces mesophilus. Next base: position 332,183 of record NZ_JCBAPH010000001.1, on the reverse strand, counting down.
TCGAGCAAAGCAGGTAATTCCTCATCCCATAGGGATTTCTATTTCATAAATGTTGGAGGCAGAAACAAGCGATCGTTTCCTGCCTCCTTTCTTTATTCGCTCACCATTTTAAGAGGATTTTCACCCTTCAATATCGAATCGAAAAGAAGATCTACTCATATAATGAGGTGACCATGATTGATCATCTCTAATCCAGGGGGCATCCCATGCGCACAGCAAGGCGCGATTTACAGTCAAAGACTCCACCTATACAAGACGACCCTTTTTCTTCCGATAATTATTTTCATCCTCCTTCTGCCGAAGATCTTGTCATCTTTACATGGAAAGGAATTCAAAAAGTTTTGACCCCTCTTGTTTACCAATGGGAGGCGGAAGATGCGATCCAAATTGGCTTATGTGTTGCTATCTATAATAAGTTATGGTCCGTCTTTTCCTCCCAGGATGGCCCCTATCCCCATGATCAGGAGGGCATGTGGCAATGGTTGTGGGCGCAGAACGAACAAGTCTCTCCTTTTCGTCCGGCACATGAAAATCAATATTGGGAAAAAACTTTGACGGAAATCAAACCCTTTTTGTTCAAACAAGATGCTCTTCCTTCTATTTAAAGTGAGAGAGATCATTACCGGGGTCTTGGACCCTTTTTCTTTTTGCCTTCCTCCTAGGTATTCTTTTTTTCACTCTACTACTACTTCTTCTCGAAAGAGGTCAACCGTTTTCTCTCCAATTCCAGAGACTTCAGCTAGTTCGTCAACCGAAGAGAAAGGCCCATTCTCTTCTCGGTATCGTACTATCGCAGAAGCTTTCGCCGGACCAATTCCCGTAATTGTCTCTAGCTGACTCGCATCGGCTTGATTCACATTTACCTTTCCTGCCACACTGTCTTGCACGTCCGAGTTCGCCCCCGTGCTGGAAGGGATGGTCGTAGGAATCTCTTCACCCGCTTCAGGAATGTAGACGACCATTCCATCACGAAGAAGCTGCGCTCGGTTAACCCGACTCATATCGGCCCCATCCGTCACTCCACCTGCTTGTTCAATGGCATCGGTTACCCGTGAGTTTTCGTTTAAAGTTACGACACCAGCGTGCTTTACCGCCCCTTTCACATCCACCATCATCCTACTATCGGAGGCCACTTTCTCCTTCTTCTCTGCTTCCTCTTCCTTTTGTTCCGATTGGATAGCAGGTTCATACAGAGGAAGCTCTGTTCGATCTATCTCTGCCTTCTCTTGCGCTTGCACCCAACCATAGCCGATTGCTACCAGCAAAAGCCCTCCCAAGACCCCAATAATCCATCCCATTCGTCTCTCTCGTAAGCTCCATTCGTCCCCCAGCATTCTTTTCTCTCCTCTCCTTCGACAAGTCATGATCATATTCAATGTCCATCGTGCGTAAGAATTACCAGACAGGAGCGTTTATCCATTAACGCTTGTAGTGAATTCGTCATAAGGAGGTTTTCTCCCATGTTAATAGGGTTTATTGGTACTGGTAGCATGGGCCGTACCCTAATCGAAGCTTTTATTGAGGCGGAAGCCCTCAGCCCCGAAGAAATCATGATCTACAACCGTACTCCAGACAAGGCCGAAGAATTGGCTGATGCTTTTCCGGGTATTCAGGTAGCCCAAAGCAACCGTGAGCTTGCACAGCAATGTGCCTGTATCTTCCTCTGTATTAAGCCCAAAGAATATCGATCTGTACTGGAGGAAATCCGTTCAATTATTCAGCCGGCACAGATGATTGTATCCATCACGAGTCCCGTTTTAATCGAAGATTTAGAACATTATTTGACTGCCAAAATCGCGAAGGTGATACCCAGCATCACCCATGCTGGCCTCAGTGGCGCATCGCTTTATATTCCTGGAACACGTCTTTCAGAAGCGGATCAGGTATTTTTGCGTAACTTGATGTCCAAAATCAGTATCCCTCTGCCGATCGAAGAGAATTATACTCGCATCGCCTCGGATTTGGCTTCATGCGCTCCCGCTTTCATCTCTAATATCTTAGAGCAATTAATTGATGCCGCTGTTGAAGAAACCGGACTCCCACGGGAAACAGCGACCCCGCTCGTCATTCACATGGCATCAGGAGTCGGTACGTTGCTCGCAAAAGGAAAGTTCTCTTTAAAGAGCTTACAAGAGCGTGTAGCTGTCCCTGGAGGCATTACGCGTGAAGGACTAAAGCGATTGGAATCGCAATTCGTCCCCGTTTTCCGTGACCTTTTTCACATTACTCACAAAAAATATGGTCAAGACATCACCGAAGTAAAAGCGATGTTTGACAAAATGAGCGTAGAACATCAGTAGACGTGGGTAGAAGGGGATTTTTAGAAGTTAGAAGCAAGTGGAGATTCCACCTGCTTCTTCTTTGTTTCTTCCTTCCTAATTCCTTCTAAACCTTTCTATATCCAAAGTTCGACACCTCTCCCGCTCCTCCTTTTTTAAGTTGCCGGTCGATTGGGCCCTTCTTGCTTCTTCTCTCGGTTTGCCTCTACGGCCTCACCCAGTGGATTCGCATGGTTAGCAAAGGCATCGTCCCTTTCCTTTGTCGCTCCCACGGGAGGCATCGGCTGTCCCTTTTGCCTCTTTTCGCTTTTCTTCATCTGTTCCGGCTCCTTTTTCTTTCTTTTTCTTATTAGACTGGTCTCTCTTGTACACCGTTATGTACGTTATGTATGAAAAAAGGGAAGCACCATTATACGACAGCTTAACCAACCCACCCTACCTGGGTATATAGCACCAATGAACTCTATACAGATACAAATATGGACTCTCCCTCTAGAGACCCTCTTACGGTTATACATATATCGAGACCCTGCCCTATACCTAAAAAAGGAGCGGACCTGTGTGTCCGCTCCTTCCTCGTTTTCAGCCTCTATTTCGCCACAATATTAACCAGCTTCCCTGGGATAACAATCACCTTCCGAACGGTCTTTCCATCCACTTGTGCTTGTACTCGTTCGTCCGCTAGGGCCAGCTTTTCAATCTCTTCTTGCGAGGCATCCTTATCCACGATCACTTTGCCACGCACCTTGCCGTTCACTTGTACCGCTAGCTCTACTTCGCTCTGTACCAATGCTGCTGGATTAAAAGTGGGCCAATCCTGTGCATGAATGCTCGTCTCATGTCCCAACTGACTCCACAATTCTTCCGTCACGTGCGGAACAAAAGGTGCTAACAGAAGCAATACATTTTCAATCGCATCTGCTAAGGTGCCACGATCGGCCTCAGACGGATAAGTGTAAATCGCATTCACCAATTCCATGATCGCGCTGACAGCGGTGTTAAATTGGTCACGCTCTTCAATATCCTCTGTTACACGCTTGATGGAATGGTGCATCAGGCGATGCAACTCTTTCGCCTCTCCAGCAGCCGGCTGTGCGGTAGGACGATCCGCAAACAAGGCTTGGTACTGCTCTACCATGCGCCAAACACGATTGATGAAGCGATAGCTTCCTTCCACACCGGAGTCGCTCCACTCCATATCCCGTTCCGGTGGAGCTGCAAAGAGGATAAAGAGGCGCGCGGTATCCGCTCCATAGCGCTCGATAATCTCCATCGGACTGACCACATTCCCTTTGGACTTGGACATCTTTGCCCCATCTTTATTTACCATCCCCTGCGGAAGCAGGCTATTAAATGGCTCATCATGAGCCACCAATTTGGCATCATAAAGCACCTTCATAAAGAATCGAGAGTAGAGCAAATGGAGCACCGCATGTTCGATCCCGCCAATATATTGATCCACACCCATCCAGCGATTCGCTTTGGCTGGGTCAAAGGGCATTTCCTCATTATGTGAGTCGGTGTAGCGCAGGAAATACCACGAGGAATCCATAAAGGTATCCATCGTATCAGTCTCACGCCGTGCCTTTCCTCCACAGGAAGGGCATGAGGTTTCCACAAACGAAGGGGAAGTAGTCAATGGATTGCTCTTGCCGTCAAAAACCACATCTTGTGGCAATTCGACTGGCAACTGCTCCTTCGGAACAGGAACGGTTCCGCAATCGTCACAGTAGACAAACGGAATGGGGCATCCCCAGTAGCGTTGACGAGAAACAAGCCAGTCACGTAACCGATAATCGGTATGCATTCCTCCCTGTTCATTTTCCGCTAAATGCTTGCCGATCGCCGTAATAGCGTCCTGGTTCTTCATACCGTTGAAAGATCCAGAGTTCATCATAATTCCTTCCTCTGTATACGCTGAGGAAAGGGGAGCACTTGCATCTTCTGCTTCCTCATTTGCTGGACGGATCACTTGCCGGATCGGAAGTTCGTACGCCTGCGCAAACTGGAAGTCCCTCTCATCATGAGCGGGAACACCCATAACCGCTCCAGTGCCATAGTCACCCAACACGTAGTTGGCTACCCACACCGGAATTTCTTCTCCTGTCAAAGGATGAACCGCAACCGCACCGGTATCATAACCCACTTTCTCACTGTCGCCAGAAGTGCGCTCGATATCGGAAGCACGTTTCATCTCATTCACAAAGGTGCGGATCTCTTCTTCATTGGGTTTACCGGCGATCAGCTTCTCCAAATTAGGATGCTCAGGAGCCAACACGACATAGGTTACTCCATATAAGGTGTCCGGACGTGTGCTAAAGACAGAAAGCGATTGACCTAACTCCGGGAGTTGAAAGGAAACCATCGCACCTTCGCTCTTCCCAATCCAGTTGCGCTGCATCGTCTTTACGCGCTCAGGCCATTTAGGAAGACGGTCTAACCCTTCCAAGAGACGTTCAGCATAGTCCGTAATTTTGAGGAACCACTGTTCCAACTCTTTCTTTGTCACCTCGCTATCACAGCGCCAGCACAAACCATTTTCCACCTGCTCATTCGCCAGCACCGTACTACAAGTGGGACACCAGTTAACCGCCGCTTTCTTCCGATAGGCCAGCCCCTGCTCATAAAAGAGGAGGAACAACCATTGCGTAAAGCGGTAATAGTCCGGTTCACAAGTCCCTACATAGCGGTCCCAGTCATAGGAAACACCCAGCATTTTTTGTTCTTTTTTGATCTTTTCCATGTTCGCCCGTGTCCACTCACCGGGATCGACACCCCGCGAGATGGCCGCATTCTCTGCCGGTAAGCCAAACGCATCCGCTCCCATTGGATGGAGCACATGATACCCCTTCATGCTTTTGAAACGGGCTACCACATCTCCGATGGAATAGACGCGCACGTGCCCCATATGTAATCCTTCGCCCGAAGGATAAGGGAACTGTTCCAAAGCATAATACTTTGGTTTGCTTCCATCTTCTTCTTTCGTCTGATAACGATTTTGTTCTTCCCAAATTTCTTGCCACTTGGGTTCTATTGTTTGTCCCTGATATTTCTGCATCGATATTCACCTCTAAAAATTAATAAAAACCTCCCGCCCCCAGCTCTATAGCTAGGGACGAGAGGTTGACTCACAACTCCCGCGGTACCACCCTGGTTACACCTATCCATATAGGTGTCCCTTAAGCATCGATAACGTAGATGAGACGCCGAAGGGTACTTCGCTTTCCCCTTCAGAGCGATGAGGCGAGTTCATGAAGACGGTCCGATCGGCTTGCACCTGTCGCCGACTCTCTAAGCGGACAATCCCTTCATTACTACTCCTCATCTTAGCTGTAAAACATAATGATTTTAATCAGTATTATATGAGATATGTCAGGAGAATGTCAACGTTTTTTTAAAACTTTTTGTTTCACTGCACCTGCACTTGATCAGCGTCGCCCCACAACCGTTCCAGATCATAGAAATCCCGCTCATCTCTGTGGAAAACATGTACAACGACATCACCGAGGTCGATCAGCACCCAACGCGCTTGGTCATATCCTTCTATTCCTTTAAATAAGATATTCTCTTCTTGTGCACATTTCTTAATTGCTGTCGCAATTGCTTGCACTTGAGTCTCCGAATTGCCATGACACACCACGAAATAATCAGCTATCACCGACAATCCACGAATATCCATAATAGCAATACGCTGAGCTTTCTTCTCCTCGGCAGCCGCGGCCACCTTCTTGGCTATTTCCACTAGATTCAATGAGATTCCTCCTTACGAATTTTTCGCTTGCGTCTGTTCATCCAATTGATCATAAAGGTCATTGTATGCCAGTAGAGTTAAGGGGTACACCTTCTGCCCCTGACTCAGTAGAAATTGAAGGGTGTTCTTTAATGCCTGTTTCATAGCTCGATCCAAACTATGCGTAGCCAATGAGCGTACCTCTTCTACCCCCGGAAAGCGGCGACCTGGCTCAATATAGTCTGCTAAAAAAATCACTTTTTCTAGTTTTGACATTCCCGCGCGTCCTGATGTATGGTAGCGAATGGCATGAAGCACATCCACATCCATTACGCCAAAGCGCTCGCGTGCTACTTCGGCACCTACAGGACCGTGCCACAATTCTTTGTGAAATTGACCCAATTCTTCTGGTAAGTGGTATCGCTTCATCCAATCCATCAGCTCATCCGAAGACCAAAACTTACAGTAGTCATGGAGAATTGCTGCCTGCTTCGCCTTATCCTCATCAACTCCTACCTGCTTCGCCAATGAGCATGCGGTTTCCTTTACACGCAAGGTGTGCTTCCACCGCTGTTCGGGCAATTCAGCCTGTACCGCTTGCAGCAATTCTTCATGTCTCATATAGTTTATGCTCCTTCATATACGATCTGACTCCGTCAGGAATCAAGTATCGTAGAGATCTTTTTTGTTTGATTTGAGAACGTACAAAAGTAGAAGAGAGCTGAATGGAAATGTCCATCGGCACATACGTCAGTTTTTCCTTAATCATCTCTGGCATGGTTCCCCAAGCAATTTCCACTCCTGGCCGACCAATTCCCAAAAGATGAACAGTGGTTACGATTTCTTTTATTTTATACCATCGCGGTAAATCATTCACCATGTCCGCCCCTACCATGAAAAAAAAATCATGTTCCGGATAGCGGGAGCCTAGCATTTGGACTGTCTTCACTGTATAAGATGGCCCCTCTTGCTCCATTTCCAACGGACAGACGACAAAATGATCATGATCCTCTATTGCCACCTCCACCATCTTCAGTCGATGGCGTGCTGGTGTCACCTGGCGTTCCTGTTTATGTGGAGGATCACCCGCTGGAATGAACCATACTTGATCCAGCTGCATCTGTTCACGCGTTTGTTCCGCTATCATCAGATGTCCGACATGAACCGGATCAAATGTTCCACCAAAAAGCCCAATCCGCAATCGATCCCCTCCCTTTTGGTCAATAAACATGGACAAACTCTCTCCGAGACCGGTTCAGCGTTGTACCGCTTGTTTCATGGTCGCAATGGGAGCCTCTTGGCCCGTCCACAGACGATAAGCAATCGCCGCCTGATGAACGAGCATCCCGATTCCGTGATGGAGAGTGGCTCCCCTCTTCGCCCCCTCCCGGAGGAGTGTCGTCGTATGGGGTTGGTATACCAAGTCACTAACAACAAGCTGACTATGTAGCAAGGCGGGGTCTAATGGACACGTGTCGATGTGAGGGTGCATCCCGACAGAAGTGGTTTGCACCAGCAGCGTTTGTGAGCGCATCAGGGTCGCATCAAGCTCAGATAATGCGCGCACTTGAACGGAAACATCATGTGCGTGGTAAAGCTGTTCCGCTAGTCTTTCTGCCTTGGCCAGTGTCCGATTAACGATGGTAAGCGATGCGACTCCATGCTCAATCAAAGCGTGTGCTACCGCGCGCGCCGCTCCACCTGCACCGATCAGAAGAACATGCTGTCCGGGAAGCGAGATCCCCGTCTCTTCGATCAGAGAACGAACATAGCCTTCTCCATCCGTGTTGTAACCGATCCACTTCCCTTCACTTCTTACGACCGTATTAACCGCACCCATCGCCTTCGCGGTGGGATCCAAATCATCTAGCCATTTCGCCATCTCCACTTTGTGTGGAATCGTCACATTCCAGCCACGTACGGACAAACTTTTCAACCCTGCAACCGCTCGTTCCAAGTGAGAGGGGTGAACATCAAAGGCAAGATAGCGAAAATTTAGCCCGTCCCTGTGAAAAGCTGCATTTAACATCTGGGGAGAACGTGAATGGCGGACTGGATGGCCCAAGAGAGCAATCAGTTCTGTGCTCCCATCTATCCCTTGCTTAAGTCCTCCCTTACTTTCATCCACCTTCTTCTCCTCCTTTTCTTTTCTATTTACTAAGGAGACTAAATCATAGCTGACCGCGTCAATGCAGGGATTCCTTCCGGTAACCACACATGAATCTCCGCCCGTTCTTTCCCGACAGCGATCCATCCGAGTCCCGGGATAACGATGTCTTCCTTCTCACGCCCATTGACGGTTAGTACATGCCGTTTTAGTGGGGGGAGAGAGTCGGGATCTTGTGGCGGTATAAGAAGCTGACCACGTTGTGTTTTCCATAATTCCTCGGCCTTTTCCAGCTTGGTACGATGAATATACAAATCATTGGAGACATAACAAGCAAAAGGTTGCTTTTCTCCTTTAACATAATCAACGCGCGCCAATCCACCTAGGAACAGCGTCTGTTGCGACTGGAGCTGAAATACACGAGGACGCACTTCTCCTCCGGGCGAAGTTACTTGCAAATCTGCGGGTGCTATCCACTCACTCAGGCGATCCGGGCGTACAATCCCGGGCGTATCCACCAATTCTGCGTCATCATCCAGCGGAATATGGATCGTGTCCAGGGTCGTACCCGGATAAGGTGAAGTGGTAATCACTTCATCGGTCTCATCGCTAAAGTGATTGATTAAACGGTTAATAAAAGTGGATTTACCCGTATTGGTTGTACCAACGACATAGAGGTTACGCCCCTGTCGATAATGATTCATGGCCTCCACGGCACGTTCGATGCCAACCCCTTTATCCGCACTGATGAGGATAACATCGATGGCTTGCACTCCCCACTCCTTCGCTGCCTGCTGTATCCATTCTTTTAAGCGGCCATACTTAACAGACTTAGGGAAGAGGTCCACTTTATTGGCCAGCAAAAGCAACGGATTGTTCCCTATGTGCCGATGGATACCAGGGATAAAGCTTCCCGCAAAATCAAACAGATCCACGACTTGGACTACCAGACTGTCTGTCTCGCGGATTTTTCCTAGAATGCGTAAATAGTCATCCGGATTTTGTTGAACCGGTGCCACTTCATTATAATGACGAATGCGAAAACACCGTTTGCACACCGGGTGCTCTCGCTTCAGAGCGGCTTCCGGTGCGTATCCCTTCGCATCAGGGTCGCTGGTCTGTAGAGGCGCTCCACACCCCTCACAGCGAATTACTTCTTGATTCATCTACTATTCCTCCCACCTCGTCAAACCTCGTCGGTGCATCCAACGAAAAACAGCCCTTTCCATCCGCCGGTTAAAGCGTGTAAAGAAAGCGTCCGTCTCCGAAATTGGCGCAACCAAAATGGTATATAAGTGCAGGCGATTCCCACCGAGAACATCGGTGAAAAGCTGATCCCCCACTACAGCTGTCTCTTCAGGAAGAGTCCCTAAGCCACGCATCGCTTTTCGAAAAGCGGGGGCTAATGGTTTGCGAGCCTGATGTATATAGGGGATACCTAAAGGAATCGCAAATTGGGAAACACGCGTCCGATTATTGTTGGACACAATGGCTACTTGAAAGCCCATCTCCTGAAGATGCTGAAGCCAGTCCATTAATTCCGGGGTTGCATCGGGGCGAGTCGTTTCTACCAATGTATTATCAAGATCAAAGATCAAGCCTTTGACCCCTTTTTGCCATAAGGCCCCGTAGTCAATACGATAAATGGACGGGGCGAATAAATCTGGAATGACCCATTTCACAACTATCTCCCTCATTCGCCTTAATCTCGGGCTTTACTATACCACATGATGGCAGGATGAATCCAGTCGCTATTCGTCTATAAAAAACGACTAGCCCCCTATCGCTGCTTTTGGAGGAACCCGTCGTTCATAAAAAAATAGAAATATTGCGATCAATTTCAATTCGTCTAAAAAACTCATCATGGTATCTTAATAAACAAACATAAGCCGATTAATACCAAACCAAAAAGGATCTGCTTCCTACCATAAATAATATATATTATGAATATTATATAAATAATGTCCATCTTCAGAGGCAGGATGCTGAAAATCGCTCTCAGCATCTCATCTTCAGCCTCTACAAGTGGAACGATCGCTGTTTACTTCAGACCTTTTGAGCCGCGTTTTCACGATGTTTCGTGAGGGGACACTTCTTAGATCATTTGCTGTTGGACATTCCGGCCAGCGAGCATGCTTTGAACGATTTCACGTTCTTTTTTTAGGTTGGTTTCATTTACGAGTCCATGAAGCAGGAACAGATCGACAAAGGTCCAGACTACTACAATTAATAAAGGAATCAAACCCAAACCGAATATCCATACGGTTAAAATCCCAACGATGGTAAGAATCAACTGGGCTGTTGCTGTGCCCAATTCCCCCACGTAAAATCGATGAATACCAAACCATCCACCCACAAAAATCAACAGCAAATAGGCAACTGTCATCGATTTTTTGTGATGCTCCAGTTCACTCTGCACCATCTGTAACTCCCGTGCATCCAACTGATTTTTCAGATCCATGTTGGTCATTCGCTATTCCCTCACAATCTTACACAAAATAATTTCCAATGAAATCAATCATATGAATCAATGCAATTATATAGGTATTCTCTTTCCTTGACAAGCTATTCTCACAAATAAGACCCGTATCGCAACCTTTTCGTTCGATACGGGTCAGTAGCTTGCTCCCTGCTCATTCGCTGCATCAACCGATGATAATCCGCTCTTTTGGATAACGGAACGGCGGACGTGCCGATTTGCCTTGTACCAGTAAGAGAATCGTCCCAAAGCCCACTCTTCCCGTCAACATCAGGAGAATAAGTATCCCTTTACCAGTAGAGCTAAACTGGTCAACAATTCCCACAGAGAGACCACAAGTCCCAAAAGCAGAAGCCGCTTCAAATATAAGCAGTCTCAACTCAAAGGGTTCGGTTATCGAAAGAGTGATCACTGCCATTGTCACCAACGCAACCCCAAAGACCGAAACAACAAATGCCTTCCGTACATCATAAAAGTCCAGCATCCGTCCAAAAGCATTCACATCTTGCGTTCCTTTGGCATAACTTTTTACCGCTAAAAAGACCGTACCAAAGGTTGTTGTACGAATTCCCCCACCACTGCTAGAGGGGGAGGCCCCAATAAACATGAGCAAAGAAAATATGAGCATAGTAGGCAATTGTAACGTACTGATGTCCAATGTCGAAAGCCCTCCACTTCGGGTGGTGAGAGATTGAAACATCGCTACCATCACCTTTTGGTACCAGGCGTCCGTTGCCAAACTCTTGTCATATTCCAGCACAAGAAAAAAGAAAAATCCCACACCCCACAGTAAGATATAAATCCAAAGTGAGAACTTACTATGCAAGGAGAGCGTACGGCGTGTCCGATAGGAAAAGAGTTCGATAATCACCGGAAACCCGATACCGCCAAAGAAGAGCAGCACCATGACAATGATATTCACTACGACATCATAACGAAATTGCATCAAGCTCGTGCCAAAAAGGTCAAAACCCGCATGCGTAAAGCTGGTAATAGAATGAAATATTCCTAAGTGATAAGCCGTCTCCCATGAATAAAAACGTAAAAAATAAGTGCCTAATAAGATCGCTCCAATACCTTCAAATAATAATGCGATCAAGATAATCTTTCGAATGAGAGCGACCAATCCCGATAGCGTAATCTGGTTCTGGTCCCACTGAATCAACATGCGATCTCTTAATCCAATTTTCTTCCCCAAAATGAGCCAGATCAAAGCGCCCAAGGTCATCATCCCAATCCCGCCCAATTGGATCGTGAACAGGAGCACAATTTCACCAACGAGATTAAATGTCTCGGATACATTTACCACCGTCAGACCCGTAACGCTCACCGCACTGGCTGCTACGAATAAGGCATCTAAAAAAGAAAGGGTTTGCCCAGGTTCATGGGCAAACGGTAACGAAAGAAGGGTAGCAGAAATAAGGGAAAGGAGAAAATACCCTAAAGCAATAAATTGAATAGGTTTAAGACGGTAGCGCAAGTTCAAATTCCTTCACCTCATTTCTCGACATCTGCCGTTTCTTTCCTTCAGGCATCACCTGTGTTCCTAATTTGAAACTAGGAGAAGTTTACAAATCATGTTCCGTCCGCATCGCTTCAAGCGAGGCAAGGGCTCGTTCTGCATACTTCTTGTTCCGCTCTTGTTTTGGTTTTACTTTGCGATCCAATGGAGGGAGGAGGCCAAAGTTCGCATTCATTGGTTGAAAGTTGTCTGGATTGGCCGTCGTAATATAATGCGCCAGACTTCCCAGCGTCGTGTCTTGCGGAAAGACGAGTGGTTCTTTCTCTTGAAAGCGACGTGCGGCATTGATCCCAGCAATCAAACCAGCAGCAGCTGATTCCACATAGCCCTCTACCCCTGTCATCTGTCCAGCAAAGAAGAGGGTATCCCGCTCTTTTAGTTGATAGGTTGGGTGTAAAAGCCGAGGGGAGTTGATAAACGTATTACGATGCATAACACCGTAGCGTACGATTTCCGCATTTTCTAATCCAGGAATCATACGGATCACCTTCTTTTGTTCTCCCCACTTCAGATGGGTTTGAAAACCTACAATATTATAGAGAGTACCCGATTGATTATCTTGTCGTAGCTGTACAACAGCATGAGGTTGTTTGCCTGTGCGAGGATCGACCAATCCCACTGGCTTCATCGGACCATACAGAATGGTTTGTGGTCCTCGCTTCGCCATCACTTCGATGGGCATACAGCCTTCGAAGTAAATTTCTTTTTCAAACTCCTTCAGAGGTGTCACTTCAGCAGAGATCAGCGCCTCGTAAAACCGAGCAAACTCTTCTTCCGTCATCGGACAGTTGATATAAGCTGCTTCGCCTTTATCATAACGAGAAGCCACAAACACTTTTTCTTGATCAATGCTATCTGTTTCTAAAATCGGAGCCGCTGCGTCGTAAAAATAAAGGTGTTCGCCTCCTGCAATCGACTGGATCTTCGCAGACAACGTTTCCGATGTCAACGGTCCCGTAGCAATCACAGCAATCCCTTCCGGAATGGATTCCATTTCTTTCGTCACAACATCAATCCGTTCATGCTGATGTAACTCTTCCGTTACCTGCTTAGCAAAGGCTTCGCGATCCACTGCAAGTGCCCCACCTGCTGGAACCGCATGCTTATCTGCGCATCGCAAAATGAGCGAATCCAGTTGCCGCATCTCTTCCTTAAGAACACCGACCGCATTGGACAATGTATTGCTACGCAACGAGTTACTACAAACCAACTCGGCAAAATCGGATGACCGATGCGCAGGTGTCCCTTTCTGTGGACGCATTTCAATCAAGCGGACCGGCACTCCTTGCTGCGCAATTTGCCAAGCCGCTTCACTACCAGCCAAGCCTGCACCAACTACTGTTACAAATTCGTTTAACATCTCTTTCCCTCCTTTTGGTTCTCCCCTTAAAGGGATGAACTTACCGCTCTATATGAATGGTAAGAATAGACGATACTCTACAGAAACACTATAAGGCTTGCATTCCATTGGTGCAACCCGCAAATTTTCTTTTATGTATAACCTTCGTCTCTCACGAGATTAAAAAAGAGGGGCACGCCATCCGCGCCCCCCTTGTAGATGCTTTGGTCTTGCTATCAGTTGCTATTTATCCTTACTCATTGTTGTCTAAGTAGCCATAACCTGCGCAGTTGGTTGCTGCACCATCTTCACAGCTAAGTGAAATATAGAAGTGACCGTCCATTTCTTTTTCAATGGAGACCGATTCGCCAGGTGTCAATGTTTTTTCATATTCCTTCGGATCTGCTCCCCAGATATCTTCCAAAACCGTCACGGTCATTTCTCCCTCACCAAAGTTGGCTGCTTCAATCGTTGCGCTTTCCGTGACATAAACATTGTCGCCCGAAACACTGGTTTCCCCATAAGAAAGAGTTGCAAAGCTGTAAGAAGCAGCCGCTGACCCTTCTCCAGCAAATCCTACCATCAATGCCATAACAGTGACTAATGCAATTACTACTTTTTTCATGTTCTCTCCACTCCCATTTAATAAGATTTGCACCCTCATCCATGGTTTGTTTTTTTCTATCTATCTATTGTGTAGGGTGCATAGAGGAATTTGATTCCTCTAGCATCATTATAACCCACGGTGATATTTTCCTTCAATAGATTAACCAAAACTCGACATTAATATAATCAATTCTACATAAATGTATAATTATTCATTTTTATTTGGCATAATTTTCACCTCTATCTTCTTATTCCCTCACCTACCTTCTGTCCAAACGATCCTCTCTACAAAAAATGAGTATAGACACCTTGCAATTAAACTATATAAATAGATTTAATAATGGGAATAATACTTCTTTTTTTATCTTGTATTTGCTCGCTTCTGATTCTCATTTTTTAACTCCATTTATTTCTCAAAGGAAATTGACTAACTAGTCATTGACAATGACCAACCGGTCATGATACCTTAGAAATACTTCGTGATACGAAAGGAGTACCCCTGATCCGTGAATGAAAAAAAACGGCAGATTCTTGAATCAGCAGTAGAATTGTTTGCAAATCAAGGATTCCATTCTACTTCTGTTCAAAAGATCGCCGATCAACTGGGAGTAGCCAAAGGAAGCTTATATCTTCACTTCAAATCGAAACAAGACCTTCTTTTGTCTATCTTCTCCTATCATCAACAAAAACTCTTGGATCGCCTGTCTTTGGTTGCAGATAATCCTACCCTCACTCCTCGAGAAAAGTTAGTTGAGCAGATTAATGTTCATTTTACTGCCTTTCAAAACAACCACAACTTCATGAAAATGTTTATGAAAGAGCAACTGAACCATGAGAGTGAGGTAGTAGGCGAGTACCTACTACAAATGAAAGCGCGCATTTTGCGCTGGTATAAAAACGCATTAATTGATGTATATGGAGATAAAATCACTCCCTTCATCTGGGATGTGGTTGTTTTTTATCATTCCGTCGTCAAAGGCTATGGCATGTTATTGGTCTTTGAAAAACGCACCATAGACATTCACCATTTGTCTCATTTTATTGTCGATCGTATGGAGGACATGATTGAGTCCATGTTAAGTAAACAACCTCAACCCGTACTCACTTCCGGGTTGATGTCCGATCTAGAAGAACAATATGCAACTGTACCCACAGCGGAAGAAGTACTGGATCAATCGATGGATCAGATGGTTGCCATCATCTCAAGCCTCACCTTGCCTCCACCAGAAAAAAAAGAGTACCATAGCGCTCTGCAATGTTTGCATCAAGAACTACGGGCACAGGAGCCACGGCTTTTTCTCATCAAAGCGATGATTTCTTTATTGTCCGCAGTAAAGGAGCTTCAACCGTTTTTGAAACCCTTACAGACCGCTCACATGAAGAAATAACACGGCTAATCGAGTAAGAATCCCTTCAAGCCAATGGGGATACGATACAAATAGATAGAAGAAGCCCTTTGAAGTAAAGAGCGTACAACCAATATCACAAAAAACCCTGATGGGTATAAGGAGGGATCCATGCGTGGAGCACTTAGAACAACGACAAAAGATCACCATTATGATTGCCATCATGGCAACTGTCTTTTTCTCTTCCATTAATATGACGATTGTTGGAACCTCATTGCCGAAAATTATCGCCCACATTGGCGGGATGGAGTATTTCGACTGGGTCTTTACCGCTTATATGCTCGCCGCTACCGTTACCGCCATGTTGGTAGGAAAGTTATCGGATATTTATGGGCGAAAAGTGTTTATCCTCGTCGGCATCGTGGTCTTTATGATCGGTGCTTTTTTGTGTGGAACATCAAACAACATTTATCAGTTGATTCTTTATCGCGGACTGCAAGGATTTGGCGGAGGGATGATTATGTCCTCTGCTTTCACCACAGTAGGTGATTTATTTTCTCCACGAGAAAGGGGACGCTGGCAAGGATTACTGGGGGCCATGTTTGGTCTCTCTAGTGTGTTTGGACCTACGTTAGGAGGATACATCGTCGATCACTTTGATTGGCACTGGGTATTTTGGATTTTCCTCCCGATTGGCTTCGTCGCTTTCACTCTGATTCTGCGCCTTTACCCTTCACCAGAAAAAGCGAAGAAAGAATCTATTGACTACCTTGGGTCCATTACCTTGACGACTTTTATTGTCTCACTCTTACTTGGCTTCACTTGGGCTGACAGCAAGTATGCATGGGATTCATTTCCGATCATCGGTCTTTTTTCACTGGCGGTCCTATCCCTTGTCATCTTTATCTTTATTGAAAAAAGAGCGAAAAATCCCGTCCTACCGTTGTTCCTATTTAACAATAGAACCTTTACCTTATCCAATATCGCTGGCTTCCTTGTCGGCATGGGCATGTTTACCGTGATCATGTATACTCCCTTCTTTGTACAAGGGGTTTTAGGTCGCTCTGCCACGGTTTCTGGATTGGTGGAACTCGTGATCACGCTCACCATGGTGATCTCTAGTATCACGACTGGTCAATTAATCACTAAGTTTGGCAGATACAAGATGATTGCTGTATTGGGAACGGGAGTAATGTCTGTCGGGTTATTTTTAAATTTCTACCTTACAGCAACCTCACCACTCAGCCAAATCACCATGAACCTTGTCATTGTAGGCTTTGGTTTGGGCATCACTATGCCCGTATTTACCATCTCCATCCAAAATGCCGTCAAGCATCGGTACTTGGGTGTGGCTACGTCCGCCATGCAAGTTTTTCGTCAGATTGGCGGAACCATCGGTGTTGCTTTGATGGGTATGGTGATGGGCAATCGTATGGAAGATAAACTACAGGAGACGGCTCCCACGGACAATGCATTAGCGGAGATTGGAGGAGGAACGGAGCTTAACAATCCCCAAATCCTGATGGATCCGGATCAGCTTGAGCAAATCCGCTCCAGTCTTCCTGCCGCTATGGAGCCGGCATTTGATTCATTTGTGACTCTCCTCAGGGAAGCCCTCAGTTACTCTTTAACGGGTGTTTTCCTTCTAGGAGCAAGTATTGTCGCATTATCCATGGTGGTCACTTTATTCATACGGGAAATTCCCTTACGTACTTCCAACCAAGAAGACGACACAGAAGAGATGACTGTCCAGATAGCCGAACAAAAATCCTAAAAAGACTTTAATCATAACAGAGCAAAGGAAATGAGCTCCTACCGTTTCTTCCCACAGAGACGGTAGGAGCTTTCATTTTAAGAAGGTTTATATTTTCATTCCCCTCACAGAGAGCAAAAAAAGCCGATTCTCTCTTCCTTTTCCTTATGAACCCTTCATACATACCATGAAGGTATTTGTTGGTTTATCGAACGGGTATGTTTCTACCCGTACAACAGAAAAAGCAAGATATCACTCCATTCAAAGAAAGTCATAGGAGCATATGATAATGAACAGGTAGATTTTGCTTTTATGCCTTCAAAATTAAAGGGTGAATAAAATGAATATTCCTATAAATCCCTTGATATGTCGACTATTTGGAGATATCTTAGGGGCCGACTCCAACCTGATTGATGATAGAAGTGCGTGTGTAGCCACTTTCCTGCGTGATCTCCCTGTTAGAGTTCTAGGAAGACCATCCACGATCTTAAATCTAGTCTCTGTATGCTTCGAATCGCTGGGTCGCGATGGGAGAGCTCTGAATGTGGGCACTATCCCTCTTTTGACCAATGAAGTCAACCCAGTAATCCGTTCTCTCAATCGCGAAGGTATCATGGTTTCCAGAACAGCTGTACGAGCTCAATTTGAAGTGCCTACTTTGACTAATATCTACTTTCAATCCGTAGAAAATCCCATTCTTTTCGCATTAAAAGTAGCGAGGGTGTTACGAGAAAATAAGATTACAAGGGGTTCAGTGGGGACTCATTCCTCCCCAGCTTTTCAGAGGTTATGTCAGCGTTTTGTTAATATTTTGGGTGGATTTGCTAATACGACGTTTCCAGGGGTTTGTATCTCCTTCCAATCAAGAGATATCTCGGTTCAAATTTCTGGGAAGCAAGTAGTAGACAACATTGTAAAACCGGTTGTCGCAGGATTTGAATCCCTTTCACCAGATGGAAGGGCACTCTGCTTGGCTGATGTGACATTGTTAACGGATGAGGTCGAGCCTTTTATCAGTAGGGTTCGTAGACAACAAGGAATCATGGTAGCTTCGGTAACGGACCGTTTTCTCTCGATAGAGCCCACATTATCCTACGTATTTTTACAGGCGATTGCTAACCCCATTGTGTTTGCCAATCAATTGGCACCTATTCTGCCTACACAAAATGCCCTAGTCCCAGCATCATTTTAATCGCTAGACGTTCAGTAAGGAGTCCAAATCAGGGAAGAAAGCTTTCCTCATAACCATAAATGATCGAGAATCGGTATTCATTTGGAGACGCAAAAAAGGAGAAGAAGATTGCTTCCTCTCCTTCGTGTGTGGAGAAACTCCGTATCTTTTTCTCCACACTCTTTTTTGTTTCGTCTATCCATCCTTCATTAATCCCGTTTCTTCACTCGTTCCATTAACTTGTTCACTGGCCTCCACTTTACATCTTTCCACTCCCAGAAAACGCCTTCCTGACCCAGGGTACCCGTGCGCTTTAAGTCTTGCTTGATCATCAGATATGTTTTTAACTCGTTAACAATGTGGTGTAATTCTGCCCGTGTTTCAAATTCCTCTCGATCTTGTGGCAGAGGTGATTCTTTAAAGCAAATCCTCAGCTGTTCAAGTTCTTCTAAATGCTGCTCAGCCGTGTTTTGTGGACCAATCGAATCAACTACATTCTCCAAGAAGTTCGCGATCTCATGCGCTTGTGGATAAAAGGTATTAATAAAAGACAATGAAGCCATTATTCGCTCCAGCACTTCAAATTGCTTTTCGCGCATCTCAAAGTAGCGATAATAATTGTATTCATCGTCATATGGATGGTTCTCCAAGTCTTTTAGTGCCAGTTCTTTTGCTTTCGTTAAACGTTCGTACGTACTTACTAATTCCTTCCCATCCCAGCTCGCATCGTTCGTTTTTAGGTAGTGGGCAAAGTGAAGGAGAATGGAGCGAAAATCCCGTTCAATTTCCGAACGGTATTGACGTAAATCCCGCTCTACACTCGGCATATACAAATTAAAAAACAGGGCTACCCCGATACCAATGAGAATCAGAGCCATCTCATTGAAAAACAACCCCAAGCTCACTTCTTGAACGATGTATAAATGCAAAACAATGACTAAGCTTGTCACTACACCTTCCAACGCATTCAAATGAATTGCCAGCGGGATGATAATAACGAGGAATGCGGTTACTGACCACGGATTGTACCCAATGGTTTCATAAAAACCAGTGGCTAAGAAAAGCGCAATCACACAGATGAACACACGTTGCCATGCACTCTCATAAGATCGTTTCTTTGTGGTCTTCACTGATAACATCGCCAATATACCCGCTGATGTGTAAAATTGAAGCCCAAACCATTGAGCGAGTGCAATAGCCAAACCGGTAGCAATCGCTGTTTTGATCGTTCGATAACCAAATCCCAAACTCATTTCTCTAACTCCTATCCTGCAAAGACAACAAACGTTTTCCCTTTTCATGTAATCGTTTCAACCAGGGTGCTTTGGCCTTGACCTTGGCAAATGCACTTTGATGACGCAATCTTCTCTGCCGTTTTAAATCCTGTTGAATCATTAAGTACGCAGTCAGTTCCTTTAATAGGTGATGCAATTCAGAGCGAGTCTCAAACTCCATCTCATTTTGCAGATGAAAGGAATGATTTAATTCTCTACGGAGGTCTCCTACTTCCTCTAATAATGATTCATCCATCTTCTCTGGGCTAACAGCTTCCTTTACTTTTTCTAGAAAGTGAGAAACGCTATCCATTTGCGGGTAATATGTAGGATCGATTGCTGACAGTGAGGTAATCATCCGTTCTAATATCTCGAATTGCTTCTCCCGCATCTCAAAATAACGATAGTAATTCATCTCTTCATCGTAGTCATGATTCTCCAAGTCCAGAAGGGCCATTGCTTTCGCTTTGGCGATGGTCTCTGTTATTTCCACCAGCTCTCTCCCATCCCATCCCGTGGACTTCGACTGTAAATAACCAATCAGATGCCTGAAAATAGTAGCAAAGTGGTCCTCGATTTGCCTACGATTGTGGGACAAATGCTTTTCCACACTTGGCATATGAAGGTTCAGGACAAGTGCTATCCCTACCCCAATAAGAACAAGCAGTATCTCATTGACAATAAAATCCCAAGTGATGGACTTGGTAGCAAAGAAATGCAAGTTGATTACCGTGCTAGTCACAATCCCTTCTACCGCCTTGAAGTGAACGGATAACGGGATCATTAAAAGAAGAAAAAGCGATATAACCCAACCATGATAGCCGATCAGCTCAAATAACCCTGCTGATAAGAGAATCGCTATCCCTGACGTTAGTAACCTTTCCCATGCTCCAAAATAGGAGCGTTTTTTAGTCGTTTTGATCGACATCAACGAAATGATACCTGCAGAAGTGTAAAATTGGAGTCCGAATCCATACGCAATCGAAACAGCTAATCCCACTCCGATTGCTGTCTTGATCGTGCGATATCCCAATCCTAACTTCATTCTTCTCCTCTTCCCCTCCGCCAATGCATTTTCTCTCTATCTCCCTATCTATAGTATATCGCTTTAAGCAAGTGTAAGAAGATCTTTTCTCTATCACAAAGACAATTCCTAAACGAAAGGCTCCCTCTAGTATGGGAATGCCCTACCGAGATTGTCCTTCTAACATTAGATGGTAAGTACGACGGAGATTACGGTCCTTATCTTTCGGGTATAGGTTAAAGAAGGTGATCATTTCCCTTATCAATAGATCTATTTTATAATTGAGGGGCAGAATAAGCACCAATCAAAGGAGCTGACACACAAATGGACACATTTACATTTTATAATCCCACCAAATTGATTTTTGGTAAAGATACACTGGAATCCTTACAAACAGAAGTGCCTCCATACGGCCAGAAAGTCTTGCTCGTTTATGGCGGAGGAAGTATTAAGCGCAACGGACTATACGACCGCACGCTTCAACATCTCAAAAAAATCGGAGCAGAAGTCACTGAACTTGCAGGAGTAGAGCCGAATCCTAGACTCTCTACCGTACATAAAGGGATTCAAATCTGTAAAGAAGAAGGAATTCAGTTTATCCTAGCCGTCGGCGGTGGAAGTGTCATTGATGCCACGAAAGCGATCGCTACAGGCGCTCATTACGATGGTGATATATGGGAAATAATCACCAAAAAGGAGACAGCAACCAGTGCTCTTCCATTCGGAACCGTATTAACATTAGCCGCCACCGGCTCCGAGATGAATGCTGGATCGGTTATTACCAATTGGGAAACAAATGAAAAGATCGGCTGGGGTGCACCTTGTGTCTTTCCACGCTTCTCCATCTTAGATCCTACTCATACCATGAGCGTTCCGCAAAACCAAACGATCTACGGCTTGGTGGACATGATGTCTCACGCATTGGAGCATTACTTTAGCGATTCCCCTAATACTCTCTACAATGAGCGCATGGTGGAATCACTTCTGACAACCGTAATCGAGATCGGACCTGCGCTCGTGGAAGACTTGGAGAACTACGAACTTCGCGAAACGGCTTTATTCTGCGGGACAATGGCTCTGAACGGGGTTATCAACCAAGGGATGAACGGGGACTGGTCCACCCATGGAATTGAACATGCCGTTTCTGCCGTCTATGATATCCCTCATGGTGGGGGATTGGCAATTATTTTCCCAAACTGGATTCGCTATAACTTAGACGTCTTGACACCTAAAATGAAGCAACTGGCCATTCGTGTCTTCGGAGTCGATCCAAATGGCAAAGATGATCGTCAAATTGCCGAGGAAGGCATTGATCAACTTCGTGCGTTCTGGAACAATATCGGTGCTCCCAATCGCTTAGCTGACTATGACATTGATGATTCTCAATTGGACACCATGGCTGCTAAATCTACCCCACGTGAAACCATCGGGCGATTTGCTCCATGCACAAAGAAAGATATCCGAGAAATCTTAAGCATGAGTTTGTAAACTAGGAAGATGAGCTTGAAAGCCAATCACAAAGTAGGTGCACCCACATCCAATGTGGGTGCATTTTAATATATAGTGAGTATTTAACCATAAATATATTTTTAATGTTCCGTCTAATGATAATAGCACTTACACAACTGAAGGTTCAGCATATTAATATTATGGAACAATAGAAGGAGGTTATTGTATGAGCGGATACAAAGGTTACGGAGGGCTTGGTTGTATAGGAATATTGGGTTTCTTGCTACTCATCTTCCTGATCATCATTTTTATCTGTTGCTTCTGTGTAGGTGGTTTCCCAGCGTTCGGATGCTGGTAGTCCCTCGTTGTAAAAGAATAGATGCGGTCGGTTACTCCGATTAGCTAATTGGACATTCCTCCATGTACGGTACAGCGGGTCACTTCTACTCCACCTAGAGGTGACCTTCTCCTTGAAGAGAGGTGTTTAACATCTTCTGATGAAAGAGAGTGGTCGCCATAAGGTGGCTTCTTTGGCTGATAACAGTCTTCTACTATACTCTTACGCTAGGTGCTCTTATCTCCTTGATAAGTCTACTGCCTTCAAATCAGTAAGAAGCATCCCTCTCGTGACCACAAGCGGGATGCTGATAAGTAGCAATCGCCATCATTTCAACGACGGAGGTCGAAAACCTGTGACGGGGGTTGACCACACCGCTTCTCTAAAATAATGCTTTTAGTCGTATCAATACCAGAATTTCTTTTATTAATAAAAAAGAGAGTAAAGAGTATTAGCCCTAACCTCTCTTCTCCATTCAGTAACATATAAAATTAGGTCCTCGCAAAACTATAAAGAATTCGATTAAATCGGTCTGGTATTTCAGCAAATATAGTGTGCCCTATTTCTCTGAAAAGGATCAGTGCCGAGTTAGGTGCTATTCGGTTTAGCCTAACAGATGATTGGAAATTGACTACTCGATCCGCTACACTATCTAAAATGAGGATAGGTGTCTGTACATTCGAAAATACCTCTTTGGCACTAAGGGGCTCATGGAGAAGTAAATTGCCTCTAATCTGCGATGGTACCAACGCTACATAAGAGAGAATTTCCTCTAAGTTATTTCTAGGAATCTCACAATTAAACAGTAAAGATATGAACCGACGAAGTCCAACCGAAGTGACTTGGAGGCATGGATTTGTTAACAATGGTATGTCATTTAAAAACTCTGGTCCAAGAAGTGAACTCGCAATCGGGGTATTGATATCAATTGGGGCTGCCACAAACATTATCCCCTTTATTCGTGCTGTACCGAACTTTCTAATATAGTCTGCAAACCATGTTCCCCCTATTGAATGAGCAACTACAATCGCATTGTTTATATTTAGCCTTTTCAATACATTGTTAATGTCTTCAGCATACAAAGATCCACTTATATAATCTTTGGCGTCTAGAGATTTAGGTTGAGACGCCCCTTGTCCTCTCATATCAATGGCGATCAGTCTAAAATTTTTTAATAGTAACGAGCTACTTAATTGGAAATTCCATATAAGCCAAGATTCACTATATCCATGAATAAATACAATCGGTCTTCCTTTTGGATTTCCAGTAACCTTTACTGATATTTTGAAGTTATTTGTACTGGGAACAGTTACTTTATCAATTTTATCTAAGTTTAAGATCGGTGATCGAGGACATGCTCTACATATATTAGGCATAGTATCTTCCCTTCTTTAAATATGTCTTAATATACTATGCTAGTAGCCTCCTCGGGGACTGTACTCATATTATTTTGGATTTATACCTCTGTTCCTCGCTAAACCTATGCTTATTACCCAATTCCTAATCCATAAAATTTACTTATCTGTAATTATAAGTACAGGCACATGCCAATAACACCCTACATATAGTAAGTAATACCTGACGTGTGGACGGAGTTGGAGGTGGTGGCGTGTCAGGTCTAATTTCAGCGATTGCCTTGATGCTGAAAGAATTCGTCGTCTTTGTCTCCTATATTAAGAATAATGCCTTTCCCCAACCTTTGAGCGAAAATGAAGAAAATCGTTATTTAAACGAAATGGCAACGGGTAATTCCGAAGCACGTAATGTGTTGATTGAGCACAACCTACGTTTAGTCGCTCATATTTGCAAAAAATTCGAAAATACCTCAGAAGAGACAGAGGACTTAATCTCCATAGGAACCATTGGGCTGATCAAAGCCATTGAATCCTACAGGCCCAATAAAGGAACTAAGTTAGCAACTTATGCAGCACGCTGTATCGAGAATGAAATCTTAATGCACCTTCGTTCACTTAAGAAGGCGCGCAAAGATGTCTCTCTACACGATCCCATCGGAAAAGACAAGGAAGGGAATGAGTTAACACTAACTCTTTGTCTGTGTAAGTAAGATGAGGAGTTGAGTACGTATGAAGATGCCGTCCACCATTTTCATCATCATAGCTGTTGTTTTTGTAGTATAAGGTTCTGGTTCAATTGGTGGGGTATACCGTGTGAAATCGGTGTTAGGCTAGATTCAGATAGTGTTCCAGCACACTTCAATCATTCCATACTACTTTTTTAAACGCTGTCCTTCACAAATTATGTAGCAATCCGCACCGATTTCTTTACAGAGTATTTCAACGGGGGACTTGCTAATATTGGTATCATTACACTCTCAGGCGACTCTACGAACCACAAATATATTCCACCGTATTTCTCCCGATTCATTCCGCGTGTGATAGCTGCGACGGTTCAACTCAATTTATGGATGGCCTATTTTCGATACTCTTTTATTTCCCCTCACTTTTCTCCTTTTATGAGACAACATATGTGCTCCGGTCCCTCCTATTTATTCTTACTTTACAATCTCCATAATTTCTAACTGTAAAGTCACGTTTATTTTTCGAAACAATGATATTACCACTTACACAAAATCTTTTTCTACATATTGTATTAATATGATACCAATATATCAAATCGTATTAAAAGAGGATGAGTATAATGGCAATTAGTCCTTCTATATGTAATGTTTTAGGTGAGATATTAGGAGCAGGTAGTTCGATACAGAATGGAGTTTGCGTCGCATTTAATCGCCGAACTTTCCGAGCAACCACCTTAAATAAACGAATTCATGGCCCCCTAGTAAATATATTCACTTTCGAGTCGACACCCGCCCCTGGAATTACATTAAATTTAGGTACAGTCACCCTGTTGGACCATGAAATCACTCCCTTTGTTAAACAGCTACAACGAGCTGGTAGAGTAAAAGTAAGCTCGATTTCTAACATAAGTATAGCAACTACCCCTTCATTAACTAACGTTTATTTCCAATCAGTAGGGAATCCCTTTTTATTCGCCCAAAGTGTCAGAGGGGCGCTTAATGTCTTAAACAATGTTGGGACCCTCCCCACTCCTAAACCTACACGAGCTTTTGAAAGTGTATGTGACCTCTTCTCGAAAATTGTAGGTGGAAGCCCCGTTGTCTCTTTTAGTGATACTTGCTTAGCTCTCAGCGGTCGCTCCATTCCCACGACCATTCAAGGCCATTTAGCCACCTCTTTTCTCGCTCTTCCACTCAATTTTCGTTTTGAATCCATCCAGCCAAATGCCAAAGCCATTTGTAACGGTACCGTTGGCTTATTAGAAAATGAAGTGAATCCTTTTATCGAAGCGATTAATCAGCAAACCCATCTTTTAGATTCGTCTTTATACTACCGTTGGCTTAATCAGAGCCCTCAAATCCGTATTTTTGAATATGTCGCTTGTGTGAACCCCATCTTATTTGCCCTGAAATCTGCGGCGGCATTACAGGTGTTAAACCGCTAATTGAGAGTATCCTAGTCACTAGACATCCAGGTCCAGTCAGATGCTCAACAATGTAAAATGGGCATCTTCTCGATCACCCATAAGAAAATTCGACTCTATTCGATGAAGACATCCATCCAAGTGCGCAAGAACCTCTTAAAGAGGGATTTCACCACAACGGGAATGAACCAGAAGTGGTTAACAAATCTGACCTATGTCCACACCTCTCAAGGTGGTCGTGCTATTTAGACTCAGTGATGGATCTCCACTTGAAGAATATTGTTGGCCACTCTTTTTCCCGTCGAATGACCACCGAGGTGATTAGGAGAGCCATTAAAAGTGCTTGTCTAGCGCAATCATCTGCTCCAGGACTCATCTTACATTCGGACTTAGGTTCCTTCCAAAAAAGGGCATAAGTACTCTCATTTTATATTAGATTCACTTGGTTTCGATTTGAATAATAGGATTAGATCCCTTTAGATATTATACTTATACTCACTTTTCGATATTGGAGGATAAGGAACTTGAAGAATATATCGAATAACTGGATTGATGGTTTTTGGGACTTTATAACTTATCCTCTACTACTCCTTACCGTCCCAATTACATGGATATATTTACGAAAAAGATATTTCAAAATATTTATACATATTCAATATAATATTCTTACTATTAACATTTCACTTGATCCATTGGACAGCATATGTAGGTGGATTTGACGATGGACTTAAAGCAGTGTCTTCTTTCTTAGGTAAAGGAAGCATCATTGCTTTAGACAACAGTATCCTCGAAGAATATTGATCAGCTCTTTCTTGAACCATCAAACTTCCCGGAGCCATCATCCTTTCCTAAACCAACTTCTTTTCCTGAACTATAACCTATTTATTCTTCCTCTCCACTCTCTGAGCAGTCTTACTCCAAATTTTATCGAATAAGACTGCTCCATTTCCTTCTTCCTATCCACTCTAATGTTGATCCTGTTTGCTACTCTCTACTACAATCCGCTCTCTCCTCCACTCATTCCACGCGGTCCCCTCGGTCCTCTCGGTCCGCGTCTTCCTTGTGGCCCTCGTGGACCCTGTGCTCCTGTTGCTCCTGTCGGACCAGTTATCCCTGGGGAGGTTAGCCCCACCTTCACAACATAAGCATCCGTATTCCCTCTATATTGAGTCTGAAAAGCATTAAATGTAACCGGAAAGTCAGATGAATTAGTCAGTCCAGTAAAGTAACCACTTCCTTGCGCGTCAACAGCCACCGCTCTTCCAAAATCTCCAGTCTGAATATTCCCACTCCCTCCTAAATAAGAAGAGAACGAAAGTCCTTGTCCAGAGTAGCTGAGTTGAGTAACGTAAGAATTACTAGAATTGTTTGAAATTCTCCTTTGAAAAGCATCTGAGGTAACGGGAAAGTTCGTAGAGGGCGTTCGGCCTGTCACCCAAGCCGCTCCAAAACCATCCACCGCAATTCCATTTCCTTCTACAGTCGCAGATGGCGTTATCCCTCCTAAATAAGTGGAATAGACGGGCATACTTCCTCCGATATTCAACTTGGTGACAAATGAAGATTGTATCGGAGGAAAAATTGTTTGAAAGGCATTGTTGGTCACCGGAAAATTGGTAGAGGTTGTTCTTCCGGTTACATAAGCATTTCTTCCGCCATCCAAATCAATAGCTCCACCAGAATCATCACCGTTCCCACCCAATAATGTGGAGTATGTAAGTGCCGAACCCGAGACATTCAATTTTGTCACATATGCCATGCTCGATCCCCTAAATATCGTTTGGAAAGCTCCTGGTGTCGTTGGAAAGTTAGTTGAAAGTGTTTGCCCTGTAACATAAGCTTGATTGTTTACATCAACGACAATCCCTGAACCTATTTCGCGATTTGTCCCCCCTAACAAGGTGGAGTAGACCAAAGCTGTGCCGGTTGGATTCAATTTGATTACAAACGCATCACTTATCCCACGAAGAATGGTTTGAAAGGCACCCGCTGTGGTGGGAAAATCGCTCGATTCCGTATTACCGACCGCATACGCATTATTCATTCCATCAACAGCAATGCCGTTTCCAAAGTCTTGTCCTCCTCTCCCACCCAGATACGTGGAATACAGAAGCGACGTCCCTGTAGCATTTAGTTTGGTAACAAACGCATCTAGGTTTCCTGAGTAAATTGTTTGGAAAGCCCCCGATGTCACGGGATAATTGGTTGATTGCGTATTCCCTACCACATAAGCGTGCGGAGTAGTATCTAAAGCAATGCCATTCCCACTATCAGCCGCAGTTCCTCCAATTAACGTGGAATAGACGAGCGCAGAACCATCTGGAGTTAATTTACTTACAAAAACATCGTTACTCCCCGCATTCATCGTCTGGAATGCACCCGATGTAGTAGGGAAATCGATGGAACTGGTTACCCCTGTTACGTATGCATTGCGGGAGGTATCAACGGCGATCCCATTACCATTATCTGTTCCTTCCCCTCCTAAGAAGGTAGAATAGAAAACCACCACCGGATCAATGACCAGCATCTGTTCAGGATGGTAGGCATCCTTCTCAACGACAAATCTGATAGAACCATCTGCCTTGCGTTGAAAATCGGTAGGAACGAACTTTTTTCCTTGCGATGTCTCTTGATAGCTTATGGGCTTTTCTTCACGGAGAATACCTGCGGATGTATACACCAATAAATCCCCTTGCTCATTTAAGCAGATGTTGTCTGCACCTTCGTATCTCAAACAAATGTGCTCGATACATGCCCCGGGATGAACAAACAGATCGTACTTTAACTCCCCCTCACCCCATGAAAACACCACATCAATTCCCTGCCACAAACCTTCATAGATGACCCGCTGGTATCCCTCTTCTTGTTGCACTACTTCCTTAGGGACCACTTCATCATATGCACCTACAAATCGCAACATTAAATCCGAAGAACGGCCCAGTGTAAACCGTACTCCCCCTGACAGAAACGTCCATTGAATACCTTGTTCCTTCGCTACCATGGCACCTCCTTCATTCTCCTTATTGAACAAAAAGGAGAATGTCCTAGCTTCAACATACTTCATGCCAATCACTCCCTCGAATCATGTTACGCTCATTACACCTCCTTAAAATATACGGCACATACCTTTGTACACATTACTAGTTATTTATAGATAACTGTGACTCACTCTAATTATACGATCATCTGTTTGCTTTTATTTGTGATCTATCGCTTTTTTCGATCATATTTTCTATAAAATCTCAAATAATAGCGTCCACTTGCCTTCCTAACGAAAACTCCGCTTACACGCTGAGGAACCTAAAGGCGGTTAAATAGACCAAATCAACTACATAGGTATTCCTTTCATCCCTCTACACGGGGATGTTTTTGTTTGCACTCAAAAACACCGCGCTGACAGCTCGGTGCTTGTTTTTAACCCTTATAGGTACATCACTATACTCCGAATCCCGTTGGCTGATCGCGAGGGGCCCTCAGCGGATTACTTCTTTTTTTCGACGCTATACACATAATAGCCGACAATAACAATCAGCATAAAAAGCATCATTGTTTTTCCAACTGTTATAGCGTCACCGACTTTCGAGGATTGGTCGCCACCTCAGACCTTAATCAATAGTACAAATTGAATTATAGCATAATTCCAAACTTAATAGAGAAATTTATGGTACAATGGAAATACGGTTAGTAGATTCGCCCGAGCGGATGGCGGTGAATCTCCTTGAAGGGAGGTGTTTGACATCTCCTGATGAAAGGGGGTGATCGCCATAGAATGGCTTCTTTGGCTGATGAAAGTCTTCTACTATGCGTTAGGAGCCCTTATCTCCTTGATAAGGATCTTACGTGATCGGAAGACAGCAAACAGTAAGAAGCATCCCGCTCGTGGCACCGAGCGGGATGCTAGCAAGTAGTAACCCGTAACACCGCCATGTAATCGGCGGGAATCGAAAACCGTGTGACGGGTGTTACAGCACCCGTCTCTTTTAATATAATGCTCTTGGCATCATCATATACCAATATACCCACGATTGCAATGAGCTAATCCTGAATTTTCTGTTCTATATTATTGAGCCATAGCCTCCATATCACTCGCTGAACTTCATCCATTCTCTCTCATCTTTCCTCTTCCGCGATATTCGATCTTATAATATTCATGTAGTTCCACCTACCTGGAATGTCATATCCTCACGCATAGCTTGTTACACTACTTCACTTCCGAATGATTGACCCGATGGATCGAGCTCAGCAAGTACCTCGTTGAACCCTCGCTTGTATTCCCCATCTCATCTTCCCTCTAGAGACTTAACCTTTTTGCGACACTTACTTCACACATCTCTAGAGCACAAATGAATCGAATACGAAAAAACCACAACCGAACCTATACCACTCTGCCCATGAAACCCTTTCATCAAACTACTATATCCTTATCTATTTATTTGTTTTTTATGCTGTAGTTATGTAGCTAAATCTACTAACTTGCATATATTAGTATTAGCTAGATTACTATTTAATCTAGTATGTGAGGTGAAAATATCATGGGGAAAATTAGCTCCTATTTTCTAGGTGCGATGATTGCATTAGCGGGAGTTGCAGTGGGGTTAGGTCTGAGTGCAAGCGGTTTAACCATTGCGGTCGCAAGCAACCCACTTTTGACAAATCAACTAATGAATCTGACTTTTTTTATCGGTATCCTTCCAAGTATTTTGATCTCAGTTATTGCTCTTGTCATTTTGTTCATTAAAGATTGATCAAGGGAAATTACTTTTTCAATTTCTTCTGAAAGAAGTAATCCGCTGAGGGCCACAAACCTTCTAGCGGATTACTCCTACCTCCTAAACTGAGTTTAATCGTTTGTCTAGACGACTAGCTATCCGATTGTCCCATATACCAAGACGATTTTTCGTGCATCCATCATATACTCTTGTCATCATCCTATACAAATAAGCCAACCATTCCCATGTACTAATCCTGGATTTTTTTCTCTATATCAAGCCATAGCCTCCATATCACTCGCTGGACTTCATTCAATCGCTCTTCCCTCTCCTCTTCCGTGATCTTCGGTGCTATAATATTAATAGTAGTTCCACCTACCTGTAACGTCATATCCTCACGCATGGGAACCACCTCAGTATATCCTATGTGGCACATATCGAAGGACTAGCCAATAAATTCAAGAGGTGTTTATGATGGAAAGGGTCTGTATCTACCTTCGGAAAAGTCGAGCAGACTTAGAAGCAGAAGCACGAGGTGAAGGGGAAACACTTGCCAAACATAGAAAAGCACTCATGCAGGTCGCTAAACAGAAAAAACTGAATATCATAAAAATTCGTGAAGAGATTACCTCCGGTGAAAGCCTCATTCATCGCCCTGAAATGATGGTGCTACTAAAAGAAGTAGAGGCAGGTATGTATGATGCTGTTCTTGTTATGGATATGGACCGTCTTGGTCGCGGTAAGATGCAAGAACAGGGAGCGATCCTGGAGACCTTTAGAGAGTCGAACACGAAGATCATTACCCCACGCAAAACCTATAACTTATCGGATGAATTTGATGAGGAATATAGTGAGTTTGAAGCGTTCATGGCACGGAAAGAACTGAAAATCATTACTCGTCGTCTCCAAGGAGGGCGTGTTCGATCCGTAGAAGAGGGCAACTATATCGGCACCCGTCCACCCTATGGTTACAACATCCAAAAAGATGAACGTGGTCGCTACCTTGTTCCACACCCTGAACAAGCACCCATCGTCAAGATGATTTTTGAGTGGTACATCCACGAAGACCCCAATCTACGAATGGGGACCAATAAGATCGCTAATGAGTTAAACCTCCTCGGCTATACCAACTATAGCGGAAACAAGTGGAACAACTCCTCTGTCCTCAATATCATCAAAAACGCCGTCTACGCTGGACGCATTCAATGGAAGAAAAAAGAGAGTAAATCCGCCAAAGAAGCGGATAAACGTCGTGTTGTTCGTACCCGCTCAACAGATGAATGGATTGACGTAGAAGGAAAGCACGAACCCCTCATCTCCATGGATACATACCAAAAAGCACAAGACATCTTGAGGAGTAAGTCCCATGTCCCCTACCATCTCAATGGAATGACGAACCCCCTCGCGGGTTTGATTCGCTGTGACATGTGTGGGCATTCTTTGTCCTATCGCCCCTATCCCAATCAGCTCCCACATTGCATCTGTGCCAATCGTTTGTGTAAGAACCGTAGTAGTAAGTTCCACTATGTTGAGGAGCGGGTCCTCTACTCCCTACAAACGTGGCTGACGGAGTACAAGTTGGAATGGAAGGAAATGAACCGCCCACAAGAGTCCAACCAGTCCATTGAGTTCAAAGCAGTAGCCATGGAGAATCTGCAAGCCGAGCTGAAGAACCTCCAATCGCAAAAAGGACGGCTTCATAACTTCCTGGAGCGAGGCATATATGATGAAGAAACCTACTTGGAACGTTCCAAGAGCCTTGCCCAGCGAATCAAGGACATCACTGAAGGATTAAAAGTAGCCGCTGCGGAACTAGAGAAAGAAAAGGAACGGAAAAAAGCACAGGTCAACATTATCCCCAAGGTGGAACAGGTCTTGGAGATCTATTGGCAGTTAGATGATGCCAAGCAGAAGAATGCACTCCTCAAGAACGTATTAGAGAAAGCCGTGTATCGAAAAGAAAAGTGGCAAAGGGAAGACCAATTCACCTTGTCCATCTATCCGAAAATGTAGAAGAACGATATCTGTCACAGATAAAAAGTAAGTGTAAACGAGATCACGCTCATTGATGTATTAGGTACCGAACGCGATGAAGTCGTCGATCTAGTGCAGATGAAAATCGAAAAGAAAAAAATCTACAACAACTTGCATATTTTAGACCAAAGAGAACAAGAAGTTATCCGCAAGAGATTTGGTTTGCAAGGAGGTTCAGAAAAAACGCAACGCGAAATCGCTAAGGAATTGGGCATCTCACGCTCTTACGTATCACGCATTGAAAAACGAGCGCTGATTAAGCTCTTCCATGAGTTTTATCGCATTAACTCTTCTAAGAAGAAATAACCCCATCTCCTGAGTTACATTTCGTCATTCAATCGTAGGGGAGCATCAATGGAGAATCAGTTCCTTGAGGAACTTCAGAGAATTGGTTCCAAAGTGGAAAATAATGTGTTAACAAACGGATGTTTGAGCTAGATCGAGAGGTAGAACGGACGAAGAGAAGATTTCCTTATGGACGCTCATCCATTCGTTCTAGACACTTTCTCACTTCCTTCTCCTTACATACTTCTCCTTCATTCCGACTTATGGATAGAAACAATGGCAGGAGAAAATAAAAAGTTTATAACCTAATAGTACATCGGGGAGATGCTTACTCACATAATATGAGTGGGCATCTCTCATTTGATTATCCCACTACCCTCATCAAGCGTGATAAAATATCTTGAGGAAAGAAGAGCGACCCACAAGCCGTATCATCTGAAGGAGTATCATGAGAAAATCGATAACAGCCAAGTTATTTATACTTATTCTGCTTAGCTTCTTAGCATTGATTACCATTCAACTGGTCCTACAACAAACGTTTCTTAAAGGTTATTATATCGATGCTAAGGTAGAGCTATTGGAGCAGGAACTTTATATTGCCTCACTCGAATTACCCAATCTTTTCTCAGAAGAAAACAATGGTGAAATCGATCTCATTCTTGAGGAGTTAGCAGGGATCGCAGATGCTCCTACCTTGCTCTACCAAGAGGGGGATTTCCGTGATCATCGTACTGAACTCATCAGTCGAAGCCAATTTGTATTTCAAGCAGAAGATGGTGTGCAATATGCTCTTTTTCCTACAGAAGCTATTTTTGAAGACGCCTTTGCTGAACTACAACCCGGAGATCAGGCCCTCATTGAAGGAAACATCATTAATGATGAACTCATCTATATGAACCATTACAATTTAGATACTGAGGATTCCTCACAAGAACTGGATGAACCCCTTCTGCAGGAGGACCGAACTCTCACCGTTCAGTTGAAAGGAACCATCCTCGAAAAGCAGGACAAGCAGGATCATTTAAATGAGTTGAACTATATCCTCTTGCATAAGGCACTTACCTACCTAACGGATAAAGAGGAGATTTGGGATGTTGATGAACTTCCTTTTACCTATCAAGGGGAAGAATTCGTCATGGTGATCCACCCGATAGAATCAGAAGACGAGAGCTACCTTTTCAGTTTAATCCCGCAACAGCAGATCGAAAATACCCTTACAATATTACGTCAGTTTACGCTCTATCTGCTGGTAGCCGTTATTTTATTATCTGTACTTATTGCTTTATTCTTTTCACGCAAAGTAGCCAAGCCTATTATCAAAATGAATCAAACAGCCTCCTATATGGCGAAAATGAACTTCGATCAACAAATTGAGGTACGTTCCGAGGATGAGCTCGGACAATTAGCAACCAATCTCAACACCTTAGCAGTTACACTCAATCAGACACTGGAGCAACTGCATCAAGCCAATGCCCATCTAAAGGAGGAGATGGAGCTTGAACGACGTAGTGAGCGCCTACGAAAAGAATATATGCTCCACTTCTCTCATGAAATGAAAACACCTCTTGCCATACTTCGTGGGATGTTAGAAGGACAGTTGGACGGAATATATGATCGGGAGAATCCGGTCTACATCCAACGTCTTTTGGCAGAGTTGGATGACATGGAAAACAAAGTTACGCAAATCCTTCAGGTTTCCAAAATGGACGAAATGATTGATGATCAGGATCGAGATGATTTTGAACTAGACCAGCTCATCATAGAAACCACTGATAGCATGCGAACCTTAGCACAGAATCATGGGATAGAAACAACCTTTCACCTCTACCCATTTAAGCTCCATGCGAATAAAGAAAGCATTCATGAAGTCCTACGAAATTTATATCAGAACGCCATTCAACATTCGCCACCTGGAGCATCTGTCGATATTGAGATGAAGCCATTGACCGAAGGCTGTTATTTCTCTATACAAAACTCGGGTACACACTTATCTGAGGATGAGCGCACACGTATCTGGAACTTGTTTTATCGCACGGATGAATCACGAGCGAAAGTACCAACAGGTACTGGAATTGGACTTTATGTAGTCAAACAGATTCTCGAACGTCACCATTATCCATACGGAGTGCAAAATACCGATCAGGGAGTCTTATTCTATATTCTCTTCCGTTCACAAAGTGCGGATTAATCTTATGTATCTTTACTGGATCAGTCTAGATCTCCACCTGATTCCCCGATATTTCAATTTGTGCTGAAACGAGTTTGATGCTCTTATCTTTTAACTTGTAGAATCCCGAGGAGAAAGAACATGAATAAAGCCATCTTAGTGATTGAGGATAATCAAAAGTTAAGAACCATTATCAAGGATTACTTTCGTCACGCTCAGTTCGACGTTTTTGAGGCAATCGATGGAGTCGCCGCGTTTAACATGTTGGAAAACCATTCGATCGACCTCATCATCTTAGATATCATGCTCCCAGGAATGGATGGGTGGAGCATACTCGAGAAAATTCGTCGCATTTCTGAGATTCCAGTCATCATGCTAACTGCTCTATCGGCTGATGAAGATCACCTCAAAGGATATCAATTAAAGGCGGATGATTACATGACCAAGCCTTTTCGTCCTTCTATCCTCGTCGCCAAAGCGAAAGTATTAATAGAGCGGGCATCTGGTAGCCTCCTCCACCCACCCAATACCCTTATATCAGGAAATATTCGTATCAATACCCTTACCCATGAAGTATGGGTAAGGGAACAACTTTTATTGTTAACAAAAAAAGAGTATGAACTCTTGCTCTATCTCATGAGTAACCCCGGACGTGTACTTACTAGAGAAAACATCTTAAATTCTGTCTGGGGGATTGATTATATCGGAAATGAACGGGTAGTAGATACTCATATTAAGAAACTTCGTCATCATCTTGTTGACCAGGCCGTCCATATCAAAACCATCATAGGGTATGGTTATCAATTCGAGAAAAATCCATAGACCATGTCAAAAAACCTCCTGATCCAATTGGATCAGGAGGCAGGGTAAGATTACCTACGAATGATGATGAAGCGAAGTGGATTCCACCGGTTGGGGTGAAGTCACTTGCTTGGGTTGAGAGAGTGGGCGGACCCAACGTTGTACCATTTTATCTAGTGGCTTTTCCACCCAATAATGAACTCCGATGCTAATTGCCATGATCACCACAATACTAATCGTAAAAGCAACGGATGGAGAGAGGTACTCATCTAACACAAGTAGGTCATAGAAACTGAAAAACATCAGAAGTAGCGGGTAATGAACCAAATAAAGTGCATAAGAAGATTGTTCTAATACCTGAATCACTCTCGGTATACGAATTTCTTTTCCTTGATCTAGACCTGCTCCTCCCAAAATCAAGAGACAACCCGATATACCAAATAGCACTTCCAACGGGACCCCTTCCATTGTCCCATCGATCATATAATACCATGTAAACCCATATCCACCTATGCCCGCAAACAGGAGCGCATAACTTCCTTTCACGTTCACTCTTAGTACGATAGCAGCCACCAAACATCCTAGCAGAAACTCCAGATTATATAAGTTTAGTACAAGCCCCAACCACGGTCCTTCTAATCCTTCTTGAAAAAGAAATACATAACCACTTAGTAGAGCAACGATCACCAATGGCATTTTCATAATCGGTCTCCAGATAACAAGAGCGATCATAACATAGAAAAACAGAATATGAGAGATTGACCAGGTGGTATCCAAAATGTGCTCCGTATCAGGAAGTACGAACACGGAACTCCATAACACATCCCATGGATAGGCTTCCCACTCATCAACTGTGCTCAGCAATATCCACGATAGGATGAAAAAAAAGATCGTCAACACCCAGATTAATGGGAATATACGTGTAGCACGCTTCATTAGAAATTTCTTGGCCTCTCCCGGCACACCCATTTTCCTCTGATAGATATAATAGAGGAGAAAACCACTCATAACAAAAAATAAGTCAACGCCCCCGGTTTTTTCAATCATCATCATGTACATAAAGTTTACTTCGAAGATATGGGCAGCATGAAGGAACAAAATCAGGACGGGTGCAATCGCCCGAAAAGATTGTAGCAACGTTAATTTCTTCATTTGAACATCTCCCTTCAAGGTTACTCCCCTCACTTTAGCGAGCGGATGTGTATTCCTTGTGTTTTTCTAGGGATGGATGTTCAACTTTTTTATACTGTATTTAATTGATCTTTTTCCTATCGCCTGCTATAGTACCGTGTGAAGGAGTGTACAGAGAAAACTCTTATCAGAGGACGGACGGTCCATCCTCACAGAGACGGAGGATTCATCATTCACCTAGGCAATATCGCACTTCATATCGATAGAGGAGGTTCGTCCAGTGCGCTCTTTATGGAACTTTACTTATCATCAGGCACTCGCCTGTCTTTTTCCTGTTGCCATCTTTCTCATCTTGGCCTTGTCCAAAACCATCTCGATTCCCGGTCTCTATCGCTATGATTTTATCTTGCTCCTCTGTCTACTCATGCAAGTTGCCATGGTGGTTGGTAGACTAGAAACAATCGATGAGCTGAAGGTGATTCTTCTCTTCCACCTCATCGGCCTTGCGCTGGAATTGTATAAAGTACAGATGGGATCGTGGTCCTATCCAGAACCTGCTTGGAGCAAAATCGGTGGTGTCCCTTTATACAGTGGCTTTATGTATGCGAGTGTCGCTAGCTATATGTGTCAAGCGTGGCGACGACTTCACCTAGACCTTCAACAATGGCCGTTTCATCTTAGCACCTGGATGCTAGGCATGGCAATCTACCTAAATTTTTTTACTCATCATTTCATTTACGACTTACGATGGGTGTTGATTATTCTATTAATGTGGCACTTCCGCCATACCTGGGTTTCCTTTCGTTTAGATAAGAAGCAGTTTCGCATGCCTCTGCTCGTTTCCTTCCTTTTCATGGGTTTTTTTGTATGGATAGCGGAGAATATCGCTACCTTCTTTGGAGCGTGGCAATACCCCAACCAACATCAGACGTGGGAGGTTGTAGACTTCGGTAAAATATCCTCTTGGTCCTTATTGGTCATCGTTAGCTTTCTGATCGTTACTCAGTTAAAGTTTGTCAAGCAGAAACAACAATCCAGCCTTTCTCGTCACATCGATGATGCCACACTGTAAACAATTTTGTTTGTGTCTTAAATAAGTGAAGCGGACAGTCGATCGAAGAGACACCTGCCGTTTCACTTTCCAACCAGCTATCATTCCCTAGTCAACCATTCCCAAGACATAAAATCTCTCACCAACTAAGATAAGCAATCACAAAATGGCATATAGTTCCTCTAAATGGTTGATCTGATAGGTAGGAACAAGCATGGTCTCATTGGGATTCTTCTCTGGATTGTACCAACATGTATCAATTCCTGATTGGTGTCCTCCCTTGATATCTGAACTTAAAGAATCCCCAATAATCAAGCTATCTTCATGCGAAAATTGAGGGATGCGTGAAAAGACATAGTCAAAAAATGCGCGCATCGGTTTTTGAGAACCTGTATCTTCAGATACGAATATCCCTTTAAAGAATGGATACAATCCGGAATCCTGCAAACGCCTGAATTGCGTCTTAGATACGCCATTTGTCACAATATACAAGTCGTATTGGCTAGACAAGTCCTTTATCAAAGCGTAAGACCCGCTAATTAACTGATGCCCTCTTTCTAGGTAAAGGCGAAATTCTTTTTCTAGCATGACGCCATCGACATCATATCCATACTCCGCGAAAAACAAAGAAAAGCGTGTATGAATCACCTCATCACGTTCCATCTTTCCCTCTTCAAACGATCTCCACAAACCTTGGTTGATTTTTTTATAACAATCCTTTACTTCAGGAGTTAGTGTGACATTGTGACCCCCGCACAATAAGCGTAAGGCTTGCTCTTCTGTCGCACGAAAGTCCATTAACGTATCGTCTAGATCAAACAATAAAGTTTGGTATGGTTTCATCCTGCTTTACCTCCACTTCTTTATCCCTATTACGCATTCTATTATTTAGTCAGTGTCACTCGTTCAATTCATAGAACAAGGAGAGTTTCAATTGCCTTAGACGGCAGTCGTTCGGCCATCATGTAGTAGCAGAACCTCTTTTATCCCCCAACTTAAACACGAGAATCCCACCCACAATAACGAGCACTCCCAGTATCTGCTGAAACGTAAAAGGAACCTCCTCCAGTCCAAACCAGCCTAACGAATCCCATAGGAGAGCAAATCCAAGTTGGGAGGACATCACAATGGCAATCGCAAGTGTAGGGCCCAATTGCTTCACTCCATTTACTAAACACATCACCACACCAATCCCAATGAATCCACTAAACCAATACCAACCTTCCATCGATTGCAATGTGAAAAGGGATGTTCCTGCCTGCATCAAGCCCATGATAAAAGATGCCAGAAAACCGAATCCAAGTACAAGTGTTGTCGTTGACCAAGAACCTATATGCTCATTCACCTTGCTATTAAAGACATTTTGTAGTCCAACGAATGATCCCGCTACGATCGCTAATAGTAGACCAAATATCATCTTATCCCCCCTTCCCCTTCCTAATTAGAAGTGAACGGATATCTATTTTTGATAGAGCTTATTCGTAAATATTATTCTTCGCCATTTCTCTGAGCCTCTCTCGATCTTTCACCTGTATATATCCATCACTACGCTGAATCAACCCGTTTGCACAAAACTGCTGAATCACACGGTTGAGATGCCGATAACTGGTTCCAATTAAATGAGATACTTCCCGCATATGGTGAGCACTTATTTTACGCTCAAATAAGGGAGCGTCTTCATCGGAGGAAACAGATAACAAATAGCTAGCCAACCTTACTTCCACTGGATACATCAGATTAAAGCTAAGAGCATTCGATTTAACAAGAAATTTTTTCGAGATGATTTCCAGCAAAAATTCCAAGAACGGGGCATGACCTTCGCAGTATTTGCGTAACCAACGATAGTGAATTCCTATCATACTAACGGGCGATACGGCCTCCACTGTATTAATCATATTGACTCCCTGTAGGTATTCAATATCGCCAAGCACTTCTAGCGGTTTCTTAAATGAGAGAATTAAGGTCTTTCCTTCCGTTGATGTTGTGAAGATTTTCACTTTCCCTTTAACCAGCACATAGAGATAGTGAGCCGGCTCTCCTTGAGAGAAAATCATTTCGCCTTGTTCAAACTGACACAGCAACAAGTGAGGGACGATGGAGGGGGGGAAAATAGATTCGATTTGATTAGAATGCAAATAATGGTTAATCTTCTCGCGCTCTTCGCTTTGCTTCATCTAACAGCTTCCTCTCCTCGTTTACCTACCATTATCGTGCTAATATCTTAGAATGACTACCCCAATCACCATCATCGCAATCCCGATCATTTTTGAAAGACCTACTTTCTGCTTTATTAACCCAAACCATCCCGCACTATCGATGAAGAAGGTAAATAACAGCTGCGCAATCAATAATGTAGATACTGTCAAAGTCATCCCCGTATGATGAATAGCTGTAACCACGCTGTAGATGACGATGGCTGCAAACGTCCCTCCAGTTAAATAAAGTGGCTTGATCTGCTTAAACCCTTGCCATCTGAAATCACGAACAAACAACAAGATCATGAGCGATCCCACAAAACCAGTAAATTGTGTAAGAGTGGCCATTTGCCACGTTCCAATGTCTTGACTGATTAAGGAATT
The DNA here is from genome assembly GCF_059818345.1 of Mechercharimyces mesophilus. Taxonomy (NCBI): domain Bacteria; kingdom Bacillati; phylum Bacillota; class Bacilli; order Caryophanales; family Thermoactinomycetaceae; genus Mechercharimyces; species Mechercharimyces mesophilus. Next base: position 291,548 of record NZ_JCBAPH010000001.1, on the reverse strand, counting down.
AGCTGCCGCTTGTAAAGTAAGACAGACACCACCAAGTAAGGCATATAGGATTCCACGCATATTCCCTCTCCTCTCTCCTCTCTCCTCTATCACTATTAAATAACAAATCCAGATCATGGGGAAAGGACATATGTCCCTACCACGTATCCATCAGAATCGAGGAAGAGGGAAAGCGCGAAACAAAGAAAACAGGTGCCAAAAGCACCTGCTCAAACGGAATATATTTACTTGTTATGCCGCTCACGAATCGAGAAGCAGCCGACATTTTAATGTTCGAGAGGATTAAATCCTTCAAAGATTTTTGCTAAGAACTTATCCGCTTTTCTATTATCTTTCTTGAACTTTTTCGGATAGCGACTCCCCCGATATTCGATCACCTTATCAAACATCTTTCTTGTTGGTAACATGCGAAACCCACCAATAGAAGGCTGAACATCCGGCTGCGGGTTGGTTTCAATAATCCATACTTTTCCGTTATGGTCTACGCCTAAATCTACTCCAATTTCCTTACAATAGCGTGATCTTCCCGTATGTTTGGCAATGAGAATACTTAACCTTTTCATATTTCGCAGGACTTCTTTGGCGGATTTTTTCACTGTAGATTGAGTCAGTGCAGTTTCGACGGAGAGTACCTTCGCTTTACTGCGTTTCACATTGGTAATTACTTTCTCAGTCTTCCCTGCTTTTCGTGAGTGGTAACCCGTAATGACCCAAGGACTTCTCACTTTTAGTCTCTGAAGCATGATTCGATGATCGATAGGGCAACCATGAATCGTTGCTAGAGGAATGTATTGTTGTATGATATATGCTGAACCTCCCCAATCGACCAGGGCGCATACTAATTGATTAATCTTTCGCCTTTGACGGGATACATAACATTTTCCTGCGAACCTCAGCTCAATTTTATCGTTCTTCAAATAGGTTAATCGAATGACTGCATAGCCACCCGTCCCTGCAGACGGTTTCAAGATGACCGATTTGTGTCTACGTAACATTTGCCACATCACAGGGATTGTCCATAGTCTAGTTTCAGGCAATGCAGAAGAGAGCCTCTTATGACTTGATATCTGCTTGTAAACTCTCCACTTGTATCCTATTTTCACCGTCACTATACTCTCCTTCTTCCCATCCATTAGCTCATTCTCGATACCATCATATGTTATCTCCTCTCCAAATGAGTGGATCTTTACCCTTAGGTATCCACTCATTATGCGTATTTCTCACTTGGGCTCAACCTGTTCATTCCACTTACATTACAAAATATTGATTATACAAAAAAAGAACACCATTGCATAGCATACACAGTCCCCTCTTTTACGAAAAAGTCCGGCTCTGGTATACTAAAATCTATATCTCAAGGATGCAAATCATCAGCGTATGCCCTCTATTGTAAGGAGAATAGGAGACATTCTAAGCACAAGCGGTTTTATCGCACATCCACTTCTCACATGAAAAGAAACACTTCATTTTTGACAACAAAGGAGCAGATCCTCGTGATCCTAAAAAAGAGCGCACTCATTGTAGGAGCTACCGGCCTTATCGGACAAGAGTTGGTAAAATGCCTTTTGGAACACCCTGACTATCAACAAATCCATGTTCTCGTCAGACGCTCCCTATCCATTGATCATCCTAAACTAAAAGAAACCCAACTCAATTTTGATCATTTAGAAAAACATGTAGAGGCTTTTCAGGTCGATGAGGTTTATTGTTGCCTCGGCACGACAATGAAAAAAGCAAAAAGCAAGGAAGCCTTCCGTCGGGTGGACTATGATTATCCTGTGAAAATAGCCCAACTGTCACAAAAAGCAGGGGTTAAACAATTCTTGGTGATTTCATCCATGGGTGCAGACCCTACGTCACGATTCTTTTATAGTCGAGTAAAAGGAGAAATGGAGCAAGCGTTGCAACACCTCTCCCTGCCTGCACTACATATATTTCGCCCATCATTATTACTCGGAGAACGAAATGAGTTTCGTCTAGGTGAACAGATAGGCGCATGGCTTTCCAAGCCCCTCGCTTTCATGCTGGTAGGATCTTTAGCGAAGTACCGCCCCATTCAAGGAAAGAAAGTGGCGAACGCGATGGTCCAAGTGGCGAAATCCCAAATAAAAGGGAGCCATCATTACTTGAGCGACCGCATCGCTCAAATAGGCGAATAAAAGCTACTCTCTCCTTTCCACTGCGCGAGAGGCTCGTTCTTCATTCAGAGGATAACGTTTCCCTTCACTCCCTTTCAGAGAATACCGTCGTATGATCTCGAGAGGCAAGGTGTTGGGGACCAGCCACCACTGGCCCTCGTATGAAGGGAGCACTCGCGTTCTTAAAAGAAACAAGCCAAACAATGGCCTCTACTAGAGGAACAGTGTCTTACTCCTCTCCCTCCTCTTCCTTCCTCATTTTTTCCTCTGCTTGGTTCGTCTCAACCTCCTGTTTCTCTTCTTGTACATCTTCACTTGTATTCCTTTCTTCTTCTATGCTTTTCTGTTCACTTGCTTGTTTTTTCTCTTGCTCTCCTTTCTCCGTTCCTTCACTTTCTGTCGATTCTTCCTCTTCCAGGCTTGCTATACCATCCATCACTGTTTGAAAAATACGGATATGACGGGGATCACTGCTCTCCTCCACTGATCGCAACAAGACCACTACCGCATAACGAGGAGAGGTTGTCGGACCGTATCCGATCATCCACTTATGGTAACGATCATTATCTGCTCCTATTTGCGCCGTCCCCGTCTTCCCTGCTAATGGCCACGAAGCCTCCTGTAAAGACTTCGCTGTTCCCTCCTGCACCACTTTCTGCATCATTTCTTGTACTTGCTTTAAGGCCGTTGGATTAATGGGTTCTTCGGTTTTTAACGCCTGACGTGCAAACTGAAATGCCACCTCTCCATCATCTGTACGTATCTCACGAACAACACGTGGTGTAAGGGTTTGCCCTTCATGAAAGAGAGATGTCACCATATTAACTGCTTGAATGGGCGTCATCTTGACATCTCGTTGTCCAATACCTGTTTGTGCTAGCACGCCCCTATCCTCTTTGTTCGTTTGCGAAGCAAAGACTAGACCCGTCTGCTCTGCTGGTAATTGCGTAAAATCACTCTCATGGTAAACCGATCCATGCCATAGAACTTGTTGTCCCAGGCCTAACTTTTCGGCATACTCTTCGATTTTCGCTGGCCCCAAATTCTCGGCGAGTTGGGCAAACACAAGATTACAAGAGTGTGCATATGCCTCCGCGAAAGTGATTGCACCGTGTCCGCCATCTGTTAATCCATAACGCCCCAAGTCCCCCGAACAATCAAATTGGTCCTCCAACTTCACGAGCCCTGTATCCAAAGCGGCGAGTGCTATCACCGTCTTAAAAATAGAACCCGGTGTCGCTTCCATGATCGCCCGATTATCCCAAGGGTTATTCTCATCTTCTACGAAAACACTTCCCACCGTGGGACGGCTGGCCATCGCAACAATATCTCCACTCTTAATCTCTTGCACCACAACAGCGCCATCCAACATCTGCTCTTCATCCATCGCCTGCTCCACCAACCCTTGAATCTTTTGATCCAGAGAAGTTTGAATGTGATGAGGACGATGCGGATCATCCGTTTGCCAGAAGACTTCCTTTGATTCCAACCCATTAATCGATTGTCCTCTACCGTCCACTTTATATTGTAGGGCTCGCTCGTTTCCCCCATGCAAAAGGGACTCAAACGCCGCTTCCAATCCTCTTACTCCCACCAAAGATTGCAGATGATAATGCCCGCTATCCCATTGTTCCTGGTATTTAGCTTGAATGAGAGAAGGACTCCGCACGACTTGCCCCAAAACGTGCCGCGCAATCCGATCACTACTTAAGCGATCATCTGCTTCCAAGGGATGCACTCCAGGGATCCCCAGATGACTAATCTCACTCTTCTTTTCCTCTGAAAGGGCCAAGGGAGTGTGTTCATCCGGAAGATAAACCGCCTGTGGCTGATCATTCTCTCGCACCCACTTCATCCATTTTTCCTCTGGGTAACCAATGATCTGGGCTACTTCACGTAGAGACTGATCATGATGATCCATCTGGTCATCAGTCATCGGAAAGACAACCAATCGCCAAGCAATCTCACCCGATAGCAAATAGCCGTTTCGATCCCATATATCCCCACGCCCACTATCAATGACATACTCTCGGTTTTGCTGGTCCTGCGCGCGCGATACCAAGTCGATATCTTGCTCCACCCAAGCAAACGATGGTGTAGAAATGAGCTGTAGCCAAAATAAACGAAATAAGATTACCATAAAGAATAAAACCAAGCCCGACGTCATCAAGTAACTCCGCCGTTTGCCCATCGGTGCCCCTCCTGTCTCATCACTACTCCCATCTTCGGCAAACGGATCAGGGGATATACCTAAAAAAAAGAGCCTCACAATCCCTTGTGAGGCTCCTTAACGTGTTATTCAGATACCTGCTCAAATACCTCTATCATCTGCTCGGGAATCTTAATGGCACGACGTTCTTTGGCATCGATAACGACAATCGTGAGGTCCGCATCACAACAAATCTGACCGGCTTCATTGGTTATCGTCTGATGCACCACCACACTTTTGCTCCCCATCTTCTTCGTCCAGGAGGTGATCAGAATCGATTCATCAAATAGAATCTCCTTGCGATAGTTAATATTGATGTTCACAAGAACCGGGAGAATTCCCCACTTCCGAAATGCTGGCATCGTGGCTCCGTACTGCTTCAGCCAATCGAAGCGAGCCCACTCCAGGTATTCTAAGTATTTGGCATTGTTCACATGTCCAAGCATATCCACATCTGTCGAATGAACCTTCACTGTATATTCATGTTTCATGTAAGTCCCCTCCAATCTAAATCAATGTCAGTATAACATAGGAATGAATGAGTATTCACTTATATATCCATTTCAATATAAATTGAAATACATTATCATCCTGCTACTTTTGTCTGGGAGTGAAGTTTAAAAGAAAGAAGAGAGGGATTCCCCTCTCTTCTAGATGACATGCATAAGGAAATATGCCATGAACAGCCCCGCGATGATATATAGTGCAAGAGACACTTCTTTCGCCTTCCCCATTGCTACTTTTATCAATGGGTACGCGATAAAGCCAAATGCGAGCCCATCCGTAATGCTATACGTAAATGGAATCAACACAATGATGAGAAACGCAGGGAATCCTTCCGAAAGATCATCAAACTTAATATGGCGCACGTTTTGCATCATAAGTCCACCAATGATAATTAAAATAGGCGCGATGGCCGCATTGGGAATCAAGTGCATATAGGAGACAAAAGGAAACACCAATAGAAACAGCAAAGCCGTCGTCAGTGCCGTTAGCCCGGTCCGTCCACCCGATGCAATCCCTGCAGCGCTTTCCACTGTCGAAACGGTTGGACTCGTACCAAAGAATCCTGACGTCATAGCGGAAATGGCATTGGCTTGATAGGCTCTTTCAAACTTTTCTCCTTGGTCTCCTAGCAAACCATGAATCAAGCCCATATTTTCAAATACCAGCACCATGGTTAATGAAAATGTCGCGACCCAAAAAGGGACGGTCTGGATCGCAGAAAATGAAAACCCTGCAAAAACCTCCCCATAATCGCTCCAAGAAAGAGTAGCCACATTGGCTTCTTCTCCCGATTGAATACCAAACAACAGCGCGACCACCGTCGTAATCAGCATCGCGATCAAGAAATGCCCCGTAATGCCACGTACAAATAGAAAGAGCGTCAACACGAGACTAAATACTGTTAGCAGAGTCGCCGGTGTGCTTAAATCACCCAACATCACAAAAGTGGATGAACTCGGTGCAATGAGCCCTCCCTTTTGCAAGCCAATAAAGGTGAGGAATAACCCAATCCCTACCGTGATTCCATCTTTTAGTGACAGGGGAACCGCATCCGACAGGATCTTCCCTAGCCTAGTAAAAGCGGCCACCATAAATAAGAGTCCAGATAAGAAGACTGCCCCTAGTGCCGATTGCCAAGAGAGGCCTAGCGAATGCACAATGGTATACGTAAAGAGGGCATTCACCCCCATTCCCGGGACCAAAATAATGGGTGCATTGGCCCAAAGTGCCATTAAGAGGCAACCAACAAACGAAGTGATGATGGTTGCGATTACTCCCGCAGTAAGTGGAATCCCTGCATCAGCCAAGATAGCCGCATTAACTACCACAATATATACAATCGTAAAGTAAGAGGTAACCCCAGCCAACACTTCTGTTTTCGCTGTCGTCTGATGATTTCCTAACTGAAAAAACTTCACATTCTTCCCTTCTTTACTTTTTATCCCTCGCCCGCCCGTGTACTTAGCGTACACCAAATAGGCATTATATCATAAGTAGGACCTTGATTCCTCTCCTATTATTCCCTCGAAGGCGGAGACTAGCAAAAATTAATAACCGTCCATTTTCTGTTTGGAAGGAACCCCATGAGGGTCGTACCATACACTATTAACAAAATGCTCTTCAGGAGGAAAAAATGAAGACAAATCTAAAACCCTTGTTGATTTTTTCCCACATCCCCAAAACGGGTGGGTCCACACTAACCAACATCTTAAAGAAAAGGTTTAAACCTTCTCACATGCTCCATTATCCTGCTCATGAAAAAGCTCATCTCTTAAAGAAGATATCCCCTTCTCGAAAGCGCCAGATTCATCTGGTTTATGGCCATTGCCGCTATGGCTGTCATCGCTACTTTCGCACCCCCTTCATCTATATCACACTCCTACGCGATCCCATTGAACGTGTTCTTTCTACCTACTACTTCATTCGTAATCAGCCACAAAATCCACATTACTCTGTTGTCAAAAAGATGAGTCTAGAGGAATACATTTATTGTAAGAACCCCAATATTAATCTTCAGTTAATTAATCATCAAACGAGGTTTCTCAGTGGACAGCCAGACCCCGACCTCAAGTTAGCCATGAAGCATATGAAGCAGAAATATCTGTTGGTTGGTCTGATGGAGCAGTACCCTGAATCCGTTTTTCTTTTACACAGGAAGCTAGGCTGGAAGCTTCCCCTTTATCAAAAAGAAAATGTTAACCAAAATCGTCCGAAAAAAGAAAGCATCCCATCTACGCTTATCCATAAAATCATCTCCATGAATCGTTTGGATCTCCAACTGTACGAATACGGAAAGAGACAATTCCAAGAACAGATCGATCAGCTCAGCCCGTACTTCGCCGAGCGCTTGCAACGTTATAAAAACAAGTTACAAGTACCCAAATCGATAGAGTCCCTCTCATGCCCTCCCCAACAGACTTCTTTACGTCAACCACAAGAAGATCATATTTTGTAGTATGGAGAGGCTCGTTCACCTTTCTTCTTCGGATGAAATCACTCCCTTTTCACAGGATGGATATATGTAAAAGATAAACATTAATTTCAATCCCTTTATATATATACCTGCCGCTATCTTCTATGTTGACGAAATTCCTGCACCGAATGTATGATAGGGAAGAGTAATTATATCATCCTTATAGGGGAGGCAATCGAGTGAATAAGAAAATTCTGCTATATGCTCTTGCAGGAATTTTGGTACTTAGTGCAGGCTTTTTCGGCACTTCTCAAATGCTTGCAGGAAAGAGCTCTGATAAAGAGCAGGTGGAAGCGGAATCTAAAAAATCAGAAGTAGCTTCTACCTCGTCTGATGAGTCACTGGATCTCGTAGAGCTTAATGAGACTCCGGACGAACTCGTCAATGAGATTGATACGTATCAAGAGATGAAGCAGAGTAAGGAAGAAGTTCAAACCAAGCACGAAACAGCTATCGAAACGGTAAAGAACATTGCAAAAGATCAATCTGTTAATGTAAAAGCCGATATCGACGATGAAAAGTTTCGTGACTTTATCTATGGTCAAGCAACGAACCCAGAACTACCCGAGAAAGACAAGAAATTGGTTCATAAGCTAGCCGTTGCAATGGATCTGTATGAGAATAAGTTCAAAAACGAAAAGATTCTGGAGTTTAAAAAGAAACTAGAATCTGGAAAAAAATTGACAAAAGAAGAGTTAGACGAACTTACCGCTCTCCTTCCGAATCACATCGGATTGGAAACGAAGAAAGATGGTATCCCAACCGGTGATCCAAAAGATTATGCAGAAGAAAACACCGATCCCGTTAAAGGTGAGCAAGGCAAGAAAGGCGATACCGATCCTGTTAAAGGCGACCTAGATGGTAACGACGATGTCGATCCAGGCAACCAAGACGGTAACAGCGACGCCGATCCAGGCAACCAAGACGGTAACAGCGACGCCGATCCAGGCAACCAAGACGGTAACAGCGATACCGATCCGGGCAACCAAGACGGTAACAGCGATACCGATCCGGGCAACCAAGACGGTAACGACAATGCCGATCCGGGCAACCAAGACGGTAACGACAATGCCGACCCAGGCGATCAAGACGGTAACGACAGTGGAACAAACTCACCTAATTCTCCTGATGAAGACAATTATGATGAGATCGCTGCCCGTGACTATGCCTACGAATGGTGGAATAAACGTAATAACGAAGATTATGGATACCTCAACCGACTTTATGGTTGTACTCCAGATGATCCGAAGTGCTGGTATGATTGCACCAACTTCGTCTCGCAAGTAATCCATGAAGGTGGCATTTCGTTTGTTCAAAACGATGCCAACATTCCAGATTGGTACTATGCCGATAATGGTCCATCTACATCATGGTATTACGTGGATCATCTCTATCGCCACCTTATCAAACGAGCAGAAGCAAAAGATTATCAAGACCTGAAAGTGGGAGATGTTGTCATCGGTGACTTGTCTGACGATGGCGACTATGAACACGCTGCCTTTGTTTCCAAGGTAAATAAATCCTGGGGACAAAAGTGGGTCTATGTCACTCAACATACGACTGACAAAAAAGATGCACCTCTCTGGTATTGGAATAGCTGGGGATATGAAATGCACGGCTTTGATGTTCACTCCATGGCAGACTAACAACAAAAGAAGCCCTCGCGCCAATCCACATTGGCGGGGGCTTCTTTTGTTACCTTGCTTTAATTGCTACTTGTATTGGTTGCGTTCTTCTCACTTTTGTGTTTGTATTCCACGTGTTCCTCATGCGTACGAGCAAAGTAATGTTCACCTGTTCCGTCTTTTTTTGTCACATAGTAAAAGTATTCATGGTCTTCTGGATGGGCGGCCGCTTGTAAAGCCACCTTTCCAGGATTAGAAATCGGTCCTGGTGGCAATCCTTCGATTAAGTAAGTATTATAAGCATTTTTCACTTCAGTATCCTCTATGCTTAAATGTTCTTTCGTATTATTCAAGGCATACTGAACCGTAGCGTCTACTTGCAACTTCTGCTTCCTCTCAATACGATTAAAGATGACTCCAGTTACAATAGGGAATTCTTTCTCCACTCTTGTTTCCTTCTCAGCAAGTGATGCAATTCGTACCCACTCATCCACCGTAATTCCTTGTTTCGTCACAGTGGCTTCATATTCCAATAAGTGTTTATCAAATTGTTCCAGCATCATGTTGATTAATTCTCTCGCTGTCGTCTCTTTTTGTGGGAGGTAATACGTACTCGGATAGAGGTATCCTTCCAGTAAGTAATCTCTTTCTTTCGAAGCGGGGATTGCTTTCACAAACTCATAATCATAATCCTGTTTGTTTGCCTCCAGTAAGAATTCCTCACGATCAATCCCAAGACTTTCTACTTCCTTCGCAATGTCCTCTACTGTAAAACCTTCAGGCACAGTAAATTTCTGTGTACTCTCTTTTCCTAAGGTTATAATCTTTAGCACATCGTCTAAAGTTGCCTCTGGAGGAATTTTATATGTTCCTGCTTTGAGGCTTTTCGCTTCTCCGTCTTTCCAAACATAGAAACGAAAAAACCAGTCCTCGCGAATCAGCTGATGCTCTTCTAAGATCTGACCAATATCTTTGACAGAAGAACCTGCTGGTATTTCCAGTGAGAGAGTTTCACTGCGCGGTGGAGCCCCCAAAGTATGATCCATATAGTAGTAGAGCAAAACAGACCAGGATGCCAGTAATACTAGTGTCAATAGAAGTCGGATCACCCACTTCATACCCTTACTCCCTTCGTACTGTTTAAAACAAATAGAAAGACTATTCAAGTCTATGTTATCATATGTGAGAAAAAAAATAACGGGGAAATTCCCCGTTATTTTTCATCAGATTTGCTCATCCAAGTAAAGCATCTCATCAACCGCATCCGCGACAATTTCCCACTCCACTATATCTTTAATATGATTCAACCGCGGACCAGACATTTGATGATCGAGACGAAAAATATAACCGTCCGCTTCTTCGGCAGGCTGAAGAAGCGCATAATGGTGTCCTCTCACCTCGATTTCATCCAGTAGGTGCATTTCTTGATCTTGCTCCTTCCCCTGATCATCCGTTAACCAAAAAGGAGAGTCGACCATTTCTCTAAACCGATTGCACCTTTTTCCTAAGCGTTCGCCTTTATCCATCCAATTCTTCTTCTTCTTCTTCTTCCATTAAGGTAGTAAAAACTTCTTCTACCATGTCCCACTCTTTGTCATCCTCAATCAAAAACAGCTCCAGGTTGTCTCCCTCTTCCTCATAGCGAAACGCAAATACATCCTGGGTATCTTCTTCGCTCTCTTCTGCAGGTGCCACGACCATATAGGAATTTCCATTTTCTTCATGATCGAAGGTGACTAAAATCTCAAAGCGTTCTTCTTCTCCATCCTCTTTTGGGATGACTACATACTCTTTCTCTTGTTGATTATCCATGTTAACTCCCCCTCTGAGCATCTAAGTATCCTTGTAATATCCAAGAAGCGGCTAGCTGATCCACAACCTTTTTGCGCTTCTTTCGACTCATATCCGCCGAAATCAAGGTGCGTTCCACTGCCATCGTAGAGAGCCGTTCGTCCCACATCTTAATAGGCAGTTCAAAGCGAGCACCGATAACATCCGCTAGTTCCATACAAGCTTCTCCACGTGGACCAAGCGTACCATTCATATTCCGCGGAAGTCCAATCACGATTCGTTCTACCTGATATTCTTCGATCAGCTCTTGTAATCGATTCATCCACTGATCATTCGATCCACGATGGATCACTTCTAATCCTTGTGCTGTCCAGCCCATCGGGTCACTAACGGCAACACCGATCCGCTTCTCTCCTACATCCAAGGCCAATATTCTCACTTGTTCCATTCGCTTTAAATCCTTTCCCTCATCGTGCCTTTCTCCTGTGATGATGTTATCACCTATGAAGAGCGATGGAGGTAATGCTTCACTATTTCTTCGATCAGTTCATCCCGTTCCAATTGACGAATGGTTGCACGTGCATTGTTATGACGCGGAATGTAGGCCGGATCTCCCGATAATAAGTAACCAACAATCTGATCGATGGGATCGTATCCTTTTTCAATCAGTGCTTCATAAACAGTGAATAAGACATCTTTTGGACTTCCTGCGGGCTCTTCGCCACGGAAATGAAATTTCATGGTCTTATCCATGGATTTATGCACCTCTTTCGTAAAATGACCTATTCGCCGTTAAAACATTCGCCCTACATCCCTTAACTTCCTTGTTGGCGTACCAAATCAGGCACTATATCTAAGGCAGCATTCAACTTAGCAGGATCTTTCCCACCTGCTTGCGCCATATCAGGGCGACCGCCTCCGCCTCCGCCACAGAACGAAGCAACCTCTTTAATCATCTTGCCAGCGTGATATCCTTTCTTCACATATTCTGGCGAGACCGTAGCCACAAGCTGAACTTTCCCTTCACTTTCACTTCCGAGAACAAGAATGCCTGCTTTCATTTCGGATTTCAACTGATCACTCAAAGAACGCAAATCCTCCATGTTGGAAGCCGCCACTTTGGTTGCTAAAACAGGAACCCCATCTACAACTTGTATATGGCTGATCAAGTCTTTTGATTCCAGTCGATGCAGACGCGTCGCCAAAGATTCGTTTTCTCGCTCTAGTTGTTTGATTTGAGTCTGCAATCCTGTCACCCGTTCGACTGTTTCTTCCGGGCGCGTTTTTAATAATTGGGCTATCTCTTGTAAACGTTCTTGTTGCTCTTCGAAATAAGCCACAGCCTGTCTCCCTGTCGCTGCTTCCACCCGACGAATACCCGAGCCAATTCCTGCTTCACTGATGATTTTAAACAACCCAATCTCCGCAGTGCTTTTCACATGGGTTCCACCGCATAGCTCCAAACTGTAATCTCCTACTTGTACAACACGCACTTTCTCACCATACTTCTCCCCAAACAAGGCCATCGCGCCCATGGCTTTTGCTTCCGTTATCGACTTTATAAAGGTTTCTACCGGCGTATTTAGCCACACCTGTTCATTCACACGGTTTTCTACGGCCTGCAATTCTTCCTGTGTCATTGCCCCAAAGTGTGAGAAGTCAAAGCGTAACCGCCCTGGTGCGACCAACGAACCTGCCTGATTCACATGCTCGCCCAGTACTTCTTTCAGTGCTTGGTGTAATAAATGCGTGGCAGTGTGATTTTTCACCGTATCTAGACGGGCTGGCGTATCCACACGCACTTGAACCCGGTCTCCTTGACGAATCACTCCTGACTCTACCACAACGGTATGAACATGTTCGCCACGCGGGCCTTTTTGTACATCTTCCACCCGTAAGCGAGCATCGGACGTCTGGATGATTCCTTGATCCGCCACTTGACCACCACTCTCTGCATAGAAAGGGGTTTCGCGCAAGAGGAGGAGACAACGATTGGGACTACCGATCAACTCTACCTTTTGTTCATCACTGATCAAGAGTACCACTTCGGTGTCTACTTCTAGATTATCATAACCGATGAAGGAAGTCTCAACACTTGTTTCTGCCAAGACGCCACCTTGCACTTGCATACTCCCTCCATCCTGTCGTGCCTGACGAGCACGTTCTCGCTGCACTTCCATCTCTTGTTCAAATCCCTTGCGATCGACTGTCATCTCAACCTCGCGCGCAAAGTCTTCCGTCAAATCAACAGGGAAGCCATACGTATCATACAGTTTAAACGCTTCTTCTCCCGTAATTTCCGTCCGATTCTCTTCTTTGGCAAGGGCAATCCATTGTTCCAAAATAGCCGTTCCTTCACTTAAAGTTTCAAGGAAGCGCTCCTCTTCCTGTTTGATCACACGACTGATAAATGCTTTTTTCTCCTGTGGTTCAGGATAAAACTCTTTGGTGATCTCTGCTGTGATGTCAGTCAGTTGATACAAAAACGGACGACCAATTCCGATCTTGCGCCCATACCGCACCGCACGCCGCAACAAGCGCCGCAAGACATAGCCACGTCCTTCATTGGAAGGAAGCACGCCATCACTAATGGCAAACACAATTGTGCGAACGTGATCGGCAATCACTTTAAGCGCGACATCCGTCTCTCCCTGCTTCCCATAGGAAACGCCTGCCTCCTTTGCAGTCGCTTGAATAATGGGTTGGAAGGCATCTGTATCGTAATTAGATGGCACATCTTGCATAACGGATGCCATCCGTTCTAAACCCATTCCAGTATCAATGTTCTTCTTGGGTAGCGGGGTATAACTCCCATCTGGATTATGGTTAAACTGAGAGAACACCAAATTCCAGACCTCTAGGTAGCGTTCATTCTCTCCACCTGGATAACATTCCGGGTCGGATTCGTCACCAAACTCTTTCCCACGATCATAGAAGATTTCCGTATTGGGTCCACTGGGTCCCTCTCCGATATCCCAGAAGTTCTCTTCTAAACGAATGATTCGCTCCTTAGGCACTCCTACTTGCTCATGCCAAATCTTTTCTGCTTCATCATCCTCAGGATGAATGGTAACCGATAACCGTGCAGGGTCCATCCCCATCCACTTCTTATCCGTAAGAAATTCCCACGCCCACAAGATCGCTTCTTCCTTAAAATAATCCCCGATCGAAAAATTGCCCAACATCTCAAAGAAGGTGTGATGACGTTTGGTATAACCCACATTCTCAATATCATTGGTACGAATCGATTTCTGTGCATTAACGATCCGTGGATTCTCCGGTGTAACTCGTCCATCAAAATATTTTTTGAGTGTCGCCACCCCACTATTGATCCATAATAGCGTAGGATCATCTACAGGAACGAGGGAAGCACTTCGTTCGATTTGATGTCCTTTTTCCTGAAAAAAGTCAAGGTATTTTTTCCTAATCTCCTGCGTTTTCATGATTGGTCACCATCCTTTTTTTCTGTGCAAATAAAAAAAACCCTTCATCCTAGTAGGGACGAGAGGTTCCCGCGGTACCACCCTGCTTATCACCTGCTACATCGTAGTAGCGGATGATCGCTTGATTTCATAACGACATCACTGCCGGCAGGGATTAACCTGCACTCGAAGACTGGCTTTCAATGGGCTTCACCAAAAGGTCTTCCAGCCATGTTTCTTCCACGTTCGCGGGAAAAGGAAACAAGGACCTTTCTCTCTGAAGGTAGCTAGCATCTACTTCGGTCTCGTCAACGCATTATTTATGGATTGTAAGGGTATTATACCATGCTTTCCGCTAGCGTCAAACTCCTCACTCTTCGATTATCTCTCATTTAACGAGTGGGTAATCAAATGATCCACTACCACTTTACAGGAAGCAAAGAAAGGAACCGCTAGAATTAAGCCAATGATTCCAGCTACTTCCCCTCCCACCAACAGAGCAAATATAATCAACAGAGGGTGCATGCGAAGCGTTCGCCCCACAATCTGGGGAGAAAGTACATTTCCCTCCAAGACTTGAACGATCAAATTTATCGTGATCACAAATAAAACCATTTTAAAGGAAATGGTCAGCCCAACGAGTACAGCGGGAATTGCTCCAATAAAGGGGCCAAGGAACGGAATCACATTAAAGGTTCCCACAACAAGAGCTAACAACAAGGCATAAGGCAAACCAATCACTAAGTACCCGATATAGGAAAGAAGACCGACGACAAAACAGACAAGCAATTGACCACGGACATAATTACCAAGTGCATGATCGATCTCCTTCACGACCTGGATAATTTCACGACGCCGTGTCCCTGGTAGTAAAGCTACCAACGACTTTTCAAAAATCGCTACATCCTTCAGCATATAGAACGCCAGAAACGGAATGATAAAAGCGATAAATAGCTGGTTGAGGGTACTACCAATACCATTTGTCGTCTGCCCGATGGAATCGGTGATCATTCCTTCAATCTGATCGAATGACTTCTCAATTCCCTTACGAACGCTTTCAGGGAGAAGTTCTTTATTATGATTGAATTGGTCCATCCACTGGTGCATCTCCTCATGCCAATGCGGTAGATGTTCCATCAGTTCAGCCATCTGACGATTTAAAAGCGGAGCCGTATTCATAAAGACCACGGTCAGCGAACCGATAAAAATCGCATAGATTAAAAGCACCGCCATCGACCGTGGAACGGCCCGATTGCTTAGCAATGTAACCACAGGATTAAGTAAATACGAAATAATCATGGCGAACAGAAAGGGTGTAAAAATGGTTTTAATAAATGCCCAAATTCCAGCCAGAAAGGAGCCTAATTGCACAATAAGAAAGAGAATCGCAATCATCAGTAGCACAAAGAGCGCTACCTGAATATGCGATTCTTTCGGAAGCCACTTCATCCATCCACTCCCCCCTGCTTGTCAATCCATACCCTAGTATATGTACAACCCTTTCAGATTAAGCCAAAAAAAAATCCGGGCAGTCTAAGCCCGGAAAAAATAAGTTCGCAGGAAGGATTGGTTCCTTTATTGGTTAGCGCGCGAAACGGCGCATCATGCCTCGTTTCATGATCCAAGACAACATCACATTGCGGATGGGCCGACGTTTAAAGTTCCCCTTAAACTGCTCCCAGCGGCTACGACGCGCCATCATTCGGCGCACCATCCACGTTGCCAATGAGCCGATTACCAGGGTGGAGAGCCATTTGTTTTTCACGAATGCATTTCCCCCTTCGTGGATGTGGATGCTAAGTCCAGTTTACAAGAACAAATCATCAAGGGAAGACAGGCTTCCATCTTCCTCAACTTGAAACACCGCAGATATTTGTTCATCTTTCACTGCGAGCTCGATAAAACAGCTCCAGCAATAATACTGATGGGAACCCACTTTTCCCAGATCGTGTGAATTGCAGTTGGGACAGCGTAGCATGGTCTTCCCCCTACTTTTTCATCTTCTCCATGAGCTCTGTCCCGACGGTGGGTGCAATCAGAACATCTTCTCCCCAGGTCAAGGGCTGTTCAGAACGCAAAACTTTCCTTCCCTCTCTTAAGTCGCTTATCAATCCGTCGGAAAGCTCATACCCTACTAGCGTCCCCACTTCTTCCAAAAAATAGACGTTTTCGAGTATGCCTAATTCTTGACCTGTCGCTTGCACGACGGTCTGCCCTTTAAGCTGTTTGTCACCGGAGAAAAGGCCCATGCACTTTTCTGTTTTTTCATCGAGTGGAAGAACCGCCTGCTGGCTACTCACCATCACCGCATCGCTACCCATCACTTCGATCTGGGAAGCCGGGACAAATTGACCCCGCTTCACCCATCGACCACTTTCCAACAAGAGTCCATGAAATTGTTGTTGATCACTAAACAACACGTCACGAACGACGCCTAACTTTTTTCCATCTTTCAGATGGATCACGGGTAAACCGATGATGTCTTGGGATCGGCGCAAGGATCTCCCCCTCCTCCCGCTCCCATTAGTATGGGTTGCCGGTCGAGGTTTGATGTTGGAAGATCATAGCCACTCCCGAATCAAGTCGGCTAGATGACTATTTCGCTCCTGCCCATCATCGTGCTTGATACCGGACTCCATAGCTTCCACCTCTCCACACAAAATGAGGTACGACTGACTTCGTGTCACACCTGTATAAATAAGGTTGCGCTTTAGCATCCGCCGATACGCTTTCAGTATAGGCATAATGACAATAGCAAACTCAGAGCCCTGTGCTTTATGAATAGAACACGCATAAGCTAAGCTAAGTTGATTCAGTTGATTGCGCTTGTAGGGAACTTCTCGCCCATCAAAATTCACCCATAATACAGGATCCTCTTGTGGCGCATCCTCATCCAATGACATCACTTGTCCCATATCACCGTTAAACACAGGGTGTTCAGGGTGGTTCTTCAATTGCAGGACCTTATCATGTAAGCGGAAAAACGTCTCTCCCCAATGCACCTCTTTTTTTCCTGGATGAGGGGGATTGATCGCTTCTTGAATAGCGGCGTTCATCCGATTGACACCTGCGTCTCCTTTGTACATAGGAGCTAGTACCTGTACGTCAAACAAAGTATATCCCCGATTTAAAGCTTCACGAACCGTTTTCAAAACAACCTCTACCGTTTGTTCACGAGACGTAGGAAAAAAGCGCCGATCGGGTAGAGGCAATCGTAGATCTTTCGGCAACTCTCCTCCCTTAATGGCATGTGCCAACTGAATGATGGAAGATCCTTCTTTCTGTCGAAAAATATCCGTCAATTGTACCCGCGGAATTTGCTCCACATCCAACAAATGATGAAGGACTTTCCCCGGCCCCACAGAAGGCAGTTGATCCGCATCCCCTACTAATAGCACCTGCATTCCTTTGGGAATCGCACGGAACAATTGGTTGGCAAGCCAGATATCCATCATGGAGACTTCATCCACAATCAAGAGCGATCCCTCAATAGGATGATTGCTGTCTCGCTCAAAAAACTCTCCCTTCCAACCCAGTAGCCGGTGAATGGTTGTGGCTGGTAGGCCCGTTGTCTCCGACATTCGTTTGGCCGCACGTCCTGTCGGTGCGGCCAAACGAATCGGATACGGATCTTCAATGCCTTCGTAATCACTCGGCTCGAGCGAGCATTCGTGCAATTGAGCAAACATCTGACAGATTCCACGGATAACAGTCGTTTTCCCGGTCCCAGGTCCTCCCGTTAAAATCATGAGTGGAGATTGAAGAGCGGCCATCATGGCTTCTCGTTGCTTCTCTGCATAAGCAACGCCTAACCCCTCTTCTACTTCTCCCATTGCTTGATAAAGTTCCTGTACAGGGAACTCAACTGCCTCTTCCGCGAGTAATTGCTTCACTCGTGATGCCATTCCATACTCCGCATAGTACAGTGAAGGGAGATAAATCCTTTCTTGGTCATCCAACAACTTTTCTTCCGCAATCAGATCCATAAGAAGACGCTCTCGCTCTTCCGATGAGAAGGCCCGATCAAAGTCCGCCTCCAATAATAATCTCACTCTTTCTTCCACTTGCGATTGCGTTAAAAAAACATGTCCTTCGGAGAGCGATGCCTCAGAGACAGCATACAGTAATGCTGCTTGATACCGCTTAGGCGAGTCACTTGCAACGCCAATGCTAAGCGCTACCTCATCCGCTTTATGAAAACCAATTCCCTCAATATCCTCGATTAATTTATAGGGCTCCTTTTCAACAAAATCGACTGTATGTTCCTTGTATTCTTGGACAATTTTCATCGCCAAGATCGGACCGATGCCATGACGATACAGAAAGACCATGGCCCGCTCTAAGGAGCGGTGTCCTTTTAATCCATCAGCAATGCTTTTGGCCCGTTCTGAGGTGATACCTGGAATATCGGAGAGAACCTCAGGTTCGGTTGCAATCCGATCGAGTGCTTCGCTTCCAAGATGCTCTACGATTTTTTCCGCTGTTTTCGTTCCCACGCCATGGAAAATGTCACTGGATAAATATTTAATAATCGCTTGGTGTGAGGTTGGCATCTCTTTTTGTAGGCTAAGCACCTCAAACTGTTCACCAAAACGCGGGTGCTCTTTCCACTGTCCATAACAGACCAGGGATTCGTCAGGATGTGGTCGGATAAAATGACCGACGATGGTAACGGCTTTCTTCTGTATCTTTTCCGACGCTTCTTTTACATGTAGCACAAAAACACCAAAACCGTTCTCTTCGTTGTAAAAGATTTCGCGTTCCAGTGTCCCTTTGAGAAAGGGACGGTTTTCTGTTGTATCCAATGAGGGATCTCCCATTGTCCATCACCTCATCATTCTTTTCCTTCTGCCTGATCAGGGTAAGCAGTGATTTTTTTATATAAAACAATCATGGTTGGTGACTCACGCCTCCAGATAAAGTAGGCTGCGTGGGAGTTTTGGGTTCTCTCGTGGCGTGGTTGATGGGCGGGCGGCATCTCCCTTCGTTCCATGATCCACGGCTCAGAGTCTCTCAGTGAGAAACCGCTCGCCCATCTTCCAATCATTCTTAGGGTGAGCTTTCACCCTTTTTAAGAAGGTCGGTCGCTCCATATATAACGAAAGCTATATTCACTGGGTGGAGACTTTTCATTTTAAACCGTCATGGTCTGTACCCCACGCCCCCGGATGAAAGCAGGCTGCGTGGGAGCATCAGGTTCTCTCGTGGCGTGGGCTATCCCTCTGTACGCAATCGATTGACAATGTCCGCTGTTTTGCGTGCGGCGATTCTCACTTGTTCTTCGTCGTTACCTAGGCCAAAGCTAAAGCGTACGGCAGAGCGAGCCCGTTCATCGGGTAAGTGCATCGCACGCAGGACATGAGAGGTCTCCAGTGTGCCTGATGTACAGGCAGAGCCGCTTGCGCATGCAATGCCTTCTAAGTCCAGGTTCATGAGCAGTGTTTCCGTATCGACCCCTGCAAAACTCACATTTAAAATATGGGGAAGGTGGTCCATGGGATGCCCATTCACTGTATAGGAGAATGAGAGATCCTCCCATTCCTGTAGCATGGATCGCCTTAGGTTTGTTAACTGCTGAGGATATTCTCGTAAGGAGGAACTCGCTAAGCGAGTGGCCGTGCCAAATCCAACAATCCCAGGCACATTTTCTGTCCCTCCTCGTCGCTTCCGCTCCTGGCTCCCACCGTGTAGGAGAGGAAGAAAAGGCGTGCCTTTCCGTATATAAAGTGCGCCAACTCCTTTGGGACCGTTCACTTTATGGCTGGAGAGGGAGAGAAAATCCACCGGTAGAGTAGAAACATCTACATCCGCCACTCCCAAGGCTTGTACCGCATCGGTATGAAAAGAAAGGTTATGCCGTCTGGATATTTCACCAATAGACGAAATTGGATTCAGGGTTCCGACTTCATTGTTGCCATAAATGATACTGATGAGCGCTGTTTTTTCATCAATGGCTTCTTCCACCGCTTGCGGATTTACCTGTCCCCTTTTATCTACCGGTACATAAGTTATACGAAAACCGAGCGATTCCAGGAACTGGCAGGTATCCATGACGGCTTTGTGTTCCACGGTAGAAGTGATGATATGATCTTTCCCCTCTGCTTTCCTTGCCATCAATCCCCCAATGAGAGCGGTGTTATCGCTCTCTGTTCCCCCACTCGTAAATACGATCTCAGACGGATCTGCGTGAACCGCATTCGCTATCTGACTTCGTGCCTCGTCAATCGCATGCCGCACCGTTCTCCCATACGTATGTAAACTAGAAGGGTTGCCAAAGTGGGTCTCAAGAAAAGGCAACATAGCCGTACGCACCTCAGGGTGAATAGGGGTCGTGGCTGCGTGATCCAAATAGATGGACATCTTTTTCACCTACATTTCAGATATAAAACATATAGGAGCCTTTGCCTCCATTGGTGGTATCTTGGATTAGATCTGCTAGTGTTGTCTCATCCAATTCTTTTTCAATTGCTGTTTGTACTCGCTTCCATAGCGCACGCTGTGCCTCATTCTCCTCTTCTTCCAGTTCAACGGGGGAGATGGGACCTTCCAGTACACGAATGATGTCTCCTGCTGTAATCTTTTCTGGAGTACTCGCTAAGACATACCCTCCGTAAGCTCCACGCACACTGCGAACCAGTCCTCGATTTCTAAGAGGGGCAATCAACTGCTCTAAATAATGCTCGGATAAGCGATGCCGCTTGGCAACACTTTTTAAAGGAATGGGTTTCCCGTCATATTGTTTGGCCAGATCCATCATAATGGTCAGGCCGTAGCGTCCTTTGGTTGACACTTTCATGTTCTACACCTCTTCCCATCGGCTTCAATATCTTTTATCCTTTAATTGTATCGAAAACAAGGGAGCGATCCAATAGGGAGGCTTTTCTTCCATGAATTTATTTGAGTACGGACAAGAACAACATGGACAAAATTCACAACCACTGGCGGCGCGCATGCGTCCACGCACATTGGATGAAATCATCGGACAAGCCCATATTCTCGGCAAAGGGAAGTTACTGCGACGCGCTATTGAAGCAGATCAACTCTCTTCGCTCATCTTTTATGGCCCCCCTGGCACAGGAAAAACCACGATTGCCAAAGTGATCGCCAATACGACATCCTCTCACTTCGCACAGCTAAACGCTGTTACTGCAGGGGTGGCCAATATACGTGAAATCGTAAAAGAAGCAAAAGAGCGACTGAGTATGCACCAAGTTCGAACCATTCTATTCATCGATGAGATTCACCGCTTCAATAAATCTCAACAAGATGCGCTTCTTCCCTATGTAGAAGAAGGAACGATCATTCTCATTGGAGCAACGACAGAAAACCCTTCCTTCGAAGTAAACAATGCGCTCCTTTCTCGTTCACGGGTATTTGCGCTAAGGCCACTGGAATCAGAGGAGATGTTTCAGCTGGTCACGCGCTTGATCGAAGACGAAGAACGGGGATTGGGATCTTATCAAGTGATCATCGACGATGATGCGTTGGATCATCTCATTCGTGTAGCAGGTGGAGATGCACGAAACCTGATCAATGCCTTAGAACTGGCTGTGCTCACCACACACCCTAATGAAGAAGGAAAGAGGCAGATTACGCTGCCCATAGCAGAAGAATCCATTCAACAAAAGCGCATCCACTATGATAAGAATGGCGATATTCACTATGACACGATTTCTGCCTTCATCAAGAGCATGCGTGGCTCCGATGCGGATGCTGCCCTCTATTACTTAGCTAAAATGCTGCACGCAGGCGAAGATCCACGCTTTATTGTGCGCAGACTCTTGGTTCATGCCGCCGAAGATGTCGGGATAGCAGATCCGCGCGCATTGCTGATTACTCATGCGGCTGCACATGCGGTCGAACATGTCGGTATGCCCGAAGCACGTATCCCTCTAGCAGAGGCTGTCGTCTACATCGCAACCGCTCCCAAGAGCAATGCCATCATCAATGGAATCAACGAAGCGATGGCGGTAGTGGAAAAGGAAGAACGTGGCGATGTTCCACCTCATCTGTGGGATAGCCATGGAAAAAAAGGGCGACCAGGGGATCAGACGCACCGCTACCTGTATCCGCACAACCATCCTCACGGCTATGTAGAACAACAATACCTCCCCGATGAACATCACGGCAAAAAAATATATCAGCCTACCACCATTGGATATGAGGGGAAAGTAAAGACCTATTGGGAGGAAGTGAAGAAGGGGAAAGGAGAGCAGACGATTTAGGTGAAAATCTATATAAAATGGTACGGCGCTAGATAACATCTAGCGCCGGCTCCTTCATCTCTCCATCCTGGCTACGACTAGGGAGTGACATTTCCAAGGACTACGCGATCAACAGGAAGCTCCGCAACATCCTCTGCCACACCATTGTCTCCGATATTCGGTAGATCAGGCACCGTCGGTAACGTGACTCTTCTTACTTCTACGCCGAAACGGCGATTTAGAATACCAGCATATACTAAGCTGATTCCAATAACACTCGCCCTTCCTTGAGGATCATTGAGTACCAAGAAAGCTCTTCTATTGACAACAACGATTACTGTATTAGCACTAATCATAATCACTCCTTTTCATTTTTACTCAATATAATATGAATGATTCTATTATTCTGTCTATATTATTGGTACGGCGCTAGGTGTTATCTAGCGCCGATTCTTGCAACTCTCCATCCTGCCTACGACTAGGCAATGACACTTCCAAGGGCTGCGCGAAGGTCAGCAGGAAGATCCGCAACATCCTCTGCCAAACCATTATCTCCGAAATTCGGTAGATCAGGCACCGTCGGCAACGTGACTCTTCTTACTTCTACGCCAAAACGGCGATTTAGAATAGCAGCATATACTAAGCTGATTCCAATAACACTCGCCCTTCCTTGAGGATCATTGAGTACCAAGAAAGCTCTTCTATTAACAACAACGATTACTGTATTAATCATAATCACTCCTTTTTCAATAATACACAATATACTATGAATGATTCTATTATTCCGTCTGTATTATTGGGAAGTTTTTAAGCCCAAATCTACTTTAGGAAAAAGATAGCTTAGAGTAACATTAATCCCCTTAAAGAAGAGTATTAATAGAATAGTGAAAATAAAGAGGCGGAATAAAGGATGGCTGTTCGGTATATCGCAACTGAAGGATAAATCCATATTTTCTCTACTCTAGACACTTCGCTAAAAAAGAAAGCCAATGAATGAATAGTCCTCCTTTTCATTCATACAATCATATTAAGAAAGGGTGATTCACATAGGTACTCATGAGGATAAGGATAAGAAGAAAAATAAGAACATCTTCAGAGAAGCAAGTCACGGCGCAAACCGTTTATTTCATCAGTCCGTGGATACTTCCAATGAGATCATCAAAAAAATATCAGGTAAGGATGGGCTCGTTGGGAAAGCAACAGATTATTCTTCAGACACACTAAAAAATGCATCCGACACAGGTGAAAAAATCGTCGATAAAACCATAGATAGTTCCTCCAATATTTATAAAGGAATAAAGAACAGAACGACCCATCGGAAAAAGAAAGGCGATAAAGATGAACAATAAACGAAAAGCTTCCTCATGATGAGGAAGCTTTTCGTTTAAATAAAAAAAGAGGCGAACCTGTCCACGTTCACATCTACCCGCTTCTTCTTTTTCTAATCGTTTCTCACAAATCCTGTTTCCTTCTCCATTGCTTCTACAATGGGATAGGCCTCTTGCCACGAATGAATACGAGGCAGATCATGTGCATAGTCCTCATTATAGGCAGCATGAACAATCACCGTCGGTATACCATTTTCCACAAGGCAATCCAAATGGTAAGGAGCATCTTCAAAGAAGAGTTGGACTCCCAATTCGGCAGCAATCTTTCCTTTGTTTTGTGAGCCCATCCGTAGATTTTCGCCATCATAGGGAAAGCCTTTTTCAGTCAACCACTTTTTCGTAATCTCCGTAATCTTTTTCATCCCAGGTCGTGCAGTAATGAAGATAATCTCATGTCCACGCTCGCGCAATTCGTTTAATATAGGAGCGGCATCAACCAACGGCTCACCAATAGAGTAAATGATATGCTCCATACGACGCCACATCGCTTTTCCTTCCTGGGGCGACAAACCATATGCTTTATCGAGGTGAAATTCTTTAATGTCTTCCACACGTACTTCCTTATTCAACTCTTTGTTATATACTTGCACGGCCGCCTGCTGGGTATGTTTGATGGTTCCATCAATATCTATTCCTATTTTCAACCGACCTCATCCTTTTTCACGTCATCACTCTCTAGATTTTAACACGAAACCGATAATTATGTACAAAAAAAAGAGGCCCCGGGAGTGCCGTAAGATCCCTAGTTTTGAACCTGCCTAAGCAGGTGGGTGCCCTGCACCGATGTTTACGGGTCCACACGAATGGAGGCATCCGCTCTCATCGATGACACCAAGCTCCCTTTGTGGAAGTGTTGGCTCAAAACTGTAGGATTATACGAGCATCTCAGAGCGTCTCTTTCTTTGTTGTTTTTATCTTACCACTGATTCCTTCCCTTTTCAAGCAGCAGATTGTGGACAAACCTTTCCAAGATCCACTTCATCTCTTCCTTACTTCTCTTCGTCTTCTAATAAAGAGATCTGTAGCGCCGCCAATTGCGTTTCATCCACTGGTGTGGGAGCGTCAGTGAGGAGGCAACGAGCTTGATTGGTCTTCGGAAAGGCAATACAGTCACGCAAGTTATCCCGCCCGGCGAGCAACATAACAATCCGGTCAAACCCAAGTGCAATCCCGCCATGTGGAGGTGCCCCATATTCAAATGCTTCGAGGAAAAAGCCGAATTGCTCATAAGCTTCCTCCATCGTAAATCCAAGCGCTGTGAACATTGCTTCTTGAACTTCGCGACGATAAATCCGTTGACTGCCTCCCCCGATTTCGTAACCGTTTAAGACCAAATCGTATGCTTGTGCACGCACATTTCCAGGATCTGTTGTCAATTTCTCTATGTCTTCAGCAACAGGCATCGTAAAGGGGTGGTGTTCAGCAAAATACCGATCTGCCTCTTCGTCGTACGCCAACAGCGGAAAGTCGGTCACCCAGAGGAAGCGATAGATCCCTTCCTCGATCAAACCCAGTTCACGCGCCAGTCGGGTGCGCAACTCACCTAATACGTGAGCGACAACAGATGGTTTATCCGCCACAAAGAGGATCATATCGCCCGTTTCTGCCTCTACTTTGTCCGCAATCGCCTGCCACTCTTCATCAGAGAGGAACTTGGCCACTGGACCTTTGTTTCCTTCTTCACGCACAGCTAGCCACGCTAATCCTTTAGCACCCAAATCTTGTGCTACCTTCCCCCAACCATCAACAATCTTACGACTCCAGTCTCCGCATCCTTTTACATTCAGTGCTTTGACGTGACCCCCATTGGCCACCGTAGAAGCAAAAACCTTAAAGCCACTTTCTTGAACGATCTCCGATAGGTCTTTGAGCTCCATATCAAAACGTAGATCCGGCTTGTCGGAACCAAAGCGAGCCATCGCTTCCTGATAGCTGAGACGGAGGAAAGGTCGTTCAACGGTGACTCCCAATGCCTCTTCAAATAGCTCCGTCATCATCTGTTCCATCATATCCATTAATTCATCCTGAGGAAGAAAGGAGGCTTCAATATCTACTTGTGTAAATTCAGGTTGCCGATCCGCACGTAGATCTTCATCGCGGAAGCAACGAGTAATTTGAAAGTACTTCTCCAATCCACCTACCATCAGTAGCTGCTTAAACATCTGTGGCGATTGGGGCAAAGCAAAGAAGTTTCCCGACTGAACACGACTCGGAACCAAATAATCTCGTGCACCTTCCGGCGTACTCCGTGTTAAAATCGGGGTTTCCACTTCCAAAAAGTCGCGCTGATCCAAATAGCCACGAATCAATTGCATCGCACGGTGGCGTAATTTGAGTGTCTGCTGCATCTGTGGACGACGTAGGTCGAGATAACGGTATTTCAACCGTACGGTTTCATCTACATCGATGTTATCTTCAATGGCAAGAGGAGGAGTTTTCGCCTCATTCAGTACCTGAATGCTTGTACATTCCAATTCAATTTGTCCTGTCTTCATGCTGGAATTGACCGTCTCTTCGGAACGCGCAGCCACTCTCCCTTGTACAGTCAGGACAAACTCACGTCGTACATCTTCTGCTATACTAACTGCTTCCTGAGATACTTCAGGGTGACATACCACCTGTACAATACCCGAACGGTCACGCAAATCAATAAAGATTAATCCACCTAGATCCCGCCGTTTTTGTACCCAACCACTCACCGTTACGAGTTCTCCAATGCTTTCACGATTCAGGTCACCACAATGGTGGGTTCTTCTCTTCTGGTCCATGTTTGCTCCTCCTAAGAATTCCTTTTCGCTTGCAGATAGACGACAACTTCATTTAAAGGAACTGCTTCTTGCTCCCCTGTGCTGAGCTCTTTCACTTGTACTTGATTTTTCTCGAGCTCTTCTTCCCCCAAGAAAATCACTCTGCTTGCTCCCGCACGATCCGCTGCTTTCATCTGTCCCTTTACTTTACGTTTTAATAGATCGCGCTCTGCTGTGAGTCCTGCTTGCCGCAGTTGATGTAAGAGCTTGGTCGCTTCCGCTTGCGCCTTCTCACCCAATACCACGAGATAGGCATCCAGTTCGGCTCTACTTGGGATATTCACTTGATTCGATTCCAGCGCGAGCAGAACGCGTTCGACACCGATGCCAAATCCGATGCCAGGCATTTCTGGACCTCCGAGCTCCGATACCATGCCATTATAGCGGCCACCTCCACCCAGCGTGGCTGCCGGTCCACCCGCTTCGCTTCCTTCCAATAGGTACTCAAAGGCTGTCCGTGTATAGTAGTCCAAACCTCGGACCAAGCGTGGATTGAGGTGATAAGGAACTTGCATCAAATCCAGCTCCTGCTTCACCTGTGCAAAATGGGTTTCACATTCCCCACACAACACATCCGTGATGTTGGGGGCATCCTTGAGAACCGACTGACAACTTTCCTTTTTGCAATCAAGAATCCGTAACGGATTACGTGTCAATCTTGATTGGCAATCGGCACAGAGCTCCTCTCGATGAGGCGTTAAATAGGCAACGAGCTTTTCCCGGTGGACAGGGCGACACGTGCTACAGCCCACGCTATTTAATTCCACTGATACCCTATTTAGTCCGAGCGAATGAAACCAATCGATACCCAGCGCGACCACTTCCGCATCACTTTCAGGCTCATAGGTTCCAAACAACTCCACACCAAACTGATGAAATTGTCGTTGACGTCCCGCTTGTGGACGTTCATAACGATACATCGGACCCATATAGTACCACTTTGTAGGTTGCGGATCTCCGAAAGCCTTATGTTCGACAAAAGCACGAACCACGGAGGCCGTCCCTTCTGGGCGTAAGGTTAAACTACGCCCCCCGCGATCTTCAAACGTATACATCTCTTTCTCTACGATATCTGTCGTCTCACCCACTCCGCGTTGAAATAGCTCGGTACTTTCAAACATGGGCGTACGGATCTCCGTGAAGCGATACTGCCGGCACACCTCACGTATTTTTTCTTCCACCCAATGCCATTTCGACACCTGACTGGGTAGAATATCTTGCGTTCCACGAGGCACTTTATATTTCATCCTAAATCCCTCCTTCATAAAAATAAACAATCTCCCGCCTCTGACTTGTCACTCATGTCAGGGACGAGAGATTGTTTTTACCGTTCAATCCACCCGCGGTGCCACCCTTGTTGAAGGAATCAATCCCTTCCGCTCGAAGGAACCTGGATATCGGTCGGTTAACCGTCTGACTCTACTAACCTTGTAGGTGTTCGCTCCAGAACCTCCGGGTGTCTTTCCTCAATTCGTATCAGAGAGACGTTTCCAGCCAATGACGTCTCCTCTCTGGCTGTACGGACAATCAAGTACTTTTCCCATCGCAGGTAAATTTATTGAGATGATTGTGTAGAAATTTTACTGCAAGCAAGCCCCCTTGTCAAGGTAAAGAGAAGATGATCATTGTAGATCGGTGATTTAAGATCAATAAAAATTACATTCATTAATAGATATACTGCTAAAAACACTTTTCGCGTCAGCGAAAAATAGGTGTACTCTCAGAGATAAAAAAGATAGAATAAATAGAGAGGGGCCATCATAAATAATACAAATAGATGAATACATAGATTAGGAGGCGTAACATGGAAAAGAAATTTCAAGAACTGAAACAGCTTCTTCAAGAAGTAAATGATTTAGAAAACGCTGCTGCCGTCCTCAGTTGGGATCAATCCACCTACATGCCAAGCAAGGGAGCCACTGCTCGCGGTCGTCAACTGGCTACGATTGGTAAGCTGGCACACGAGAAGTTTGTCGATCCCGCAATCGGACATCTCTTGGAAGCCCTGCTACCTTATGAAGAAAACGCTCCTTATGACAGTTTTGAAGCAAGTTTACTGCGCATTACACGTAAAAAGTATGAGAAAGCACTTCGTGTTCCCTCATCCTTCGTCTCGAAGTTTTACAATCATAGCTCAGAAGCCTATCAAGCTTGGACAAAAGCGCGTCCGGAGAACAATTTTAAAGCCGTTTTGCCTTATTTAGAGAAAACGCTTGAATACAGCCGTGAATTAGCCAATTTTCATCCCGGATACGAGCATATTGCCGATCCACTCATCGATGAAACAGATCCAGATATGAAAGCCTCCACCATCCGTCAACTATTTGCTCAGCTACGCGAAGAGCTCGTTCCCTTGGTACAAGCCATTACTGCACAAGAGGAAGTGGATCAATCTAGCATTCTGCAATCATTCCCGATTCACGAGCAGGAAGCGGTTTGTAAAGATATCGTGGGAAGACTGGGCTATGACTTTGAACGGGGTCGACTAGACACCACTCATCATCCCTTCATGACCAACTTTTCTATCGATGATGTCCGTATCACCACACGCTATCAAGAGAAGGACCTCAGTGACTCCATCTTCAGTACCATCCATGAAGCAGGGCACGCACTGTATGAATTGGGCATTGATAAACAGTTCGAGGGAACACCACTGGCCGGCGGAACTTCTTCCGGTGTACATGAAAGCCAATCGCGCTTATGGGAGAACCTCGTGGGTAGAAGCCGTCCGTTTTGGGAGTACTACTATCCATACCTTCAAGAAGCATTCCCACAACAATTAAAAGACATCTCTCTGGATACCTTTTATCGTGCCATCAACAAGGTCCAGCGCTCCTTGGTCCGAACCGATGCCGATGAAGTGACGTATAACTTGCACGTTATCATTCGCTTTGACTTGGAGATGGCCATGTTAGAAGGAAAACTGGCTGTACGGGATCTGCCCGAAGCATGGCATGCTCGCTATCAATCCGACCTTGGTATGAAAGCGCCAGATGACCGTAATGGAGCTTTGCAAGACATCCATTGGTATATGGATACGATCGGCGGTGCATTCCAAGGTTATACCCTGGGTAATATCATGAGTGCCCAATTCTTTGATGCAGCGGTAAGTAGTCACCCGGATATTCCAAAACAAATCTCCCAAGGAAACTTCACGGTCTTACATCAGTGGCTCAAAGAGAACATCTACCAACATGGGAGCAAGTACACTGCCGATGAAATCATGAAGAAAGCAACGGGGAGCGAACTCTCTATCGATCCTTATATCCGTTACCTGAAGAACAAGTTTGGAGAGCTTTACGGCCTATCACTGTAATACCCCCCCCTCTTGATGGAGAACGGTTAATCATCAGTTACACTATAGCCCGCCCAACATTGTGAGAGAATTGGCGCCTGGCTAGATACGAAAAAGCCACCTGGCTCAAATGAGCAGGTGGCTTTTTTCCTATAGATTATTTCCCGAGCACATTCTTCACTTTCTCCATCACATTCTCAACCGTAAAACCGAACTTCTCCATAACCATTCCACCAGGAGCAGAAGCGCCAAAATGATCGATACCGATAATGGTACCTTGATCGCCCACATATTTCTCCCATCCCGTGGGATGAGCCGCTTCCACTGCCACACGTGCTGTCCATTCTTTTGGCAAGACCGCTTCTCTATACTCAGCTGGTTGCTGTTCAAATAGTTCACGGCAAGGCATACTCACCACGCGCACATGGATATCCTGCTTCGCCAATTGCTCCTGGGCTTCCATCGCAAGGCTGGTTTCTGAACCCGTCGCAATCACGATGGCCTCTGCTTGGCCTCCTTTGGCTTCGGAGAGGACATAGCCACCTTTCATCGTTCCCTCTAACCCTTGCTCCGCTGTTCCCTCCAGGATCGGGAGGTTTTGACGGCTTAAGGCAAACGCTACAGGAGCTTTTGTCTGTTCGAGAGCAAAGCGGTACGCCGCCACTGTCTCGTTCCCATCTGCTGGACGGAAGGTGTAAAGACCAGGGATTAGACGCATCGAGGGAATCTGTTCCACCGGTTCATGCGTAGGCCCATCTTCGCCAACGGCAATGCTATCGTGTGTAAATACAAACAGAACCGGGAGGTGCGACAGCCCTGCTAGACGCATCGTCGGGCGCATGTAATCGGAGAAGACGAGGAAAGTGGCTCCAAAAACACGGAGACCGCCATGGTACATCATCCCGTTCAGCGCAGCCCCCATGGCATGTTCACGTACGCCGAACCAGATATTACGCCCACTGCGATCTTCCGCATGGAAAATCCCAGCTTCCTTCATGGTTGTTTTATTTGAAGAGGCGAGGTCAGCCGATCCTCCAAATAAAGTAGGGAAGGAATTCACCAAGGCATTCAGGACTTCACCAGAAGCCGAGCGAGTTGCTATCGCTTTGTCGGTCGGTTGGTAGGTAGGAAGCGATTTCTCCCATCCTTCCGGCAGTTTCCCTTCTAGTGAACGTTCCAGCTGCCGAGCCAAAGCAGCATGATCCTCGCGGTAGCGAGCCATCATATTTTGCCACTTGATTTCTGCCTGCGAACCCTTCTCCTTCAACTGAGCAAAGTGCGTACGGACCTCTTCCGGAACCGTGAACGGCTCACTGAACGACCAGCCGTATGCTTTTTTTACTTCCTCTACTTCATCGCCACCTAGTGGGGCACCATGCACCTTGTTGGTACCAGCCATATTGGGGCTACCATAGCCAATGACCGTACGTACTTCAATCATCGTTGGTTTTGTCTGTTCCGCTTGACCTTGGCGAATCGCTTCCTCAATCGCTTCCAGATCATTTCCATCTTCTACACGCAACACTTGCCAACCGTAAGCTTCAAAGCGCTTTTTCACATCTTCGGTAAAGGCGTGTGAGGTTTCCCCATCCAACGAGATGTCATTGGAGTCATACAGAGCAATCAATTTGCCCAGTCGTTGATGACCGGCAAGCGAGGCCGCTTCGGAGGCGACACCTTCCATTAGATCGCCATCACTACACAGGGTATACGTATAGTGATCCACAACGGTGTAACTGCTTTGGTTATACATCGCCGCTAAGTGCTCTTCTGCCATGGCCATCCCAACAGCATTAGCCAGCCCTTGTCCCAATGGACCTGTCGTCGCTTCCACTCCAGCCGTATAGCCAAATTCGGGGTGTCCAGGGGTTTTACTCTCCCATTGGCGGAAAGATTGAAGTTCATCCATAGACAGAGCGTAGCCACTGAGATGAAGCAAGCTATAAAGTAACGCCGAGCCATGCCCAGCAGACAAGACAAAGCGATCGCGATCAAACCAATCCGGATTAGACGGATTATGTTTTAGAAAGCGAGACCATAAAACATACGCCATCGGGGCCGCTCCCATCGGGAGGCCGGGGTGACCAGAGTTGGCTTTTTCGATAGCATCAATAGAAAGCATGCGTAGGGTATTTACTGAAAGATCGTCAATCGACTGGCGTGGTGTCATTCGATCGTTTCCTCCTTATATTTAGAACCAAAAAGTACGTATTCGCTCGCTATTATAGCATAGCCTTCATCCATTTTATACTACATAGATTTCTTCCGTTTCTTAATCTATCTATGAGCGCTCCCCCTGATGACTTTCCAATAATAGGGTGACAGGTCCGTCATTGGTCAGCGATACCTCCATCATCGCACCAAAACGACCGGTTTCTACTTGGATGTCATACGAGCGTAAGCGCTCGTTAAATTGCTCATACCAGCGTTTTGCTTCCTCAGGAGCCGCCGCCGCCATAAAATTGGGACGTCGTCCTTTACGGCAATCGCCATACAGGGTAAATTGCGAAACAGAAAGAATGGAGCCCCCCTTCTCCAGCAAAGAACGGTTCATTTTCCCTTCTTCATCCGTAAATACCCGTAGGTTGACCACCTTATCAGCAAGGAAGTGCCAATCTTGTTCTTCATCACCTGTAGTAAAGCCCACCAGAAGGACCAGCCCTTCTCCTATTTGTCCTACCACTTCTCCGCCTACCGTAACGCTTGCCTTTTTTGCTCGTTGCAATAAAACACGCATAAGGTCATCCTTTCTACTCATGCCAACGGCTCTCACTTCGACCTGTCTATTCAGATAAGTGACAAAGGAGAAGCAAACACTTCTCCTTCGCCCCTACTCTATGCTCTCATTCATGGCTTGTCTACTGCATGAGTCGACGCACACTATAGATATCTTTCACCTTTTTGATTCGCTCTACTACCGCTTGCAAGTGTTTGATGTTTTCAATGGAGATCGAGAGATGAACCCGTGCCATGCCACGTCGATCCGCTTTCCCACTGACAGCCGTCAAGGTTACATCCTTCTCGGAGATCGCTTGTAATAAATCGTTGAGTAAACCACTGCGATCGAGGCCACTCACTTCAATATCCACATTGTACGATTTACTTGCCTCGCCGCCTTCCCACTGCACAGGAACCAATCGCTTATCTTCTACTGACTGGAGATTGGGGCAATCCGCACGATGAACGGACACTCCTCTTCCTTGCGTAACAAAACCGGCTATCTCATCACCTGGAACGGGATTGCAGCAACGCGACAAACGTACCAAGAGATTGCTTACCCCAATCACCTGAACACCATGCGACAACTTGTCTCGCCTTTGTGGCATGGCCTTCACATCCGGAAGGGTGATACTCTGTTTATTTTCTTCTGGGTTCAAACCTTGTGTTAGGCGGGTCACCACTTGTGCTGTCGAAATGCCACCATAACCGACGGCTGCATACATATCACTTTCATCTGCGAAATTAAACTTATCTGCTACCTTTTTGATCCGCTCATGGATCAATACTTCACCAGGTTGAAAATCGTGTTTTTTAAGCAGGGCTTCAATCATCTCTCGCCCTTTAGAAATGCTTTCTTCTCGTTGTTGTTTCTTAAACCAGTTACGAATCTTGGTTCGTGCGTGCGAGGACTTAACAATTTTGAGCCAATCCCGACTTGGACCATAACTATGCTTAGAAGTAAGGATTTCAATAATATCCCCCGTACGTAGCTTATGGTCTAAAGGAACCAACTTGCCATTCACTTTGGCACCAATACACTGGTTACCGATTTCAGTATGAATACGGTAGGCAAAATCGAGTGGGATGGAGCCCGCCGGCAGTTCAATGACATCTCCCTTTGGAGTGAAGACAAACACCGCATCGGAAAACCAGTCCACCTTCAGATTCTCCACAAATTCTTGTGCGTCTTTGGTCTCCTGTTGCGACTCCATAATTTCCCGAAACCACTGCAGTTTCTCTTCAAAGTTCCCACTATCCACTTCGGACCCTTCTTTATAAGCCCAGTGGGCCGCGATCCCGTATTCCGCCGTGCGGTGCATATCCTGCGTACGAATCTGTACCTCAATCGGCTCGCCGCGAAGTCCTAGTACGGTTGTATGCAAACTTTGATACATATTCACCTTAGGCATGGCAATATAGTCTTTAAAGCGTCCAGGCATTGGCTTCCAAATGGTATGAATCGTCCCCAGCGCCGCGTAACAGTCTCGTACTGAATCCACCAGCACACGAATCGCTAACAAATCATAAATCTCATTAAACTGCTTATTACGCTTCACCATCTTGCGATAAATGCTGTAAATATGCTTGGGCCTTCCAGATACCTCAGCAAGAAGCCCCATCTGAGCAAAGCGATCCTTTAACTGTTGAATCACCTCTTCTACATATTGCTCTCTTTCGGCTCGCTTTTGCTTCATCAGGTTGACGATGCGGTAGTACTGATAAGGGTTGAGATAACGCAGAGCCGTATCTTCCAACTCCCACTTCACCCGCGAGATCCCTAAGCGATGAGCAATCGGGGCAAAAATCTCCAACGTTTCATTGGCGATCCGCCTTCGCTTGGCTTCTGGTAGGTATTTTAACGTGCGCATATTGTGTAAACGGTCCGCTAATTTAATCATAATGACACGAATATCTTCAGACATCGCTAAAAACATCTTGCGGTGATTTTCCGCTTGATGCTCTTCACTCGATTTATATTTTAGCTTTTTCAATTTGGTGACACCATCTACCAGTTGAGCAGCTGTCTCCCCAAATTGTGTTTCAATCTCCTCTAATGTCGTTCCTGTATCTTCCACAACATCATGAAGCAGGGCTGCAACCAGTGTCGTCGCATCCATCCTCAGTTCCGCCAAAATTTCCGTAACAGCGAGCGGATGTAAAATGTACGGTTCTCCCGATTTTCTTGTTTGATCTCGATGCGCCATTTGTGCATACTCATATGCAGAATAGAGGCGATCCAAATCTTCCTCATTTAGATAGGAAGCTTTCTCTAGTAGCGATTCGATCGACATGGCTCATTCCACCTAGCAAAATAATCTGTCTCTGTTTTCCTATTATTATCGATCATGTTTCTATGAAAGTAAACCTTCATCTCTATATTTTATCTTCCATTTAAAAAGACGCCTGACCCAAAAGGTTAGGCGCCCCACCATTCACTTATTTTTTTAGCTCACTCGTGGTTGCTATCTGTGCAAAAGGGGTGAGTTGATCCACCGCATGTAAATGGCGCGTCACCTCATCATACTGCTCGGAACGCTTTGAATGCGAGGCATCATGTAGAAAGGTAAAGCGATAACCACGATGGTAGCCATCTACGATGGTCGCCAAGCAACACATGGTCGATCCGTATCCTGCAATATAGATCTCATAATCGCGTATGGACTCCAAAAACTGACGAAATTCTTCGCTGGAAAAGCATGAATAATCGCCTTTGGTAAAGCTATGTTCATCCGGAAGAGGAGCAAAGCCATCTATAAACTGACTATACTCCGAATCAGGATTAAAAATCTCACCTTCTTGTAGATGCCGTACATGTAGCACGACCCATTCGTGGGACCGTGCATAATCCAATGCTTCTTTGGCTTTGGTCAGTGAAGGACCGATCGAATCAATATAAAACGGGCGCCCCGAAGCAGCATATTCCTGCTGAATATCAATCAAGAGCAAAGCTTTCTTTTCCATAGGATTTCCTCCTTCTAATCGAGGGCTTTTTTGATCAGTGCCAGGTTGAGAGCTAAGCGTGCACGATACGAATCGAGTAGCATATACTCTTCGTCGGTGTGCATCCCACCACCGTAGGGACCGAGACCCACCAATAAGGCTATCCCAGTTTCAGCCAAATGATTGGCATCACTTCCGTAGCCCACTGCCTCTCCTGACAATTCCTGACCAAGTTCACGGCTCGCCTCTTGTGCTAAGCGATACAATTCATCCGTCGAACTGGCCGGCATAGCCGGTAGGGCAGCCAACTGTGTTAGCTCTGAGGCAGTGCCTTGCTTCAGGACAGGGTTATAGACATAACTACGGTCCGTAATTCTTTCCATTTTCCTCATGACGCGCTGGAGGTCTTTCTCTTCGACATAACGTACATCCACCTTAATGGACGCTTCTTCGCAAATGACATTGGGTTTGGTTCCCCCTGCGATCACTCCAGGATTCACATAGGGACCACCGTCATAGTTCGTCATCTTCACCATTTTGGAGACCTTACGCGCTGCTTCCGTACATGCATCAATTCCCTGTTGAGGCTCCATCCCCGCATGCGCCGCTTTACCCGTAATATCAATCTGCAGCCAGCGAACGCCCATATGAGCAGTAACAACGGATCCATCTGGCAATCCAGGTTCCAACACAAGTGCATAAGATAAATCCTCAGTCAGCTCTTTTAACAACGATTTCGAATGAACCGAGCCGGTCTCTTCATCGTCATTGATAATGATGCGAATCTTGCTTGCCAACTCGGGGTCGGTTTGATTTAACTGATCCACAAGATTGAGCATCATCACCAATCCCCCTTTCATATCAATGACTCCGGGACCGATCAGGCGGTCTTCCTCTACACGAAATTCTTGAAAAGAACTGCTCGCTTCAAACACCGTATCCAAATGCCCCACCAATGCCAACTCCGGCTCTGCTCCCTCCTTTTCAAACGAGAGCACTTTATGCCCCTCTCCTGCATCATGTACCGTCCCTTCAAATCCGATGGAAGAGAAAGCTTCTAGGAGAATCAATCGATTCTGCTCCAGCCCTTCAACATTTCCCGAGCCAGAATTCGTCTCCACCAACTGTTGCAATACTTCCACCCAGCGACCATCAATTCCTTCCAATGGATAGGGATTTTTTGTAGACTCCTGAGCCGAAGCTGCCGCTTGCATCATACTCATCCCTACTAATATCAAAATGAGCAGCCACCGCCATCCATGTGTAACACCCTGTCTCTTCATAACGAGCCTCATCCTTTCTGTCTGCCTAATGAACATTCTTCTTATTCGATAAAGGGAGGAAGCTCCTCCCTTTTGGCTAACTTCGCACTTCGCCTGGCTCTGGAATGGGTGTTTCCATACGAGTCAATGATTCTTCCAAGGGGCCTGGTTGTCCCAAACTTCCCTCCGGACGATTTAAAAGGAGAGGCTGACTACCAATGTAAGAAAGCGGATCAATTTCTTCCTCACCCAGATTCATATTCGATCGCTCTGCCACCATCTCCACATATTCGTAATCCGAAAAACCAAATGGTTTTCCTACCATACGAAATCCATACTTTTCATAGAAAGATTTGAGCCGTGCTTGAGAATGAAGATAAAAGCGGGTATATCCTTTTTGATAGCAAAATTGCAGGAGGTAAAGAAGCAAGTCATGACCATACCCCCGCCCCCGATACTCCGGTCGTATCGAGAGTCGCTCCAACTTCGCCACTTCAGGTAAATAGCGGATACGCGCGGTAAGAACCGGCTCTCCTTTGATTAAACCGATGACCTGCGTAGCAGAGAAATCATTTAGGTCAAATTCCTCCTGATAGGGGCAATGTTGTTCATGCATATAAACAATCGCCCGGACCATAAAAGCCTTTTGCCTCTCCTCTTCATTTTCTACTACCTTGATCACAAGCTCCCCTTGCTCTCTGAAACCCTTCTTTTCTTGCATGACGATCTGTTCAGATGAGGCGACAGCCGTTTCTTCTTGTGCTTCTACCACGGAATCTTCCAGTAATTCTCCTTCCGATAACCGATAAGTCCGCCCTTTCACTTGTACCGTCGGTGCCACCTCTCGAAAAGAACGCAAGATCTCTTCGATCACAACGGGAGCCATTCCAACCGCTCCATTACGAATCGCGGTAGCGGATACCTTGTCCACTCTTCGCACCGAGTAAGGATAAATCCAGCCAGACTCATCGTAAATCCGTCGGACCCACATTCCACCTAAATCACTGCCATGGATTCCATGTAAGCTTTTCTTCGGAAACATGGCTTTCACTTTACGAATGATGCCATAAAACCCTTCATGCAAATAGGTATCTGGATAAGAAAGCACTTCGATCTTCCCGGTGAGTCCTGCTTCCTCAATCGCCCATTCCATCATCCGTTTCCTTGTTTCAAATTCATAGAAGCGATTCCCCGTGGGGAAGTAATTGACATGGACATCCGCTTTGGGTGTCCGACCATAGACCCGCATCCCCGCGTGACGCTGAGCGATAACAATCTCGCCTCGATCCAAGGCATCTGCGTGAAGTTTCGGAATGACCGTAGAATGAATCAACACTTTCTCCAAGTTACGCTCTTCCATCGCTTGTTGGATAATCGCCAAATGGGTATTATGGAACGGATTAAACGTTCCGAAGAAGATCCCTACTCCCCCTTTGCGCGGGTAGAGGGAGCGCAAATCCGATAAGAGCCCCACACCAAACACCCAGCTACCAAACAACAATCCCGAGAGCAGAAAGACCGGCCGCATCCAGCCAATCCCAACCGCAGCTGCCGCTGTAACCACAATATTAAACGCCAGCCCCCATGCCACATTGCGGTTGATATTCCCAATTTCTCGATTGGCTAAGGTAATCGCAAAGTATTGAATTCCTTGAGATGCCGCTGTCGTCAATAGCGAAATCCCCCATACTCCCCCTAGAGCATCCGCATTGCTTGAGGTAATGACCCCACTGTAAAGGAAAGTATAAAAAACAGCCAAATTAAAGAGCCATTGTGAAAAAAAGCGTCCCACTCTTCCAGGGGTAACAAAGGCCGTTTTAAAACACAGCCACTCATCGATTTTATTGCTGATACGTGAATAGAAGGGAAGAAAGACGGCGACAAACAAGGAAACTCCCAGCAATCCAGCGTTCAACCAATCTTGACTTGGGTAAGCATACGCAAGGTACATGAGAACACCTACAAAGTAGCCCATTAACGTCGAAGTGCTCCTCGCATATGCCCAGAAACGAGTCATTTCTCTTCATCCTCTCTACAGCTTCCACCAGTAATTACTACTCTAGCGGGCTTTTATATTCTCTCTTCAAAACTTATTATATTTGTATAAAGAAAAGTGGCAACAGATTATTTTATCTTTATTTGTCGAATAGTAAAACTTTAATAATAGCTAATATTTTCTTATCCTTTTTACCCAATCCATACCCATTCCCATGAAATTTTCATCCCACTCGCTAGTTAATTGCTTTCTCCTGAGGAAACCTTATCGCATGGGGCTCGTCCTATGTAAAAGAAGAGCAGGCACCTGTCTCATGTAAGACAAGATGCCTGCTCTTTCGCTTCCTTGGTCCTATTGTGGTTAGGCTACTTAGAGAAAAGCGATTTTCCTCTTTTCTTCCGCACCGATACAGTAATCGCAGTAAAGGTGATGGCCGCCACAAAGATCATGATGTTTAAATATAAGCCTTCTGTCGTGAACATCAAGATAGGGGCAATCACGATCCCACCATATCCAGTGATCTCAAACGAGAACAATAGTTGTTTCCAAACTTTATACATATATTCTTTAAAATATAAATCCCCTGGAGTAAAAAGTTCGCGAAATAACAGGACAAATAAAGAGATCATCCAAACAATAAACACGAATATACCTAGCCAAGCGAACCCTGCAACCAATTTAGAAAAAAACTCTTGAATAATTTCCACAGTATCTTCTCTCCCTCTAATGTCTACAGATCATCATGGAGCCAGGACTACTCACCTACGGAGAAGTCCTCCCACCATCGATTCATCTCTTCTTCTAATTCTTGCTTCCGTTTTTCCAACTCTTCCTTCAGCTCTTCTTTCGCATCATCAAAGCGATCTTTCCACTCTTCAGTTGGTTGCTCACGCACTTCTCCCTGCTCCTCGACTGGTTTTTCTGCTTCTACCAGCGACTGATCAAATTCTTGTGCTGATTCGCCCACAAGCGAACGCTCCATGATTTCGCGAAACAGGACGGCCGCTGTCTGACTACTGGAGGAAGAAAGAGTGTGTTCGGCATCTGTTCGATCATACCCCAGCCAGACAGCTCCTACAAGAGTGGGCGTGTAACCGACAAACCAATGATCCCTATCTCCCGTAACACCTGCTGGACCCTCTGTCGTTCCTGTCTTACCGGCTACAGCATGCCCGGAAATAGTGGCCTTTCTCCCCGTACCTTCTTGTACTACCCCTTGTAGAAGGTAGGTCATCTCTTGCGCCACCTTTTCCGAAGTGACACGGATCGATTTATCCACCCATTGTGCCAATACGCGCCCTTCGCCATCTTCGATATGCCCGATGGCATGCCCCTCTCCGCGAACACCTTGATTAGCAAAAGCACTATAGGCTTCCGCCATCTGCAACGGAGAGGTTCCTTTCTCCATTCCTCCAAGAGCCAACCTTAGCCGATGTTCCTCTTCCTCCAAAGGGATGCCAAATCGCTGGACTGCATTCACACCTTGGCTCACACCCATCTCGTCCAGTAGCCATACCGCTGGTACATTGTATGAATGAACAACGGCATCCCACATCGTTACCTCTCCCCGATAGTGACCATCTGCGTTTTGTGGACGGTACCCTCCAATGTTTAGCGGTTCATCTGGCAGCGTTCCATAGATCGTATACCCCTGCTCCAATGCAGGCGTATAAACCGCAAGTGGTTTCATCGTGGAACTGGGTTGCCGTTGCAATTGAGAAGCGCGGTTAAAGCCACGAAAAACATGTTCTCCTCTACCACCCACAAGCGCGCGAATCCCCCCAGTAGCCGGATCGAGAAGGACCGAACTACTCTGCACCTGCTCCTCCGTCTTGCTATCCGGAAAAAAATCGTTATTGGCATAAACCTTCTCCATCGCTGTCTGCATTTGTGGATCCAACTCTGTGTAAATCGACAATCCACCTGCTAGAATTTCATTTTCTGTTAAGCCATACTCTTTTATGGCCTCATCAATAATGTAGTCCACATAGTAGGGATACTTGCCTTCGTAGGCATCGAGACGTTTGCCTTGTAGAACCAACTTTTGTTGTTGTGCTTGCCTGGCCTGCTCACTGCTCAGAAAATCTTGCTCCTCCATCAGTTGAAGCACTAGATTTCGGCGTTCAACCGCTGCTTGATCATCCTTAAAGGGGGACAAGCGCGAAGGAGCACGTAAGAGACCCACCAATAAGGCGGATTCACTTTCATCGAGCTCTGCCACTTCTTTGCCAAAGTAAATCTCAGACGCACGGCCAATTCCCCAAGCTCCTTCTCCAAAGTAGGTTGAGTTTAGATAAAGTTCGAGGATTTCTTCTTTCTCATAATGACGCTCTACTTTAAAAGCGTAGAGAGCCTCTTTAACCTTCCGTTCCATCGTTTGTTCATTACTAAGAAATACATTTTTAACGAGCTGTTGGGTAACCGTGCTTCCTCCCTGCTCGACTCCACCTGCAAAGAGGTTGCTCCAACTCGCCCGCACCAGTCCTACATAGTCGATACCCGAATGATAAAAGAAGCGCTGATCTTCTGTTGCTACAACCGCTTGCACCAAGTGAGTGGGAAACGTCTCATAAGATGCCCACTCCACTTTCGTCGCCGAAATTTCAGCCACTTGTTTGCCATTTTTATCGTAGATGGTGGTGGGCTTTGCATCCAGCTCTTCTAAGGCATCCAGTGGTAGAAAGAGCAGTAGGACTTGCAATGTAAGAAAAAGCAAAAAGAATAGGCCAGTTAATAATAAGGAAAGCTTCCCCCACCAAGCGCGTTTCCACAGCCACGTTATCCATTTTTTCGGCGATAGTGAAGAAGATTTCATGAGCAACCACACCTCCTTTCCATGGTCCGACTCCACCATACGTATGTTTTACACGCTCCCATTATTGCTATCATTTTGGGGACAAGAAGATTTTCCGCCACTCTGCTTAAAAGAGGAACTTAGTTTGCTATTCTATCATATTTCCCATTTGCGTACCTTCGGCACACCATGAAACATAGGAACAATACTGACAGCTTCTTCCTGGATGGGGTGGATAAGAAATAGCTTCATCTTCTTCCTGGAGATGCTTCGCCTTCGCTTGCCATTCCTCCTTCGCCTGCCGTACCCACTCCTCATCAATCACAAAAGTAACCTCTTCATTGGGCGTCAAGAAATAGAGGGTCGCTTTGGAAATTGAGATTCCCCATACTTCCTGAGCAGCTAACACATAGAGCTGAAGCTGTGCGAAGTAATCGTTTGCGGTAGCGTTTACTTCACTCTCTCTAATCGCATTCGTCTTGTAATCGACCAATTCCCATTCGCCCGAAGGCAATCGTTGCAAATGATCAATCACTCCTTCTACTTCAAGAGCACCGATGCGATAGAAAAAACGCTTCTCCACTTGCACTTCCATCCCTTCATCTTCCCGGTAAAAACGGCTTTGCAGAAAGGGACTTACCAATGGTTGAAGCTGCTTTTCCACCTGCGCCTGCTTTGCCTCGTAAGCAAATTCAGAGATCACATGAGCAATCATTTCGCGCCCCTCATCCATCGTTTTCTCTTGATCTATGGTGAGTAACTCCAGCACACGGTGGACCATCGTCCCTTTGACACTGGCTGGCAGAAGGGAAGGGTCGCTTGTTTCTAGCGCACGGCTTCTCTCTTCTTCCGGCCACTGCAAGAGGGAACGAAAATAATAGTGACGAGGGCACTTCTGGTAATTCATCAGCTCCGTCACACTAACCGGAATGGTATCAGCAATGGTAAATCCACGTGGCATCATCGCTAATGGCAACTCAGGTTGCTGAGGCAAGGCGGAAGCCTCGGAGAACGAAGAGGAATTGTCTTTTACAGGAATCGGGTCATCTGACGGCTGAACCTGCTCTTCTTTCTGCGATATGGAGGCTTTGCTTTGCAGAAGATTGGCTCCTGACCGATCAAGAGATTGCCCTTCTATGATCCGATCCAACCAAGAACGAGAGGCCGGCTCACCCTCACTTTCGCTTGCTTCCCCCTCTGTCGGCACACAGATACGTACGGGTATTCCCTCCTGGAACGGCCACTTTCTCTGTTCCCAATCCATGTGTTCATACCCGATGATCGCATCCAACCACTGACTCCATGTTCCCGCCGAGAGCAGTGGTTGCCCCGCTTTTTTCTTATACGGCTTGGGCACACCACTTAGTACCAACCTTTTCTCGGCACGGGTTAGTGCCACATAAAGGAGGCGGACATTTTCTTCCTGTTCCCGTCGCTCATGAACTTCTTTTACTTTCCGATAGCGATAAGAAGGCACCACCTCACCCTCCACATCTCGCAAACAAAGTGCCACTCCCCTCGTTGGGTCCAAGATAACCTCTGCGCTCGCGTGATGCAGCTTTTGCGACAAGTCAGGAACGATAACAAGAGGGAACTCTAATCCCTTCGATTGGTGAATGGTCATGACTTGCACACTGTTTTGGGATTCCATCGCGACCGGGGCCTCTGTCTCCTCCGCAAAGAAGCGCCGCTGTTCGATAAATTGCAGAAAAGCATACAGCGAATATTGATCTGTGGATGGTCGTGCACGGGCGAGCTGAAGCAACTTATCCAAATTGGCCTGCGCACGATTCGCACCTGGCATCGACCACAAAACATGGCGATAACCGCTTTCATCCAGTAACCAGTCCAGCCACTCCGCTAAGGGAACACGCCCTAAGCGATGCTTCGCCTCCTCACACAAGGAGGCGAAGCGACGTAGTTTCTCTTTCTCTTCCGTCGCTAGACTCATTGCTGTCAGCATCTCGTCTGTCCACTTATACCGCCTGTCCGTTCGCGCAGCTAGTTCGATCAACGTAGAATCAGACACCGCACAAAAAGGAGAGCGCAGTATTCCTACGAAAGCGAGCACATCGCTTTCATCCATCAGATAGTGAAGAAAATGAAGGACATCCCAAATCTCCTGTCGATCGAAAAAGCCACGCCCTCCCACCACTTGATAAGGAATTCCTCTCTTCTGTAGCGCTTGTTCATAGGTTTTGATATGGGTCATCTTCCGTAGGAGAATCCCTACTTGGCCGGGATTTCCTCCTTCTTGCATAAAGGTGGCCACGCGAAGCGCAATCCGCTCTGCTTCTTCTTCCTGGTCGGATCGTGCTTTCTCCCTCTCCTCCGCTGGAGGAATCGGTAGGTATTCGATTCGCATCCCGTTCTCTTCCTCAATAGGATGCTTTCTGGTGGGTGCTTCCACCGGCTCGTACGCCATGGTCGATGACAACTCTCCCGCCATTAAAGGCGGAAAAAAATCGTTGATGAATTGAATCAAAGTAGGATGTGAGCGGAAATTGGTCGCTAGCTTGATCTCTCTCCCGCCACGCGCTTCGATTTGTTGTTTCTCTTGCTGAAAAAGGGAAACATCTGCCCCACGAAAACGATAGATCGATTGCTTAGGGTCCCCCACCACAAACCATTTACCCGCTATCCCCTCTTCTTCTCCAGCGGATCGAATACGATCGAGTAGAAGTTTTTGTTGTCGATTGGTATCCTGATATTCATCTACCATCAAATACTGGACTTGATTGGCAATCGAACGACAAATAGACGGGTACTCTTGTAACAAGGTAGCGAAGCGCCCCTGCAATTCATCAAAATCAAGGACGTTCTGCTCTTCTTTCTTCTGTTGGTAGTGTGCACCCGCCTCTTCCATCAAGTGCAGCCACACT
The DNA here is from genome assembly GCF_059818345.1 of Mechercharimyces mesophilus. Taxonomy (NCBI): domain Bacteria; kingdom Bacillati; phylum Bacillota; class Bacilli; order Caryophanales; family Thermoactinomycetaceae; genus Mechercharimyces; species Mechercharimyces mesophilus. The sequence continues at coordinate 247,094 of NZ_JCBAPH010000001.1, read as the reverse complement.
TTGAGGGCAGCCGTCTCTTCTGCTAACGTTTCCTGTTCGCGCAACAGAGGGAGTAGCTCGGCTACTTCCTGTTTCAGCCTTTCATGAGGTGTGGCAATTTCCACCTTCTTGCCCCAATTTCCTTTGAGGTAGTTGGCTAGTTCTTCTATCAAGGAGAGCCATTCAGGAGAGGTTTGGGCCTGTTGGAACGACTGCTCTACTTCTGACCACCACTGCTGAAAAGCCGAAACTCTCTTCCCACCCTCTATCTCGCACAAAGCATGGGCGAGGGGAAAAAGAGCAGAAGTACGTCGCTGTTGCTCCTCTTGTATTTGCTCTTGAACCTCTTCCAAATCCGTCAACGTACGCTCTCTCCACTGCGTCAAGGTCCAGCCACTGCTCGACCAGGCTTGTACACTCTCACAGAGGGTAGCCATCGCCTTCTGTTTTCCCCAAGCAATCACCGTACGCTGTAGAAAAGCCTTCCCGATATCAAAAGGAGAGGGGGCAGACTGAAACAACATCGAGAGAGCTAACTCTGCCGCACGTTCGCGTAACTGCCGTGCTTCCGCTTCCTCAAGCACAGAAAATTGCGGGTCTACTCCGGCTTCCAGTGGATACTGTAGAAGCCAATAACGACAGAAAGCATGAATGGTCGTCACGCGCGCCCGCTCAAACTGACCCAGTAACTGCGCCCATTCCTGTACACCCTCTTCCTCTCCTCTGGTCTGACACTCTTCCATCCGAGCCCGTATGCCATCACGAATCCGTTTTTTCATTTCGGTTGCTGCTTTTTCAGTAAACGTGATGGCCACCACACGATCCAAGATGGCGATATCCTGACGATAACGCTCCAATAGATTAAGGTAGCGCTCCACCAATACCCGCGTCTTGCCTGAGCCCGCTCCCGCCGAAACAATGCAGTCGCGATCCAAGGTAGAGACCGCTTCCCATTGAGCCACTGTTAATTGGGGCTTCTCACTCATCTCCCCCTCCCCCTTTCTCCTGCAATTGCACGCGACAAATCCGGCGATGGGGACAATGCGCCGGACACTCCCATGTCGGTTGAACGTAAAAGTCTCCCTCTTCAATCCGTTCCAATTGCTTACTCAAGTGGTTCCCTATCCCTTGCAAGATGGCGTCACGTTCTTTCTCTTCGACGAGGCTCCCCACTCGTGGATGAATCCCAAAGCGAGAGGCCGCCTCCTTGCGCCAAATTCCTTTATTGCGATTGTTGGTTGGTGGTTTCCCATCCTTCATGCGCCCGCCTTCAAAATAGGCAACCCCAATCGCTTTTTCTTTGTCCAGATTTAACCCCCTTTGTATCGCCCACAAATAGAGGGGCAATTGCACATCCATTCCGATAAATATGTGCTCACGACTCGGCGCAGTGCCTGATTTATAGTCCAGCAGGGTATAAAAGCCCTCTTCATCCTGGTCCACTCGATCCACCTTGCCCCGCAAACGAATGGATTGCGTCGGCGTCAACGGAATTTCAAGCGGTGCCGATTGCGAAGCGGGATCCACTTCGCCACGCTTCCTCTTCTCCTCATCCACCGCTTGTCCAAAAGACCACTCCAAGTAGCGTGGTCGCACGGACACCGCTGGCTTGCGCCACGCCAAATCATGCTCCACCATCGACCGGAGCCGTTGACGCAAGCGACCCACTTCCACCTGTCCTTCGAAACTCTGAGGAGGAATATCATGGGTATGAGTCACCTCTTCCCAGGTAGACATCAGCAGTGCTTCCAATCGCTCCAGTGCACGTTCACGGTCTTCTGCTGTTAACACTTCTTCACGGTAACCGTCCCAGAAGCGACACAAGATGCGATGCAATATTTCTCCACGCTCTAGGGGAGAGAGTCCAGCAGTAGACTGCGCCGATTCGAACAGCCCCAGCTTTCGGGTCGCCAAAAAATGAAAACGGCAACGAGAGAGCTCCCCTAGCATGGAAGCGCTCCAGATGCGTTCGTGCCATCCAGTAAGGGAGAGCTGACCGCTCTTCTCCGGTTCCAAAACGCCACTATAGGGAGAGGCCATCGCCTGCGCACGTTTGCGCTCGATGTGAATCCGCTCGAAGAGACTTGGCAACCATGGTGGGTCGGAAACACCTAGCTGCTCCAAGAGCATGATCGATGTCCTTAGTTCAGAGGGCACTGGGGCATCAACCGTCCTCTGTGCACACAGGGCGAGAGAACGCTCGGCCCCTCGTCGAAGCGACAAGCATTCCTCGCTGGTGGGAGGAAGCAAGTGAGACAAACCCGCATCGTTCGTGGTCATACGGGTGCCACTTATGACTCGCTCTACCTCTTCTAAATAAAGAGAGGGCAATTGCTCTCTCCCCTCAGCCGTTCGATTGGGGTAAGAAAGCAGGACAACCTCCCTCCCAGCCACCACACTGGAGAAGAACGGATAGCGCTGCCGTTGGCGTAACTCCTCTGCAGTGGATAGATGAATTCCTTCGTTACGCAGTCGCAAGCGTTCCTGATCCGGGACAAGCCAATCATCCCGATACGGACGGGGCCAACTCCCTTCCACACATCCGAGCAAGCAAACCATGCGAAACGATTCACTCCGCACCTGGTTAGGGGATAGGAGACGAATGCCACCCCGTCTACCTGGCCTCGTCTGCACTTCAACACGCTCTGTCAAGCTCTCCAATCGCCGCTGCACTTGGATCAACGTCACACCCTCATCCGCTGAGTCGCTTTCCACAAACGCTTCCCACTCCACCATCACTTGGCGCAACGCCTGCCACGCTCGTACCTCTTCCAAATAAAAAAGCGTGCGTGCTGGATCGTTTAATGCCTGTGGATCTGGCTGAGGTTTTAACGGTGCCAACCACTCATGCATCGTAGCCAGCCAATCATCCCACCCCTGCCGTTCCGGTAGGAAAAAAAGCCAATCGCTCACCTTCGTGAGCCGGTCCAGTGCTTCCTGTTCCCTCTCTATCTCTCCTTGTCCTTCTGCATCTCCTGGAGCATTTTCCTCGGCGACAGCAGTTAAATGGATGTCCATCCGTAGAGAGGCAATCGCATCTGTTAGCTCTGTTCGTGTTCGCACTTCTTTGAGTTGCGGAACCCACTTTTTCCACACCGCTGCAATTACAGGATTGCTCCAAGGAAGAGAGGGATTCTCTAATAGACGCTCCAGAAACCCTCCCGTCCCTTGCCTGAAGCGCATAGCGTGAAGAATCATCTGCATAAAAGGATGAAAGCGTAGGGTCACCTTTTGTGCCTCCGCCATCGGTAAGTCCGCTTTAGTTAAATAATGAAATAGATGAGGTTCATACTTTTCTCTGTCTGCTACAACCAACGCTACATCGCTTAGAGAAGCTCCCGTTCGGATGAGCCACTTTTTTACACGTGCAACCACTTGTTCTACTTCCTGTTGCCTCCCCGAAGATGCAACCACTTCAACAACTTCTTGCCCTTCCATTGGCTCTGGGCTTGCTTTAAATAAGGAGTCATCTAAGTGAATGAGCGACTTTTCTTTCTTTATCCTCTGTTGCGTGTCCATCTCAATCTGTTGTAGAAAAAAGCCACGCTCCCGCAAATGATGGACCGTTCGTGTGGTTTCAGCAAAAAGTTGGGGTCTTTTCTCATCCCACAACAAATGCACATCCACCTGTACGCCAGCGGTCACCAGTTGGATGAGTAGTTGCTCCTGCAGTGGCGATAAATCATGAAAATGCTCTAACACGACACATTGTGGTAACATCAACTGATCGGTTCGAATGGCCTCAATCACCAATCGATACGGCTCTTCATGATCCCAGCGATTGGATTGTGTCAATTCCGCTTGATAAGCGTGATAAACCGCCACCAGCTCAGGGTACTTCGTCTCCTGTTGGTTCCACAATTGTTGTAACCGCTCCGGTGTCACACCCGCCCGTTTCAACTCACCAATAAGGTGTTCCATACGTTTTAACCAGCTGGAGCTCTCCTTCACCTGCGCAAAATAATGAAGCGGTTGAGTGGAATCACTCGCTGCCTTTTCGACTGCTCGTTGCAATACGAGCTCTTGTTCGATCACCGTCATCAATCTACCTACAGTAGGAGAGAGAAGGCGCACCCACTGATCAAACGTTTGCACGTGTACTTCCCGATCTTCCGCTAGCGGTTGCGACGATAAGCGATGCTCCAACTCTCGCATCATGCGTGCTACTGGAACAATATAGTCGACTCTTCCCTCTGTACGCCCCCAAAGGCTCATCCAACCCATACCGACACTTCGATCTTGTACGGGATGAAGATAAATCGTACCCGCCACGCTTCATCCACCCTTTCTGTATCCATTCGTCCCGTTCGCCTTACATAATATCCATGTCCGCCGTTCATCTTAGTAGTGTCTTTCATTTTATCATAGGAAGGAGGGAACCTACATGAACAAGAAAAAAGCCCTACACAAGGGCGACTTACAAGACGGACGCATCACGCATGATGCCCTAGCAGAAGAAGCAAAAGCGAGCGACAATGCAGAAATCGCTTCCATTCAAGAATCGATGGAGTCAGGACCGGAGAAAAAGGCTGAGAAGAGAGAAAGATAGGTAGGACAGAAGAGCCAAAACAAAGATCATCTCTATCTAAAAAAGGGAGGCCTTTCCTTCAGATGAGATGATCTTGTTTTTTGTTCATCCACGATGAGGGGCACAAAGAGGATTGCAGGAAGGATACCTTTACAATAAAGGAACTGGAAAGAGTAACAGAGAAATTTTATACAACGATAACGAAATGTCTATTTCCAGGATGGGGCTGATCAGATTATATGAAGAAAGGGACGATCATTGGGTTAGTAGCTGGAGGAGGCTGTTTACTTTTCCTGCTGCTTTTTGGAGGGGCTTTTTTCTTATTTAATCTCTTGATTGGGTTTTGATCTGTGTTGGAAGAAAGAGAGGGTAGTCCTCAGCTCGGGCGCTTCATAGCGATAAAGACATCTTTGAACAGGAGGGAACAATCGGGGAGATTGTGGTGAACTTGCCCTGAAAAAAAGAGAAGCCCTCCACGTTCATATTCACCGCATAATAAAGACGAGACCAGACAGGTACTCTCTCCTGTCCGGTCTCTTGCATTTGGATGATTTGGCCTGATTTAAATATTTGCTTATTGATTCTCACAATAACGAAGAGGGGCAACCTTCTTTAGCGATAAAAGGAGAGTTCCCAACTGACTTCGACTTCTTCAAAAAAATCCAGGTAGGTGGTTGCGATGCGAAGCGCTTGTTTTTTCGCCCATTCAATATCCGTCGCATATTGGTGAATCCCTGGTTCAATGGGATTCCAACGCATTTTGTATAACGTATTCTGCCCAACATGAATATACGTATCTGCAATATATTGAACTCCACCCATAATGGCTCGCGGAACCGAATTCCAACCTTGTTCCATGGCGTAACGGGCTCCATTCTCCTCAGGATTGGAATCGTAAGCTTTTATCCCATAAACATTGTGATACCCTTCGTACCCTTCCACGGTACCCCGGGCCAAGTTGCTGGTCCCATTACCTGATTCTAAGCTAGCATGAATAACCAGATAGATAGGGTCTACTTGATAAACCATACCGGCCACAAGAAAGACCATACCCATACCTTCTAATACACCTTTACCTGCGAGGAAAGAATCCAGTTGTTGGGTCGTCACATTGGGGACCGAACCTAGGTTAAGATGCTGGAGCACATTATTTCCTTCAAGTGAATTCAGCGGATTCATCTCCACTTTGATTTCCTCCAATGAGGCCGGGACAAATCCTTCTCCATCCACATATTTAACAGGCGTATAAGGCAGGTTATACTGAATATTCGCCGCTTCCTCCAACGTCACCGACGCACAGGTCGCACCGACCTTTTTCAAACTGCCACTGATTGCCTCCGGAATCGTAATTCCCATTCGTCTACCTCCTTTCGTTTATACGACTCTATTATTCTATGAGAAGGAGTAGTAAGGGGAACGGCGGGAAAGAGGGAATTTAGTATGATAAAAGGAAACGTACATAAAGGGCAACTATAGAGAGCAATTATCTTATATAAAGAGCAATCCCCCTCATGAAGGATTGCTCTTTGATCACTACGAATTCTCGAAATTACTCTGCTTTCTCGGCAGAGGTAACAATTTCCTCTGGAATAACGATTTCTTCTGTATCTTTCTTAAACTCAGATGTTGCATCCGAGGTAGTTTTAATGGAAACACCTTCTTCTTCACTCTCCACAGCCAGTTCTATCACTTGCTCTACCTTCGTTATTTGATACGTACTTTTATCCACCCACACGGTTTGTTCAAAGTTACTGACCTCTAGCTGACCCGTTTCCCAGAGAATCCTATATTGCGAATTTAAACGCCCTTCTATTAAATCTTTGATTTGATCTGGTTCAGCCGATTTCAACTGCAAAATATACGATCCATCCTCTTCTTTCATGTTGAGATCTGGAATCTTCTTCACTGAAGAGATGATATTCTCTACAAAATCAACTGTATTATTACCAAGGATTTCAACCAAATACTCCTCTTTGTATGGGAGGGCAACCCATTCCATATCATTTACATAGATTGTTTCTTGATTGTCCACATACACCTCTACCTTAATTTCTTCTTCTAACTGACCGATCCTAATTTGTGAATTCGTATATAAGTCTTCATTATGTATTTTCATCATAGAATTCGCTTTTATATTGGAGTCAGACAGTTCCTCGATCTTTTCTCCTGTTGTGATATCTGTTGCAATAGCCGTCGATTCGAATTCGGAATCAACCCTATAGGTTTTTAGCTTATGCATAGTAGCCGATGTTTTTGAGACCACTTCTTCTGCGGTCAATTCTTTCTCTTTCTCTTGATTCTCAGTTACTCTTTCTTCCTTCTTTATTTCCTCACTCTTTTCATCCATTGTTGTGCAACCAGATAAGATCAATGTTACTGCAAATAATGATAAAAATAATTTCTTCATTATGTAGCTCTCCTCACTAGTCCATTTCAAAATCAACTTTAATATCGTATTTGTTTAATTAGAAAAGGTCAAGAAAGATTAGAGTTATAAATAATGCCAATTACATGTCGGTGTGTCTGCATAGAGTATTAACAAATCATTCTGTCAATTATTCGTACGATTGAAATCGGGGCTACACTCACCGGACCTAATACCCCATCTCGCCACAAATCAAATAGGGAGTAGCCACCATCTTGCTGACCACCTCCTATTTAAAACTGATATTTCCGACTTCAGTCTGGATTTGTAATTTTATAAACGTCATCTTCCCTTCCTCTTTTTCTAAAACCAAGGGATAAGAGATAGATGCGATCCTCCCTGACCGCATAAATTAACCGTAGGTCTGGTCTTTGTCCTGCCTGCGTTCTCAATACTGAATGGAATTTTTTCTTTCTGTAGCCTCTTCGACAATCTTCTCCAAATTGTCTTCCACCTTTTCTCCTTCTGATGAATAGATCCACTCCGGATTTTCGAGGAGAGGAGCGAGTTTCTTAGCTAACTGCTTATCTTCCAATTCATCTTCTAGCTCTTCCAAGCTCTTCTCATGAAGAGAAGCTAGTAGCTAGTGCGCCCAGTCTACCTTCTCGTTATCTAAACGATCAATAAGACGGTACAAGTCTTCTTTTCTTTTTGCCATTTGAACCACCTCTTATCTTCATTTTAACCAAAGTAAAAGAGTTAGTTCCACCCGTGCGCACTTATTCTCTCTCCTTCAAATAATGAATTGATCGTTCCTAGAACGGTAGCCTCTGGTTCTTCGCTTGGCATTTTGAATAAATCCATTTATTTCCTATAAAATGCTATTTCTCACGCGGTTTTTAAACCATCGTAAAATACCTTTTTAATGTTTATGTATCTACTTGGCTACAGTCACCATATTAGAGGTTGTGAAAGTGAATCCCAAGAAAGCCATTCTTGCATTCACCTATAGAACGCACCCCTACCGAGCACACTAAAAGAGATGCCAGCCTCTCACCAATAGAGACTGGCATCTTAAATTTAACTGTTTCACGAGAATTACTCCGTAGCTTGTACAGCTGACTGTACCTTTTCAGGAATCGTAATCTCTTCGCTTTCTTCCTTCAATTCCATCACCGTATGGGCCATAGTTTGTAGAGTGACTCCCGCTTCTCCAGGAGACCCTCGAGGACAGATTAGTATTCTCAAACTATCACCATAGAAACCCTATTAATCTAACAGGCCATTATCATAACTATTATTCAGCTGGCTTGGCATCCATATTTAGTTCTTCAGGTGGAGATATTTCGTCATCTGCTTTCAGTATTCGCGGATAAGGATTCCTTGATTCTATAAAAGTAACTTCATAACGTACCGAAGAGAGTCCTTCACCTTCTGCATCACGTGATGCCAATGGAATCGCCTCAAATAGAATTTCATATTCACCTGCCGAAATGTTAATAACAAATTCTTGTTCCATAATACTTGTTATGGTAACTCCCTTGTTTCCCACACTAAATGGTACGACAATCGAGCGAATTGATTTGTCATTAAGGTTGATATCAACATCCCTACTTATGGCAACTGTGCACTCCCAATTTGACAAAGCTCCGAAAGAAACACTACCCTTTCTCCATGAGAAACCCTGTTCAACATGACTATCCTCCCAATCATTAAAGGGAGAGTTCATGTCTGAATTAAATATACAAAGTTGTGAATACGAAATCAGAAGTTCTATTTCAGTCCATTTTTTAGCCATTTATCCATACTCCTCTTTAAAAATGATACTCACTCGCACAAAAGAGCAATGGTTATGTCTCTTACTCCAATCTACCATACCAAAAAGCCATCTGTATCAGCCCGTCGTTCATCTATTTCCACAAGCGGTGTATCGGGGTTTCTATAATTAAATTACTAAGGACAAACAGCAAAGAGCAAAAAAACAAGCTATCGAGACATTTTCGACAGCCTGACAATCTAGATACCGATTTTCCTTTTCTCCCAATATCTTGTCCTTACTCCTCCCGCGATGGTTAGTCAATAATACTTAATCGGTTAAAATCTACTAAATTCGGATCTATATCCTCGAGTTTATCCTCAAATTTGTTCCATCCATTTCTCATCACAAACTCCGCCTCACCCCGCGATATGGGAAACAACCAAGCTTGAACAATGGCTATACCTTCACCATCATTGAACAAATGAAATGTATCTGGAAAATAAACAGGTGCGGACACATACAGTGCTTCCAACTCTGAACCAGCAAACAGCTGTCCTCTGGGACCAATGACTTCCCCAGCCAAAAGAGCGGAATGGCTACTTAATACCTCTAGCCCAATTTGTTGAAGGATCCCAACAATGTCTACTTCCCAGAAGTCAGACTCAGATATAAAGAAAAGCTCCTGCCTAATCTGCTTTTGTGAGCGGGGACATTCTAGACAATGGTGACTTAAACCTAAAGTAGAATATGTCGTTGTCCCTGAAAATGGTCCACTTTCATATTTTACGATATCAAACGAGTTCCCAGTATCATCCTTTTCCACTCTCCATCCTTTTTCTACCCTACCTAGATGACCTTCTAAAAAATCAACATAACTGCTCATTTAGTATTACATTCCTCCTGGACTCTATTTCTATTGCAAGGGGCTGACTTGGAAATGAACTGAACCCCATGTTCACGATGTAAAATCAGTCCTTTTATTAGGGAATGTTGAACGAGTGCTTGTTGCAGGACTTAGATATTAAATAACAGACTGTCGATTTAGATTAAAAAGATCAATTTGCTCTCCCACAAATCGATCTTCCATAGCATCAAATCCATTCTCTCTAACATATAACCGTTCCTTCTCTGAGATTGGAACCGCCAATAGCCAGGTTATTTTTTTATCTGGGAATTGAATTGTCTCTAATGTGCTCCACAAAAATGGTGCTACAAATAAGATATGATCCATATCCCCTGACATCGAGTACATTTTCACAGCGTCACGAAATATCGCACCTGGAAAACAAGATACTTTGTCATTTATTACATAGAAGCTACATGTAGATAATATATTGGGGTAAATGCTGAACTCTGATGAGCATGCCCCCACCAATTCTATCCGTAAAGGGGCTCCATCTACTTGGAAACCAATAGAATGTTGAGACAATCCTATCGTGGAATAGGATGTAACATTCTGTTCAGGGCGATTGGGAACAGATAAGAGATCCACACAGCTTTTTTCATCTTCATCCCAATACCTAGAAACATTCGGATTACCCTCTGAAGTATAAGTACCCGATTTGCTTTCAAATGCAGTTAATGCTTCTCTAGCAATGATTTTTAGCTCTTTTGTTACATCCATATTAGCTCCCCTTTATAGTCCTGTCTACAACCAGCAAACGTCCACATTCCGTTTCAAAGAGATCGCCTGCAACGAGTTCTTTTGTTTTCACCCATCCGACATCCACTTCCTAGAAAGACTATTCATCGTTCATCGGTCGTCTCGATCACTTCTTCCTCGACATGGACTTCGTCACTTCCTCAACTTCCCATTCATAAAGAGCCATTCGACTTCTTTGTAAGCGACCTCGCCCGTATACTACCCTCACGTGTTGTTGAAGATAAGAGCTTACCCATACTAATCTGCGATTGGCCTCATTTAATATATTAATCATGCGAATCTTCCTCTACGATTCACCAGTTGCGATAATATTCTATGGATAAAAGATTTTCAAATAGTATAATTAGTAGAGTCATCAAATTTGAAAGAAATATGAAGAAAAACTAAATTAATCTTCTAAAAGAAAATTACACAGTGAAACCTAAGAAGATATTCTATATATTTACATTTAGGTTTCCTTATTCCTCAGACCTGTTATTAATAATTCAATAGAGAGTCATTGCACTTATTTCTCTTATTTTGATAACTCACCTTTAAAAAAGCTTTCGCCTACTTCATTCCCCCAGCCATCATTTTCGGTTACTTTCGATTTCAAGAAAGGAGTTAAATCGGGTAATTCGATATTATTTTCAAGGAGAATTTTTATCACTTCTAATGTCGGCTCCAGAGTAAGATAGCTCTGAAAACCACAATAGTGATTACCATTACCTGTTAACACAGTTTGATCAATTATTTCAGTGATATCTTTTTGCTGAGAATTTGAGAGGTGACTAAAGCCAAAATACTTTCCATAAGCTAATGCGTCCCCATAATCAGGTATTAAATCCTCTGGCAAAAATTCATCCGTCATCTCATCCCAATAGTTCCAATCATCTATACCTAATACTCCTTTCCATAATGCTCTAACAAATTCATTCAATCTTGGATTTTTAATTTGCCAAACTTCAAGAACCCTCTCTAGACAAACAAGATCTAGTGCCAATCGTCCACGGATTGAGACTGTGCATAAAACTTTTTCAAAATTCACTTGCACTTCCTCTTTTCATCCCAATACTTAGAAACATTCGGATTACCCTCTGAAGTATAAGTACCCGATTTGCTTTCAAATGTAGTTAATGCTTTTCTAGTAACGATTTTCAGGTCTTTTGTTTTCACCCATCCGACACCACTTCCTAGTAAGGCTATTCATCGGTCGTCTCGATCACTTCTTCCGCAACATGAACTTCGTCACTTCCTCAACTTCCCCTTCATAGAGCCATTCGACCTCTTTGTAAGCGACCTCGCCCGTATACTACCCTCACGTGTTGTTGAAGATAAGAGCTTACCCATACTAATCTGCGATTAGCCACCCATAAACACTATGCACTAAAAATCAATAATTTAACAGAGTAAATCCTGACTGCCTAAGTGATACACCATTCTGCTCCGCTATAATATAAACTATTTCAGCTCAGCTCCCAAAGACCCAAAGAGTTATAAAATGCACTACTTTCATCATATCTATAGTCAGCTACGCGAGAAAGTCGATATACATTGGAATCACTATCTACACTAAATTTATTCCCATCTTCAAGGATAGGATTTTCTTTTATGTTATATATATTAAAATTATTCAATAAGAAGGCAATGTCTTCTTCATTCGAGGTATTTTGCTTACTAATAATAACATCGGGATATCCAAAAGATTGCATCCCACAAGAGTAGTAGTTGTAGTCATCTGAAACTAGTGTCACAAAGTAACGATATATCGAAAATAAGTCTTTATGGAGAAAAATGTATTTCCACATTTCACTTGAATATGCCACACCTGTCGATTCAATTTTCACAGCAATTCCACCTGAATCTAGTATATTCATGGTTAAATCAATATAGTCCTTAATATCTTCTAAATATCCTGAATCAACAATCAAGTAGACAGTGAAGGTATGCTCATTTATTTCTTTAAGATCATCCTCCCCTATCGCTCCCTGGCTAGCGTACTTGAAAGCCTTCATTAAATTAGGATCAAATCCATAGATTTCAATTTTATAGCTTTTGCTTGTATGGGAATTTACTATCGTATCACCATTTAACATATAAAGACCTTGACTTTTGGAAGTTAGTTCAAGAGTAAAATCTGTGATACTTCCCCATTTCCCTGGCACTCCAATTACCACTTTAGTTCCCTTCAAATTCATCTTCACCTTTTCATTTTAAAATGATTCATAAATGTATGTTACATTTATTTAAGTCTAATTACGATTATACAGCTTAGTAACAAATGCAGTAAATGAATCGCAAATATAAAAGATAGAGGAATCGATATCATCAATTGCCTCCTCATGATCCCAAAAAACAACAGAAGGCTTCAATCTTTCTCTGTAATCAAAGCAAATATAATTACCAAATTCATCACAAGCAAAAGGAAATATTTTTGAGGGCAAGGAGTTTTTTATATTTTCGAACACGTTAATAATACCATATTCTTCAACAGAGTTAATACTTAACAAACAAAACAGAGCATTATAACCATGTCCTTCTACATCAAAGTTATCTGGATCAGGTGTCGCCCCGTCTTTATCCTTAATAAACAAAACATAGTCAAATGGAAATTTAATTCCAAATGCGCTTTCTATATTGCTAATTTGACGATATGACACTTCCTCTCCTTCTTCCCAACGAATAGTTTTGTTCATAACTCTACACAACCTTCCCTTTTTAATCCTAATCGTATATTAGTGTACCGGACTCCCAGTCATAATATCCTTTTTCAAATACAGTCACAAATTTTACTGGCGAAGCCACCGAATAGTTCATATCAGGTATATCTAAGCAGATTCCCAGTTCCCTTGAAATAATAGCTTCCTCATAGTACTTCAAGGATTGGTCATTAATTTTTTCGAAGTTCTTTTTGGCCCTGCGGAATGATATGTTCAAGAAATTAATTCCATTAAAAGTAAGTTTAGAAGGATCAGACAGCTGTATTGCTTTCAAGGTACCATCTATATGATAAAACGCAGATAACTCACTGTTAAAAAAATCCTGACACACATAAGAGACACCTTGTTTTGATTTTGTAGTAAATTGGATTAGCTCATCATCGGTAAAATCACCAAGCAATGTCCTTACTTGTTCTTGGCTCATTCGAAATCGAATAGGACCAGCCCCAATATAAGGAAATAGTTCGAATTCCATTTTTCGTCCTCCTAAAATAACCTTTATCCCTCGAATATTGAACCATTTGTTCTATGATAGAACCGCATTTTCCAGGAATCGGAGTTAAACAAGCTAAGAAGTAAAAGCCGAATTCTTCTTAATTAAGAACGATATTTCAAAGCAAGCCGCACTGATCATGGGACGAAAGTATATTCGATCCGAAATCACCCGTACAAATACTCGATACCAGCAATGTTCTTTCACTTACAAACCCCAAGAAGTTCATACTACTTCGAGAGGAAAAGTTTGTGGCAACCATCATCGAGATCTTTCATAAATGCCTTCAAATTTTTGGTACAGGAAAAATCAAAAGGAAAGAGAGCTGGACGATACTAGAATGCGAATTAGACGAATTGTGAGAGACCAAAGCGTTGTATCCATGTATACCGTTATTCCATTTCGACCGAGTAAAAGCATGTGAAATGAGTGCAATCTAGCCAATCAGCTCCATGGTGAGCCTCATCAAGATCAAGAGCTGAAACTAACTCTCCTTAAAAAAACTCGGTTTTGCAGGATTTCCCGCCACCATCCTCATCTACACTTGACTTCTCAAAATAGAAAGATGATGGAATCGCAACCTGATTATCTTCCAGTATTTTCATTGCTTTAAGGGTAGGGATTAATGTAATTTCACTCTCAAATGCAGCATACAAATTCCCTATCCCTATTTCAAGTACATTCTCTATCATTTCAAACATTGCTTTCTTTTTATGATTTGCAAGACCAGCATAGCCAAAATGCAAAGCATATACTTCACAGTCTTCAAAATCAGGAAAATTATTTAATGCCTCTCTTTCCCACAAATCTAGACGCTGAGACTTTGTAAATTTCCACATATCATCTATCAAATGATTCAGCTCTGTACTAGATACATCCCAACTTGTACATAACTTTTCTAAACAGGTAACGCCATATGCAACTCGAGCTCTGATTGACATTTCGGCTATAACCTTATTGTACTTCATAACATCCCCCCCACTACTCTTAAACTTGTATAATGGTGAACAACTGCTACGTCAATCTAACCGCTCAACATACGCACCACGTGTTGTATTTGATAATCATCATTACAGCTTTTCACCGGTCCGGATCGGCTACAGTAGATTGGACAGAAAAATTAAGGTCAGGTAGACTTCGTTCAATCACTAAAGAGAGGCGAACCAATCATGACGAAAAGAAAACGACGCACGTTTTCACACGGTTTAAAATAGAAAATGGTGCAATTACACGAGAATGGAAGACTGAGAAGAGAAATCATTGAAGAATATGAGTCGACAGCATCCATCTTTGACAAGTGGGTAATATAAAGCTAGGAAAGCAGTTCATTTGAAGAAAAGGATAATCGCACTAACAATTTCTCTAATAGGGCTAAAAATGAATTGGAGTCATTTTTTAAGTACTGCTAATTTAATCATTCCTTCATGATGGAATTCGATCACAAAATTTCCTTTCACACCATATATCCAAGTATCAAAACTAACTGCTAATACATCATCGATCGCCTTAATTACATTAGTTATACTCGTCTTAACAACAGGAACATCTCCACTATCCCATATTATAAAGATATCCCCCTTTTCATCTATTCCGTTTTCACTCAAAGTGTTTAAGATTAAATTGTAATCCGTTATGGATAACTTTTCTTTAACCTCATCCCAATTAATTCTGTAGACTAAGTTATCTAAAGGAACCGCCAATTGAAAGTCTAAAACTACTTCATCTGACTCAATTTGAGATAGAACTTCTTTCTCTTCTCCCAAAGCCATGATACATTCTTCAAACAAAGTCACAATGCATCTCCCCCCAGGCATGTTGAATAACTTTAATATGTAAATTCGCAGATAGTAATGTACGATTTATTCGATATTTGAAAAAGGATCGATCTTCCCATAGAATGATTTGTGACGAACCAACCTCTAAAGGAGAGAGCAACCGAATTGGCGGACGCTCGTCCCTTTTCTCAGCCAGACTCCTCTTCGATTAAGAAAAACATCACTTGCCGATTGGGAACCGAACCGTGTCGATCGAAAAAGAGGCATCGGGTCGTTATCTTTGATGACGATCACGGAAACAAAATTCGCGTTGTCACCCACATGTTCCATGTTCCCGCAGAAGAGATCGCACAATTGTACCACGCACGATGGGGTGTGGAGTCCTTTTTCCGTGCTGATGAAGTTCATCAGCTTCGGCATCAAAATAAATACGAATACTCATATTGTAAACTTTAGTAAACTCTAGTAAGCTCTTTTAATTTCTTGATTACCATATCCCACTCTTCAATCAATCTTTTTAGTTCGAGAGTCTCAATTTCACATTCTTCCATATCACCTTCAAGTGCAAAGTGAAAATATACTTTTGTCATATCTTTTTTAATTTCTGCTGTACATGATGTTGAACCATACTCTATTAACTCTTCTTTACCTGCTAATACCCTGTCCAATAGGTCAAGCAATATTTCTGCATTTCCTGTTACCTCGTCGTCAAGGAAATTTGCAACAATTTTAATCTCTAAGGGTACGATTGGATAGACCTTATACCAAATTGGATACTTCATTTCAAAACACCTTTCAATCCATTCACGGGTTAATACTTTGGAAATGCTGTAGTTATGTTACCATTTCTATCAACATAACCTTCAATAGGCATACCTGAAGAGGTAGAGACCGACCATTTATTTCCTCGGAATGTAGGTTCGAGTAGGCTCCTTTAACACCGTTTAGTACATCTTGTCTGTTCCAATTTTCAGGGAAATGGGTTAACGAAGATCAATACATATTCAATTCATCTTCCAAATCTTTTAGTAAATGTTTTACTGTAGGAGTTACGCCTCTATCATATGGAGTCATGAATATTGCAGGCAAAATACCGTCATCATCCAATTTAGGTAGTAATTCTCCCATCAGCTCTTCTAAAGTTATTACCTCTGGTTGATAATCACTCCATTCAGACACCGAACACAACAGTGCATACTCTTTTGCAGGCCATAAAGGAAAAACCACTCGACCTTCATCAGTTGAAGCAAGCGCCCAACCATCATCCCATAGTCCCCAAACTTGATCAAAACCAACTATCTGACTAATAAAATGCATATATCGTTTTGGTCCAGATAGAGACAAAACAGCCTTTATCTGTTGTTCATTGATATTCACAATAACATCCTTTCTAATCGACTAGTCCGTTCAGCTTCTCCTCTTAAGGAATGTTACCTTGTGTACATAGCTTCCCAAGTAAGAACGCATTCTTCCCCTCCATCTACCCGCCTCGTTTACGCTTCCTTCCCTTCAGTAGTATGGTCTTTGCCTTGTTATGCAGGCTCATTCAGGCAAGAACGTATTTCTATGAGTTTCTTAATCCCTCTAGTCGGAGGTTTACCGCTGACTTCCTTCAGAATTCAAGTCACGGGAAACACCCTTGTCTTAAGCTATCGACACATGCTACTTTCATCGTTCGAGACTTCTCCCTATAGAACACGCCCGTGCCGGGGTAAACTAAAAAATACTGCAAGAATTATTGATTTCCTGTAGCATTTGAATCGTATCACCTGATACCTGGGAAAAATACAATGCGCAACTAAATATGTCTCAACAAAAGGAGCACCCATTTGTCTAGACTTCCATTCCCGAGACGATACTCCCTCGTCAAACTACTCATGGTTTGTCCGTCTTCCAAGTGCAAGACCCATTTTTCTTTAAAGAATTCTCGTGATGTCTTCTCCACATTTTGCAATACCACTTTCTTTGATTCTAGTATATCGTTTTTATTCTACATGGTGTTACAACTTCACTGCATCACGTCATTTCTTTTTAGATTTGAACCTCATAAAGGATCAGACAATCTGTTTTGATTTCCAAAAAACCTTCCTGTATCTTGATATCTCCAGCAACTTCAACAAGCAATATACTCTCTCCCATTCTCAGAGCCATGCATCCATCTCGATCAACGGACTCTATTTCACATATAATACGACATTTTCCTTCATCCATTCTGATTAAATACTTTCCAAGATCACTTTTATTTAAATCTCTTCCCCACTTCATTACATTCGAGGCTTCTAGTTCAACTTCATGAAATTCACCAATAGCGGGGTACATACCCTTCCAAAAAGCTATTGCAGAGCCATATTCTGAAGTGAAATTCACCATTAGACCTTTAATTGTATCTTCGACTGAATTTATACATACCCTCATACTCCAGCGCTTCCTTCCTAGAGGAACCCGAACTACGGTATTATCCACATTCATGACATGATTGATTGGATCATTCGTCCATATCTCCTCATATGTTTGGTAGGCTTGCTATTCATTACGTGAATACCTTACCAGAGCCATTTGACTCTTCGTAAGCGATCTCGCTCGTATTTTCATCCTTGGCAATGACTTTATCTCCTAAATCGATGTCTTCAAATTCCTTTATCACATGATGATTTTTCCTTTTTCATGATGATAGAACAGTTATTGAGCACAACTGAAGTGACTATCCGATATTTTTAGATTTTTATATGCTGACCTGATCTTTTCATCTGGAGTTCTTGAAGATAGACCAGAAATCTTGTAAAATATCATAGAAACCTTGGTATTTGTAACCTCCAGCAGAAAATAAGAAAATAAAAATGATTATTGCTACGGTGCCTATAATGACCATGTATCCCCATTCATAAGTATTATTATAATATTCTAAGAAAATTTTACTAAAACAAAAGATATTATCGCAGTGAGCACAATTGGGGAATCTATGCGCTCCCCAGTTAAGTGAAAAGTTAAACAAAAGACAGTGGTAAAGATTATAAGTTGTAAAAAACCCGAAATATACAGCAAAATAGATAAATATCTGGAAATTTTCTTCGTTAGTAGTCTCATCTGATCCTCCATCACTTCAACTGTTTATCGATTCGCTACTCCATTGTTCGCTTTTTCATTTGTAAGCTCTCCATTTTCCTCCCTTCGGAAGCTGAAATGACTTCGTCTCCTCCGTAAGAAACCTCCTATTACTTGGAAGATTCTCTAAATCCGAATGACCGATTCTATCCTATCGCACCAATTCCATTACGGGACCTCTTTACTATTACAAATAACTTCCCCCCCTGCGCCTAGCTTTATGATACTTTTTATGCTTTTGTATATCTCTTGACGGCAGTTTCTCATGTCACGCATAAAAGCCTGTGACAATTCACACCATCTTTGTGCCAGATCATACTGGACAGTATACAGACTCCCTCCAACTTCGTCCCAAAATTCCAGTGCTTCCTTATGATTTCAACTCCATCTGTGTCCGATAATATCCGATAGAAACACTATGTTATATAAGCACTTATACCAGAGATACGAGCATTATTGCATATTATTTTAAGTTCAACATCATCTGAATACCCTTGTATCTCAATATCATCGCCTCTCCCCCTCCAAAAAAAGGACATAAAGATATTGTATGACCAGCCCTCTAAAGCTAGACTCTTTATATTCTTTAAATGTAAAGTCATTGCTACTGTATTACATCCACTCCATTCATAGGGTACATTCTCAGGAAAATCATTCAACTTTAAAACGATTTTAATGGACTTATCCTCCAATAGGTTTAAGGAATTTATAAATACTTCTTCCAATTTAGGGATTTTTGAATAGATATCAGAAATAGCATTTTTATTTTCTATAAAATCAATCCACATCTCTTCTTCCTCCTAAATTCTTAATACAAACATACGCTCTATTATAAAAAGGCAGGGTATTAGTAGACCATTACTTTACCAATACTCCCTCTAACAAAGTCCTAGCTACAGAGCAATCTACAATATCTAAATTGCTGATATTCTTGGCATTGTCAACCATCGAAACAAGCATTCTATCTTAGACCTAGATGACACCCCTATGAAGCGAATCATTTGGTTCTCCTCACGAGTAAATGCTATTTCATAGATCTCGTCAGGAGACCAATCAATTAGGTTAAGCTCCTCGATATCAGCAAGATGGAAGTGAAATTGTACCATGCTACACCCCCGTTGCCTCCATTTCATTGGAGGCGGATCTGGAAATTCATGTGAAAGAACTCTTAATTCCAGTACTAAATCTTTTAGAATAACTGCATTTATATATCCATCCTTCAATTCAGGGATACTAGAATATATCGCATGAATAGCTCTGGAATCAGTAACCATATCTATCCACATAATGCTCACTTCCTAAAATTATAGTGTGCTTGCATACCCACAAAGAGAGTGATACCTATGAAAAATACTACTACAATTCACTACTATCCTACAAACCTGGTTCACAGAAGGGGAAGTGATGGAAGTACAAGGTGTGCGAAGCATATTAGAATAAAACATGAGAATTCACTGTTGTGCGCTGTTCCAATACTTAACGTACGTATCATTTGTAGCGGGGGCGGGTATCGAGAGAAAGCCAATTGCGCCACTTCCTGTGATCTTCCTTCTGTCAACTACTCTACTTTTCCAAATAATCCAATGTCTCTCCATAGTTCATAGATACTACTATAAAAATTGGTAATAATTTGTTATTTATCTACTCTTTTCTCCCCAACTGCCTCTCGATAAGATCTGACGATTGTCTAGAACCACTACCCATGTAGTCATATGCGGTTAACAAAACAAAAGGATTATCACCCACATATTCAAGAATTGCGGTGGAAAGTACATTTTTAACAAATCGATCTCCTTCTGTCTCCATTCTCTCCAAAAATGAGAACACCTTTCTCAGCCACTCCTTATCATCTACCTTTATTTTTTCAACAATTTTTACAGCTAATGAGTCACCAAAAAATACATGAGCTATAAAGTCATTATTAAACTCGACATGCTCCTCATATTCATCGGTGAACTCAGGAAAGACTTTGAGAAACTCCTCTGCTACATTCCCTTTATTCAACATAAAAACCACCTCATTTCCCATTTAGAGATCTCTATAGATCAACATATAAATCTGTTGCTAACTTGTAATCATAGCATCCAGATTTCCCTCTCCCATTATAGACTGTTATCTGTTTATCCTTATTTGCACTCTTGTCAACAACCTGCTCACATCCACCGTCCGTTTCAGAGAGAACGCCTGTGACGAGGTCTTTTCATCGAATCAACATCCTTTACCCAAAAAGGGTCTTCATCGGTCGTCCCGATCACTTTGTCCTCAACCTGAACTTCGCAGACTTCTTAACCTCTCTTTTATAGATCTTCCGACTTTTTTACTAAATAAATTCCATCTTATAGTATATAGCCGTACCAGACGTACGAGGACCGATTTTACATAGTGAACAAGGGGTTCGGTTCCTTCCAAATCCTTTATTCATTTATTGTTATCCAAAAACATTATCTCTTCAATCCCTAAAATCTCTATCTCTTTACAATAGAAGTCAATATGATTCATTTCAAAGTCATAAATATGGTATCTGATATCTTCCCATCCATAACTTTTAATGTTTAATACTTCAAATCCACCTAATTGAATAAGAGAATCTCCACCCACTAGTTTAAAATTTCTTACTCTGAAGAAGCGGATCTTCACTTCAAAAAGACCATCTTTTTTATCTGAGCTCATTATAAATGTGATCTCTAAATTGGCTGTATTGTTTGCCGTTATAAGGATCACATCTTGTAGCTCTGTATAGTATTTCAGATCTCTTATATACTCCATATTTATGAATGAAAAATCAGGAAATATTTTTGTGATTTTATGTAATCCTTTCATTTACATACAACTCCTTCTGTATAAGATTAAAAGTAAAATTAATGAGCCAGCTACCTAAATAGCTGACCCAATTAGCGACATACATCGAAACGAATTCCTATTTCTTCGAAAGATACCTCACTTTCCTGTAGCCCCTCTTGCCCTTCAAATTCAAGCAACGCAACATCTCGTTTGGATAGAATAATTTCTCTTTTAGGATTCTCTGATTTTCTTTTATAGATATCCTTCAGTAAAATCATCTCATTTTTACTCAGCTCATATTCTTCTTCTACTGTCTCGAGAGCTTTCTCCAAAGGTAATAAGCTTTTTGCAAGAATATGGCCTCCATGCTGGACTAGCCCCTCATATGTATCACACGAAACAAGCTCATTTCCAACACTCCATAAAGCGGAAGTGATAACAGGAATACTCTCTGGGTTACCATCAACCTCAACTAACATATATTGAAGCGCTTCTTCTTGAGCAATACGAAGAATTTCAGATCCCGCTCCTGCAAAATACTCCATCGGATTGCGAAGGTATTCTAGTGAACATCGTTCGCTTTTTTCATCTCTACATACAGCAATGCAACACTGCTCATGAAACGTAATGGTACCTCTTGTCCCTTGACTGTCATTCACACTATAATTTATTCCGTCCCATGAGTTCTCATAAGAAAACTCGGGATACTTAGCAGTCGAAATAGCATGAGCAATGGAAACAAGGATACAACTTTTCCAGAGTTGACTTGAATTTATACCCAATTTATAGACTCTGCTTTTGATTATAATACCCCCTATGGCTATGGCCTTCTATCCTCAAAACATACATATACTTTAGCGCAGTCTCTCAAGAAGACTGACTTTCTTTTACTGGATGTTTCGGCAAATGTGGCACAATATTTTTGGCCATCTTGTTTCTCTGAGGAATAGTTACAATATACGTGTGATACGGTAAGCGTTCAATTACTTTTATAAAGAGATAGGAAGATACTAAAACTAGGGCAAATAATAAAATAAACCATTCAATAGACCAAAAAAAATTAGGGATAACCTCGAGAGCAATATTTAATATAAGTGGGTGAACAAGATAGATTCCAAAGCCATATGTTCCAATGGTAAGAATACTATCTCTCAATCTCCCCCATTTTTCCACTATAGGATAGATACCGATTAGAGCGAGCGAGAACACTGGAATACTTATTAAGTGTTGCCAACGCAAAGAAGCGAAATTCTCCAATAAAATGCACTCCACTGTCCCTTCAATTAGAATGAGGGTCATTGCTATCCAAAGCCAACGTCGATACGTAACTGCCCATTCACGTACCAGCGACCAATGATAGGAAAAAAAACCTCCCAACATGAAGTAAAAAAGCCAAATAGGTAAAAGAAAATGACGATCACCTAAGATAGACATCCCATTAGGAACGGGTATGTACAAAATTAGCATGCATCCTACAGTCACTAGGAATGAAAGAACGAGAGCAATCTGCCACGCACGATTGGACCGAATCCTTTGTAATAATGGAAAAACACAATAGAATTGCACAACCAAAAAGACAAAGTACAGATGATAATGAGCATCGCCTTTAAATATAGTCCAAACAAATTGGAGTAAAGAGCTATAGACATCTTCTCCAAGCAAAACATATTTTAAAAAGAGTAGATAGACCAAACTCCAAAATAAAAATGGAAATACAATTTTTTTGATCCGGGTCTCTAAAAAGTGTACTAATTCAAAATCTCTCTTGCGCACTTGATAGAACAACAAAAATCCACTAATAACAGCAAATACTGGTGTTCCAATTCGCAAAAGCTGATTAGTTATGTATAATACTATGTCCCAATTTTGTTCCTGTGCATAATAGATACCACCCGTTACATGTACAGCAACGACAAGAAGACAGGCAACTCCTCTCATAAAATTTATCTCATGCAAGTAGGACTTGGTAGACATCGTCTTCCCTCCACTCTACTCACTGTAAAAGCAATGCCGTATTCATTCATTTCCACACCATGTAGCATAGTGGATTCCTTCTTACCTGTCAATAAACGGAGAATAAGAGCAATATATAACCTTCTTCAAATCATGATATTAACTTAATATACTTCACCTTGATTATAAAGAAATTTCAATCTCATTCCCATTGAAGTTATGTTCTCCATACTGGGAACGCTATCTGATACATACCTTATCTATCGGAGATCTGACCCGTTCCCAGTAGAAAAAGAACGGTATTTTTGCACTAGCTCGAACCGTCCACCGTTTATCCATTCGCTCTCTTGT
Source organism: Mechercharimyces mesophilus (assembly GCF_059818345.1). NCBI lineage: Bacteria > Bacillati > Bacillota > Bacilli > Caryophanales > Thermoactinomycetaceae > Mechercharimyces > Mechercharimyces mesophilus. The sequence goes on along the minus strand of NZ_JCBAPH010000001.1, from coordinate 223,646 downwards.
ACCGATGGTAATTCTTATATCCCTGCTAAATGTATAGAGGAGCACTCCTTATCTTGCAGGAATGCTCCTCTCATTAGCGACTACGTACCATCAAACTCATGGCTTCCTCCAAGAGTTTTTCTGTCTGGGCATCGTCTCCTTTTGCCAGCTCTTCGCGCAGGCATTTTTCCAGATTATGCGTAACGACGTAGGTAAGGGAGCGATCGACAGCCGAGCGAATAGCTGACAATTGAGAGACCACGTCTTTGCAGTCTTTCTCTTCTTCCATCATGCGTAGGACTCCTCGCACCTGTCCCTCTATGCGCCTTAGTCGTTTCTTCACATCATCGTTATAATCCATGCCTCACCCCACCTTTCTTTAAGAAACCTTTATATAAAACTCTTCATGTGTACTACACATTATACAGGAAGTTCTCTCCCAATGCTTTGAAGTGACTATGCTATTCGGTCGCTTCCTCCTTTGCATCTGTGCCTAACTACAATACACTACAATACTTCTGCTTCATTATTCCCGATTACCTACTCTATTATAGTAGATTCCCGGATAGTATAATGGTCTATTATATAAAGAATGACCATCTACATAATAAAACAATCATAGTTTGTATCACACCCCAGGATGTAAGCAGACTGCGTGGGAGTGTCTGTTCTCTTTAGTGCATGGTTGATGGACGGTAACCCAACATACGTTCCTCTGTCAACTTCCATCGTTCTCACCCTCTGCTTGGCGATGATACTTAATGAGAAAGGAGAGAATTAGTCCTAATAAGGAAAGAATGGAAAGGACCATAAAAGCAACATTTGCTCCATGTATATCCGGATAGGCAATGTTCGGGCTTTGTTTTGCTGATTCCGCCGTACTGGTCATAACTGTAACGAGGATAGCAGTTCCTACCGAAGCTGCAACCATTTTCAGCGTATTATCCATGGCTGTCCCGTGGGGAATTAGTCTTTTTGGTAACTGATTCAAAGCAGCTGTTGCGACAGGCATCATAACCATGGAAATACCAAACATTCGAATCCCATAGAGGACAGTAAGATAAGTCAGCGTTGTCGATGGACTTAAAGTTGTAAACGCAAATGATGAAGCTGTCATGATGATGAAGCCAATCAATACGAGCCACCTTGCACCGAATTTATCAAATACACTACCCACAATGGGTGACATTAACCCATTAATCAATGCACCAGGTAATAAGACAAGACCTGCCTCGAAGGCGGAAAATTCTCTCATATTCTGCATATAGAGTGGGATGATTGTCTCTGCTCCAAATAAGGCTATAAAGCTGATCATTCCAATTGCTATAGCATATGGGAAGATTGAAAACGTAAAAACACGGAATTCGAGCATAGGATGTTTCAGTTTTAATTGACGGAAAATAAATAAAAGCAAGGATAGAACGCCTATCGTGAGTGAAAGTAACGTTGCTGAATGGGACCAGCTGTAGTTTCCAGCACTTGTAAAACCATAAAGTAACCCTCCAAAACCAAATGAAGACAATACGATTGAAAGTACATCCAATTTTGGATTAGAAACCTCAGTGACATTTTTCAAGAAAATAAATGCAACCAGAATATCGATAAGAGCAATAGGCAAAGTAATAAAAAACAAGACTCTCCATGAAAATTGCGATATCACCCAACCTGATAATGCTGGACCAATGGCTGGAGCAAAGGATATCACAAGGCCGACAAGACCCATTGCTGCACCACGCTTATTGACAGGGAAGATGAGCAAAAATACGGTAGTCATTAATGGAAGCAAGACTCCTGCTCCAACAGACTGAATGACTCTTCCTAAAAGGAGGATTTCAAAATTAGGTGCAATCCCAGTGACAACCGTTCCCACTGAAAATATACTCATAGCAGAGATAAACAACTGCCTTGTCGTAAATTTTTCTAATAAAAAGGCACTGATTGGAATCATGATGCCACTCACTAACATAAAGACAGTGGTCAGCCACTGTGCGCTATTTGCAGTAACATTCATTTCATCCATAATGGGAGGGATTGCAGTAATCATTAATGTTTGATTCAATATCGCAATAAAAACCCCTGCAAGCAACAGACCCACATTGATTGATTGATTTTTTTCTGTTTTTCTCAATTTTATAGGCTCCCTATTCTTGATCTGAAAATACTCTGTTGTAGTCTTACCTAGTTTCCCTTATAAATACAAAGCAAGATGATGCGATCATTATGCCATTAGTTATCTAATATCAAAGGATTTCATACCAAATTTTAATAGACGTAGCGACAATAAGGATGGCTAAAATCCACTGCAATACTTTCGTATTGGTCTTCTTTCCCACCATTGCCCCCAAAGGAGCCGCAAGAATGCTTGCCACGACCATCACCAATGCCGGTAGAAAGAGGACTTGTCCGGTTACCATCTTGCCCCCTGTGGAACCAATGGAAGATAAGAACGTAATCGCAAGGGACGAAGCAATCGTCATTCGTGTGGGGATCTTTAAAATGACTAGCATGATCGGAACCAAGAGAAACGCACCTGCCGCTCCCACAACACCAGACGCAACCCCCACGATTAAGGCTGAAATTACCGCTATCAAGGGGGGAAAGGTCACTTGATCATGCGGAATGTCTTCTTTTCCTTTTTTCGGTATGAACATCATGACCGCCGCTACCGTCGCTAAGATCGCATATACTACATTAATTTGACCCTCACTTAGAAACTTGGACCCGTATCCTCCAATAAAACTACCGATAAGAATACTGATTCCCATGTAAAGGATTAGTGACTTATTTAGGTAGCCCCCTTTACGATAGGCAAAGACACCCGTTAGCGTTGCAAAAAAGACTTGGACTGCACTAATACCTGCAACCTCATGTGTGCTAAAAGCGGCAAACCCCAAGAGAGGAGGGATATAAAGGAGCATAGGATACTTAATGATTGAGCCCCCGATCCCTACCATTCCCGAGATAAAGGAACCGCTAAAGCCGATGAGAAATAGTAAAAGGATAAATGAAATATCCATCACGGTCCCCTTCTTTCTTATACAAATAGGTTGTGGTTGGCATCATTCGCCTCTGCAAGGTAGGAAGCAACGCCTGCATATTCGATACCATCAATCAGCTCTTCTTTCGTGATTCCCAATACATCCATCGACATGGTACACGCAACCATCTTAATATCCAGCTCTTGTGCCAACTCAATCAGCTCTTGTAAAGTAACGATGTTTTTCTTTTTCATGGTGTATTTCATCATTTTGGCACCCAATCCACCAAAATTCATCTTAGAAGTTCCTAATTTCTCTGGTCCACGGGGAAGCATCTTGCCAAACATTTTATCCAACAAGGATTTTTTCACTGGTACAGCCTGTTCTTTACGCAGGATGTTTAATCCCCAAAAGGTAAAGAACATCGTCACTTCGTTTCCCATCGAAGCTGATCCAGTCGCTATGATATAACTAGCAATCGCTTTATCCAATTCGCCACTAAAGACAACCATGGTTGATTTCTTGTTTTCCATTACAATCTTCCTTTCTTTATCCGAAATACATGGACGCCGTTCTCTTGCTCTTGCTCCATGACTTCATGTCCAGTTGCCTTAGCCCATGCAGGGATATCTTGCTCCGCTCCGGAGTCGGTAGCATGAATTTCGAGCACCTGTCCCTTCTGTAATTTATCCATCGCTTTTTTAGCACGGACAACGGGCAGTGGGCAGGATAGGCCAGTGGCATCGAGTACGTGGTCAATTTTCATTTGTTCTTCCTCCTTGATGTTTCATTAGTCGTTTACCGCACAGCGGTTAGGTCCGATTTCCATCTCACGTTGCTCTTCCGAACTAGGGGTCATTTTCCCCATGTTGGTCAACCGAATTTCTTGATAAGCATTGGGTTGAGGAGGCAGATCATCCGTTACCATGTGCCGGAACTTTTCTTCATCTTCTACTTGCAATCCGGTATTATTTCCGTACAAATCTCCCAATCTAGCAAACACCCGTCCCTCTTCATCCATCTCACTCATTTTGCCAAAGTGAGCAGGGAGAACGATCAGCTCTGAAGAAAGCGCTCTATACCTTTCGTAAAGGGTCTCACGTAAATCCCCTACCCAGTCCTCCGCTTTCCCCGCTAAATCCGGGCGTCCAATGGAGTCGACAAACAAGATATCTCCTGATAAAAGGTACTGTTCATCTACAATGAGGGAGGTACTCCCGATGGTATGACCAGGAGAGTAGAGCGGTTGGATTTGGATGCGCGTCTTACCTATTTGAAGCTCTTTCCCTTCTTGCAAAGGCTCAAAAGAGAAAATCACCTCTTCCGCATCGGCTGGTGGAAGGTAGTAGGTCGCTCCTAACTTATCTGCTAAAGCTCGCCCACCAGAGATATGATCAGCATGTAAGTGGGTATCCAACAAGTAGTTGATGGTTAACCCCATCTTCTGCGCAAATTGTTCATATACATCCGTCATGCGCACCGCATCGATGATGGTGGCTTCTCCTTTAGACTCAATAAGATAAGAAAGACACCCTTTTCCGATACGGTTAAACTGATAGATACTGCCTCCGTCTTTTAGATCACCAATTTTTACGGGATAAAGGGTTTCACTCCACGTCCTCATACCACCTTCCAGGTAGTACACATCATCGACACCCGCTTCCACCAATTGCTCTGCTACAAATTGAGAGGAGCCCTCTTTGGCACAAACAACCAGAATATCACGTTCATCCTGGGGGAGTTTTTCTAATGCATGCTCTACCCCATCTAATAGGTCAAAGTAAGGAATGTTGACCGACTCTACTTTTTTTCCTTCGATTCGCCAATTGTGATAATCTTCTTCATTGCGTACATCAAGCACAAATAGTTCACCTTGAATCACTTTTTCTGCCGCTTCTTGAGCCGTCATCTTTTGCATGTCTTTCTCCCTCCTCTATATGGATGATCATTCGTTGCTTTCTGTCTTAATGGCTCCATTCCACTGGGACATACCTGGAATGACATTAACCACATCGTGATAACCGTGTTCCGTTAACTGTTTTGCTGCCATGTCGCTACGGTTCCCAGTACGACAGATCACATAGATACGCTTCTCTTTTGGAAGCTCGTGTAGACGCTCACCTAATTGCGCAAACGGAATGGATATCGCCTCTGGAATGTGCCCAAAAGCGTATTCCGCTGGCTCACGCACATCAATTAATAATGGCGCTTTAGATTGCTCCAACTCTCGAACAAGCTCTTCATTTTTCATCACAAGCGAATGTTGGTGTTCTTCTTTTAATTCACTCGGCTTGGATTTACGTAGATAATGCTTCAAAACTTCCCCCTCCTGTCTCGTCCCGAGGTATTGGTGCCCAGTATTCTTCGCCCAGCCTTGGATATCTGCATGTGAGCCCGGGTCGGTCGCTTGTAATTCGAGTACTTGGCCTGGCTCCATTTGGTCTATCGCCTTTTTGGTTCGTACAATCGGCATCGGACAGGATAGCCCTTGGCAATCGAGTTGTACATCTACTTTGATGGACATGGTTGATGCCTCCTTATTATTCGTTTTTACATATACCTGTATGGGTATATTGAGAAAGGTAAAAAAATACAGACCGGATTATAGTCTGTGTTTAATATGCTGTTACCCCTATGGGTATATAGTATGCGACGACAAAGAATTTGTCAACAGTAATTAAAAAAGAAATCCCGCTCGCACATACGTGAGAGAAGGATTTCTTTCTTCCTATATGATTCCTCCTAGATTAATGGCCTGGCACACTTACGGGCAGGGACCCTGTTGCCTCTACACTCCCTGTAATTACATCTACAGCCGCTTGTAAAGAGGCTTCCGTCGTACCGTATGTGCTAAGAATGGTACTCGCTTCTGGGAAAGCCATTACATCATATGGGGTATCGGTTGCTAGGACAATCACTTCCTTCCCCTCCTCAGAGAGCGATTTTACCAGCATGGCTTGTCCCTCATAGCGATTCGCCTGGTAAGTTCCAATAATCACTGTATCCACTTGTTTCGCTTGATCCAAAATAGATGATCGATCTGCTGATGTTGGTTCCAACTCCAATTCCTGTGTTGCTACTTGAAACCCTCGCTCCCGAAACAACGCTGCTAATTGATCCGTTTGTTGTACTCCTACGAGTAACAACGATCTCTTCTGTTCAACATCCAAGGGGATCGTCCTCTTCTCATCCTGTATTAATGTTATGGATTCCTCAGCAATCTTATCTGCTAATTTAGAGGCATCTTCCAATATCGGCTTTCTTTTATCCAAATCACTAGCAAAAGGCGCTTCTACTATTGAAGCATCTCCCACTTTTTTAGCCTTCAACGCTAAAATACGAGCGACAGATTGATCCACCCGCTCTTCAGTAATTTCTCCTTCTTCTACTGCCTCTTGCACAGCAGCTATCGCCTCTTGTTGGGTAGATAAGGTATGACCGATCAGAACAATATCCGCCCCGGCTTGTATGGACTGAACCGCAGCCTCAGCCGAACCGAAATTGTTTGCAATCGCTCCCATCTCCATATCATCCGTCATGATCACGCCTTGATATCCAGCCTTCTCACGCAAATACCCCGTCATAATCGGCTTTGATAAGGTGGCTGGTATCCCAGGTGTTGAATCTAGTGTAGGGAACGTAATATGAGCAACCATCATCGCCTCCACTTCCTCATCGACCGCACGCTGGAATGGAAGGAGTTCGATTTGTTCTAGTGCTTCCACTTCCTTGTCTACTGTAGGTAGATCAATATGCGAATCCACTCCAGTATCCCCATGGCCAGGAAAATGCTTCACCACACTGAGAACACCACCTTCCTGCTGTCCACGAACTGCCTCCAGACCCATTTCAGCCACCATTTCAGGATCATCACTATAAGACCGGACACCAATGATCGGATTTTCAGGGTTGCTATTCACATCCAAGGAGGGAGCTAGATTCATGTTGATCCCCAGTGTCCGCAGTTCTTCGGCCATAGCGAGAGAAGCCTGATAAGAAAGTGTTGGATCTTTGGTTGCACCTAACGCCATATTTCCCGGGAAAACCGTCGCCCCTTCTGTTAGGCGTACCACCTTTCCACCTTCCTGGTCGGTCGAAATCAACAACGGAATCTCTTTTCCCGCTGCTGTTGCTTGTTCCTGCAGTTTTGTATTTAAAGCCGCTACTTGCTCCGGACTCTCGATATTTCGGCCAAAGAGGATCACTCCTCCTACATGTTGCTGAGCAATCAGTTCTTTGGCTTGTGTTTCGCTTTCAAACCCCACCATAAACATCTGTCCTATTTTTTCTTGTAGACTCATCTCAGACATCTTTTCTTCTATCCATTGCTCCAAGCCTTCTTTTGTAGAAGGCAGTTCGGTTCGGTGTTGCTCCTCTTTTGTCTCAGGTTCGCCAGATTGATTGAAAACAAAAAACAACGCACATAGACTAGCCAGCAGTATAGCAAGCACCCCAAACATCTTACCCTTAGTAACTCCTCGCATCTAACCCCGCCCTTATTTCAAATGTAACTAAACAGTATACAAAAATCATTTTTCACTTCTACAAAGTGTAGCATAGTGAAAGCTTGTATTGCTATTTGATCAAATAAGAAAATAGTAGTCGCCGCCGTTAACCTAGTTATTACAATTAATAACAATCTATTGGACAAAAGCTACTGATCCCCTTATACTAGCAATCGTGGGATGAGCAAATAAGGAGGAACAGGATGAAAAAGAGCTTACTTATCAGTGGTTTTATACTTTCTTTCGTACTAGGTTCTAGTATTAGCTATGCGACCGATAAGTACGAAGACTATTTTGACTTAGTCGATCAAAATGAGGAAAATGTAGACTATTCACGTACCATCATCGATCGATCAGTTGCTGTGCTCGCTATTCATGGCGGAGGAATTGAGCCAGGAACTTCCGAAGTCGCCGAAGGGATTGCTGGTGAAAACTACTCTCTCTATAAATTTGAAGGAGTCCGTTCCAGTGGCAATAGTGAGCTACACGTCACATCAACCAACTTTAGTGATCCGGAAGCACTTCAGTTAGTCTCTTCAGCGCAAAATGTACTTTCTGTACACGGTACTTCAGGAGAAGAAAAAGCCATCTATGTCGGTGGACTCGATACAGCTTTACGAGATCGCATGATTGCCCAGTTAACTGCATCTGGATTTGATGCGCGTATAGCCACAGGTTCAATCGCTGGTACTAATAAAGAAAATATCGTCAACAAAGGAGCAACAGAAAAAGGAGTTCAATTAGAACTAACGAAAGCCCTTCGCGAAAGTCTATTTGATGACCACACAGGTTCCGATGATCGAGCAAGAACAAAGAATGAACAATACGATCGCTTGGTTCAGGCCATACGAAATAGCTTTGACGAAAATGAAGACACCCCGTTCTTAGCTGCAGAAGAAATGGCATTTTCCGATGCTCACCTTCCAGTCTATTCTAAAACGAACGATGTCCTAAGATCCGCAGAGAAATATATTGGGACGCCATATCAATGGGGAGCAGATTCCTATAGCGAATCCAATCAATTGTTTGACTGCTCTTCCTTTACACAGCAGGTATTTCGTGAAAATGGGATCTATCTCATGCGCAACTCGCGAGAGCAATCCACTCAAGGCAAAACGATTGTTTCAGTTTCTGCACCAGAAACATTCATCGGAGAAGGAACCGAAAAAGAAAAAGGCGATCGCTTAATTTTTGACGAAATAAAACCTCAACTAAAAAAAGGCGATCTTATCTTTTTTGATAATAAAGAAGAATCACCCAATGTAGAGAAAATACACCATGTAGCAATCTATATCAATGAACATACCTTGTTACATGCAACAGATACTTACGGTGTCAATTACACATACTTTACGGACAACCGCAAAAACAATATCGTTTCAGTTAAACGAATGATCGATGAAGCCTTGCCTACAGTAACCCAAGCCGATATCGTCGAAATCGGTGAGAAATATTTAGGAACTCCTCATTCCATTGATGGAGAACCTGGCACCACGTATGCTTCCAAATTTGTGCGGGATGTTTGGGGAGAAAAGGGGATTTCTCTTCCTGATACAGCACACGACATGTCACAAGTAGGACTCGATATTCCGCGGGAAGAATGGCAACAAGGGGATTTACTCTTCTTCGACAGTGATCATGATGATATCATCACGCATGTCGCCATTTATATCGATGAAAACACTCTACTCCACTCGACGGTTTCACAAGGTGTTCGCTATACCTCTTTCTCTTCCTATTGGCAAGATGCCTTAGTAGGAAGTAAACGTCTATTAGATCTTGAAGGAGTCATCCCTCTAAATAGTGAGCTCTTTCAAACAGCTACAGAGCTGGTGGATCAGGAGGAAGTAAGGGATATTGCCCCCAACGATGAGGATGGTAATACCCCCCTAATTACTCCTGACTCATCTAGGTTCGTACAAATCGTTTTCCAAAAACATCACATGGGAATGCCCCGTTACTCGGATCAGCAACGTCAGCTCGGAAAAGAAGTTTCCTTTGAACAGGCTGAACCTGGGGACCTCATCTTTTTCGACCAAGATCAAGATGGTGACTCTGACTATGTTGCTTTCTATGTGGATTCTAACACCATTTTACGTAGCTATTCCTCTTCTGGTACCCAATACCAAACATTAGCTGACTGGCGTAAAGCAGATATTATAGAAATGAAACGAATAGGAAGATAGGTTGGCAGAAAACCGTTGTGAGAGCTCTATCTCGCGATGGTTTTTTCTAGTATATAGTAGTTATTTATTGTATAATCCTTCTTTTTTGTGATTCTCACTTCGGTGGTTTTCTCTTTCCTCCTTTTTCATTATAATGGAAAGGTAGATTAAATAGTTTTATAGAAAGTCACTACCAGAATAGGAGAGAGGGACAATGAAAAAGGGGATTACCCTAATCACACTTTTTGCCATGCTATTGACATGCTTCGTTACAGTGGCAACGGCCAACCCTGATACTTACCAGCCACCTGAATATATTACACTGGATAACTCAGATCCCGAACACATAGTAAACGGAGACTGGTCCTCTTCCACAAAAGGGGAGAGATTTTATCGCTTTAACCATTTAGAAAGTAAGGGAAATCCACAGGAGTCTTCCGCTCGATTCCAATGGAACTTTGACATCCCCAAAGAAGGAAAGTACCGTCTGTGGGTGACTTTTACTCCTCAGGCAGACCGAGCTACTAAAGCTCCCTATGCAATCTATGAGAAAAACGGAAAAATCACTGAAAAGATCAATCAGCAAGAAAAGGAACAGGAATGGGTAGAGGTAGGTACATACACCTTTACGAAAGGAAGCAACAAAATCATTCAAACCAATAAGGCCAAGGGCACGGTTGATGTGGATGCGATTCGCCTGGAGCGGTTAAGTGCTCCTACTGAAGAGTCTCACAATCACTTTAACTATGAACAAGTCCAGCCCCCTGTAGAATCGAAAAAAGATCAGCCGAATCACGCACCTACTCCTGACGGGCCACAACCAGCCACACATTACAATGGTCCTCGTGATTCCAATAAAGTGGCTCTTACCTTTGATGATGGTCCACACCGCGAATATACTGCCCGTATTTTAGATATTCTGAAAGAAGAAAATGTTCCAGCTACATTCTTTGTCCTAGGAGAAAACACTGATCGCTATCCCCACCTTGTAAAGAGAGCCTATGAGGAAGGACATACCATCGCCAGCCATACGTGGGACCATCCACTGTTAACCAATCTATCCACTGAAGAAATTGAAAATCAATTGGATCGTACCCTCACCGAAGTCGAAAGTAACATTGGGGTATCAGTCGGATTAATGCGTCCTCCTTATGGTGCCGTTAGTGGAATTGAGAATAAAATTGAAAGCAAGGGGTACGAAATTATCAATTGGGATGTCGATACAGTCGACTGGGAGTCTGGTCGAACGGCGGATCAAATTTTACAATCTGTCAAGGATCAGGCTCGCTCTGGAAGCATTTTACTCCAACATGATGGAGGCGGAAATAGAGAAGCTACCGTTGAAGCCTTACCCGAGATCATCTCTTATCTCAGAGGAGAAGGGTATGAGCTCGTCACCGTAAATGAATTACTTGACATATCTGCTTATGGGAATACAGATGAAAATACTTTCATTCTTGATAACCAAGATGATGCTCATGCAACCACTGGGAACTGGATTCAATCCACCAATATATCCGGCTATTACAGTACGAACTACCAAGCCAATTCCGGTGGATCTGGAGAAGACACTTTTACTTGGAACTTTGATTTACCCTCTGAGGGATCCTATAACGTATCCGCCTATTACACTGCCGCCTTTGATCGTGCAACCGATTCTCCTTACACCATTCACTCCACAGAGGGAGAGACCACTCTTGAAGTAAACCAACAACAGAATGGAGGAAAATGGGTTGACCTCGGCACCTATAACTTCAACAGTGGTGCGAATAAGATTGTGCAAACGGATGACGCCAATGGCTATGTTATTGCTGATGCCATTCGTATCGAAAAAATGCAACCGACATTGGACACTCTCACATTAGATAATATGGATCCAGACCATCATCAAGAGGGAACATGGGGAACCTCTACAAATGTCTCTGGGTATTACAACTCCAACTATCAATACCATTCCACCGGCGAAGGAAACAACACCTTTACCTGGAACTTCAATTTAGAAACAGCAGGTACGTATCGCGTCTCCGTTGCCTATACGGCCGCATTTGATCGCGCTACCAGTGCGCCCTATACCGTTCATTCAACAGAGGGAACCACCACCCGAAAGGTAGACCAAACCAAAAACGGTTCAACATGGATAGATATCGGTACCTACAACTTTAATAGCGGGACCAACAAAGTTGTGCAAACCGATAATGCTGATGGCTATGTCATCGCGGATGCCATTCGCATAGAAAAAGTAGGCGACAAATAGGGTAATTATGCATGACTCTTAGTAGCATGAATATAAAAAGCCTTCCTTCTCCAGTGAGTCTGGTGATGGAAGGCTTCTGTATAGCTGATCCCTATTCTTTCTATGTCTATCCTTTATTTAACAGATACGCACTATCTCAAAAAAGAGCACCATAGGAATACTTTCAACCTCTTCATTCCTTAAGCACGGATTACGTTTATCTTTCTGAATGGGATTACATCTCTACTTCCGGGCCATATCAATCAAGTAGAATCAACATTCCATCTGTTTTCTCGCAAGTCAGCATAAGCTGAAACCAGGTGATCATCGTCACTATCTTTCAAGTTCCTCCCCTTAATAACTAATCAACGCCGCCATCAACAAGCCGGTGGTTACGCTCAGAAAACAAGCAAAAATCCCGACGGCTACATTTCCTTTAGGAATTTCAGATACCACACGGAAGGGCGTCACCAACTCAAACAAATAAAAGACGAGGACTTGAAAGACCGCTCCGATGACACCCCAGATGACGAGGTCTACCAGACTAACTGCATGAATGGCCGTCGACGCCAATACCAGTCCCAAGCCAAGAATCTTTCCTCCTAAATCGTAAGAAGCTGCCTTGGCAGCGTGAATCTTCTGCGGATCATCCGTCTCTGCTCCCGCTTTAATCAGTTCATACTCTTTGTATGGGGTAGTAATCAAGAAAAGTAGGATACCAAATGCCAATACGGGCAAGGTCACACCCAAATAGGTCAAAAAGCTCAGGATATAAGGCAACTGCTCCATCATAATAAATTTTCTCCTCTCTGTATTGGAAATGCTCTTCTTCCTTCGTTAACATTACTCGCATGCTTCTCAGCTAACTTCGAAATCAGTTCAATCGCGTAGTGCAACGGGCAGAAAATACGACAGGTTGCCTGTAATGGGCCCGTCCACTCGGGATAGAATCGCCGATGCCCGGCCACCAATTAGGAAAGATCCCCACAACTGCTGTCCACGAAATAGCCCTTTCTGCGTCATCGTCTCCACTTCTTCCATTTCCACGCGCGCCTGATACACTTTCATCTGTTGCCAGTAGTTCTCCTCTACATCCTGCGCGTCAATATTGCCTTCTGCATCATACAAGACCACCGCTCCCCCTTCTCGACCAAATATCGGCTTTTCCACATAAGGCTGTTGGTGGAGAAAACGGTTCTCAAGATAAGTAGGGAGCATATAGGTGGCAATCACCTCGTGTTCCTCTTCGGTAAAAAACTGACCTTCTTCATGTAGGCTCCATATTAAAGCTTGCAATGCCTTACTCTGCCCGATAAACGCCGCCGGAGGGTTAATCAAGGCTAGCTTTTCGCGTGCGACCAAATCGAGGACATGTTCCCCTGTTGGGTAATCATCCTCATCGCGATCTTCCACCAGAATTTCCAACGGATGAAGGCGGTACCACATATCGATAGGAATGGACTCTTCTCCTCGTAGTGCAAATAGGTGCTCATCCTGGACACGTAGATCGGCTAAAGGAATAAACTCCCCCGCCAGGCCCGATTGATTCAGCAGATAACGAACCGTGCCCGCATCTTCTTCATGCCAGCCCAAGGAACTAAAAACGATCTGCTCTGCTTTACGTCCCTGCTTGCGATAGCTCTCTATGATTTGATGGAAAGCGGTCTGAATGTCTGCACTCTTTCCGTGATTGGGATCTTCTTCACCAAAAGCCGCGCACACCCGTCCATTCACATAGAAAGCTTCCACAATACCGGTCGGCGTATCCGCGTTCAACTCTAACATCTTCAATCCTTGTGCGGTCTGGGCAAAGTCAAAGCGGCCAATTGTGGTTGGAATCTTCGGGTCGACCACCGTACGTACAGCGTCAAAAGTAGCAGACGGAATTCCGAGGGATGCCAACAATTCATCCTCTCCTGCTTGCACCACTTCAATCACACGGGCAAAAATGCGGCCCAATGCTTCGGTCGCCACCATCATTTCACGATAAAAGGAACGAGAAATTGGATTCACACTGGCAAGGGCATACTCTTCACCGTAGAGCCAGTCCCATGTAAACACGCCTTCCTCTCGCAAAGGAGTGTAGATCGCTTGCCGCCTGGTTTCATAAGATGAAGGCACGTGCATCACCCCCCATAGCTTGAAGAACGAGAATTACTTCCCAGTCCCCCACTGCTTGAGCTACTACCAGAAGAACCGGAGCTAATACCCGACACTTTTTTAAATACTTTCTTCCCATTCTTCATAATATAGCTGCTACTTATTTTGCCATCTCCATCATCACAATAGCCATCTTCATCCTCGTCGTAACAGACTTCTTCCTCAGCAAACTCCTCTTCATAAGCAGCGTCTTCAAACTCCTCTTCTTCTTGTACTTCTTCTGTACAGCCGGTCGAGATAAGCGCCGCAGTAGCAAATAGACTGACCACTTTAGCCGTCTTACTCCACTCAACCCCATTTTTCACGTCCATTTTCCCTCTCCTTCCGTTCACTCGGCTGCAAATAAAGGACATAGGTCTTGCGATTTTCATCTACTTCCGCCGAAGTTTTTAACCATACTTGTCCATCCAAACGGAGCTCATCACTCATCAACCGCAAAGCGATTTCTTCGTAGCTAGAGAGATACCAGGTATGGCGCACGGGATAATAAGTAGCCTCTTCGAGAAAATGACGTACCTCCAGCTTCATCCCTTGCCACTGTGGTGCTTCGATCTGCTCTTCACTAATCACTTCTTCTTCCGCTGCTTCCTGCACAAAGAGGATCACTTTCTCTCCGTCAAGTGCGACTGACTCCAGTTCGTATACTTTCGTTCCTTTGACGAAATAATCGCAGAGTGCACGCGTAGTAATCTCGCCTTCTGTCACTTCCGGATAGCGAGCAATTAAAGGAAACCCTCGTTCTTCCTCCTTCAGGCGATATTCCAACGACTTCATGACCCTTTACCTCTCTTCTTCTGTTTGCATGAGCTGCTTCCAAACGAGCTCGTCCAATGCAGATGCCTCTATGCGTGCATCAGGTAAGGTGGATACGATTCCTTCCAACCGATGGAGCTCATCCCGGATAAAATCATTGACGAAAGGATCGGCCATGATTCGCCCCTTCTCCTCCGCCCGCTTCTTCACTTCCAACCATTCCTCGATCTTCTTCACTAAGGTAGGCGATAAATCTAAACCTGCTACTGTATCGTTAAAAGAGGTAGGTGGAATGCTTTCACCACTCTCCAACCAACGCATCGCCAAAACCGCACGGAGCGTATAGAGGTACTTCTTGAGAATGACGTGTGTTTCTCCTTCAATAAACTCCTCGTAATGGCGACGACCCATATGTAAGTAATGATAAGTAAGGCGTTTAAAAGAAACCCTCTCTTTTACCCAGGTTCGTAGTAGGGAGGCAAAACTTCCTCTCTCCACATATACAATCGGAGAATCGAGCCATTCTGCCATGGAGGGATTGGATTTCTGAAAGAGACGAAGGCTTTTATACAAATCCCACCCCACGATGTCCAAATCTTGATCAATTGGACGCTCGATCACGTCACGTGGAGGAGACAGCCGTAAATATTCTTTAAGAGGGCGCACGTAAATAAAACGCACATCGTAGTCGCTGTTGGGGGAAGCAAATCCCCATGCGCGCGATCCGGATTCCACTGCGTACAAAACGGTCACGTTTTCTTCCTCTTCTATTTCTCGCAACTTTGCTTGAATCACTTCTTGCACAGACGATAGCAACCTTTCTCTACAAAATTTTGATGTGTTTCTTGGCAATCCGGTAATAGGGATCGAGCTGGAATTCCCCCTCTAAGGAGAGCAATAACAAGACATGGTCGGTTTGTCGATAGCACTCAAGAAAAATGCGCCACATTTCATCCTTGAATACCTTTTCTTCTATCGAGGGATCTTGGTCCTTTGTGGTCACAACCGAAAAACAAAGCACATCGGTCTCCACCGGCTCCACTTTAATAGAGATCTGCTCCAATAGGCCACTAGACGCATGAACGTAACTTTCGAGCCATTGTCGAATACGTTTCACTTGATCGACATCTGAACATTCGAACGAAATAAAAGGTTCCGGTTGTTGTTCTTCAATCTCGTATCCACCCACCAACAAATCATCGACTGCTAAGTTAGACATATGATCCCTCTCCCTTGTTTGAGGTTTTCTCAGTCGAAGCCATCTCTTATCCACCGATCCGCAAAACACCTTCGCCAGAGGCGAAGGTGCCGAATCTGGTTCACTACAACCCTTTTGTAGCTAGTCTATGGACACAATTTTAAATTGGATCGTTCCACCCGGAGTAGGAACATTAACGGTTTCTCCTTCACGCTTGCCAATCAGTTCAGCCCCGATGGGCGACTCATTGGAGATCTTTCCTTCGGAAGGGTTAGACTCTGCGCTTCCCACAATCTTGTACACTTCTTCTTCGCCATCAGGCACTTCCTGAATCGTCACTTGGGCACCAATGCTTACGTAGTTCTTATTTTGCGTGTCTTGATCAATAATCTTCGCATTACGGATCATATTTTCTAAGGTCACAATACGTGATTCTACGAAAGCTTGCTCTTCTTTTGCAGCATCGTACTCGGCGTTCTCACTTAAGTCACCCTGTGAAATCGCTTCTTTCAAGCGCTGCGCTACTTCATGGCGTTTCTTCGTTTTTAATTGCTCTAACTCATCTTTTACTTTCTCTAAACCTTCTTCAGTTAATAAAACCTCTTTATTCGTCGACATAACCGTTCTTCCTCCCTTTATCAAAAAAAGCCCTCCTCCGAATGAAGTTAACCTATTTCTATTCCAAGGGTGCGGGAACATTCCTGCAACCTGGCATTCGGACCGAGAGAGACTTATCCAGATTCAAATACTTAATATGGATTTTATCAAAATGTGAGCGATGATGCGAGGGGGTATTCCATTTTTTCTCCACACTGCCCCTTTTTTCGTTATACTGAAAAGGGAATGAGCCTCTGTTTGCGAAAGGAGAAAAGTGTTCATGAACGCGTTGAAAACGATGTTAAAAGTAATATTAATCGTGGTTCTCGCTGGGTTAGCCCCTTTGCTCGTTGTTCCCTTCCTCGGTGGGTCGCCTCCGTATTCTCCGACCATGTTTGCGGGTTATCTTTTCTTGCAAAATACCCTATTCGTCCTATTTTCCCTTACTCTGTGGAAGTTATGGGAGAAACGCCCCTTCATGGACATGGGCCTTCGTGATTCAACGGGCCTCTCTCACTTCTTCTATGGTAGTGGTATAGGCATGATGGTGATCTTCTTCTCCTTTGTCTTGCTATGGATTTCCCCTTTCCTCACGATTGCACAATTTGGCACCACAAATCTACTCTTCCCAGCCTTCGTAACCACTTTCAGCTTCCTCTTCGTCTCTATAGGTGAGGAAGTATTGAGCAGGGGATATATTCAATCCCTGTTGATCAATCAGCTAGGAAAAACCGGAGGGATTTTTATCACCTCGCTTCTCTTTGCCGCATTTCACCTGCAAAACCCGCATTTTACCTGGCTCTCCTTTACAAATATTATGTTAGCAGGAATCTTATTGGGCCTGGCTAAAGAGTGGTCCGGTAGCCTCTGGCTTCCTATCGGTTTGCATTGGATGTGGAACTGGACACAGGCGATGCTGGGCATTCCTGTTTCGGGCATGAAAATAATGCCTGAATCGTACTTTCAACTAGAAATAACAGGCCCTCACTGGCTAACAGGGGGTGCTTTCGGGTTTGAAGGAGGGTTAATTGGCTCATTCGCCATTGGTGTTGGTATTCTCCTTCTCTTTCTTATCACCCGCGGTCGGCATTAACCAAGTGCTTCGGAGTTCTCCCTTGTATTACAGCAATTAGATTCTCGACTGCTAACAGCGCCATCTTTTCTCTGGTCGCCAAAGTAGAGCTTCCTAAATGAGGAGCCAACACCACATTTTCTAATTGCTTTAGTTCAACAGGCACCGTTGGTTCCTCTTCATACACATCCAAACCCGCTCCAGCGATCGTACCCTGCTGTAGCGCAGCCACCAGTGCTTCTTCGTCTACTAGCGCTCCGCGTGCGGTGTTGATGAGAATAGCACTCTTTTTCATTTGTTGTAACTCCTGTTGCCCGATCATGTGGGTTGTTGCTGTTGTTAACGGGGCATGAAGGGATACAAAGTCGGAAACGGTCAAAAGTTCGTCGAGCAATACAGCCTGAACTCCCCATTGTTCTTTGATCTGTGTAGACAGCGGGGTGCGTGTATAGACACACACCTTCATACCAAAACCTTGAGCACGTCGAGCTACGGCGCGTCCAATTCTTCCAAAACCAATAATCCCGAGTGTAGAGCCATACACTTCTTGTCCCAACATAAACAAGGGAGACCAGCCTGTCCATGCGCCGCGTCGTACACACCGATCCCCTTCACTTACTCGCCGCGCGCTATTTAACATCAGTGCCCATGCCAAATCCGCTGTCGCCTCCGTCAGCACATCGGGGGTATTGGTCACCACGATTCCACACTCTGCCGCCACTTCCAGATCAATATTATTGTAACCGACTCCATGGTTGCTAATCACTCGCAACCGTTTCGCCGCACGAATCACTTCGCCATCGATCGGATCGGTTACCATACTCAGGACGCCTTCTTTATCTTCAAGGGACCGGATAAACTCTTCCTTCGTCATCGATCGATCCACCTCGTTTCGCTCCACTTCACACACTTCTTGGAGCCTCTTAAGCCCACTCTCCACGATCGCTCGCGTGACCAACACTTTTGGCTTCATTCTATACAAATCCTTTCTTATTCAAGTCCTTTTTCTGTGAACGAAAGAATAAACCACAGAATATCAAAACAAACATTCCATTGGTAAATACCCCGCTCATACATTAAGCGTACATTTTGTTTCTATATTTGGATGAGCTCATCTAATTGCCCTTCCTGAGCTTGCACAAATTTCATTTTCAGCAAAAGAAAGCGAGAAGCCATCGACAACTTCCCCCAGTTGTTTGTTGATGACCGGAACGTCATCAACAAAATGAAAACTATTTTATACTATATTTATCTAAATATTCTATCGCTAGATTTTCCATCACTATTAAATTATACTAATTAAGTATGAAAAGAAAGAAGCTTTGAACCGCTGGTATGATTGCACTCCTATTATTGAACAAACCTTGTTTTTATAATAAAGATAGTTGACAAAATAAATGATTAATCGAATCAGGGGGCGTAATATGACTGTATTAGAAGCAAAAAATGTTTCTAAAAAAGTAGGATCTCGAAAAATCATCGATCATATGACTTTTCATGTGAATAAAGGTACCATCTGTGGCTTCCTTGGCCCAAATGGTGCTGGTAAAACAACATTAATACGTTTATTTACTGGGTTAATCCGTCCTGACGAAGGTGATTTATTTATTAATGGTATTAGTGTCACAGCAAATCGCACTGATGCATTACGCAACATTGGCGCAATTGTAGAATCTCCTATCTTTTTTCCTTATCTAACTGGAAGAAAAGCTTTATTAAACCTGGCTCGTCTGCATCCTACACTTCCTAGTAAAGAGCGTAAATCTAAAGTAGAGGAAGTACTAAAGCGTGTTGGACTCACATCTGCTGCTGATCAAAAAGTAGGCTCCTATTCTTTAGGGATGAAACAACGTCTAGGAATTGCCCAAGCATTACTTGGAAATCCAGAAATCATTATATTAGATGAGCCTGCCAACGGATTAGATCCTATGGGTATGAAAGAATTACGTAAACTCATTCTCGATTTACGAAACGAGTTAAACATTAGCTTTTTTATTTCTAGCCATTTATTGGACGAACTACAACAGATGTGTGATCATCTAGTCGTAATCAAAGAAGGAAAATTTATTCATGAAGGTCCTATTTCCGAAATCGCTGGTGAAACCTTGTATCATTATCATGTACAGCCTACTAAAAAAGCAATATCGCTTATTCAAAAACATTTCCCCGTAAAAGAATTAGAATCAGATATACTACAAGTGAAAATAAGTGATGAAGAAGTTGCAGATTTAAATACAAATCTTATTCATCATGGTATACAAATTCTGAGTATCGAAAAAAGGCAAAAGCGTCTTGAAGATGTCTTTATTGAGATGGTGAACACATGATTTCTTTAATGATAAGTGAATGGGAGCGTTTGTGGAGTCGTAAAATAACTTGGATTATATTTGCTTCTATCCCTATCATACTGCTATTGACCGGAAAATATTATTTAAGCCTGAATTCACAACTGTCACCGGATAGTCCACAATTTGCTGTTCGAGATAACTTCCCAATTTTAGCACTGTCTGAGCAATTAGTATTAGTATACAACTTAATTTTATTGTTGCTACTTGTTTACTCCATTACCGAAGAGTACACCACAGGACAAATTAGAATGATTATGATTCGATCTTACTCTTTTGCACAACTCCTTTTTGCTAAATGGTTTACCATCATGGGGATCGTATTGCTTTTTCATACCGTCTACTTTGGACTTAGTTATCTTTTTGGAGCATGGTTGTTTCCCAGTACTGAGGAAGTCCATTTATTTTATTATAGCGATCCTGTTGGTAGTGGCCCAGCATTTTCATATAACTTACGTTACTATTTTATAGCTATCTTTACCTTAATGGCGATGTCTGCTGTTATCTCATTTATAGCAGTAATCAGCCAGTCAACAACAACAGCAATTGGCATTACGATTGCCTTTTTGCTCGCGTCTTTTAGCTATCCCATTATACTAACGGTATTTACTGCAGGACTCGAGCCACCACTAGCATCAGAATGGTTTTTTCTATCTCTCACACAGATCCAATATCAAGGCATAGCACTTGCTCTCGGAGAGACCCCTAAATTCTTTTATTTTAACAGTGTAATCACACTCGTATATATGGTTGTATTTTCATTATTTTCATATCTCGTATTTACAAAACGCGATCGATTCATATAGAAGGAGGCCACCTCTATTGAAAAATTTGTTTTACAGTGAATGGGAGAGAATTTGGGCACGCAAAAAAACACGTTACACTTTTATGATGTATGTGATTTTACTCACTTTTTTTACACTCTGGTTAGGAAGAAGTGGTATTGGTTTCTATACTCCTGAGCTAACAACAGATCTAAACGCCCTTAATTTTGCACCCTTTCTATTAAAAGAAGTTGGTTTTCTTCTCACTTTTGTTCTATTACCTATGCTGATCGTTGACAGTTTTAATGGCGAGAACAGCTCCGGTGCTTTGCGACTCATTTTAATTCGACCACAAAAAAGGAGATCACTCCTCTTTGCTAAGTGGTTATCTATGGGAGTACTGATTGCTTCTCTACTCGGCATTGTTTTTGTTTTTGCACAAGTCGCTGGTTGGGTTTTCTTTCCTCATGTAGACGAAGTAATCCTTTATCCCGGATCAGATCCCGTATCATTTCTAGGTTCACTTGGGTTTAGTTTACGATTTTACTTTACAATTCTTCTCATCTATTTCGCTTTATTAGGAATTAGTAGTCTACTTAGCACAATACTACCCAATGCCATCTTATCCTTCTTTGCCATATTAGGTAGTCTAGTTGCAACCCTTTACTTGTCAGATCATCTTAAGTTTTTGCTTCTGAACGGGGAAACAGCTTTTAAAATCTTAAATGGCGAAAATATATTTTCTTTTTTGATCAGCCTATCTATGATATGCATTACAAGTTATGGATTAACGTATTGGATCTGGAGTAGACGTAATTGGACAAGGTAATTGAGAGTTCTTCACTCTCAATTACCTACTCAAAAACGAATTATGGGGTGGACCAACATGAGTCAAGTGATTATATTGGCAGAAGATATTCGTGACATTCCTTTCATTGAAGAGATGAGTAAAAAAGCAGGAATCCATCCGATACTTATTCAATCAAGAGAAAACATATCATTATTTTATGAACTCAGATCTACATTAACCGAAAAACAAAAAGCCTAGCCACTATCTAACGCAACTAGGTTTGACTTTTCACATGATAACAATGCTACTGAGCACGTAGCGTTGTATTTTTTTCGAATTGTGTAGTTATGATATTAAGAACTTGTTCAGGTGATGGTAACAGAAGGTTGGTTCGTATACTACGAGATGCAACTTCGTAAGCCTCTAACCGAATCATTCAATTATTCAAAGAAAATCAAAGCCCTTTGCCCTTCTTCGGTTCTGTCTATGTAAAGGGAAAAGAGCCCCTTGTAGCAGAGCCTTTTGGGGATGAAAATCGAAGTGAAAAATTTACAATCAAACAGATTTACGCTTTGGGATGGCTTCAGGATGTAAGCTATTTACCGCTGTGGCAATTTGTCAGCTCATCGAACAAGGTTTATTTAAGTATGATACGCCCGTGCAAGATTTACTTCATCTCTCTTTGCCATTCTTACTTGATCTCTCTGTCGGGCATCATACTCCGGAAAGACTGCTCACTTATTTTCGTTTCTGCGTCATTTGTTCCCAGTCTATATCGAAGCGCTCCTTCCATTCTTGCACGAGCCGTGCATAGTAAGCCTCACTTAAGAAACGCTTCACTCCACTCATGATTAACTGAACATATTGAATACTAGGCACCTGTTCATATGCTTCTTTCTCCACTACCGTATAGGTCATAGCCCCTACTTGTTTTCCCTCCCACCATAGACGGATGTTTTCTCGCTGGTAAATGCCATATGGGACCCCTTCCCGTTCATCCAGCTGCTCCAAAGCAGCTGGATTGATAAAATATAAGACGCCCTCCACTTCATCACCTGGAGCCACAATCACATCCGCTACGCCACCCCTCCGCTGTTCCCCGTAACGAGTAAAGGCCAAGCGATATCCGATCAGTTTCGCTCTTCCCCACACTTCATAATTGCCCTCTCCCATGGTCTCCCGAAAGCTGTCCTCATCCATGCAAGATCCGTACGCAAAGTATAGCAATGTTCTCTCTCCTTTTATCTATTCATTCTTAATTAAAAGAATTATGAAACGAAAAATAACACTTGTCGAAGTCGAAAAGCCTGCCCAATAAAAATATCTAACTCCATGTTCTCTCATTGCGCGATAAACGATGGACGAATGGAAGCTTTTTGCATAACCTTGATACCCTATCGTGCCATTCCTTACATAACGGCCACCGTCCATCGCTTTTCTCCGATTACGTTATCTACCATGATGATCTTCTTAAAAGTGATTTCGCATCTAGCATCCATCTTACTTCAAAGTAGCAGCCCGATCTTTGTCATCAAAGAGTGGCAAATGGCGAATAAACACCCACACCAAAATCTGAACAAACCCGGTCAAAAACAAAAACAAGCTAACCGATGCCAGCGAGACCGACCATTGAATCCAGACGAGAAAGAGGCCGATGCTAGAAACACGCCCCACATTGAGAGCGATTTCTCTTGCCACCACATACTCTACACGTAAGGCTGCTGTCTGCTCATTTTGACCAATGACATCAAAAACCGTCGAGGTGAGTGGCACGTAATAAAGGGGATAGAAGAAGGCGATCCCGATTCCGAACAACAACAGTGTCCATGTCTTTAAGTAAATAATAAAAGGAATGCCCATCAACCCAAGCATCAAACCACCAAATAAGATGGCCTCATCGCGCCACTGTGGCTTGATCACCCTTCCCACTATGAAAAAACCGATCAACGAAACTGCCGAGGAAAAGGTAAGAAAGCTCCCTAATACCAACTCATTTTTCGTGGACACAAACACCAATATGCCAAGTAGAAACAGAAATACCCCTTCGCGCGCGCCTTGTGCAATCATCGCTAAATTAACCCAAAACCAATGTTTTTTAGGATTCCTTGTGAGGCGCGCTACCTCCTTCAAACGGTACTGACCATGTGCACTTCGACGTGCCAACAAAAATGTCAGCCCCAAGGCACACAAAAAAATTGCCAGCGATAATCCAAAAATGATGCGATATCCTGTAAAATGATTGATTCTCGTGATCACCAAACCGGAAATAAAAGGAGCAATCATCCCTGCTGTAGAGGAAAACAAACCATTGAAACCATTATAGATATCTCGGTTTTCTCTTTCTGTGATCTCAAAGTAAAGAATATTATTTGCTAGCCAATAAAAACCCGAACCCAGCCCGAGGAAAATTCCTAACAGGATCACATGGTGTCCAGATTGCTTTCCTAACACGAGAACAATCGTATAGAACAATGCTTGCAGGGAAACCCCCAAGCGTACAGCGATCACTCGATCCACTTTCTTAACAAACTTGCCTGCAAAATAGATGGTAATCCCCATCGAGATATAACTCACCAGATTAAACAGACCAATTGTCGCATAATCCTGCTCTAACTTCCACAGATAAACATTCACAAACGTATTGGACAAAGCCGTTGCAACAGCAAACAATCCATTGATGCCCAATAAAAGCCAAGCCGGTCGATCTAACCGGTCTGAATGTGCAAGAAGCCGCATGGTAACCTCACCCGTCTTAGCTTAACCAACTCCACGCTTCTTTACAGACGGGTGAAAGAGATTCCCTTATCTTTTTCTCATATTTAGTAAAAACGCAGTGAAAAAGAAGCCTGTGAGCAAACCAAAGAGGTGAGCCACCCAATTAATGCCCGGGGAGATACTCAAAACCAGGTTAATTCCTATCAAGACCATAATCCCTTTCCCTGTACTGCGATCCATAATATCTTTACGGAAGAAGTAAATAAATACATACACACCCAACAGCCCATACACGGACCCAGAGGCGCCTGCACTAATCCCGAAATTACTGATCGCAAGGGTTGCCGCATTTCCGATGAAACCACAGAAAATATACAGGGTGATAAACCAACCTCTCCCTAGTGCCCACTCCAACTGCGGTCCAAATAAATACAACGCAAAGCTATTTAACAATAGGTGCATAAAGCCGATATGCAGAAAAATAGAGGCAAACATACGCCACCATTCGTCTGGTGCTCCAATATAAAGCGCTCCGAAATTTACTAGCACTTCATTATTTGTTGTTCCACCCGCCAGTGTCATCCAAAGAAACAGTGTCACTTGTACAGCCAGAATCGCTGTTATAACAGGGAAGTGTTTTGGAAATTGCTTCAGAGGTATTTGTGTATGTTGAAACATGCCTTTCCTCCTCATTTACCGATAAATTCGTTACGAAAGCTTTGCGATTCGTTCTCCCATTCGAACAGCTTGACCAGATGTGATCCCATCTTCCCATTTCAGTGGACCTGGTGGGATCAACAAAATAATGGTGGAACCAAATTCAAACCTGCCTAATTCCTCCCCTTTAGCAAGAGGTATGGGCGTCTCATATACTTTATGCTTTAATTCCCTCTTTTGTTTCTTTTGAATCCCTGGATCAAAAACCACTTGAATGCTCCCCACATTGGTAGCTCCAACTTTTACTAAAGCCATGGGACCGATCGAAGTAGTCAAGTGGGTGATTAATCGTTCATTTTTGGCGAATAAGCCTGGAATCCGTTTTACCCCCCATTGATTAACTGGATAAAAAAACCCCGGTATATAGGTAATATTTGTAACACTCGCGTCCATCGGTGTATGGATACGGTGATAATCACGTGGGCTCAGGTAAACCGTAACGAAGTGCCCTCCTTCATATGTCTTTGCTTCTTGAGCATCGGCTAATAGTGCCTCTAAGGTGTACGTCACACCCTTGGCTTGTACCAAAGAGCCCCTTTCAATTTGACCACACTGCGCAACTACACCGTCCACTGGGCTTATGATACTGCGGGGATCAGCATCGATCGGTCTGGCTTCTGGCTTCAGAGCACGCACAAAAAAGTCGAGTAGCGAATCGTATTCTTTTACGGGTTTTTCGATGGGTTCTAATTCAATGTCAAAGTAGCGAATGTAAAGAGGAATAAGCTTTTTGCTTAAGCGTGTTCGCGCCAAACGACCCGTCAGAGCCGATACCCCTTGTAATAGTTTCCCTTTCAACAGAACAATGCCTCCTAGAAATAAATAGTTGATAAATATCATGAGTGAAACAAAAAAAACAGGACAAAATACGGTTAGTGGAGGTGATATCAATGGCTTACCAGCCGAAAAATCAAGCGGCGAAAACCAATGCACAAAAGGTGCGCCAACAAAATCAACAAGCAGCTCAAGGTGCTCAAAATGCGCAAGGTGCCTACCAGAATGAATTCGCCCAAGAAACAAACGCACAGCAAGTGCGCCAGCAAAATCAACAATCCCAGCAAAAGAAGCAACAAAACCCAAACCCAAAACAATACTAACCAACAATGGATGACGAAGGCCACCCCGAAAATTGGGGTGGCTTTTTTCTATTATATTAACATAAAGTTTTCTTCTCCTCTAAAGAGAGATCTCACCCTACTCAAATTTTCTTTCTTATTTTAGAAGGCATTCACACTTCCTCACTTCTTCTAAGAGGCATAATCTATTAATAGAATGAAAATATTCTCAAAGAAAGGAAGAAAATAATGTTATCCCAATCCCCTTATTATTGGGTACGTTCTCACGGGAATCGCATGGATTCAGCTTTACGCTCCTTTTTACTAGATAAAACACAGTGGATTCGTTATTTTCCCCGTACCTTACACCATAAAGCTTTTCAAGCGATGCAAACCATTAGTCAAGTCTCCGTTTTGGTTCAATTTGACTCCACACAACAAGCAGCTAGTTGGAAAAAAGCCAGCCAGGGCCAGCAGATCGCAGGTTTAAAAGTTCAACCACAGAGATATTTTGATAGCATTCAAACATGCGCCCTCAAGTGTTCCATGTCCCAGTTAGAACACATTGTCAAACAGCCAGGTGTCCTCAAGGTTTATTTAGACCGCAAGGTACACACCATGCTAGATACCGCCACTCCCACTTCACGCTCGCCACAAGTTTGGTCAGAAGGGGTACGTGGACAAGGCGTAACTGTCGCTATCATTGACACCGGAATCGCTCCGCATCCCGATCTAACAGAAAAACAAAACCGCATTATTGCTTTCAAAGATTTCGTACAAAACAAAAAAGACCCCTATGACGATAACGGCCACGGTACTCATTGCGCCGGAATTGTCGCTGGTAACGGTGGGCAATCGGACGGAAAATACCGTGGTGTAGCCCCTGCCGCTTCCGTCATCGGTGTCAAAGTATTGGATAGAATAGGGTCTGGACAACTATCTGATGTCATCGCTGGCATCCAATGGTGTATGGATCACCAGCGTCAGTATCAAATCAAGGTACTCTCCCTCTCTCTCGGTAGCCGCGCCATTCAATCCCATCGAGATGATCCTGTCTGCCAAATTGTTAAAGAAGCCGTGCAATGCGGCATGACGGTTGTTGTGGCAGCGGGAAATGAAGGGCCTAGTCCGCAAACCATTGCCAGCCCAGGAATCGAACCTAGTGTGATTACTGTGGGGGCCACCGATGATCACAGCACAGTCGCCCGCTCTGACGATACGATGGCTTCCTTTTCTAGCCGCGGACCAACCATTGATCGGCTGACGAAACCGGATGTGGTCGCTCCAGGGACCAATATTACATCGCTTCGTTCAGCGAGTTCTTATATTGATAAAGTCTCGAGTGACCAGCGAGTCGGACGCTTTTATACCAGCATGTCTGGAACATCCATGGCAACCCCGATGGTAGCTGGGATTGCCGCGCTTCTCTACTCCAAGAATCCCAACTGGACTCCCCAGCAGGTGAAAAAAGCACTGATGGAGACTGCAACCGATATGAACCTTTCTTCCAATGAGCAAGGGGCAGGGCAGGTACATGCCAAGTCCGCTTCTCGTTATTAGAAAGCAGAGCGTAATTCTTCCTGTTGTTTCTTATGAGCATGTAGCATGCCTACCGAACGGTGGGCATGCACCCCACCAATACCCGACATTCCTGAAATCGGCTCAGCCGTCCGTCTCATAATATCTCGGATTTGATCAGGTGCGAGCTCAGGTTCCATTCTCAGTAGCAGCGCAGCGGTACCCGCTACATGAGGAACCGCCATCGAAGTCCCACTCATCTCTTTCATGCCTCCATTGAGCCAAGCAGAAGGGATTTTCGCACCAGGAGCGGCTAAATCGACGGTTTCCCCCATGTTACTAAACGAAGCAAGCGAGCCTTTTTCGCTTATGGCCGTTACCCCGATAGTCTCCGGATAATTTGCCGGAAAGTCTACTTTGTGAGGATTCCCTTTATTTCCTGCAGCTGCGACCATGACAATCCCATTTGCATGTGCCGTTTGAATAGCATGACGAAGGGATTCACTCATGTTATCCATACCAAAGCTCATGTTGACCACTTGCATTCTCTTCTCAATGCACCAATTGATCGCGGTAAGGAGATCAGACAAATTTGCACTTCCTTTGCGATTAAAAGCCTTTACACCATATAGGTGTGCCCGTGGGGCAACTCCTACAATGCCCTTTTCTTGAGCACGACCCGCGATAATTCCCGCTACGTGGGTTCCATGCCCATTGTAATCATAGGGTGAAAAGATGGGGGAAAGAATGTTGACGCCACCGCGATAATTCTCACTGATTGCCGGGTGGTCAGATGCAATCCCTGTATCAATTACGGCGACACGCACTCCACGTCCACTGCTATATTCCCAACAAGGAGGAGCGTCAATTTTTTTTATGCCCCACGGAAGATTGGTGTATTCTGCGGAAATAGAACTGACATAAGGTTCTGATATATTTACTTGAATGTCTGATTCGCAATACTCCACATAAGGATGTACTTCGATTTGGTAGTCAAACGGATCTTGATAAAAATCCCCAATCACCATACATAGGTGAGGCAATACGCGTACAGGCTTTCCCCCATAACGCCGAATTTCCTCTATATATCCCTGCGGGTCACAGTACGGTTTTAAGTAAAATATTTTCCTTATTTTCCTGGGAGCAAACATCCCCCGCTGGGAATAGAAAGAGGGGTCGAAAGGACTCATACACTTTCACTCCTTCACATCACAATTGCCTAGCGCCAAACATATAGTAAAGAACAACCCACTACTTGCTGACAAAAACGGAGGTTGGTCACATGCCATTTAAAAAGGAAGATCCCTTGCTCATTGATCAGATGGAAGAGATGCGCATCTTATCACAAGAGATATCCAAAGCCACAACCGAAGTAGAACGTATGATGAAAGCGATGACCAACATCTCTTATGCCATCAAAGACCCTAAAGTGAGGAAAAATCTCTTCTCCCACTTATCTGACATGCCCCTGAATCCAGATCAAGTCCAAGCCGCGTCCCGCCCTGCGAAAGAGAAAAAGCAAGCGACAGCATCCTCTAATCCGGCAGACTTTGAGCTACCAGAAGAACTACAAGACGATGAGTCCTTCTTTCATATTCTCAATTCGCCTTCGTTCGCCAATTTTGTTAATGGCGTTCTGGCTAACAAACGAAAAAAGTAAGGCACTGTTATTGACTTTTATTTCCCTTTTCTTGTTTCTCTCTTGTCATCAGGCTCGCCCATATTCCCTGGAACTGTTGAATGGCTTTCTCTTCATTAGCCAAAGTACGAAAAAGGGATTGGAGCTGTTCATTTGAGACAGGTGCTCCAGTAAGTGCACGGAGATAAGAAAAAACCCCGACCATTCCCTCTTCGGCATAGGATGCTTTCGCTTCTTCCAAAAGAACATCCATCTTTTGTTCATCCATGATTTGTTTTCCCATCACCACATTCATCAGATCAGCAAACGCTTTTTTTGTCGGTCGTGAGGGATTCATATTCATACCTCCCCATCATCAAATCTCCATCCTCTTTTTACATGTATGTCAACTTGGGATTTTTGGCACGTTATTCACCTACAAGTAGACATAAAAAAAAGCCGTCATGTTGACGACTCTTGCGTTTCTATTCGACTGTCGATTGAGGACGGAACATATTGGTTGAACAACAAGCTCCTGCATCAAACTCATCCCCAAAATGGTGAACTTGTTGCCAAAACTCCACGACACAATCCATTGGATTTTGCACCTGCTTTGAATCCACCAAGAAACAGGTTTGCTCCCTACCATCAAGAGCGAAAGTGAGGTAAAGCACTTTCACTCGCACCAACCCGTCTTCAGGATCTTTGATATCAAAGGTGGCCTCGTAACTCTTCTCCAGTCGTTCCAGTGGTTGTTCCCAATCACGGATACCTTGACCGTCTTCAGCATCGAACTGGAGCTTCGCTTGACGGAGTTCTTCATTCAATGTGAGCGCCTTGGCATAACCAAACACCGTCAGTTCTTGCTCTGCCAAGTCGATCGTCCCAGTCAGAATAGCGGTGTGGTTTCCAAAATAGGTAGCTAGCAACTCGCTTAATTTTCCTTCGTTCATCTCACGAATTGCAGCATCAAAATTTACCACGTAGGCATGTGGAAAAATCCTCATTGTCATAGCCCCTTCTCATTCGCTCATCCTATTATAACGAAGGCTTTGGCCCGGGATCAAGGCACGAGTCCGTGAACAATTTGCGACCGTATGCAAATATACAGGAAAAATATGCAGAAGAAGGCAGTGGCACAAGTGCCACTGCCGCTACCAAAATATTTAGTTCGCCTTTAAGTCACTACTGTGCACCACCGCCAAGCTGTTGCTCAGCTAGAGCAACCAGACGCTTGGTGATTTCTCCTCCTACGGAACCATTCGCGCGAGAAGTCGTATCAGGACCGAGCTGGACACCAAACTCACTGGCAATTTCGTACTTCAACTGATCCAGCGCTTGGGCAGCACCCGGCACTAACAGGTAGTTCG
Source organism: Mechercharimyces mesophilus (assembly GCF_059818345.1). Taxonomy (NCBI): domain Bacteria; kingdom Bacillati; phylum Bacillota; class Bacilli; order Caryophanales; family Thermoactinomycetaceae; genus Mechercharimyces; species Mechercharimyces mesophilus. Next base: position 193,114 of record NZ_JCBAPH010000001.1, on the reverse strand, counting down.
TGTTACGTTCCCGCTGTTGTTGGGGTTGTTGTTGCATCTTTTTCTCACCTCCTTGCTGGTGGTACTCTTATAATGTGATTTTTGTCTTTCTTAATGCGTGTGAATTATTGGGAGCTGAATGTCTTGTCTACAGACATATGTCCATTTCCCCATCATATAGTTACAAAGAAGCAAGAAAGGAGGTACCCTATGCTACGTCGAACCAAAGCACCAAACCCTTATAAAAACCAGTATCGCTACTGGAAACCGTTTGTTTCACCGTATCAATGTTGCCCTCCGATTCAAGTAAAAGAGTACATGTGTCCACCCAATTTATACCTCGGTTTCCAACCATGTAATATGCCACAGTACCCTCCAGAAAAAGCTCTTCAAGTGGGTACTCTATGGCCCGTCCTCTACAGTCCATACAAAAAACAGGGACGCGAGGAGGCATCAAACAATGAAACGCCGTGAGACAAGCGAGCGTAAGCTAGATGAAGAGTATTATAAGTTGCTCTATCAATTGCAAGTAGTGGAATTTACCATTCTCGAGCTTAATTTGTATTTGGATACCCACCCTTGCGATCAACAAGCTATTTACCAATATAATCAATGTAGCTACCAGCTTCACCAATTAAAACAAGATTTCGAATGCAAATATGGACCTCTTACCAATTTTGGCTATAGTTACATGGAGCCGGGAGCGAAGGAATGGTCGCAAGGCCCTTGGCCATGGGAAGTTTGAAGGAGGAGGGACAAATCCCCAATGTGGTTTTATGAAAAAAAGTTACAGTACCCTGTGCGCGTTAGTACATGTAACCCTAAAATGGCCAAATACCTCATTGAACAATACGGTGGGGCCGATGGTGAGCTCGCTGCAGCTTTACGCTACTTAAATCAACGATACACCATTCCAGATAAGGTGAAGGGGTTATTAACCGATATCGGAACAGAAGAATTCGCCCACTTGGAAATGATTGCCACGATGGTTTATAAACTGACCAAAGATGCTTCTCCTGAAGAAATGGAAAAAGCGGGTCTAGGAGCGCATTATGCCAATCATGATGGCGCGTTGTTTTATGAAAATGCCGCTGGCGATGCTTTTACTGCTACCTATATTCAAGCAAAAGGGGACCCAATCGCCGACTTATACGAAGATATTGCCGCAGAAGAAAAAGCACGCGCTACGTATCAATGGCTAATCAATTTATCGGATGACCCCGACATCATCGATAGCCTCAAGTTTTTACGTGAGCGGGAGGTTGTTCACTCGCAGCGATTCCGAGAAGCCGTGGAGATCTTAAAAGACCAGCGAGACAGCAAAAAGTATTATTAAAAGTAAACAAAAATTAGCTACATCTTCACCTTTGTGACCTCCCCGATCACCATGATCTGAAAAAGGGTTAATCGGTCACTGGTTGAGAATGTAGCTTTTCTATGTCGATTTCTCCATATTAAATCATGGTTGCGATTAGTGGCAGAACGAGTTGCACCAACGGGAACGCATTCGCTTCGTAAGACTTTCGCCTGCCATCGATTCAAATCTGGAGTTGATTTAACTTATATCACAAAAGCGCTGAACCATTCTAGTCAGTACGAGACAATGCGATTTATCGGTATTGAACAAAGCGATATGGACGGAATTTACGCCGGAATCGAGTTATGAAATTTCTTCTTTCGAAATTATTCTTAGTTCTTCTAACGCCATTGTCTCTGCGCTTCTCATTGTATCGATTAACGAAAAGGTTGATCTTCTCTCGCTCCAATACACGTACCCAAGATCCTCCATTATTTCGTACACTTCAAATGTATACGAACCATCCTTCCGTTTAATTATCTCAACTTTAAATTGTCCGCTTGGCGAGAATATCAATTTTACGATTTCCATTCGAACACTTCCTACGTAAAAATTTATTACATAATAACACAACATCCTTAAACAAAGCCTTTTAGAAAACAGCTAATTAAAACGATTGTAAAGACGGTTCACTTTCGTTTAATACAAATCCCACACCTATTCGCAATTTTCATTTGACAGGGGCGGTATAGATTTCGTCAATGGACATAATAACTCACTTACTTAGTATATCTGCTCTCCGTCACACTGAATCCATTCTAGTCCCACAACGAAATCAATCTTCGATTTGAGTAAATACTAGCGTTTTCGCAAGTATAAGCCCAATCGTCTGAAAAGGTTTTAAAGTGCCCTATAACCGCATTTCCTCATCCGTAACAATGACGTAGTATATCTCGTCATCAATTTCTGCAACGTCTCCTGTTTGGAATATCTCCTCGGAATCGTCTTCGTCGTCGTAGTCGTCCTCGCAACATACGTCCACCGATTCCAGTGATGCCATCGCTTTCCCCGCTAGCTCCGCCGTTCTCTTTGATACATATCCAAGTTCCGCGAGATTCTTCGTGGCTTCGTCAGTGTCAAGTTTGACCTTAATTTCGATTTCGTTTAGTTTACTCATTACGCATCATCTCCCCATAAAAACAGCACCGCTATGGGTGCCTCTTAATCTTGGTTAATCAGTATGACCGCTGGACCTTCGACTTTACGCTGCTCCGTTCCAATCCGCATCTCAATCGAATCCTCCGGATCAAGTCGCAACACGGACACGCCTCCCCTGCGCTCCAATTCATCCGAAATACCCTTCGTGGCAACGCTGTTTAGTTCGCTCAATCCGTACGCCTCCCCTCCAAATTAAAGAATTTCTTTCTCTGCCATCCCAAAATCAATTTCAGTATGGCGGTTTATAGCATTATCATTCATATGACGCTTTTACCGCCTCCTCGCCTTCTCCATTCGCTTCAAATTCCTAAGCGAAGCCTCTTCGTTATACCTGTCGATTGCCTTGTGATACTGATTACGCAACTCCCTACCCTTCGCGCCTACCAAACGTAGGCGTTTCGTTTCGAGGTCGGAGTGATGTGGGGCAGTCGGATCGGTTACGTTATTCATTTGACGCCTCCTTTTCGTAATCGCCGCTATATTCCAAGGGATGTCCTTTCTTAAAAACCATATGAGTAATACAGGTCATTGGATCAACGGTACTTTTACACCTCGTACATACGACGGTGAAATCTTCGAATTCATGACCAAAGAAGAAACATTGTAAATCCGCCATTTGTATTAGTAATCATTTCTTGATGTTCTTGTACCAATCCCCATCTCTATGTGTAGACTCCAGTTCTTTTCGACCAGTAGTATAAATTTCCTTCGCAAATTCTATCTCTTCTGGAGTTGCTTCGCTTGATGCTTCAATCCAGTAATAACCGCAATTCCAGCACATATGTTTATCCACTCGACCACGAATGTCGACGGTACCCATGTAATGACCGAAGATAAGACATTTTAGTTTTCGTAAAATATTCGTCTTGAACTCCTCGCTTTCGTTTTGATTTAGGCAAAAGAAAAAAGCATCCGCTATGGGATGCTATACTGTAAAAATATATACATCTTACTCAATATCTAGATCTATCGGGAAATCAGATGACGAGGTACTTGGCAAATCTTTTGCTAATTCTATAATTTCGGACTCAGAAATATTTCCACTGATCCAAATTAAATAGTCAGAATCGAAATAGTACAGAAAAGACTGATCCGAAGCAATGTTACCTACCGAAATACCACGACCCTCTATCATTTTCGACTTCATTCCATCGAAGCCTGAAAATGGCTGGCTCGGTAGTACCCCAACAGATATTGCCCTCTTTTTATCCCCAAAAAACCAGAGAGTTTGTCCCTCTCCTAGCCCAATTGTATGGTCAATATTGAATTCACTTAAATCCAAAGACCTTAGGGTATTGTCAGTTGGATAATCAAGAATATCCGTTATTACCCACTTTTCATCTTGATACTGCAAATTTATTAGGCTGTACCAAACAGTTGTCGTTTTTGGTACCTTAACCGCAACTGCACCTTGGTCCCCTATCGTGACACTCCATACTACGTCCTTTTCCCTAGGAGTTACGCTCCTACCATCAGATAATTTCCATTCAATCTCGTGAATAACAGTCTGAGCAGGAGTTTGCCTTTTGTCGCTAGGGGCTTCAGTAGCAATCATTTCTTTTACACTAATCTCTTTGTTAGAAGTACTGTCTACTGGGTCCACTTTCTTCTCTTCGGTTAAATTACAACCTGACACTATAGCTACAGAAGCCAATATCAGTATTATTTTTTTCATCAGAATTTCACAGTTTTCGCTACGACAACTTTCCCTTTCGGTTTTTTAACTTTTACGGTTCGTTTACTGGATTCACCGCACTCGCGATTTACATAGACAAGCGGACCCGTCCAAGTCGTTCTGTGAGTTCCGTATTCATTCCAACCTTTATAACCTGGACGCACAATTACGGTAACAGACTCTCCCTTTTTCCAAGTAACACTTCCAGTTACTTTCCCACCTACTTTCGCCTCTACTGCTTTGATGCCACCCGACACTTCTCCACTCAGCTCCGCTCCAACAGTTGCGGTTGTCTCTGCAACTGATTTATACGTCATTTTATCTTGCGTTTTATTATAGTAGGTCGTTCCCTTGGTCATATTGTAAAACTTCGTTGACTTCGAAGGTCTATATACCCAGCCAGCATTACAATCTCCAATAGGTCTTTTCTCTGGAGCAAGGTCGACCCTTTCATCACTTTCATCCTTTTCACCATCTAGTGAAGTCTCTTCTAGGCTGCCATCTTCATTAAAAATATAAACTCCTTGTATTTCGCCATCCGAAAGATCTTCCCCTTCTGGATCTACAAGGATTTGACTGTTATCGGCCCATGCAACAGAACTAACCATTGAAACCGAAATCAATAGCGAAACGGACGATGCAAAGAATTTCTTCATAGACTTTCCTCATCTCATTCTGGTATGATTTTCTGTAAACTAGCTCATTATATTATGATAGAATAAAGATAGTCAATAGAAATAAAATAAGGAATTTTGTTAAAGGTTTCTAATATATGAGAAGATACATTGTTAGTCTCGCTTTCTAGCTCATCCTTCCGTGTGGTAACGATTCCCTCCGAACATTTTTTTATTACGCGGATTCTACTTACGCCAGACACCACCTCTTCGCTACCCCCGTGCCTCGTTAATCGCGTGCTACGACTACACTAACGTATACCTATGACGTACGCATCAGTATGCACGGCGTAGCCATGCGTACATATACGTAGTGCATATTAACTATAAGCTTTGGTACTACTGACACACGGTCAGTACGATATACCTCACATCCTATGCAATATACCCCCATGTCCCGATAATAGATAGCGCTTCCGTAATGAATGAAATAGCGTATAGTAAATGTAAATATACGGAAGGTATTCGGAGGAATACGGAAAGTTTCGGTGGAAGTCCATAAAAGGCGTGTAGCGGGTGTATCGACAATCCAACGTTACACATGTAACCTCTCCATAACGCTATATCCCACGCAATCAACCGTATCCCTACTTAATTTATTTGTCACCCCCGAAATGAAAAGCGTAACGTCCATCGTTATTTCAACGCCCTCTCCCGTTATTAAAAATGCTATCCATCATCTTATTTCGAGTTATCTGAATATATTTACGTTCTTACCCAAACACCATTCTGCTTTTCAAGGAGTGAATGACAGTTGCAGTGGTATTTTTCTACATCAACTTCTACATTTAACCTGGTGTTACAAATTGGACAGGTTACTTTAATGACCGGATAACTTAACTGTTTAATCATAGAAAATACAAATAACGGGAATAATATCATGGCTATTGGTAGTCCAATAATAGAAGCAGCACTTAGCATGAAGAATGCTCCAGTACCATAAGCCATCTTCCACCATTTAGCTCGCCTAGGCATCCGCTCAGAAAGGTATTTTAACATTAAAGACATTCTCCTCATTGTGTGTCTGCTTTAAATCCGCCTTGAGAATACATGTATATTAATTTTATCAACAGAAGGAATTATATGTCTAGCTCTTTCATTACTCCCATTCTCCGTCCTCGAAATCATCGATATCAATGTCTTTATCCTGAATATATCCTGTTGATTTCGTAATAGACTGCGACACTGACAGAGTTTATTCCCCTACGTATTAAATGCCAGCTTTCTGTATGATCCATATTGTTCGCGGTGGCCTCTAGTCTTCTTCGTTTCATAACAACTACAAAGAAAAGAACAAATCCGGACTTTTTCGCATGAAAATCGGCTGTACCCTTTGGTGTGATTGTGATACAGCCGTTTACTTAACGCGCAAAAAAGGAAATAATTAATTTTTATTAGTATTAAATGGTTTTTGTTCACAAAAGATAAACCCCCGTTCCCCCTAACCCAAGTGATACTAAGACGTCAAAGAAACAGTGCTTACCCTAGTCGATTACTTTTTAATTGAATGCAATATTTTACGATATACATGTTCGGTCATCCAAAATAAAAGTAGATATGTTAACAAAAATATATAACTAAATACGGCTAGATCCGGATCATAAAAGAAAATGTTTAGAACTAAAGTCGTTACAAATCCACTACCCATATACCAAGAGAAAGGATGGGAATGGTATTTATCCGCTAAAATAGAGATGAATATAGTTAAAAATAGAATTGCGAAAAGTATAAAGGTCAGTAAAACTGCACCTACAGCACCTCCCGGATCATCAGGAGTCGTTTCAATTAATGTCATAGTAAATAAACAATAGGGATAAAAAGTAATAAGCGAGAAGATTAGATACAATAAGATTCTACTTTTTCGCGACATAACATATTATATCCTCCTTAACCTGATCCTCGTAATCCATCATACCATTATTGTCTAATTTTTTTAGAGTCTGCCACTTCTATGTCAATTCACTGCTTACCCTTCTTCTTAATCGCAAACCCCGTCAGACGAAGATACCGCGACATCTCCACATTTGACAGATCACATAGCTCCGCGATTTGCTCTCCCGTTAGCTGTTCAATCATCGCAGGATCAAGTTCAAACGGATTAGCACAAATCGTATTCGTATTCTGATGGATATACGGCACTCCATGTAACATTGTAGATGAAGTAAGTAACTACAATGTGCTGTGAATAACGTAGCAATTACCTCATGAATATTCTCCATGTCGGTAAACGAAAAATGACGACGGTCCTTGCCGATGTTAAAAAACTTCTTTGCAACTTCGATTTGCTGGTGTGACTTTACTTGAAATGGACGGCCAGAATGGTCAGCGTAGTTTACCTCCCCCTATCGGGTATAACGGTCCATCAAGTTTATCCAATCGAATACGACGCACCCTCTCTCGTAGCTCTTCGATTAGCCATCGCCTCCTTGTTTTGTGTGCAGAAATTTGGGTATAAAAAAAGCACCGATAATGGCACTTTTTGAAGCACTACTTACACAGGAGAGTTAGTATAGTTATATTTCTGTCCAAACATTATTCTTCTTTTCAAGATAGGCAAGACAATTGCAGTGGAACTTTTCTACATCAAGCTCTACCTTCAACTTCATTTTACAAGCAGGACAAGTAACTTTCTCTACACGGTAACTCATTTGCTTTATGATAGAAAATATAAGAAAAGGAAGAAGAGAGATGGAAATTGGGATTCCGATTAAAGTGATAAAACTAAGCACAAATAAAAAACCTATCCAAGTAAATATGTTGAACCACTTAGCTCTATTTGGCATTCTTTCTCTAAGATACTCACGATATAACATTACTATTATTCTCCTTCTAAACATACATTCTTGTTGGTGCGAATTATAACAATGTTTTTTCATTGTACACAGCAATAAGAAATTACTCAAATACATCTTATCTGCTCCAAATCTATACTTTCGCACATCCGTATGATTTCTTCTACATCCGTATCGATTCTGATCTTAAAGGTTTAAGTTAGACCGATTCCCTGATTGTGCGTAAGAGACGTTACCCAGACGTTGTTCTACAAAAGGAGCAGAGAAGTTACGGTCGGCTTCGTATGCTTTCGGATAAAGGCTTCGGCTCTGCTTTGCGATGCCTGCGCCCATTTTGCCGTAGCAATTACATTGATGAGCGATAATTGAGAAATCGGATTCAAGTAAATTGCCTTCGATAATATGGATCATATAATGTTTCCTCCTTTCGTTATCTTCGATTATAGCAAAGCTAAACGAAGTATATAGAAGAAACTCCTTCTATAACGTATAGCCTTCTGAGGGAGTGAAACATAAGTGTGATGCGGAACTTAATATATTTTTTCTTACGTAGAAGAATAAAGTACTACTAAAAGCCAAATTCCCCTCCACCTGTGCCACGCGGTCCTCTTGGTCCCCTTGGACCACGCCGTCCTCTCGGTCCCCTTGAACCTTGCGGTCCAGTCGCTCCGGCTGGTCCGTTTGCGCCCGTTGGGCCTGTAGCACCTACAGAGGTTAGTTGCCCTACTTTGGTGACGAATGCATCCTGACTTCCTCCAAATTGACTCTGAAAAGCAGCGAAGGTGACGGGGAAATCACTTGATAAAGTGCTACCCGTAAAATAAGCCGATCCACTGGAGTCCACAGCAACATCATTTCCAGAGTCTTCTAACCCTCCTCCCAGAAACGAAGAAAACAACAGCCCCTGCCCGGAAAAGCTCACCTGTGTCATGAAGGCATCAAATAACCCCGCTAAGTGAGCCTGGAAAGCATCCGAGGTGATCGGAAAATTAGTCGAAACCGTTCGCCCCGTCACCCAAGCCGCTCCAAAGGTATCGACTGCAATCCCATTTCCTAGGTCAAGCAAATCCCCTCCTAAATAAGTGGAGTAAATCAGAGCGCTTCCTCCCGCATTCAATTTGGTAACGAAAGAATCCCCAGATCCTGAAGACACTGTCTGAAAGGCATTATTGGTTACAGGAAAATCCGTAGATAATGTGGAACCTGTGACATAGGCATTATTCGCCCCATCCAAGTCAACCGCATTCCCCTGGTCATCATCGCCTCCACCCAAGAAGGTCGAATACACCAGAGATGACCCGGAGACATTCAATTTTGTTATAAAGGCATCTGTGCCGCCAGCAAATACGGTTTGAAATGCTCCAGAAGTAATGGGGAAATCTAAGGAGTCGGTGGTCCCTGCCACATAAGCACTTCCTAGACTATCTACCACAATGCCATTTCCTCTATCCTGAGCACTCCCGCCCAAGAAGGTCGAATACACCAGCGAGGTTCCTAGGGCATTGAATTTTGTTACGAAAGCGTCAACTCCTCCAGATATAGTGGTTTGGAAGGCACCCGACGTTGTCGGAAAGGTAGCATTTGTTTGTCCAGTTACATACGCGTTCAGACTTCCGTCTACTGTAATACTAATCCCAAAGGAAGATCCAGACAATCCACCCAGAAATGTCGAATACACCAATGAGGAACCTGCGGGATTCAACTTGGTAACGAAGACATCTCTTGTTCCGAGTAACATCGTTTGAAACGCTCCAGATGTCACAGGGTAATTTGTAGAATTAGTAGATCCCGTTACATAGGCACTGTTCGAGAGGTCCACAACAATTCCAAGTCCTCCATCATTCTGTCTCCCACCAATATACGTAGAATAGACAAGGGAGCTTCCCCCCTCATTGAACTTACTGACAAATACAGACCCACTTCCCATGTTCATCGTCTGAAACGCACCCGATGTGACGGGGAAATTCGGTGATGAAGTACTCCCCATTACGTAGGCATTCCGCTCAGAATCCACTGCTATTCCGTCTCCTATGTCACTCTCCACTCCACCTAAGAAGGTAGAGTAGAAGACGATGGGATCAATAACCAGCACTTTCTTTGGATCATATGCTAGCCTATCCACTGCAAATCCGATGGATTCATCAGGGTATATACGGAACTGCGTCAAAACTGTTTGCTTTCCTTGCGATGTTTCTTGATAACTAATCGGTTTGCCTTCGCGAAGGACGCCTTGTGATGTAGAAACAAACAAGTCTCCTTGCTCATTCTCTCTCACTTCGTCTCCACCTTCGTATTGCAACCGGATATCCTCGATACAGGCTTCCGGTTGGACAATAACGTCATACTTTAATTGATCTTCGTCTCCGGAGAAAACGAGGTCGATCCCCTCCCACACTTTTCGGTAAACTACTTTGTTTGCCGTCTGGTCTAACTCCATCTCCGTTTGCGGATGAGCGTTTACTAGCCTCAAGGTAAGATTCGCATCCTCATCAGCAACGTCAAACCGGAATTCCACGCGATCACGATAAAAGGTGAACCGGCAACCTACTCCTTCTGCTCGATAATGATATTCCGTATCCTTCCTTTTGCGAGGCGCAAACACCAATGAACGCAACACGTTTTGCTCCATGTTGCATATCCCCTTTCGGATGGTTAGATGAACTCCGTACGTGATACCTCATCCTAGTTATACGTCGTCATCCTAAAGAAGGTGTAGGCGCTACCCCCATGCTTTATACGTGCTGATCATCCTTCTCCAAGACGCGGAATCTTGTACTTAAGGAAGTATGATGCACCCCATGAACAACCATATTTCCCCTTTCTACCTTAATGGTTTACTGCTCGTAATTCATGCCTGAATTTAAGTTAAATATCATTTCAACCTTTATTTACGTCACTTTAGCTAATAGCTACAACGTGAAAGCAGGGATCAGCAATAGATCCCTGTTAAATATACATATGATGGGATATTCAGCATAGAGCTCTGATATTTCATCCCCAAAAAGGGTGATGCAATGATATATTGTATCTAGGGGAGTAGATTAGACCTTTTTGGGAGCAACCCGAAGTTTATTGTTTACTCATCCATTCATCATTAGCATATGTTTGGTCTGATGGATCTACAAATTCTACAACTTGAATCGTAACACCATTTGGGTCAGTGACTTGAAAAAGACGTTCTCCCCAAGGATCTTCTTGTAATTCCGCAGTAATAGCTACACCTTCCTTTTTCAAACGCTTTTCTTCCGCTTCGATATCTTCAACAACAAAGGCGATGATAAGACCAGATACTAATTGATTGCGAATGCTTTCCGGTAGAATTTCAATACCGTGTTCTAAAAAAACGATGGGGATCGTATCCCCTTCATGAATTAGATAGGCAAATCCTTCTGCACTCCACTTCTGGGTAAAACCAAAATATTTCTTGAGAAACATGCTGGACGCTTGCACATCTCTGACCGTTACTGATATTGCTGATGAAGTAATCTTCACCTTTCCCACTCCTTTTATAATGAATTAATCTCGATCATTTTTTATTCTAGACCTTATCACGATGACAAGGTCAATATGCTTTAGAGATTTTTTTGACTGTTCCGTAAAAATATCCAGATACAAGAGTTTCTCTCTGACTCGTTGAACTAGAAAAGAGCCGTGAGGAATTGCATAACTCCCCTACGGCTCTTTTTAACGTGAGTCTATTACTAGCATACGCTCTCTCCTCTCTTCATATTCATCCTCTAAACAAGTCCAGTCTACTCCTTTATTCTCAAACATCGTATAGGTATCATCGTCCTCATAATGCTGTTTGGCAGGAAGTCAACCTTAGCTCCTTGTTCCTTAAAACTATGAGTCCTACCGCACAGACCGCACTTTACTAATCCAGAAAACGCTACCTTACCCATTCTCGCGCTAGGAAGTCTTCGCTTTCCCCCATTCCCGGGGAATGTCATAACCCGCTTAGTATATCGGCTCCCCGTCCTCATCCACACCGATGACGTAGGATATCTCGCCATCTATCTCGGCAAAGTCCCCTGTTTGAAAAGTCGCCTCGGTTTCGTCTTCATCGTCGTTGTCGTCCTCGCAATAAACGTCCCACGGTTTCAGCGATGCATCGCCTTTCCCGTTATCTCCCCCATTTTCTTCAGCTCATATCCATATTCCGCGAGATTTTTCATAGCTTCGTCTGTACCGAGGTTACCTTGATATCGATCTCTTTTAGTTGCTCATTACACCTCATCTCCTTTCGATTTCGAAAAGTTGCAGGGTTATTGGTGCTGTTTCGTTATTCATTTGACGCCTCCTTTTCGCTATAAATGGACAAAAGAAAAAGCATCCGCTAGAGAGTAGGATAACGAATGCTTGATTCCTTATGGTGAGTGCTAGAAGCTACTAAAGCCATCAAAGCCCCGTTTCTCCTCCACCTGTGCCACGTGGTCCTCTTGGTCCCCGTGGTCCACGTCTACCTCTCGGTCCTTGTGATCCCTGCGCTCCGGTAGCTCCAGCAGGTCCAGTGGCTCCGGTGGGTCCTGTAACTCCAACAGTACTCATTTGCCCTATTTTCGTTACAAAGGCATCGGTAAACCCGCCAAAGATGGATTGGAAAGCTGAGGAGGTAGTAGGAAAATTAGTCGAGACCGTGCGACCCACGATATAAGCGATCCCATCACTATCTAACGCTACAGCCGTCCCCGCGTCGCTATCTCTTCCTCCTAAATAAGACGAAAAGGAAATCCCTTGACCCGAAAAGCTTATCTGCGTCACAATAGCATCCGTTGATCCCGCCAAACTATCTTGGAAAGCATCCGAGGTAATGGGAAAGTCAGTAGATGTCGTTTGTCCTGTTACCCATGCCTCACCAAAAGCGCTGACCGCGATCCCACTACCAAAATCACTATTCCCTCGCCCACCCAGATAAGTAGAGTAGATCAAATTGCTGCCGGTGGGATTTAGCTTGGTCACAAAGGCATCTTGCAACCCTCTTAAGAGGGTTTGGAAAGCGTTGTTTGTAATTGGGAAATCCGTAGAGGTAGTTCGACCAGTTATATATGCATTGTTTCCACCATCTAAATCAATCGAATTACCTTCATCTGATGAAATTCCACCCAAGAAAGTGGAGTAGATTAAGGACGTTCCTGTAGCATTAAAGCGAGTTATAAATGCATCTATCGCTCCACTGAAAAGTGTTTGAAATGCTCCTGCCGTCGTGGGGAAATTGGTCGATAAGGTCCTACCAACTACATAAGCTTCATTACTCACATTCAGGGCAATCCCATTCCCTACATCGAATTGGTCTCCCCCTAAAAATGTTGAGTAGATTAACGAAGTCCCTGTTGGATTCAGCTTTGTAACATAGGCATCTCCAATTCCTACGTCATTCGCCAAGGTTTGAAAAGCACCTGATGTAACAGGAAAATTGGTCGAATCTGTATTCCCAGTCACATACGCATTGGTGTCATTATCCAAAATAATGCCAAAGCTAAAATCCGTATTATTTCCGCCCAAATAAGTAGAATACGTAAGTGAGCTACCCGTAGGATTCAATTTCGTCACAAAGGCATTTTGCATCCCTGCCAGGTTGGTTTGAAAAGCCCCTACTGTAATAGGATAGTTGGTCGAAGATGTATAGCCCGTCACATACGCATTTCCTAATAAATCGACAGCGATGGAGTTTCCTACTTCTTCGTTACTTCCACCGATGTACGTTGAGTAAAGCAACGCGCTACCGGCTTCATTAAATTTGGACACGATAACGTCACTCGTGCCGGCAAGAATCGTCTGAAAAGCACCTGTAGTAATTGGGAAATCAGTGGAGTTTGAATAACCCGTTACATACGCATTGAATGAAGCGTCAACGGCAATCCCTCTTCCCTCGTCGTCTCTACTTCCCCCTAGGAAAGTAGAGTAGAATACAATGGGATCGATAACAAGAACAGCCAATGGATCGTAGAACTCTTGTTCAATGTAAAAACAGAAGGAGCCATCTGAGTCCCTCTGAAATTCTGTCGGTACGACTCTCTTTCCTCCTTCTGACCATTGAAAGCTTACTGGCTTTCCTTCTCGGAGAATGCCATGGGTTGTGTGAACGAATAAGTCTCCCTGTCCATCGATGCTTGTGTCTCCACCTACATATTGTAGACGAATGTTCTCCATACACGCTCCAGGATACACCACAATGTCATACTTTAACTGCTCCTCATTTCCTGAGAAAATAAGGTCAACCCCATTCCAAACCCCTTGATAAATAACCTGATCATCATCAATCAATTTCATCGATACACTAGGAAGAGCCTCTACAAACCGCAAAACAAGATGGGACACCTCTTCTCCCTTTGTAAAGTGAAATTCCACGCGATCAGAGTAAAAGTAAAATTGGCACCCCTCTCTATCCGCACGATAATGATCTTCCTTCTTCCCTTCACAGGGCACGAAGACAAGCGACTTCAGAAGGTTTTTATTCAATTCACACTTCCTCCTCCGTTTTTCGAACAAATGGGTATCCTTCTAGTCACCCTATTCCGTTATTTATTAAGAGGTGCGGGCAAATGCCACTTTACTGTCAAACGACAAAAAAGCATCCACATAGGGGATGCCTTCTTTTACTGGTTATAATCGCTACAAGAGGACTTAAAACTCCTAGGCGGCAACTTTTTATCCATGGGAGATAGAACATAAGTAGTATCCATCTCTCCATTCTACGTATTTCTGGATCTATTTCTCCATCTTACGTAATAATTGAGACTCTCGAAATGGCCGGGACATCCTTGCTGCATCGATCGATGTCCATAACTTCGTCCCTGCTGTGACACTATCTTCAGAAGTATAGCGAATATAATCATAATTATTTAACTTATTTAGCATTTCCTTCCATTCATGCTCACTTCCAATGTACTCATGAAAGAGTCGATAGATCTTGTTCACAGGGATCGAAAAAGGTTTTCGTTTTTTCAATTCCGGGTCCAATTGCGGATAGACAAGCAATCCCCACAAAATCACCAACATCGCTCTTGACTCAGGTTCCCAGTCAGATTCTAATTTTTCATCAAAATGGTAAGAATGACGTAGAGTTAATAGAGAACTGATTTCGCTTACCGACAGTGGATTCATACCAAGCGACTTCCTTTCTCAAACAATCTATTTTGCATTTGCAAAAAACCAGAGAATGAAGAGTATCTCAAAGATTTTTTCTGATAAATGACTTCTTCTCATGAACACTTTATAGCCTGCTCTCTTCTACATCGAATAGTACGATTTCGATTTTCCTACGATAGAAATATGGAGAGTTCTTAATTAATACCCGTTGTTTCCATATGATCCTCTTTTTATACCCTTTTCCTTTTTCCTATCTATATAAAAGATATTTTTTACTTATATTCTATTTTTCCACTAGAAACCTTCCCTTCTTATCTGCTATAGTAATGAAGTAAAGAGCTACTGAGAACAAGGAGGGATAATATGATCGACACAAAAAAAGGTAGGTATAGTGAGGAAGAAGACAGAGAGATCATTGAAAAATTAAATAAAGGCTGGGAGGAGGGATTAAGTGAGCGAGAGATTTTACAAGAGATCGCTGCATCTTTAAACCGGGGATATACAGGTGTCGTCTCGCATGCTCGCAAACTACGTCTGGAGTATCCAGAGCAGTTTCCTCAATTGCCTTCATTATCCGATCCATCTGGAGAAGGAAGGCAGAATAGTTGGGATGAAGAAGAGGAACAACAAGTGATTACAACAGTTAATCACTTTTCCAAACAAGGACAACCCATTTCCATTGCTATTCGTCAATTGGAAGACCAGCTGAATCGAACACAGGGCGCGATTTATCAACGTGTCTACTACCTTCGCAAAAAATTTCCTGAACGTTTTTATAAAATTCCTGAGCTTCGATCCAAACGAATAGGCCCTTCTACCTATGATGCGAAAGAATCTCTTCCTATCACAAATCATTGGGAGGAAAATCGAGAAGTCGCTGCCTCTTTGGAAGAGTCAGTACAACGTGCGTATCAATCACCCAGTGAAAGACAGAAAATTTCGGATTATGAAGACGAACTACTCCTCAAGGCTTTTACCCACCGTTATGGTAAGCCGACACTGACTGTCGAAAAGGTACTCATCCAACTCATGCACCAATACGGTCACGCTCGCTTCTCTGTTGCCATGTTCACAATTTCAGAAGATAAGGAATTCACAGCAATGGTTGCTCGTCTGCTGGCTGATCGTCTTCATAAGATAGACAGTACATCCCCTTAGGGTTCCAATCACACTTGTTTCAGCTCAAGCTCAAACATCGGAGAAATCAGTGGTTCGACCCATCTGATCGAAAAACCCACTTATAGAAGTGAGGTCTAAGTTCATGCAGGAAGATTAGGCATATCCCTCTATCTACATACTAACCCCTTTAGGCATCCTTGATCTTCTTTTGCTACTAAGAAAGGCACCATCCTTCGGGGACAAAAAACCTGCCACTAACTTCCTGCCTCAACTGTACACTGATGGTTTCCTTATTAATACAAACCTTCGATCAAAGAAATCCAATTGTCTAGAAAGCATTAAAAAGAGCGCAGGCTCTAAATACCTGCGCTCTAGTTTGATTCAGCATCTGTATCGCGAAGACGAACAGGAATACTTGCCAAAAGCACGGTCGTTCGATTCCTCGATTGCGGACGAATTTCAATTTGTCCCACGACGTCATAACCAAAGTCATCACATAAGTCGACCAACTTCTTTTGAAATTCTTTTAGTTTCCGTTCATCAATATCGGATCGTTGATAACTGAGCACCAAGGACAACCGATCGTCCGCCGTTCCAGCTGTGGGTGCTTCTTTCTTTTCTTTCCCGAAAATATTGAGAAGTAGCACGTGCTTCCACCCCGATCCCAGACTTTACGCAATCGAAAAGATTCGTTTTATGCGGTGAATGAGGCCTGGTGCTTCCAATTCCATAAAGGGAACATCTTCCCCATTCATCCTTCGAGCAATGTTTGAAAACGATTTCCCCGCTACCGACTTGGCATCCAATATGACGGGTTCACCTGTATTAGAGGAGCGAATAATCCGCTTGTCCTCTGGAACAATTCCGAGAAGGTTGATAGCCAAATGATTTTGCACACGTTCCACACTTAACATATCTCCATCTCTTATCATTCCTGGCTGAACCCGGTTCACAATGAGATCGATTCCTTTTAAGTCAGCTGACTCCAACAGACCGATAACACGATCGGAGTCACGTACCGAGGGGATTTCTGGATTGACCACGAGAATCGCTCGATCAGCAGGCGCAATCGCATTACGAAATCCTCCTTCAATACCAGCAGGCGAATCAATAAGGATGTATTCAAACTCCTCTCGCAATTCATTCACCACATGCATAATTTCGCTCGACGTAATTTCCTCTTTATACCTCGTCTGGGCCGCTGGTAGCAGTGCCAATTCAGGATACTCTTTATGTCTAACGAGCGATTGACGCAATTGGCTAGTACCCTCTATCACATCGACGAGATCGTACACGATTCGATTCTCTAGGCCGAGCATCAAATCCAGCTTGCGTAAGCCAATATCCGTATCGACCAAGCACACTTTTTTCCCAAGTTGTGCAAGACCGAGACCGACAGATGCAACCGTCGTGGTTTTACCCACACCGCCTTTTCCGCTTGTTATGGTGATTGCCACGGATTCATGCTTCATGATACTTGCCCCTTTCCCTAACCCTATCAGCCATATTCATGAGAGTGGACATCTCTCTTTCGTTGAACACCAATAACAAGACTTGCTCACATTATATCACAGACCTTTCCATCATTTAAGTTTCAATTTTAGAAATCTGTCGACTTATTTGTCATCCCATCTGCCTGAAAACGATCCAATTCGCGTGAAAGTAGATTCCAAACAAATACAGCCGCTGCTGCATCATCCACATAGCCCATCAAAGGGAGAATATCAGGGAGTACATCTGCAGGAAGAATAAAGTAGAGAAGAGCCGCTCCCACTAGTGCCTTTTTCTTCTTGCTGGTTTGAGGATGGCGAAAATAGGCGTACATCACCTTCAATTTGTTTCTTAGCTCCGAAATTCCTCCCCTTTTCTTCATCTTACGATGAAATCCATCGACAATCTGTTCTTCTCCTTTGGTGGTTTCAGCTACCTTCACAAGCGACTTGACCTTCTTTATCACCTGTCTCTTCACTAGCACCCACCTCATTTCATCGAAATTAGAATGAATACGAACAGTGTGGACATTGTTCATCCTGCTCAGAAATCTGTCCTCCACAGTACGGACAAATCAACAGCTCCACCACAGGAGGGGTCACCTTATTCATGCGCACCTCTGCCTGCCCTTCTCCAGAGGAGGAAAGTTCGCTTTCTTTCGCAGAGCGTTGATCCTGATCTGAGCCGGTTTCATGATAAGAAGAAGCAGATGCATGCTCGCCCTCATCTAATGCTTGTTGCTTCTCCTGTAATGGCTCAGAGGGTGTGGATTGCTGTGATGGTGATGTTTGCTGTTGGATGGACACCGGGTCTTGAATCGATTTCCTGTCTTGCGTCACACCCCCTGCTGGAGAGGAATCAGATCCAAGTGAGATCGCCGCGGAGTTAGTAGAGTAGGACAACTCTTCTTTATCATCCAAAACGGGTTGGGAAATGGGGAGGAGTCGTCCACAGGTAGGACACGCATCCAAATCACGCTCTACCCACTCACTACAGCCCGAACACGGAATCTTATTTTGAAGGGAGAGTCGCTCCTGCTCTAATTTTTCTTTTTGTTGATGTAGCATCTCCAAAGATTTTATCGTTTCCGTAACACTCTCTTCTTCTTCTATCGGGGTCTCCTTCCCCCATGCTTGATAAACTGCTATTCCCAATCGATGATGATAACGTTTAATATCATCTTCTATCCCTTTAATCTTCATCGACAGCTTGCTTGTTTCCAACATCCTTTTCGATCGATGGCTCGTAGTTTCTACACTTTTCCCCACTTTATTCTTCAACTCATCAAAGAACCCCATCTGCCTCACTCCTTCAATACTATGCGCACCATTATATGTACCCGTGTTTATGATCGACAATGACTACCTACAAGCAATCCTCTTTCTATCAAGGATAATCCTTTTTCCCCTGCAATGAAAGACCCCTTTGCGAAGAAAACACTCTTGGGTTGTGCCACACGCCATCGGATGAAAGCAGATCGCATGGGAGCTTCAGGCTCTCTTGAAGTGGAGTAGACCGGTAGCGACATCTTCTAACGTCGCCTGATCCAAGGCTGATACACGGCGCATAGTCTCTCAAGGAGAAACCGCTCCCCACCTTCTAACCATTCTTGGGCTGAGCTCTCACCCTTGCCTTCCACGGTCATTCCCCATATATAAAACCATATTTTACTAAATAAAATCGTTCACTCTAGAATAAAAGAATAAGAGCCCCCATTCAGGAGCTCTAACCACTCATTCATTTGTATTCAACCCATGTTACCAGGCATCTGTACGGGGACCAAAACCTCCCATGCCGGGACCGCCAGGTCCTCTCATGCCGGGTCCGGGACCTCCCATTCCTGGACCGCCAGGTCCTCTCATGCCGGGACCAGGACCTCCCATTCCTGGACCGCCAGG
The DNA here is from genome assembly GCF_059818345.1 of Mechercharimyces mesophilus. Classification (NCBI taxonomy): domain Bacteria; kingdom Bacillati; phylum Bacillota; class Bacilli; order Caryophanales; family Thermoactinomycetaceae; genus Mechercharimyces; species Mechercharimyces mesophilus. The sequence goes on along the minus strand of NZ_JCBAPH010000001.1, from coordinate 173,882 downwards.
TCCTCTCATGCCGGGACCAGGACCTCCCATTCCTGGACCGCCAGGTCCTCTCATGCCAGGTCCGGGACCTCCCATTCCTGGACCGCCAGGTCCTCTCATGCCGGGTCCGGGACCTCCCATTCCTGGACCGCCAGGTCCTCTCATGCCGGGTCCGGGACCTCCCATTCCTGGACCGCCAGGTCCTCTCATGCCGGGGCCTGGAAAGCCTCCCATTCCGGGGCCGCCTGGACCTCTCATACCAGGACCGGGTGCGCCTCCCATTCCGGGGCCACCAGGGCCTCTCATGCCGGGGCCTGGAAAGCCTCCCATTCCGGGGCCACCGGGTCCACTCATATCGGGACCTGGACCTCCCATTCCTGGACCGCCGGGTCCTCTCATACCGGGACCTCCCATTCCTGGACCGCCGGGCCCTCTCATACCGGGACCTCCCATTCCAGGACCACCGGGTCCTCTCATACCGGGACCTCCCATTCCTGGACTGCCAGGACCGGGAAAGCCTCCCATTCCGGGGCCACTGGGACCTCCCATTCCTGGACCACCAGGGCCGCTCATACCGGGGCCAGGAGGTCCGCCTTGGCCAGGACCGCCCATTCCAAATCCACCAGAGCCTTCATATCCAGGACCTGACGGACCGCCAGCACCAGGACTACCAGGTGGCCGACCCGCTCCTTGTGGAACGCGACCCGGTCCGAATATCCCTCCACCTGGACCTCCTCTCGATGCTCCGAGGTGTCTTCGTGCCATATTGGCAATCAATTGCTGAAGCAAAGTGGTCATCCTCTCATCACGCATATTTTTATTCTTCGATTCTCTATAACCTATGCGTGAGGAGCAGAGCTTGCACGGGACATCCATCCTAGATGATGGTTTGTTTTATCAGTCGATTGGGGGTTCGCATAACCTCAAGCAGAGTGAGCATGCTCATGCGTCCTAGCTTCTCTATTCATCCCCTCTTTTCGTAGCCCAAACCGCAACCACCAGGAGCCGAGAACTAAGAAAACTGCTGTCACCAGGAATAGGCCTCTGATCCCAATAATTCCTGACAAAAACCCTCCCGTAATGGGTCCCAACATATTTCCTAATGAAGCCGCGCTGGTATTATAACCAAAGGCCGTACTCTCTTTTCCTTTGGGAGCATACTGACGGATTAATGAGTGCAGAGAAGGCAATAAACCACCTAAACACATTCCCAAGAGAAAACGTGCGATGAGAAGCGTCCATATGGAGCTTACCAAAGCATGAGGAATATGAATCAACGCTGCACCCAACATGGCGAAAAACAAAATCCGCTCTGCACCATGTCGATCTGCTAACTTTCCTAAACGGGGGGAAGTAAGCATATTGGCCAACCCCGCAATCGAAGTCACCAATCCAGCAAAGAAAGCAATGTACCCTCCCGGGGCACCCAATTGATCAACAAAGAGTGGCATCTGTACCATCGGTGACATAATGGAAAACTGAATCATAAAACCAACCGAAAAGAGGAGAAGGAGCGAGCGATGGTGTAGGATCTCTGCCCCCTGTTGAAAAAAGCCAGGCCGCTGTGCATTCGGATCGGGCTTCACCTCTTCTTTGACGAATAACAAGACCACAACAGCGGCCAATCCAACAACCAAGCCGGTGACCAAGAAGATCATACGAAAGCCGATCCACTCTGCTAACAATCCCCCTATAAAAGGACCCATGATAGAGCCTGATACGCCTCCAGCTTGCAACATTCCAAGTGCGTAGCCCGAGTGCTTCGACGGTGTATTGGTAGCAACAAGGGAAATGGATGCCGGAATAAAGCCGGATACCGTTCCGTTTAATAAACGTAAAAATAATAGATGAATGGGAGAGGTTGCTAAACTCATCAAAAGAATAACAACCATCATCCCAAATCCGGAACGTAAAACCATAATCTTTCGTCCGATGCGGTCCGCTAGCGTTCCCCAAATCGGGGCAAAAATAAAGACGGTCAAAAAATTAACACCAAAGATCACACCTGCCCATATTTGTGCTTCTGATGCATCCTCTACCCCCAACTCACGTAAATAGAGAGGGAGAAAAGGAATAATCATTGTCATCGCTCCAAATACCAAGAACTGACAGACCATTAAAATATATAAATTCCGTCGCCATATCGGCAAATGAACCCCTCCCATCACTATTTCGGTTGTCGAAATATTTTTCTATAAAGAAACGCCTGATTTTTCTCAGGCGATCTATCATCAGTATTGTGGTGTATCAAACGAACGATCATATTCTGTCTTTAATTCTTGCCTCTTTGATCGTTCTACCTTTAGTACAAATGGCATTTTTCTAATGTTATCAATCGTTTTTTCTGGTTCATGTCCATCAATATAGAGACAAACATAATTTAATCGTTTAGATATATAGTGAATATTTCCTAGCCGACCAAGCGATCGTGCCGGTTTAACATCTTTTACCCAAATAGCCAATCCCAGTCGCTCTGTTGTTTTCATGCCAGTTGGCTCCTTTTATCGCGACTCATTCTCTCTTCATCTTACCTCATTCTAGGAGTGGGTTCAAGGAAGCAGGACTGTGCTCTAGTAAAGTAGAAGGGGGTCCTATTCGGGCTCTTCGCTTCATTCGCAGATAACTAAAGGAGGAATCCCACTTGTTTGAGCAATCTTTCTCACGCCTTCTTACTTGCATAAAGAAAGACCCCCATTGTCATGATATTCAATGCAAAGCCTATTCAGGCATCCATTTTCTTTACATCCAAGGGGGTCCAGCAAGCGATCAGTCGGACATCCTCGCTCTTCTACATCGCTGTGCCAAACGAGTAACTGCCCATACTGACTTAAATTTCCGTTGTCAGTTTGTACGAAAAAGCCAATCGGCGCTCATCTTTCGTTTTCAATTCCTTGTTCCTCACGAAAAAAGTTTTTGCTGTGGCAATGAGTGTGTCGACTGTGTATTGTACCGCCTCCATCGCAAGTGAACGACATCGCCATTAACATGGCATATGGCGAGCTTTTTACTTCTTCAAACCGACCAGCCACAAACCTTCGCACATTCTTACCCACAGCTTCTCCGCTTCTTGAGAGTGGAAGGATCATTGATTGGCACTTTGATCGCTTCGGAGACCGGCTCTGCTATCAGACGAGACACTTCACTGAGCAATTGATCCAACTTCTCCTCCGCTTCCATATACGCCCCGATCACTGGATGGGAGGAAAGTTTTTTCCGAAAATCTTCCGCTTCCTTTTTAGCTGAACGGTAATCCAGGTGAAAATGTCCAAAGCGCTCTACCTCTTCCACCTTTTCTTTATACCCTTGGAACTGACGAATCAAGGTTTGCGCTTCTTCATCTTCTGCTACTTTTGCTTTAGTTTCACGATAGCGCTTCATCTCATCACAATGTTTCATTTCTCCTACCAATTGCTCGATGGTGAGAAAGATATCGGTCATATCTAATGTTGCCATCGTATTTCCCTCCATCTATTCTTGATCTCTTCATCTATACAAAAATACCCCGCTAATCAACGGGATACCAGCTTCTATTTTCACACTAGCCCATGCTTGGTGCTTTTGCGCTTTCGTTTCATCACTTCTTCAAGCTCTCGCTGAACCCGTTCTGGTGTCCAAGCCTTACTTGTATCAAGTGATTTTAGTTTCTTAAATTTACCTTTGGCATTAATGGGGGCTTCTTTTGATTTCTTATCAATCAAAGGGTTTCACCGCCTGCCGATTAGTTTTTCGTGACATTAATATGCGAGAACCTATCAGTAGTAAGTGTTTCTTCTCCATCATTATATCATAAAGGTAGTTCGAAACGATGCCCTTATTTGTACTTTCCATCCGAAATATGCAAACAAAACAACCCGCAGGCACCTTCATGCTATAGCTATACTCATATGGAAATTGTTCATTCTGAGATATGACATCTTTCTCATAGAGGATACAGTCCACTTCTGGACTTTCCTCTTCTAGTGAAAAGCGGTTTTGAAACAGTGCACCTGCCGAGCCGACCAAGTCGATGGTTCCTTCCCGGCGTTCATAGATGGCTGCCGCTGTGCATTCGTCACTCATTTCTTTATGTAGTCGATCTAATAGCAAATCGGGTTCGATCTCATAGGGATGGTGTATAATCGCCTCGTATAGGCGCAGCTCCCCGCCTAGCTTGGTAGCCAACTCTTCCGCTGCCAGCTGATCCTCCATACTCTCTTGTAGCTCTTCTTCCAATCGCCGATTTTTCCACTTCAGCTCTTCTAATTGTGGTGACACTTCTTTTTCCCACTTCTTTCTTTCTTCAAAATGAGTGGGGAAAAAGATAAATTCAGCAAATTCAGAGTAGAAATAGGAGTCGTAATCTCCTAGCATGCGGATCGCCGATTGCGCAAGAACCACCACAATCAAAAAGGTATAGAACCCTGTGAGGAGGAGATTATCCATAAATAGTACGCGAAACTCGTTAAAGAGAAGGGGAGCAATCAACAGGGAAGTACGAAAGAGAGCCCCATACCGAGAGACCTTTCCCATACGATCTGTCCACATCACCAAAGAGACAAAGAATGCACCTACCCATTTCCATATAAACTCCCCAGTAAAGCGAGGGACTTCTTCCCCCTTTCGTACATGCTCCATTTTGGCTTTCGGTTCCACCTGCATCCAATCCCTCCCTTCTATTTTTTATAAAAAAACAGCTACACCTCTCATGATAAGATTTCGCTTTCTCCGCAGGAAATCCCTGCTATATTCGCTCTTCTTCTTCCGGAAGCATCAATTGCATACGGTTGATCTCATCTACTTTTAGTTTCTTCTGTGCACCTGCAGTCGATTCTCCTTCTAGCACCCATGTCCCTTCCTGTCTCTCCAAGCGGAGCGGTATAAGCTCCTCAGCCCCGCCTTCTCCACTACCTTCCACACGTAAAGGCAAATAAAAACGAAGGGAAGCACGTATCATCGCTTGAAGCGTACTTTCATGATAAGAACGTAATCCTTTTGTCCAGATATCAGGTAATGACCGAACTTCCGGTACAACGTCTTCCCAGCAAGGATACTGTGCAACAACTTCTCCCTCCTCCTGTTGTATCCAGTTTTTGATCTGGATTCCCGCCTCTTCTCCATCTTCGGAAAACCAATCCGGTTGGGAGTATGGGCTTTCGCTTAATTCATACCCTTCTGCTTGCAACATACGGGTAAGGTTTTCTGCTTGTGCGGGATCAACCTCAAATCCACTGGCCCCTACTCGCACTTTTAGGTAAGGCTGAATTTGCGGGTTACTGACTACTTCCTCTGCCATCTGTGGATCCCCTAACTCCAAGACGGTCGCACTTCGTAGACAAATTTTGTTTTGTTGAGACCAATAGAGGAGGGTGTGTCTCACGTTAGAGGGTAAGGGGTTCTGGCTTACCTCTTCCAAAAAACGAGCCATATCCTCACCTGTCAGCCCCATTTGGGTCCCGCGGCACACAGATTCCTTCGTAAGCATATAGGTGAGTACCTGCTCTCCCCCCATATAGTCGGCAAAACGAGCAAGATTCCACCGTTTTCTTGGCGAGAAAAGAAGAGGCAATAGCACCTCGTAATCCGCTGTCACATAGACGGAAGCAACCACCGGTTGCTGCTCAAAGGTAGGTGCGGCATCTATCCAGCGAAAGCAACGTTGCTCTTGCACTTCCCCTCGCTCCACCCAGCCAAATGCCTGAAGTATACTAAGCCACTCTTCCCATACCAGACTCTCCTGTTTAGATAGAGGAATCGTCCCTTCTCCACTTAATTCACGCCACTGCTTGAGACAGTCGGTGACCCACACCCAACCGGAGCGTTGCTTTTCTAACAACCACCAGCATCCCCATGCTCCCTCCGTCAGCTCTATCCATTGAGCTTTCACCAATCGATAGAGAACGGACTCCATCTCTAAGGCACTTAATTGAAGCCATCGCTGCATTCTTAAAGGCTGAAGTTGCAACCGATCCCCTTTCTTCTCTATCAATTGTAGGGCTTCTGCCCACGTCAACATCAGCTGAATTACCGGCACACCTGTTTTCACCAGCATCCGTCCTACCGATCCCAACTCCTCATCACGGAGGTCCAATTCAGCCCCCATCTTTTTTTGTTGCCGAAGAGGGATCTCGCCTGTCCCTGTCAACGTCATCGAATCCCGTTCAATCATGTGTAGAAAGTGAAAAAAGTCTTGACTGACTCCTCCTTTTTCCCCGATAGGATGAACATTCTTCTTTCGTGCCAATTTAGCGGTGGGACGGAGCAATTGTAGCCAAGCTTCTTTCACTTCTTCCGGACAAAAAAACCATTTCTCTCCCCATGGTTTGCGTAAACAATAGAGCAAACCCAGTTGGCGAAGACGGGTAAGCGCCAACAATGTACGCATGGGGACTTCCCTGTGTTTCTGCAGTAGAACCTCTTCACTCATACCAGTTGGGGTATCAAACAAGAAGCGGGTAAAGACGCGCCAATCCACGCTGGACAATCGATCCCTTACCGTTTCTAAATGGCCGGGGTCGGTCAACTTCTTTTCCAGCAGTAGAGGGGATACACCATGCTTATGAGCCACCTGTTGCCGTCCTTCTTCAGAAAAGGAATCTAAACACACCGATAGTGATCTCATCTACTCACTCCTTCCATTCGTTCTCTTTAACTACATCGTATGAATATCCCTGTTGAACAAGAAATAGTTGCCGTTTGAGCGCATGTGCTTGTTCAATCGAATCCCTTGTCACAAGCGAATAAAAATAGGCATGATTTTTCTTCTTTGGACGCAAGATCCTTCCCAGTCGCTGTGCCTCTTCTTGCCTTGAACCATACATGCCTGATACTTGAATGGCGATGCTTGCATCAGGAAGATCAATAGCGAAGTTCGCTACCTTGGAAACAATTAAGATGCGTAAGTCTCCTTCACGAAATTGCTGATAAAGTTGCTCACGCTTCTTTCCTGTTACTTTGCCTGTCAGGAGAGGGGCTTTCAAGCGAGCCGCGATACGTTCCAGCTGAGATAAGTATTGCCCGATCACCAGGATTTTCTCATCCTTATGATGCGAGATGATCTGTTGTACCAGCTCTTCTTTTCTTTCATTTTCTGCCGCAATACGAATTTGCTCACGTTTTGGAGCCATTGCTAGACGCTTGCGACGCTCTGATGTCATGGAAATAAGGATTTCCCGGCAGTGGGCGGTGGCAATCCACCCATCTTCCTCTAATTGTTTCCATGAGAGATCAAACCGCTTGGGACCAATAAGTGAGAAGACTTCCTCCTCACGCTTATCTTCGCGGACCAAGGTAGCCGTTAAACCTAACCGACGGGTGGCTTGTAGTCCCGCTGTCACACGAAAGAGAGGGGCTGGTAAAAGATGCACTTCATCATAAATAATGAGCCCCCAATCGCGCTCTTGAAATAGCTTCATATGGGAAAAAACCTGCTGCGATACATGGCGATGGGTCAAAATATGATACGTGGCTACTGTAATCGGCTTCACTTCTTTGCATTCCCCGCTATATTCACCCACCATCCCATCAGACAGCACTAATTTTTCCTTGCACTCACGGATCCATTGCCGTACCGAGGTGCGATTGGTCGTTAAGATCAGGGTTGCTTTTCCCAAGCGTTCGATCGCCGCTAAGCCGATCACAGTTTTTCCTGCTCCACACGGCAACACCAGTACCCCGTTTCCCCCGTCGATGGCTCCTCCTTGGTAAAACCGTTCCAACGCTTCCTGCTGGTAATCCCGCAGTCGAGTGGTCTCGCGAAAGTGTACAGCAAGTGACTCGCCCCCTCGGTATCCGGCTCGATCTTGAACTGGCCACCCCCATTTCATCAACTCTTGCTTCACTTGTCCCCGGTCTTCTTCTTTCATCTTGTACAGAGCTTTTTGTCTACCTTCTTTTTGAATCAATTTCTGTGCTTTTAATTTTTCGATCAACCTGTCGTTCTTACAAGATAAAAGCACCTCTTCCCCTTTCTTTTCTATCGAAATTTGTCCATAGCGGCCCATTTCTTGTTGAATCCATTCCCTCGTTGGAAGGGGCACCTCTTCGATTTGTCCAAATCTACACAGTGTGGCGAGCACGTCTTCGCACCGAAGACCGTTAGCCGCTGCATTCCAAAGAGATACAGGGGTTATGCGATAAGTGTGCATCCCTTGTGGACTTTTCACCCGCTCAGCGAAGCGTTCTACCTCCTCCCTCACGAGAGTCATTCCGGAATGATCCGATTTGACGAGGATCGTCCCGTCACCACCAATTAGAAGGGGGGGATCATCGATTTGGATGGTCAATTTTCTTCCTCCTCACCTCGGATTATGTTAGAATATTAGAAAAGGATATCTGTGCAACTTTCCTCCACTCACTCACGTCTAGAAGAGTAAGAACGGAATATGGAGGGAACCAATTATGAATCGATTCTTTATGACTTTGGTCATCGCAAGCTTTATGATTATTTTAGCCGGATGTGGCACGGGAAATGCTACCGATGAGCCATCTTCCGAAAATCCAGGCACCCAATCCGAAACGGAATCAGGAGGCGACAATGTTTCCATGGTTTATGAAGAAGTGAAAGCGAAGCAATTACCGGATACCGTAAAGAAGAAAGTTGAAGAAATGAAGACAGAAGGCGGCGGTCAAGCCGTTAAAGAAGAAGAAAAGACTTATCTTGTACTCGGCTTAGGGGAACGCAATACAGGTGGTTACCAAATTGAAGTAACCAAAGTAGAAAAAGAAGCGGACACCATTCATGTTTATGCTGAAGAAATTCCACCTCCAGAAGGAGCAATGGTAACGCAAGCGATTACTTATCCAACCACGGTCGTCTCCATATCTGGCATCGAAAAGGAAGAAACTTCATTCTCCTTTCACATTGAAGAAATAACCGAAGCCAAATAAGAAGGACCCAGAGTAAGAAGCAGCGGGATGATTTCCATTCTCCGCTGCTTCTATTTATGTTCCCTCGTTATTCAAATGAATACGATCTCAGGCTTTTCACGGGCTTCATTGGTTCGATCGGGAGGTTGAGGATCTTCCCGTATCGGTTGGGGTTGTTCAGGCGATGTTGTCTCAGGTTCTACCGGATTGGTAATCTCCGGTTCTCGAATGGGTCCAATTTCCGGGATTCTCATCTTAAACAACGCGTTTTCCCTCCTTCCTCATCTTTTCTTATAGCTTGCCCAAGACAACCCACATCATGACCCAGTTTGAAAGCCCGCCATAATCTGATATCATGGTAGCAGTCGAAGTACTGTTAATAAGCGAGGAGGGAGTAGCCTTGTCAACAGATACCCGCCAAAAAGACATCGCACAAATGCAGATCTTCCTTCAAAAGCGGGATCCCAAACGGTTGCGCCCCTTGCTAGATGAGCTACAACCTTACGATCTCGCACAAATCTTTTTTGAACTCAGCCCTCTTCATCAACGTCATCTTTTAGAACACCTGACACGTGAAGAGATTGGCGATTTATTAGAAGAGCTCGAAGCAGCTGATCAGCAAGCAGTGATTGTCACCCTTGGACCCGAAAAAGCGGCCCAAGTACTTAATCTCATGTCTTCCGACGAAGTGGCTGACCTTCTTGGTGAATTAGAAGAGAGCAGTGTGCAACATCTCCTCACCACCATGGAGGAGGGAGAAGCAGAGAAGGTTCGCGCTTTGCTCGATTATCCTGAAGATACCGCTGGCGGTAAGATGACGACGGAGTACGTCAGTGTATATAATCATTATACAGCCGACGATGTGATCCGATACTTACGGCAAGAGGCACCACAAGCGGAGACGGTCTATTATGTATTTGTCACGGATGCCGATGATCGCTTGGTCGGGGTAGTCTCCCTGCGTGAGTTGCTCATCGCTCAACCAGAGACATTCATTCGTGATATTATGTATGAACGAGTCATTTCTGTTCCCCCAGAGATGGATCAAGAAGAAGTGGCAAAATTATTGGAGCGGTACGATTTTCTGGCTATCCCTGTAACTGATGAAGAAGAGCGGTTATTAGGTATCATAACGGTAGACGATATAATTGATGTGTTGATCGAAGAAGCACAGGAGGACATCTCCAAGCTGTCCGCTGGCTACTCTGAAAAAGAAGTCATCACCAATCCACTATCCTCTGCACGCTACCGTGTCCCTTGGCTCTTACTTCTATTGTTCATCGGAGTCTTCACCGCCAACCTGCTCGGTCTATTCGAAACGACCATTCAACGTGTGGCTGCCCTTACTTTCTTTATGCCGATGATCGCAGGGATGACAGGAAATACAGGAACCCAATCGTTGGCATTGGTCATTAGGGGACTATCTACCGGGCAACTGACACGCGATAAATATCTACGCGTCTTAGGACAAGAGGGACTGGTCGGCATGATTATCGGTACGATCTGTAGTGCGGTCATCGTCGGCGTCGTTACCTTAATGGAAGGAAACGTCTATTTAGGGCTGGTCATTGGTGCCGCCTTATGGTGTACTCTTCTTATCGGTACCTTTGTAGGAGCGCTCATTCCTCTTGTACTCAACATCGCCGATATTGATCCAGCGGTTGCATCTGGACCACTGATTACAACGATTAATGACGTCTTCTCTCTCATTATCTATTTTGGTTTAGCAACGCTCTTTATTCAGTTGCTATGAGTAAAAGATAGGAACAGAAGAATAGAAACCATTTGTCCCGTCAATACGTTTAACTGGTAGGGAAATAAATCGTCTGCATTTTCTTGAGGAGGTTAATGACTGTTGGATGACCCCAGTTTATTTGGAATCGTATTCAACCTAATACTTGTTGTCTTTCTCGTCTTATTAAATGGCTTTTTCGTTGCTTCTGAGTTTGCGTTAGTAAAAGTTCGCACGACACGTTTAGCCAAATTGACAGAAGAAGGCAACATGCGCGCCAAAATGGCGCAAAAACTTGTAGCCAATTTGGATGCCTATTTATCTGCTACTCAATTAGGTATTACATTGGCTTCGCTTGGTCTGGGCTGGATTGGTGAGCCTTTTCTATCCCACTACATCATTGAGCCGTTGCTTGAGCCCTTCGGTTTACCTGCATGGCTCTTACAAACCATTTCGTTTGGAATCGCCTTCACCATCATCACCTTCCTACATATCGTCCTAGGTGAGATGGCACCAAAGTCGCTAGCCATTCGGCGAGCGGAGGGGACAACCTTATGGATTTCAGCACCCCTGAATGTTTTCTATAAGACCTTTTATCCCTTCATCTGGTTTCTCAATGGATCGGCCAATCAAATTCTAAAGTGGTTGGGCATTGGCCTGGCAAGTGATCATCAGACGGCCCATACCGAAGATGAAATTCGAATGTTGATGGCTCAGAGTCACAAAAGTGGCATGATCGACCAAACCGAACTTTCGCTGTTTGACAACATCTTTGAGTTCGCTGATCGTGTCGCACGTGAAATCATGGTGCCACGTGTCAATATGATCTGCCTCTATGCCGAAGATCCACTGGAGCAAAACCTAGAAGTGATCAAACAAGCAGGGGTCACCCGAATTCCTTTGTGTCGTGAAGACAAGGATGACATCATTGGCATCGTTCATATTCGTGATGTGTATGAACAATTGCTCGATGGCAAAGAGCCCCAGTTAGCATCTCTGGCTCGCCTCACCCTGCTGGTTCCGGAAACCATGGAGATCAAGGATGTCTTACGCACATTGCAAAAAAATCGGGCAGGAATGGCCATTGTCGTTGACGAGTATGGTGGAACGGCTGGTCTTGTGACCACCGAAGATATCATTGAGGAGATCGTCGGTGAGATTCAAGATGAATTTGACAACGAACGTCCCTTCTATTTGAAAAATGGAGAAGAAACCTCAATTGATGCCCGTCTCCTCATTGAGGAGGTAAATGATTACTTTGACATCGATATTGATGACGAGGATAATGATACGATTGGCGGTTGGGTCTTCTCACAGTTACAGAAGGTACCAGAGGTTGATGATTTCGTTCGTTATCTCGACTGGAAATTCATCGTTAAAGAAGCAGATCACCGTAGTGTGACCCGCTTGTCTGTAACCAAAAGTCCCCCAACAGATGAAGAAGGATTGGTTGATGTAGATGTTATGGAAGAGCCAACCACTTCATCATAGAAAACGCGCATGGTTGGTGCCACACGCCTCGGATGAAAGCAGTCAACATGGGAGCATCAAGTCTCTCGTAGCATAGAAAAAACCCCCTCTCATCTGATTGATGAGAGGGGGTTTTCTTTAGCGCCGCCGCGTCATGGCTCGTTTCATCGCTTCGTAAATGTGAGTGTTTTCGTATACACCTTGAAAGTATTTGGCACCTGGTCCGATAGCGGTAAGAGGAATATTGGTGGCGGTGTGCCCTTTGGTCGTCCAATCAATGATAAACTCTTCGGAGGTTCCGGCAATCACAAAGGGGCCATCCTCTTGTGAGATACCATCTCCTGATTCATCATTGTCCTTCACTTTTTCGACAGTAAGCCCACCCGTTTCATGGTCAGCCGCAACAATGACCAATGTATCCCGATGTTTTTTTGCATAATCTTTCGCAACCGCTACCGCATCATCTAATGCTTTCCCAGCTTCCAACATCTTTTCGGCGTTGTTGACATGACTGAGCTCATCGGTCCCTTCCTCTTCCACTACCAAGAAAAAGCCTTTTCGGTTCTTCGATAGGGTTTCGATGGCTTTCTCGGTCATCTTGGGTAACGTGACAGCGGGATCGTAGTCCCCTTCTCCCTCTACTCCCTTGACGATCATGCCTTCATTAGCAAACAAACCCAAAAGTTTTTTGCCATTTGCCGCTTCTAACTCTGCTTCATTGGTCACATATTGATACCCTTGCTCTTTGGCTTTCTCTACTAAATTTCCATACTCTCCTTGGCTTTTGCTTTCTTCCGTATCCGGATAAGCCCCTTCAGTTCCCTCAGGATAAAAGAAGTTTTCTCCTCCACCCAAGATCACATCAGGACGGCTCTCTTCTATGATCTGCCGGGCAATTTCATTTTCATCCTTGCGGCTTTCTACATGAGCAACAAAAGCAGCTGGAGTGGCATCTGTCACTCTCGTGGTTGTGACAATACCGGTTTTTTTCCCTTTCCTTTTAGCAAGTTCCAAAATGCTCTCGGAGGGATCTCCGTTTGCATCTACGCCGATACTCTGGTTGTTCGTTTTATGGCCAATGGCCATGGCAGTAGCGGCTGCACCTGAATCCGTCACGAAGTCACTAGCCGAACGTGTCCGTACCGATCCTGTGATCGGCATGTCCATCGCTAGCTCCCCTTCCAATCCCACATCATGTAAGCGGATCGCGTCGCGATGAGCTTGTCCCATCCCGTCTCCCACAAAGAGAATAATATTTTTGGCTTTTCCTTGCAGGCGGTGGTGATCTGGTTTTTGATAGGCAGAAGCAGGAACAAAGGAGGTAGCAAGTAAGGATAAGGATAGAAGTCCCGTAACGACCATCGTACGTTTTTTCATATTTACACCCCACGTCATGTTATTTCTCATCAGCAGATGATTAACCCATCACGTATACTATCATTCCAATATATTCGATCGGTGAACTTTCTATTAATTATTACTTAATCTTATTTAATGTGGTTGATTACGTAGGTGCAGGGTCTACAGAATCAAGATTCTGTAGACCCTGCACCTGAAAAGCAAAGCTTACTTAACTTACAATGTTCACATCGGCTACATCTACACGATTCTTAGCTAAACGACAAGCCTTGCCATCATGATAGGGATAAACAACGACAACCCATTCGGAACCCCTCCAACTCCCAGCTTGATGAATAAAAATCGTCGTCGGTCGCTGAACAAGGCCCGCCACGGTCGCATTCACTACTTGCCCTACATAATCACTCGGTTTTTGATTGGTATAGGCACCGTTCCCGTAAGGATAATAGGGATATGGATAGTAAGGATACATCATTCTCTCCTCCTTTTTAAGTCAGGTACATTACCTACATATTCTGCTCACGGCTTATATGTATAGACAACTGCCTTAACTTCTCTAAAATAGGTCCCTTCGCAATAGCCAACTCTCTTTAATCTTTTTGCTCGATGCTCCTTCTTAAGTAGGAGGGAGGAGGGCTTCACCTTCCTCCACGACTTACCTGTAGCCACTTCTGACAGATTCACTCATACTTGGACCAATCCTACCCCAGTCAATCGACTGTCTCTTCTGAAATTTAATCGTTGAGCACGTTTGTGCAGATACATTCGTAGTTTTTTATCATCGGCTTGTGGATGGGCGTGCTTCAATAAGGCAGCTACACCCGTCACATGTGGTGCTGCCATCGAGGTGCCGCTCATTTTCGCATAGCGGCCGTTTAAATATGTGCTTAATATCTGAACGCCGGGTGCTGCTATATTTACCATCGGACCGGTAGCAGAAAAGGGGGCACGGCGGTTTTCTCGATCCAACGCGGCTACCGCCTCTACACTTGGAAGACGAGCTGGAGATTCTACACAGTCTCCTTTTCCTCTTGAGTTTCCTCGATTACCGCTAGCAGCTACCACTAAAATCCCTTTTTTCTCCGCTAACTCAATCACATCTACTAGTTCAGGCGGACTGGAGATTTCTCCTGTAATACTAATGTTTAAAATATGCATATGGTTATCAATTCCCCATTTGATCCCATGAATCATGGTACGCATGGTCCCCAGTCCATACTTATCTAATACTTTAATCGCATATAGAGAAACTTGCGGAGCAATCCCTATAATTCCTGTCTTGCTATTACGTGCCCCTATGATGCCAGCTACATGCGTACCATGTCCGTTTTCATCTTGTGGAGGCTTCTCAGATTGGATAAGATTTACTCCCCCCTTTATATTCGTCGTTAAATCAGGGTGAGTAAAATCAATTCCTGTGTCGATAATGCCTACACGCACTCCTGTCCCAAGATTAGGAAATCGACCCCTTTCATCAGCACCGAGCACACGCTTGACATTCCAAGTGATTTTTTGTGTTCCCTTTAGATGACACAGTTTTCGTTGCGTCAAAATACTTCTATCCATCGTTTCACCTCCTCACTAGCTAGATTATGAGAGAAAGGAGGTGGTTGACTGGACACTTAGGAAAAGGGGCGCACCAGCGACTTATTCCCTCTTTTAACGATCGAGTTCTTAGCTCTCATCCCGATTCGTGATGCGTCCAAGCATACTCTATGAATGCTGCATAAGATATTACTAGAATACAACCAAGGGGGTGATTGAAATCGCCCGAATTGTTATCGATCCTGGCCATGGTGGTGCAGATCCAGGTGCAACCAATGGATCTTATCAAGAGAAAAATTTCACCCTTGCGATTGGCCTCAAGGTACGTGACTATTTGCTTAGCCACTATGATGTAGAAATTTATATGACACGAACGACCGATGCCACCGTCAGCTTATCAACCCGTACCAGTATGGCAAATGCCATTAATGCCGATTATTATTGTTCCATTCATATCAATGCCGGTGGTGGAACAGGATTTGAAAGCTTTATTTTTAATGGATCAGTCTCGCAAGAAACCGTTAATTCGCGCAATACGATTCATAACCGTATTATTCAAGATCTATCATCCAAATATAACATTCGTGATCGTGGGAAAAAGCGTGCCAACTTTCATGTTTTACGCGAAACCAACATGCCCTCTTCTTTGTTAGAAAATTTATTTATCGATACGAGCCAAGATCTAGCTCTCCTTTTAAATCCTACTTTCATCAATGATCTATCTGTCTCAATCGCAGAAGGGATTGCGGCCGCTTATAGCCTTCCTCCTGTCAACTTCGACTTGTATAAGGTAATTGCTGGCTCCTTCACCATGCAAAGTAATGCAGAGAGTCGTGTAAGTTTTCTTGAATCCAATGGAATATCCGCCTTCATTCTGCCCACAACCATCAATGGAACCCTTTATTATCGCGTGCAGGCAGGTGCCTTCGCCGAGCGAGACAATGCTGAGGCACAACTTGCTCGCATCAAAAACATTGGTATTACAGATGCCTTCATCGTACTCGATTAATCCGTGGTTCTCAGATGAACAAATAAAAATCCTGCCCATGAGCAGGATTTTTCATCATATTCTCCTTATTGCACAGAGGGTTCCTTGTGAGGAAGAAGACAAGCAGACTGTGCAAACAACTCCGCCAGTACATCATAACCCAGTTGGTTCGGGTGAACATCATCAGCAAAATACTCCTGCCGATGGAAAAAAGAATCGAAAGGATCCACTAGGACCCCTTGATATTTTTTGCAAATCCCCTTCATCGCTTGATTCATCTTCCGCAACAAATACGCTGCCAACGGAAGGGATATCTGATAAGCAGGACGAGGCACATAATACCCAAGTAAATAAATAGTAGCTCCTGGATTTGATCTGCGGAGAGTGGACAATGTATCATTTACTCTTTCCTGCACCGCATTCATGGTGCGATAAATTTTGGGCATCGTCAACCCGCTCCGATAAAGATCAATAAAGTCGCCTCCGCCAATCGTGATGGAAATATGAGAAGCCAAGGGGGCGACCCGCTTTATGGCAGGTGTTTCTAGCAGGTGGAGCAATTCATCAGAAGTAAGGCCTGATACCCCCCAATTTCGCATCATACATTGTTCGGAGCAACTCAAATGCTTGAAAAATTGCTGTGGAAAGTTGCCATCTATTCGCTCCGCTCCGACTCCTTCAGTCAATGAATCGCCCAGAGCAAGGTACATCACCCGGTTCATCTTTTCCTTACTCCCTCCTTCCTTCCAATCGCTGTTCCTCAGTGTCTCCTTCAGGCCCACTACACTTAGCTTGTAACCCTGTTCCCGCTTTTATTCCAATCACTTAGCCAAGTTTCACATTCCGCCCGCAAAACAGCATTAAAATATCGCTTCGTATAAAGGAAGCCTCGAAACTTCGCATCCACTTCTCGCACATCATTTAATTGACTAATCCGCAGGATCTCTCCTCCCGTTCTACGCAGGGCACGTCTTCCTTGAATAAGCTCTTTTGTCGCTTCTCTCTCCGCCTCCCTGAGCCACTCTTTGAAGACACGCCTCATTTTAAAGGAAGATTGGTCCATCCATTGTTGATCATGTTGCAGGGATCGCGTCAATACCTCCATCACCACCACTCGTTTTACTTCTCGTTCAAACTGATCGTATTCTGCCGGATATAGAAGCAATGAACGTTCACCTCATTCTCATCGGCCTTTCTATCCATTATATACGAACGTATGTTTTTTATTATCTGTTACTTTATGGGAATTATCATGTGGATACACCGATCGTTCATGAAAAATCCCGCCTAGAAGGCGGGATTAACTACTCCGTCTTGATTACATCAGGGGCTGTTGTGGAGGATTTGCATTCGGAGCAGGATCTTGGTTTGGTGAAGCATAAGTTTGACCTTGAGTGGAGATGCTCGTTAGCGCCACTCCAGCATTATCTGCATAGGGCTGACGAACAGCCAAATCACCGATGGCTACAATGCCTACGAGCTGACCATTGTTCACAATCGGCAACCGTCGAATTTGATTCTGCGCCATCAATTGTGCTGCCTCATCGACAGACATATTTGGAGAACCCACTACCGGATTGGGAGTCATAAAGTCTGCCACCGTGGCGGAGTTGGGTTTGCGTTCTGCGATTGCCCGTAAAACCAAGTCACGGTCAGTAACCACGCCACTCAACATTCCGTTTTCCACAACGGGAACCGAACCAATGTTTTGCTGCTTCATTATAGTAGCTACTTGAAAAATGTTGTCTTGTGGAGTAACGGTGTTGACATTGGTTGTCATAATGTCTTGTAGTTGATGCATAACAATTTCCCTCCTTTTCTGTGGTTATGTTCTCCTATAGGTCGATTTTCATACACCCTTATGCTACAAGACTATCTCTTCTTTTTAATCCCGACGCAGATCCACAAAAAGCTTCCCGTCACTTTCCATTGCCGCATAGAAAACTTCTTGGATCGAAGTGACACCCGCCTGTTTTTTCAATTGCCCTAACAACCACTTTCCGTTTTTTCCATTCAAATGGAGGTTATCATAAATAATTTGCCCATCTACGATCAGCTCCATCGGAATTTGTGGAAGGGGGGAGGAAAGAGACGATTGCTTTTGCTCTATGGAGTGTGGTGTAAGAGGCTGATAATCCGGTTTTTTCATCACTGAGATGCCACCATCATTTTCAAAGATAGCAAAATGAACTTCAGATACATTAAAAATATCTTTCTCACGTAACAGTTGCATTAATTCTTCGACCGTCATTCTCATTTTCTTCATGTTTTCTTCTAAGATCTTTCCCTCGCGGATAACAATCACCGGATCTCCACCCAATAGGCGACGTGCCTTTCTGCTTTTGAGAGAAATAAAGGTCATCAACCAGGTAAGCAGGCCGAAGAGAACCAAGCCAAAGAAGTGGTGCACCGTTACTTGGTCTAAATCTGTTGCTAAATTCCCAGCAATCGATCCAAACGTAATCCCGTTGATATACTCAAAAAACGTCATTTCGGCTAATTGTTGCTTCCCTAAAATACGAGCGATGACAAGAACGCCACCAAATGCAAGGACAGTCTGTATAAAGACCTCAAAATAGGCATTCAATCGTCGGTTTCCTCCTTCCCTCCCCATTTTTCATCTTTTATCATACAACCGTAAAAGAAACTCCTTGATATCAACCAAGCGGTCAGAAGAGAGTGACTCCTCGCTTCCTGCAACAATCAACGGGACAAAGGAGTCTTGGCTATGTAGGGAACCATGGGAAGCTCCACCTGTATGCCGAGGAGCATATGGAGTAGAAAACTCATACCCCGGCTTCGCATTGATCACCAGAAAACGTCCCTGATGGGAGCATAGTGCGGCCTTAAGCCTCCTCAATCCATCTGGAAATTGTCCATACGTCAGACTTCCTGTCTCTCGATCTAACGAGAGATCCATGAAATCCTCCCTCCCCTTCAACTCCCAACCTTGCTGATACGGATCATTCCAGTTCGTTCCTTCTCGGTAAGAAAAATGACCCTCTTTCCCTGGTGAAAGAACGATTACCCAGTCACCCTCCAGCCAAGCAAGCACGTCCACTCGTTCCTCCTCATGAAACGCGTGCGCCAACTCTTCTAGTGAGAGATGATCTTGCAAAGCGTAAATATAAGCCATTCGCTGATTATTACAAAGAGCAACTTCCGCTGTCCGCCTTTTTTCATCTCCCGGTTTTAAGAGTCGATAGGAAGTAAGCGGTGTAACGAGAGAGATAAGGGAATCTTTCTTTTGCGGAAGAATGTTTGTCTGTCCGCTATCGCCACTAAGAATCCACGTCACTTGTTGCAGAGCCTCGTCCCAGGAAGGAAAAGTATCCAAGATCCGCCTCAAACGTTCATCTAATTTTTTAAGTTCTGTCAGGGCTGCCGCTGTTCCTTTTCGATGAATCGGTCGATCCATATCAGGAAAATAAACGGCTAAAAACGAAGGCAACCACTGTTTTTTTATGAGATAACAAATCGCTTGCTCTGCATACTCATCCGTGAATCCAAATTGATGGAAGGGACCCGTCGGTAAGTGTACACCTGCATGTAAGGGATTCGCCAGCCCTCCATAAGTGAAAAGTGTTGGCCCCTTGAGGTTAACCGACTGTGGAAGACCAGTCCACTGAGCCAATCCCAATGGTAGGGTATAATATTGACGTACGGCTCCCCTGAAAACCATACCATTGATGGATCCTGTCTCCATCCCTCGCTCTGCCAATTCTTCATACAGCGTTGTTACCTGCGGACTTAAATGCTTTTCATTCAGGTGATAAATCCCGTCTTTCACCACTTGTCCCACTCCACTAACCATTACTTCTGTAGGACCCGTCCCATAGTTGACTATACGTTGCTCTTCTTCGCTGTACCAGACAAGGCCAGGAAGCTGATGCTGATCAGGATATACCCCTGTCCATACGGTGCTATCAATCGAAACGGACATTGTTGGAAAAGAGCTAATCATATTTTTATGGTACTGACCTCGTTCGATAAAAAAAGCGAGTGCAGGTAGCTGCTCGCTCGAAATGCCTTCGTCAATTGCATCGGATAAGAGCGAGTCCAACATGAGAAAAATAACCTTCTTCTTGGATTGTGAAGAAGGAGAAAGACCGCCCCTATACGCGAAACTTTTTAATCTGGAGCCCCAGAAATACCAATAGAATATGCCTCCACATAAAAGCAACAGAAAAAGTAGAATCATCAACATGATCGATGTCCTTTTCAGGTAGTTGTACCCCTCTATCCTCTCCACCATTCCCTTATCTATACACAATCATTGGGATCTATTCACTAGCTCAACGAAGCTTCCCATGCAGCAAAGAATGCAGTTCTTTCGTTCGGTAGAGGATATCTCTCTTAAACCCTGTCTGTCTCGATTTCATCGCATCAATCAGCTTGCGCTTCCTACGTGAAGAATGGTAAAACAAATCTTTTTCCTTTTTCAACAGCTTAATCATATGATAAAGAGAGTCTTTATGTTTCAGCCCTTGATCAAAAACCATACAAAAGGGGGTTCTCACTTTTTTCACTTGTTCAAACAGGGCCCTAACGTAACCATGCGTGGATGAAAGGAATGTGACGCGGGGGTCGTTCACTTTCTTCAAATTAGCTTCAATCTGTTTTAACCTTTTTTCCGGTAGAGAACACCCGATAACCCATACAGAAATATGATGATAGACTCCCTCTAACAGTGTTTCTAGTTGTCCAATTGTAGTAGAAGAAACCGCTGTTACCGGAATGAGAATCGTTGTGTCTATTGGAATCCCTCGTCTGTTTCTCGTCTGCTGTATGATTTCACACCTTACCCTGCGCCAATGACGGTGAGCTTCAAGCTCTTCTAGATGAGCAGACACACTTTTAGGAGAACATACGCGATAGTCCATTAATTTCACTGGGGAATATAAGAAATCACAAACCTCTGCTAAACGCAACCAGTAATCATAATCCTCTATTGTGGGCATACGATAAGCGCCGACTTTTTTTGCTGCTTCTTTTTTATACATAAACGAGGCACCCACAAAACAAAAATGGATCAACTCTTCTTTATTTAATTTCTGCAATTTTGCGTATCTCTCATACTTTTTACATTTAAGCGGTTTGCCTCTACTATCCACATGTCGAAAGGAGCTATATACCATCCCAACATGTTCCGGAGCTGTAGACAATAGACGACGTAATTGGCTTATGAAACCAGGGTAATAAGTATTATCACTCGAGATCCAAGTCAAATAGCGGATATCTGGGTCTGCGAACATTGGAGCAAAGCCTTTATTTAATGACTCTGCTACTCCTCTATTCCTTTTATTGTGCCTCAACTTCACTCGAGGATCACGTTTCGCAAAATCAGCAAGGATTTTTTTGGTCTGCTTATTGGACCCATCATCAACAATGTACAAAATAAACTGGCGATAAGACTGAGCAAGAATCGATCTTAAAGAGGCGAACAAATATTTAGGAACCTGATTATATACGGGCATGACAATCCCTACATCCGGCTTTTTCATCGAAGTACTCCCTTCGCTTAGCATGTTCTGTCCACTCTCGCAATTGCTTTAGCATCATGTAATACGAAGGGACTTTATAGGGGAAATCTGGACGAGTACATATTAAGCTACGATTGATTTGTACTCGATCATCTGGCTCTATCCAAACCGACTTTCTTTCGAATACCTCCGCCATCATTTGTAACAGTTCAAACTTAGAGATTTTCAGTGGAGAGGTTAAGTGGATAATACCTCCTATTGATCGGGATGTGAGCCAGTGAATGGATTTAGCTAGTTCTAACGTTGTCACTCCACTCCAAAATGCCTGCCGATATCCTTGAATCTTCCCTTGTTGTTTCATAAACCACTGGAACAAACCAATCCCTTCTTTTAATTCAGGTCCGATAATCGATGTCCGAATGGTTAAATGAGGGGGAATCGATACTTCACCCAAACGTTTGGTTAATCCATAGATAGAGCCTCCATCCGGATTGTCCTGTTCACTGTATTCACCCTGCTTTCCAGAAAAAACACAGTCGGTACTAATATGAAAAAGCCGATATCCGAAGGCGGAGCTGTAACGAACCAATTGATGTGGCAGTAAACTATTTATCAATAGCGCTCTTTCTTTTTGCTTGTTTGCTCTTTCATTTAAGAGTCCAATTGCATTAATGACCACATCTGGTTTCGTTCTATCCAAAATTTCGATCAATTTCTTTTCATCTGGAGCCTCTAGTTCCAGACATTGAGGAACCTCGCTTGCTACTCGTCTCGTTTCCCATACTTGATGCCCATGGCGACGAAGATAATCTACGATCATATGGCCCGCCATACCTGCTCCACCCAATACGAGAACATTCAATCGAATCTCCCCCCTGATTGATTAATCGAGTAATTCGCTTTCTTTTAGTAGATCTTCAATCTCGGAATGGGACATAAAATGAGAGTTGGAGTCATATTTCCTGAAATCAACTTTGGGCAAACAAGCGTAACGCTCAATTAACTCCGCAGAAGGGGATTGAGGAAGAATAACATAACTATGTTTGCTATAACGATAGGTGCGAGGAGATTCATTACTGGAGATCAATACTTCATGCATCTTCTCTCCTGGACGGACTCCTATTTCTCGAATAGATGTCGACTGTGAGCCTAAGTTCTTTATTAAGACATGGGCTAAATCAATAATCCGGCATGTTCTCATCTTCATCACAAAGGTCTCTCCCCCTATCGAAATGGCTGATGCTCGCAGTAATAAGGAGATTGCTTCAGGGAGGGTTAAAAAGAAGCGAGTCATTTCCTTAGATGTCATCGGAATGTCTCTACCTTCCAACAAGCATTTCTTGAAAAGAGGGACAACACTTCCTCTAGTCCCAAGGACATTTCCACCTCGGATACACACAAAGCGCGTCTTCGCATTCAGTTCATTTCCGCGAATCCATAATTTCTCACCAAAAGCTTTGGTCATTCCATAAAAATTGATTGGGTCAACAGCCTTATCCGTCGAAACATCGATTACTTTTTCCACTCCATGATAAATACTTGCCTTGATTAAGTTTTCTGTTCCCATTACATTCGTTTTTAAAGCTTCGTCGGGCTGCATTTCACAGATGGGAACATGCTTTAACGCCGCCAAGTGAAAAACATAGTCCATCCCTCGACAAGCATTCATCACTGCATCCTGATCGCGCACATCACCGATGCAAAAATGAAGACGAGGATGAGAAAAATCCTGTTGCATCAGTACTTGTGCTCCTTCGTTCCGAGAAAAGATCAAGATTTTTTGCGGATCTTCCCGCAACAGATGCCGTGTTAATTCATGTCCCCATGACCCCGTACCACCCGTAATCAGTATTTTCTTGTTTTTAAACATGCAACTTTCCCCCTAACACCAGGTTAACAACCTTAGTAGATACATCTTTTTCTTCATAACCTTCTGGACACTCCCATGTCGGTTTCGATGCCAGCATCATCTCAACGCAGTCGCATATTTGATCCGCAGAATCCACACCTGACACAACATTGCTGCCACAGATGACTGTCTCAGGGCGCTCCGTCGTTCGACGAATGGTTACAGCCGGTACCCTAAAAATGCAGCTCTCTTCCTGCACCGTTCCACTATCGGTAATCACTCCACGCGCTTCCTTTTGTAACTTTACAAAATCAAAAAATCCCAGGGGTTCCAACAGGTGTACTTTTGGATGAGAAAGTGGTTGCAATTGTTGGAGACGACTTTTGGTACGGGGATGAACGCTCACCACGACCGGGTATTCTGTTCGTTCAGCAATCATGCAAAAAGATTCCATAACCGTTCGTAGACGCCCTATATTATCTACATTTTCCGCACGATGAACCGTTGATAAGAGATAACCCCCAGCCGACAATCCCCGTTTCTGCAGAGCGTGGCTCTGTTCGATTTTTGGGAGGTAGTATTGCAATACTTCGTATATCGGGTTTCCTGTTACCCAGATGCGTTGGGATGAGACTCCTTCACGCAACAAATTTTGCCGACTATATTCGGTATAAGGCAGGTTATAAGTAGAAGCAGCATCAATTACTTTTCGATTCAACTCTTCCGGTACCATCGGATCAAAACAACGATTGCCTGCTTCCATGTGATAAACAGGTATCCCCAACCGTTCAGCGAGAATAGCACAGAGAGCACTATTGGTGTCTCCTAACAAAAGGATCCGATCCGGTTTCTCTCTGGTCATAATGGTATCCAGATGTTGAAACATTTGTCCCACTTGTTGGCCAAATGAGTAGGATTCAAGCTGAATGTGGTGGTTAGGCTTTCTTATTTGTAATTCTTCAAAAAAAATATCGCTGAGCTGACGATCATAATTTTGTCCAGTATGAACCAATTGATGACAACCTGCTAACTGATCTAATTTTTCAATGACCCGACTCAGCCGGATAATTTCTGGACGCGTCCCTAAGATTGTCATCACTTTCATAGCATGAACCTCCTACTTCCCCTCTTTTTATTTCTCTCGTTCGTTCAAATAACTTGCCTTCAATCTGTGGATATATCTTGTTGGCCTCTTGAAAATCTTCCGGTCGACCAATATCCATCCAAAATGAATTCGTGGTGTAATGATGTAGTTCTCTATTTTCAGACAACAATTTCTGAATCAAATCGGGAACATCAAAGAATGTATCTGATGGAATGTACTCGAGTAATTGCGGTTCCATCATATAAATACCCATACTCACTTTTGCAACCTGAATTGGTTTCTCTGTAAATTGAGTCACCAGATCTCCTTTTGCTTGAAGCACACCCAGGTGAATCGGGACATTTTTATCCTGAGAAGCAATTGTCATCAAGTGACCCTGCTGGATATGATATTTTCTAAAAGTAGCAAGATCCATACTGGTAAGCACATCGCAGTTCATCACAAGAAAAGGATCGGTTAGTTTCAACGCCTTGAGTGCACCAGCGGTCCCCAAAGGTTTATCTTCTACATGATAACGAATAGTGACCCCCCAACGCTCGCCATCTTGAAAATAGGTCTTAATAAGAGAGGAGAGGTATCCACAGGCCAACGTAATCTTATGAAAACCATTCTGAGCAAGTTGTTTAATAATAATTTCTAAGATAGGCTGTCCACCAACGGGGAGCAATCCTTTCGGCAACACCTGCGTATAGGGACTCATACGTAAGCCTTTTCCCCCTGTCATAATCACTGCGTCCATCAACCTTTTCACCTCCTCAAAGAACGTACTCATCTGGATGATAGTAGCTTTGATTCTCCTTCATCCAAGAAATTGTTTTCGCTAGCCCTTTCTCGAAAGAGACTTCTGGTCTCCACCCTAAAAGGTCTTCTGCTTTTTTACTATTGGAGAACAAGCGATTGACTTCACTCTTATCAGGACGGAGGCGATTATCTGACACACGGACGGGTAATTGGCGATCAAGCAATTGAAGAACCTTCTTCACAATCTCTTCAATAGAAATCTCAAATCCTGATCCTGCATTGATCACCTGTCCAATTCCTTCTTTCACCATCGCTGCACGCATAAAAGCACGAGCCGTGTCTTCCACATAAGTGAAGTCACGAGTAGCAGTCAAATTTCCCAAAACGATTTCAGATGACTGAAGCGCTTGTTGAATAATGGTTGGAATCACCGCACGCATCGATTGTCGCGGGCCATAAGCATTAAATGGCCGCAAGGTTGTAGCGGGTAGTTGGAAAGAACAGTAGTAGCTTTCTATTATTTTATCCGCTGCAATTTTGCTGGCGGCGTAGGGGGATTGGGCCTTCAATGGGTGTTCTTCATCCATCGGAACATAGTCTGCCGTCCCATATGTCTCACTCGTTGATGTATGAACAAGCCTCTCCACTCCTTCGGAAAGTGCCGCTTGTGCGATGTTAAGCGTACCCATAACATTTGTCTGGAAGACGTCTTGTGGATTCTTGTACGAATAAGGAATCGCGATTAAGGCTCCGAGGTGAAAAATGATATCCATGCCTTGGACAGCTTTTTGTACAGCATACCCATCTTTCAAATCTCCTGCATAGATATCGATTTCTTTCTGCTCTTCCTTGGATAATTGTGTGAGAAAACCATGATCATTGGCTGAGTTATATCGAATAAAAGCACGAACTTGGGCTCCATTACGAATGAGTTGCTCCACAAGGTGACTACCAATAAAACCTCCAGCACCCGTAATCAACACCCGCTTACCCGTAAGATCCACTCTTCTCACCACGCCCTCTCCGAGATGATATCAGTATATTCCCTTGTCTTTGTAGCGGAATCCGCAGATGGACTATATATCGGAAAATAGGGAGGTAACTAAAAGCCATTCTATAGGGTGATGACCATCAACACCCCTCCTTCATTCGAATACAATAAAAAGAAGGAAGAGGTGAAAGAGATGAAAGTAGTCATACCTGTCGGTGCATTGCATACCGGCGGTGGATGCAGAGTACTTGCTGAGTTAGCAAACGCCTTGCATGGTCAAGGACATGAAGCCGTGGTGGTGATTCCAGAAGGAAGACCCATCGAATATAAGCTTCACTGCCGTGTACTCCACGTCCCGAAGCTTCATAAAAAATATATCCCATACGGAGACATCGTCATTCCAAACTTTTACTCTACTTTTCCCTCTGCTTATGAGGCATGGCCTAAGCAGTGTGTACGCTGGAGTCTAGGATTTGAACCTTACTGGGTTGCAGAAAAACAATTGGCTCTTTGGACATACAAGCAGAACATCCCTGTAATCAGCATTTCCCATTGGCTTGATCAGCAGATATATAAACACACCAATAAAAGAAGCCATGTCGTTTCATTAGGAGTGGATCGCTCCATCTTCCATGGAGAGAAGCCTTTTAAAAAAGTGAATCACACCAAACCTAAAGTCATCCTTTACATTGCACGTGATCCCCAAAAAGGATATAAGCTAAAAGGGTTTGATGATTTCAATCAAGCGATGATTATACTAAAAAGAATTTACGATAAGCCTTTTGTCGTTCATTTGATCTGTCCGGAAAGGCCCCTATCACTTTCACCAGGTATCCGCTACCGCACCTTTCAACCCAAGGAAGACGATCAAATAGCTAAATTATACCAAAATTCAGATTTATTTGTCTCTAGTTCTTGGATTGAAGGATTTTCTCTTCCTCCATTAGAAGCGATGTCCTGTGGTACACCCGTAGTGACAACAAATTCGGGAGGAGTATTGGATTACTGTAAACATATGCATAACGCCCTACTTACCCCCAGACGTAATCCCGAATCCCTTGCACATAGTATCAAAGAAGTATTAGAGAACCCTTCATTACAGAAAAAATTTATTACGAATGGCTTAAATCAAGCGAATCAGATGACCAAAGAGATCTGTAACAAAAAAATGATTCAGACGCTGGAAACTCTAGTGAACAGACATCGAGAAATAGTATAAAAACCCCTATATAGGGGTTTTTATACTGCGTGCGATAACCAATCCCATCTTCTATAGTCGGGGTTTGTTATCGACCTGATACGGAGAAGGTTAAACCCCTGTTTACAATGTACTATCGCTCGATAAAAAAGAGAATCCAGCATAAGAAAGATCACCTAAGCCTCCTATCCTTCACCCTTGACCCTAAAAATCCAATAAATGACTACGAACAATCCGAATAAGATGACGAGAATGCTTCCAATGAACACGAACCTAAGACTCTCTTCTCAATTTGTGCAAGCTTCTCTCTCTCATTTGTTGGCGTGGCTATCTTCATTCTCCATGCATCTACTTCTTGAACGCATCCCCTCTAAAATATCCAATACCGATTGTTCTAAGGTGAACAAAGGCGTCCAACCCAGACGAAGAAGCTTTTTGTTTTCACCGTGTATGGAAACAGGTTCTCCTTCTCTTACACGACTTCGATCCACTTTTAATTGTAGAGGAAGGGAGCTATATTGAAAAAAGAGCTTAGCCAATGTAGTCAGAGAAATTGCCTGCCCCCTGCAAACATTGATCACTTCACCTTTTTTCAGATCATCTTCTGTTAAAATCACACGATAGGCACGGGCAGCATCACGAACATCCAAGAAATCCCGTTTGGTTTCAGGGCCACCGTTTATCATAAAGGTTTTGGATTGTTTCTGCTGTTCGCAGGTCGCAACAAACTGAGCTATTATACTCGCAATGCCCCCATCAGCACCAGGACCAATCAAGTTGAAGGTACGTGCCGTAGCAATAGGCAAACCGAAACAGGTCGCATACAACCTCCCCACCTCCGTTTGCATCCACTTGCTCCAACCATACGGATTGTTTGGAACGATGATATCCTCTTCACGATAGACGTGCTTTTCACCCTGGGGGGCGAAATACTCGCTTACGGAACCAATCAGCAAGATCTTCTTTGGTTTTATCCCTTGTGCTAACCGTATGGATTCTAAAATTTTTACAGTTATTAAGAAGTTCACCTCAATCGCAGTAAGCGGGTACTTCCATGCATATGAGAGGTGTTTTAACCCGGCTAAATGAACAATATATTGTGGTCGAACACGCTCTAGAAAGCTTTGGATCGCCGTGCAATCATCCAAACACAGCTGCGAATAGTGGTAGAAAGGATGGTGATAAACTGGATCATCTCTTCTACCTGTACCGAAAACCTCAAATCCTTCTTCGATCATTTCTTTCACAAGGTAGGTTCCTACAAACCCCGTTGACCCAGTAATCCACACCCTCCCTTTAATCTTGGAGTCTATTTTCCACACCCCTTCCACGCAAACTCAAAATATACTATGGAATAAGGCAAAGAAAGTTGTGGGTTTAAATCTGCAAACAGTAAATCTCCGTTCCTATCCATCCGTATACGTGGATCATCCAGTATCAACAGACAAATCCTCGTTCATCTATTAAAAGAGAGGACCATCAGGATCCGACTTATTTTTATGCAAGTTTTTCAGACCTCTTTGATCGGAATTGGAACTATAATAATATAATTTAATTGGGATATTATCTGCTTTCACACCGTTTAATACGCATTTTCGAATGAAGTGATAATCTTCCGCTCGATTTTTTTTTCTTACAAATCCACCGTGCTTATCAAAAACTTCACGCCGCAACAGGACCGTACCCGCACAAATCGAATGTCTTCTCTCCTGATATCGCTTTTTAATATACTCACTTCCATAGCCAATCCATTCATTCATTGGGAGCACCTCGTTCGTTCCATGGCGCACAAATTCAAAACGCGCCCCCACCAAACCAATGTCTGGATTTTGTTGAAGAAAGCGTACCTGCCTCTCCATTCGCTGAGGATGAGAAAAATCATCTCCATCATGGAGGGCAATAAATTCTCCCCTGGCTAAAAACATTCCCAGAGAATTTGCTCCTGCATTTCCTATGTTTCTGGGGAGTGGATGAAAAAACACCCGTTTCGCTTGCGCTGGAGATAAAGAGCGAATCCATTTCTTGATGGTCTGGACACTGTTGTCGGTGGAATGATCATCAATCACGATGATTTCAATTTTTCTGTATGTCTGATTGATTAAGCTCTTTAAACATCGCTTGATATACTTATTTTTATTAAACACTGTAACAACGACACTTACCAACCCTTTTACGATTGGCGTACTCACCACATTCACCTCTTTCTATCTCTACCAAATATCTTTTTTTACCGTGATACGAATCACCCTCTTACATAGGCTTGCCCATTTCACGGATCGTCCTTTATATATATTAAAAAAATAATAAAATTCTTTCTATTCGATCATTCTTTCTTCTCATTCCTGGCTCTTTCGATTAGTTCTAACGTTCTTTGATCAGGATTGGAAGAATAAAAATATAACTCTTGCGGTATATTATCTGCTTTCACACCGTTTAACACACATTTGCGGATGAAATATAGGTCTTCCGCCCGATTGTCTTTCCTCTCAAATCCACCTAGCTCATCAAATACACTGCGTCGCAACATCATGGTACCGGCACAGATACAATGCCTTCCTTCCAAATACCGTTTCTTTATATTCTCACTCCCGTATCGAAGCCACTCGCCCACAGTAAGCACCTCATTCGTACCATGCCGTATCCACTTATACCGCGTTCCAACGATGCCAATATCCGGATTTTGATTCAGGAATTGAACTTGCGTTCTTATGCGAAGAGGATGAGAGTAATCATCTCCATCTTGGAGCGCTATAAATTTCCCACGAGCGAAAAACATTCCCACGGAATAAGCTCCTGCATTCCCTATATTTCTAGGAAGAGGATGAAAGAACACCCTCTTGGCTTGTATAGGAGTAAGAGTTCGAATCCATTCCCTGATTCTTTTGACACTGCGATCGGTGGAACCATCATCAACCACGATGATTTCCAAATCCTTAAAACACTGATTAATAAGACTACTCAAGCATCTCTTAATATACTTTTCTTTATTGAACACTGTGACAACCACACTCACAAGCCTCTCAACATTCGCCTTACTCATTGCAATCACCTCTTTATTTTCTTTCTAGACACCTATCTACCCCACTACTTAAACCCCACTTACCTATCACCATATTATATTTGTTTATCATAACTTAGTAACTGCTATACCCCATTTTTGAGGGAATTCTGTTCTTATGCAATATCAAAAAAAAGAAGGCTGGTACATTCCACCAGCCCTGTTTCATTCCTTCTCCCTCTGCTTCACCGTTTGATATCAAAATTGATCTTCTTTATTTTTTTCTCTGTTTCTTCTTCACTAATACGAAGTTTTTTTTGTTCGTTCTTCAATTTCTCCATTTCTTTGATCAATTTGCTGTCGGTTGTCACCTTCACTTCATGATCAGGGAATTTCTCCCTTAGTTGTTTGGATACATCAGCACGCGTGCGACTTAAGAAAAAACGATCAAAGTTGGTGACGGTAATTCCTACTGTCAAGTTTTCTCTGAACGCGACGACAATCGCTTCTTCCACACGATCATGAGTAAGCGCTACTTGTTCAGCCTGAAAAGCTACTTTCTGCTCCTGCTGCTGTTGATAGGTGATTGGTTCCAACTTTTGATCCGCCTCTTCTTTCTCTGCCTGGTTGTTGCATCCAATACAAATTAGAAAAAAACACATCACGATCTTTACCCAACGCATTCAAGACCGCCTCCTTCATCATCCTAGAATGTTCGCCTTTAGGTATAAAAATGCAGTCTGATTACAAAATCTATGGGAAGAAGTGGTGTCATAACGAATCCAGCAGGAGGAAGAGAGATGTTCAAAAAGAATAACCAACTAACAAAAGAACAGCAAAACTATCATAACTTAGCTAACCAACGAGAGCCCAAACGGCCGATCTTACTCAACTGTCTTAAAGCTTTTTTGGTGGGAGGAAGCATTTGCGTATTGGGACAAGGAATTTCTCAACTTTATATGACTTTCTTCGACTTTAATGAATCCACTGTTGGTGATCCAACCGTCGCCACCTTGATCTTCCTCTCTGCGCTTCTAACCGGTCTGGGTGTCTACGATCACTTTGCCCAATGGGCAGGGGCAGGGACTGCCATTCCTGTTACTGGTTTTGCAAATTCCGTTGCTTCAGCTGCTATTGAACACCGTTCAGAAGGTTTTGTCCTAGGGGTGGGGGGCAATATGTTTAAATTGGCGGGTTCGGTCATTGTATTTGGTGTCGTCTCCGCTTTTGTCGTTGTCATCTTGAAAATCATCTTTCAATCACTGGGGGGATAAGCATGCTTCAAGGGAGAACATGGATCTTTCAAAATCAACCTTCCATTGTCTCATCCGCTGCTGTAGGAGGACCCTTTGAGGCAGAAGGACCCTTAGCAGATGATTTTGATATTCTTAATGACGATTTGTGGTTAGGAGAAGAAAGTTATGAAAAAGCAGAGAAAAAAATGATGAATCAAGCATGTGAGCGAGCGCTTGCCAAAGCCAATCTCTCTAAAGAGAACATCCAATTCTTTTTGGCGGGTGATCTCATGAATCAAATTATCTCAAGTAGCTTTGTTGCACGCACTCTATCTACTCCGTATTTAGGTTTATTTGGTGCTTGCTCCACTTCCATGGAGGGACTTGCCCTGGCCAGTCTCTTGGTGGATGGAGGCTATGCTTCTACAGTCATGGCCGCCACTTCCAGCCATAATGCTACCGCTGAAAAACAGTACCGTTATCCCACCGAGTATGGTTCACAGAAACCTCCCACTGCCCAATGGACAGTCACCGGAGCGGGAGCAGTTATTGTCACTTCCCAAGTGCATGACCTCTGTGTGACAAGAGCAACCATCGGACGTGTCATGGATATGGGCATTCAGGACCCTTTCAACATGGGAACCGCCATGGCGCCCGCGGCTGCAGATACGATTGAAGCACACTTCCACGACCTTCAATTATCAACTGACGCGTATGATCTTGTGCTAACAGGCGATCTGGGTCGAGTGGGCCACCGCCTCGCAACCGAATTGTTACAAAAGAAAGGGATTCACTTTCCACAAGGTCGCTTTGGCGACTGTGGTCTTATGATCTATCGCGATGATCAGCCTGTATTTTCTGGAGCCAGCGGATGTGCCAGCTCTGCCTGTGTCACCTATGGTCACATTCTTCGTCAGATGCGCAAAGGGAAGTTAAATAAAGTATTGATCATCGCAACAGGAGCATTGTTGTCACCGATTAGTTATCAACAAAAGGAGAGTATTCCTTGTGTCGCTCATGCGGTCTCGATTGAACGAAGAGGAGGTTCCAAGTGATGATGATCTATTTGTGGGCATTTCTTGTGGGAGGGCTTATCTGCGTAATCGGCCAATTGATGATGGATGGTTTGCGTTTAACACCCGCACATACGACAAGCACGCTCGTGGTAATCGGTGCGGTAATGGATGGGCTTGGGTTGTATGAACCATTGATCGATTTTGCAGGAGCGGGAGCAACTGTTCCCATAACCAGTTTTGGAAATGCCCTGGTCCATGGAGCCATGGTAGAGGCAGACGAGTTCGGATTAATCGGCGTGATTACAGGAATCTTCCAGGTGACCAGTGCGGGTATCTCTTCTGCCATCATCTTTGGATTTATCGCGGCTCTGCTCTTTCGTTCAAAAGGGTAGAAAAATAGAGATATTCCTTTAAGAATATCCCTTTAAGTCAGCAGAGAGAAAGCTTTTGTACCTCTCTCTGCTTGTTTTATTTATTCCATTATCGGTTCATCATCTTCTCCCAACCGACTCCTTCACCAATCCCACTTCCTTCATCGTCAGTAGCACCGTCTCAATGAAAACGGTTGCCCCCGTCTTCATCGCCTCTTCATCAATATCAAACATGGGATGGTGATGAGGATAATGACAGTTCTTCGCTTCGTTCCCGGCTCCTACAAAGAAAAAAGCACCCGGTCGCTCCTGTAGATAGTAAGAGAAATCTTCCGCCGCCATCACCGGTGAGATCTCCTGCACTTTCTCCTCTCCGACGGCGGCACCAGCTGCCCTCTTCACGCGTTCGGTCTCTGCCTCATGATTGATCAGAGCCGGATAGCCCCACTCATACTGAAGGTGCCCACTAGCTCCATACATTTGACATGTCTTCTCCATCACATCTGCGATCCGCTCATGAATCGATGCACGAACGGCTTCATCAAAAGTACGCACCGTACCCGCTAATTGACAGCGCTCCGCAATGACATTGAACGCTTCTCCTCCCTCAATTTTCCCCACCGAAATGACCGCTGGCTTGAGAGGATCAATCTGTCTAGAGACAATGGATTGGAAGTTGACAACCAGATGAGACGCGATCGCCACTGCATCCACCGATTCATGCGGAAGCCCTCCATGACCTCCTTGACCGCAAAGATGGATAGTAAAGGAGTCTGCAGCTGCCATCATCGCTTGTTTACGGTAGCCCACCACACCCACAGGTAGTGACGTCCATAGATGTAGGCCGTAGATGTAGTCGACTCCATCTAACACCCCATCCGCTATCATTTCCTTGGCACCACCAGGTATTAACTCCTCTGCATGCTGAAAGAGAAAGATCACACGCCCGCTGAGTGTCTTTTTCATGCTACTTAAGATCGATGCCACACCTAACAGAATAGCCATATGCCCATCATGTCCACAGGCATGCATGAGACCCTCGTTTTCAGAACGATAAGGGACACTTGTCTCTTCTTGAATCGGTAAGGCATCCATATCTGAACGCAAGGCGATCGTGGGTCCCTCATTGGCACCTTCCAACGTGGCGACCACCCCTCTTCCTCCCACTTCGGTTTTCACGGTTAGACCCATCTCCTCCAATAACCGAGCCACACGTGCAGCGGTTCGTTCCTCGGCAAACGACGCTTCCGGATGACGATGAAATTCTCTACGCCATGCCACCATCTGCGAA
Source organism: Mechercharimyces mesophilus (assembly GCF_059818345.1). Lineage (NCBI taxonomy): Bacteria > Bacillati > Bacillota > Bacilli > Caryophanales > Thermoactinomycetaceae > Mechercharimyces > Mechercharimyces mesophilus. Next base: position 139,687 of record NZ_JCBAPH010000001.1, on the reverse strand, counting down.
AACTGATTCTCCACTCTTGTTTTTATATCCAATCTATCCTCACCCTTCAAAATATAAAGAATAATCACTTGCCAAAACCCTTTATTTGCATGATCCCTATCCAATTTTCGTGTCCATTTGTCAAACCCCGACAATGCATTATTGCATGAAGCCCAAGAACATACTATGATAAATAAGATGAACGAAGAAGCGAGTACAAGGAGGCACATAGCCATATGATCATCGATGATGCAGGCATCAAAGGAATAAAGAAAAACTTTGGCGCACTCGAAACCCTCATGAAAGGACTCGGCTTTGCCCGCTGGTCCTGGGATTATAGCAAAGCTTATTACGATCTCAAGCTACCAGACGATGAGGCCAAGGTTGACTACTACCTGCGCATCCGCGCAGACGTCGTAGAAGGGGTTCTTGAAAAGAAAAGCAGCACGGTCAAATTGAACAACCCCTTGTTTGTCCGTCACTTCTTCCCCCACGGGATGGACCCTGAGGCTGAAGTACCAGCAAAAATGCAAGAAACGGTCGACGAAGCCATTGAAAAAGTAAAAAATGCTTTAGCATAAATTCAACTATCTTCTCGCGAAATACACATAAAAACGAACACAGGCGGCCCGATTCATTCTCGGCCGCCTGTTACCTGTTTACTTCACGCGTTCGGTTTCCGTCGCCGTAGACTTCTCTTCACTGCTAAAGCCTACTCCTTCCACCTTCACATTTACTTCAACCACACGCAATCCGGTCATCGTTTCGATAGCTTCTTGCACACTTTCTTGCAGGCGACGAGCTACTTCGTGAATTTTCACACCATAATCGACAATGACACGCAGGTCAATCGCTGCTTCAACTTGACCTACCTCCACTGATACTCCTCTGGTGACATTTTTCCCACTTACTCTTCTGGTCCAACCTTCTGTCAATCCACCAGACATACTAGCGACACCTTTCGTCTGCTCTGCCGCTAAGCTAGCAATAACAGCCACTACATCATCTGCAATCCGGATTGCTCCATGTTGTTCTGCCATCTCTCGAACCTCCTCGAGCATCCATCCACTTCCTAATGATCCTCTTCTTAATTATGAGAAGAAGCAAAGACCGTCCACCTATACTTCTAACCACTTGACGATCTTGCTTCTATTCTACATCAAATTGGCTCTCAACTACACCTTTTCCATGCAAACCATCCGGGGCCAAGCTCATAGAAGGTTACCCTACCTTATAGCCGGCAATTTTCACGACCAACCTTACTTGTGGGTGATCCAAATTCACTTTGTAACCATAATAAATATTTTGCTCCACTTCGATTTCATAAGGCTCTAGATAGCGCCCCCGTAACAACTTGGCAAAGAGCTGGTTGGCCTCCGTCTCCGATAAGTGAAATTTACGCATAAAATCTTTTTTTATCCATGTACTCCCATAGCTTTTCCCTGAATTATTAGGGTCTTGATACCACTCATAAATCTGGATAACAGCATTTTGTACAAGGCGATCCAATTGGGAGAGGTTCTGAAATTGAGGGATATTTAAGAATTCGAATAAGTTATGAGCTTCATCACAAAACTCCGGTAGCTGTGCTGATTTGGATAAACTTTCATCGTATAAACAGAAAAGCTCTACCCGCTTGCCCGCAGACCAGAGTCGATCCAACAAGGGCACCATATCTTGATCCGCACTTACAATCACGAAGGTGGAAACCTCTGGTATCTTAAATAGGACCTCCATCGCATCCAAACATAGCTGTATATCAGAAGCATTTTTCCGCTCATCTCCACCTCGACCATTTCCATAAACCTGATGGACATGGACCCGCTTCTTTTGCAGACTCATCATTGAGATATCCAATTGTTCATAGTCAGCATAAGCTTCAACCATTCGAATAGAGTCTTTACCGTAATAATCTTGTAATCGCAAGAACAAGTTATGTTGTTGCTCCGGATGGTCGGGATCCATATGATATTTCTTCAAGCCATAATATATATTTTCTAAATCAATAAACACCGCAATATGCTTATATGATTCCATCTTTCTATCCTCCTTCGTTTTTAAATTTGTACGCGCTTACCCCATACCCATGTATTTTCCATTCTACAACGACGCCACAGAATCCTCTTTTCCACCCTTTTGAGCCCCTTTCTGCTAGTTGACATTGGTTTTCATTCCGTTGTCTAATATTATTACCAGAAACAGCAGCATAATAAGTATCAGGGAGTGAGGATTATGAAGCAAAAATGGTTTTACCCTGTATTAATCGTACTTACAGCCTTTAGTGCAGGTCTACATTTTTTTTCGAGTCAAGAATCCCTACAATTTCTCTTATCCAGTTTAGCCTTATTAGCTTGGGCGATGCTAATGGGAAAAGCCACCGAATCCGTGGCACATCACTCAGGTGAACGATTGGGCGGATTTTTAAATGCGACCTTTGGTAACGCAGCAGAATTAATTATTGCCATTTTTCTAGTTAAAGAGGGACTATTTGATATGGTGAAAGCCAGTATTACTGGCTCAATCATCGGCAACCTGCTCTTGGTTCTCGGACTAAGTATCTTCTTCGGGGGACTACGCTTCAAGATTCAACGGTTTAATCCCCTCTTAGCAGGACATAATGCCTCCCTCATGCTGTTATCCGTTATCGCCCTATTCATTCCTGCCGCTTTTCTTTCCGGATTAGAAAGCAAGGATGTTCAACTACTCAGTTTTATTATCTCTGGAGTCTTAATCCTCTGCTATTTCTTATGGCTGATCTTTTCCATGGTGACACATCGTGAGGAATTAGGGGAAAGCCTTGATGGCGTTCCGAATATCAAAGAGGACGAGCCTGAGATGTGGTCAAAAAGATATTCCATCTTTTTGCTCGTACTTTCCACCGTCTTTGTCGCCGTCCAGAGTGAATGGCTGGTGGGAAGCATAGAAGGGGTAGCGGAAGCATTGGGATGGTCTGAGCTCTTCATTGGCGCCTTTTTGATTGCCATTATTGGTAATGCCGCGGAACATAGCGCTGCGATTTTTCTTGCCATGAAAAACCGAATTGGAGCAGCAGTAGAAATTGCCATTGGGAGTAGTCTGCAAGTAGCCTTATTCGTTGCCCCCGTTCTCGTATTTATCAGCCTTTTATTCGGAGAGCCGATGGATCTCGTCTTTACACAATACGAAGTCATCGCCATTGCTGTCGGTGCGTTTATCGCCAAATCCATCTCACGTGATGGAACCACCAACTGGTTCGAAGGGGTACTCCTACTCTTAGTATATATTATAATCGGAACCGCCTTTTTTGTCGTCTAACAAATACATTCCCCCTATGCATTTTTTTTGCAAATAGGGGTTTTTTTGTTTTCCTCTCTAAACCAGTAGTGATGTGCTCATTTTACGACGAAAGAGAGTTTTACGAAGATAGCGGTCCAATCATTTTCTCATTTTTCCGATATAGTATATTAGCTTAATCATCTTTTCAAACTACTCTCCCTGTCATTGGTCCACCAGCCAGGTTAGAAAGAGTGGAAAGGAAGGTCCCCTATGATACTGGTTACCGGTGCGGCTGGCTATATCGGCTCCATGTTGATTCCCTTGCTTCGCACCAAGAACATACAGGTTCGCGCGATTGATAATTTCAGCACAAGCAACATTCGCTCGGTTGCAGATGTTTCCATCCAACAAGCGGATGTCACTCATCCTGCAGAAGTAAAAGATATGGTAGAGGGAACATCCGCCATTGTTCATCTAGCTGCCATCAGCGACATTCAACAATGTCACCAAAATCCAAGAAAAGCGATAATCACCAACTTATTATCCACCCACTATCTTACTGAAAATGCCATCCAATCGGGAGTAAAGAAAATCCTCTTTCCTTCTTCCTTCGCTATCTATGGTTCATCCCCAAAACGAAAAGAAGACGATTCCCCTCATCCAGCAAGCTTTTATGCACACTTAAAATTATGGTCCGAGCAAATTCTTGTCGCAGCGGCTCGTGAGCATGATCTGCCTATCACCATCTTTCGACAATCCAATGTTTGTGGGAAAGGGATGCAACCACGGCAGACCGTCATGGAACTCTTTTGTAATCGATTTCTCAAAAAAGAACCTATTTTAATCGATGGGTCAGGAGAACAAATGCGCAACTTCGTCCACGTTAAAGATGTTGTCAACGCCTACTACAAAGCACTGCTTCAATCCGCTCCTCCTATCATCAACTTAGCCGGCAAAGAACAAATAAGTATTAACCAGCTGGCCAAGTTCGTTAATGAAACGGGACAAAAAAGATATGGTTATACCGTCCCCATCCAACATCGAGAAAAATCCGTTGCTCATGGACGAGAACCCTCGCAATTCACTTTTCATATCGACCGGTTAAAGGAATTATTAGGTGGCCCTCCCCAATGGAGCATTCACGATGCTTTAGAAGAGTGCCTCACCACCAAGTAAGACCCTTCTGATCAGCTTATACTGCAAGGGATCTCCATCCTTGTTCGCCAATGGTAGGTTGAATAACTGAAAGTGACTAATAAGAACGAGGTGATGATAGTTGATTTTAATTACAGGTGCCGATGGCTATATGGGTTGGCCTTTAATGCTCAAGGTAGGAGCTGATCATCCACAAGAACGCGTGATAGGAATCGATAATCTAGCAAGAAGAAAATGGGTAGAGGAGATTGGCAGTGTGTCTGCTCTTCCGATCGCCAATATGGAAACACGACTTGAAGCGGCCAAGAAACAAGGAATTCACAACCTCTCCTTTATTGAAGGAGATCTTACCAACCGTGATTTCACCATGCAGATGCTCGAAACATTTAAACCCCGCGTCATCATCCATACCGCTTCTCAACCCGCTGCCCCTTATTCCCATATTAATGGCTATTTAGCTGACTATACGCAAGAAAACAATAATAAGATGTGCCGCAATCTCCTCTGGGGTCTGAAAGAAACGAACCTCCTCTCCACTCATTTCATTGAAACTACCACTACCGGTGTCTATGGTGCACCTAATTTCACCATTCCAGAAGGTTTTCTAGAAGTGACCACCCCCGATGGCAGTGACACCATTCCTTATCCTGGTATGGCTACTTCCTGGTATCACATGAGCAAGGCCAATGACATTAATAACCTTTATCTTGCCTCACGAATGTGGGGACTGACTGTCACTGACGTGCGTACAGCGATCGTGTTCGGTACACAGACGGCCGAAACCGCAATCGATCCACTCTTAAATACACGTTTTGATTTTGACTTCTATTTCGGTGTCGTAGCCAATCGCTTTGTCGCACAAGCACTTGCCGGTTATCCCATTACCGTTTACGGGAAAGGGGAGCAGAAGAAGCCAATGATCACACTAGAAGATTCCATTCGTTCATTAGCGCGCACAATCGACCTTCCGATTGATGGAAAATTCCATGTATACAATCAAACCACCATGCTGGTGAGCCCCAAAGATTTAGCTCATGCCGTTAAGAAAGCGGGAAATGAAGAGGGTGTAGAAGTGGAAATTAAGCAACTACCCAATCCGCGGAAAGAAAACGAAACTCATCTCATGCGAATGGATAGCACACAGTTTCAAAAGTTGCTTCTCCCAGAACAAGCGATACCCTTACAGGAGGAAATTCACCGCTTAATGAGGGAGCTTAAGCCCTATAAAGAAACATTGAAACAGTATGCTGATCGGTTTATCGCAGAAAGCACCCATTCCAGGTAAAGCGAACCCCCTATCGCGACTCGCGCTTTCTGACACGAGCAACCTATTGACCCTGCCTTTTTTGAAAGATGGGACACTGAATAACGACCGTGTCTCATCTTTTACTATACTACCCCTACCAATTCACATCTTTTTCATAGCCGAGCCGTATAAGCAAGCCTCTCTTGTCCACCCGTTTAAAGGCTGATCGGTGTAGATATTTAAATTCCTTTCTCCATCCACCAATGATCCCCGAACGGAAGGTGGTAGATTTACTTGGGTCAATATTTAGCACCATTCTTTCTTTCATCTCTTCCTTCGTTAAGCTATCGCATACCTGAATATCCCCCCAAAGATCGTTAATCATTCTGATGAGGGCTCGCTGTCTTGAAGCAGAAGATCGCATAAGCTCCTCATAGGTTACGCTACTTACATACGGACACAACCTCCAGCGATAGCGGTCCTGATGTTGTGTGATGATGTCTGGATAAGAACGAAAGCCAAAGCGTGCACGATCGACAGTCGTTTGGAGACGGACACCCTGGATCATCGCTAATAGGCGTTCACTGAAGGAGGGTAAGTGTAGCAAATAAGGATAAAGTCTATGGGTATGGTAACGGTCTATCACGTAGTGCGTCATCGAAACCACGACATCCCGTGGATCGCGACTGATAAAAACAGCCCGAATCTGCTGTTTCCTTAGTTCACTCAGATAATCATTTGTCCATTTCGCATGGCTCCACCCAATTTCACCGGGCGAAAGCGATCGCAATGCTTTAGGGGTATCCACTGGATTGCTACGATAGCGCATGAGGGGGATAGCACGTACAATCTGCGTTAATAAGTTCGTTCCGCTTTTCGGGACGGACAACACGACGATTTTAGGAAGAGGTCGCCGGGTAGAAGAATGAGGCAAGTTCGGTTCACTCCTTTGCATCGCCAAACTTTCGCTTGTGACTCCCTTCGTCAAGAGAAGTGGATGTCGTGATACCACACCCCTATCATTTACAGATTATGAATCATCCCTCTAAATGGTGAGAAAAAAGCAGTCTTCTCTTCTCACAACACTCCTAGTCGCCCCTCATTTATGAACAATGGACACCATCAGAGCTCCCATTTATATTCTAAGGATCGTGGGGTCCATCAACGAACCGGCATCGTTCCTGTATAGTGAGAGGCAGGACGAATCAAACGGTTGTTCTTTTGTTGGTCCATTATATGAGCGGTCCAACCCACTATTCGGCTTAACGCAAAAGTAGGCGTATACAACTCCTTGGGGAGATGAATTGCACGTAAAACAGCAGCTGCATAAAACTCGACATTCGTGTACAGCTCCCTGCCCGGTTTGTATTGCTGGAGTAAGCGTAAGACAGTCTCTTCAACATATAAGGCGAATTCAAACTCAGGTTCTCCTTCTCCCAATTGAGCAACCACCTGCTTTAGTGCCTCTGCCCGCGGGTCCTTGGTCTTATACATGCGATGGCCAAAGCCCATAATCCGCTCTCCCTTTTCCAGACGCTCCGTTAACCACTTTTCCGCCCGCACTGCCGTCTGAATCTCCTCAATCATCTCTTCCACTTTAGAGGGCGCCCCTCCATGTAGAGGTCCTTTTAATGCCGCCAATGCCGCCGTGATCGAGCTTGCCATATCGGACCGAGTAGAAGCCACTACCCGAGCGGCAAAGGTAGAAGCATTAACACCATGCTCAGCTGTCAGAATCAAATAAGCTTCCAATGCACGAACATGAGCGGGTGAGGGAAGTTCGCCATGAAGGAGATAGAGATACTGCGCCGCGTGACTGAGCCCTGAACGAGGGGAGAGAGGCTCCTTCCCTTCCAGCCACCGACTTCGATAGGCGATAATGGCGGGAATACTGGCTACCAACGTGATGGCCTGTTCCGAGAAAGAAGCATCCAGCTCCATGCTGAGTGAGGAGACCGCTGTCCGCAAGACATCGATCATCGCCATCTGTTTTGGCAAAGCTTGCAGTAACCTTTTCATCTCCTCCGATAAATGAAAAGATTTCTCCCAACGAGTACACAATTGTTCTCGCTCTCCGGCATCGGGTAAGTGCCCTACCCACAATAAATGAGCCACGTCCTCCAATCCGTAGTGCAGTGACAGCTCACTCGCCCAGTAACCACGATAAACCAACTCCCCTTTTTGGCCATTAATGTAAGACAGATCATTGTGCGAAACCACCATTCCTTCTAGTCCATTCGCTTTTGTCATAAGAAAGCCCCTTTCTTTCATTTCTCTTCGTACTTGCTTTTATCCTAACGAAAAGCTTGCGAAAAATCTAATTTATTATTATAATAAGATCGATAAATAATATTTATCAACTGAGGAGGCGTCCCGTTTGCATATCCAGCAACTGATCACCTTTCTCGAGGTAGCTAAGCGAGCCAGTTTCCGTAAAGCCGCTGATGCCCTACGGCTAACACAACCTGCCGTGAGTGCACAAATTCGCACGCTTGAAGAAGAATTAGAGGTTCCTCTTTTTCAACGCCCGCAAGTGCAATTGACGGCTGCTGGAGAATCCTTTCTTCCCTATGCACAAGAAACCATAGCCATCATCGAAGAAGGAAAACAAGCAGCCCGTGATACAGAATTAATACCAAGTGGTCACCTCTCGGTAGGCACCACTTCCACACTCGCACTGGTTACTCTTCCTCGCATGATGAAGTACTTTCATAGTGATTACCCAGACCTTACACTAACGCTCCAAACCCTATCCGAGGAAAAAATGATTGAAAAAATAAGAGAAGGAACCTTAGATATCGGTATTAGCTATCAGACTTCCTCCGTGGAGCGTCTAGCTCAACATACCCTTTTCTATGATTCTTTTCTCTTCATCGCGCCTCTTGATCATCCCTTAGCCGACAAACCCTACCTTGAATTGAACATATTGAAAGAAATTCCCATACTCTCTTTCGCTGCTCATACCATTGAGCGAAAGTTGCTGGAACGAATCTGGAATCAAAACGGAGTGGAGCCTAAAATTCAAGTAGAGGTCTCCAGTAGCGAGGAAATGAAGCGACTCGTCCAACTGGGTTTTGGAATTGCCATGGTTTCCAGGCTTTCTCTTACTGAAGAAGATAGTGGAAAATTTAGATTATTGAAAATAAAAAGCTTAGACTACGCCATCCCTGTCTGCCTTCTCTATCAAAAAGAGCGTTATCTCCCTCTCGCTGTGCGTCTTTTGATTGAGGACATCAGCGGCATCTATTCAGTAGGCTTTGAAGAAAATTAATACACCATCATCCATGGACGATTCACTGCCTGGATGATGGAACGCTTTCTCCTCATACAAAAAAGACTCCTGAGCGGGAGTCCGAGTCTGGTTTTAACAATTATCAGCGCTTTCTTTCTGATTCTTGTTAGGAAACATCAAGGTAAACAATTGTGCTAACTTCTTTTCTAGGTCATTCATAATTTCTCGTCCTTGCTCACGCGTAATCAAGCCAGCACGAACGGCAAAATCGATCTCGCGTGAGAGTCCGAACATTTGTGTATCCAATACTTCCTCATACAAAGGACATTTTGGTAATGTTAGGTTATCTAATTGAACCGAGATCAGTTGTTCAATCTTTTGCGCATCTTCATATAGTAAATGCAAAGCACGCTGATTGGCATCCGTCTGTATAGGAGTTGACAATTTCTTACCCCCCATCCAACAGCTCTCTTCCGTTGGTCAACATGACTAATAGCTTTTGCCCTATGTACGAGCATTTTCACTTTAGTTTAACACGATTACTACACATTTGCAAAAACGAAACGCTAATTGGTCAAAAGATACTTAAATTCCATTCTAATGATAAATCCTGTAACATACGAACTCCTGCAACACTATTTCCTCGTGCATTTAATGACGGACCAATGATGCCAATTCCCATACGAAAAGGGATAGACGCGACAATCGCACCCGATACACCACTTTTTGCTGGAACACCCACGCGAATGGCAAATTCACCCGATTGATCATACATGCCACAGGTCACCATAAAGGTTTTGACAATTCGCGCCACCGATTCTGGTATAATGCGTCGACCTTCCATATCTTGGCCATTCTGTGCCAGACACAAGCCAATACGGGCTAAGTCTTCACAGCGAACTGAAATGGAACTCTGCCTAAAATAGAGCTCCAGCGTCTCCTCTACTCTCTGGATCATATGATACTCTTTTAGTATATATGCCAAAGCACGATTCCGATCAGCTGTTGCGCGCTCTGACTCATAAACACCCCAATTAATATGCGCATCTGGATTTCCCGACATGGATCTGACCAGGTCTAAAATACGCTCCATCTTATCATCTAACGTAGCTCCCCGTATCAAGGAGCACACCACCATCGCTCCCGCATTGATCATGGGATTAAGAGGTTTTTGCGGACGAACCCCGGTGTTCAACTCCAGTTTGTACAAGGAATTAAACGGATCTCCTGTTGGCTCCATTCCGACTTGATCAAAGATCGCTTCCTCTCCTCGATCCATCAATGCAAGAATGAGGGTGATCACTTTGGCAATACTTTGTAAGGTGAAATAACCGGGGCACATACCCGCAGTATACGTACGATCCTCTGTAGTAACAGCGGTGATAGCCAATATGTCTGGGTCCTGATTGGCTAGTTCTGGAATATATTGTGCCGGTTTTCCCTCCTTCGTTGCCCCTTGATGACGATTAATTAATCCCTGTAGATAACTTTCCATCGCTTCCATCTGGATGCCTCCCGTCCGTGTATTCTTAAATCGAAGAAGTGGATCGCCCTATAAACCAAGGCAAAGGAGCTTATCTTGCGAACCATGAAATTACCCCTATTTCCTAGAACTCTTTATTCCTCTTCGCAGGCTATTTTGCTCAGTAATTCGTTCCTGTATAATGGGATTGTCTACTAGTACCTTTTCAGATAACCTTGAAGCAAACGCTGATTCATTGTAGAACTACCCGATGAGCATCCATGAATGAGATACACATCGCTTTTACCATTAATTGCAATAGGAGTTTTTCAAATGAATGACATTATTTTACTAAATGGCAAAGTAACTTTTCCGCTTACACTCGATCCAAGCGTATGGATATTTGATGAACGTAAACAGCCCATGAGTGCTTGGATCGAAGGCATAGAAGGAGAAGGGATGGCACTTAAACCTTTTCTTGAGCATGCCGAACCACAAGCTGAAGCAACACAGATCATCTGCCATAGAGCCAATGGAGAAACCCTTGCTTTTACACGTAATGAAATAGAAAATGCCGTTCTCTGCTTTGCACGGAATGGAAAACCAATCCATCCAAATGGACCGGCCCTTCTCTTTCTTCCCAGCGGGAAAAATCCACAAGTCGCAATTGACTCCCTCACACGCTTTGAGTATGCCTAAAAAGACGAGAGGCCCCTCTTCACTCGTAAAAGTGAAAAGGGGCCTTTTGACAAAGAAAGAATCATGATCGGATTTTACTCTACTCGATAACCCACTTGCATCAAGCTACCTCGTTCCATCTGGTTGAGCATTTCCTGTAAGACTCGATCTTGCGGTGCTAGTTGTAATGCTTGTTGTAGCATCACTACTGCCAGCTCACGCTCCCCCTCCTCCATATAAATTTGTGCCAAATGATAGTAAGCCTCTGGCAAAGGAGGTTCTAATTTAATCGCATGTTCAAACATCGATTTTGCGTCTGCTTCTTCTCCTGTATCAAGGTAAATCTTACCTAAATAGTAGTAGGGAAGCGATTGATCCGAATTCTTCTCAATCAACTCTTGGAAAATAGACTCCGCCTGCCCATTCTTCCCCTCATCTAGGTAGGCTTCGCCCTGATAGATCAAGTAAGACTCGCTGTCTTTTCCTTCCCCATATCCAATCAAAACCAATGCCGTCAGTCCAACCATCAATCCCGCCATACTCGCTATTTTCCATGGTCGTACAGACAGATAGGAGGGTTTTCCGAGTATAAAAGCGCATAAGTACCCACTCACCAACCCACCGATATGACCCGCATTATCCACGCCCTGATCAAAGAATCCTGCCACTAATAAGAGACCAAAGACAACCGCCACACCCATACCTAGCAAACGTCGATATTGACGACGATGATGACGCGCTAGGAAGAGCAGGGAGCCAAATAAGCCAAAGATCGCTCCCGAAGCTCCTGCCGATAAATCAGGAGTAAAAGCAAAGCTAGCTGCTGCTCCACCAATTCCCCCAAGCAGGTAGATGAAAGCAAGACGAGTGGAGCCGAGTAGCCGTTCCGCAGAAATACCTAAGAATAAGAGTGCACATGCATTTGATATAAAATGATACCAGTCCAAATGTAAAAAACTCATCGTGATCAAGCGCCACCACTCCCCCTCAATAATCAGAGGATTATACTTCGCACCAAGACGAATAAGAGTGGTATTGTCCTGTGTCGTCTCCACTGTCCATAGAAAGAAAAGAAATAATATCAAATTAATCCCCAAAAATAGAAAGGTCGCATATGGCTTTTTATAAGGGAATAGGACCTTTCTGCTTTTCACCTTCTGTGCTTTCTCACGAAAAATCTCTTCCTTCACGATCTCAGCATCAGCCTTCGGCTCTTGCAAGACCTGATAAAGCCCCTTGATGCCTAACTCAGCGGGGTAAAGGGCATCCCATTCTGCTTGGGAGACAGCGGAAGAGCGATCCACTCGCTTGATCTCTCGATCATGCGAGGTGCACTTAGCAGAAGAGCGAAGTGCTTGTTCCCACTCTTCCATAGAGGGAGCTACCGCAAAGTAGTAAACCGTTACGCCAATCATCTTTTTAGCGCCGATTTGTTTCGCTGCCCGCTTAAACCAACGATTCCCTATTTTCAGATCCTTTTTCCAACCCTCTCTTTCATCGTTGACCGGAACCAGGCGAGTATACACCACCGATTTCTCACACTCACGAATCAGATGGATCGCATTTTCATCATTCATTTGCAATATCGTGAACTGGTGCTTCCTAATTAACTGATTAACCAATAGCCAAACCTCTTGTTCAATCTCCCGCTCCATGCAGACGATCCCCTTTAGCCAAGAATAAAAAATGTCCCCATCGCTGTTACAATGACTTGATCTTGATCATCGCGAATTTCAGATTGCGCCACCGCTAACTTCTTTCCCATATGATGTAACCAGGCACGGCTAGTTAACTCTTTCCCCCAACCTGGCTTTAAATAATTAATTTTCAGATCGACTGTTACTGCTCCTCTTGCTCCTTCAATACGTTTATTAACCAATGAGCCCATGGTGGAGTCCGCTAACGTGGCGGTAATTCCACCATGAACCATCCCAGCGCGGTTCACCATAAAGGGAGTGAGCGGGAGACGAAATTGGTACACGCCTTCCTCTACAAATTCACCTTGCAGCCCCATAAAACCAGAGATATAAGCGCTTCCTCTCTCCCGCTTTTGTTTGATCGCTTGCATAGCTAGGCGTAATATTTCTTTGTCCTCAACCGACCCTTCTGCCAGTACGCTTTCCAGTTCACGCTGAAGCGACATTCTCCCTTTCCTCCTTCGTTAGAGTGATGGTGATTGCGTATAGTGAGATAGCAGATCAAACGTGTTTATGAGCGCATCCTTATGAGTCCGTTCATAGGCATGGGAAGCATCTACTCCCGGTCCGATCAATCCGTGCATGATATCATAACCCGCGCGCACAGCTGCACTAGCATCAGATCCATAATAAGGGTAAATGTCCACTTGATAATAAAGGTTGTTTTTCTCTCCTAGTTCCACCAATCGCTGCCGCAATCCCAAGTGATAAGGTCCGCTAGAGTCTTTGGCACAAATAGAAACACAATGTTCATCCGTACTCTGTCCCGTACCAATCACCCCCATATCAATAGCTAAATACTCTACTACATGACTAGAGATATTGGAATTCCCACCAAAGCCAACTTCTTCATAAGGGCTAAAGAAAACCTGAGTGGTGTGGGGAAGGGACTGTTTATTCTTTGCTACATCCAAGATCCATTCCAACAGGATCGCTACACTTGCCTTATCGTCCATATGACGCCCTTTGAGATACCCTGCTTCTGTCACCTCAAACTGTGGCTCAAATGAGACGAAATCACCTATGCCAATTCCCAGGCCAAGCACATCCTCTTTCGTCTTTGCTTGTGCATCTAGGCGAAGCTCCATATTTTCTACAGATCGCTTCTGTGTGTCTGCCTCTTTTCCATACGCATGAACAGATGTTTTACTTGCCAGAATGGTACCCGACACAACCTTCTGATCCTGTGTATGTACCTTACAATAAACACCATCGACAGAATTCCAGGAATACCCACCCAATCCACTCAACGTGAGGCGACCATTTTCCTTGATTTCTTTTACCATGGCGCCCAATGTATCTACATGTGCCGTGAGGAAGCGCCACTTTGTTTGATCCTCGCCTGGGAGCGTGACGAGTAATCCCCCTTTATTCGTTTGTTTCAAGGATGGAACGAAAGGCTGAAGTCGTTGTTCGATATACTGGATCACTTGTTCTGTCATGCCCGTCGGGCTGGGAATGGCTATCAGTTCCTTCAGCGTACGGACCATTTGTTCCTCTATGGTTCGATTCATTCTTTCCAACCTCCTCACTTTATCATCTACTATTATACCAATTACCACCTTCGCTGCACACAGAAAAAGAAGCCATAGCTTAGTCTATAGCTTCCACATTGCTCAGATGTCTATTATTTGCTATAAATCCTTTATAGACCTCCTGCAGCAGATGAAGCCAAGTCACTCAAACAGGACCGACAAACGTTTTTGCCACGGTAAATTTGGACATGCTCCACTTCGCCACAGAAAAGACAGGAAGGGCTATATTTCTTTAAGACAATGTTGGAACCATCGACATAAATCTCGATGGGGTCACGCACATCAATATCCATCGTACGGCGCAACTCTACCGGCAAGACAATCCGACCCAATTCATCTACTTTTCGGACAATACCTGTCGCTTTCATGTTCTTCTCCTCCTTTTCGTGAGCTCACTAGCAGTCGCTCGTTTTTTGCTCTTAGTCGAACCTTCTCTCTCCATTCTTCATCTACCAAGCGATTCCCTTTATTTACAAACAAAATATTGCTTTCTTCCGTTCATGAAGAAAGAGCACAGTGGAGAAAACCCTCTGTGCTCTTTTAATCATTCATTAACCTCGTAAGTTTTCTGGGTTGAGTGGTTCCAAATCAGCTACGACAAAACGGCCATCTTTACGAATGAGCTCTCCGTCGAAGTAGATTTCTCCCCCACCATAATCCGCACGCTGGATACAAACCAAGTCCCAGTGAACCGCAGAGCGATTTCCATTGTCGCAATCTTCATAGGCACTTCCTGGAGTGAAGTGGAAGCTTCCGTTGATCTTTTCATCAAACAAAATATCTTTCATCGGATGATGGATGTCAGGGTTCACACCGAGACTAAACTCACCAATATAGCGTGCCCCTTCATCCGTATCTAAGATTTGATTAATGCGCTCCGTATTGTTTGCAGTCGCAGAAACAATTTTTCCATTCTGGAACTCAAAAGAAACCTGATCAAATACCGTGCCCTGATAGACACTTGGCGTATTATAGGTAAGGGTTCCATTAACCGAGTCACGAACGGGAGCCGAGTATACTTCACCATCGGGGATATTTTTCTCGCCTGCGCATTTAATTGCTGGCATCCCTTCTAGCGAGAAGGTAAGGTCTGTTCCCGGACCTACGATCCGTACTTCATTCGTCTTATCCATTCGCTCTTTTAAGGGGGTCATCATTTTGTCCATGCGTTTGTAGTCAACTGTACATACTTTGTAGAAGAAATCCTCAAATGCTTCTGTGCTCATGTTCGCCAACTGTGCCATCGAATGGTTAGGATAGCGAAGCACAACCCAGCGGGTATTATTCACACGTTCTTCAGAGTGAAGGGGTTTTTTGTAGTGCTCCATAAAGATTCTCATCTTATCGTCTGGAACATCCGCTAGCTCATTTATGTTGTCGTTACCGCGAATACCTATGTAACAATCCATCTCACGCATTTGCGCCAATTCCATCTCTGTCCGTAACTTCATCTGCTCTTCGGTAATTCCAAGAAGCTGTGCACGGAGTAACTCGTGGTCAAAGCTTTGGTAGAATGGATAACCACCTGCCGCATACACTTCTGCTATTAATGCCCGTCCTAAGTCACGGGAAGGACCTTGCACGTCGATGAGTACCTTATCGCCTGACTTTACTTCGAGGGAGTGTTGAACCAATGTTTGTGCCAATTTAGCTAATCGTGGATCTCTCATATTCATCCTCCTTCAGTTATTTTGGGTTGCGAAACGTTATGGATATTGTATCATGAATAGGAAGGCTCATGATAGGATGAGCTCAATCATCCTTCGTCTCTTCCATTATGACATAGGGATTCTTGATAGAAAACCACCATGGTTGGTGCCACACGCCCCAGATGAAAGTGGACTACCTGAGAGCACCATGTTCTCTCGATGCCTGATTGATGGACGGCAACATCTCCTATCGCTGCCTGATCACTTGGCTCAGAGTCTCTCAAGGAGAAGCCACTCGCCCATCTTCCAATCAATCTTAGGGTGAGCTTTCACCTTTATTTTCCATATAATGAAATCTAGCGTGGGTGAGCTTATTGCCCTGATCTTAAATCATAGTTTTTTCACTTAGTGAAATCGGATTCCATCAGATAGAGTAATGATAAAATAAACACTTTCAATGAAAAGGAAAAGGAAAAGGAGACTTCTATCATGTCGTTTGAATTGAAACCACTACAGGGTAGCCGTGAAGAAAACTATAAATTTCTTCTGCAACAAGCAGAAGCACTATTCACCGGCGAACGCGATTGGTTGGCCAACTTCTCCAACAGTGCTTCGCTCTTGTATCATCTTTTAAGTGAGGTAAATTGGGTTGGGTTTTACCTTCACAAAGACAATGAGCTGGTGCTTGGCCCGTTTATGGGAAAACCAGCCTGTGTACGTATCCCGCTAGACAAGGGAGTATGTGGTGCTTGTGCACGCATGCAAGAGACTCAACGAGTCGAAGATGTAACCACTTTCCCCGGGCACATTGCTTGCGATGCTGAAACCCGCTCGGAAATCGTTATTCCCCTATTACTGGATGGAAAAATGATCGGTGTTCTCGATATCGATAGCCCTCAGAAAGGACGGTTTGATTCACTCGACCAGTCCTTTCTTGAAGGCTTCGCTTCTCTATTACTCTCTAGCATTCAGTGGGAAAAAGCGTAACTTAGTGAATGAGGGAAACATGAAGAAGCACCAGGGCCAGCACGGCTGGAAGCATGGTGCTCTTTTGCAACAAGGGGCGAGGGAAACCTTTCCCCTACTTTTTTGTTTTAAGAGGGCTTTTCACCACGATAAAGTTGATAGGCACGTCGAATTTCTTCTTTCATCCATTCTGGGAGGGGTGATTCTGTCAACTTCCCCATGGGAATCCATTCATAGTCGTCATGCTCTTCGCTTAATTGCAAAACGCCTTCTGGAGCAAAACAAGCAAATTTAATAATCACCAAGTGCTTGTCCTCTTTTACCTCATCATATATGTAGGCTGGTCCTGCGACACGCACAGATAAACCCGTCTCTTCCTCTACTTCGCGTGCTAATCCGTCCATTAGTAATTCAGCTGGTTCCAACCCACCACCTGGAAAGTCCCATCCATGGTGTTCACTCGACTTCCTTTCGGCAAGGGAACGGGTTAAAACTAAAACACGTTCTTCATCAAAAATAATGGCTTTAGCAGCTATTTTATAACCTTTTTCCATATGATTATCAACCCAATCGATAAAAGGTACCCGATGCCGATGCGATCAGCTGATCGTTTTCATCCACTACTTTTGTTTCCGCAACTATAATTGTATTTCCCTTCTTGATCAAGTTGGTATAAGCAGATATTAAACCATCGGTTGCAGGTGTTAGAAAGCGAACATTTAAGTCTAAGGTTACCGAACGACGGTCAAAGCCAATCTCCTGAAACACCGTAGACCCCATCGCGGTATCGATAAACGTGCTCGTCATACCACCATGTAAGATCTGATAGCGGTTTTTCAATTCATCCGTCACTTGCATCTGATGGACATACGCTTGTCTCTCTCGATCGTATCCGAGGGAGCGAAAATGCATCACTTCTTCAATGTAAGCCAAGGGACTGACCCGTGTGCGCTTCATAGCTTGAACCAGCTTATGGATCGTGCTTGTCTCGTCTTCTGTAAGGTCTCTTAACTCCGCCTGTAGATCTTCTATTGTCATGATTGTCTCGTCCTATCCTCTTTAAAAGTCCGTTTGTTTCGATTATCTACATGGTTATCATAGCGAACATGAGCATCAACCGCAACTTTCAGCCTGTTACTGAATCATTCCTTTATAAAAAGGGACCTCTATACACAAAAAGAAAGGGTTTCCCCATTATCACAAGTAACCTTGTCCAGAGAAACCAACAGTAAAAAAGGACGCCAGGTGAGCGTCCCTGCTATTTTCTATTCAGATTTGAAACTAGTTTCTTTCTGCAACCATCAGCCAAACGTAGCGATTCATCTCTTTAAATGTTACGTTAAAGCCCGCTTGTTCGAAAGACTGACGCAGACGGGGAAGTGTGGGGTAGTATTCTCTTTCCAAGTCATCTGCCAAATCGGTCAACTGCCGTTCACGTGCTTCTTGGATCATGGCAAGGCGATGCTGCTCATCACGAAAAGCCGTATCGGCAAACACGATTTTTGCATTCGGCTTCAGTCGTGTTGCCATCGATTGAATCGCACGATCTTTTTCCTCATCCGTTAAGTGATGGAAGGCGTAGGTACTTACCATTCCGTCTACTGGTGTCGTTTCTGGAATGGAAAGGAAGTGACCTTCACGTAGATCCATTTCGGTTACTTTTTCTGCAGCCAATTTTCGCATCTGCGCCGATGGCTCTACACCGATGACATTTAACCCTTTAGAAAGGATTACCTGAGATAGATTCCCTGTTCCCACACCAAACTCCATGATCGTTCCCCCAAGTGGTGCTTCAAGGGATTGAACGACGGTCTCTAAAATCTCACTATATCCAGCAAACACTTCCTCATAGTGTGGATTTCCTCCGCTGATTTCATGATCATAGCTTGCGGCCCATTCTTCGAAGATATCATTAAAGCGTGGCTGTCCCGACATTGATAAACCCTCCAATTAAACCCGTATTAATCCCGATAATACCTATGGTATTTATACAGTTTATCACATTGCTTACCGCTTGAGAATAAGGAAGAAGCCCATCTTTTAAAAGCTTCTTCACCAACGTGCTCCTGCTCTATTTCCTTCCACTGATCCTACTTCGCAAGTGAGACGAAATAAGGTAGGATAGACTTATTCTCATTCGGCTCGCAAAGGAGGCACAAAAATGATGGATAAAAAGAGAAGAACCATCATTACAGGCGCACTGATGCTGGCCATGTTTTTAGCTGCCATCGAGGTAACCATCGTCAATGCAGCCATGCCCACCGTGGTGGGTCACTTAGGTGGGATCTCACTATACAGCTGGGTGTTTTCTGCCTATATGCTTACGAACACGACCACCGTACCGATATATGGAAAGCTAGCCGATCACTATGGACGAAAACCCGTCTTTATTGTCGCCATCGCTCTCTTTATTTCGGGTTCTGCCCTCTGTGGGTTGGCACAAACCATGTCACAATTGGTCTTTTTCCGAGCACTTCAAGGGCTAGGTGCTGGAGGTGTACTCCCCATTGCCATCACCATCGTGGGGGATATCTTCCCGTTTGAACTACGCGCACGCGTCCAAGGTTGGTTCTCTTCCATGTGGGGACTGGCTGCCATCACGGGACCTTTTCTAGGTGGATGGACGGTTGAGCACCTTTCTTGGAGGTGGCTCTTTTGGTTTAACCTCCCACTTGGACTCATCATCATCACGATACTCTTTCTCTTCTTGCCCCGTAAAGAAGAGCGTTCAGCAGAACGAATTGACTACACCGGGGCTACCTTGTTCTCACTCACCGCCGTCGGTTTGCTCTTCTCCATGTTGATGCTCGGGAATAAAGGTTTTTCGTATCCATGGGCGTGGGCCATGTTAGTCGCAGGGGTCCTATTATTTATCGGCTTTATTCATTGGGAACGGAGAGTCTCCTCTCCCTTCATTCCGATCTCTTTATTTCGTAACCGCATGATCGCCTCCAGCAACCTAAGTGCTTTTTTGACTGGGATGGGGATGTTTGGTGCTATATCTTTTGTCCCTCTCTTCGTCCAAGGGGTATTAGGGAAGAGCCCTACCCTAGCAGGGCTAGCGATTACACCCCAAGTGGTGGGATGGAGTATCGCGTCTGTTATCTGTGGGCGCTGGGTCCTCAAACAAGGATATCGTCCTCCCATTATGGCAGGAGTTTTGCTTATTACCGGCGCGGCCATTCTTATCTTACAAATGAATGCTGATACCGCGTATGGATGGGTACTGCTTGCCATGTTGATCTTGGGTTTAGGATTAGGAATGTCAATGACCGCTTATATCATCGCCGTCCAAAATGCTGTTCATACGGAACAACGAGGAGCCGCCACTTCTTCACAAATGTTTTCCCGCTCGATGGGAGGGACTTTTGGCGTCTCCATCCTGGGTGCCGTCATGACTTTCCGCATGAAAGAGGAAATCGATTCCTATATCTCGACTCATCAAACAGAGCTCAGTCAAGAGACGATTCTACAATTGCGACAAGCCGAAGGCATCACAGCTTCAGATAAACTTTCGTCCTTGTCGCCGACCGTAGCAGAGCAAGCATCCGCTTTCCTTGCTCATGCGCTCGATACGACCTTCTTTACTGCTTCGCTCTTCACCGTATTAGCACTCGTTGTTGCCTACTTTTTTGTTCCGAAGGGAACAGCACAATCATTTGCAGCTGAAAAAGGACCTTCCTAAACGATCACAAATCTAAATAAGACAAAAGGATGAGGATGAACGAACCATTTGTCGTTTCATCTTCATCCTCTATTTAAAGCTTTTGCAATCCTCTCTACGCCTATGACTAACTTTCCCTATTGGCTTTCTTCTCGGTCACTTTCTGTTAAAAATGCCTTTCGTTCCTCGTCCCAAAACCATTCAAATGTTCGCTCAACCTTTCCTTGACCATTTAGTCGGTCCACCACCAGTTGATCCACCTGACCCATCCCTTTACTTCGTAAGAGTGTAATGGAATAAGAACCTTCCCAGTCATCAAAGGAAGCTAATAGATGTTCATCTCCGTAAAGAGCATTTCGTCCCCCTCGAACCGCCACTTCCCCATCTGCTCCCATAATGAGGAATTCTCTCACTCTTCCTTGATAATAAATCGAATCGGTCACGCTCTCTTGCTCGATCTCCTCTACAATGGAAATAACTGCAGCATACTGTTCCTTTTCCGCAAGAATCGGACCCCGATAAATCACGTTGGCCTCTTCTTGAAAATTTATCCTCATCTGCTCTCGTATATCATCTTCTGACCAGACAGTACGTACACGATCCGTATTGAAAGAGTAGGATTGAATCTGCTTTACCCCTTCATCATTGGATAGAGGGAAAAGCATGGTCCACCTTTTGTTTCCATCATCCGCATGTGAGCTAAGCAAAGCAGGAGAGCTTAGCCTTGTGCTTTGTTGCAGTGGAAGTTCATATAGCTTCCAGTGTTCGTTTGCCGATTCCTGTGAGTCAACTTGAACAGAAAGGTTGGACTCTGCCAATTTCACGATTATCCGCTCACTCTTTTCTTGCTCTTGGTTCAACAGATAGTGGTCATTTATTGTGAGGGTAGTGGGACGCGCAGGGATTTGAATGCGATATCCCAAGTGAACCATCTGCTGCGCCGCCTCAATTTGTTCTTGATTTGCTTCCTCATCCTGTAGCGATTCATAAGATGGAATATACATCGAAGCAATAACCTCGTCCTTACCTGTATGGTGGATGTCCAAACGGTAAGCCTCTTCTTTTTCTCCGTACACCATGGAGGCCAAGAAAACACCATCATAGCTATACCCTAAAATGTACGGTTGCTTTTTTACATACTCAAGGAATCCTTCACGAGCAATGAGATCTACAAGATGGGGAATGGTCTGATCTTCATAGGGTTCGAACGAAGGATTCTGTTCATTTTCTTGACTTTGTTGGTTCTGTGAGTTTAGAGGAGTATCTTCACCATCATTGGCTTGTACTTGACAAGCACATACCCCAATAATCAGGCATCCCCAGAACAGCTTGTCTATCCATCGACGCAATATGAACACCTCTCATCTTGTCGGTCTGTTGTTTTTCTCTATTTTATCGAATTCGTCCAATGCTTTCTACCGATGACATGAAAAAGAAGATTAGTGCTACGCTC
Organism: Mechercharimyces mesophilus; assembly: GCF_059818345.1. Classification (NCBI taxonomy): domain Bacteria; kingdom Bacillati; phylum Bacillota; class Bacilli; order Caryophanales; family Thermoactinomycetaceae; genus Mechercharimyces; species Mechercharimyces mesophilus. The sequence continues at coordinate 117,716 of NZ_JCBAPH010000001.1, read as the reverse complement.
CACTTAATAAAATGATGTTTTGTATAGATTAAATCATGATCCTGCTGGTGATTGAAGGATGAAAGCTCTCCTCTCATACTGAATGAAGTTATTTCCAAGGGTACTTTTCTGGTTAATGAACCCATAATACATACGACATCTCAATCAACACCCACGCCCCGGATGAAAGCAGTTAACATGGGAGCACCATGTTCTCTCGCTGCCTAGTTGATGGGCGGGCGGCATCTTCCAACAACTTTAGGGCGAGCTTTCACCCTTATTTTTATTTCCCACCTAGCGAAACTTAATTTCATTAAGTGGAGACTTTCATAAAAAAGGAGGTGGCCTGATGCTCATCTTGCCCGTCGATGATCAGTTACGTCTAATACAATGGATACCGGAACATGCTGCCCCGCTTTATAAACTCATTCATAAAAATCGATCGCATCTTTCCCCTTGGTTACCTTGGGTAGAGAAAACGCAGTCCATACAAGATACCCTCTCCTATATCCAAAAATCCCTCTTGGCGACTAGTAACCAAGAACTCCATTTCGGTATCTGGCGCGAAAGCACACTGGTCGGCTCTATTACAGTTGAACGTGTAGAACCTCTTTACCGTGTGGCTGAAATCGGCTATTGGCTTGGGTATTCCTTTGCGGGCAAGGGGTATATGGAGTCCGCAACGCGAAGACTCGTTCACTATCTTATACATGATGCCCAGATGAACCGTCTCGAAATTCGCTGTACCTCCTCTAATAAACGCAGCCAACGCATTCCTTCTAAGTTGGGGTTTCAGTATGAAGGCACACTCAGAGAAGCCGCTTATATGAACGGCCACTTCCATGATGTACTTATCTTTGCCTTACTCGCCTCCGAGTGGCAAGAACCACATTTATCCACCTTCCGTTCTTCTCTCACGTCTTCTTCCTAAGTAGGAATTCCGTCCGCTAAGTGATACAATAGGAGAAAAAAAGAGGAACCTTATGCGTTTAAGAAGAAATCCAAAAGCGAAAGAATTACTAACCCAACATCCACTCCTGATTAATGAACCAACCTCCTATCGCGGGCGCTGGTCATCTTCCCTATTTCATCAAAAAAGACCACTGCACATAGAGCTAGGAACAGGGAAAGGTCAATTTCTCTCCCTGGCAAGTCAAGCCAAGCCACATATCCATTGGCTTGGTGTGGAACGAATTGAAGAGCCCTTACTGCAAGCGGTACAAAAAGCGGAGACGCGTGAAGAAGAAGTGGACAACCTCTACTTTCTCTGGATGGATATTCAGCAGTTGCAGGAAGTGTTTGCTGAAAATGAAGTGGACCGATTCTATCTTCACTTCAGTGACCCCTGGCCAAAAACACGTCATGCAAAAAGACGCCTCTCTCATCGGAATTTCCTACGCGTCTATGCCCAGCTGCTTCATCCTAGCGGTCATCTCTCCATGAAGACCGATAACCAAGAGTTATTCCAATTTACGCTGGAGGAACTGTCTCTATGCGGCTTTCAGATAGAAGAAAAAAGCGAAGACCTTCACCACAGCCCCTTTGCTGAGTCCAACTTTCCAACAGAGTACGAGCGAAAGTTCGCTTCTCAGGGGCATCCGATTTATTATGTACTTGCCACTCCTCCCCCAGCCTGCGCGCTTCCAAGTTCCTCTTCTTGACATTCGCTTTCATATGCGACATAATGATTGCTTGTAGGCTCAACAAATTTGAGGATAGCAACAAACGATAGGTGATGGAATCACCCTCACTAACTCGCCCTCGTCCAAGTGACAGGTACAATGCATTTCGCCGCTATCCGGAGTGCACCTTGTAATTTCGCGGGTTAGGAATATGACCGGATCCTGTCATTTGTGCACATTGCAAATGATGAGAGGAGAAATTAATTATGGCACGTTACACCGGACCTCGCTGGAAACTAAGCCGGCGTGTAGGAATTTCCCTATCGGGAACAGGAAAAGAAATGAAGCGCCCGTATGCACCAGGGCAACATGGCCCCAATCAACGCCGCAAGTTGAGTGAATATGGGCTTCAATTGCAAGAAAAACAAAAACTACGCTTTATGTACGGCTTGAACGAGAAGCAATTCCGTAAAGTATTTGACCGTGCAGGCAAAATGAAAGGGGTACACGGCGAGAACTTCATGATCCTTTTGGAATCTCGTCTTGATAACTTGGTCTACCGTTTAGGCCTTGCTCGTACCCGTTCACAAGCACGTCAGATCGTGGTTCATGGTCACATTACCGTTAATGGTAAAAAAGTAGACCGTCCCTCTTTCCAAGTGAAAACAGGGGATATCATCGGTCTGCGTGAAAAGAGCCGCAATCTGCAAATCATCAAAGAAGCAGTTGAAGAGCGCTCCTTCCTACCCGAGTATCTCCAATTTGATAACAACAAATTGGAAGGTACCTTCAGCCGTCTGCCGGAACGTTCCGAGCTACCAGCTGAAATTAATGAGCGTATGATCGTTGAGTACTACTCACGTTAAGAGCACGCTCTAAAAAAACCATCCTTTTCGGGATGGTTTTTTTCTTACATCTCTTCAATCGATCTTACCTGTGGTACAATATAGAAAAAGTTTTGGTAGAGGAGGATTCGGATGCATATGGGGACCATACAAATGAGTAATCCAGCAACAGGAGAAGTGATTGGACAGCTACATGAGAAGACAGATGTGGAAGTACATGAAGCCATGCGTCAGGCGCGTAACGCCTTCCCCGCTTGGCGAGAAACCTCACTCAAACAACGGCTCGAATATATAAAACAGTTGCGTTACTACCTCGTACAGCATGCGGAGGAAATTGCCGATAAGATTGTCGCTGACACCGGAAAAACCAGAAGCGAGGCACTCATGACAGAAGTGTTTGCCACGGTCGATTTTCTCAAATATTACGAGAAAAAGGCGCACTCCATATTAGAAACGAGAAAAAAACCGACCCCTTTCTCCCTCTTTGGACGCCGCTCTGAAGTCCAATACCGCCCGATGGGGACGGTCGCTGTCATCTCGCCCTGGAATTATCCTTTGCAATTGTCCCTCATCCCTGTTGTCTCCGCTCTGATCGCAGGCAACACGGTATTACTGAAACCATCTGAAGTGACTCCTTTAACCGGCATCCTTATGGAGGAAGCACTGATGGCCAGTGGTTTCCCCAAGCATGTCGTCCAAGTCATTCATGGTGGTAAAACCGTCGGACAAACGTTAGTGGAATCCATTCCAGATAAGATTTTCTTTACCGGAAGTGTGGCTACCGGCAAGAAAATCTTGTCGTTCGCCGCCGAACACCTTATCCCGGTGTCCTTAGAATTGGGAGGAAAAGATCCCATGGTGGTCTTCGCCGATGCCGATCTCGATCGGGCAATCAACGGCGCTCTCTGGGGTGGCTTTACCAATGCCGGTCAAACGTGCATAAGTGTCGAGCGTCTCTATATTCAATTCGAAGTTTATGGCGCCTTTCTCACTCGCTTGCGTGAAAGAGCAGAAGAACTCTCCTTTTACAATGGTCACGAAGGGGACATCGGAGCCATGACAGATCCCCGCCAAGTAGAAATTGTAGAAGAGCAGATTCGCGACGCAGTAGCAAAAGGAGCCACTGTCCTCTGCGGTGGGAAAAGAACCGAAGCCGGTTCACTCTATTTTGAGCCAACCATTATTGTAGATGTGAACGAATCCATGAAAATCGCTACGGAAGAAACATTTGGACCGGTACTGGTGGCGATGCCCTTTCATTCTGAGGAAGAAGCCATCCAACTGGCCAATCGCTCCATCTACGGACTAAATGCTAGCGTATGGTCCAAAGATTTAACCAAAGCGCGTCGCGTGTCCGATCACATCGAAAGCGGGAGTGTTTGCATTAACGATGTAATCATTTCTTTCGCCAATCCCCATCTCCCTTTTGGTGGCGTAAAACAGAGTGGGCTGGGACGTTATCATGCCGAAGAAGGATTACATGCCTTTACTCATACCGTATCGGTAGTAGAAAGCAAAGGGACGAAGAAACGGGAAGTGAATTGGTACCCCTATACCAAAGAAGGAGAAAACGCCATTCGTACGCTAATCCGCTCCTTCTATGGCGACCGTTTTCATATCACCAAAGAAGAAGTGAAAAATCTAGTGAAGCAGTTACGACGGTAAAAGACCTGATTTGCCACGCCTAAATGATACACCGGAAAAGTACCTACACACATCATCATAGGGAGCATTGTCTCGAAAAAGAATATTTTTTATGCAAGACGTAAAAAACCGACTTCTTCTCTACACGAAGAAGTCGGTTTTTATGGTCGTGGATATCCACGGTGTACTAATTTTCATTATCCAGTAACAGGCAATAGTCCCTTGTATGCAAAATAACTATTGGAAACTACTGCAACGTTACACGAGCAAATTTCCGTTTTCCTACTTGTACCACCATCTGATCCACTACTTCAACCTGAGCATTGCCATCTGTCAGCTTCTCGCCTGCGATCTTGACGGCTCCTTGCTTCACCATGCGGCGTGCATCCCCGTTGGAAGCGACTAATCCTAAGTGGGATAATAGATGGACAATCCATATCTTCCCGTCTTCTAGTGATGCTGCCTCCACAGTCACCTCATCCATATCCTCTGGCAAGGCCCCTTTTTGGAAGATGGTCTGAAAGCGCTTCTCCGCTTCTATGGCTGCTGCTTCACCGTGATACATCCGTACCAATGTTTGCGCCAGGTTCATTTTGGCGTCACGCGGGTGAATCGATCCATCTTGGAGTCCTGCACGCAGTTGATCCATCTCTTCTAAAGAGCGGTCCGTCGTCAACTCGTAGTATTTCACCATCAGTTCATCTGGAATCGACATCGACTTCCCATAAATTTCATGTGGCGCTTCGTCAATACCAATATAATTCCCCAAGCTCTTACCCATTTTCTTCTCGCCATCCAACCCTTCTAGCAAAGGCATCGTCAAAATCACTTGTTGCGCTTGCCCATACTCACGTTGCAATTGACGGCCCATCAAGAGGTTAAAGGTTTGATCCGTTCCACCCAACTCCACATCACTTTCCAATGCCACTGAATCATAGCCTTGCATCAAAGGATAGAAAAATTCATGGATACTAATCGCTTGCCCCGATTTATATCGTTTAGAGAAATCATCCCGCTCCAGCATGCGTGCTACCGTTGTCGTAGCGGACAACTTGACGACATCACTAAAAGAGAGCGGAGATAACCACGTGCTATTAAAATGAATCTCCGTCTTTTCTTGATCCAAGATTTTGTAAAGCTGACGCGTATACGTTTCTGCGTTCTCTTTTACTTCGTCTTCCGTCAATTGCTTTCGCGTCTCCGATTTGCCCGTGGGATCGCCCACTCGTCCTGTAAAATCACCTATCACCAATTGTACGACATGCCCCAATTCTTGAAACTGGCGTAGTTTATTTAAAACAACCGTATGGCCAATATGCAGATCAGGCGCCGTTGGATCCAGTCCCAGCTTTGCTTTCAAAGGTTTTCCCGTCTTTAGTGATTGGCGTATCTTCGTCGCTAGCTCTTCTTCCGGAATGATCTCTGCCACCCCCCGACGGAGGATTTCCAGTTGCCGCTTTACTTCTTCCTCTCGTAAAACCTCTTGTTGCTTCTCTTCACTCATCCTCTATCACCTCATGATCAGCAGTATAAACTAAAAAATAGCCTCTTCCTTAAAGGACGAGACTACCCGCGATACCACCTTTATTAAAAGCAGACACTGCTGCCTTTCTCTTCATTCAATAACGGAACTTTTTCTTCCGTCCACAAAACCGTACACCGCACTGCTTGTGGAACGCTCCGAGGTGTAATTCAACAGACACGGTCTACTGGCTTGCACCTCCCGCCAGCTCTCTGAACAGAACCCTAGTGCCTATCTACTTCTCCTCTTCCTCACGCTTAAAATGTTTACTTTTTTGTGCAGAAAGTAAAGCCAATGCTTCCTAAGCTATGATATAATATTACATCAGATAGCCTTTACAGATCAAGCTTAGTCGGTGTCCTTGTTGCTGTTTTCACAAAATAAATGTGAGCGACTTGCCAATCCATAAATGGAGACATCCATAGCAATTTAGTTGGAGGTCTTAACCTTGTATTATTTCACTTTGAAAGAATAAACTTTATCCAACAGATGAATTCCAATAAGTATCCTTTATTTACAATGTTCTAATAAGCAGAAGACCCATCAGAATACAAAGAAGACATATACTTAAGAAAAAGAACTCCCACGTCAAGTCACTACTTAGATAATGGCTTTTTAGGAGGTTTACCATAGTGAAGAAAGAAACAGAAGCAAGTACACCCAACCCTACAAAGAAGAAGGGTGCACGTGCTCTCAAAATTTTACGTCGTACACTTTTTTCCCTTTTTATTTTCGTTGTGGTGATTGCCACCATTACACTTGGTGCCATTGGTACCGGTGTGGGTTATGTGGCAGCGCTTGTGAAAGATGAGCCCGTGCGGGACAAAGCTCAGATAGAGCGGAAGCTAGGAGAAATGAGTCAAACCAGTTACGCTTATTTCCATGACGGTTCACTCATTGGCACAAGTGGGAAGTTGCATTCGAATACCAGTCGCACCTTGGTTGAATGGGATGAAGTAAGTGAGTACATCATTGACGCTCTTGTCGCAACAGAGGATCGCCTCTTTTGGGAACATGAGGGTATCAATCCACAATCATTAGCCCGCGCTACCTATCAAGATGTTACGAATAATCCGCAAGGTACAGGAGGCAGTACCATCACCCAACAGCTTGTCAAAAGACAAGTGTTGCAAGAAACGGATAAGACGAAAGAGCGTAAGGCGAAAGAGATTTTCCTATCTTTGCGAGTGGAGCGTATGTTTTCCAAGGAAGAAATCCTTACTGCTTACCTCAATAGCCTCTTCTTTGGCCCAGGTGCAGATGGACGAAACTTGGAGGGGGTATATGCTGCTGCCGAAGGATTGTTTGACGTCAAGATGAAGGATCTCAATATTGCACAGGCGGCTTATATCGCAGGCATGATTCAAAGCCCCAATAATTATAATCCCTTCTATGGTGAAGAAGAATTTAATGAGAAGAACTTCAAAATTGGTCACAACCGAATGCTAGAAGTTCTTGATAATATGTACCATGAAACAGGCAAAATCTCTAAGAAAGAGTATGAAGAAGCCAAAGCCTTTGACATTAAAGGTTCCTTCGCGGAACCAAAACCCGTCTCGATCCGCGTAGACTATCCCTACCTCAATGACGCGATCAATGCCGAAGCAACACAAATATTATTCGATAACATGATCGAAAAAGAAGGAATCAATAAAGAGAAATTGAGCGCAGAAAAGCGGGATGAGTTGGAGGGAGATGCAGCAGAGAAGCTGGTCACAGGAGGTTATCACGTCCACACCACTATTGATCAGCCCTTGTATGATGCACTCAACAAAGCAGCCGAAGAGTATGATGGGTATGGAAATGATGATCTTCAAGTGGGCTCTGTACTCATGGAGAATAAAACCGGTGCTCTGCTGGCTTTTGTAGGCGGACGCGATTACGAGAAAAGTAACTGGAACTTTGCTCTTGACTATCCTAACCAACCTGGCTCTACCATCAAGCCGATCCTAGATTATGGACCAGCGATGCAAGAAGGGATTATCAGTCCTACATCGTACATTAATGACGAGCGTAGCGTATGGGGACCAGCAGCTGATCCTTATACACCTAATAATTATGACAATGAATTCAGAGGATACAAAGACGTTCGCTTTCATTTGAAATATTCTCGAAATATCCCTGCTATCAAAATGCTAGACGCTATCGGAGTAAAAAAAGGCCACGAATACCTAGAGAATATGAACTTCCCGATGGAAAACGACACTTCATACTTAGCATCTGCCATCGGTGGATTTACTGAAGGCTTCACGGTAGAACGTATGACAGCTGGCTATGCTACTCTAGGAAATAAAGGGATGTTTAACGAGCCGTATCTGATCTCCAGAATTGAAGACAGTGAGGGCAATATTGTCTACAGTCACGATTCATCTGCAGAAGACCCCAAGGCAGTTTTCTCTTCGCAAGTTGCCTACTGGACAACGGATATGTTACGTGATGTAATCAACTCTGGTACGGCGACAACGATAAATAAGAGAGGGTACGATGTAGCCGGAAAAACAGGAACAACCAATGATTATACTGATCTCTGGTTTATCGGGTATAGCCCAGATGTCTCCCTCGGTGTATGGAACGGCTATGATGACCAATTCAAAAAACTATATGGCAATAAAAATATCGCCAAGAATGTTTGGAACGAATTATGGAAAGCAGCGACAGAAACCAACTCCGAAATCATAACCAAATCGAGATTTGATGCCGAATCTCCGCTTCCTCATCGTACCTTTGAAGCTAAGCCAAAGCCTAAGCCCGAAGAGGACGATGGTGATAACGATGGTGGTAACGACGATGGCGGCGATATCACCATCCCTCGACCTCCTAGTGGTGGTGGAGGCGGTAACGGCGGTGGCGGGGATGACGGTGGTAACCCTGGTGATGGCGGTGGTGGGGATGACGGCGGTAACCCCGGTGATGGCGGTGGTGGGGATGACGGTGGTAACCCCGGTGATGGGGGCGGTGGAGATGACGGCGGTGGCCCTGGTGATGGGGGCGACAACCCCGGTGGCGGGGATGGCGCATCTACCGGAAACACCACTCCAACAGCGGAGAACTCGGACACGACAGAAACCGAAAATGCCACAGAAGACCCATCCAGCCAACCGGAACCAACCTGATCCTCGTATATAAATAGAATGATCCTTTAACTAGAGGAAAAAGCCCTTGGCCGTAGCCAAGGGCTTTTTTTATGAAGTCTCTACTTGGTGAAACAGCGTGCTAGATGAATCCAGAACCCTTCTGATGGAGGAACCTACATCAATCCTCCATTGTAGATAAATCTCCCGTCGGCAAATCCAACTCCCATGCCTTCAACACGCGCCGCATAATTTTCCCGCTCCTCGTCTTGGGTAGCTTCTCAATTACTTCGATTTCCCGTGGAGCTGCATGCGCAGACAATCCTTCCTTCACAAACAAGCGGATCTCTTCCTTCAAATCCGTGGTTTCCTCTACGCCGTCCTTAAGTGAAATAAACGCTTTAATGATTTCTCCACGGAGTGGATCGGGCTTCCCAATCACACCCGCTTCCGTTACGGCCGGATGCTCTACCAATTTGCTCTCTACCTCAAATGGACCGACGCGCTCACCCGAAGTGTTAATCACATCATCCAAGCGCCCCTGGAACCAGAAGTACCCTTCTTCATCGCAATAAGCAGAGTCACCAGAGACGTACCAACCAGGAATGCGAAAATACTCCTCATACTTCGTCTCATTCCCCCAGATCGCGCGCATCATCGAGGGCCACGGAGTGCGAATGGCAAGGTTACCCATTTCATATGGAGGTAACTCCCGTCCCTCATCATCAATAATCGCCGCTTCAATCCCTGGGAAAGGTTTTCCCATAGAACCGGGTCGAATTTTCATCTGTGCATAGTTGGAGATGAGGATCCCCCCTGTCTCGGTCATCCACCAGCTATCATGAATCCGACGGCCATACGCCCTTAATGCCCAGCGAATCACTTCTGGATTAAGTGGCTCTCCCACGCTCAATACATGACGGAGAGAAGAGATATTGTATTGATCGACAACCTCTTTTCCTGCTCCCATCAACATTCGGAAAGCAGTCGGTGCACTATACCATACTTTAACGTTGTATTTTTCGATGGTTCCGTACCAATCGTCGGGGCTAAATCTTCCTCCACGGATCACGTTCGTCACACCATTTAACCACGGAGCAAAAATCCCATACGAAGTTCCCGTTACCCAACCTGGATCGGCTGTACACCAATACACATCTTGTGGCTTTAGATCAAGGACCCACTTGCCTGTCTGATAATGTTGGATCATCGCATTGTGTACATGGTAAACACCCTTTGGCTTTCCTGTAGAACCCGAAGTATAGTGGAGCAACATCCCATCTTCACGATCTACCCATTCAATCTGAAGCTCAGGAGACGCACTTTTCATTTCCCGCAAAAAATCGATATGCTCGGATGATACTCCTTCTCCCGTTTCATCCACAACGAAAACGTGCTTTAAAGCAGGTAACTCGGCTAATGGGACCCGCGATAACAGAGTGGGCGTAGTCACCAAAGCAATCGCCTCACTATCTTGTAACCGGTCCCGAACCGCTTCTTCCATAAATGCTTCAAAGAGGGGACCTACAATGGCACCGATTTTTATTGCTCCTAGAAAACTAAAATAGAGCTCTGGTGAGCGAGGCATATAGATAAAAAGACGGTCACCCTTCTTTATTCCATGTTCACGAAAAATGCTCCCCGCTCGGTTGGAGCTTTCTTTCATTCGAGCGAAAGTATAGGATTCCTCACGTTCTGCATCACTATAGAAGAGCGCAACTCGCTCTCCATCTCCCTCGTCTACATGGCGATCAATGGCTTCATATGCCGCATTCACGTTCCCTGTCTTAGACCAGCTGAAAAACTCTTCCGATTCACGCCAATCAAAAGAGGTATATGTTTTTTCATAATCTGATAATTGATTGCCTTCCGTCACGATCTCAATCTGTTCGTTCGTCTGCATTACATCCTCTCCTTCTCTTCAGGTACAGATTTAGCTTCATTATAGCATAGGTTCCGACAAACAAAATTATTCAGTCTAATGAAGTTGCAACAAGAAACAGGAGGGAGGAGATTAGTCAACGATCATTCCCTCCCCCTTCATCTCGCCAATCATGCGCTTAAAGATGAAGTTATACGACAAGCATCCCTGATAAAATTCTCTCTAACGATGTTGTTGTCTACTTCCCCACTTTTCTAACATACCGTTCACAATCATACACGAGCGATCTGCAGCTAGCCTAACAAATTCCTCAAAATTAACATTGGCCGAATGGTCAGCTTTGTCTGATATTGAGCGAATAACGACAAATGGAACATTATTGGCGTGACAAACATGCGCCACCGCCGCGCCTTCCATCTCAACACAACTTCCCTTTAATTGACTCCATAATTGTAAGACAGTCTTCGTACTAGAAATAAATTGATCACCTGATAAGACCTTACCCTCCACCACTTTTCCATCCACAATCGCTTTTCCAGCCAACCGAGCACACTCCAGTAAGAAGGGATCTGCTTTAAAAACGGATACCTCCTGAAAAGGAATCTGTCCTCGCTCGAGTCCCAAGGCGGATGCATCAATATCATGGTATTGGCAATGTGTCGAGATCACACAGTCTCCAATTTCTAGGTTGGGATCCAGAGCCCCGGCCACTCCAGTAAAGATGATGGACTCCACAGCAAAATGATTAATCAAAAGCTGTGTGCAGATCGCTGCATTTACTTTCCCCACACCGCTTTTGCAGAGGACAACAGAGTGGTCAGCGAACATCCCTTGATAAAAACAGATTCCGGCAATCTCGATCTGGTTTTCTGTCTTCATATCTGCTAAAAAACGAGCAATTTCTTCGTCCATAGCTCCAATGATCCCAATCATGTTTAGCAGTTAGCCCCTTTCGTTCAATGGTTTGCGTGTCGATTCCCGTAGTTCCAGCCGGTGTGGCAAAATCACCTGGCTCTCTTCTACTTGTTCATCATTCATGTACTTCGTCAACAGCCGCATCGCTACCGCCCCAATATCATACATCGGAACCGCCACTGTGCTCAGTTGTGGACGTACTTGTTCCGCTAACGGCGTGTTATTAAATCCAATAATCGAAACATCGTCAGGCACTTTCCCTCCACGATCTTGAACCGCATGAATGGCGCCGACGGCCATTTCATCATTCGCAACAAATACAGCGGATAAATCCTCATGGGTATCTAACAAGTGATGCATCGCTTCCAAGCCCGAAGGATAATGATATTGTCCGATACGGACCAAGGACTCAGAGAAAGAGCGACCACTCTGCTCAAGTGCTTCGCGATAACCAAGGTAACGTTGCATTCCACTGGTCGATTCCGTTAATGGGCCTCCGATGATACCCACCTGTTCATGCCCTTCATCTAGCAACCATTGCGTCGCCTCTTTGGCTGCTTCTAAATGATCCATATTAACCGATGGCCAACCCTTTTTCTCATCCTGTGTAGCGGCCAGCACAATCGGTACCTGCGAACCAGAGAAAATCGTGCGATGTTCATCTGTGACTTCGCTACCCATAAATAATAAGCCATCTACCTGCTTCTCCAGTAAGGCTTCAATTAACTGCAATTCCTTCTCTTTTTTTAAATCGGAATTACATAAGATAATATTGTAGTGATACATGGTAGCAATGTCTTCTATTCCTCGTGTGATCTCAGAGAAAAAAGAGCGAGAAATATCTGGGATAACCACTCCCACCGTGGTGGTACGCTTGCTTGCTAGTCCACGTGCCACTGCATTGGGCCGGTAACCCAATACACGAATCGTCTCCAGTACTTTCTTACGTGTCGTCGGCTTCACATTGGGATTTCCGTTTACCACCCGTGAAACCGTTGCCATCGATACATTGGCTTCACGAGCAACGTCATAGATGGTGATCGTTTCTTTTTTCTTTCCTGTCATGATCCATACACCTTTACTTTCTTCTCAAGTCTTATTGGCCTCCTTCTCACGAAGGCGTCACCATGAGCGATTGCAATGTGTCATTCGTTGTGCTCATCCATGAATCTTTGGAGCCACGATTAATACAGATCACCGGGTTGCGACTAACTTGCTTTTCAAAAAGGGTTTTCCTCGACTTGAGACGGGGATACATCTCCTGAGTCCAACCTTCTTGTTTTGCTTGATCCATTAATTGAACCGCTACTTTGGAATTCGTAAACAGATCCAAGGTGGGTTGATTTTCTTGCGAGGCAAAATCCAAGCAATTACCGTTATTATCCACTATCACCCAAATAAATTCCATCTTCATGAGCATTTGCCCAATTTCCCAGCCATTCGCTGTTCCTTGACCAGCACGAATCGCTTCTTCTAACTTTTGATAGGGATTTTCTTTTTGATTTCCACAGAGGTGATCCACATGCTTCTCTAGCAAGCCGATCTGTTCGGGGAAACCATATTGTAAAATAGGCCCCTCTGCTGCCAAAGCCCAACAACGGCTACGTATTTCTTCCCAGTTATGTAATTGTGGCTCTCCACCTGATTGCTCACATACCTTTTGCGCATCTTCTTTATGATAATAAACAGGTATGGCTTGTTGTTGCTCACCCAGATCCACATATAACAGGCGTTCTTTTTGTGATGGGATCCAAGCTCCTTCCAATTCACGCATCTTAACAAGGGCATATTCACAGAGAAGCAAGTGCATAAGCGAGCGGTCTACTATCAGGCGAGATGGCTTTCCTGGATTAAGTGCAAAGCCTTCATAGTTCACACGGAAGGCCGCCTTTAAATAGAAAGCTGTCTCCTTTCGCTGAACAAAAACTTGCTGCTGATTTTGAACCCATTCATTTGCCTCCCGTTCATCCGTAAAGAGGACAAGACGCTTACTTCCAGGCTCCTTTCCACGAGCGGCCAATGGTTTCGGCTTCTCCTCCCGCGTTGCCGGTTGTTGATAAGCAACGTACACAAAGGGAAGATGTTCCGCCAATTTGGGAAACAATTCGCGTGGCGACAATTTTTCCTGATTGGCTTGTTCCAAATATTCTATGGCACGCAATTTTGCTCCACTCCTCTCATTTTAACCGAATGAGACTCTCTAACTCTCCTCGGTATTCGACAAAATCTTAAAATCCCCTCTCTCAAAGGCAAAAAGACCGCTCAGGCGGCCCTTCTATCCTTTGCTACAAGCCATTTAGGCAAGTGGAAGTTGTGACAAGAAATTTTCAAAGGTAGGTATATCGATTTGTTGATTGGCATCCGACAATGCGACAGACGGATCGGGATGCACTTCAACCATAATTCCATCTGCTCCAGATGCCAATGCTGCTTTGGCAATGGGCAAGAGAATATCGCGCCGCCCAGTAGAGTGGGTAATATCTACAATAACGGGTAAGTGGCTTTCTTGTTTTAGAATAGGAACAGCTGAGATGTCCAGTGTATTGCGTGTCCATTTTTCATACGTGCGGATGCCACGTTCGCATAGAATCACTTGGGTATTCCCTCGTGAAACGATGTACTCCGCTGCAAATAAAAACTCTTCAATCGTCGCAGCCATACCACGCTTCAAAAAGACCGGCGTATCTACCCTACCCGCCTCTTTGAGAAGGTCAAAATTCTGCATGTTACGAGCTCCGATTTGAATGATATCAACGTATTGAGTAGCCATCTCAATATCACTCGGGTTAACGATCTCACTGACAACGTTTAAACCAAACTCATCTGCAACTTCCCGCAAAATTTGCAAGCCCTCTTCCCCAAGTCCTTGAAAATCGTAGGGAGAAGTACGCGGTTTAAAAGCTCCTCCTCGCAGAAAGCGAACGCCTTCTTTTTTGAGACTGGAGGCCACTTGACGTACTTGTTCTTTGGATTCAACGGAGCAGGGACCAGCAATAACCGTCTTGTGAGGAGGTCCAATTTGATCTCCACCAATCGTTACGACTGTATCCAGTGCTTTTCGTTTACGACTTACCAACAATGCTTTCTTCTCTTCGTCACCTTGCAAACTAAGAGACGCTTTGAAGATCTCCTTAAACAGATGACGCACGATAGCATCATCAAACGGACCGTCATTATGGGAAACCAACTCATCAAGCATTTTCCGTTCGCGGACCGGATCGTATTTCATCACACCCTGCCGTGTTTTCATCTCTCCGATCTCTTTGACGATATCCGCTCTTTCATTCATCAACTTCAATAATTCTAGATTTATCCGATCCAATCCTTCTCTTAATTTATCTAACTGGTGATCACTCATTGCTTAACGCCCCTATTCTTCGTTCTAATCAATCATGGTCCCTTAATGGACAGCAGGGTTTGTTTCCATTAATTTATGGAACCACTGCGTTATCTCTTGACTATCTTCTGGAAAAACAAAAGTTCTCCACTCTGGATTTTGACCTGTTGTGACAATCACAGACGTCGGAAAGCTTACGCCCTTCAACTCCTCTTCATTCGTACCCTCCAGACCTACTGCATCAAGCAATAGACGTAAGGTCTCAGAATCCGGTATACGAACAAATACCACTCGTTTCACCCGTTTATGCCAAGCCGCTTCTTGCTCTACCACCGTGGAAACGGCACTCGGATAGACCCAAGCAATCTCCGCTTGTTCTTCCTCTTGCCATGCGAATGAGTCCATCACTTGGATAGAGTCCCCATCCGGGATATGCAATTGTTCAGATTGTTTGGCTACCACCATGACCTTATCTTCTCCCTGATCGGGACTTTTGACTACACCTGATTGTGCTGTCTGCGTCGTCGATAAGGGGGGAGATTCTGCTATTTGCCTTGGTTCATCAGAATCGTAACCCATTTTCGGGACAAAAAAGTAAACAATCATCATCATGGATGCCGAAACAATGACCCACTTGGGTACCGCACTGCGAACAGAGCGCTCTTGACGTTGTTTTTCACTTCGAATCTCTTCGAGGGTGTGGACAAGCTCAATCATCTCCTGCAGGTCTTGTTTGCATTCAGCACAAACATGCACGTGAGCTTTTAGTTTTTTGTTGTCAGACTTCGAGATTTCTTGGTCGACATATCGCTGAATCAAAGGTTCCATTTCCCTGCAAGACATCAATCGGTCATCCCCTTACTTTTTGGAGAGTCGATCCTTGAGCATTCTCCTCGCTCGGAACAATTGTGTTTTCACTGTTCCTTCTGGGATATCCAGTTCTTCACTAATTTCTGTATAAGAATAGCCATGAAAATGGCGAAGCTCAACCACTCTTTGATATATTTCGGGCAAACCGTCTACTTCGCGATGAATCTCTTCCAATAACAACCGCTGTTCTACCTGCTCTTCCACCGACATTTCCACAGTAGAAGAAGAAGGCTCGGAGTAGACAAAGGCATCTTCCATAGCCACTATCTTCAAGCTTTTTTTCCGCTTTTGATCGCGAAAGCGGTTGGTCATCATCGTACGTAGCCACGCTTTTAACGACTTTTCATACACATATTTATTTGATTTGCGATGGGCCTGCCACATGGTTTCCTGCGTCAAGTCTTTCGCATCTTCCGTATTTCCTGTTAGACGATAAGCTATATGATATAAATAACGATAATGCTTCAGCAAACGTTCCAAGAAATCATCTGTACCTGTCCGGTTCTCTGATGTGATTCCGGTTTCTTCTGTCCCCATAAGAACCTCCTGCTCTCATTAACGAGATTTCCATACATAACCCGTTAACTTTTCTCCTGCTTTGCTGTCACTTCGAGCAAACGCTCCTTCGTAATCGCATGATGAGAAGCACTCCAAATCACTTTCTCATCCACAATCCACAATACCTGAGGAGATTCATGCTCCACTTCTGTGTCGATCGCTATTTGGTTGGAAACTCCGCGATCTTCAATTACCTTGACGAGCCCAGCGGATAAGCGATTAGCCTGTTTTGTTTGACAAAAGTCTTCAAAAGCTTCATACGCTCTCCTACTGATCGGACAGACAGTACTATGCTTAAATAACAGCATATCTTTATCATTAGATAATCGCAAAAAATGACCCCAGTCGTCAATGGTATTTATTTCTTTTATGTGAGACATCTTTTCATCCTCCTATAGTCAAAAAAACTGAGCACCTGAGGTGCCCAATTCTCTTTCATATATCTTTATCTTCTAAACGTGATTTTTCTCTTCTTTTGCTTCCAGTTTCTCCGCTAATTCTACGCCATCCTCCGCAACAACCTCTTTCGCCTCATCCAATTTCCCTTCTGCTTTTGAGGCGATTTCCACTGTCTTATTTGACATCGAGTTGCGAATTTGACTCCATCCCTCATGTAACTTTTCTTTCGCTTCATCGAGCTTCTTAACAATATCATCCGTCTGTCCCATGACATTATCTTTTACTTCGACACTCTTTTCTTTCGCACCTTCGTAGCCCAGCGTAATTTCTCTTCTTACTTCTCTACCTGATTTAGGAGTCAATAGTACAGCGGCCGCGGCACCGATCGCTCCACCGACTAACGCACCGATGATAAAATCTTTGCCATTGATCGAGTTATTTTTGTCGCTCATAACCTTCTCTCCTCCTATTTTTTCAGCTTTCTTTCTGGATGACGAAAGCGATTCACGATGTCGACACCCATTCCTAAGTATGCGGCCACCTTACCTAATCGTTTACTCTGCTGTCGTGTTTCAGTCGTCACTGAGGTGGTCACTTCGCCTACTGCCTTCCCTACATCTGACAGGGAAGCAAGAAAGGCATCCACATGCTCTTGCATTCGCTTGCTCTGCTGATGTGTATCCTTGGCAACCGTTGTTGCCACTTCACTTACGGTATTTCC
The DNA here is from genome assembly GCF_059818345.1 of Mechercharimyces mesophilus. Classification (NCBI taxonomy): domain Bacteria; kingdom Bacillati; phylum Bacillota; class Bacilli; order Caryophanales; family Thermoactinomycetaceae; genus Mechercharimyces; species Mechercharimyces mesophilus. Next base: position 100,351 of record NZ_JCBAPH010000001.1, on the reverse strand, counting down.
TGTATCAACCAATGAGTCTACTAGTGAGTCCAGCTTACGGCTCTTTTCTTGCACATCGGTAATCAGGACACGGGCTTCACGCATCGTGAGCGTCGATTCAGTTACCACTTCATCTACTTTTTCTTCTGTTTGTTTTAGTACTGACTCAACAGATACCATCGTCTGGTTCAACTTATTCAATGAACGAATAACGAAGAACACTAAAATACCAAATGCAACTGCAATAAGAGCAACGCTCACATCAATAAGTGATAGATCCTCCATTACGCCCTAACCCCTTTCTTATTTGAATTTACCCTTTTTTCTGCAATATGAAACCCAATATTCCTTCTTTTTTTTGTGAAAGGATCGCTATTCCATCTTCTTCTATCATACAAGTTTTCACACCCCATTTCAAAGAATGATGTTTGAATTTTTCGCGCCTAGTCGCAGAGCAATTCTATGGTTATAATAGGGGAGATAGCTGTATAGGGTTGCGGTCCTTCCTAATCGAAATGGGATTGTTCTTGAAAGGAGAGATATATTTGTCAGAAACAAAAACGATAGTCGTGATGAATGGGGATCAGACGGGACAAGAGCTCTTAGAAGAGTCTTTGCGTCTGTTATCTTCTGATGTTATCGGCTTTGATGTGCAATTTGATACTTATGATCTAAGCCTGGAGAATAGGCGGGCAACGAAAAATAAAGTTGTCTATGAAGCAGCAGAAGCGATGAAGAAACATGGGTTTGGTCTAAAGGCCGCCACCATTACCCCTGAAGAAAAGGGAGATATCGGAAGCCCTAACGCCATCTTACGGCGAGAGATCGATGGCAAAGTCATTGTACGTACTGGACGCCGCATTCCAGGTGTACGGCCCGTAGCAGGAACCTTCGCCCCAATTTCAGTTATCCGCATGGCGGTGGGTGATGCCTATGGTGCAAAAGAATGGCGCGATGGCGAAGGAATCAACGAGGTCTCTTATCGGACCGAGGTGATCGATCGCAAAACCTGTCGTTCGGTGGCCGAATATGCATTCCGTCACGCACAAAAGATGGGTGCAAAAGTATTTGGTGGACCGAAGTTCACCGTAAGCCCAATCTATGAAGGTATGCTTAAAGAAGAAATGGACGAGGCCAGCAAGCGTTATCCAGACGTTCCCTACGATCCACAACTCATCGATGCTACCTATGCACTATTACTTAACGCCGAGGAAGAGCCATTGGTAATTCCAGCTCTCAACCGTGATGGAGACTGCCTCAGTGATCTGGTGCTGCAACTCTTCGGCTCTATCGCAGGTGCTGAATCGATTCTTATGAGCTTCGACGAGTCCTTTGATCCGAAAGTGATCATGGCAGAAGCTCCTCATGGAACCGCTCCTTCTCTCTATGGGAAGAATATCGCCAACCCAATGGCGATGATTCTAGCGGTAGCTTCCCTTCTTACCCATTTTGACCATCCAAAAGCACCCGCAGCCTCACGCGCGATCTACGAAGCAACGATTGAAACCGTACGTGAGGGAACATCCACCTCTGATCTCGGTGGAAATGCACTCACAACCGAGTTTACTAAGGAAGTCATTGATAAGATTAAAACCAAACTAGAAGTATGGAGTTCCCTCCAAGGGTTCTAAGTGAAACGACCCCTTGTCTCACTCATGAGACAAGGGGTTTTGCTTTTTCTATATAGGTTTAAGCCTGCACAAACTTTATCTAATCAGGTAGCGTCCAATCTTCACTTGATTCCGAGATATTTTTAGCGAAGACTGAACCAAGTTAACTTTCGAGACGATACTTTCGCATCTCTGTTTTCGTGCCGAAAAGATCATCTTCTACCGTCTCCATACACTTTAATCCACATGCTTCATAGAAACGACACCCCATCTGGTTTTCGCTCTCCACCCAAACCGTAAGTTGTTGCTCTCCTCGCGCTCTTTCTTTCCACTGAGTAAGAAAACGCCTTCCGATCCCCTGCTTCTGATAGGCAGGTAAGATATATATCCTAGTAAGCTCCACTTCTCGATCTGAAAGGGACTGAAATTGTGCATAGCCGATCACTTCCTGCTCATGTATCGCTACATAAAAACCGCGTGGATTTTGCGCGACATCCCCTTCCCACGATTTCTTCAATTGCTTCCTATCATAAAACGTCGTGAGAAATTTCTCGATCACCTCAGCAGGTAGAAAGGAACCATAGGTAGCAGGCCAAGCTTCATGTGCTACTTTTTGCACACCGGCTAAGTCTCTTTCTTCAGCGAAGCGAATTTCAATGCTCAATTACATACACCTCGCTATGCATAATCTCCTTATGCTTTTTCTCTTCTAAAAAGTACCATGAACTCGATCCTAGTCCTATTCTACTAAAAAAATAATACCTTCATGGTTTCTTTCTACCTTCTTCTTTCTACCTTCTTCTTTCTACCTTCTTCTTTCTACCTTCTTCTTTCTACCTTCTTCTTTCTACTTTCTACCCACCCCATTCCCCTTCGCTTCTCCCTTGTGGTCCACGTGCACCTCTGGGCCCTCTCGGTCCTCTCGGGCCTGTGGGGCCTGTGGGGCCTGTGGGACCTGTAGGACCATTCGTGACAGAACCCAACTTGACCACATACGCATCCGTCGCTCCCGCGTACTGAAACTGAAAGGCGTTTGGCGTACAAGGAAAATTAAAGGAGTTGGTAGCTCCTGTGACATAAACCCTCTCCAGAGGGTCTACTGCTGTATCCGCTCCTCTGTCAATTCCCCCTCCACCAAGATACGTAGAGAAACATAGTCCTGAACCGGAAAAGCTGATCAGCGTGAGAAAAGAGTCCGTCTCGCCAAAGAGGCGATCTTGAATCGCATCACTAGTAATAGGGAAGTTCGTTGACAAGGTGGTTCCTGTTACCCATGCACTTCCCGAGGAGTCAAGTGCAATCCCACCCGTTGTTAACCCAAATTCATTTGATCCGATAAAATCAAAATTACTTCCACCTAAATAGGTAGAGTAGGAAAGCCTCGATCCGTCTTCAGTTAGTCGCGTGACGATCCCATTTGCTATCCCTCCTCCATAAAGAGTTTGAAAAGCGTTGGAGGTCACAGGAAAGTCACTCGAATTGGTCGTTCCTCCTATATAGGCACGCTGTCGACTATCCACAGCAATTCCCGATCCCATATCTGTTCCATTCCCACCTAGGAAAGTCGAGTAAATGAGAGAAGTCCCTGTTGAATTTAATTTTGTCACGAAAGCATCTAATGCTCCCGCATTAACTGTCTGAAATGCTTGTGATGTAATCGGAAAGTTCGTTGACAATGTTTGCCCTGTAATATAAGTATTTCCTCCCGTATCCACTGCAATGCCATTACCGATATCTAGACCACCTCCCAAGAAAGTGGAGTAAATGAGCGAAGAGCCTGTGGGAGCAAATTTGGTTACAAAGACATTGGAGTTGCCTCTCAGTACACTCTGGTAAACACCTGATGTAATAGGGAAGTCAGACGAAGATGTAAAGCCAGTTACATAAGCGCTCCCTTTCTCATCAATAGAGAGGGCGAGAACCGCATCGTCAAAACTCCCTCCCAAAAAAGTGGAGTACTCAAGGGAGGAACCTGTCGAACTTAATTTTGTCACAAAACCCGCCTCTGGTCCTCCCGGAAAAAGAGTTTGAAAAGACCCTGTAGTGATAGGAAAATCGGAAGTGATAGCCAAACCTCCCACAAAAGCGCTACCCGAGGCATCTACCTCTATTCCAAACCCGAAAGATTGTCCGCTTCCTCCTAAATATGTTGAATAAAAAAGAGAGGACCCGGACCCATTAAGCTTTGAGATAAACGCATTGCTCTCTCCACCTAAAGACATCTGAAATGCACCCGTCGACACTGGAAAATCGGTAGAATCGGTTCTCCCAGTCAGATAGGCGTTTCCTTTCTGATCAACCGCAATGCTAATTCCACGATCGAGGCTACTTCCCCCCAAGAAGGTGGAATAAACAACAAACGGATCGATTACGAGCGGAAGAGAGGCATCGTATTCTGCAACAAAAAATCCAAAGGTAGATTCGTCATAGAAATGGAAGAAAGTTGGTACATCTTCTTTCTCACTTCCTTTTAATTGAAAGCTAATGGGCTTCTTCTCCGTAATGAATGTTGATTCTCCTACAATACAAAGATCGCCTGCCTCCGTAATGAACGTTCTTTGTACTCCTCCCTCATAAGAAAAGCGAATATCCTCTATCTTCGCTCTTGGTTCAAGGTAAATATCATACTTCAAACCACTTTCATTGATAGAGAAAAGGAGGTCGATCCCAGGCCATACGCTTTCATAGATCACTTGCTCAACGTAAGGTCTGCTTTCTCCATTCAACGAAAAACATGTTCTTTTCGGAGCAATCCCTTCCCTTGCTCCATGAAAACAAAGCCACATATCAGGAGAGCCGCGATGGGCAATCCGTACGCTTCCAGACTCAAAAGTAAGGGTCATTCCTTGTACTATAGGATTTAGCGTAGTCAATCCACAATCGACTTGTTTTAATAAAAAAGAAGGGGACCACATGGGAGACACCATTACACTCCTCATTCCTTTTTTTAACTCTTTTTCTTATGTTATTACTATGTAGGAAGTTGAGTTCCATAAATGATCTCCCGCGAATAGAAAAAAACGAATTTTTCATATATAATAAAAGTAAGAGTATTCCCTAACTTTTCGCTGTCAGGAGGGTTAACGATGGAACCAGGTCATGAGCCAACACCAACGAAGCCTGTCACCCAGACGCCTGCGACAGATGATCATGCACGCAAGCACATTCTATCGTTCATCAGTATGTTGGTATTAACCGCTGTTGCCTTTTATCTCGTTGCCACGAATGTTCTTCCTCCCGCTGCTCTGATTACGATCATCTTGGTGCTGGCGGTTATTCAAGTCCTGTTGCAATTGTTTACTTTTATGCACCTTGATCAAAAAGGAAGTTTCTTTCCATTACTCTTTATCTTTACAGGAATCATCGTGGCCATAACGGTCATTCTGGCGACTACCATTTTTCTCGAGTGAGAGGGTAAACAAAAAGCGCCGTCTCACGTAGAGGCAGCGCTTTTTATTCTTCTTGGTCTTCTACTATCTTGGTTTTCTTCGTCCTTCCAAAATGTCTTTACCCAGTTTGGGATTGGCGGCAACTGATTCGGCAAACTTTAATAAATCATTTTTATCTACGTCCGCTTGTGTAATCCGCATCAGATACTCGATTACCGCCCCCATTCCACCACGATCCAATGCTTCTTTTGCTCCGCTCATGATATGCGCCATTTGCTGTTCGGACAATACATTTTGTCCCATCACATTATTAATCATATTCGCAAGGTCTTTCATGGATGGTCCTCTATTCATTTTTTCCCCTCCTGTTCATTACGATCTCCTTTCAGACTATGTCAAATCTCCCGCTTTCGCATAGACACTTACCCTCCAGCCAGCCTAATTCTTATGAACTTGGGCTGATACAGGATACTGAGGAAATCACTTTCTACGGAAGATGAATACTGTATAAAGGAGAAAATAAATACAGGAGGTTCATATGTCCATGTACACAACCATGCAAGTGGGGGGAAATGCCTCTTATCTTGAGCCACCTCTTCCCATGTGGAAACGATTGCTCCTTTTCCTCTTGGTTATCCCCACCATTTTTTGGTTCGTCTTTGGTTGCTAGCCAGACGAAGGTTTCTTTTCTTTCTATGACCCCTATTCTCTATCAGAAGAAGAGAGCAGTTCCTCACTTCCCACTCACTATCCTAAGCTAGCGTCGTACGGTGAGGAACTGCTTATTCATGTCACGATATTTGACTTCACATAGAAAGCGTTCGAACGACAATCGAAAAATTCCTCCATGAAGAATCACTTCTTTCACCGAAACCACTTCACGAATTTTTGTGTCAGCTTAGGAATCCAGCCAGAAAAGAGTTTCTCGCGCCAATAGAGGTCCGCCACACGCCCAACAGCAGCAACCCGAGTAGGGTAGGGATAAACCACTTGAGAGAGCGCACCGATCTTATGTCCATATTGCTTCGCAAATACGACTTCTTGCATGACTTCTCCTATGCTCGCTCCTACAGCATGGGCGCCCATGATGTTCCCTTTGCGATCCGTAATAATTTTGATGATTCCATTCGTTTCATGATCGGCTACATAACGATCCACGTCGTCCAACGTTTGTTTATACACCCGATAATCCAACTGCTGTGCCTTGGCTTCTTCTTCCGTTAAACCTAAATGAAAAAGCTCCGGATCGGTGTAAATCACCCAGGGGAGGTTGCCATAGCCAATGCGCTGCCTTACCCCGAAGACCGCATTCGTTATAACCGTTTTCCCCTCTAAGTTCGCCGCATGGGTAAAGGGGTATTGTCCATTCACATCGCCAATGGCATAGATATGACGCTGTGAGGTTTGCAGTCGATGATTAACGGAGAGTGCCCCCCTCTCATTCGTTTGCAATCCCGCTCGCTCCAGTTGAAGCCCTGCTGTATTCGGCTTTCGACCGGTGGCGACAAGGATCTCATCCACCTCTATATTCTGTTCCTGCCCCCGCTGTTGATAGGTTAGCTTCTTCCTTTTACCCATCGATTCCACCTGGGTGATTTGTGCCCCGAGGAACACGTCCATCTCCTTCTCTATCGCTTGTCGGACGTAAGGAACCACCTCCTGATCCTCCTGTGGTAGGAAAGACTCACTAGCCTCCAGGAGAGTCACCTTCGTCCCGAAGCGCGCCATCGACTGTGCCAATTCTAATCCAATTGGACCGGCTCCAATCACAGCGAGTGAAGTCGGTTTTTCCTCTAGCTGAAAAAGGGTTTCATTGGTGAGGTAACCACTTTCTTTTAGTCCTGGTATGGGAGGAACAAAAGGACTGGACCCCGTAGCAATCACCAATCGCTTTCCATAAAGCACTTCTCCCTCTGCCACCTCTACTTCATGGGTCCCAACAAAAGTAGCCTTACTATGGTAAACATCAATTCCCATCTGTTCAAAGCGTTTGGGATCGTCATGCTGTTGAATCGTGGAGATGGCTTTCTCCAACCGAGCTTTGGCCACAGAAAAGTCAGCTTCTCCATCCATCTGCAATTGAAATTGACTTGCTTTCTTCGCCGTATCGATGATTTTCGCCGAGTGAATCAGCGATTTACTCGGTACACAACCGGTCCATAAGCAATCTCCACCCAGTGGTCCATTATTTATAAGCGCAACGGATGTCCCGAACGAAGCAGCACCAGCTGCAACAACCAATCCACCCGCTCCACCACCGATCACAATGAGTTGATACTTCTTCATTATTGCTTCACTCCTTGTTCACCCTCTTTCTTAGCATTATATCATGGTGATCTCACCAATAATGTAGGGCTGCTTACATCTTTACACCTGACAAAAGAAAACCCCCTCTCCTTGTGAAGGAAAAGGGATTAAAGGCGATGAATACGAGCACTGGAATTTTGATTTTGCTGTTGTTCCATTAGCTTTAATAATAGGTTGTATTCTTCAATGAGCATCATTTCAAAAAACTTCATCTCTTTGCGTAGCTTCCGACTTTCCTCTGCCAGTTTCTCCATTTGATCTTGGTTGCTTTGTAAGATCTTCTCCAGTTTTTCGATGCGGACCTGCCAATGTTCAATTTGTGAGCGAATATCCTGGTCAGACGAGGATGGAGCATTCATTAAGTATTTCCATCTCTTATAACATGCACTAGGACTTCTTCCTAACTTCTCGCTTATTTTTTCAAATACCCTATTCCGGTCCATTCCAGACTTTCTTCCAGTCTGCACGTATTGCTGTAGAATTCGATCCTCTTCACTGCTCCATGAGCGGGCCAAAAACGGCACCTCTTTCGTCTTAAATCCATTGCCTCCTGTATGTTATGATTGTGCATCGGATTCTGTATCAACGCTTGTCTTTAACTCCTCAGGTTTGGATGAAAAATAGTTTGTTCCCTCTTCTTGTGACGGTACATGATCCTCTTGATCCATCGCCTGTGCAACTTCTAATAAATGGAGTAACCCTTCATATCGTTCTTTCACTTGATTGTACAGTTCCAATGCTTGGCAATGCTCTCTTAGCCGTTCGTTCTCTTTTGCCAGTTGCTGTAGCCTCTCCTCTTTGCCATTTAGCTTTCCTTCAAGCTCTTTCACCTGCCACTCCATGCGTTCCCTCTCTTCATCCACTTGCGTCAGATCTTTCATCACACTTTTAAGAGAGTGGGCGGAGGCTACCCTTTTCTTCTGTATCTCTTTTAAGATATTTTCTTTTTTCGCCTTTTGAAAATCACGCATAACGTTTTGTCGCACGACAGCATTCCAACGAAATGCACAAGCACCGGCTGTCCTTCCCAACTTCTCACTCAAGTCATCAAACGCATCCAATTGTGTTTTCCCTTCACGAATGTAACGCAAGACCGTATCTGACAACAAGCGATCTTCTTCTTCCGTCCACATGCGTCCCTTCATACTCAAACTCTCCTTCCAAAAGTGTCTTCATCCTAATTTATTAGCTTACTTCTCAATTGGTGCCACTTATCTAAAAATATTTTCAAAAAAAAATACCCGAAGGATATCACCCACGGGTACTTGATTCAAAGTGTTGTGGCTTAGGAAGAGGGGCAATGCCAAGGGACAATTTTTTTACTTCTATAGGGTCAACGATCGCTTTTGTTGAAGGTAAGCGGTCCAAGCAATCCTGTAACCAAGTAAACACTCGCTCCACTTCCACCTCTCGATAAAAAGGGCGAAATGGAGCCAAATAGGCTTGTGCTGTAGTTGCCAACTTTCGTGCTCCACGCACTTTCCCTCGCTCTAGTTGATGGCAAATCGCAGCTACTTGGATGAGGCCATGATAAAAATCATTCTCTCGTTCTGTTTGCCACAGATCTTCTAATACTTCATGAGCTTCCCAATACTCTCCTCGATGATAACAGCCGAAGAAATCAATATATAAAGAGGGGTAATCTACTTTTTTACTCATTTTATTCCATCCTTTTTACATCCATCTAGTAACCATGATTGATCTTCCTATCCCCATCCGCACCAGATGGATCACTCTTCAGTTTCAACCGAAGCCTTTACAAAAAATCTGCCATACCATAATATTAGCATAGAAACCCAGTACCATAACCCACTGTTAGGTAAGCTAGGGGGAACACAATTTATGGAGCAAATTTTTTCGGAGTTACACGCTCTCTTTACACGCACCCAGTCGTCGATCGAAACATTTATCGAAATGTTAGAACCACGAGTAGATAATGCCGCTACGGAAAAGGAACGCCTTTATTTTCACCATATCATCGAGGAAGAGGAAGAAAGGCTGAAGCGACTGAAAGATCTGCTTCCACGGCTAGAAACGTTATTAAATCAGCCTGCAATCTCTCATCAGATTGATTCCATCGAGGAATGGACCGTTGGCGACCTTCGCTCCAAAGGGGGGCAACAAAATGGATAGACGCGATTTTTTACAAGCTTTGCAAGATATTCAGATTGAGAAATTTGGTTTACACAACTTCGTTGAACACCTCGACCTGGCCATGTTCGAATTGACCGACGATGAAGAGAAGCAAGCGAAGCTGCAAGAATTACGCGAACTGTCTGGTAATGATTACATTCGACTAAAAGAGATTGTCTCTCAACTAAGTGAGCACTTCACGGAGGACAATGAACAACCCGCTCGTCAGCGTGGACAGCACGAAGAATGGTCCGTCGGAAACTTAAATCGATAGGAGGCAGATCATCTATGAGTACCCACCATGAATCACCTTTGTCCAAAGATGCGATCGCCGCAATGAAAAAAATCGTTATCGAGACTGCTCAACGGCAATTAATCGGAAGACGCTTCATTTCACTCTACGGACCACTAGGGGCAGGAATCCAGAGCGTGCCCCACTTTATCTATTCAGAACCCCAACCCGGCCACCTCGACTTAACAGGGGAAGGTGGTGTCCTGGCGGAGCCTTCTTCTAGAACGAATCTAGATATCCCTATCATCTATAAAGATTTTCTTCTGTACTGGCGCGACTTAGAGATGGCAAAAAAATTAGAGACTCCCATTGATCTTAGTGGGGCAGCCGATGCCACCGCCTATGTAGCTTTTCGAGAAGATGATCTAATCTTTAATGGAGATGAACGCCATCATATTAATGGAATCATGAACGTCAAAGGCCGCCACACCCTCATCCGGGAGGATTGGATGAAAGCCGGTCATGCTTTCCAAGATATTGTGGAAGCACGTAGTAAGTTGCTTTCCTCAGGACATGCGGGCCCGTATGCCCTCATATTATCACCTGATCTATACGCTTCTCTCCACCGTGTTCATCCAGGAACCCACGTGTTAGAAATCGAACATGTGCGTGAATTGGTTACCGATGGGGTGTATCAGTCGTCTGCGGTCAAGGGGCGTACCGGTGCCCTGGTAGCAACAGGTTCGCAAAACCTCGACCTGGCTGTGGGACAAGATTTTCAAGCAACCTATGTAGATGGTGAGGACATGAACCATCGTTTTCGTGTCTATGAAACCCTCGTTCCTCGAATCAAACGACCCACTGCCATCTGTACATTAGAAAATCACTCATAAGAGAATCCGAGGCAAGAAGGCAAGTTGTTGTGCCTTCTTGTTTCTTTTTCTTCGCACTTCTCTCCTGCGTTTGCTCCCTTAAACAGCAAGAAAACCTGCTCCCAATCTGCAGGTGTCCAAAAGAAACTAGGCGATTTTCGCTTTCTTTAAAAAATGTAGTTCAGGACAGGCGCCAATGGCGTCCCAACCAATATCTTCTCCGATTTTCAGGATTTCTTCTCGCACGCCCGGAGACTGAAACCCATCGCTCACCTCGTTAAGTCTCTTTAGATACCGAATCATCTCTTCCTGACGCAATCCACGATAAAAATCATTTACTACGTCTTTTACAGCAACATGCCGCGGTTTGATCATCATGGCAATCTCAGCAGTATGCACAATGAAATGCTCACCTGCTTCTGTAAAGAATCCCATCGTATAAACATGATCTTGTGTGCACTCTGCCGAAACAATCACCGCATGAGAAAAAGACTCTCCTGTACGCAGACGGACGCTTTCCGCCTCAATGGCTCCACCTAGCTTCCGACGATGGTTTAAGATGGTGCAAATCTCCATTAGACCGTGAACGGGATTATTCATCATGACCCACCTTATTGATATCAATTCTCATTATCAAGTTACCTTTATTTTATGTGATTCATTTCTGAAAAGCAAGCATAAGAAAAGAGACCAGGTGTCCATCCCGGTCTCATCATGAAGGGTTAAAGATAAAGGAGTTCAGAAGCGTAACGTACGTGGCATCTCCCACACAAGGGAAGAACACCTTCAGCGTTACCATCACGCTATATTTTCATTTTATCATAAAAGATGAAATTTGTCGATAATTGTTGAATATCACTCCGTTTTACGATGGCCACACGCGTCGCCACCAAATCTGTAGCATCGGACCCACCGGCAGTCCCTGTTGATGGTCACGCAGTGCTTGCCGAAATTGGTGACGCAAACTTTTATCGTGAGGATCAGCCATCACAGCCAAACGCAAATGTTCGATTGCTTCTCGTCCACGTCCCAACTTGATCAGTAAACGAGCACACTGACGATGGAAACGAACATCTTCTTCCATATAGCGTAGTGCCAACTCCAGATGCAATGCCGCCTGCTCCGCTCTTTTCGTTTGCGCATATACTTCTGCTAGTAAGGCATGAGAAAGAGCATCACGTGGATTCAGTTCGAGGCTACGAATCAGGCGACATTCTACCTCTTCCACGCCACCTTGCTCCAGCAAACAGCGTGCGTATTCACGGTAAGCAGGTCCATAATCCTGGTATTGCTTTAATAAAGACTTATAAATGGAAAGTGCCTCTTTCTGCATTTTCATTGCTTCTAAAATTTGTGCCTGCAACAGTCTGCCTTCACGGTGAGAAGGTTCTTTTAGCAAAAAAGCTTCAACGGTCTCACGTGCCGCTTCCCACTCTTTCTTTTGAAACTCCAATTTTGCTAGTGCCAAATAAAGGAGCGGATGTGGATTGCTCTTTAATGTTTTTTTCAAACGAGCTCGAACTTTGCGGTAATTCCTATTCGCAGGTAGCTTGTCCACTTGAATTTCAGATTTCGAACTTTCCTGATCCATCTCAAGGCTCGAAACGGTTTCTCTCATATTCTCTACTATCCCCTTTCCCTTCCATCCATGGCTTCCGTACGTTCCTAGTTGTCTTTTGATTTTACCGTACTCGGCAAAGCCTGTCACTGTCTTTTCATTCCTTTTAGGAAGAGAAGTGTTCCTAAGCACCCATAATGTAAGGGATTTTGTGCATAGATCCGATCATAAAAAGGGGCCTTCACGATCCAATTGCTCTCGTAAAAGCCCCTTTTTCTAATTATCGATCCGCGCCTTTTGCATCCGTACTCCCGTCATATAGTCGGTTTCATAGTATTCCAGTTCTTCACGTAAGCGCTCAAACGTTTTGGAAAGCGCAATCGTCAAATCTCGCAAAGCCGGTGCAGGGGTTTGACGAAATGAGATCGCGTCATGACCGGTGTAAGTATACCTTCCATCTTCTTCATAGCTTTCATTTTGTGGATAATAGAAGGTATAGATACAGGAGTGAACCACATCGTAAAGAACTTTATCCGCAAATTCGCGATTAAACTTGGCGCGACGTAAAACAAGGCTGACGCTTTCATACGCCAGTTCACAGGAAACGTTCAGATGACGAAGATCGGACAGAAATTGGCCATAATACTCTTCCAATGACTCTCGATCGTCCCCATCTTCTACTTGAGATAAAAGCTGAGGAATATGCGTGTAATTCAAAAATGGTACCAATTGATCATTGATTTCCTTTAGCGATTGACGCGTCATCTGACACAGCTGTTTGGTTTGCTCAGCTGGCATACTGGTTGAGTCGCCTCCTCAAAGACATTATCAGAATAGAAGGTAAGTATCAGTATAGCATGTTTGAAGCAAATAGCCCACCGTCCAGGCATACCTTTTCAAGTGAAAGAGAAGTGATCGTAATCGTATCAACGCTATCCTTTTTCCCTTATCTAGGATTCTTCAATCCTTTATTTGCTTTCAGCATACACATGACGAAGAGGATGATTCAATCGCAAGCCACTCTGATACAGCCTACGTACCATATGGTTAAATTCCGCTTCATCAACCTTTTCCCATGCATGCGTAAGACGAAAAAGCACTTCATGTTCTGTTTTTTGATCTTGTACTTGTTTCGCTTGTTCCAGAGCTCTTTCATAGTAGGGAATGGCTTCTCGTGGATATCCTTCTCGTATATAAGCATCTCCCTTTGTCACCAGTGCCTTCGTTAACAAGGGCAGATCTTTCAATTTTTGCGCAAGCGACAGCCCTTGCTCAATCATCGGATAAGACTTCTCCCACTGATTTTGTAAGAAGTAGAGAATCCCTAGTTGCAAATAGACATGGATCATTTGGCGAAAATCTTGTACTTGCTCATCTATACTAAGCAAAAATAAATAACTCATCTCTGCTTTTACCCATTTTTCTTCGTCCATATAGTAATCGCCTAAGACTGTCCATAGGTCGAACAATCCTTTGCGATCCCCGCTAACCCGAACTTTTTCTAGTCCGTCAAACGCCACCTTTTCTGCCTTATCTCCATATCCTAATCGCCAATACAACTGCGCTTTAAGGGAGTAACTGCCCGCTTGGACACGCGAATCGGCTAATGACGGAACTTGTCCCCATATTTCTTCTAAAATACTTAAAGATTCTCTATAACATCCAAGGTAATTTAAATAAAGGGCTTTATAGTAAAAAAGTTGAACATATAATTCTTCTTGTTCTTCTGTTGGTTCGAGTGTCTTTAACCCTTCCTCTATAAAAGACAAGGCTTGTTCTATCTGATTCAACTCTTCATATATTTTAGCCAATCCAAGGTATGAAGCGGTTATCACACGGGGTTCCCGATCCTCCCCAAGCCGGATCGCATTTTGGAAAAGGCGCTCTGCTCGCTTTCTCTTATTCTCATTGCGTAGACATTCACCTTTAATATAGTAGTAGGAGGGAGCCATGGGGTGCTGGTCTTCCACTGATAGTTGCTCCAAAATCTCTAACGCTTGTTTCCCTTGGCCTGAGTAACAGTATGAGGAAGCATTAAAGAGATGAAACCTCATTTCTTCAGCGATGCGTTCTTCACTCTTCATCAATTGAGGAAGGTTTTCTACTTCCAGGTTCATTTTCTGCATGAGATATTCCATTTTCTTCTTATGTACATGTGGAACACCTCGTTCAATATTACTAATCGTCGCGGGAGAAATATTTTCATCTGCTAGATCTTCTAACCTTAAATTGCGCTCTTTACGTACTTTGCGAATGATTTCCCCTATTTGAGCCATTTGTAAATGATTCAATCTCCTCGCTCCTTTGAAATGAAATGAGATCCCTATGCCATTATACACAAGGAGAAATATCTTGGGAATCAATGAGCGAAAATATCTGGGTAACTTGTATACTTATACTAGATACCTGTGTAAGCATGAAAGAAATAAAAAACCCCTCACATGATTCTTACCCTAATGATGAGGGGAGCGTTGGTAAAATTCGATTGTATGAGCAATAATCTCATCAATATCATCTTCATTGATTTCCGATACTTCACAACGTACGATCACTTCAGCTTCCAACTCTTCTTTTTTCAATAATTTATAAAGACTAGGGGAAACCGTTAGCACAAGAGTGGACAGCTTCATAGTAGCCACGTTCCATCACCCGCCTCAACAGTGAGAGTGCGATTGTTTGTGGCATTATATGTAGAACCGACTCAATGTGCCTGGACGCCCCACCCAAACCTCTCCTGCAAGATACTCCTTAGGAACCCGATCTTTTGCCCACTAGAAGAGCGTGATCCACCTTAATACAACGATCTTGCACCACTTCAAGCCCGTTTTCCTCCGCATATTGTGCAGCTTGATCATGAGTGATCCCCTGTTGTAACCATAAAACTTTTGCTTTCGCCTTTACAGCATCTTCAGCTACTGGCATCACGTGCTCACTTTTCCTGAAGACATCCACAATATCGATCGGCTCTTCGATCTGGCTTACCGATTGATACGGCTTTTCCCCTAACACTGGCTCGGTCAGCATCGGATTCACTGGAAAGATACGATAACCTGCCTCTTGCAACGCTTTGGCAATCATATAGCTCGTCCGTTCCGGTTTGTCTGAACAGCCTACTACAGCGATATTTTTTGCTTCTTGTAAGATCTGTCTTCTTCTATCGTCACTCGGATTTGCTTTCATATTAACCCACCTTTATGATTACTATATTCCCTTTCCATCCATTATAAGGTTTAAGAGGAATGGGTTCAACAAAGATCAAAAAACCATTCGTGGTCAGCGAAGAATGCAATGGAATAATCCATCGCCTTCGTGAAAAGATATAGGAAGAAAAAAGGAGGGATACACTGTGCAACGAGATCGAGGAGATGAAAGACTACGCCCGGCTCCAAGAGAAGAGCCCGATCCGCATTCGGCCGATGAGGTGGTTTTCCCTGATGGATTTCCCGACCAAGATCTTCCGGGTGCCGATGAAGTAATCTTTGAGTCCATTGCTTTTTTGGATGGTCCCCACGCATAAAAAATCTCTTTAAAAAAGCGACTTTCTCTTGCAAACGATTACATCCCCCTGCATGACAGGGGGATTTTTCATCTCTCCTATTATGCTCTTAGAGGAAGCGATCAAAAAAGGCAAGTACTTTGCGATACACGTTGATTTCATTTTCTTTCTTGGAGAAGCCATGCCCCTCATCTGCTAATACAAGGTAGTCAACGTCTACGCCTCTTTCCCGTAACGCTTCCACCATTTGATCTGATTCTGCCTGCACGACACGAGGATCATTGGCACCCTGAATAATCAGCATCGGCTGGCTGATATTATCCAAATAGGTGATGGGTGAATCCTGCGTCAACTTCTCTTTATCGTTAACGGGATCACCAACCCAATGTTTCACCATGGGCTTCCAAAATTCCGGCACAGACTCAATAAAAGTGAACAGATTGGAGACACCAAAAATATCTACTGTCGCTTTGAAATATTCCGGATGACGCCCCGATAGTAAGAGCGCCATATAGCCCCCATAACTCCCCCCCATTAAGAGGATTTTTTCACGATCCGCATATCCACGCTCGATCATCCATTTTATCCCTTCCAAACAATCGAGACGAGGTCCCTCTCCCCAATCCTTTTCAACCATTTTAGTGAATTTCAATCCATAGCCGGTCGATCCACGGAAGTTTGGTGCAAAAATGCTGTAGCCGTGGTGAACAAGGGCTTGAAAAAGCGCGCGGAACGTTTTGCGTTCAGCCCATTGTGGCCCTCCATGAGGCCAGAAAATCAGATGCCCATTATCATTTTCTTCTCGTGCGCGGAAATACAACCCCTCAATTTCCAGTCCATCATAGGAAGAGTAACGAATGATCTCAGGATCGACCAATTCCGTTTCATCTACACCGGGAATACGATTATGGGTCAACTCTTCCCACACAGCATAGTGACCATCCACTTGGTATTGATAAAGATTAGGCGGTCGTGTCGGTCCATCTCCTAATAGATACAGATTGCCTGACTGCCCCACCTCCAGTTGCAGAATATGATCGACGGGGATATCTAATTGAAGCAAACGATTATGATTCAGATCATATTGATATAGACAATCTTCGACGCCACGCGAACTAATAATATACAACACTTCATGTTGACGGTCATATTTCACTCGTGTTAATTCTTCATGTTCCAGGCAAAGAACCTCTGCAAACTCTTTCGTTTGAATATTAAATTTGGCCAGGTAGGAGTAATCCGACTCAAAGTTGGTGATGAGATATACCTCTTCATCTGAACAATAAACCACATCGGACACCATATGATTCTCACTTGTTTCGGGTGTCAGTCGGAGATCTTCATGCCCCTTCCGCACATACATCTCCTGATAGGTATTGGATATATGCTTTAGGTAAACGAAGCTAGATTCTTCCGGACTTACTGCTTCAATAGAAGTAGCAGATTCCTTCCCCTCGAGCAATAGTTCCTCCTCGCCTGATTGGATGTAATAACAGTAGCTGTTCAAGTACTGTGGATTTTCTTTATTCGACGTATAGTAGAGCCGCTCGCCATCCTCAGAAAGAAAAGCGAAAAAGTGACGCATTCCCTCATTCGTTCGTAAGGGGAGAAGGGACCCTCCCTGCGCACGCATCGCGTATAAAGCCGTGTTCTCATCACCATCTTGATCATAACCCACGATAACAAAGCGACCCTGTTTATCAAAATGGATTGTCTGAAAATCCTGCTGTGTAAAGGTAAGTCGATAGGGACAATGGTTCGGTAGATCCATTCCCCACAAATCATACTTCCCACTTATATTGGTACTAAAGATGATCTGTCCCTCATCGGGACGAATAGCAAAAGTTTTAATCCCGTAGGTTTGAAAAAAATGCTCTACATCCGTTTTCGGAAAAGCTATCATGTTTTCCCTTCCTTTACATCTTATTTAGGACCTTGATCACTTTCTTTACTATTCTCCAATATCATTGATTTACCCTGTTTTATCGAAAGACACACGCTCTGACATTTATCCGATTTCTTCTTTGATTCCTTATCCCAACAAAGCACCGCCACCCAATTTCAGTGAGGTTCCGATCATATTATTCGCCAGGTCTAAAGATAAGAAGGCCACCAGAGCAGCTACTTCTTCCGGCTCGCTTATCCGCCCAGTTGGTAGGGCTTTTGCAGATGCCCTGCGAGCCTCCTCTGTCGTTTGCGCAGCTCGCTCCGCCTTTTGTCCGATGACCGTCTCAGCCATTCCCGCATCAACCAAACCAGGGGCGATCGCATTAACCTGCACACCATGGGGAGCAGCTTCCACTGCAAGACATTGTGTAAATCCTTCAAGAGCAAACTTGGAGGCTACATACGGAGTACCGGTTGCATAACCGCGCTTCCCAGAAAGGGAGGAGAGATTAATGATCTTGCCTTGACCTCTTTTTTTCATCTCCTGATAGACAGCCTGGGTGAACATGACGACCGAAACATAGTTAATCTCCATCACCCGTCTCAACTCTTCTTCATCCACTTCCTCTACCAAACCACTTCCGTACACCCCAGCATTATTAATCAGAATATCGATCGAACCCATCTTCTTTATAGCCGTTCGTAATAGGTGTGTCCGCCCCTCTTCTTGTAAGAGATCGGCTGAGAGCATCATTCTCTCTCCTTGACTTTCTATTTCCTCTAATTGAGAATCCAACACTTTTAGTCGTTCCTCATTGCGACCCGTTACTATCAGGTTAGCCCCCATCGCGGCTAACGCTTTCGCTATTGCCGTTCCAATCCCACCTGTTGCTCCTGTGATCAGTGCGGTTTTTCCTTGTAATGCAGTTGTTGAGAAGGAGTCTGCCATGCTATCCTCTCCTTGGTAATCGTTCCCTATTTAGTGTAACACAAAGAGCTTCCATCCTTCGAGAGGATGGCTATCACACTTCATCAACCCATTGGACAATGCAGAAAAAGCAAATTTATATCAAATTTATATCTAAATTATTAAAATTATAAGAAAAATTATGGAGGGTATATCAAACTCGTTATAGACCATGATTAGTCAAATCGAGTAGAAGGGGGTGACCAACCCCAAACTACGCGCCATATACCGATCGGTATTCGGTGGCTCCATGAAGTCAAACTCTACCCGATGGGAAAGGCCACTTATAGAATTAGAGATAAATCTCAGAATCAATCCGCTTGCTTGCTCCAACGAAAATACCTTCCTGCTAGTCCCGTGAAGAGGCCAAAGATACCTAACAGGACGCCAACAGATAGTCCATTCTCCCAAATCGGAGATTCATTCCATGTTTGTTGCAACAGATCAACCACATAGTACAATGGTAGGAATTTAGCAAACCATTGCAAAAAGGTAGGCATCATCTCTAATGGAAAAGTAGCCCCCGATAAGAAAAGCATCAAGTTAAAGACCACTGAGCTGATTGCCGCTGCCGTCCGGCTGTTCTTTGCCAAGGAGGTGATAAAGATTGCGAAAGGAAAAATCGCTAAGAGGGATAGGAGCAGTGCTCCAAGTGTACTCCCTGGATACTTAGGTAGAGGAAGCTCTAGAAAGACCATGCCGTAAGTCATGAGAATCAGAGCGCTGATCAAAAATACAACCGCTCCTTGTACCATATTCGCTCCCAAGATAACAAAAGGGCGCAGTGGAGTCGCTTTGAGACGGCGTAAGATCTCTTTATCACGATTTTCTGTTAACACCGTTCCAATCCCAAACAGCGCGACTGTTAATAAATTGATCCCGATCCAAGCCGGTATATAGACTAAAGCAAACTCTTGCTGACCCATCTGTTCTCCAAATAAATTATCAAATAGCCAAATAAGGAGCACCGGAAACAGAAAAGTCCAAAATACGGCCATCTTTTCTCGAAAGAAAAGCTTTACTTCCATCGTCGCTAACTTGGTAAATGCGGTCATGATACTTCCTCCTCTCTCTCTTCTTTGGGTATATGAACAAACAGATCATCCAATGTGGCCACTTCAAAACGCAGACCCTCGATTTTCCACCCTTTCTCCGCTGCTGTTTGTAAAAGGTGAAGAGCCGTATGTTGTAGGTCCGTACTATGTAGTCGGAATTGATCTTCATCCCTTTCTACTTTTTCTGCAGATGGCAAGGCGCGGAGCACTTCCTCATCTACTTCTTGCGATGTAAAGGTGAGTACTTGAGTATGGGTCAACTGTTTCGTCAGCTCTTTGGGTGTGCCCAATGCGACTACTTTCCCCTTATGAAACATGGCAACACGGTCACATAAGTGCTCGGCCTCTTCCATATAGTGCGTGGTCAAAACAATGGTTTTCCCTCCTTCTTTCAATCCCAAAATCAAATCCCATAAATCGCGTCTTGCCTTCGGGTCCAAGCCGGTACTCGGCTCATCCAAAAACACAATCTCCGGGTCATGTATGATGGCTAGTGCTAAAGTTAATCGCTGTTTCCAGCCGCCGGACAGGCTTTCGAATGTCGCCCCCAATTTCTCTTTTAATCCCAAGACCTCAATGATTTGATCCACATCTGCCTGATTTTTATAAAAAGAGCCGAACAAATTCAACGCTTCCGCTACCTTCATCCGATCTTGTATCGAGGTAGATTGAAACTGGATACCAATTCGCTCACGTAGGCGATAAGGCTCTTTATCCGGGTCCATACCCAATATTTGAACCTCCCCACGATCTCGTTTCCGTAATCCCTCTAGAATCTCGACGGTGGTGGTCTTCCCCGCTCCATTGGGTCCCAGAATGCCAAAGATCTCCCCCTTCTTCACTTCAAAGCTGACATCATGAACCGCAATATTTTCTTTATACTGCTTATATAGGTTTGCTACGGATATAACGGTCGTCATGTTATCCACCTCTTTCGTTTCTGTTATTATTCATTTTTCTGTACTCTTACTTTTATTCGCTTGATTGTTGCCTCTTGTCAATGATATCACAATATTAAAAAGCGGTTCAGGAAAGTAGCCAGCATGGGGTGTCTGGTTCTCTCGCAGCCTGGATGATGGGCCAGGGAATTCTTCTGCGTGACGGTTGCACGGGAACGTTGCAAGGTCACTCCGAAGGACAACCCTGCGCCCTCTTCCATCATTAAAGAGGACGAGCTTCCACCCTTCTTTCACCAGAAAGATTGTGATCTCACCTCATGAAATCTAATTCCACAAGAGAGACTCTCATATAAAGGTATATATGGTTAAGCAGATAAAAATGGATGTCCCTGCTTTTGAAAGAGGGACATCCATATACATTCTACACGGTTGAAGGAGCCTTGTTGTTTAAAACAGCTGTTAAGCGTTCCAGTGCCTCAACAATCTGTTCCTCCGTTACAATTAGAGGCGGCAGGATGCGGAGGACATTGGGGCCGGCTGGTAGGATGAGCAATCCTGCTTCTTCACACTCTTCGATCACAAGCTTTGCCTCTTCATTCAGCTCAATGCCGATCATCAGCCCCAACCCACGAATATCTTTAACCACTGGATGAGAGGATAGTTTTTCTTCGAGTAATGCTCTAAATTTCTCTCCAGTCTCACGCACATGAGGGAGGAAGGATTCCTCTAGCATTTCCTTCAGGACGGCGTTGGCCACTGACATTGCTAGGGGGTTGCCACCAAAGGTGGTTCCATGACTTCCTGGGCCAAAGTAAGGTGCCAATTCAGATTTGGCCAACATTGCTCCCAGTGGCATCCCGTTGCCTAACCCTTTCGCCAATGTAAGAACATCGGGGGTAATCCCATATTGTTCACTAGCAAAGAGGGTTCCTGTTCGCCCTATACCCGTCTGAATTTCATCAACGATTAACCAGATGCCACGCTCTCGACAAAAGGATGATAGCTCATGAACAAATGAGGGCTCCTGCGGACGTACGCCCCCTTCTCCTTGTACGAGCTCTAACATCACGGCTGCAGTCTCTTCATGGGTGACCGCTCGAATCGCTTCCATCTGCTGTTCAACCGTGACAAACCCTTCTACTAGCGGTGCAAACCCTGTCTTCACTTTATCTTGTCCCGTTGCAGACAAGGTGGCCATCGTGCGCCCATGAAAAGACTGCTTGAGAGAGATGATCTCTGGACGTTTGATGCCTCGTTTCTCTCTCGCTGCTTTGCGCACCAATTTAATGGCTGCCTCATTCGCCTCCGCACCTGAGTTACAGAAGAAGGCAGCCCCTAAGCCACTCGCCTGAGTAAGTTGCTGAGCAACCTCCTCTTGCAGTCGAATGGGAAACAGATTGGACAGATGCCATAAGGTATCCACTTGTTCATGCAGTGCCGCGCTCACTCGCGGATGAACGTGCCCCAGGTTGGTTACACCGATCCCTGATGTAAAATCAAGGTACTTCTTCCCTTCTGCATCCCATAGATAGGCACCCTCTCCCTGCACGGGAGTCACATTACGCTTTACATATGTCGGAAATGTGTGCACGCTAAATGCCCTCCTTTCGCACTAGCCGTGTCCCTGTTAATCCTTTTTCACGAGTAAAGGAAACCTCCGATTGCCCGCCACAAATCATGACTTCTTGCACAGAGCCAGCCAATGAGGATAGACCCGCCCGTACCTTAGGAATCATTCCCCCGGAAATATCACCTGACGCAATCATCTCTTCTACTTCGGTCGGAGTCATTTCGGGAACTACTTCCTTCTTCTCTCCCTGTGTACGTAAGATGCCAGGGACATCGGTAACCAGCACCAGTTTTTCTGCCTCCATAGCGTGCGCGATCGCTCCAGCAGCCGTGTCTGCATTCACATTGTAATGCTGGCCCTGATGATCCACTCCCATTGAGGCTACGACAGGAATCCATTTCTCCGCAATCAAATGCCTCAATACAGAAGTGTTCACTTCTTCCACTTGGCCCACGTAGCCCAGTGCTTCATCTTGTTGTGTGACTCGAATCAGGCGACGATCCACCCCACTAATCCCCATGGCTTCCGCACCCGCTTGCTCCAATTGCGTCACTAAGCGTTTATTCACTTTTCCGGCAAGTGCCATTTCAACCGCATCCAGCGTCTCCTCAGTCGTCACGCGCAAGCCATCAGCAAAGCGAGGAGTTAACTGCATCTGCTCCATCAAACGGCTAATCCATGGACCGCCACCGTGGACCAAGATTGGATGAAGTTCGGCTTCCATCATTTGTACACAAGCACGATAAAAAGTTGGATGAAGGACATCCAACACACTTCCGCCTACTTTAATCACAATATGCTCTCTCTTATCCATGACTTCCTCCCATTACAAGCTCCACCCTATCCAATTCCTTTCTACTCTACTTATCCACTCGAAGAGCAAGCTTCCATACACATTGACAACTCACATCTGAATGGTTTTCTAGAGAATATTGAAATCAAAGGAGAACAGGGTATAGGAAGCAAGCAGGCGAAGGCAACTTCTCCCCTGCCGCTCCCTATTTCCTTGTTCCTCTCTCTTTCTACGTACGATAACAGGCGTTGATCTTGACGTATTCATAAGTCAGATCACAACCCCATGCAACAGCTTGCTCTTCGCCTTGATTTAAATTGACCGTGAGGACTACTTTGTCTTCCAGTAGCGCCTCGTTCGCAGCTTCTTCGTCAAAAGAAATGGGCAATCCTTTTTGCACAACGGCAACCGGACCGATAGATGCATCCACACTGTCGGGATGGACCGAGGGGTCACCATAGCCAACCGCACAAACGATGCGTCCCCAGTTGGCATCTTGACCAAATACAGCAGACTTCACCAAGTTTGAGCCTACGATCGCTTTGGCCGCTTTTCTAGCCCCCTCCACACTACTAGCTCCTAAAACACGCGCTTCAATCAAACGGGTGGCACCTTCCCCGTCCCGTGCAATGTCCATCGCTAAGGAACGAGCAACATGCAAGAATCCCTCACGAAAGGCTTGCCAATCCGTGTGGTCTTCCGTCAATTGCTCGTGCTCCACTTGACCGCTTGCCATCGCCAAAACCATATCATTCGTACTGGTATCTCCATCGACTGTGATCATGTTAAAGGATTCTTCCGTAGTCCCTCTTAACAATTGATGCAACGATGCTGACGAAATATTCGCATCTGTTGTTATGAAACCGAGCATGGTAGCCATATTCGGATGGATCATGCCCGAACCTTTCGCCGCTCCGGCGATGGTCACTGTCTTCCCATTCACTTGGACCGTAACCGCTTCCTGTTTGGTCTTCGTATCCGTGGTAAGAATGGAACGAGCGAAATCCGTATGCTTAACCATTCCTCTACCTAACTGTGGGGCTAGCTGTGTTAACCCTGAGGTGATCTTCTCCATCGGTAGCAAGGTACCAATCAGGCCCGTAGAGACGACGGCCACATGATGCTCAGGCAGGCCCAATAAATCGGCACCTACTTTTCTCATCTCATAAGCATCGCGAAGTCCTTCTTCTCCTGTACAAGAATTGGCAATACCGCTGTTGACGAGAATCGCCTGCAACTTTCCCTCTTCCGCTAAGCTCGCCTGTGTCACCTTTAACGGTGCCGCTTGAAACGCATTGGTCGTATAGACTGCTGCTGCAGCTGCTGGAGTGTCGCAATAAAGCATCCCCAAGTCTGGGTGCTTGCGTCGAATTCCACAATGCAATCCCGCACTAAAAAATCCTTTGGGGGCTGTTACATCCGGCTTAGAAACAACCGTAAAATTTGTCTCACATTCCAGGCTGGTCTCAAGCAGCTCTGTTTGACCCATTTGAAAAAATCCTCTCCTTCATCATTATCACACGTTTTTTTGGTTTCTTTTTTCCATCTAACTAAAGCATTTGGTTTTCTCTTACGGATACATCGGTATTCCTTGAAGCCCTGACGTCTGAGGCCACTCAAAGCGAAGGTTCGCATTCTGGATCGCCTGTCCAGCTGCCCCTTTGACCAAGTTATCGATAACAGAGACAACTTTTAAGCTTCCGGTACGATCATCTTTGGTATAGGAAATATCACAATAATTGCTTCCTTGCACTCCCTTGGTCTGAGGCCAGCGCCCTTCCGGTAGGATACGGATAAAAGGTTGACCTTCGTATACCTCTTCATATGCCGCTTGAATGGCATCTATACCGACATCCGCTGGCAATTTCGCTACTGTCGTCACCAATAAACCACGGTTCATCGGAACCAGATGCGGAGTAAAGCTGACCTTCATCGATTTTTGTGCCCATTCACTAGCAAACCGTTCAATTTCAGGGATATGTTGATGCCCTTCTACTTTATAGGCCCGTAAGTTTTCGCTAACCTCACAAAATAGTTTGGCTTGCTGTGTCGAACGTCCAGCTCCGGTCACACCCGATTTCCCATCGATCACCAGAGAGTCCGGGTCCACTAGATTGGCTCGAAGCAAAGGCAACAGACCCAAAAGAGTAGCTGTTGGATAACAACCTGGATTGGCGATCAGAGAGGCTTTTTTAATCTCCTCCGGATACCACTCACTCAACCCATATACGGCTTTATCTAACCAGCTCTCTGGCGCTGGCTCTTTCCCGTACCATTCGCGATAATCTTCGCTGTTTAAGCGAAAGTCTCCCGACAAGTCGATACATACCTTGCCTTGCTCTGCTAAACGAGGTGCCCATTCTCGACTCACCCCAGCCGGAGTAGCGAAGAACACGATGTCACCCGCATTTGCAATCGCTTCCATATTCATCTCTGCCAAAGTCCATTCGATATGGGAGAGATGGGGATAGAGGGAACTGTAGGACTGACCCGCTTGCGAAAATGAAAAGAGACCGCCGATTTCTAGATGTGGATGGCCGTCCAACAAGCGAACCAGTTCCACGCCTCCATAGCCTGTGGCCCCGATTACGACGGCCTTCATGATAACCACTCCTCGATCGTTCCTATCTTCCTGCTCACTTGCAAATGACTTCGAATAATGGGAATGCCTCCTCAAATTCGATTTGCTCCCTATTTCAGATAAGTAAAGGTATTGTCCATTCCTTAACATGAAGGAAGCGCACCTTCTTCATCCTTTACCCACTTCTTATGGATGACAAACATCCCCTAGAGCAAAAAATTCCTCTGTCCCACTCCGGTATATCGTGACAACAGCCCGCTTACACAACGAATTGAGAAGTCTTTACTGAAAAGGTCATCTACCCAAGAATCCATCATCCATGTCTTTTCTCTTGAAAATAATGTTGAAACCAGCTATCCCTCTCAGTAGACAATTGATGATAGGAGAAGTGAAGAGTATATTTATGCCCATGGTACTCTACCCTCACATCCCAAGCATCCGACTTCTCAATCTTCCCTAACACTTTTCCGTCAGATGTGTATTTCAACTGGTGTTGGAGTGCTTTCAGCTCTGCATCGACGGAAGACAACGCTTGCTCGTAAATCCAGTGAATCGATGGATACAGATGAAGGTTGGACTCTTTTATCTGCGAAAGATCTCCACGAATAGACGATCGAACACTCTCCAGTTGCACCAATTTCTTAACACCGTCATAGAACTGACTGTAGCTTTGCGGGACCACACACTCACCTCCATCACCTGTCCAGCTAGCTTATCTTTATCTACGGGACCGTGCTTTTTCCACTAACCATTCTTTCTTCTCTTGCAAGCGCTCCTTGCTCTCATCGATCTGAACACTCACTTGAGACCTGGCCGTCCCTCCCCATTGATTCCGGGCATCAACCATACGTTCCAATTCCACTGCCCTATACAGATCCGAAGTAAACAATGCCGAGAATCTTTTCAACTCTTCTAACGTACACATTTCAATCGTTTTATTTTCTTCTAAGCAATAACGTACCAGTTTGCCCACCACTTCATGGGATTGGCGAAAGGGAAGGCCCTTCCCGACCAAATAATCCGCTACATCTGTTGCATTCAAAAATCCGCTGTTCGCATTCCGCTTCATACTCTCTTTGTTCACCTGCATCGATGCCAATACAGCTGCCATCAAGGACAGGGAATCCTTCAAGGTCTCTACGGTATCAAACACACCTTCTTTATCTTCCTGTAGATCTTTGTTATAGGTGAGCGGAAGGGCTTTGAGGGTCATCATAAGCCCCATTAAACTCCCGACGACACGCCCCGTTTTCCCTCGAACCAACTCAGGGATATCAGGGTTCTTCTTTTGTGGCATCATACTGCTTCCTGTACAGAAGGCATCATCAAGCATAACGTAGGCAAATTCCTCACTCGACCACAAGATGAGTTCTTCTGCGAGGCGAGAAAGGTGGAGCATGATTAAGGAAGCGTGCGCCAAGAATTCCACCACATAATCCCGGTCACTAACGGCATCGAGGCTATTCCCATACGAGTTCTCGAATCCAAGCCGGTCAGCCACCCACTTGCGATCGATGGGAAAGGTCGTGCCCGCCAGAGCCCCCGCTCCTAGTGGACATGAGTTAATCCGTTTGTAACCATCTATTAGGCGCTCCATATCCCGCTCTAGCATGGCCACATAGGCCATCCAATGATGGGCAAGTCGAATCGGTTGCGCACGTTGCAGATGAGTATAGCCTGGTAAAATCGTGTCCATATGTTGATCAGCCAGCTGCAGAAGAACCTCTTGCAGCTTCACCAATCCATCTAAGATGCGCTCACTCTCTTTCCTTAGATACAGGTGAAGGTCTAAGGCTACTTGATCGTTGCGGCTACGGGCTGTATGCAGCTTACCGGCCAACGGACCAATTTCACTGGCTAACAGCTTCTCCACATTCATATGGATATCTTCAAACTCAATGGAGAACTCTGTCTCCCCTTGCCTGATCTTTTCTCTTACAGACAAGAGTCCCTGTGTCATTCGTTCCACTTCTTCTACAGTTAAAACCTTACACTCCCCCAACATCTCCACATGAGCGATACTTCCCAAGATATCTTCTTCCACTAACACATGGTCAAATGGAATAGAAGCGGTGAATTGCTCTACCTGCTGATGGGTTGACTTGCTAAAACGACCACCCCACGGTTTCATCTTACTCCTCCTTTCCATTATGAACCTCGGCATAAGTCTTCACCGGATAGCCCCACAACTGAATAAAGCCCACGGCTGCCTCGTGATCAAACGCATCATCTCTGGTGTAAGTGGCAAGCGCTTCATTGTACAAGGAATAGGGCGATTCCCTCCCAATGACAGTCGCATGCCCTTTAAACAGACGTACTTTTACATTGCCTGTCACGTGTTTCTGTGTTTCGTCCATAAACCGATCGAGTGCCTCTCTCAGCGGAGAAAACCAATAGCCATCATAAACCAATTGCGCCCACTTTTGTTCGGCGATCGGTTTAAAGTGATGAATGTCTTTGGACAACACCAGTGACTCCAGTTCACGATGAGCGGTGATTAAGGTAACCGCGGCAGGGCATTCATACACTTCCCGCGACTTAATCCCCACCAAGCGGTTTTCCACATGATCAATTCGTCCGATACCATGCGCGCCAGCTAACTGATTTAACTGATGAAGGAGTTCTTGAAAGGGAAGTTTCTCCCCATTAAGATGCGTCGGAATTCCGTGCCAGAAAGAGATTTCCACTTCTTGAGATTGATCAGGGGTTTTCTCTAAGGGAGATGTCCATTCGTATGCACCCGCTGGTGGTTCGTTCCATGGGTTCTCCAACTCGCCACACTCACAACTTCTCCCCCACAAATTTTCATCAATGCTATACGGGTTATCCAAATCAACCGGGATGGAAATACCATGCTTTTGCGCGTATTCAATTTCTTCTTCTCTTGACATCTTCCAATCACGAACTGGAGCAACCACTTGTAAATCTGGGTGGAGACCGTGAGTGGATACCTCAAACCGTACTTGGTCATTCCCTTTTCCTGTACAGCCATGCGCGACTGCCACTGCCCCCACTTCCCGTGCGACTCTCACCAATTCTTCGGAAATAAGTGGGCGAGATAGAGCCGACACGAGAGGATATTTCCCCTCATACATCGCATTCGCTTTTAAGGCAGAAGTTAGATACGCCTCAGCAAATCGCTCTTTCGCATCAACTACGATCGACTCAACCGCTCCAATCTTAAGTGCCTTCTCTTGAATGTGCTGTACATTCTTCCCCTCGCCAACATCTAAAGCAACTGTCACCACATCGTAACCATATTCTTCACTCAACCACCGAATAGCCACCGATGTATCCAATCCTCCAGAATACGCAAGAACAATTTTTTCTTTCCCCATTTTATTCCCCTCCAAATTAAGATCTATCTTCTAAGGACGCCTTCTCTGCTAAAGCGCTCCTTATGACAACAGCGCAGTTAGAATGGCTTTTTGCGCGTGCAGACGATTTTCTGCCTGTTTCCATACGGCAGATTGCGGACCATCCATCACTTCTGCCGTCACCTCATATCCCCGGTAAGCAGGTAAGCAATGTAAAAAGATCGCATCCGCTTTGGCTCGATTCATCAAAGCTTGATTCACCTGATAGTCCGCAAAGATTTGTTTGCGTTCCTCTTTCTTGCCCGATTCCCCCATACTCAACCATGTATCTGTATAGATGGCATCCACATCCGTTACTGCCTCTTTGGGATCGCTACAGAAAGTGAGTCTTCCCCCTGCCTCCGCTACCATCTTTGTCGCTTCTGTCCAAATGTTTTCGTCTGCTTCATATCCTGCAGGTGTAGATACCGTTAACTGCATGCCGGTAGCCGCAGCACCGTACATCAATGAATGTAAGACATTGTTGCCATCACCAAGGTACGCAACATGCACATTACGTAAATCCCCTTTCATCTCCTTAAGCGTCAGTAAATCCGCCATGGCTTGACACGGATGATACAGGTCCGTCAATCCATTGATCACAGGAATACTCGCATGCTGGGAAAATCTTTCTAACCACTGGTGTGATGTTGTACGAACCAGAATCCCATCCGCGTATTGCGATAACACACGCGCGGTATCTTCGATCGTCTCCCCACGTCCCAATTGAATCTCATTGCGCTGAAGTGAGAGTGAATACCCTCCCAGTTGAGCCATCCCCACTTCAAAAGAAGCACGAGTCCGCGTCGAAGGAAGGTCAAAGATCATCGCCAACGTCTTCCCCCGTAGAGGCACTTCCATCTGCCCTTGCTTCTGCTTCCATTTAAGCTCTTGGGCTAACACGAGCAATGCATGAATTTCTTCTCCTTGAAAGTCGTTCAAGGTTAAGAAGTCTTTTTTTACTAACCCCGATAATTCTTCTGATATAAGCGAAACCATCCCAATCCCTCCTCGATATTCCCCTATCTTATATTTATACAACAAAACGCATACATCTAGAATCATAATTGCAGATGACTCACTTCAAAAACCTCAGATATACCTCTCGCAAAACGATAAAAACCCTATTATATAGGCTTATTTTCTAGTTTATTTTGTCCGATCCCTAGCGAGGCGAAGAAAGTGCTTTTCGTTTTATTACGGATTATTATACATAGATGATTGTTTTTATGCAATAGATCCAGTCAAATTCAATATTTCGTCTGTTTCTCCCCGCTCTTCTCACCCGCTGCATTCAATATTTCCTCCTCTGGCGTTATCGTATATACTGGGTGTTAAGAACGGGTTACTCGCGAAAGGAGCCTTCGATATATGCAGAAACCTAAGCGTTTTTTATTCATCCTTTTGCTAATTATTCCTCTAATGTTGAGTGGGTGCATGGATGCTGATACGCATGTAACCATTCATAAAGATGGGTCCGGAGTGTATGAATTTAAGGTGCTTTTAACACAATCCGCACTGAGTGGCTATATGGACGACACATTTGCCGGTATCAAACAAGCTTTTGTCGAAGAAGGATACGATGTTACTCCACTTGCAGAGAATGAGAAAAAAGGTTTTTTGGCCACCAAAAAAGTGGACAACATCGCCAATGAACCTCCGTTTGAAGATTTCGAAAAATTTAAAGAGGAACTATCTGTCTATCTTGATTCGGAAACAATAGATCCATTGCTAGCTTCAACTCATTCTACCTTGCCGATGACTTCCTCTTCTTCAACAGTTGCGCCATTTCTCCTGCAAAACGATTATCAACTGGAACAAGGATTTTTATATTATACCCTTCGTGTAAATACAGAAGCTGATCTTACCGAGGTTGGAAAAGGGGATGTCTTATCTGGATTCCTCATGGAGCAAATAAACCTTCGCGTCTTGTTTACACTCCCCATCGAACCCCAGGAACATAATGCGGATGAAGTGATAGACGAAGGAAAAACGCTGATTTGGAATGTCGAACCGGGAGAGAAAAACCCCATTGAACTTTCCCTTCGTGTTCCTAACCTTCCTGTTTTAATCGCCTTAGGTGCAGGAGGCCTCCTGCTCATGATCGGGATAGTCACACTCATTATTTTCTTAACCATGCGTAAGAAAGCAAGCTAAGTTTTGTCATTAAACCTTCTACTCACAAAAAGCGCCTTTTTTTAAAAAAAGGGCGCTTTTGCTCATGATCTCCTTTGTAAACATGCGGACTCGACCTCTGTCGCATAAGAGAGCTCCGATGATTCCGCTATCGATTCAACCATACCAAACCCTTGTGCATTCTTTCCTCCTAAGCCAACTTGATACCCCATCCGTTTGAGCAGAGGATCTCCACTCATGCGAAAGGTTCCGTTCCATGCTTTAATGAGGAATCCTTTGTAGCGAATGCGCTTCTGCTGCCGTTCATACACCTTTCCTACAGGTTCAAGAGCAAAGGAGCGATCGCTCAAATCCCAACCACAGATGGCTTGCGCTTTCTTGATGAGATTGGCTCGAATCAGTTCTGAAAACGCTGGATCGCGCACATCATAATAGTGCGTAATTTTCTTCCCTCCCCTGGTTTCAAAGGTGGAGTAGACGGTAATAGGAGAGAGCGTACGAACAATCATGTCATTCTCATCCATGTTTGGCTCTACCATTACCTCTACCTTTTCGATCCACAATGCTTGTCCTCGTAGGGTTACCTGAGAGGTGGATAAAAAAGCATTCGCTAATTCTTCTATTAAAGGAGACCAGCAAGAACTAATATAGAGTTGCACAGGAGATTGAAAGCGAACCTTATCCTTTTCGATCGTGTATTGTCCTTGTAACCAGGAAAAGACCATTGGTTTAAATCGACGATCTTCCCATTCAAAGCCCTCATTATGAAGAAAATCGCGAATCTTTTCATTTTCAATCAGATTGTAAATCAGGCCCTGTAAAACGCGCTGATAGTTGCGTGGGAGTAGAATCGATTGTTCGCTTCCCAGCTGTAACTGAAATCTCAAAAGCTCTTCCTCCAATAAAATAATATCGATCCTATTGCGAAAAGTTGTAGTAATCATAACATGATTACACATCATTTTCTATATTTTACTCTAATCTTTCATCCCTTTTTTCAGTATATTTTATATTTTGGTATGTATAAAAAACGGCCATCCATCCCGCTACATGGACAGACGACCGTTTTTCATCTATTTTCCTTCGCTTACCCTTTTTTATAGGACTCGCATCCTTTGACGGTATCGTGGGTAGAGGAAGTTTGGTCCTCTCCCTCCATTCGTTGTTTGTTCAACAAATGCGTCAGGTGCATAAACCATTCTTTATCGCTACTGGATAATGAGATGTCGATTAAGTTCATCAGTTGACCTTCTTCATAGGGTTGATTCTCATCATAATGACGGAGGCGCTCCAATGGGCTTGTGATGACTTTTCCAATGACACGTTCATGGTCCGATTGGATTACGCGAATCTTAGCGGATTCATGTGTTTCATCTATGGACTCAATGTAACCCTGAAACATTTCATCGTAGATGGACGTCCCTTTAATCCAATCCCCTTCCTGAAATCCATGGTGTACCAGTCTGGTCATGGATCTCACCACCTTTTTAATTTATATATATGAATTGATAACCGAAACGAAACATTTCGATTACATTCCCTCAGTGAAAAAGGTTCTCAATTCGTTCCTTCTATCATTGTAGCGAGAAAGCTTCACCCGAATCAAGTGGAAACCGTTTCTTATCCATCAACATTTTTGCCATTTATCCATCGCCCATATACCTCGTTCTCTTCTAAAATTATTCCACTTGAGAGAAAAAGATAAACCCCTCCTTCTTTTCTGGCCATCATTTTCTTTTCTTTTGCGTTACAATGGAACTCGGGTATTACTTTGAAAATGGGAGGATTGTGGTGAAGAAATACTATATTATTCTTCTACTTTTAGGCCTACTGTTACTTACAGGAGCACCACTTACCTATGCCGAGAAAAGTACAGAAGAGAGAGTAGAAGAATTGGAAGAGGAAATTCGTCAGCTCCAACTTGAACGAGAAAACTACGAATACCTTAAAGAGGAGACCGCTTCGTTTCGTCAATCGGTAGAGGAAGAGATGAGTCATTACCGGGAATTTGTGCAGAATGAGCGCGAAAGTTTTTTGGATACAATTAATCTACTGTTGTATGTGGGCGGTAGTGTGATTGTTTTCATCGGCATCCTGATCACTTATTTTTTTGGCCGTTCTGCTTTAGACATGAAACAAACCATGGATAATCACAAACTCACGCTCTACAAGCAATTGAGTGAGACGAAAAAACACACCAATCAGGAGTTTCGCGAACTTCTGCGGCAAGAGATGGACCATGCTCAAGAACGAATTGAAGCCCTTTCTCACCTCGTCGATAAAGAGATGGCGTATAAAAAGGCACGTGTCTTGGTCACAGGTTCAAAAGAGGATGGCGAACAAATGAAATCGGTCGAACTGGCTGAAATCGGAAAGCGCGGTCTAACGAATATCGAGGTGGTACCGTATAATTATGATCAATTAAAGCAATATATTCAAAATGATCTCATGGATATTCTCATTTTACGTTATCGCCCCCATAACGGCGTCGATTTGCGTATGCGGGAGTTCGTGGAGCTTTTATCTGAAGAAGGCTGTTCCATCCCGCTTTTGATCTATACTTATCCCTTCGGCATGATGAGTCAGGCTGAGTACGAAAAGGCTAACAGCTATCGGTGGAGCATGATTGCCACACTTCCCACTTCGCTAGCCGGAAACCTTTTTGTTACCGCACACGCCTTTCATCGGCAAGCAAAGTAAACAAGAGGTAGGGTCTCCTCTCCTCTTGTTTATCTCTTTCCACTATACTTTCTCTTCTCCTGACCAATAACCCGATAAGCCTTCAAAAAGGTCGCTTTATCTACCATACCAAAATCACGCATATCGGCTAGTTCGGATAACATCAGTTCCAAATCTCCCTGTGCATCACCGGTATAGACGTATACCCCCATACTCTGCAAAAGTTTTTTTACATCCCGAATGGAATCCATGCTCATTCCCCCAACTCTTTCTTCGTGCTTCTTATTCTTCTTCTATGATACACTAAAGGATAACAACGGATCGCTATTGATATCATGAGGAGGTGGGCAGTTGTCTCAATTTATTCGTGTGAAACCGTTAGCAGGAGAGCTATTGATTTATCAAACGCGCGCCCACATCGGATGCACGCTAACCACCAAAGAATTCGTCTTTCAAAAGCCTTACATTTCTTATCACTTACTCCTCGAGGACCTGGTTGGCATGGTCCCGTTCACCCTCGACAAAACAGCTGCAAATCACCAGCCCATCCAAGTAGGAGAGATGACCATCACTCCACGATTCCTCGCTCACTACTATCGATTATCTGCGCGTCGCTTACAAGTCATTCAGCCCAGTGGCCGCTATGAACGAGGAGAGACCGACCTCATCGTCCCTCTCAATAAACGCTTTATCCAGTATATTGAACAACATTCTCCCTTTGTGGCAGTACCAACGCAAATATGATCCACTGCTTCTCAGATACGCCTTTATAGAGATAATTTATCTATTTATACAACCCAGGAGGCAGGAATCTCGCCTGCCTTCTTCTGTTCTCTCTTCCTCCTTTTCCTCTGATCTAGGCCTATCCGATTCAGACAAATGCCCTTCCCCACTCGTGCCTCTCTGCATACGATACTGCATGACAAATCGATGATGGGAGTGGAACGAACACATGGCAAGAAAACGCATACGAACTTCCCGTCAAGCGCAACCGGTAAAACGCCAGCCCACCCAATCACTAGCCGCCGACCATCCAACCAATTACTTTGTGCGTGTCGTCCGTCAAGTAAGAAGTGGAGTCGCCACCATTGTAGCGGAAGAGGAAGCGAAACTCCCCACTAGCAACCCCCTACTGGGATTGTTCCTCCCCGAACTCCGACGTGAGAGTTCTCCCTCACAGCACTTCGGCTCTGGGTTTGTCATTCATCCAGACGGATACATTATCACCAATGAGCATGTCGTGCGCGACACTCGCAAACTATCCGTCAACTTGTATGGATACAAACATTCTTTTCCCGCCAGTGTCGTATGGAATGACCCTAAGCGTGATCTCGCACTCATCCACATCCGTCCCCCACGTCAACTAAAACCAGTCAAGCTCGGCTCTTCCAAATCAACCGAGGTAGGAGAGTGGGTCATAGCGGTAGGCAACCTAACAGAATATAAATTGACCATTAAAAGATAAAATAAACTCCTTAACTATCCTTCGTTTCAAGTATGGAGCGGAAATCAACTGCATATCGAATATCCAACGAATTCTTGTCTACAATTGCTTCCTCAAGAAATACCTCGAACAAGTTACGTAGTTCATTATCGTCTTCTTCGTTCACGGCAAAAAATTCGTCAACCCGCTCCCTAATCTTTTCAATCTTGTCGTCCCCGCTCAGAACTTCTGCCAATTTCTCTTCCAGCTCGACTTTCCGGTCCCTAAGCATAGATATTGAATCCTTCTTTTCTTTCAATATTGCTTGGTAAGTTTCGTCATCGAATAGATCTCTTTGACTGAAAATATCACTAACATCTTTCTGCAACCGCGCTACTGCTTTGTCTGTTTTTTTAATTTCTGCTTCAATCGTTGCTGTATCTATCTTATTTTCTTTAAAAGAAGCCCAGTAGGTTTTGTCGTCTCTTATCATCGATAAACGATTCTTCAAGTCAAAGTATACAGCCTCATCCAGTTTCTTTGCAGGTATCGTTATTCCTTCGCATATCGCTTTCCCCAAGCGATGGTACGTATGACAGCGGTAGTAGTGGTACACGAGTTCCTTGCCATTTCTTCGGTTTATTTTCTTCACCGCGACCAACGAATCTCCACATTTTTTGCATTTGGCTATCCCTGATAGCGGGTATCGTTTATTCGGTCTCCTTTTTACAGCGTTTTGTCTCAAGCTACGCTGAATTTTGTCATACTCTTCCTTAGTGATAAACGATTCATGAACACCCTCTATAACAACCCAGTCCTCTTCTTTTTTGGGAGAGGATCTTCGCAACTTTCTAGCTCGCCCGGTTTCATCGTCATACTCCCTGATTACCGTCTCTCCTGTTCGGTTGTAAATAAGCGCGCCTGTATAGGTTCGATTCTTCAACATTCTGCTTATCGTAGTATGACCCCATAATGCGCCTTTAGGGGTCCGCAGTCCTTCATTACTCAACGTTTTCGCAATTTTATAAACGCCTATTCCGTTTAAATACATTTCAAAAATCCGTTTGGTTACGCCAACATATTCGGGATCAATTTCTAGCTTTCCGTCTCTGATCACATAACCTATAGGCGCAGTACCGGCCGCCCAGCGACCTCTCTTTGCTTTCTCAATATTGCCCAGCCGAACACGAACAGAAAGTTTTTCCGCTTCATACTTCGCCATGGAAGCGTGAACAGTAAAGATCATATCAGGGGTTGTCTGCGAATCGTAGTTTTCTTCGAAAGAGATAATACGAAGTCCTTTGGCTTTAAGACGGTTTGCTGTTCCAATTGCTTCCTCTTCATCCCTTGCAAGTCTTGAAATACCTTTAAACAAAACAACATCGAACTTACCATCATCCGCATCTTTCAGTAGGCGATACATTGACGGTCTTTCCCAAAGTGCTTTACTCGTAGCTGATAGTCCTTCGTCTTCATAGACGCTATCCGCCCTTACTTCCCACCCTCTTCCTTTTGCAAATTCATTCAGCAAGGAAACTTGGTGTTCAACGGATTCGCCTTGTTTATCTGTAGACACGCGAGCATATATCGCACAATACGCCACAACATTCACCTCCCCACAATTTACAACATCACTACTATTGTAGTTGCTTATCTTTCACAAAGAAAGAGGAACAATCATCCTAACTGTTCCTCTAAAGTGCTATCTTTTTATAATCACAGTTTCACCGAACGTCTTATTTACGTAGTCCGTAATCGCTTTATGCAGTGCTTCCCTCGCGTCTCCCTCGCCGTAACTAACGGTAATAACGAAGTCTCCATAAGTAGACTTCGAATCTTCTTCTCTCAACGGATTTTCCTCCCCCATCCGCCCTCACCTCAATTGAAATATACGGATCTCACAATTTGTCCTATAACCGCTAACTGGACCAGAACTCGACTTTATTTATACGATCACCCGTTCGTTTCTATTCCTATTTCGATCAATTTATCGTTTAATATTTTCGATCATATTTTCGTGTTTTCTTCCGATAATCACGCCCATCCGTCCCAACGTCTCTTGCCTTCTTCGACGAAACCTCTCCGCTTCTCCGCCTCTTCAGTTGCCTGTCGCTAAATATCGGATACTCCGTACGCCGTACCTTATCCGGATGCGTGTCATATAGCTCTTCGTGAAGAATATAATTCGTCAATCGCTCCAGTTGTTTTGCGTCCGGTGCTTCCCCTATGAAATGCGTATACTCCATTATCCAATCGTTAATCACGCTCATCCGCTTATCCCGATCCTCAATAAACGCCTCCTTCGCCAGCAACGCATCTACAGCGCTTTCGAATTGTTTTTTGTAATCGCCTGTAATCGTGAAAGCCAATCTAACGCCTCCTTTTTCGAATGTTCTTTTAATTGTCGCGCTAACTCTTTCCCCAAATACCACGCCACTCGGCACGCTACGCCATTTCCGACGATTCGGTACTGCGAGGATAGAGAAAGGTCTTCCGGTATGACGTACCAGTCAGGTGCGGATTGAATTCGTAAACACTCTCTAACTGTGAACCTACGAGGTTTCGATATCGGATGAATTGGCTTCGAAGTGTGATGAGCAGTTATCGTATCTGATGGATCTACCATTGATTGGACGCGGTATGACTGATCATAGTTATACTCTCTTTTCGGTACCCAATGCGACTTTGCGCCGTGATTGGATATCTCCACCGTCTGGCATCGAAACTGCGTCGTCACGGTTGGACTCGGTCCATTCATATCCGCTCGATGTTCAGGTTTCTTCACGTTCCACTCTTGGTCAGGTTCCGGTAAGTCGCCAATCACGTCACGCAATACCTGTGTCCGGTAATCCTTCGGAACGGGTTCCGGAAATTGAAATTCTAAGTCCAAATCTCTTCGTATACCCACGATAAATACGCGTTCCCTTTTCTGTGCTACTCCGTAATCCCAAGCGTTAATCAATCGCCAGCTTATTCGGTATCCAATTTCGTTAAATTTATCGATCAATGCGCCAAACGTTTCCCTATGGCGCTTTCCGATAAGCCCTTTAACGTTTTCAAATATGAAAGCCTTCGGCTGTTTGCGCTCAATAATGTTTAAATACGCCCATACTAGCCTGCCGTTCTTTCCTTTCTCTCCGTCATGTTTACCTGCGTTGCTAAAATCTTGGCACGGTGGTCCGCCTGCGATAACATCGGTATCCGGAATACCGTCAGGATTGATTTCTGTTATGTCCCCTAGAACCGCGTGCATTCCGAAGTTGTGTCGGTATGCCTTTATTGCTTGCTTATTTATATCGTTTGCCCAGACAATATCGTATCCCGCTTCTTTCAGTCCCACCGCCATCAAACCGCCCCCACAAAACAACTCGGCAACCGTCAGTCCATTCGACGTCTCCGTTGGTGTTGCGTTATACGTCATATATCCACTCCTTTCAATATTTTCGCCAGGATGAAGCTGGCACGATAGTTTTTGAATCGGCGAGGTCGTAATGGTTCCGGCAGGCTCATTCCACGCTCTCCTACGCAAACCATTCGTACTTCCTCCGTCAGTCGGTATCTTTCCGTTCCAAAATGTCAACTGTTCCTCTCGGCTTAGACTGCGCCAGTTTCCGCCCATCGGGATCTTGTCTGCGAAAGGCGCTTCGTCTCTCCTCACCTCGTACCCGTAATGATTTCGCAATTTACTTATCGCCTGTCGCCTCCTTCCACTCCTTCCGCTCACACTCGATACACATTCCGCTTCTTTCTTCGCCGGATAGAAGGTACTTTCCGCACACATAACAGGCTTCCATTTCCTCCTTCCGCACTTCTCCGTTCCACTCTGCGTAAACTTTCGCTATCCGTTTCAATGCGCCAATCAGATGATCAGCAACACCTTGTTGTGTAATCCGCATCTCAAACGCCGTGTCCACTTGTCGTAAGTCCCGCACATAAACGTAATACATCGCCTCCTTCTGTCGTTCAGTCAACTCCGCTTTATCGAGCGCATTGCGTAAATCCATCAATATGTCTTTTCCGGCGTAATCGCCTTTGTCGTAACATCTCACGCCTAGCTTGAATCGATCACGGAGAAGACGGTGGACTCCACGTGGCGTCATGCAGTCGTAGTCTTGCGCGTATCGGCGATGTTGCTCTTCAATGTCGTGCTTTGTCGCGCCTATTCGATCCCCTCCTTCGAAAAATCTTTTCCGTGTCGTAGTACCGGACTACCTCAGATGTGTAATAACTGAATTCCTCGTCGCACTCTTCGCATTCCGCATTACCTTGCTCGCCCCATTCCCAAATATCGTTATCTGATACAAACCCACAATGAGGACAAACGATACGATTCTCTTGATAGGTGTGATCAATTTTTCGCTCAATCATTTTCTTGCCTCCTCTATAAGTATTTTTGCGGTCTCCATTACGCTGCCAGGTACCATTCCTCCCCTCGTTAAATCGCGGTCAAAGAACCAAAATCGAACGGACCGCAGTTCAGCAATTCGCGAAGAAACTAATACGATTACTTTTTCTTTATTTAACCGCTCAACAACCACACCAGGCTGACCGCTCCATTCGTTTACCCTTCGATATATCGGAGTCGTTACGATATCTCCGACTTTGAAGTTCCCCGCACGAGGTTTCTTATACTTTTCTAACTCCTCTTCACTTACAAACTCTCCGTCAAAGTCACTTATCGATATCGAGTCATATACTGTTTCGCGTCTGCTTCGTGGGGACGTTTGCCGTCTCCATCCCGCGTTCCTCACCTCCCCTTCATCGGAGATAAAGTCTATATTGACGTAATCTTCGTAATAAATAGCGAAGTACCGTTCCTTGATCGTTACATGGTTTAATACACTTACCTTTCGCATACGGTACGGTTTATCGACTAGTACCGGTTTCGAACCGCTCCTGTCGACCTCCTCTGGTCTGTAGTAGTCGTCCAGAAGCCACTCGTAATACTGTTTGAAGTCAAACGCTGGATAATTCGGATGCTTAATCCACGGATCAAACCACCTACACACATTGTTCTTTCCGGATACTTTCACATCCACGTTTAGATACTTGGATTTCACTTTTTCACATACCCCATAGTTGTCGTCAGCATTTCCACAGTGGCTCCAAAAAACACAGTCCCGACAAAGCACTCGATTGCCTTCATACGTCATTCGACCGCCTCTTTTCGGCGGTAATCGGTCACAATTTCGTCCAGCCAGTCGAAGTCCCACGTAGAGACATCACGGCCGTTCCACGAAACTTCTTCACCGACACCAATGAACTTTGCTACATGAGTCGGTGTAAAGAACGCTCCACCGTTATATCCTTTCGGCAATAAACCCCCTTGAGAAGTGTAGTTCTCTCGCAAGAACTCGATGTCTCCTTCCGTAATCTCGTCTTTCGGTTTACTGACGATTTTCAAAGATTCGATGTTCGCTTTCCATCGACTTCTTTGCGCTTTTCCCAAATAACGTCCTCCTTTTCGAAAATTCCGTAACTATCTTGCATCCTCGCAGGTAAAACGAATATAATGGTAGAAAACTAACTGTAACGAATTCCCTCGCAATGGAGGTTATACATATGTCAATCGAATGGGTTAGTGCAGGTGTCGGCGGCCGCAGCGCAACGGATATGTTCGTCACTATCGACAAGCAACAACGTCTATCTCTAAATAAGCTCGCCCGCGTCGAACTGTCTTGCGTAGACATTCCGATTTCCCTTTATATCGGATACGATCCGGTTAACCATCGTATAGCCCTCGCCAAACCTGATGTTGTGAGGTTGACAGATACTAGACCGTATAAGTTCGATACTCGAGGCTATACAACGATCCGGCAATTAGTACAACGATACAAACTACCAACCGACCGCTCTCGTCGATATTTCTTCGATGGGAAAGAGAACGGTGCGCTGACATTTAAACTAGAAGACTACGACGCGCCGGACGATAATATCGGTAAGTAACTAGAAACCGTCAGGGTAATACGTCCATTCGATACCTATCGGAGTTCCAAAGCTGTTTCGTATGACTACAAGATCTCCGTTTTCCAAGGCGTTACTATACGGAGGTCTTTTCGTGAACTCATAAATAACTTTACTGTCAGACGAGAAGACATGAGAGTCGATAATTTCGTAAGTCATTTCGTATTTTCCGTCGTTAGTGACGTTGTTGTCGATAAGTTTAAATCGCAATCAATCTACCTCCTTTCTTCCTCTTCGTCCCAATCGAGGAACATGTATTTCCCCACCCCAATCGTCAGATTCCCGATAATGTGACGGCTCCCCGTAATAAATGTCGGTAATCTCGTAGCACAACCCTTCATATGCGAAGATGTACGTGAAGAGATAGCACGCGGGACCTCCACCTCCTGGAATCTTGTCAACGAAAATCAACCCTTTGTCTTCGTTGTCTTTTTCGTTCAAAATGGGTCGTAGATCTTCGACTTGAAACTTCACGCTTTCACCCCTTTTAATGGCGAAATATTTCGTATAATAACACCAACCTGTTCCGTCATGTCCCGCCAGCTTCCGCTATTTTCAATTTCGAAATCAACGTCGAATCCGTCAATGTGCATTTCCGTTTCGTGGTTCAACATGAATTCGTCGTATATGTCGCCTTCACTTTTCATTCGTTCTATACGCAATTCATCCGGACAGGTTACGCGTATAATTTTGAAGCCATTCTCACGGCAGTATTGATATTCGTTGGGCTGTCGGAGATCGGTGATGACTATGTTCTTTCCGGTCGTAACTAAGTCGTATATCGTGTATTCTAAATGTCGTACCCAGATTTCCGGTTCCCGCTCTCGCATCGTTTGACCAAACCATTGGTACAACCGACGATCTTTTAACTGGCGTGGCTGAAACAGCTTGTTGGCGAAAAGTTTGAGCGTATCGCCAAATGCGCAAGAATGGAATCCATAATTCTCGCTCAGATACTCCGCAACTGTAGACTTCCCACTACGCATCTTCCCCGTCAATGCAACCTTCACTAGACCTTCGCCTCCTTCTCTACATAGTAGGTAAATTGGCTACGCAGTCCCTCAACCTCCGATTCAAGCGACTCCATACGCTCCTCTAGTCGACCCATGTCGCTCACTTTCGGCACTAGAACTAGATATTCTGTCTGGTCAATGAGTTGACCAAATTCTCCTACATCGAGGCATCCACGTTGATCTGTGATCTTAAGGATGTCGCCTACTTCAAATTGCTGACCACGAAGGTAATCCGGTCCCTCTACAGCTACGACCTTTTCACCCACTTGCGCTCTACGCTCCACACAATCGAAACCCGTCATACACTCACGCATGAACATTCGACTCCTTTCCGTATTTGACTCGCAAGGGATGATTCGCTGGTAAGTCATTGACGTTGTAGCGGTTGACTGACGATGTTCGAGTATCTTGGGAATACTGGTCTTTACGCCGTCGGTTCGCTTTCTTTACGTTCCCGTCGAAGAATTTCGTAGCCACACCTTTCGCCTCCCTTTCTCCCTCTATAATGTTTAGAGTCATTAGTAAGCAACTTCGCGCACTTTTTGTGGACTTTTTTTCTTTCTTATCTTTAATAGGGGCAAGGTAGGCCGCGTTTGATAACATCTCGATGATTTTTTTCGTCCAAAGAAAAAATTTGCCGCGCAGCGTAATTTACTACGCGGCTTCTTCCCGCTACATCTCGTCAAAGAATGGATCTACCCACGGATCAACCATGACGACTTCCCTCCGAACCCTTTCGGCCAACTCCGCAATCTCCCACTGTGCGCCCTTTCCTTCTTGCCTCTTCGAATAGAAGTCGAGAATGGCTCGGAGATTCCCGGTCATGACGAGATTCGTTGCTGTGGCGTTTGGGAGAATGAATCTTGCGTCTTCAGCAAGCACACTTGATCTTCGCAATTCATCGTAAACCGCTTGTGAACGTCTCATCGCGTTATGGTAACTCTCTGACTTACTTAATGAAGGAGGCGCGACGTAATCAAATCCGCCACTTCGGTCGTCACTCCCCATCTTCACATACCGTTGACTCTGAACGCTGAATGAGAAGAATCGATGTCTCGTCAATTGCGCCAATGCTGACCGTGATAATCCTTCGATAGCAAACGTATAGCTCAAATGCTCGATCGTGGACGTATGCTTGGAGCGCATGATGTGCCGAATCAAACGGTCAACTTCCACCCCCTTTTCGCCATCTGTAGCTTCATTGTGGAAATACTTTTTCCCCTCTTTCGCAACGATTTCGCTCGGTTTATTCGCGGAATAACAGGTTCTTATCGCAGTCAAAGCGAGTCCTTGTGACTCCTGTACACCTGGACCGACGTATTGTAGCAATTCAAACGCCATCTTTTCGGATACTTTTGTATGGGCGAGTAATTCTACGTTCAACTCAACTTCGCTCAATCTTCGTCCTCCTTTCGTACTATTTGCATTCCTTTCCATCACAGAACTTCACTGGCGGTTTATATTTGATGTGCGGAAAATTCTTGTTTGTCGGATTGGTTTCCGCTAACAATTCGCCATCCATCGACCAATAGCGGTATATCGTATGAACTGGGGAATCCTCAGTGCCCCGTCCTCCTGTTGACTCCGTTACAATGACGCTAATTTGTCGAGCCATTAATACACTCACCTACTCATCCCCCTCTTTGAATTGACTCTCGTACTCTTCAACGCTCGCGCACATGGACAACGACTTAACACCCGTCGATCCGAAACCTCCGCTCCCTCTAGTAGTTTCGCTTAATTCCTCTGTTACTTCGATATTGGCGTGGACGACTGGCGCAATTACGGCTTGCGCAATACGGTCTCCTTTTCGGATTAGATACGTGTTACTGGGACATTCCTTATCAACCATCGCTCCTGAATCAAATGTCAGCAACGTGCGTGCGATAAACGTATTTGGTTCGTTAATAGCAGCTGTATTTTCAAATAACACCTTAACCTCGCCCCTATAGTCGCTATCTATTGTCCCTACTCCGTTTGGTAACCGTAAGGATGATTTACGCGCAACCCCACTTCTCATTCGAATCTGTATTTCGTATCCTTGAGGGATTTCGAATGCCAACCCTAACGGAATCATCTTCGTCTC
The DNA here is from genome assembly GCF_059818345.1 of Mechercharimyces mesophilus. Taxonomy (NCBI): domain Bacteria; kingdom Bacillati; phylum Bacillota; class Bacilli; order Caryophanales; family Thermoactinomycetaceae; genus Mechercharimyces; species Mechercharimyces mesophilus. The sequence continues at coordinate 56,366 of NZ_JCBAPH010000001.1, read as the reverse complement.
TCCGGGTTCAATGATGACGGTATCGGTCGCTACCAAATCGAATCCAGCCGATCCTACCGTCGCATATTGCGGAATCACTGCGTCAGGGTGCAACTTTTTCACCTTGACGTTCAGATCGTATCCGTAAGGTACAATCTGTGAAGTCTTGGCGTTGTACCACGTTTTCTTTTCAGTTCGACCAAGATCGTTAAACATTCGCATCCTCCTCTAATATGAGTTGTGATTTGATCGTCGCTTCCGACGCGTAATTCGGTAAGTCCCAACACGCCTCGATATCTCCGAATGTTCTGTAATGACTAGCGATACGGTTAGCCTGCTTTCTTGACCAACCAATGTCCGTAGCATATTGGTGATCGCCTGGACTAACCGGATTCCACTTCATTTTGTACAGTGTGTTCTGTCCGGCGTGGATGTAGAAATACGAGATCCACTTGATTCCGCCGTAAATAGCCTTCGCTACCGAATTCCACCCTTTCTCCTTCGCATACTGCGCTCCCCTTTCGTTTGGGTTCGCGTCAATCGCTCCGATGCCGAACACGTTGTACCACCCTTCGTATCCTTCGACTGTTCCCGTTGCTAACTTGCTTGTTCCGCGTCCCGACTCTAACGAAGAATGGACAGCAAGGTATATCGGATCAACGTTTTGTATCAGCCCACCTGCGAGGAAAATGACGCCCATTCCTTCCAGTACACCCTGACCGGATAGAAAATCGTCTAAATCCGATACAGAAACGTCTGGTACCTGCGCAAGGTTCAGATGTTGAAGAACTTCGTCTCCTTCGAGTGAGTTCGCAGGATTCAACTCCTCGTCGACTTCTTCCGGAGTCGCTTGTCGCCATCCGCCGTCTTTATAGATGATCGGTGGCCATTGTAGGTTTGCTTGTGTGTCGAGTGCCTCCGTATAAGTCATCGGCGAAGTTGTCGCCTGTATTCCATTCAATCTTCCCGAAATAGCCTCGCTAACAAGTAAACTCATTTTCACATCATCCTTTCAAATTTTTTGTTATCTAATCGGACAAATCCCATTTTCACAGCCATCATCACCGATATCGAATTCCTCTCCGCTCTCGTACTTCGTCAACAACGCAGGATCAAACGGCTTCATACTCGACTTCAACTCCTCATACTTCGCTTCGGATATAGACTCGTAAGGTGCTAACTGATACGTCCCTCCGTCATATGAAAGGAACGAAACTGCCGTAAATTCGTCCCATTTGCTCCACACGATATTTTCGACTTCTTCCCATTCGTCACTCCGCACATGGATCGTATTGGAGGAGTTGTGTTCCGTGTAAGCAGACTGAAATTCAAAATAGGTATCGAATTGATCTCGTGCGTATACGTCATCCTTCGTCTTCTTTGCGCCTGATGACACAGGGAAGTCGATTACTAGCGTTCGTGCGTTTTTCATCCGCTCCTCTTCCGTATCTCCTTTCGTTCCGATTTCGGGATTCACCGTCCACCCGAGTTCTCTCGCGACTATCGCTAACGGATCAGTCGCGTTGATTCGAATACGACGGATGTAGTAAGGCGAGTGAGACCAATGTAATCCGGAGGATACGCCTCCAGCGACTTGTGAAAGGGTGCCTTCCGGCTTGACTGTCGTGACGAGAAGTGGCGTAGAGACTCGGAGTTCCTTCGCATATCGGCTCGCTTCTTCTTCCGCAAACACCCTCAAGATCCGTAATTCTTCTTTAGAAATACCTGCATCCTTGACACCCGTTAACGAAGTGCCGAGAAGTCGATCCCTTTGCTGTATTTCGTTCCAATGTGGCAATTCCAGTTCAGCTAGTGTCATTCGAAGTCCTATGCGTACACTTCTTTCTTGCGCTTCAAGGGCGCCGTACAAATCGAACTTTCCGCTTTCATCTACGAATTGCGTAAGGTTCACCGTCGTTAGGTTGCATACCCCATAAGAATCCAAAAGGATTTCAGCACCAGAAATGTTACGGCGGTACCGAGTCCGCACCGCCTCTGCATGTTTCCATACAGCTCAGACTATATCATCAGTCGGCTCAACTGATTTTCATCCATTTATAACCTAGCTCTTCTATAAACTCATTCGGGCATTCCGGCAAAACGGAAAAGAAATCATGCAATAATCGTTTCGGAATTCTCAACCTTCTTCTATTCCAGTCAATCTGTATTTCCAAGCCTATATCCCGCTCAAAACAGTCCCTTAAAAACATAATTTCATCATCAGTATATCGGTCAGTACAAAACTGTACCCGCACAGGATCTCCTCTTAAATGAACAAGATATCCGTCCCCTATATACCAATGCAGTAAAGATGTCCGCGTAAGTTTTAAATCGTTGGGAACCTTCTTATAGTGAGTCCCGTCATCCCTCATTCTGTACCACTTCTCTTCTAACTCAGAGAATGTCGTGTAAAATAGCGTGGTTACGACAGAAGAATAACGCGAGCCTTTGAATCCTCCTTTCCTTGAGAATAAGCGTACAGAGTTCTTTATATTTTGTTGAGTCAACATATCTGAAACTGTTGTTATATAAGTGGGATTCACGTTAGATAAACAAAACTGTGCGCTGTATTTACTCTTGTTTCGGTTAGAGAGATATCCATCGCCTAACATGAACCCTTTAAAATGCTCACTAAACTCCTCCTTGAAATCTATTTCTTTATAAAATTCCCTCATTAGAACCTCCTTTTTATTATTTAAATGAGCCGACTGCCTCCCGTTTCGAGCGCTCTTGCGCCCTACGGCTTTCGCCTAGTCGTTGAACGTTTCCCTTATTCGGGACTTCGCTGCTGATTGCCCTCGACTTTACGTTAGGGGTTCCCAGCAATTAGAGAGGTTTTATATCCGCTATACCACTAACGGATTCAATCCTTCCGCATTTGGTCGTCGTCTCCGTGCCTCTTCGAGATTCACGAACCCAGGCTCGCCTTCCATCTGCATCATTTCGAATATGAGGTTCAGTAGTCCACGCGACGGCTTCTCCTCGAAAGCAATCGAATTATTCGACATCCGACGATGGTGGAGCGGACGGCCGAAGTTGTACGGCTCCTTTCCATTGACATCTGCGTCATAATTCCGCTTTCCTACGTCATCCCACCATCGAGGTTTCGGAATGCTTAGCGATTTCATCAGATGACCAATCTTCTCGTGTTGCTCAAACTGTGTTTCCGTCCATAATCCATTGATCCCATACTTTGCGAACATACTCTCGTAGTCGTCCGAATCAAACAAGTAGATTTCGGCCGTACGACGCACGCCTCCGACAACTACGTTGTTTCCAATTAAATTTCCGATATCTAAAATGTGAACGGGACGGACTCTCGCATAACCTTTGCCAACCTGTTCAAGCGGATTTAAGTGCGGATCAATCTTGTTTTTCAGCACGCGCTCTATGCCTTCAAACATTTCACTTAGTGGCTCGTATCCACTGGCGCTCCCGCCGAAAGTGTTCAATCGCTCTCCTTTTGGGCGCACGCTATTGTACGAGATTTTAACGGTGTGTATATATTCGTACTCCTTCTTCGTCAACAAGTCGAAGTAAATTCGTAACGACTCAACCCAACCCTCCTTTGAGTCTCCGACGTAAATCTTCGCGTATCCGTTATCTAGCGTTTTAAGTTTCGTATACTCAAGGCGCTTGTTCTTTGGTACGGGATTGTAATCGGAATGTAGTAGCTCCGTATTCACACGGATTGGCGCGAGACCTTTCGCCATCTCCTTCGTACACTTGAATCCAACGCCCGTTCCGACTAACAATAGATAGAACAGGTCGCCAAGATCGTCCCAACTAGTGATATTCAGAAAAGAACAATTGAACTGTGCTAACGGATATTTCTCTCCTACACCGGTATCTGCGCCTCCGACCCATAACGTCCGCCCTGACGGAAATTGGCGTAGGTTGAATATCGAATCAAATAGTTCCTCCGCTTCCCTTCGATGCCCCTCATAGTCAACCTCATATCCAATCTTCGTCAAGTGTTTCACAGCAAGCCCTACGTTGTACTCAACTGCCCGTCGCACAGTCTCTTTCCATGTCTCTCGACGTTTCTTCGACTCGATCCAACGTGAATAGGTTCGATAGTATACGAATGTTCCGAGTTCGTTCATATGCGGGGGAAAGTCGGGATATTTCGATATGAATTCGTCAGTCAGTAATTTCTTTTGCAATTTACCACCCTTTCTTTCGGTTATACTGATATTGAGATACAAACTCCTCACCTATCTTGTCTACTTCCTCATCGATGACACGCAGCTCTCGATCTAATTCGAGTAATTGCTCTTGAGATGCGCCAGCGTTTTTCAACCGCAGATAGTCCGCATACCGCGCTTCCCGATAGTCGGCCCATCGATCCAGCCGTCGTTTCAACTCCGCTACCCTTCCAAGCGACATCCATCGTTCTTCTTCTTCGGAAAGTTCACGCATTATCTCGCCTCCTGTCCTTCCGATTGCTCCGCTTTCAATCGTTTATACTCTTTCACGCAATACATGATTGCGGCTACAACCAAAAGTAAAAACTCCACTGAAAGACCGATCGCCCAAAGCCACACGAGTACGTCGCTCTCAAAAATCATCCCTAATATAGCGAACACCAGAACCATAAGTGACGATACTCCGTAAGCGATCCACCAATACAACACCTTTAAACTTGAGAACATTTATTTAGCCTCCCTATCGTAAAACCCGAACACTGACTGAACAGTCCACTTTGTCGCCTTTACATCTTCCTCGCCACAGTATTCGCAATCCATGAAATGTCCGTATTCCGGTTTCTCTTTTGTTTCAAGTGAGCCAAAGCATTCGGTGCAAAACGTCTCCCAACGTACTCCGAGTCCTTTGTAGCCGACATATGCGAGTTCGAGTAGACGCTTCTCAACGTCTTTTGACGGTAAATCTACTTTCTTCGCGACAGCCGTGTGATAAAACTTGATTAGTCGTCGATGCTTCGAGAATTCATTTACGCAATCCTCGACGGTCATTCGCCTTCCTCCTCTCCCTCGTACCCCAGTAATTCCGTGAGAGTATCTAGTGCCGGGGTCAAAGAAAACGATAGTTCATCGAAGTCCTCTACTATCTGATCTAATATCTTACCTTCGCGTTCAGTCAGTTCCCCAAGACTCCCGTCTAACATTTCGTAGTATTTTTTCGATATTTGTTCGATACTCCTCACAGGCGCTCTCATGTATACACGGTTCAGGTTAATCCACTCCTCTCAATCAATTTTTCACGTAGCAACCACGCCAACACAACAGCAACCGCATCACTCTCGTCATCCGTTTTAAACTCCTCTTCCGGAAACCACCCCCTCACAGCCACTTCCACGTCGTCTTTCCCTGCACGACCGTTCCCAGTCACCTCCTTCTTTACGGTACTGTTCGCTAACTCCTCAATCTCCACATTACGTAGCGCATAATCTACGATCCCTGCAACCTTATATCCGCCTGCTGTTGCGTGAACCCTAGCGTTGTGAAACGCCTTCTCTCGGATCACCTTCACGAATGGGCCGTAATCATATCGGATTGCTTCTACATACGACTTGATATGCGCTAGTCGGTCACCATGCGGCAATTTCGGATTCGTTTTAAGATGCCCACAATAGAGAAGCGTAGGCTTGCGGCTCTTCTTCACCTCCAATACCGCGAAGCCTGGGTAGGATATCGAGAGGTCTAATCCGAAATAGCGGTTTCTCATAGTGATTCACTTCGTATCTTCTTTATCTCGTTAAGCGCCCTTTGGCGATCCCACGATACATAGCTCGGATGTCTCGAACTAAGAACGAACTTCACCTCTTTCTCTAGCTCCTCAACCTCAACTTCGGTTAACGACAATGCACATGCCGTTTTGTAATTGTTGAACGTCCATTTTGCCAGGTTTAATCGCGGAGGAGTGTTCATATCGACAGCTTCAAGTATCCCTGCTAACTCGTTAAGCAACTCCTCCTTATCTTTTTTCTTAACGTTGATATGAAATGCTCTAATATCTGGATTCTTTCTATACTCTTCGTCTGTGAGATTCCATCCTTTCTTCGATAGATTTCCATAAAGCAAAATATAATCGTCCAAATCGTACATAATCGCATAGGTAATACATTGCATAATGTGATTCTCGTCTGGACCCCGCATTGAAAACCTCGAAGTCTTCGTGGCTGATGTCTGCTTCGATTTGACTTCTAACCCTACCCGTCGCCCGTCCTTGTGACGAAGGATTCCGTCAGGCTGACCTTTAAAGTTAATCAGGTATCCGCCATGTTCTTCAGAGTATATCTTCTCCGCGAATTTCTCCCACATTGGGTACTGCCGTCCATCGTGTTCAACACGCTCTACCGTAAAAGACGGCTCCTCTCCGACAACCTTTTCGTAATGCTTTTCGATAAATAATAGATCACGCTGAATCATGTCACCGAATATCGTCCCCATCCGTCGCCATCGACCGCGATACGGCGGATCAACAACTTTATCTTTCTTCGCTCCTTTCAGTTTGACGTAAAGCTCACGTCTGCATGAATTTACGGATGACGGCGAGAAGAATTGCTTCGGCCATTTGAGTTTAACTGGATTACGCAATATTTCGTAATTCATAGCGGCAATCTGTCGGTCCAAATCAGAATCCCAAACTTCCGGCATCGAATGCCACGTATCGATCATGTGCAGGAATTCGGACTCTAGTGTAAATCCGCGGTCAGCTGCGATGGATTCACGCAGTGTATCGACTCCTTTTCGACTGGTTAGTTGGATATCGCATCACCTCCAAGAACATATTCGATAAACGAATCTAACGCATCTTGCTGTAATGGACAGCCTGCCGCTTTCACATGGCCCCCGCCACCAAATTGCTTCGCGAATTCGCCTAGGTGGATATCGTCTTTCACTGTACGGAAGCTGACGGCTTTCGGTGCCACTACCATCGCTACAATATCTATGTCATCGTTGGCTTTCGCAATTTCCTCACCGAGGTTCGAGATATAACGATCCGCGAAGACGATTCCAACCGTGTATCCTTCGATAGTGTGGCGACGGACTTCGGTTTTCTTCTTCTCGATGTAGGCGGACTCTTTTTCCGCCTCGAGTTCAAGGAGTAGTTCTTCTGTATCCGTGAATCTAGCTTGAGACACCGTAGCATCCGAAAAACGCTTAACAAATCGATCACGTCCAATGATATAGAGCAGATCGTTTAGTTTCTTGGGGGACTTATTATCTCTGAACTTCGTCACCCATTCCCAAGTATCGTACCTCCGAACCAACTCGCAAAAGGTGGGTAAGAAACTATCGGTATGCCCAAGCGATTGTAGGTACTCATGAAATAAGCTGGTTCCGCTCTCTTTTCCTTTAATGCCCTCAATAATAACTGTCGCCCAATCATATTTGTTAAGCCAAAGTGCTGTCTGGTGATGATCAATTAGCTTTACTTTATCAGCAATGGTTTCTTCAATTAGAAAGGCGGTCTCTTCATTCACGGATATATCGGTGATGAAAACCAAATCGAACTGCTCTGCCTCGCTAAAAATAAACCCTTCGACCTGCTCATTTATTTCATCATAATCACAGTAATCTACCTCAATCGCATCCGATCCAAACACTTGAGCAGCGACTATCGCACATCCCACGCCATCAAGATCCGTATGCGTAAACAGTTTCACTTTCTTCGCCATTAAACCACTCCTTTATCGTTTTTCCTTCGCCCCATCTCCTGCTGATTTCAATATCAGTCTTATTCGGAACTCGCAACTTCACCGTATCCAGAAACACACTTTCGAATTCCTTTACATCCTCCAAGCTAATCGAATCCGGAGCATATACGCCAATCTCGTCATGCACCGTCAACGCCATCTGCCACCCCTTTCGCTTGCACAGTTTATCCAGTTCAATCATCGTCAACTTCGTTTGGATTGCCGCACTCCCTTGAATGATGGCGTTAGTACATTGACGCTCCGCCCGTAACCTCATCCATCGATCACGCGAATTGATTTCCGGTAGTCTCCGCTTCCGGCCTCCCAGCATCTCAACGTATCTATTCCTCCTTGCAAACCGAATGTTTCCGTAAATCCAACGTTTCACTTTCGGATGCTTCCGGTAGAACGTCTCAATGAAATCTTCGGCTTCTGTCTTCGTAATACTAAGTTGTTCCGCAAGTGTTTTCGGAGAGGTTCCATACATAACCGCGAGAATTCCGATCTTCATCATCTTCCGCCATTTCGATCCGTCCCCACATTCTTCAAGCGGTAAGCCGAATGTTTCTGAAGCCGCTGTGCTGTACAAATCCCTTCCTTCGCGGTAAGCGTTGATAAGAATATCTTCATTCGAAAAGTGGGCTAACAAGCGCGGTTCTTGTTGCGAAAAGTCTCCGGATAATAGTACATTTCCTTTCGGTGCTACGAAGAGTTTCCGTGCGTATTTAGGCTGGTTCTGGAGGTTGGGATTGTTAGATGAGAAACGGCCAGTTGCTGCACCATTTTGATTAAAACTGCCGTGCAACTTTCCATTTAATCTCGCCTGATTAGGCAGTTGTTTAACATAAGTCCCGTATAACTTCGTCTTCTTACGATATTCCAGCAGTAGCTTTACTCCGTTGTGATGCTTTTGAAGAAGTTTTAGCGTATCAACATCTGTGGATTTTTTCTTTCTAGGAGGAAGATGATTTCCTAGCTTTAAATCCTCATACAGAACCTTCATTAACTGCTGCGGGCTGTTAAAATTGATATCTCCAAATTCTTTTTTTAACTCCCTCTCTAGCTCGCTAATCTCCGCTTCCAATTGCAATCCAAGTTTTTTTGCGTAGTTCCGGTCAATAACAAATCCCGTTCTCTCCATATCGACCACGATTTCAATCAAGGGATTCTCGACTTTTTCGTAAGTGTTCAGCACCCTCGGCAACTTCTCCATGTGCTTTCGTTGAAACTCGTATAGCCGCCAAGTCAGGTGGGTATCTTTCGCAGCATAGACTAGCGCTATGTCAAGCGGAATCGTACTGAATAACGCTTTTCCGAATAACTCTCCGAATGTATCCGACGGCTCCTCCAAGTATTTTGTCGCGAGGTTTTTAAGAGCGTTTGACGGTTCGTTCTCATTCAACAACTTCATAGCTTCCTGCGTATCCCAAACTAATCCACGCATCCGTACACCATGCCGTAAAAACATGTGCATATCGAATTTCGCATTATGAAGCACCTTTCCTATTCTCTCGTCTTGCAAGATGCCTCGAATCTCCTCTAGCACATACTCTCTCGTCAACTGCTCGCAGTCCTCATGCCCAACCGGAATGTACACGTGGTAATCAGCGTTTGGCAATGTGAACGAGATCCCCACGATTCGATCCGAATACACATTCAAACCTGTTGTCTCGGTGTCCACCGCGATAATTGGTTCATTGTACAAGTCTTTAATTAATTGGTCTAACTGCGTAACTGTCGTAATCAAGTGGTAGTTATCCGGCGTACTCTCGACTAACTCCTGTAATTTACGCTCTCGCCCCCTCTCCTGTAGCCGTTGCCAAATCCGTAATGCCTCCGCCTTGCTGAACTTCTTCAACCACCCGTTCTTATAGAAAATGTCCTCGGAGGAACGGGCAATTTCACCCGCCTCCATAGCCGATTTAACTTCGCGTAGTTTCTCTGTGTCGCGTTCGTTGTTCTTCATTTCGAAGATCCGGCTCCAATCGTCTGCGCTCGGTATCGTCGCGTTTCGTCGTTCCTCCGCCGCCTTGACGCGTTGTTTGCGAGCTTTCTCCTCTTCGTCCTCCTTCATATCGAGACTTAACGTTAATTGCTCCATATTTCGCCTCCCTTCTACGAACGGTGATCAGCTCTCCCTGCCACCGTCCCTAAAATCCAACTCGACGTTAGTAACAGCAATATATTGCCGATCCCCCCTAAAATTCCGTCAACTTCAAACCCTATTGTTATCAATATCGATGCGCATAGAGTCAGGTGAAGGTTCTTGGCTCTACTAAAATGTGATTTCATTTCCCCATCTCCTTCATGTTCGTTTTCAATTTCGACCACTTTGCAATCGTCGTAGGCATCGCCCAGTATTCACTGAATCCGACATTTTCGATCAAGTACACGTCTTCTCCGCATACTCCTATGAAATAGTCAGCGTCTTCTTTCGTATACCTCCCTCCACTTCTTCGCGCCTCGACGACTATCGCTCCATTGCGATCCTCACGAACTCTACATGTCTTGACTTGATACGTATGCCATCGCTTTGTCTGCGGGTGCTTCGCTACGATGTCATATGATTCCGTTGCCAAAGGACCCGCCACTTCGTAGCCGTTCGCGAGAAGTGCCGTCTGTGCTAACAATTCGCTATGCTTGCCTACGTTTGCTGTTTCCGTCGCTATTCGCCTTCCTCCTCTCCTCCCTCGATTGCCATCAACGCTATTTCATCCGCCAATTCACGCACAAACTCACTCAAATGGCAAATGAATGACGATGCTTTTTCAAACCCCTCAGGTCCAAACTTAGGTAGTTCGCTTTCTAAATAGTCACGAGCCTTTTTCTCCATCTCTTCGTCACGTGGGATCTCGACGACATGATCTGGCGTATGGATTTTGAACAAAATATCTCCTCCTTAGAATGGGTAGTTATCGTCGCCGTCGTCTCCTTGACCTTCGTCTTCAATCGGAGTTACTTCGCCTGTCTCGATACCTAACTTACTCACATCAAATCCGAAAGCACGTAAATCCTCTATCTGCTCCTCTTCTTTGCGGACTTTTAAAACTTTCTCGTATAGCAAGTCATCAAACGACTTCCCTTCTGTACTTTCGAAATGTTTGCGCTCTTGTTCGGATAAATCATCATCGTCAATAACTGGCGTCAACGATACCTGCGTAGCCATCTTCGTTCCTTCCTTTGACAGCTCGAACGCAAATGTACTGATCTTCTTCGTGTACTTATCGATAGCGGATATGACTTGCTTGGCTTGGTTTTTAGTGAGATCCACTATGAGTGGTGACCCGTCTTCAAGGTTAATGAATCCAAATAAATATCGCGGTTTCGCTTTCAGTTGGTACGCTTGATCCAGTAGTTCCTTCTTTTTATCTTTGTCATCCTCTTCGTTGGCTTTCGTATACAGGTAATCTACAGCCTTGTCGTAGTAATCAGGCTGTCCTCCAGGTTTTGTACACGGAGTTGTGTAAAACTTCCCGAAAACACCGTGCGCAAAGTATTCGACGAAATCTTCCGTCGATGGAACACGTACCTTGAAACTTGATCCGCTTTTCAATGGACGTAGAACTTTCGATACATCCGCCTTCTCTTCATTCACTGATTCCGCTGCCTCGCGACCCTTCTTCGCAATATACGACAATATATCGTCCTCCTTCGTATTGTTTTCGAGCTTCTACGCTCGCGAAACGGTATCAAACGATGGTTCGCTTGTAATCGCTTCGCCGACGTAGAAGCGTAATGTCGGCTACATAACGGGGATCATACTAGTGGCTATCTGACGATGTTCGTCTTGCCTCGTTTTAAAGTCTTCTTCGACTTGAACAAGGTACTTTTCAATTCCTCGGATATGCGCTTCAACAGCGTTTATTTTCGCTTCCGACTTCGTTTCATATTGCTGAATACGCATATCTGCTATATATAGATCCCACTCCAACCTTTCTCTTTCGAATTTACGTATATCAGCCTTCAGTCTACGAGCATATTTTCTCTGTTCTTTAGAGACCAGTTCCCTTACCTTCTCCTTCATAGTCGCATGGCCTATTAGCTCTTTTCTATACACTGTTTTTACTACGGATGCATCGGGTGTCGTTATGATCGCAAACCGATCACTCGCAAACAACAAGCTGTCTTCACCCTTATCGCCTTTCACTTCGGAAATAAATTTCGCCTTCGTTATTAGATGCCTAATAAATTTTTTCGCGCCTTGCCTAGACAAGTTACGGTTGTATTTGCTTCGCATACGCCATATTGCGTGATCGCTGATTTTAATATTGGCTTCTAATTGAAACACAGACTATCAGCTCCTTTAAAACTTAAGTGGGATTATCTACCCATGAAATTTTTCACAGATTTATTGTGTTGACCTTCGAGATGAATCCCTTTACAATAAGATTAATGAGTAAATAGAGCTAATTTACGTAATTAGCGGTCAATATGCGCCAATGACAGTGTATATTGCGTAAAAATCGATTATAATAATAATGAGGGAACGGAGCGCCAACTCCGCCCCTCTACGTTCCAATCGTCTAAGCTAAGATCGATTGGCAACGTTTTTTCAGTCGATGGACGAATACTTTTTGTGAGGATACTGAGCCGCCTCGGAGCGCCAACTCTTTCGCGGTTTCTGTATCTGACATTCCGTCCAACCAACACTTTATTACAAGACTGTTTTTTCTGAGATCTCCGCGCGCCAACGTGGAGATCTTTTCTTTTATCTCTGCTTCCGTTTCTCTTTCTATGATTCCGCCCTCAACATCCGCCAAAATGTCGGGAGGTTCGTATCCCTTGATTGCTTCGACATTCGTTATCTTCTCTGTATCGATTGAACGGCTGGGATCTCGAAGGTACTTACTTTTTTTCTGATAGATGCGTTTATCAATGAGATACCGTATACTACCTTTCGATTCGTCATATCTCTCGATGGCGCTTTCAACCTCTTTGAAGCACTCCCATCGAAATGCGCTTTCATCCTTGAGATGGTACCAGATGCTTTCTGCGATATCGTTGATCTTTCGCAAAAAATAATCGATCAACTGACGATTCGCCTCTTCGCAACCATCTCTAGCTCGAAGCGCCAACATATTCAGTTTTTCGTTTGTATTCAACATTACCCTCTCCCTTTTCTGTTTCTACAATAGATAGGGGCGAAGCAGTTACGATTTGATAACATTCTTTCGAAAAAAGTTATTATCAGAAAATTTATTTAATCATCTTTGCACAGCTTTCGTATATCTGTTCTTATTGTACAATCTATAGTGACTTATTGTCAATGATGAATCACAAAAAGTCACCTTAGAGTTATATTATGTTATGATAGAATTTCGAAAATGTGATAAACTGTGTAAAAGGAGGGCAGACAATGATAAAAAATAACCTTCCAGTGACTATGGCTAAACTGGGGTACAGAAAAGCAACTGAAATCGCAGATAAATCCGGTCTACACCGAGTAACTATCGGAAAGCTATTAGACGCGGACTCATTCGATGAAGATAGCCGAATCAACTTTGGTACCATCGAAAAACTTTGCAACACGTTCAACATCCAAGTAACCGACATATTTGAATACGTACCAGACGACGAATCCTAGTCGCTATGTACGCCGGACATCCGCTCCGGCGTTTTTATATGCGCAACGATAGCGTTGGTACCGGTTCCGCTCCTTCGATACACCTTCGTAATTCCTCGCCTGCTCCGAGTTCATTCACGTCCTTAATCCCGTCTGGTAATTTAATAACCGACAACTCAACGTATCCGCTCAATCTCGATATAATCTGTTCCTTTAGCTTCGTGCCTGCAAGGTCGTTATCAGTCGCGATAAGTACTGTTTCCAAAGAACTGTTCGCAACTATCTCGACTTGTCGGTCACTGATCTTTGCACCGCCAACTGCGATTCCAACCAACCCCGACTCCATAACCGTCATCGCGTCTATTTCCGCCTCGACAAGTACCGCCACTTTCGCTTCTCTTCTTTTCACGACATCCATTCCGTACATCATATCGCGAATTGGCATTCCTCCGCGTTGATACCAGAACGATTTACTATCCACACGTCTGTATTTCACGTTTCCTAGTTGCCCATCCGACAAGAACCACGGTATAGTCACGGCCTTCCGCTTTCTGTCGTATCCAACGTTCATTTCACGTTGTACCTTCTCCGAAATCCCCCGCTTTTCCAAATACGGATGCCGAAACTTATACGGTTTCAATATCTTCAAATCCAACGATCGTCTCTTCGCTTTCTCTTCGACGAGCAACGGTTTCAACGTCAATTCATCCGGATCATCTTCCTCGCAACCGTCCACGTATTTCTCTCGTAGATACTCCCTCGTCTCCTCTTCCGTTTCCTCACGAAGGAATGCCAGTAAACGAACCAATCCGCCACGCTGGTATTCGTATCCTCCCGAATCACCCCAATACCCCTTTTTCGCACCCGTAGCGGAATCGTCTCGTAGCCAAACGTAAAATGAAGGCCGTCTGTCGTCACAGCGAAACGGACTGCAAGCGCGGAGGCGGTCCTCGCACCATTCCGCATTGCGCCATTCGAATTCAAGAAGTTCCTCCGCTACATCAACGTCAAAATTCAAATTGATCCGCTCCTCCTGGCTCTCCGCCCGACGGAACTTCACAAACGATGCCGTAATTCGGAAGGTAGATCAGCTCGACTTGCGCTCCCTCTCCGCCATTGCGTCCTTTTCCAAGATCTATGATCCCGCGACCATCGAGCGTATCGATTCCGAAGGTGTTTGTCGCGTCCTCGAGAACAGCTTTCGTCTTCTTGATTTCCGCTCTGTTTGGCGCTTTCAGCAGACGATTTCCATCATCATCTTTGTCATTCCGGATCTCTTCGGATTGAGTAATCGCGTGGATAACGGTTTTCGTTCTTCCGGCAAGTTGGCGAAGTTTTTTCGAAGTATTCGCTGCGTCTCCGCCTGCTGTCCTCGTCGTATTTGCCTCGTAGTCGAGGTAGTAAAAAGGATCGATAACTACTACGTCAGCCTCTGTTTCGATTATGTCCACTTCCAATTGGCGTAGGTCTCTTCGAGTGAAATCCTCGTCGTCTGCTGCGCGGATAATTAAGTTCCCTGGAATCATCTCGTGGACTACGGAGAGGAACGTTTCTAAGCCCTGTTCGAATTCTTCCGTCAATGTCGCCATTAACAAAGCGCGGTTATCGAAGCCGCATTCATAGTCCAGTCCATCGATCTTCCTGTTAAAGACTCCTTCACGAGCCGATATCATCGAATATAATCGCGCCATAATCTCGAAACGAGCCATTTCCATTCCCCAAAACAAAACGTTGGCTCCTTGTAACGCTGAATCAACGGCCTCTGTTTTCGTGATTACGGATTTACCTCGCCCGCTTCTTGCGTACCAAGTATACAAATTGCCGGAGAAGTAACCCCCGATCTCCTTATTGATTGTAGGGAATGCAGACTTCCATATCCGCAGAGATTCACCTAGCTTTCTCTTCTTGTACTCCTCCAAAAATGCCGAGGTATCATATTTTACACTGGTTCCGACACTCAATCGAACATTTGTTTTCATTTTAATCTTCTCTGATTCGGAAATCAACCATTCTATAAATTTTTCGCCATCTAATTCTGAGAATTTCTTCACCGCTTCGTCTTGAAGCATTTTTTGAGCAAATTGTTTGGCTGAATGTGACTTGATCTCTCGCACAAGGTATTCGTAGTCATCACCAACATTTGGGTGGTACTCGAAACCCTGGACTTCCTCCGCCACTGTCCGAAAGTCTGGCGCTGTCCCTCGGTTCTTCTCTGCGTAATCTTGGACAAATCGATACGCTTTCTTTTCCGACTCGGTAGCAAGATGGTATTCTTCGACTCCAAACCGAACGAGCGCTTTCGGATCATTCGAGTCAATCACTTTAGAAAACAATTTCATTCCTGCGTTAGGCACATATCCATCCCCTTTCTTCAAGTTAGTCCTCTTACCTTTTTGTAAAATTAGCCAACTCAGTCACCATGCGTTCATGTTTCTTTTTCCGGTAGCTTTCTCCTTCGAACTCAATTGGTAAGCATAAATCCCGAACCCTGTCCATGATTCGTGTATCGTACACTCTCTCCAGCCCTTCAATATTTAGATTAGAGGTATACACAGTCGGCATTCTATTCGCAGATCTGTAGTTGATAAGCTCTTCTACATCTCCCCGAAACGCATCAGTACACCCCCTAACTCCAATATCGTCAATAATAAGGAACGGCACCTTCTTCGCAATGTCAAACCACCCGTAATACCTTCTCGATGCTTCCTTCGCTTGATCCTCGTCAACATGCTTCCTATTAGAGGCACTGTATCTCGACTGCCACTGATTAAAATCGAGAAAGAAAACAGGGCGGTCTAACGGTTTCCGCCCTAGTTTGAGTGAACCGATATAGTGTCTGACGAGGTATTCGTTTGCTATAACGCTGGCTGTTGTTGTCTTTCCGGTTCCAGTCGCAGAACTAAATAGATACAATGACTTGATACGTTCGCCACCCTTTTCAAATTGGCGAGAAAAAGTTCCGATATACTGTTCAATTATTCCGTATACTTTTCGCTGGTTTGGTCGGACTGGAGACGTTTTGATAGTAAAATTACGATAGTCTTTCGGTATATTCGCGTTGGCGATACGTCCTCCACCACCGCTTGCGCCGTGTATCGCTATGAAATGCGGGCATATGCGTGTGCACTCCGCCGTTCCCGCTTTCGTACATACACCGTTTAAAGTGCAGTTGTTTTCGTTAGTCGCTGTCATGGTGTTCCTCCCCTCTCTCTCAATTTTTGATTAACTGCGTTTCCGAAACGACCAAACCCAATCTCTTTACGATGAAATCGACTCCCTTCGGCGTGACATGCGTCGTGGCAACGTTCACCACTTGACCACCCATTTGTATCGAACTTTCCTTCACTGTGAAAAATCCTGCATCAATATATCGCTGATACGGTATATTCCGTCGACTGCCATCCATCAGTATCTTTTCGTCACGCAGCCTTGCAAATAGCTTGTTGGGACCGAATCCAATTGCCTTTGCCACTACACCGACAGTCTGCGAATTTTCACCGTTCATGAAGATGTCGTAGGATTTCGCCTTAGGAAGCATTACTTTGTTTTCGGCTTCTAATTTCTCGCGTAGTTCCATTTCGTCCGCCCAACCACGTAGAGCTTCTATATGAGTCGGCATGTTACTAGCTCCATACTGACCCGTTTTTCGGATTTCCGGCAATACCTCGTGAGTAACCCAACGTTGAAATGGCTTTGCTTCTGATTTATTGCTTCGCATGATTAACATATACAGTCCTGGCTCATTCACCAGAGACATCTCCTGCATTCCACCAAGGGTATAAACTTTTCTTACTCCCTTTTCGTCTTGTGCTAATCTCTTGACTGCGACACTTGAGTTGCTGTGTCCTAGTATGTTACAAGCGTCTTTTGCAACAAACCACGGCTCACCGTCTATTATCAGAGTCCGAACATCATTTCCTTTATAGTCGAATACACGTTGTAGCTGATCCATCTGCCATCACACTCCCTTTAGTTTGGTGTTGTATGACTCCTCGTTTCTCAGGATTGTGAGACGAACTTAACGTTCACCCGTTTTGATGAGCGTTACTTTTACCTCCACCCGCTCAATACGCTACTCAGACGATTCACATATTCTTCAATCTCTTCGCTAAGTTCCTCGAAGGATTCGTCTTCTTTATGCGTCTCTATTCGATCATAAATCACTTTCGTTTTAGTATATTCGTACTCTTCCAACAACTTTATGAATAGATCCGACAATTCGCGTTGCAACCTTACGATCTCCGTCTCCGCAGTAACCGCTCGCTCGATTGCTTCCGGCCATCCTTCCCGCGATTCAGCGATGAATTCTGCGTCCTCTTCGTCTGTGTACTGACAAATGTACTTCCAGCCTTTTTCAAGTTTCCTATCGACTTACGTAAATCGTTTATCAAGTTTCGCATATATGCCCTCCTTTACTGACTTGTTTCCGTCAGCTTTTTAATTTTGTAGTAGTCGTCCTTCGTATCAAGCGTCATTGGTTTTGTTAACCTCTTTCCGCAGCTACAGATGACTACTTCGACCGGAACATATGCCGCTATACCATTCGCACACTTAGGACAGACGTAAACATACGCAATCATCGTATAATAGCCTTGTCTAAAGGCTTGTAATCGGAAACCTCAGTAGGAGGCTCTACATCCCGCACCTCGCAGAAAACATCTATTTCCTCATCAACGACATTAAACACTTCATCTTCACTGAAATATAGCCAGTAATTCGAAACACGACCACTTGGTTTCATGCGGACCCACATCTCGTCGATTATCTTGACGAGGTAATCATGCCATTCTCCAGTTCTCCCTGCCGCACCGTACGCACCATACCCGTGAGAAACAACTTCTATTTTTGATCGATCATCTGAATCTACCCCAGCGTATCCATAGGTTCCGCGAACATAATGTCCCTCCGTATTCAATCGAGCTAACCATCCTTTAGAACTATTAGACGGCGTGATCTTCGGTTTTCCTGTCCGACTTTCTCCTACATCTACAAATTCGCTGTCTCCTGCTTGATACGGAATTATAGCTTGAAATCTTCCGCGGCCACGTTCTCCAAGGGATATTACTTCCATCTCTCCCCAGTTGAACTCCATCTTTCTTGGATCTAGATTGTACTTTTTCATCTTACATCTCCCCTTTTTATTAATTGACTGCGCGAACAAGGTACTTATCCATATCAATTGCACTTGACACTAATATCTTTTATCTTGTTAATTAGTTCTCGTTTAATATTAGTTCTTGTTAGTGTCAAGTTGATCCGTACACGGTTCTTTACTCGTCTTTTTCCTCCTACGCTTTACACGGAATACTCCTGACTTGACATGGCTCTACAAGCACATCAGCTTCGCTTTCATGTCTTCTCTCTTTTTTGCGCTTCCATCGACCGAAATCGAAAACGGGTTCACCTCCTTAAATCGATAAACCGTATTCGCGAATCTCTGCCCTTCAGTTCTCCTCTGCTCCTTCTCAACTAACGCCTTTCCGCGCCAACGATAGTCGCATAACTCCTTAATCCGTTTGTTTGTCGCTTGTCGCGAAATCCCTAATCGTTGGGCAATGGTGTCTTGCGATGGATAACACTCTCCTTTCCGATTGACAAACGCGGCAAGTACGCAAAGTGTCTGCCACCTTTCCGCTCCCATGTCTCCGATCATTCCATTGTGATTAGCCGAAATTCGCATCTTGACGAAAACTTCGTTTTTCATTTCCACGACCTCCATGACTTTTTCACTTCTTCGCGATTTTTTCTTGCTTACTGTTACTAGGGGCAAGGTGAGCCTCTTTTGATAACACTTTCGTGAAAACAATTTTTCTTTTTTCCTGCTTACTTGTATACACTCACTCCTGATCTCAATTTAGGACACTTTCTCCGAAAAAACTTTTCTTTTTGTCCCTCTATAATGTCTAGAGTCATCCTGAAACCACTTCGCACACTTTTGGCGAAAATAATTTCTCTTTTTTTCTCTTCACTATTTATAGGGGATGACTAACATTACTTTGATAACACTTTCGAAAAACTTTTTCAGAAATCACCTAATTAAATCCGTTCTAAACGCCATCAATCGCCACACATACGAAAACATCCGATCACTATTTACGCCTTTCTGTGCTATCCGTCATTCCACGACATCGCTATGTATCAATTACGAAAACAAAAAAAATAACGCCCGTTAAGGCGCTACTAAATCGGTTTCTATCGAAACAACGAACTGATCCGCGAAACCTCTCCCATGTAAAAATCCAACGTATACCATCCCGCTACTGCCCATGAAATCAAACTGACAAACGGTACCAGCGAACCGTGACCCATCTTTTCAAGCGTCTTCTCCACGAAAGACGAACCAATCGCTACTCCGACAACGACGAACATCGGCTCCATACCTAGCATGACACTCGCTCCTTTCGTTTTTCATCGAAGTATTTCCGCACCTTCGAATTCCGGACCAACCAAACAGCCGATTTCGTTGCGTATACACCCTGAACACCAACTATCGAAAGCAATACGATACTGCCTATCGGAGACATACGTTTTCCTCCCTTTTTGGCTATTCCCATCCGATGATCAAATCGCCATATTCTCCACGTGCCTTACAAATGTACTGGTCGCTTTCGGCCCAGTGAGTTGATACGGAATGGATTTCGAGATCCGGATGTGCATCGCGAAGTTCACGTACAAACTCCGTCATTCCGAACTGATCCACGAACCATTTGGCTTCCTCTCGATCCAGCCGATAATCAGAAGGACCGTTTTCCCGTTCACGCCCCCACATCATCGCAAATCCACCTCCGTCAAGATAACGTGTTTCAAGCCATCCAATTCTGTGTCCAACGCCTTCCTTCGATACTCCGTCGTCGTCACGAACATCACAATCGGGAATTCGCCTTTCCATGTTCCTGACTCATTCAGTTCGCGGTATAGTCGTATCTTCTCGCGGTTATCCGCCATTGACCGAGTGATGTCGACTTCAAGGAAATACTTTCGATCTTTTTTCGTGAACACAGCGTCAGGACGTAATGTTTCTTGTAGAAATTCGATCTTCGGTTCACTTCGCCATGTTTCTGGTAAAACCGATAAATACAGTTGATTGCGTAATAAATAGTGGCCGATATACACCGTCTTTTTCCGAACAATCCTCGATCCTACTTCATCGCGTCCCTTTTTCGAGAGATAATACACTTTCACTCTCTCGGTTAAAAAGCTCTTCACGAATCCCTCACGCTCCAACTCCGACATGAAGATTCGTGTGTTTCGGTTCCCTCCGAGATCACTGTGGAGGGCGCGTAGTTGATCCGCAGTCAAATAGTCCAAGTTCCTTAGCGAAGTCAATACCGCTCTCATCCGTAGGTACTTTCTTTGGCGTAGCGCAGCGTTCAACTTCGATCACCTCCGTTTTTTCGTTCTCTTCCGGTTCCTCTTGGCGCTTCGGAACGTCTTTCAGAAGCCGTTTAGCATCGGCATACGACAAGTGAAACGTTTGAACCTTTAGATCGTCCGTCTGCTGGTATATACATCTGCCAGGGATTCCAGGCAATTCGGAGGCACGGCCGTGATCCAAGATGATTCGCGATTGAATGTTGTCTCTCGTCCGGAAGCAGACGGAGGTCGAGATGTTCGTCTTGATCAACCCATCGACGATATCTGCGCTCGGTCTTTGCGTACATAAGACGAGAATGACGCCAGCCGCTCTTCCTTTCGCGCTGATCCGAGCCAGTGACGACTTGATTGCGTGCTTGGCGGCTTTGTCTTGCTTCGGCTCCCCACCTCTCTCCTTCAAGTCCGCCAACTCATCCATGACGAAAATCACGCGCTTCCCCTTCCATTGCTGCGACTCGTTCTTACGCAATATCTCGTATCTCCGTTCCATCTCACGTTCAACTTTACCGAGGAGTTTCGCTGTTTCACTTAATGTCGTCGAGAAGCCTTTTGTATGTTCGATGGTACGGAACAAACCTAATTCGACTCCGCCTTTGAGATCCGTCAAATACAAGTCCGCCTTCGTTTTCAGCGCGAGAGACGTGAGAATCGAACGCAATAATACTGATTTTCCTCCGCCCGCAATCCCACCGATGAGTAAATGCGGATACGAACCTTCGAAATCGTAGTAAATCGTCTCATTCAAATAATCCACGCCAATCGGAACTTGGTAATCATTGCGCAGAAAATCTGTTTTGTACTCGACTTCTTCCGGAAGGTCCACGTCATAGATGTCAATGTACACGCCTTCCGTCTTTTCGTATTTGACTTCGATGTCTTTCCGCAAAGTTTCACTTATGGCCGACTCACATTTCTCGATGTCCTCCGATGAAATCCCTTCCGGCAATTTCAGGTACAAACGACTTCCGTATTTCGTTTTGATGATCCGCGTTACCTTTGGCCGTCTTTTCTTATTGCCGTTTTCCGATACTTCGACTCCATTATTTCGGAGTACCGCCTGAACCTTTCTCGATTCCTTCGTTAGATGGAACAGTCGAACGGAACTATACGCAATCATTCCGCCGAAAACCGTGTAGCCAATGATCGGCACTCGTCTCGCTCCTTTCCGTTTGATTTCTTTTACGGTTCTTTTTCGTCTCTGATCCGGAAATTTGCGTTGTTTTCGATTTTCTTTTATACCGTGCTATATACCCGTATACGTCTTTCCTTTACGTTGGAACACCTCCTTCGGTGGCAGCTTCAGGGTGCTATTAGTTGTCGTCGTGTAGCCACCTCAGTCGGTGCGGCGCTGGCATCTGAATTGCGTGAATATGCCGATCAGATCAAACCTCGCATCAATTCCACATCTTGATCGTCTTCTGTGTGGTCGATTGATTTCGTAACCTGCGCTATCTGCATCGGAGTTCCTTGACCTAGACGGTAGTAATCAAGTGCTTTCTTTACGAACCCCGACTTGTTTGGACGCTTTATCACCATGTCGTAAAGGAATTTTTGATCCGGATCACTGATGTTGAAGACGATTGCGATCTGACGATACCGATTCGTCATAATAACCGCTTCCCTATTTCGAAGAAGCCTTTCGCGTTGGCGTACTTCGGGTCAACAGGAGCGGATACATTGGGAAAATGTCGTTGGATATACGGAATCAATTCGACGGCCATCGCTCCTGCTACAATGACGACATCCTCCGCGCTCCACTTCTTCCCGACTTCTCCGCAGATCCGCTCTGTAAGGTGTTTTGGACTCTTCGTTTTCGTCGTATCTCCGCCGAACCCAAGCGTTCCTGATTCACGGTCAATGTACCCTTTATCCCTGAGTGTCAAGAAGTTTACTGTCTTCGCACCGACATCGATTATTCGAACTAGACCATGTTGAGGATTCGCCCAGAATGCGCCTCCTCCTTCGATACAGACGACAACTTCTTCTATCTGTATTAGGCGCGAAATACCGTTCACTTCGATCCTGTGTTTTCCAGTGAGCAACTTTTTCATGGCCGTCTTCTCTTCTTCACTATGCAATTCGACAGGAAGCCCCGTAACTACGCTGACCTTTCCCATGCTGTTCGCGAGATAGACGGCAACGAGCGTCAAAATTAGCGTCTGCTCATGTGCTTTCGTATCCGTCATCATACTCCGATGAAATTCGGATTCGCGGACGGCTAGATCTCCGATAAACAGCTTTTCACCCTCGTAGATAACTTCGATCTCCTTGTCACGCTTCTTTCCAATATTGAGCCGTCTCCACTCGCCAATCACAGCTGGAAACGCAAACTTTCCGTGACGATGGACGACTTTGACTTCACTGCGTCCACAATCAACCGCGACTAACACATCATCTCGCCTCCTTCGATACACTCGATCTACACTAAAGGTACATCGAGTGTATACGGGCTGTATCGGAACTACACTGTGGGTAGATCGAGTGTACACTAGATGTATATCGATCAAGACATTTTTTATTCGCATTAATTTCTATGGACAAGGTGAATTTTTCGATTTGTTATTCGATCAAAAGAAGTTGTTTCGCATAAAACAAAATAAAATTCGTAATATTGAATCATAAACGAAAACAAGATAGACTAAAGGTAAAATTAGGAGGACGAGTATGAATAAAAAATGGTTGATTTCGCTTGTCGTAGGGGTTTTCGTGATTGTGGCGGGAGGAATCGGGATTGGGGTTTACGTTCTCGCGGATTCGGGGATGAACGATGAGGAATACGTGAAGGCGGTTAGAGATGCTACAAGAGCTTTCGAAAGTAAAACTTCATCTGCCATAGAGTCGGTTAGAGAGGAAGGAGGAACAGCAGCGGAAACTGCTTCCGCTATGTTAGTTAGTTTAGAAGGCGAGGAAATGCAAAATACTCTTGTTGAATTGGAACCCTCGGATCAATATAGAGAATCGCACGACAAAATTCTATCACTCTCGAAAGCAACAATCGATTCTTGCCGGGATTTCGCACAGAAAGAGTCCGATAAAACACGATGTACGAGTTATTACGATGCACTGCTAATGCAGGCAAAGAACGATTGAGAAAATAACATAACGAAGCGGCGTATTCCGAATTGGAACCACCGCTTCTTTTTATGTTTTGGTCTCGATTTTTCGCTTATATCTATTTTCTACTCGTATACTAATACTCCCTCTTTGTGTTTTTTTAAATAGGCAAAAATATGATGAAAAGAATATTATCTTATTGCATTAAAATAGTCGGAACTGTATAATATGGGCAAGTTGTAGTAATTCAGGGGGTGCAGAGAATTGGAACTTTTTCAGAGAATGAAATTGGGTGAATTGATTCGTAAAATTCGCAAGTCCAGAAACCTTCGCCTTGAAGATTTAGCCGACAATAACTGCTCACCAGCGACGATTTCGAACGTAGAGCGAGGCGCGCCTCATGTTTCAGCCGAAAAGATTTACTATTTGCTCGAAGAAAAGCTAGGACTCAATCGTGATGAATTACCTGAATTAATGCTTGACCAACAAGAAGAATTAGCGCACTTGCGAGATGAAATGTTCTACGTAGAAAGCCTTCTTCAATTACGGGACAACGAACATGCATTTATGCGCCTCGAACAAATCCCTATTAATTCCGAAACACACCCTTTTGCACCTAGATACCAACGACTAAAAGGAAATTATTTTAAATCAGTCGGTCAGTTTAAAAAAGCAAAACGTCATTATTCCGAAGCAATACGGTTATCCCAGCAGAGTAAATACGGTAAAGAAAGCAATGATGAATCTATTGCACTTTTTTCGCTTGCCTATTGTGAGCATCACCTAAATGAGCTTCAAAAAGCGCTAGATTATATCGAAAAAGCAATAAGTACTTTCAGCCGTTCAGGCGAGCGTCAGGACTACTATTATGTAATGATTCATGATAAGGCTGTTTTTCTTGAAAGACTCGGACTCAGTGTACAAGCATTGAAACTAGCCGAAGGTATTAAAGACGAAATCACAACGATTACGCGTTTTGATGTTGCAATTAGTTTTCAAAATCTACTTGCAGAATTGTGCCTTACAAACAAACTGTACGATGATGCAATCGAATATGCCCGTAAAGGCATATCACTTGCACAACCCATCCGCAATTACGACTTTTTACTCGGTCTCTGGACAACCTTGGGAACAATATATTTAACTATTAATGACTATAAACAGGCGGAACAGTCATTTGAAATGGCATTAAAAGCAGTAGACAAGATAGAGAACCGTCAAGCTTTACCTACCACCTACTCTAGATTAAGCGCTCTGTACATACAGCAAAAGCGTTGGGATGAAGCTTTAGATATGGCTTCGAAATCAGTTGAAGTCGCTAAACAGTTCAACGATATCCCGAAACTAGTAGAGTCATTAATCGTCACAGGTGATGCATATCGCTTACAAGGAAAAGCCACAGAGTCCACATCGTACTACGAAGAAGCACTCAATTACTCCCGTGATCGATATTTAGTATTTAAAGAGATACAAATCCTCCGGAAGCTCGCTGATGCATGGGAAGGGATCGATCAGCAGGAATTTACTCGTTGCCTTCACAATATGTATAGTGTACAAAAGAATAATAGGGAGTTACTTTCCGAAGGAGCTGATTATCTTGAAAAGTTGGGCTAAGGCATTATTTTTAATTGCTATTTTACTTACGATTTCTCTTCCACTATCAAATCAAGTTTCTGCCGAAGAGTCTAACCCAGTATATGTCGAACCACTTGGTCCATAATTATTTTAGAGCCAGAGCAAAGTCGCTCCGGCTCTTCTTTTTCTATCGCCTACTTCTCGTCCTCTCCGTCACCAATCCCCGGCGTTTTCGGATCAATCAAAATCCCGATACCTACTAGAAGCGCCATCAACATATCAATATAAATCTCATAACGATCCGCGATAACCTGCGAAAGAATCCCCTCTCCCACTAGAAAATATAGTACAAACGAAGACACCGAAGCCCAGAACCATCCATTACGAAGTCTCGCTTTCCAATCGATACCCATACTACTTCAACTCCCTTTCGATTTTAAATTCGATATTTTCTTGATTCTTCTTCATCGCCTTTTTCGCTTCTTCCAGTATCACATCGCGAGCGTTTTCGTCTATATCGAAGTACCCGATTTGCTCTCCATCCCTTAAAACACGCCAATATTCCTTCCGCTTCTTCGGCTTGTGTACCTCTTTCTTCCCAAACATCCGCATCCAATTATAATCGCCGACTTCACCGGATTTCTTGATTCCTTTTTTCTTTTGCCAAGTAATTAGACATGCCTTCGTTTTCGGACCAAAATACCCATCTATTTTAGCCCCTACAATCTTTTGCACGGCTTCTACATCTTTCCCATATTGCATTGGATTCGTATATTTCAATATACGAGAAAACCTAGCTCCATTGGGTGCTTTGTTTAGTTCATCTGCTTTAAATTGGTCAAATGGATTCGGTTCTTTCGCCTTTTCTTTAATCACTGCTGTATAGTCAAAAACCGGACATTGCTTCCATTCGTATCCTGACAATTCGTTGTGCCCTATGGTTTTCTTGTACTTTGGAAGCACCCCCATAAGGTATGCATGGAGTCGGCGTAAACTCTCCTTCTGTGAATGTGTCGGTTCTTCATATCGGAAATCTCCGCTCAAACAAATACCTACGCAATAGCGATTGTGGTTTCCAACATGGTAGGACATCACACCAAGGTTATGACAGTACTTAATTCTTCCATCAGCTTCGATTACAAAGTGATATCCTATTCCTGGCCATCCCAAACCAACGTGGTATCTCGCATATGATTCAGCATTAGATCCTGCCAAATTGCGTTTTGTCAGCGAGTGATGGATTATAATGTGGGTTTTAGAATTGACACCATAATCACGATAGCTCCCTCTTCTTTTTAATGTTTTGCGAACATCCTTAACCGGAACTCCTAAGTCAAATAGTCCCATTACTCATCGTCCTTTCCTCGTAATATCTCGATAGCCTCACGAACTTTCGGAGGTATCGGAAGTCCCATTCGCCCAAAGTTCTCAACAATTGATAAGCTTTCGTTTGCAATATAAAAAGCCACCGCTCCATCACGAAGCAAGTGACTTTCGCCTAAGAACTGATCTAAGAGATGTGCAACCGCTACAAACGCGAAAATTAGAAGTTTCCTCGGTATACCCTTCATTCCCCTTCGGCTGGATAAACGCCCCTCCTTCCCCGCTGCCACGAATCCTGTGAGGAAGTCAACAGTTACGAAAACCGCTAGTATCGTCAATGCCTCCGACCACCCTCCCCACATAAACGATGCGACCGCACCTCCAAACCCGACTAAAAGTTTGACGTAAACTAACTGATCAATACTAGCCATACTACTAACTCTCCTCTACGGTTTCTCCGTCCCACGAAATCGACCTCACCTCCTCTCGTGTGGTACTCGCTTGTACTTGTGCTTTCAATCGCCAATACTTTTCGATATTTCCACGTTTGTGCGCCTCTGCTTCTTGGGCTACCGATTTAAATTCTTCTCTCGAATGCGAAACAACCCCGCTATCTTCCGTCTTCCAATCGACGGTCGATATATCGGAGTTGCCGATCAAAATAGTATATTGTTGCGTCATGTTGATTTGGTCCGTTTGCGAAAAATCATAGATATGCCCCGTTGTTTCTGACGTAAATCCAGAAAGAATAGCTGATTCACAGCATTCGTTCAACCACAATATTTTTCGTTTTTTCTCCGGTTCAAGGAGATTAGCTTCGAGGATCGCGTCTTCGGGAGACACATCGTTATCCACTACGGCGTAATCACATTTGACGCCACACAACTCTCCGGAGTCAAAACGAATGCAATTTTCTTCGTCGTCTATTTCAACGTTTTCAATTCCTTCAAGTACATCTACAATTTCGCCACCTTCGAACAACACAATTTTCATTCTATCGCCTACTCACAAGTAATTTTGAGAGTACAGTCTTTCGCCATGTGAAGATAGTTCGACTGACTCGTGCTACTGGTGTACACCCCGATTCCTTTCGCTGTACCATCCCGGAGCTTTTCGCCAAATGAAATCGGAAGCGTGACCCATTTCGATGTCCCCCACGCAAAGCTCCCTCCGTTTGTCGATCCCGACATAGACGGCGTACCTGACGCAGACGAACGGTCGTGCGTACAGAAGTAGACTGGTCGTGACGCAGAATAACCGCCGGAACTAAGTCGCGAAGTGTAAAGTTTTACGGAGGTTATCGTTTTTCCTGCGAGTTTCGAACGAATGTCGGAATAATCGAAAAACCAACACCCTCTATGAAGACCCGCGTCTCCCCACGAGCCAGGATCGCCTTGAGTAACCTGATCGTATCGATCCCAAGTATTCCAATCCCATTTCGAATCCCACGATTGACTTCCCGTCTCGTTCCACATGTACGACTCCGGTTGAGGATCATATGTACCTCCTCCAGAGCCATCCGATGCAGAACCAGTCAACGAGACTCTAGCTCCGCTTGTCGCATTGATATCCGCAGTTGTTCCGGACGGGTATGTCCCCCATCCAGCGATTACTCCTGTGTTTGTCGCCCTCACTCCGTACTTACCTTTCCCGATATTATTTGCACTTGCGATATGCCCACCCACGGTTGCGTGAAGGCATCCGCTATCCACATCGTATATCTCGCAGTAATTAGCAACGACATTCGAACCCTCTGAGGATATTCCGTAATTACATTTGTTGTCGCCTTGAATCCGCACACTATTGATCGAAACCCAGTTCGACATGAGTGTACGGATTACTGCGTATGGGTTCGAATCGTTCCTGTGCGTCGCACCGCTATGGGTAAAGGTACCATTAAAAATATAAATACGGTTCAGACAAGAAGCCACACGGAAATACCCATAAAGATTCGTTGATTCATCTTGGAACTCGAAATATAGTTTTCCTGGGCCGATGATATTGTCCAACACTATTTCCTCATCAACCGTTGTACCTGATTTAATCATAAAAGTTATATCGCCGATATTGACCTCTTTTACATTCTCATCGATTGCTTGCTGTAACGATTGATACGCTTGATCCCACGAAGAACCGTCGTTTTCGTTAGACCCGCCGTCTGGATCTACATAAATCGTCTTATCTTCATTCCCTTTTACAACTACGTTATCTCCCGACAATTCACCCACATAGAGCTTCGAGAATCCCTGTTGTTCTGCGCTTAGTGTCGTAACTATATCGTTTTCATCATTCAACAAATACAGTACTCCGTTCTGCCCAATCCCATCGACAGTCCCACCGACATAAAACGTTCCCCCACGAATTCGGTCGGATAACATCGTACCTGATCTAATTACGCTTGCTACGATGCCATCGCCGGTAATAGCGTCTTCATACACAAAATCTCCGTTAACTTTCTGATTCGATACAGCGACAATCCCGTTATTCATCAGGATGGATTTCGTTGGATTGTGACTCAACGGCTTATCTAGAATGTTGATCCCGTCATTCGTGGTTAGAATTGTTCCGCCACCAGCGTAAATCTCGGTGTTCACCGTATCAATAGCTCCTTGAAGCCAAGAAGTCCGTATCGGATCAGTCACGCCGATCTTCTCGCCAACTCTACGCTCCACATCTCTTAGTTTCGTAGAGTCATCCGCCATTTTAGGTAGGAAATTTCCGATCGTCACAACGGTATCTTGTGGTCTATCGAGGTGACGCTCCACTCCTATAACTCTCGCTTCTGCCCGAAGTTCGGGAGAGAATTCGCGATCAATGACGAAAACCGTATCGCCGAGACGTATCGCTTCGTGGCTGTAGTCTTCGCCATACGCACGTTCAAGGTCGACCACTGTCGCCGTGTACTCGACAAGTGGCTCTTTCCGTTTCTGCAATTCATCCCATGTCGCCTGCAATAGTTCTTCCTGATCTTCGATATCGCTATCCATAAACTCACCGAATATGCGTCGGTAGGTTCCGTCTCCATTCGGCATTCCCCAAGCATCCCGCGCATCTGAATCGCCTATCCACGACTGTCCGGCAGGTTTGTCGGCTGGATCTCCGTTGTCAACAGACCACTCGGCACTCTCGAAGGTGACGTAGGTTTCGTTGTCGTTTTCGTCTCTATCGGATTTTCCATACCCATAGAGCGCGGTCACTAGGGACTTGGAATCGACTTTCTTCCCTATCGATTGAACGTCTTTTCCATATTCAAACCTCTTCCGAACGCTGTTTCCTAGTTGTTGGACGATATCGATATAGCGACCTGTAATTCGGTTATTTGGGGCGGTGATTCTAAAACGAACCTCACCGCCCCAAACTTCCAAGATTCGGTTAATCCAGCGAATAACGTTTCCACGATAGAAGCGCTCATCATGCGTTCCAAAGTCAGCGACAGTTCCAACTTGCCAACGAGTACCCGACAGAAGCCGTTCAAGTGCGTGTTCCGCAGTTCCGGCTGTAAACGAAATGTCTTCGACGGGTTCTCCAAGGAGTTCAGATGCCGCTGATTCGCAAATGACTTTTTTCGTCTTGATGGAGTCATGCGTTTCTTGTATGTCCTGAATGATGAAGAGTCGGTATAATCCATCAAGATCTCGAAAACAAACGAAGTTCTTTTCGATGACGTATTCCGAGTCTTCGTGAGTAGCGTCAATACTGAATTCCAGTTGCTCAAATTCGTTTATAGTTTCTCTATGAATAGCGTCGAAAAAGGTACACGCCTTGTTCGACTGATTCGTCAAAACAGCGAGTACCTTTTCGTCAGAACGATCAATTATCCACAATTTATTTAACTTATCCACAGTTTCACCTCCTCTATTTCCAACGTTCGGTAAACATCGCCTCAATTCTCGCGACACCGCTTGGCTCTACGATGAATTCGGTTTCTCCCTTCGGTATCGTGAAGAAATCCGAGTCAAGATCCGGCATGTTTAGCGTGCCGTTGTGGGTAACCTTTGCTCTTTCGTTATCGATCACTATTACGTCCCCAACCAAAAACTCTTCGCCTACTTCCGGCGTGACATAAACATAATGGATTCCGTCACTCACTTTCAAATACGATGCAGATTTTACTATCGACACGGTGAATATCGGTTGAACAGGCGCAGTCCCTTCGACAATCATTGAAGCATCGTCATCCGTAGCAAGCGAGTCATCTAAAGCGATCTTGTATGTCGTATGTTTGTCAACGTCCAGTGGTTCGCCTGAATCATACCCATCCGCTATTTCCGTGTCAGTACGGGCAATACTCGAGATACGAAGATCATCGATCAGCCCATTCCAATGGTTCCCGCGGTACTGATTACATCCGATGTAAAGCCGAGTTGCACCATCAAGCGAGATACTCTCCGTCAACTCCGTTGAATCTACTTCTACCCCATCAATGAACAGAGAAACATTGGTTGAACTCCAACGCACAACTACGTAATGCCAACCGATAGACGGCGAAGGGGTCGACATCACTTCAACCCCGTTGAAAACCACCGCATAATTCCCATCAGATTTCCGATACAGCGACATTTGAGAATTCCCGTCCAAATCCAAAATATATCTATCTGTTGAGCTATGGCTTTCTTCGTAAACCCAAGATTCAATCGTTCCCTCCGCTTCATTCAACACTTCTTCCGTCCAAATATACATGGATTCATCGTTTCGAGTCGAACCGTAAGGATGCCATCCGGTCGGATATGGTTTCTTTTCGAGTTGCCATCGAGATACATTAGTCGGTGTTAGAAGGATTTTTGAAGTCGCGGGTACTATTTTCGTCTTCTCTTCTTGCGCAATCCTCCACGACAGGTTGTTTAGCGTTGGCGTAATGGAAGTATCCGAAGTTACGAGAGTATAGCGTACATATAGCGATTTTCTGCTCAAATCCTCGCTAGAAACTAAAAAAGACGACCCGTTGGTCGCTTCGTTGTAATTAGTTCCGTCGAGACTGATTTCGATTTTGATATTCGTATCGGGTGGTACGTCCTCTGACCACTCCATGTACGATTCTTCGACTTCCTCAATAGACCCGACATCTACTGTTTCAATATTAATTGTCTGCGAAGGTTTGTATCCTGTGAAAAGATCGTAATCCATTCGATCAATAGACGGGGTTTCGGATATGTCGGTTGTCGTGAGTGTCCACTTGTAACGGAGATAAGCGTTGGAAAGGTCGGTATCCTGATTTATGCCGGGCAGCGGATCTCCACTACTAGATACCTCTTCGTATTCGCTCCAACTATTGCCGCCGTCTAATGAAAACTGTGTTTCTAGTTTCACCGAACTATCTGTAGGCTCATCATAAACAAACCATGTTAATTCAGTTCTAGATGCCTTTCCGACCTGCGAAATATCTATCGGAACAGATTCTCTTTGACCGAAGGTCTCGTAGCCAGAATATAGTGTGTACTCCGCTCTATATATTTGCGGAGAAAAACAGGAGTCACGGCTTTTCAGAGTGATTCGGAAACAGACTTCAACATTTGAAACGTCATCTCCCTTGGACAACCCGACTATATTGTCCTTGTCAAAGTCTTTCCAACCCTGTTCAGCCCCTCCGATTTTGAGCTGAGACTCCCATGTGATCGTATAATCGTCTGCCGAAAACGGAGCCGGATACGCAGCACCCCAACCCACTCCTACAGATTCGTACGTATCAACTGAACTCAGAGAAAGGTAGTCGGTCGTCCACGCTCCCTCGTATTCGTGATTTGTCGGAGGCGCACCAAGATCTTCGCCAAACGCTATATACGTTGGTCCAATATCGAAATCGCCGTAACCATCGGGACCATCGATATAAAACTGAATCTGATTTACGGTAGAGTCTCCGTACCACCAACCTCCGCTATCCTCAACTCCATCTACATACTTTGTCATAGATGTAGAGCTGTGGCACACAATCCGCTGCCATACCCATTCTCCAGAAGTACTTGGTAGCTTTACTTTTATATAGTCGACGTCATCCTCAATAACAACGTACGCATCCACATTGTTTCGACACCTAACTCGGAAATCCATCGTCACTGGAAAAACAGTTTGATCTAACAGCTCCATTCCAAAGTTCCCCGAAACCCCTGACCCTCCATCAGTGATCTCAACATAATTCGTTTTTTGCGTCACGGTACCTCCGTATCCCGAACCCGCAATTTCCCACGTGTCAGTATAGTCTCCCATATTCTCTACTAAATCCCATGATGGAAGATTCGATAGGACTAGATTTCCACTCTCCGCAGTAGTTCCATCCAACGTATTCGAATCGGAAGTCCACTCAGAATCTAAATCATAGACTAGGCGCAAATCTTCACCAGTCTTCGCAAGCTCCAAAAAGTCACCGTCAACTTCTTCGGTATTCACATGAGTTCCCGTATCCCACCCCTGATCTACGTATCCTTCGAAGTCCTCTCCTTCTTTTTCGAGACTCACGTCAATATCGTATTCTTTCTTGTGTTCTATTTTCGCATCTCCACCGATGATGGATAGCGAATACTCTTCGCCAACATCCACAGCCACTTCTTCGTTACTCGGCGAACTGGCTGACAGTAATAGGTTCTCCGCTCCCTCTTCGATGAGTACCGCCTTTCCGAACTTCCCATCACGATATACCGGATAGTGTTCAGTGAATTCCGTTCCGTCATCGCGGTACCGGATTCCTTCTCGCACGAAAACAGCGTACGGGTTCGCTATTCGCTGCGTTTTCACCTCTCCATAAGCGTACGGATCAGGGCAGAAGAACTGAATCGAAAACTGTCCGAAGGTTCCTATTCGTTCCGGCGTCGGAGTGTCGTTTACCACGGCGTAGTACGTTTTGTCTGGTTCGGTGTCAAAAATCAACGGGGCAGGCTCATCTTCATCCAGCCATTTCGCAATCAGTCGAATTCTGTTCTCGAAATCCGTTTCGCCTATGATGGCACAATGAAGCGTGAATATCCTAGCACCTTTTTCGGCTCCGTAATAAAGAACACCTGCACGCGCAGGGACTTCCGTAGTCTGGAGTTGCCGTGATGGAAGTAACTGCGGATCGATTTTAGTGACCGTTAAATTATGCTCATCCGAATGAACGCCATTAAAAGAAAAACTCAAGCTATCGCCTCCTCCCTACGTCAAATAACCTTTAGAGCGTAACGTACTGGTTCTTTGATTGAATAAGAAGCTATGGGACGTTTTACCAATTTGCCTGCCGTCGAGGATCACCGGAAGATTTATCGTTATTTCTTGATCCCCTCCGCTCGACACTTCACCGATATCAACATTTCCGAAACTCGCTTCCATATCGTTGATCCATCGAAACAATTTCGCCTGGTCTTGTTGCGTCAGCACCATTTCCCCACCCAACAAAGTTGCGTTGACTTCGCCAATTCCAGGGACAACCGACGAAGGAGTTCCGGTATGGTATCTCGGAACCGTTCCGCCTTGATGCCTTACGATGTTTTCGTATATCGAGCGAACGACAGACACAGCTTTTTTCGCTGGTTTTGTGAGCCAACCGTGGAGGTCTTTCGCAACTCCTATAGCACTATAAATCGAGTAAGTCGAAACGTTTTTCGTCACACTTCTCGAGATATCTCGATTCAAATCGCTCGTCTTTCTTTGACCGGATTCAATATCGCTACTACTCATCTTCTTAAATGTAGATCGATTGAGCAGTTCGTTTAATCTACCCGCCCTTGTCTGACCAAAGTCGATATCGCTACTATCCATCGGTTTCTTCGTGTTCTGGTTGGCTTTCGAGTTCAAAACGTCTACTTTTTGATTTCCTTCATCAATATCCGTAGTGTCGACTGGTTTTTTCGTAGGGCTGTGAAGTTCATCGTTCATCTCAATAGCGGATTTAGTTCCTTCGTCTATTTCGCTATTCACTTCTGATTGCGCGCCAGCGGTTTCGTTTACAGTCGACTTAATATCTTCGAGAACTGCATTTTCTTTTTCTAGCGAATTAATGTTTTCGAGAGTGGCTTTATCAATTTCGTAGGTTCCAGTCAACTGCTCTTTTAGGGAAGAGATCAGACTTTGATTCGCCTTAATCTTCTTATCAATACCCGCTAATTCCTTACCCGCCTCAATATTAATGCCATTTTGAGCAAGCAATAAATTAGCCATCTGTTGTTTTGCTACTTCGTGTTTTGCTATTTTCTCGTTGAGCGAGCCAATCTCGCCTTGCGCAGCTTCTGCTTTTTCAAACGTTGCATCCCGCTCTCGCTCCGCCTGTTCAATCAGCGTATCGTAATGTTCTATCCTCTGCTTTGCCCACCAGTCATTCGATTTTTCCCCGTCTACCAGCTTATTTTGCCACATGGTTCTCGTTGCGTATAATTCATTGATACGTGAACTTTGTTCGTTGTGTTGCTGGCGAAGCGTACTTAGTTCGCTCTCTTTCTGCTTAATTCGATCCATCCACTCCGCATACTTGTTAGCTCCTTCCGAGAGCTTCTGCATGAGTTCCATCTTCAACATTTCTTGTTGTTGATAGTTCATCTCACGCATTTTCTCGGTTGTCTCGACCACTTCGTTCCCTAATTCCGAAACCGCAGTCTCCGTCATCGGAAACGCCTCAATCAGCTCGCCATTTAACCGAACCATCGTATTCAGCTCGTCATTCGACAATCCCGATTTTTCACGAAGACCTTCCATTTCTTCTTTAATCTTCGCTACTTTTTCCTCGCTATTTGTTTGCGCCAGTTCCTCTTGAAGATCGATGTACCGTCCAAATTCCTCCGTAGTCAAACGACTTTTCGATTTCAGTTCCTCGAAGGAACCGATGAGTTGATCATTCGCCTCGGTCTGCTTGATTCCGGCTTGAACTTGCTCCATCGAAACCTCTACATGTCGCTCCTGTTGCATGATATATCCCGTCATAACGGCAGCAATAGCTGAAATCCCCGCAATAATCCATCCGGCGGGACCCATGCTTGCGTATAGCGCCGCTACAGCGACACGCAGTCGAAGGAAAGCCGTAGAGACGAGAGCAACTGTACTCGCTACGCCAGCCATCGCGAGACCCATCGCCACTGAACTTGAATCGAGTTTCCCAAACAACCGAACAACATCCGTAGCTGCATCGACGATGTCGGTGAAATACGGCAAGAATTCGTTCCCTATCGATATTCCGAGACCTTCCAATGCAGACTGGAACTTCTTGAACGACCCCAACATATTGTCGCCCATGGTATCCGCCATTCGTTTCGCAGCACCATCGCTGTTCTCCAGTCCTTCGGCGTATTCGGCGAGAGCATCCGGCCCCTTGTTGATGACGTTTATAAAACCCGATGCCGCTTCTGTGCCTACGAGTTGCGCGAGTGTTGACGTTTTCTGTTTCTCCGTCATGCCGTCGAGGCGTTCTGCAATGAAACCGATTAACTCTGGCATCGGTTTCATTTCGCCATTGGTTCCGGTGATCGATATTTCGAGTTCGTCCATCAAATCCTTTGCTTCCTGAGATGGATTCACTAGTGAAAGCAACGATTGGCGGAGCGATGTCCCCGCCTGGGACCCCTGAATTCCAGCATCTGACATTGAAGCAATCGCAGAAGCAGTCTCTTCGACACTCCAACCTAACTGACTTGCGATTGGAGCAACGTATTTCATCGCATCCCCAAGCTGATCGATATTCGTATTCGATGACGAAACCGTCGAAGCCATGACGTCTACGAGATGCCCCGTTTGATCCGCCGACATTCCGAATCCAGTGAGAATATTCGAAGTAATATCCGCAGCAGAACCAAGATCAATGGCGCCTGCTTTCGCCAAGTTCAAAACGCCAGGCATTGCGGCGATAATTTCAGTTGTATTGAAACCCGCCATCGCCAAGTACTCCATGCCACTCGCCGCTTCGGAAGCGCTAAATGAAGTCGTTTCACCTAGCTGACGTGCCACCGCCTCGAGTTCCTTGAATTGCGTTTCATTTGCGCCACTGATTGCTTTGACACGAGACATCGCCTGCTCGAATGTCGCCGCGACTGCCGTTGATCCGCCTATGCCGACAGCGACCGCGCCACCGACCGCCAAGGCGCCTTTCTCAATTAGTCCGAATGATTTCGTCATCTTTCTTCCGTAGTATGTGGTGTCATTCATGTTTTGCTTGGCGCGATTCAATTCTGTATTAAATTGATCCGCTTCCAACAACATTTTCGCCTTGATCGTACCTGCATTCGCTATTTCCTCTCACCTCGCTTTCCCCGAAGCTGACCGTATAGAACGTGAAGAGCGTCCATCTTCTCTCTATTGAATCGACTATTCGCTGTATCGATCTCCTTTTTCAATCCGGACTGTCGTTCCATCTCCGTTATAAATCGCTTCCGATCCTCGTTCTTCAAGTGAGGAAGCATCCCCAACATCGCAACTTCCATAGCCGTTCTTGCCTTCTGCCTGCGCTTGGCTTCCAAGACTTTTGGCAAATCGATCATATAGAACTCCGTCTCGATGACGTGCTGGCTAACACCAAGCTCTACCGCAATCTCGATGAGCCAATCGTCTACTGTTCGCTTTTCTTCGGAGCTGCTTTCGGCAGAAGGCTCATTACGTTTTTTACTGTGCGGGAAAGATTGTTGCGGTTTTCCACGGCAATAAAGTAGTTAATTAGTTCGTCTAATCCGGCATTTTCAGTTAAGTAGTCCTCATCTACACCGCTTAAAATCGAACTCACCGCGATTACTTCATCGAGCGCAAGTTCAATAGCAGCCACTAGGTGCGCATGTATCTCGTGTTCCGGCGCTCGGATGACTTGCATTAATAACCCAGGAAGGCGTTCAACAACACGGATAATCTCTTTGAACTTCTTCGCTGTGACCTTCGTTACTCGGACTTCCTTTTCGCCTAACACGCAGACATCCGATAGTGTCATAGCACTTTTCGCTCTATCAACCTCACGCTCTTTCAGCTTCGCAAATAAATCGAACATCCAATCACCTCTCCGTTCAAATTAAAAGGCGAGCTTTCGCCCGCCGATCGTTAAATTCTTTATGCTGTCGCTGACTCATCACCAAGTATAAAAAGTTGATTATCGTTATCTTTGTCTACGTAGGCCTTAAAAGTCACGTTGTAAATCCGAACATTATCACTGTCGAATGTCGCTTCAATATCCGCCATAGGAGCGGCTAATGGAATCGTAATGTAGTCGTTCGGTGTAGAACTCGGATCAGTCGGTTTAATCACGAGTTTATCCGCCAATTCCATCATATTGAAGCCAGCGTTCGCTTTCACGATAAGCTTTTTCTTTTCTGTATCCGTTGCATCCGTCACCAACTCAGAATCCGGCATGACCTGTGCTAGACGACTTAAATCATATTCCGCAAACGGAACCTTCACCTGCGCGGCACGTCCTTTTGAAATGGACTTAACTGGGGTATCTCCGTATTGATCGACGGTGATGTCATGCACACTCGTCTCAACCGAAAATACAATGCCACCCTTCGTAATATCATAGACGGTAGGTGTCATGGAGCCATATTCAACAATAGCTGGACCCACCGGAACATCAATCGTGTTTACAGACATTCATTTTCACTCCCTCACTAATTTCGGTTTCACTATCGCTCGAAAGTTCATTGAGTAAATTGGTCTACTGTTCTCATCCACGCCAATGAAAAAAGGAACCGAACCCATCGCGATGATTTGTACGATGTGATCGCTCCCTATATCGACATGCTTTTGATTGACGAGAGATTCGAATATCTCGTAAGCCTTTGCTTCTACGCCTCCTGCGTCCGTCTCCGCCCCTCTGACTAGTATCTGAAAATGTGGAACTCGTTTCCCCGTCCATTCGTCTGTACCTTCGCCTGGGTAAATCCGGACTATCACGCAATCGTCTATCGAATTCTCCGGAAAGCGATTCGGATAGTATACGTAGGAGACTCGACTACGAATCCAAGTGATTAATTCGAGTGTACGTATCTCCGTCACCTCCCTTCGTTATAGACTCAATGCGCGTTCCATCGCTTCCTTCCACCACTTTGCGTATTTGTTTTGCTCTCCGTAAAGCGGGCGCGAAAGGTATTTATTTCCCGCAGAGTATCCGTCAGTACCACCTGCGGAAGACGATTGTGGGCCGAGATTATAATCGTATTCATGCGTCCAAAGAGCGTAGTTAAATCCTCGCTCTGACGCCGAAAACGACACCTCGCCCGAAATTACATCTCCTTTCGACTCGACCTTTTTCTGCGAACTACGTCTCAACTGACCCGTATCGATCGGTGCGATGTTAACAGAGATCCGTTCCAAGTCGTCGACTGACGCTTGAACTGCCGTCTTTCCCGCTACTTCAATCTTCGCTGGAATAAGCGCAGTCTTCGCAAAGAAATCCGATGCATCGAATTCTACCTTCGCCATTATAGCCTCACCCTCGTAAACAAAGGCTTCCCACCGAAATCCCGAATGA
Organism: Mechercharimyces mesophilus; assembly: GCF_059818345.1. Taxonomy (NCBI): domain Bacteria; kingdom Bacillati; phylum Bacillota; class Bacilli; order Caryophanales; family Thermoactinomycetaceae; genus Mechercharimyces; species Mechercharimyces mesophilus. Next base: position 17,438 of record NZ_JCBAPH010000001.1, on the reverse strand, counting down.
TATCGATTCGCTTCGGCGATCCTTCAGTCGCTATTCCGAGTTCATTCTCGTATGAAATATCGTCACCATACCGGACATCAACGAGTCCATTCAAAAGTACCGTCAGCGAGGCGACAACTTCGTCTCCCCGCGAATCAGTGACGACTTCTGAACCTTCCTTGACGCGACAGGCATACTCGATGGGATCGGCAGGTATCGGATTTCCCCATTCGTCAAGTTCTCCAGAACTTTTCGTGATGGTGACGGTTTGTTTGAGCGGAACCAGTGGCATTTATATCACCGTCCAAGTGGCACGGTGTGAAGCTCCAGAATCATGTGCGATAATCTTCTTGGCTTCTGGCGCGATATCGTCAGTGCCTGCGCCTTTCGTCAAAACGGAGACGCCTTCAACCGATACTTGAAGAACACCTAGTTCCGCCTTTTGAATGGCATCATCTTTCCGGAGCATCCATAGTGCCTGCTCGTAGACAGCTTCGACAGGCATTCGGTTGTCTTCGTCATCGATGTCGTATGAAGACGAGTAGTAGCGATAGAGAACGCGTTCGGCGTTGTTGAGCGCCTTCTGACGTTTCTCGTCCGAAACTTCGTCCCACGCATCAGAGTGCAGAACTTCTTCGTTGAAATACATTTTCGCATCCGTCAGGCTTACTGTTGTCGCCATTTAGCGCACCTCCCTACTTAGCGGAGGAACGCTTTGAAGTTTTCTTTTTCGTGGACTTCGATTTCTCTTCTTTCTTTTCTTCCGGTTTCTCTTCGTTTTCTTTCGGCGTTTCCGACGGCTCGGAATCTCCGATTGGTTCTACCGTTTCCTGTTCCGTTTGATTTGGCGCTGATTCGGATGGTTCTGCTTTTTCGATGGGTTCCGTTTGTGATTTAGGAACATCAATGCGCTTCATCCACGTAGGACAAAGCGCATCGAGTAATTCTACTTCTTCTTTCTTTTCCGTTTCATAGTCACCGAGATAATCAAATTGAATGCGTTCCTTATTGCCAAGGACGCTGTAATTTGGGTGTGCTTTATATTTCGCCATACGATCCCTCCTACGATACCGTCGTGCTAATGTTCTCGATAATCGCGATCTTCTCGTTTGCATTCTTCACTTTGATGCCATACTCCCCGCGAATCTGACGAGAAACGTAGTCAGCGCCTGGAGTCGTAGCATCTTCATCGTACATTGGGCGAAGTGGGTGCATAGACAATATATTTCGGTCAAATAGCGCCACTTTATTTTTTGGGAAGTTCGGATCTACGACCACCGTCGCTACGTTCCCGCCGACAATGTCGGAGACAAACGTAGAAATTCGATGCCCTGTCGCTGTGTCTTGGCGTTCTGTCCGAATGCTATCGCCTGCTAATTTAGAAATTTGACGCGCTCCTGCCGTATTGGTAAGAATCGTATTTACACTACCTCCTCGTTGGTAAACGGCTTCCATGACGCCATTCAATAAAGACGCAGACAACTCTCCGCCACTCGCATTTTCTTTTTTCGCGCCATTGGCATTCGCGAAATAGAGTAAACCGCCAGTTGTACGCGGAATGCCTGACGTATTCATGCGACGTCCATAAATCAACCAATCGTTAAACTCACGCGTTGCTTCCTGTAATCGAAGCTCAACTTGATAGTTCAATTCATTAGAAACGTTATGCGTCCGCACGGCTTGTTGTGTCTTAGAAACAGCGGCATAACGCTCAATAATCTGTGCGTAATTATAGTCGACATAACGGTCGTGACTTTCGTCAGTGCCAGGATTTTCGCCTTCATATTGTGGACGAGATACGATCCGCAATTCCGCCCCATCTGCTAAGTCTGCCGCCGTCGTACCATCGAATCCACGTGCTACCGTAATTTGATCGCCGTTCACCGCAGTCACCCGCATATATTCCTCGCCAGCGACGATTATCGCGTTCACACGGAATTTTTCACCGTCTGTCGCAGGCAAATCGATGGTCGTATCGCTTGCCGTCTTGGCTCCGTTTACACTCGATAGATTCGAGTTCAAACGGTCGCTCATCCATTCGTACTTCGTATTGTGAATCGCCTCGCCGTTCATCCCTACTAGTCCTAATAACGTCGGAGCGTCATTGATGATCATTTCGATACCAGCGTCTAGCTGACGTACCTGATCTTGAAAGTCATACGATTTTTGCATTTACCTTACCTCCGTTTTTGAAATTAAAAATAGCCGCCTTTTCGGTCGACTACTTAAGTAATCCTTTAATTTTGTTGGATATCTCGATAACCTTCGTAAAGTTCCCTTCCTTCTTCGCTTCGTCCAGTTGTGCTTTCAGTGTCTTTGCATCTCCATTTGAAGGCGGATTCGATGGACTGCCAATTTCCTTCGGTTGCTTTTTCTCTCCGACTAGGTACGGTTTGTTTTCGACTAGTGATTTGATTACATCCTCTACACCGCTTACACCCTCATCACCTATTTCCACGTTAGAAAGGTCAGCGAGCTTATATGCGTCTTCGATGTAGGCAACGTTATGCTTTTGAGCCGTTTTGATGAATTCGTTTTGAATCCGTTGCTGACGATTAGATTCGGTCAACTCCGCTAGTTGCTTTTCGAACTGCTCTTTTTCTTTTTGAGCGTCTGAAAGATCCTTCTGCAATCGCTCCTGTTCCGAAAGTTTTTCGCGCTCTAGCTTTTGCTTCTCCTTCGATAGTTTGTCATGTTCACCCAAAATTCCTTTCAGTTTCCCAACGTCATCTATTCCTAGCTCCTTAAAAACGCTCTTAAATTCCTTAAGGCTATCGTTCACCTCCTTGAATCGATCATAGGGAATCGTCTTCTCCTCTTTCTTTCCTTCCGACGGCGGATTGTCTTCGGTATTTGGCGCCTCCGCAGGCGAGGTTTTCGCCGGAGAATGTCCTTCTGGCTCCGCAAACATCTGTAGGTTCATCGGTAATTTTCGTGTATTCTTCATATCAATTAACCTCCATTTTTATGTTCGAGTTTTACGCGCAACGCCGCGATATATTGCGGCTTTTACCGTCTTCCGCCAGGACAAAATAAAAAGACGCCCTTCTTAAGGACGCCATACAGCTCTTTTAAAACGCAGACAAGATCAATGGAATAGCTAACAGTAAATAGATTCCTGAAAATATTATCCGATACCCTCTATCTTTCTGCGTATTTTTCTTCAATTTCACTAGATACACAAACATATAAATAGCTGTAACAGCAAAAATCAGTATAGATTCAATAAGGAGTAGCAACGGATTCACATTCAACACCAACTTTTCAAAATGGAATAACCGCTATGGATTCCTCCAAAATTCACTATTACTCCTTTCTAATTTTATCATAGTCAATTTATCCATTTCAATTCTCCGTCCTTCTCACTTTAAATATTTCCCGGGTTTCTCTTACCCGTCGCTACCGCCTTATTTCCTCGTTCCGCTTGTCTTTCCGCCTTCTGCTTCACCTCTTTCGGCAAGTAATCCGTACTCATCAGAGTTGTAACCGTGTGCTTACAGTTCGGCATGTTATCCAACGGTTTCCCGCGGCACGGACTATCCCATGACCTTCGAGAGGTCCCGCTATTATAGTCTCTGCACGTCCCCGCCTTCTTTGTGATTACGCATAGCGTGAACGGGTTTCGCTCAGGGTTGCCGTATCCTTCGACGTAGGTTTCCCTGAATTTAAGCGGTTTTCGATGTGTGTCGCCACACAAAGCCACCACTGATGGAATATCTGACCTGTAGCACGCAACTCTTCGACAGTCGGATAAGTGCCTGGCGCTGATGAGGATAACTTCACGATCCTAGATTCGTGCCATCGACAGGCGTCCTTGGCCGCATGGCTCGAAATAATTCCAAGATAGGCTCCTCGACCTAACGCCTCATTCGTCTTGCCTTCGTTATGCAGATTCATCATCTTGGTTCGTGCAAGAACTTCAACGTATGTCTCCGGTTTCCATCTCCGTCCTGCTGCATCGATGATCCCCGTATCAACTGCCTCGCCAATTCGCTTCCTCATCTTTTTGAGGATTTCCCGCTTTATCGTCTTCGTTCCGGTAATGTCTTGCGCGGTATTCGATTTAATAACCATTGACGTGATTTTTCGGACATTGAATTGTACTCTGTGACTGATGTTTTCAGAAACCGCGAGTACATCTTTTTGCGTATCTGCCACCGCCACTTTTATTAGCTCTTTGTTTGCGCGATTAAACTCAACGATATTCTCTGCATCTCTTAGATTATCCGCTGCGCCAAGCTCGTATATGGCGTATGCTACTCCGTCTTTTACGGCTTTAGGTATCCGCTTCTCAACCCATGCTTTCGCTTGACTATCCAGCTCCGTAAGGGTGTCGGATATACTCTTTAACATCGCTAGTCGATTGGCACGTTGATATTTCGTCCCTATGAAATTCTCCAGCTCATCAACGATTTCTCCGATTGCCCATCTGTACAGCGACATCAACTCTTCGACGTCATGTTCGTAGTCGGGTGGCGGTATCTGGCGCATTAGGCATCGCCATCCTCGTCACCTTCGACTGGGTTCTCTTCTTGATGGAACACTGACGAATCCACTGTACCAAACGCGTTCTTCTCATCTTCTTTAATCCTTCGCAAAATCTCTTTCGCCTTCATGTCGTCCACTTCGTCCTGAACCTTAATTGCCGTCTGCTGATCCCATGTCGGCTTCTCTCCTGTTCTTATCTGCGCAATTTCAGCAAGCTCTTTCTTATTCTCCGGAATACCGTCTTTCCAGTTAATCGAAGGGTAAATCGGTTCATACGACTCAAATCCGTCCACACCTTCATTCGCCACGTTTTCGAGTTCCATCGAAGTCCATAGTGCATCACGGATTGCTTCGTCAATATGCATTCTGATACGCTTCACTTTGGACAGAATCGGCATGAATCTCGCATGGATTGCCGCCCCATCGGTATGCGAAGTCCCTGTTCCGCCGTCCGTCCCGCGATCCGCGATAACCGTACCAAACAACCATTGCGGAGTCTCCGCCATCTGATAGACGATGCCTAGAAGGTAATCGAGTTCCTTGAATGCGCCTTCTAGCTGCGAATCCCACGTAATTACGCCTGGCGTTGCTTCCTCTTTACCAACTTGGATATATCGCCCACCTGTCGGGCTTGTTGTCGCGTTATCTTCGAGATCTGGGCCGTACATCGTCGGATCAGAGTGTTTCCAAAGAATCCAATCGATTTGAACAAGTCGTTCGTTTATCGCTTGTAAAACGGATTCCACCTTCTCGACCCCGCTAATCCCATCCCAACGGTCATCCGTCGTTTTGTAAGGGACGTGGAAAACTAACATTCGTGGTACTCCTGTTTCGGTTACTTCGGTTTCGCCAATCTGCTCTTCAATATCGAACACCTGAATTGGTACATCGTCGACGATATCCACTCGTTTATTAGCTAATCGGAACCTTTCGTTGAAGATATAGCCTGGAACGTGGCGTTCAACGACTAGATACGGCTCCTCTTCCTTACCGTTATCGATCCACTCTACGAACGCAATATTTATCGCCTTGAACTTCAACCGATTGTTCTCCGATATCTCCGGAAAGGTATATGCCGGATCAGTTGGTTCGATAATCGGTTCCTTGACTGCTCCATCCGGCGGCTTTCCGCTAGGTGTTTCGCTATAGTCCTCGCGGTAACCGTATCGAACCTTTAAGAATCCATCTCCTCGATATCCCATGCCTACACCTAGTCCGTGAATCATCTTGTTGGTTCCGTTATCCTCGACAATCCGCGCTAACGCTTTCTGTTCTGTAGAATCATCCGGTTTCCCTGTCTCGTATGACGGTGGTTCACCAACCATCAAGTCCATTGGTTTCGTCAACAAGATATCCGGAAGATTCACCGCAATCATGAGCTTCGTAAGTTGGTCGAATTGCTCCGCTCGATCCTTCGTATTGTATATTTCCAATGCCCTTTCGCGGATCTCTTCGAGCTTCCCTTCGAATATTTTTTGTCCCCGTTTGTATTTCGCTAGACGAGGTAGGGACGCTGGATCGGGAAACTGGTTGCCAACGTCAAATAACTTCGCCATTCTTTCGCCTCCTCTCTTTACATCCACGCAGGTTTGTTTACGATCTGTGCCTTCGATGCCTTCCCTAGATCCCATGCCATTGCCAAAGCATCTGGGAGATCATCGTGGTCTTGGGGAAATGCTTCGAATTGCCATAATAGCATTCGATGACCGCGGTTAAACTGCAAACGGCCACTCTCGATATCCGGAAGCATCGCTTCAATCCGCAATTCCTTCCGTGTTCGCTGTTTAATCTCCTTGACTCGTGTATTTGCCGGATACCCTTCTTTACGTAGTGCTTCCTTGAGCTTGTGCGTAAAGAACTCTTGTGCCGCCTGCGCCTCTGCTGCGATTTTATGTGGTTGATACTTCATCACCTTGTCTACGATGATCTTCATAAACACGTCAGGATGGACCTTATCGCCCCATGCGTCTACGACTCGAACAGTCTTCGTCTTTCGGTCTTTGGCTATCGTCACAATGGCGCTATAGTCGCCTCTCTGTTTTCCCATCGCAAAGTCAATCCCCATGAAGATGTCGTATTGTTTCGCAGGAAACTCCGTATTCGGATCAATATCGTCCCAATACGTGAACTTCTCTGGATTAAAGATCATGGATTCCTCGTCCAACGGATTGTTCATCAACTCCGTATTGAACGCTTTCGACCCTTCGTCCCACTTGAATCGAAACAACTCGAATAGCGGTTTGACTTCCGGCCATACGACTCTTGCGCGCTTGTTCATTTCGTCTTCATGCGCAAAATAAAAAGCCTTAGCGTTTTCCAAGGCTTCCGTATCCTCTGCGTCGGGATTTTGGTAAATGTCTTGGCACTTCTCCCACAAGTCCATTCGCTCCGGCCAATCGATAACGGCACTATATATTTTCTTTTTGAAGTCCTTCCGGTTTTTCAATACGTGAACTAACAGCGAATCGTGATGCACCGTCGTCCCCATGTAAACGTAAGCAGTTCGTTTTCCTCCTGGATCGCCGAGCGGGATCACGACTTGCGAAAACCAGTCTTTCATCTTCCGACGTAGCTCCTCCGTATTCGTATTCTCTCGCGACTCAAGGTCATCGCAGATAATGAGGTCCGGACGTGTCCCGTTCCAGTTACGTCCCCGCAATGCCTGCCCCGTTGATGTTGACTCCACTTTCGCAATCAGGTTCTGCCTATCGTTCTCTTCCGGTGTCCATGCGACGAAGGTTTCGTTATTATCCCTTGGATTCTCTTGCTTTTTCGGCGAAAGAAGTGGACCGAAGTCATCCCGCAGTTTCTTGTTGTGTTTGAGTTGTAGCGCCAACCACTCCATATTCCCCATCGCAACCGTCGGCGTTTCCGAAATAATGATGATGTACTTGCGTTTTCGGAACACAATTTCGTGAAGCGGAAAAGCTTTCGATAGGAAGGATGACTTTGCGTGTCCACGAGGTGCCGCAACGCAAGTTTTAGCGTTAATTTCTTCATTTGACACGTGGTTCATAATGTCGCAAATTTCTTCATGGAACCATGGCGCATCCTCATGCGACTCCAGTTCAAATCCGTCCCAGTTGCCTGGATTATCCTCGTTCCCAACCTGCGAAAAATACTCCCACGCAAAGCGGTACAGGTTGACTTCGCAATCATGAATCCGCTCTAACCGCTCCAACTCCGTCATATGTTGGTCCAACTCTTCGTATTCACTTGGCGATAGATCGTCGATGTTCTCCGCCATGGCTTCGATCAATTCTGTTAGAGTGTCTATGACTTCTTGCCTTTCCTCGCGAATTAACCAGCGTTTCTCTGACTCAATCCACGCCAATGACTTTTCCTCCTTCCTTTTCGATAAAATTATCGATCATATTTCGTAAATGATCGTTGTTATTTCCGATCTATTCGCATATAATAAATGCAGCAAAACCTGAATGGAGTGATATTATGGAAATCGTTCACCCCATTAAATCAAAGAAGAAGATTAACGCCATGAAGCGCCAATTAAACGACCGTGACCGCCTTCTCTTTGTCATCGGAATCAACTCGGCACTTCGTATTAGCGATATTCTCCGTCTCAAAGTCGGAGATATACGAAACAAAGACGGCTCCCTCTCCGAATATATTTTCGTCCGTGAAGAGAAGACGAAAAAGTCGAAAAGATTCTTAGTGAATGGCGCAATTAAACGCGAACTCTCCCTTTATTTAATTTCCGATATGAGCGGTAACGCCTACCTCTTTCCTTCACGAAAAGGCGTAAACAAACCCATATCCCGTTTCCAAGCACTCCGCATCCTTAAACAAGCGGCTGAACACGTTGGCATCAAAGAGAACGTCGGTACGCATACGTTAAGAAAGACGTTCGCTTATCATCGATTCAAATCCGGAGTTGATTTAACTTACATCACAAAAGCGCTGAACCATTCGAGTCAGCGCGAGACGATGCGGTATATCGGTATTGAACAAAGCGATATGGACGAAATTTACGCCGGAATCGAGTTATAGACGGCGTTTTTCTTTTGCGTAGAAAAAGCGACTCCAAGAAGGGAGTCGCTTAATATTCAATTTTCGGGGTCATACATCATTGAAAGGAATTCTGATAAAGAATTAGCAACTTTGCGTAGGCTATCCTTTTCGTTTTCAGAATCATATTCGCGTTCATGATCGTAGAGCACGATTATAGGCTCACCGTTTTCCAAGGACCTGTAATCAAAACAGAAAAAGTCACCAGAGGGATCATCTGCAAACGGCACTAACTCGGTCGGAAGTTCGTGTTCATCACATGTTGTTTCGTAAGCCTCATAAACAGAAAAATTACCACCTGAATCATTAATGTCGAATAAATTTCCAAATACTTTTCCTTTTACAGCCCCTAAATCAAAAACATGGGGGGTTGGTCTTCCACCATTAAATTTTTTCACACATTCGATGTAATCCTGAGGTAGCTTAAACCCAATCTTTTTTTCGACTTCATAAATTGCTTCTACATCTACAGGCTTTGTGTATTTCCATTTCATAACGTCTCACTCCTCAAATCTATCTATATTCTCTACCTCCGCCCCAAACATCTCTTCCGCCAGTATGATTAGTTTTACCATGTACTTTTGCGTCAACTAGTTGAAGCTTACCTGATTCTTGATGATGATGCCACGTTAAATCAGGTATCCGGTCTTCATGTTCTGCTATCGCATCTAGTTGATCCTTAGTAAATAAGTCTTTCATTTCTGGATTTTTCTTTATTTGTTCATCTAGTATTTTAGTAGCCTCTTTAAACTGTATATAGTCGCTTTTTAAGTAAGACCCCTCGTTCAAATGAATGTCCGGTCCTTTTTTCCAGTCATTAAAATCAGGGAAACCGTTTTTATCAAATGGAACTCCAGTTTTAGGATGTGTCTGTCCAGCTAAATGACCGTTCCTTAGCTTGATCTCACGCCCATCTGTCGATTTCATGTACCGCCTTGTCTTACCGTTTTCTGTTTTGGTGTAAGTCTCGATCTTTGGCTTTGCCGTTGCTACGGTAGCTTCATCCGCTTCCTTCGCCAATTTCTGCCCCGCCATCGGTCCAAACTCGTCAACAGCTCCTAATAACTGACTCCCACCAAATGCTCCGAGAAGTACTCCACCGGCAGTCGCTCCCTTTTGGCTCAATAGAGTACGTTGAAACCTGCGTAAGTATTTCCCCAATAACCGATTCCCTCCCTTTCCTTTTCTAACCTTAAACACTAGTATTGTAGCATTTGTTGGTAGAGTAGGAAAGAGAGTTTCAAGTGTTTTTCAGAAAACGGCTAATTAAATCGATTTTAAGAGCGTTTGGTATTCGTTTGATATGATTTGTGCCTATTCTTATTTTTCTTTCGTTAGAGGCGGTGTAGATCTCGCCTAGGAATGTGTTTCTCTATCCACCATAACCCGTCTTGCTCCACTCCCGTCGATAAACGTCCATTCAATCGGTAATTTAAGCGCATGAGCCTCTTCACCCGTAAAAACATTATTATTAATTGATTTCGCATGCTTAACGGCTTCTTCATATGAGTAGTACAACGCAATATTTAACGAATCCTTACCACAGAGCTGTATGACGCCTCCTACGTAATCCTCTTCGTCTTCATCGTCGTAGTCATCCTCGCAACAACCGGCCAACGGTTCCAGCAATGCCATCACTCTTCCCGCTAACTCCGCCGTTTTCTTCATTTCATAACCAAATTCCGCGAGTTTCGCCCTGGCTCCGTCAGTTTCGAGATTAACCTTGATTTCGATTTCGTTTAGCTTACTCATTACCCGTCATCACCTTATTAGTATTTAGAACCGAGTATTCTTACTTTCCAAACTTAAGTTCATCCACAGATCACATTATAAATTCACTTTTTATCTTGAGTAAACGTCAAGAAATACAACAATAAAAAAAGACCAGCGAGCGCTGGTCAAAGTCAATAACTCAATTCCTATTGATATAGCTCTATACTAGGAACTTTAAAATCATTTTCGTAAGCATAATTAAAGTAGTTCAGAGTTTCAAAAGAGGTACCCATTCTGCTCTCTACTTCAAATGTAAGAGATAGAGTAGAGCCTTCTTCATACTGATCTGTTAAATCACCTTTAAACGGCCATTTAATGACGTCTCCATCATTATCTAAAAACCCGATGTACGTAGTATTTTCACTTTTTTCATAGTGAATTATCTGTATTACGTCAGAAAAATGTACATCATCACCAATACTGAAATCTTTAAAATCACTAACATACATTTTTTTCTCTTGATCAAAACTCTGGTTTTCTAAATCCGCAAAACTTAGCTCTTTAATAGTTCTCTCCTTGCTAGTAAACTCTCTGGATTTCAATTTCTCTTGACTCTCTACTTCTTTATGACTAATTGAGGGTTTTACAAACATAAAGCTTCCTATTTCATTTTCCACAATTTCAATGTCTTCTTCTTTTGGGAGAGCAGGTCTTTCCTGATTAAATATATCCTCTTTTTGCGAAGACCTTTCCAATGGTTGTTTTACATATGGATGCTCTAGCGATATGTAGCAATCCCATTTTTCCTCTGAATTCTCAACAAATCTTACTTCATACTCACCCTTCGGTCCCGAATCTAGTTGAACGAGTTGATTAGCTGTTATCGTTTTAGAAATCACATCTTTACCTCCAGGATCCGTAACAATTACAGATATTTTTCCTGGCCAATTCACGAAAGAAGTACTTGCCACCATATTCATTTTATAATACTTCAAGTTATACTCTACATCCACAGTATGTTTTAGATGAGCTCCATAGTTTCCGTGATTAAAGTAAATAGATCCTGAATTAACCTGGTCTACCCATCCACTATAAGAAGTATTCGGATCTACTTCATACCAATGATTACCTGCTTTTTTCACGATATAGAAAGCTGCTTCAGCCCATGGTACTTTAGCTGCTTCGGCTTTAGATTGAATAGTTGTTGAGGCTACAAGTACAGCAATAACTGCGAACACTGCAATTTTTTTTATCATTTACAACACCCTTCTGATTTAACTTCGATTTTTTAGAATAATCGATGTAAGGATAAAAGAAATCATTGTTATTAACAATAAACCAACGATTGATAGTATATTATCGACTTGAAGGGACCAAGGAGAATGGTTAATTAGGACTTTCGTCAACTTAAAGAGAACGAACCAAAAGAATATAAAAACAATTCCATATAGCACCTTATATATCATTTATCCACTCCTTATAAAAAATTATGTTTAATTTATTACATAATAGTAACTTTAACATCTTATACTACTATAAGTCAAATGTAATTCCATAGTTTATCTATACATCAGTTTAAGTTCTTTTGCTAATTCTTTTTCAATTGCTCATACCGCCTCCTCGCCTTCTCCATTCGCTTCAAATTCCTAAGCGAAGCCTCTTCGTTATACTTCTCGATTGCCTTTCGGTAATGATTGCGCAACTCCCTACCCTTAGCGCCTACCAAACGTAGGCGTTTCGTTTCTGTTTCGGAGAAATGAGAGGTTGTCGGCTCAGCTGCGTTATCCATTTGACGCCTCCTTTTCGCAATAAATGAACAAAGAAAAAAGCATCCGCTATGAGATGCCTCCTAACTCATGAACGAAAAAGCATATTCACAATGCAATAAACAAAAACACTTGCGACAAAAGCGATTGTAAATAAGCCACTCATTATTTTTAACTTTCCGCTCTCTTTTCTGGTCTCTATGAAATCCATAACGCTCAATATCGTTGCCACCCCAGTAATATACGCAAACATAGCCATCATCCATATATCATTATCAGTCTTAACCGTCATAATGAGCGCAATAAAGGCTACAATGGGTGTCGATATTTTGTAAAACTTTTCTATCATCTTCTTTTTCTCCGTTATAGGCTTCTCCAATGTTAAACCCCCTTATGATATCTGCTTACCAGCTATATTACCAAATATGAATTACTTGCGGAGATGCGTGTTTTCTGAAAACCGCATCAGATGAGCCACAAATGATGTTTTACGGTTTGATTGCGGTTGTTATCGGATTAGCGATTATCGCATTCGTCTTCTGGCGGAAACGTAAGGCTTCGTAGAGGAAGCGTAGGATAGCGATTGGTTCGCGATATGAATACGGATTAGAGGCGGATGCGTTCCGTCTCTTTTTCGTTTTGTACAAAAGAAAAGGCACCCTCTAAGGGGATGCCAAGTATCGCTTATTCAACTTCTCCATTCGCTCGCTTTTTTCATCGGGAACCGAATTTCCTTTAGAAAAGGAGATCTTGGACACGGCTTATCAGACTGCGTTGCCGGAGCTGTGACATAGACATTTTTTCTCGCTCTTGTTACAGCTACATACATGAGTCTCCGCTCCTCTTCGATAGTAGAAGAAGGCGCTGCTTTTTCTCTGCATTCAACTAGATTAATTTGATCAAGCGGCACAGCCTGCCCCGCAGGTAGCCCTCCATCGTAGCAACCAACCACGAAGACATTATCGAAGGCTAATCCCTTTGCCCTATGGATCGTTAGTAGATATATTCCATTATACTCACACGGTTTCTTATAGTACAATTCTAAGTTCTTTTTCATATCCTCTTTCTTTTTTCTTAATTCAGTGTAGTAAGCAATCAAAGTAGCCCAAGAAGGATGTTCTTTACATTCTACTTCAATACAATCAAGATCCTCTAGTGGTAACTCTTTTTTTACTTTTGGAAACTGTTTTAGCTGGTTAAATAAATCAGGTATAGAGATCTTTTTTCCCTGATATGCTTTGTGAATAAGATTTAAGTAATTCCTTACCGGATCTATATTATTGCTCTTAAAGGTATTGCCCTCTAAAAACCGAAGGAAGTTTTTAATCATTACGGCCGGTTCCGCTCCATCATTACTAGCATTAAACTCCCTAATTCTATTATTTTTCACATAATACTTCATTGCAGTGTACTGTAGAATACCCAACCATGCATTGTTTTCATCTTCTTCTTTCTCAAAAAGTTTTCTCCAAGAAGCAAAAGCATACTTAAATTCCGCGATATTAAATACACCCAGAACGTCGTCGTTCTTTTCGACTACAAACGGTACCTTTCTTCGAGTTAAAACCTGATATATTCTTTGTAGCTGCCCTACAGAGCGGTAAATAATAACACTATTTGTATAGTTAGGTTTCTCCACAATATCTGCAAATTTAAACGCCTCTCTTCCCCCCAGACGCTCAATTTGATCAACTACCCAATTAGCTTCCTCGATAGAATTATCCGCAATCACAGTATAAGCCTGACCATTTTTTTTGTGGAAAGGCTTCATCGATTTTTCAATCCTATCGTGTTTGTTATACGCAATACCACGATTACCACCTTTCACGATATTCGGAGAAGAACGGTAATTTATCATCAGTTCCACCGTATGGGTATCGCGGGTTCGATCAAATTCCTTGATAAAACCAGGATCTGACCCTCTGAATGCATATATACTTTGATCATCGTCTCCAACAATAATCAATTTTGCACCTTCGTTTGATTCAGGCGGTGTTATGAGGTTTACTATTTGCACCTGTAATGGATTCGTATCTTGGAATTCATCTATAAAAATGTAATCGAACCTTCTTCTAACGTAATCTCGTACTGATTCAAACTGGTTTAATGCTTCATAAAGATTGACCATATAATCATCGTAAATAACAATGCCCTCATCTTTACGCGTTTTATTAAACTCCTCCATCATCAGTTTAAATCGCTCGCTAATCGGCTCTTGCCCTTTACTATCCTCTAGTAGATTATCGAAGTGCTTCTTTATCGCACCAACCATGTCTTCCAAAGAATAACCCATATTAACCCAGTAAGAAATACGGTCTTTTATCTTCTTATCCCCGTGCTTATTGAATTCATGTAGTTTATATTTGGTGATTAGTCTGCCTAATATTCTTCCGTAATTACTATCTCCCTCGTCAGGATCACCGCCCTGTACCCCAATAGATCTCACTGCCGGAAATTGGTTTTTTAGCTCATGGAATAGTTTGATGAACACGCTATGAAACGTACCTATACGTAGTTGTGTTTGATCCGTCCCTAAGAATTGATGTACGCGGTGCTCCATCTCATCGCTAGCCTTACGCGTGAAAGTAATCATACATATCCGCGATTCTTCCACTCGTTCCATCGTTGCCAGATAAACCGCCTTAGAGCAAATTGTTTCCGTCTTGCCGCTTCCCGCCCCTGCAATAATACGTAAATTCTTGTCCATGTTATATCGGATTGCTTCGACTTGATCCGCATTAAACGGATTGCCTTTTATCTTCTCAAGATGATCGAAGAAACTTTTGTCTCTATCGTATTCATCAATAATGAAAGACTTCGGTTGTTTCGGTAACTTCCCGAAATGACTGCTGTACTGCTCGATGTCTTCTTTGTACTTCGATTCTTTACTCTGCAAATCGTTAACCTCGTGACCTAATTCGTTATTTAACTTGTTCTGGTTATTCAAATCACGAGTTATCGCCTCCAGTTTCTCCTCCAATCGACTGTTATCTTTCTTTAACATCGAATTATCGTTTGATACACGTTCTATCTCCGACTCTAATTGAGAAACGGTTTCCTTATACTTCGCAACACCTGTGACTTTATCTAAGATACTCACAAAATATCCCTCCCGAAATACGTATTTCTACGAGAAGGATACTTTCCCCTTTATTTATTGGTGATTACCGTAGCCCCACCGACTCCCTAGCGGATACCAACGATTCCCTCCGAACATTATTTTTATTACGCGGATTCTACTTACGCCAGACGCCACCTCTTCGCTACCCCCGCCTGGGGGGTCATAACGTATGCGAATTGTCACCTCTTCCTCTCTCTGCATCAACGTATCGTTATTCATATCGACTCATATCGAATGTAACAGAAAAGAGTTTTGTTACATTGAACGAAACCGTAAATCGCTTGCTACGACTACACTCGTGTATACCAATAAGAAGTATAATGACGTCATCATCAGTATGCACTTCGTAGCCATGCGTATATATACGTAGTGCATAACGTCTGTAACCGTTGGTACGTATGGCACTACGCCTCCTCTCCACACCGTATGTCCTACGCAATATACCCCCATGTCCCAATACTAGATAGGACCTCCGTAATGAATGAAATGGCGTATAGTAAATGTAAATATACGGTAGGTATTCGAATGGGATACGGAAAATTTCGAGGAGGACGTCCATAAAAGGCGTACAGCGGGTGTATACGATAGTCCAACGTTACATGCGTTACCTCTTCATACCGCGATACCCCACGCAATCAACCGTATCCCTACTTATTTATATGTCACCCCCGAAATGAAAAGCGTAACGCCTGTCGTAATTTCAACGTCCTCCCCCGTTATTAAAAGCGCTATCTCTACGAAATGAATACGATACTTCTCGACATTACTCCGTTACGCCCATTCTCCGTCTTCGAAATCATCGATATCAATGTCTTTATCCTGAATATATCTATCTTCTTCGCTTTCTTCCGTCTCCTCCTCGCCTACTTCCGTTTCTGTTTCACTTTCTTCTGCATCGTCATCCCCTTCGTCTCCCTTACGCTTCTTATACCGTTCCAACCGCGCCTTAATATCATCTACGTTATGAGACACGTTGCTATTTACGTTTTGGTTTACCTCGACTTCATCCGTAAGGATACCGCCTATCGATTTCAGCATTAATTCGAGATGCTTTCCGCTACCCGATAATGCTTGCATAATTCCGGCTTCCAGTAATTCAGGCGCCCTGTCTCCGACTAACCTTCGCATCTGTTTCTTAAATTCGCGATCAAACGTATCATCATTCCGCCATTCCCATAACGTCTTTCTCGTTACTCCGCATTCTTCCGCAATCTCCGAGAGCGACAAACCGCCATTATCCGGTTGAATGAGATAACTTAACGCTTTGTAATGCTTCGCTTCTAAACGTTTTAACGCCATGGTTTCGCCTCCTTTCGTTTGTTATGCGTTGGATATCTTCGCTAGCTAACGCAGTGGACGTATCAGCGCGACTAAACGACTTGAATACGCCTGTGGCGTTAATAGGAACGTCATAACTGTATACTTGGCGCAATGGACTTCGCAATAAAATTACCAAAGGATACTCCTCCTTATCCGTTTTCCTTTCGGTCTTATTTACTCGCAGTCAAGGACAGGTAAGGACTTGACAGTAATAACGTTATTTATGGCTCTATGATTAGCGTTATGGAGACATTACTGGCACTCCTTATCTCGCGAATAAGGATATAGGTATAGTAACTGTAAATAAATAGTATTTAATAGTAATAGATGTTTATTGCGTTGTTCATTTCGATATCTATGCGCTATGAACTGTGCTATCTTTAAACCTATATCAATAAGGTGTGTTATAAATAGTAGTAGAGATTTAATCTAGGAGGTATACATGAGTAAATCACATTGTTGCAAATCCATGACTTATCATGCTAATTACGTTTGTGACCAACACGAAAGTCCTTTCGATTGTCCAGATAACTTGATTTATTACGATCTAAATTCCGATGAATACGGCATTATCATTCATGACGGCGGTCCTTCATACGTAATTATTTATTTCTGCCCTTGGTGCGGAACAAAACTCCCTGAATCAAAATCATAAATAGAACGAGTTTCCGTCTCCTCTTCGTCAACTCACTTTGTTTGCGATGGCCCTCCCGTTTTCTTCGTTTCATAACGACTATAAAGAAAAGAACAAATCTGGACTTTTTAGCGATAATATCGGCTGTATCCTTTACTATGACTACGATACAGCTTTTTATTCAACGCGCAAAAAAGGTAAAACAATCGAGGGTAAATCGGCAAAAAAGGTAAAACAATTAATTTTGATTGGTAAAAATAAGTTTATATTTGCAAAAATTAAACCCTTTTCTCTAATCTCAAGGAAACCCATGTGAGAATTATGTGTGATATCCTATCTCTAATGCTCTTTCAGCCGCATCATATAAATAACCCTTCGCTAAAAATTTGCG